>CAWFXU010000001.1:0-75428 GCA_963819895.1 uncultured Gammaproteobacteria bacterium
CTGGTGACGCGACGGCGCAACGGCGCCGAGGTGGCGACCCCGGTCTGGTTCGTGCTCTGGAACGACACGGCCTGCCTGCGCACGGCGACGCGCTTCGGCAAGGTGAAGCGCCTGCATAACGATCCCGCGGTGCGCTATGCGCCCTGCGACTGGGACGGCAACGTGAGCGGCCCGTGGCTGGAGGGCCGCGCCGAGCTGATTCCCGCCACGGACGAGCGCGCCGCCGAGATCGACCGGCTGCTGGACGGGAAATACGGCGAGCGGCGCGCCGACGATGAGCCGCCTGATGCAGGCCGACGGCATGGAGCCGGTGTTCGTCGCGATCACGCCGGCGGCGCCGTGAGCCCCGTTGCGCGCGACGCGCCGCGCGCAACCCCTCAGCCGAAGTCTTCGCCCGGGGGCAGCTCCGCCATGCGGATCAGCCGGCTGTCGTCCACGGCCGCCTGGCGATGCACGACGGCGACCCGGTAGCCGGGATCGGTCACCATCTCGAGAAAGGCCGCAGCCGTCGGATAGCGCGCGATGAACGCGATGTCCCAGCGTTCGTCGCTCGGCCCGATCACCACCTGCTCGGGGCGCCCGCGCCACACGATGCGGCCGCCGACGCGCTGGAACACCGGGCCGCTTTCGCGCGAGTACGCGGCGTAGGCGGCCTTGCCGCTGCCGCCGCGACCGTCCGGGTACGCGGCCTGCGCGCGCAGCCGGATCAGGTTCAGCATCAGGATCGGCGTATCGCGCGGCAGCGCCTTGAAGGCTGCGAAATGCTCGCGGTCCGGATCGACGTGGTGTGACATGGCAGATGCTCCTCAGACGCCCAGCGCCGCGTGCGCCGCGGCAAGCCGCGCGATGGGCACGCGAAACGGCGAGCAGGACACGTAGTCCAGCCCGATCTCGTGGCAGAACGCGATGCTCTTCGGGTCGCCGCCGTGCTCGCCGCAGATGCCGATGTGCAGCTGCGGGTTGGCGGCGCGGCCGGCCTCCACGGCGAGCCGCATCAGGCGCCCGACACCGTTGCGATCGAGCGTCGCGAACGGGTTGTCCTCGAGAATGCCGCGCGCCTGGTATTCGCGCATGAAGCCGCGCTCGGCGTCGTCGCGCGAGATGCCGAAGGTCATCTGCGTGAGGTCGTTGGTGCCGAAGGAGAAGAACTCGGCCACGGTGGCGATCTCGTCGGCCGTGAGCGCGGCGCGCGGCACCTCGATCATCGTGCCGAAGGTGTAGGGAATGCGGATGTTGCCGTTCTCCGCCAGCACCTGCTTCACCTCGCGCTCGAGCACCTCGCGCTGGATGCGCAGTTCGTTCACGTGTCCGACGAGCGGGATCATCACCTGCGGCTGCACCACGATGCCGGCGCGCGTGCAGGCGACGGCCGCCTCGAATATCGCGCGCACCTGCATGCGCGTCAGCTCGCTCAGCTGGATGCCGAGGCGCACGCCGCGCGTGCCCAGCATCGGGTTCTGCTCGCGCAGCGCGCGCACGCGCTCCAGCACGTGCTGCTTCACGCGGATCTGCTCGAGCGTCTCGTCGATCTCGGCGATGCTGCGCAAATGCTGCAGCCGCACCTTGAGGTTCGCCAGTTCCTCGGCGAGCTCGTCGTACGCTGGCAGGAACTCGTGCAGCGGCGGGTCGAGCAGGCGGATGGTCACCGGCCTGCCCTCCATCGCGCGAAACAGCCCCTCGAAGTCCGCGCGCTGCGGCGGCAGCAGCGCCGCGATGGCCTCGTTGCGCTCCGAGGCCTCCTTCGCCATGATCATGCGCTGCACCAGCGGCATCCGGTCCGCCTCGAAGAACATGTGCTCCGTGCGGCACAGGCCGATGCCCTGCGCGCCGTAGGCTCGTGCGCGCTCGGCATCGCGCGGATAGTCCGCGTTCGCCCACACCTCGAGACGGCGGACCTCGTCGGCCCATTCGAGCAGCCTGATCAGGTAGCTGTTGCTGAGGTCGGGCACCAGTGTCGGCAGCTTGCCGACGTAGACCAGGCCATTGCTGCCGTCGATGGAAATCCAGTCGCCTTCCTTGACCACCACGTCGCCAAGGCGCATCTCGCGCCGCTCCAGGTCGATTTCCAGCGCCTCGATGCCCACCACCGCGGGCTTGCCGAACTGCCGCGCCACCAGCGCCGCATGGCTCGTGCGCCCGCCGCGGCTGGTGACCACGCCCTGGGCCGCGAGCATGCCGTGCACGTCGTCGGGCTTCGTTTCCGGGCGCACCATGATGACGGGCTTCTCCTCGTCGCGTCCCCAGCGCTGCGCGAGCGCGGCATCCAGCGCCACCATCCCGACCGCGGCACCCGGCGACACGTTGAGACCGCTGCCGATCAGCTCGGCCTTGCGCACGGCATCGGGCTCGAGCTGCGGGTGCAGGAAGAAGTCGACCTGCTCCGGCCGCACGCGCCGCAGCGCCTCCTCGCGCGTGATGAGCCCCTCCTCCACCATGTCCACGGCGATGCGCACCTCGGCCTGTGCCGTGCGCTTGGCATCGCGCGTCTGCAGCAGCCAGAGCCTGCCCTGCTCGATCGTGAACTCCATGTCCTGCACGTTGCGGTAGTGCATTTCCAGCCGCGCCGCGATGCCGGCGAAATCGCGGTAGATCTCCGGCATCTGCTGCGCGAGATCCGCGAGCGGCTGCGTGAGGCGGATTCCCGCGACCACGTCCTCGCCCTGCGCATTGAACAGGAAGTCGCCCTCGAGCTCGCGCTCGCCGGTCGAGGCATTGCGCGACATCGCCACGCCCGTGGCGGAGTTCGCGCCCATGTTGCCGAACACCATGGTCTGGATGTTGACCGCCGTGCCCAGGTCGTGCGGGATACCGGCGGCGTTGCGGTAGTCCACCGCGCGCTTGCCGTTCCACGAGCGGAACACGGCCTCGGTGGCCAGGCGCAGCTGCTCGTACGGATCGGCGGGGAAGTCCGCGCCGGTGTAGGTGCGGTAGATCTCCTTGAAGCGCGCGGTGATCAGGCGCCAGTGCGCGGCGTCTATCTCGGCATCGGTCGCCACGCCGAGGCGATTGCGCTGCGCCGTGATGACCGCATCGAAGACCTCGTCGGGCACGCCCATCACGACGCTGCCGAACATCTGCACCAGGCGGCGGTAGAGATCGAAGGCGAAGCGCTCGTCGCCGCTGCGCCGCGCCAGCCCCGCCACCACCTCGTCGTTCAGGCCGATGTTGAGGATCGTGTCCATCATGCCCGGCATCGACTGCTTGGCGCCGGATCGGCAGGACACCAGCAGGGGGTTGTCGTGATCACCGAAGCGCTTGTCGCGTCGCGGACTCGATCGCGCGCACGGCCGCGAGGACCTCGTCCCACAGCGTGCCGGGCAGCCGGGCGTCGGCGGCGAGGAAGTCGCGGCAGGCCTCGGTGCTGATCGTGAAGCCGGGCGGCACCGGGAATGCCGAGGCTGCTCATCTCGGCGAGATTGGCCCCCTTGCCGCCGAGCAGCGCACGCACGGCCTGCCAGTCCTCGCCCACGCTGGCGCGCACCGCGGCGATCTCGCTGAACAGGTAGACGTAGCGCGTCGTGCTGTCGGCCGGCATGACCGTTCCCCGCGTTGTTTCTGGTGGGGAGCATGGTGCGCCCCGGCATCGCGGGATGTCCAGTTCACGGTCGATCCTGCCCCGGGCCGCCAGGCGGCGACTTCCGCCCTGGCGCCCGCCGCGTCGGCGGCGCCGCCGCGCTTCGTCGCGGGCTTCAGCGGCAGGTCGTAGGACACGCGTGCGCCATAGGCATCGGGCTCCTGCGGGTCGTGGCGCACGCGGTCGAACACCAGCAGGCGCGTGCCGAGCGTGAAGCCTTCCTGGATGTCGTGCGTGACCATGAACACGCTGAAGGGCTTGCGCTCCCACAGCGACAGCAGCAGCTCGTGCATGTCGGCGCGAATGCCCGGATCCAGCGCCCCGAAGGGCTCGTCGAGCAGCAGGATCTCCGGCTCGCGGATCAGCGACTGCGCCAGCGCCAGGCGCTGCTGCATGCCGCCGGAGAGCTCGTGCGGGTACTTCGCGCCGCTCGCGCCGAGGCCGACGGCCTCGAGCATGGCCCGCGAGCGCTCGCAGCGCGGCGCGGCGCCTGGCGCCGAAGAGGCGCGCGCCCAGCTTCGCGTCGCGGCATTCCAGGCCGAGCATCACGTTCTGCAGCGCCGTGAGGTGCGGGAACACCGAGTAGCGCTGGAACACCACGCCGCGATCGGCGCCGGGCTCCGCGGGCCAGGGCTTGCCGTTCAGCAGCATCGTGCCGCGGGTGGGCCTCTCCTCGCCGAGCAGCATCTTGAAGAACGTGGTCTTGCCGCAGCCCGAGGCGCCGACGATGCTGACGAACTCGCCCTGCTCGAAATCGAGCGAGATGTTCTCCAGCACGACGCGCCGGCCGTACTCCTTCCACAGGTGGCGGATGCTGATGAAGCTCATGGCGCGTCTCCGGTGGCGGTGTTCGCGTGCAGCCAGGGAAAGGCCTTGCGATGCAGCTCGCGCAGGCCGCGGTCCATCAGCCACGCGAGCAGCGTGATCCACGCCACGTAGGGCAGGATCACGTCCATCGCGAGGTAGCGGCGCAGCAGGAAGATGCGGTAGCCGAGCCCGTCCTCCGCGGCGATGGCCTCGGCCGAGATCAGGAACAGCCACGCCGCGCCGAGCGACAGCCGCAGGGCATCGAGCAGTCGCGGCAGCACCTGCGGCAGCACCACGCGCAGCGCGATCTGCCAGCTCGAGGCACCCAGCGACTGCGCCTTGATCAGCTGTTCGCGCGGCAGGTCCAGCACGCGCCCCTGCATGTCGCGGATGATCACCGGCGCGATGCCGAGCACGATCAGCACCACCTTGGAGACCTCGCCGAGGCCGCACATCACGAAGATGATCGGCAGCACCGCCATCGGGGGAATCAGCGACAGCACGGCGACGGTGGGCGCGAAGGTGCTGCGCACCAGCGGGAACATCCCGAGCATCATCCCGAACACCAGCCCGGACGCGGTGCTGATCCCCACGCCCCAGGCGAGGCGCTGCAGGCTGGCGCGGGTGTCGCTCCACAGGATGATCTGGCCGGTGCGCTTGTCCTCCTGGAAGGCGACGCGCCTTACGCCGTCGGCGAGCTGGCTCACGCTGGGCAGCAGGCGGTCGTTAGGGTTTGCGGCGTGGCGCGCCAGCGAGGCCGACACGTAGATTCCGGCGAGGAGCACGAACGGCAGCAGGGCGAGGATGAGCGCGTGCAACCGCGTCGGCCGGATGTTGATCGCTCGCTTCATGAACCCGGAACCCTGATCGCTGTTGCAAGGCCAAATGCACGGAACATGCCAATCATCGAGCGCCGATTTGGGGCGGATGGCGGCGGCTTCGCGACGGTGAGCGCGCCGTTGCGGTGCAACCGGGCCTGCGATGCACCGCGATCGCGCGTCGTTTGCGCGCAGCGCGCCGGGAAGACCGCCGCCTACCGCGTCGCGCGGCGCTGGCGCGAATGTTGCTGGCCTTGAAGCCGGAATCAACGACAGACTCCTCCAGAAGACCCGTTGCCGGACGGCCGGCAATGCGTACACCCCGTGGGACGGCCCACCATGGAAACCCGATGTCGTCCTGGTGCCCTGCATTCCTGCATCCCGGATTGTTCCGCCATCGCGATGGCGTGGTGCCCAACCTGCTCGCCTTCGCTTACGCGTTCGGCGGCTACGGCGCCGGTTGGTGGCTGGTCACGCGCGGCGCAATCGTGCCCGCCGTTGCCGGCACCGTGCTGCTGGCACACGCGATGGTCATCGCGGCGTACCTGGTGCACGAGTGCGCACACAACACGGTGTTCCGCGACAACGCGCTGAACGCGCGCGCCGGCACGGCGCTGCTGTGGCTCTGCGGTGCCTGCTACGGCAGCTACGAGGGCCTGCGCCACAAGCACTTCCGCCACCACGTGGACCGCGGCGACGTGGTGGCCTTCAACTACCGCACGCGGCTGCTGCGCCACCCGTTGCTGCTGCGCGCGCTGCAGGCGCTGGAGTGGCTGTACATCCCCGCCGTCGACCTGCTGATGCACTGGCTGGTGCCGGTGTTGCCCTTCGTGATGCCCTCGCGCAAGGCCCAGCGCTCCCGCGTCGTCGCGGTGCTGCTGCTCCGCGGCACGCTGTTCGCGCTCGCGGGCCTTTATGCACCCGCGGCACTGCTCTGTTACGCGATCGCGTACCTGCTGATGCTGCACGTGTTGCGCTTCATGGATGCCTTCCAGCACACCTACCCGCTGTTCGAGACGCTGGAGCAGCCGCCGGGCGCGGAGGCGAAGCAGTTCGACGCCGCCTTCGAGGCGAGCCACACCTTCAGCAACCCGCATTCGCTGCGCTGGCCCTGGCTGAACCTGCTGACGCTCAACTTCGGCTTCCACAACGCCCACCACGAAAAGCCGAACCAGCCCTGGCACCGCCTGCCCGCGCTGCACCGCAGCCTGTTCGGCGACGGGTTGCCGCAGCTGATCCCGCTGGCGAACCAGCTGGCCTGCTACCACCGCTACCGCGTGCAGCGCCTGGTGCACGAGGACCCGCTCGATCTGGACGTGATCGGCAACCGCGGCGCCACCTTCGTGGGCGTCGACGGCGTCTCGTTCCTCACCGGGCACTGAGTTTTACCCACGGGAGCACCACGCCTTGACCGCCGTCACCCGCTTCTGGCCGCTGCTGTGCGGCACCCATCGCTACGAGAAGACGCTGTCGACGCGCGGCTCGGGCGCCGGAGTGATCATCGAGGCGCCGATCCTCGCCTACCTGATCGAGACCGCCAACGGCCGCATCCTCTACGACGTGGGCTGCGATTACCGCAAGCTGAGCGACCCGGCGCTGCGCGCGCGGTGGTACGAGAACCCCGCCTTCCCGTTCGGCCCGCCCGAGGTCGCCGCGGCGGACCGCCTGCCGGCACGCCTGGCGCGCCTCGGGCTCGATGTGCGCGACATCGACTGCGTGGTCTGCGGTCACCTGCACTTCGATCACGGCGGCGGCCTGCACGAGTTCGCGCACGCCGAGGTGCACGTGCACCGGCGCGAGCTCGCCGCGATGCGCGAATGCGCCGACGAGGCCTACTTTCCCGATGACGTCGCGCACGGGGTGCGCTGGTGCGAACACGCAGGGCGAAGCGACGCTGCTCGCCGCAGGCGTGCAGGCGATCGAGACGCCGGGCCACACCGCGGGCCACATGTCGCTGCTGATCGAGCTGCCCAAAGGCAAGCCGGTGCTGCTGTGCGGCGACGCGGCCGACCTGCAGGAGAACCTCGACGCGGAAATCGCCCCCGGGCTGTGCTGGCGCGACCGCACCGACCTCGCGCTCGCGAGCATCCGCAAGCTCAAGCGCATCGGCGCGGAATCGGGTGCGGAGCTCTGGCCCAACCACGACATGGCGTTCTTTCGCGCGCGCGACACCTTTCCGGTCGCGCGGCGATGAGCGGTGCGGCGGTCTCGCAGCGCCTGCCGGTGCTGGCGCTGCTCGGCGCCTCGCTGATCTGGGGCCTGACCTGGCTGCCGCTGAAGCTGTTCGAGGCCTCGGGACTGGGCGGCGCGGCGCTGCTGCTGGTGGCCCATGGCACGGTGGCGCTGGTGGCGCTGCCGCTGCTCGCGCGCCAGCGCCGCGTACTGCTGCCCGAGTGGCGCACGCTGGCCGGTGTTTTCTGCCTCGGCGGCTTCGCGACCATCGCCTTCAGCACCAGCCTGATGTACGGCGACGTGGTGCGGGCGATGTCGCTGTTCTACACGATGCCGCTGTGGGCCATCCTCGGCGGGCTGCTGTTCCTCGGCGAGCGCCTGACGCGACGGCGCGCCCTGGCTGCACTCTGCGCCATTGCCGGCGCGTGGCTGATCCTCGGCGGCACCCGCATCCTCGAGCATCCGCCCGGCTGGATCGACCTGCTGGCCGCGGCTTCGGGCTTCGCCTACGCGATGAACAACGTGGTGTTCCGCGCCACGCCCGCGCTGGCGGTGACGCCGAAGATCCTCATGATGTACCTCGGCGTCGCGGTGTTCTGCGCGCTGCTGCTGCTCGCGGGCGTGCAGCACTGGCCCGCGGAGCCGCCGCCGGCGTCACTGCTGGCGCTGGCCTGCGTCTTCGGCGCCTGCTGGCTGCTTGCCGGCAACATCGGCACGCAATGGGGCGTGACCCACATGGAGGCCGGCCGCGCGGCGATGATCGTGGTGCTGGAACTGCTGATCGCCGTGGTCTCGGCGCTGTGGCTGGAGGGCGGCTCGCTGTCGGTGGGCGAATGCTGCGGCGCGGCGCTGCTGATCAGCGCCGCGCTGCTGGAAGCGCGCGGCTGAGGTGCGAAGACCGATCCTGGCCGGCCTTCACACCATCGTGGCCTCGATCAAAAGAGACTCTGCCAACGCATTCGGCCGAGTGTTCATGACCTGATGGCCAGCATCGATGCTGATCCGGCGTTTTGCCTTGAAGCGGTCAGCAAAGCGGCGCTGCCAACCCGCTGGTAACACGTTGTCGCGCAGGCAAATCACGTAACTTGCAGGTACGATACCAACACAATCGTAGGGCCATTCGGTGAAGGTGTAGGTTTTTTGCGGCCAGGAGTCGTGCCCGAGCCTGCCAACGAAGGAGGTCGTCTGCTCCGGGCTCATGTCGTTGCAAAACATAAGCGGATATTTTTCACCGATGGCTTCCGTCTTCGGATCAAAGGGGAAGCCGACTTCAGTCGCATTGCTTCCCTGCCGAGCATTACCCATCATCTGCAGAACGGACTGACCAGCTAGCGGGATCGAACAGGTCACGTAGATCAGGCGGCGGAAAAGCGTCGGCCGTATTCCCACCATGAAGGGCATCACCTGGCCGGCCTGCGAATGACCTACAAGGATGACATCGTGCATCCCTGCACGCTCGATATCCGCTATCAGTTCGCGTGCGACACCCTCATTGTCGATGTTGTCGGTCACCCGGCCCCGTTTGGTTCCGCAGCCCGGAACATCCAGAGCCAGGGCCCTGCCGAAGGCGCCGTTCGTCTGACGATCCAGTGCTGCTATCACCTCGTCCCAGACCCAGGCACCCTGCCCGCCACCGTGCAGGAAGGCGAAATTGACTGATTCGTGCATGCTTGTTCCCTGTCCCTTTCAGAGCGCAATCGATCAGATCGTCCTCGTTCCGCTCGCGACCCGTGGTGGCCGATCATCGAAAGTGAGATGACGTCCCCACCTTTTTCTCTGGTCCGTGGCTAGCAGCGCCGTTGACATCTTGAATCAGCCTGCCCTCGGGCGGTGGGGTGGACGCAAATGTCAGGCAATTCGCACTGAGCGCGCATTGGATCCTTTCAACAGGGTAAACCGGTTTCGATCATTCGGACCAATTGAATTGAATGTCCGTTTGTGGACGAGCGCGGACCTTTGCCTATCGGCATCGGCCTGCCAATCCAGCGCCGGCCGAATACGGCGCCGAATCCGCAAAAAACCGGGAGAAGAAGCCCGACGGCGGCAGGCGGGTCGAACGCACCACAATCGGTGCAACCGCTTTCCTTCTGCGGCCATCTGCACGAAGCTCGCGTCCAAGCGCAGCTTGATGTTCTGCAGGTCGCCGAGCACCTTGGCGCTGGACCTGCTCATCGCCGTCGCCCCTGCGCTGTGGCTGGAGGGCGGCGCACTATCTGTGGGCAAATGCTTCGGCGCGGCGATCGGCGCCAGGAAATAGCTGCCAGCCGCTCTCTTCGCACCCATAACCCCCAGAAACCGGCGGCAAACGCGCCATGAAGCAAAACGATCGCGGTGGCGCCCTTGATGGCCATCATGGTCGCGGCGAGCATGATCCCCGTATGGAACGTCGCCAGAATGCCCATGGCAAAACCGACAGCGGCGATATTGCGTCGATGCGGCCAGAACCAGGCTACGACCAGCGCCATCGTCAAGGCGGTAAATCCATAAGTGATCATGATGCCCTGTTCCGACGCCCCGGCCGTTGGCGAAACTTTATGCGGCGCAAGGATCATCAGCAGCCCCATCAGACTCTCGACCAGGGCGTGCAGAACCAGGATCAGGGTTGCGAACCTTCTCATGACGTTACCGGATCTCCATCAAGGCCGGAGCGAAACATTCATTGCAGTCGTGCACCAGGTATCGACCACCCGGGCATCTTCGCCGCTCAACGGAACGCAGGAATGACTTCCCTGGCGAAGACTTCCGCATACTTGACGAACTTCGCAGGCGCAAGCCCGGCGGGCATCGCCATCATGATGTGCTCGATCGGCATGCGCGCCTGCATGGCCCTGAACCTGTCGATCGCCTCGCCCGGCGTGAGTATCTGCACTATGCCGCTGGCCTTGAACTGTTCCATGGTCATCGGTTTCAGCGTCGCGGTTTCGGAACCGAAAGCCTTGTCTTCGTTTGCCCATGCACCGTAGGCGTTGTTCACATAGTGATAATGGGGTGCCAGTTCCTCCATGGCTTGCCCGGGATCGTGGGCAACGACAAGGAACAGGCCAGGGATGCGAACGCGCGCCATGTCGGGATCCTTGCCCAGGGCGCTCAGCTTCGCCTTGTACCGGTCGCACAGCTTTTCATCACCGAAATAGCCATCGCCATATTTCGCAACCCGCTCCAGCGCCTTGTCGGCGAATCCGCCAATGTAGAGCGGGATGTGACCGCGCGTCGGCGGCGGCATGAGCGATGCGTTCTTCACGGTGTAATGCTGGCCCTCGAACGACACGGTCTCCCCTGCCCACAGCTTGCTGACGATTTGCAGGAACTCGTCGAAGCGGCTGCCGCGATTGGTGAAATCGACCCCGTAGGCGTCCGTCTCGCGCTTGCGATAGCCGATGGCGAGCGCAATCTCGAGGCGGCCGTTGGAAAGGATGTCGAGCACGGCGCATTCTTCGGCAAAGCGCACCGGGTGATAAAGCGGCGCCAGCGCGACCGCCGAGCCGATCCTGATCGTCGAGGTGCGGGCTGCGATCGCTGCAAGGGCGACGAGCGGGGAAGGCATGTAGCCATCCTCGGCGAGGTGATGCTCGGGCACCCAGGCGCCGTCGAACCCGGCGCTCTCGCTCCAGGCGATGAACTCCAGCGTCTCGGCATAGAGATCGGCCCACGGCCTGCGCCACTGCGGCGGATTGCGGAAATCGTAAAGGAAGCCGAAGGTCAATTTTCCGGACACGATATTCACCTCACGAGTTCTGACATTGCGGGCCTCGGGGCCGCGCGCGTGGCTTCCGGCTCGGGCCGCTGCACATTGCTGGCGCGCACATTGCGACAGGCTACCCCGGCAAGTCGCGTCGCGCCAGGTTCAGCGTCCCCCGAATGCGCAGCGGTAGCTCTGTCCATCTTTTGCCGTTCCTCGATCTGCTACGCTGCGGGCCTGCACTTGTTCGGTTCGAGGATGAAACCCGATGTCTGCGCCAGCCAGGAAGACCGTTTTTGTCACCGGCGTCACCGGATCCATGGGCGGCGCGACGCTCAGGGAGTTGCTGGGTCGTCGCGAGCGTTTCGATATCGTCACCCTGGCGCGGCCGTCCGCCAGGAACCGGCAAATCCTCGCGCCCTACCTCGATGAACCGGGCGTGCGCATCGAGTGGGGCGATCTGACCTGCTACGACGATGTCGCGCGCTGCGTGCGTGGCGCGGATTTCGTCCTGCATGCGGCCGCGCTGATTTCGCCCGCGGCGGATCGCAACCCGGAGCAGGCATGGAAGATCAACGTCGGCTCGGCCGAGAACATCATCAGGGCCATCAAGGCCCAGCCGGACCCGGATGCGATCAAGCTGGTGAGCGTGGGCACGGTGGCCGCCACCGGCGACCGCCTGCCCCCGATTCACTGGGGCCGCACCGGCGACCCGCTGCAACCCTCCGTGTTCGACATGTACGGCTGTTCCAAGATTGCCGCCGAGCGCACGGTTGCCGAGTCCGGCCTCAAGTACTGGGTGTCATTGCGCCAGACCTTCATCGCCATTGCGGATCTCACCTCGCTGATGGATCCGATCATGTTCCATCAGCCGCTGGACACCTGCATCGAGTTCTGCACCATGGAAGACTCCGGTCGCCTGCTGGCCAACGCCTGTGAAGATTCCGTGCCGGAGGAATTCTGGCGCCGCTTCTACAACATTGGCGGCGGCGAACGGTGCCGGCTGAATTACATCGAACTCCAGCAGCGCTCCTTCGATGTGCTGGGCATGGGGAAGCTCGAGGACCTCACGGAGCGCAACTGGTTTGCCACGCGCAACTTCCACTGCCACTGGTTCGAGGACTCCGATGTGCTGGAAGGCTACCTGCGATTCCGCTCGCAGGGCGTGGACGAATACCTGCAGCAGGTGCAGGCCGCCTTGCCCGCGTGGCAGCGCATCGGCGCCCGTGTCACCCCCGCATGGCTGGTGAAGCGCTTCGTGCTGCGACCGCTGGCGCGCAATCACCCCGACTCCACCATGTACTGGCTGGATCACGACAGGACCATGCGCATCTCCGCCTTTTTCAGGAGCCGGGACGACTGGGCCCGCATTCCCGCCTGGGGCGTCGACATGCCGGCGGATCCCGCCTCGCTGCCGCGCCAGCGCCTGGATCACGGCTATGACGAGTCCAGGCCGCCCGAAGCGCTCGACCTGGCCGAGATGCAGCGGGCAGCGCGCTTTCGCGGCGGCAGCTGTGAATCCCCGGACATGGTCACGGGGGCGCTGTTCGCGCCGTTGCGCTGGCGCTGCGGCTTCGGGCACCTGTTCGAGGCGACGCCCAACCTGGTATTGCGCGGCGGACACTGGTGTCCCGAATGCGCCCCGCCCGGCTGGAACTATGACGAGCAGGCGCGCCGCAGCCCGTTCCTGGCCCAGGTGTGGCACAGCAACCACGACAGCACCGAG
Organism: uncultured Gammaproteobacteria bacterium; assembly: GCA_963819895.1. Taxonomy (GTDB): domain Bacteria; phylum Pseudomonadota; class Gammaproteobacteria; order Pseudomonadales; family UBA5518; genus UBA5518. The sequence continues at coordinate 12,777 of CAWFXU010000001.1, forward strand.
AACAATGTCTACCCCCGCGACTGCTACAAGGACATCGCGGCAGCGTCATAGCGTCGACGTGAGGAGCCATGGCGTTGCGAGCGCGTTGATCAGGATCGTCCGCCTGGGTATCTGGATTTGAATTGGTTCGATGCCGACGAGGAAGAAGGACACCACGTCGAACGGCGTGCTCCGACCAGCCCTGGGTGCGTTAGCGCACCGAACTCCCGGAGCACCTCCGGTACGCTCAACCGCCATCGGGCGGACGATTGTCAACGCCCCCCAAGCCGGAGCGCCGAATGCCTGCCAAACCCGAGCCGCAACAGAATCATCTCCTCGCTGCCCTGTCGCCAGAGGTTCAAGGACGCCTGTTCCCGTACCTGGAGCTGGTGCCGCTGCCATTGCGGGCCGTGATGTATGAGTCCGGCCGTGCCATGCGGCACGTCTATTTTCCGACCGACTCCATCATCTCGCTGCAGTACGTGATGGAGAACGGCGCATCGACCGCGATACTGGTCGTGGGCAACGAGGGGCTGATGGGCATCACGCTGTTCATGGGTGGGGAGAGCACGCCGAGCCGTTCGCTGGTGCAGAGCGCCGGCCACGCCTATCGCCTTCCCAGAAAACGGGTGAAAGAGGAGTTCAGCCGCCACGGAGAGTTGCTGGTGCTGATGCTGCGCTACACGCAGGCCCTGATCACGCAGATGGCCCAGACCGTGGTCTGCAACCGGCATCATTCCATCGACCAGCAGCTGTGTCGCTGGCTGCTGCTGTCGATGGATCGCCTGAGCGGCAGCCGCCTGACAATGACCCAGGAATTCATCAGCCACATGCTCGGAGTCCGCCGCGAAGGGGTGACCCAGGCCGCATCCAAACTGCAGCAAATGGGCGTGATCTCCTACAAGCGCGGGCTGATCACGGTGCTGGACCGGCCGCGACTCGAAGCCTTGAGCTGCGAGTGTTACGAGGCGGTCAGGAAGGAAACCGATATGCTGCTGGCCTACCTGCCGCAGCGGCAGCTGATCCGCAACAGCGACGCCATTCCGACGGTGACACTGCCGACTTCGGGCACGTCGAAAATCCTTGTTCCGGAACGGCGCACCCGTGCAGGTTGACGCGCGCATGAACTTGCGCAGCCTCGGGCTCGCAGATTGGAGAGTAGCGAAAAGAAAAAAAGCCGCCCGAAGGCGGCCAGGTGGGTCGAACGCGCCGTAATCGGTGTTACAGCTTTCCTTCTGCGGCCATCTGCACGAAGCTCGCGTCGAAGCGCAGCTTGACGTTCTTCGGGTCGCCGAGCAGCTTGCCGCCGGGGAACTCGATGCCGATCACGTCGGGATCGGGAGCGCCCTCGCCGAGCAGGCCGTGGTCGAACGAGAACTTGCGCACCAGGTCGTTCGAGGCGAGCAGCGCCGGCGCCGTCGCGAAGGCGAGCGCCTCCTGCGGCGTGAAGAACAGCTTCGTGGTCTTCAGCTGCGACTCGTAGCCGGCCAGGTCGGTGCCGGAGAGCTGCGCCATCTGCGTCCTGGCTGCCGCGGCCGCCGCGTCACCGCCGGCCATCACCGCCATGGTCTCGAACCACGCGCCGGTGAGCGCCTTGGCCAACTCCGGGTTGGCCTTCAGCGTCGCGGTGTTGATCGCGAGCGCGTCGAGGATCTCGCCGGGAATCTGCGAGGAGTCGTAGACCAGGTGCGTGCCTTCCTGCTTTGCCATCTCGGCCAGCTGCGGGTTCCACGCCGCGGCCGCGGTGACGTCGGGGGTGCTCCACGCGGCGACGATGTCGGCGTCCGAGGTGTTGACCACCTTGATGTCCTTCTCGGACAGCCCCACGCTGTCCAGCGCGCGCGCCAGGAAGTAGTGCGACACGGACAGTTCCACCAGGTTGACCTTCTGGCCCTTGATGTCCGCGAGCTTGTCGGTTGCCCTTCAGCACCAGCCCGTCGTTGCCGTTGGAATAGTCGCCCACGATCACGATCGAGGTGTCGACACCGCCGGCGGCGGGAATGGTCAGCGCGTCCATGTTGGTGAGCAGCACCGCGTCGAACTGGCCGGCCGTGTACTGGTTGATCCCCTCGATGTAGTCGAGCTGCTTCAGCTCGATCGCGATGCCGTACTTGTCGGCCCACTTCTTCAGGATCCCGGACTGGTCGGCGTAGGGCCAGGGCATCCAGCCGGCGTAGATGCTCCACGCGAGCGTGAAGCTCTTCTTCTCCGCCGCAAGCGCCGAGGTACCGGCGCTGAGCAAGGTGGTGGCAAGCAGCAGCTTGGCCGCGGCACGCAGGGCGCGCGTGCAGAAAACTCCGATTCGTGATGCCATGGTCGATATCCCCGGTGAGCGGTTCAGTGGAAAGCCTCCACGGCGACTCAGCAAGAAGTCTGCCAGCTGGCCACGAATCGCGCGTGCGCACACCTTGCGCCGCGTGTGGGCACCGCTTCGGCTCACGCCGGCGCACAGCAGTGGTGCGCGGCGCGCCTGCATGGTGCATGCTGCGAACGCCGGGACGGCGTGCAGGCACGGTGACGCGGCGAATCCGTGCATTGGCACGAATCTGGCTTCGTGCATTGCCGAACGAGAGCGGTCCGGTGCGCCGGACGCCACGCACCACAATCCGGAAATGGATGACTAGGGTTCCGGCCTGCCCGCAGGTGACTGGTCCGAGAGTCATCGACCTCCTTCGAGGTTACACGGCGGGACAAAAGCCCGGGAGAACGCACGCTGTGTTGCGCGCTCCCGGCTGTTCCGCTGCCCGAACCGGAGGTTCACATGACCATGCAGAGCACCCCGTCACCCGCTGCCGTCGAGGAACTGCTGCCCGGCGGCGGCCACCGTTCCTTCGTGCTGCGCCGCGGCCAGCTGCTGCGCCTCACCGACCTCGAGGGCGGCGCCAACGTCGCCACGCTGATGTTCAACGCGCACGAGAAATCCGAGCGGCTCAACCTGCCCGACACGCTGAAGTGCCAGCACACCGCGAAGCTGACGCGCGGCCACTGCCTCTATTCCGACATGGGCCGCGTGCTGGCCGCGATCACCGCCGACACCGCGGCTGGCAGCGACAGCATCGGCGGCGTGCTGGATGCCGCGGAAGTGCGCGAGAAGTACGGTGCGGGGTCGTTACCAGCAGCTGCGCAACGACTGCCATCCGCAACGGCGCCGACAACCTGCTGGTCGAGCTCGGCAAGTGGGGACCTCGGCCTGTCGGACCTGCTGATGGTACTGAACCTGTTCTCGCGCGTGGACGTGGACGCCGACGGCGCGCTTCGCTTCGTGCCCGGCAATTCGCGCGCGGGCGACTACATCGAGCTCTACGCGCCGATGGACACGCTGGTGGTGCTCACCGCGCTGCAGCATCCGCTGGATCCCGCGCCGCGGTACGCGCCGAAGCCGGTGCAACTCGCCTGGCATGCGCGCGGGCCCCGAGGTCGCCGAGCACTGCCGCACCTCCTGCGCCGAGAACGCGCGCGGCTTCGTCAACACCGAACGCCTGTACCTGTGAGGATGCGACCATGAGCACGAGCACCGCGACCCTGACGAGCAGCACGCGCGACGCCGCCGATGCGTGCCTGCGCCACGTCATCCCGGCCGGCGAGCCCTGGGTGGGCGAGCTCACGGCGGGACAGACCATGCGCCTGCTCGACCTCGAGGGCAACCAGGCCGTCGACACGCTGTTCTTCAGCGCGCGCCAACCCGCGCGAGCGCTACGACCCGCAGCGCACGCTGCGCCGCCAGCGCAACCTCTACCTCACCACCGGCACCGTGCTCTACTCGAACCTGGGCAACGCCGCTGCTGACCATCGTCGCCGACACCTGCGGCCGGCACGACACGCTCGGCGGCGCCTGCGCGCAGGAGAGCAACACCGTGCGCTACGCGCTCGAGAAGCGCTACATGCACAGCTGCCGCGACAACTTCCTGTGCGGCTGCCTGCACGACGGTCGCCTGGACAAGCGCGACATCGGCGCCAACATCAACTTCTTCATGAACGTGCCGGTGACGCCCGAGGGCGGGCTGACGCTTCGAGGACGGCATCTCGGCGCCCGGCAAGTACGTGGAGCTGCGCGCCGAGATGGACGTGATCGTGCTGATCTCCAACTGCCCGCAGCTGAACAACCCCTGCAACGCCTACAACCCGACCCCGGTCGAGGTGCTGGTGTCGGAGGACGCTGACCGCCATGTTCGACAAGGTACTGATCGCCAACCGCGGCGCCATCGCCTGCCGCATCGTGCGCACGCTGCGCGCGCTGGGCGTCCGGCGCCGTGGCCGTCTACTCCGAAGCCGACGGCGCCAGCCTGCACGTCGCCGCAGGCCGACGAGGCCTGTGAGCCTCGGCGACGGCGCCGGCCGCCGACGACCTACCTCGACGTCGGAGCGCATCCTCGCGATCGCGCGCGAGGCCGGCGCCAGGCGATCCACCCCGGCTACGGCTTCCTGTCGGAGAACGCCGGCCTTCGCCGAGGCGCTGCGACGCCGCGGGCATCGCCTTCGTCGGCCCCACGCCGGAGCAGCTGCGCGTGTTCGGCCTCAAGCACACCGCGCGCGCGCTGGCCAAGGCCGCACGGCGTGCCGCTGCTGCGCCGGCACCGAGCTGCTGGAATCGGCGCAGGACGCACGCGCGGCGGCCGCGCGCATCGGCTACCCGGTGATGCTGAAGAGCACCGCCGGCGGCGGCGGCATCGGCATGCGCGTGTGCCGCGACGCCGACGAGCTCGCGACGCCTTCGACACCGTGCGCCGCCTGGCGCAGAACAACTTCAGCGACGCCGGCGTGTTCCTCGAGAAGTACATCGAGCGCGCGCGCCACCTCGAGGTGCAGATCTTCGGCGACGGCCAGGGCGAGGTGCTCGCGCTCGGCGAGCGCGACTGCTCGGTGCAGCGGCGCAACCAGAAGGTGCTCGAGGAAACCCCGGCGCCGAACCTGCCCGCGGGCGTGGCCGAGGCGCTGTGCGCGGCCGCGGTGCGCGCTGGCGCGCGCGGTGACCTACCGCTCCGCCGGCACCGTCGAATTCGTCTACGACAGCGCCACCGGCGCGTTCTACTTCCTCGAGGTCAACACGCGCCTGCAGGTCGAGCACGGCGTCACCGAGCAGGTGTGCGGCGTCGACCTGGTCGCGTGGATGGTGCGGCTGGCCGCGGGCGACCTGCCGCCGCTCGCGCGAACTGGCGGCAGGGCTCGCGCCCGCGCGGCCACGCGATCCAGGCGCGCCTGTACGCCGAGGACCCGGCGCGCGATTTCCAGCCCAGCCCCGGCCTGCTGACCGAGGTCGTGTTCCCGCCGGCCGACGGCAGGCGCTGCGCATCGACACCTGGGTCGAGGCCGGCAGCGAGATACCGCCGTAGCTTCGACCCGATGCTCGCCAAGCTCATCGCGCACGCGCCGAACCGCGACGCGGCGCGCGCCGCGCTCGACCAGGCGCTCGCCGGCAACGCGGCTGCACGGCATCGAGACCAACCTCGACTACCTGCGCCAGGTCCTCGCCGACGCGCCCTTCGCCGGCGGCGAGCCGTGGACGCGCTGCCTCGAGGGGCTCGCCTGCACCAGCCAGCACCGTCGAGGTGCTCGCCGCCGGCACGCAGACCACGGTGCAGGACTGGCCCGGCCGCCTCGGCTACTGGGACGTGGGCGTGCCGCCGTCGGGACCGATGGACGATCGCGCGCTGCGCCTGGGCAACCGCCTGCTCGGCAATGCCGAGGGCGCCGCCGCGCTGGAAATCACCATGAGCGGGCCCGACGCTGCGCTTCACGCGCGACGCGGTGATCGCGCGTGACCGGCGCCGCGATCCCGCTCAGCTCGACGGCGCGCCGCTGCCGATGAACACCGCGGTGTTCGTGCCGGCGGGCAGCGCGCTCGAGCTGGGCACCATCGCCGGCGCCGGCGCGCGCAGCTATCTCTGCGTGCGCGGCGGCTTCGACGTGCCCGCCTATCTCGGCAGCCGCAGCACCTTCACGCTCGGCCAGTTCGGCGGCCACGGCGGCCGCGCGCTGCGCGCCGGCGACGTGCTGCACCTGCATCCGCTCGCGGACACGCAGGCGCGGCGCGCAGCTGCCCGCCGTCGCTGGTGCCCGACGCTCCGGTCCGCTGCGCCGCCTGCGCGTGCTCTACGGCCCGCACGGCGCGCCCGACTTCTTCACGCCGCGCGACATCGAGCACGTTCTTCGCCACCGACTGGGAAGTGCACTACAACTCCAGCCGCACCGGCGTGCGCCTGATCGGCCCGAAACCCGAGTGGGCGCGCGACGACGGCGGCGAGGCCGGGCTGCATCCCTCGAACATCCACGACAACGCCTACGCGATCGGCGCCGTCGACTTCACCGGCGACATGCCGGTGATCCTCGGCCCCGACGGCCCGAGCCTCGGCGGCTTCGTCTGCCCGGTGACCGTGATCGAGGCCGAGCTGTGGAAGCTCGGCCAGCTCAAGGCCGGCGACCGGTGCGCTTCGTGCCGGTCGATCTGCGCCAGCGCGCGCGCGCTCGCCGCCGCGCGCCGGCAGCGCGATCGCGCAGCTCGCCAGCGCACCGCGCCGGCTTGCACCGAGACGCGTGTCGCTCGCCTCGCCGGTGGTGCATCGAGCACCGGCGAGGGCGACACGCGCCGCTGGTGGTCGCGGCCGTCCGGCGACACGCTACCTGCTGCTCGAGATCGGCCCGCCGGAGCTCGACCTGGTGCTGCGCTTTCGCGTCCACGCGCTGATGCAGGCTGCATGCGAGGCGCGAGCGGCTTCGCCGGGCATCGTCGACCTCACGCCCGGCATCCGCTCGCTGCAGGTGCACTACGACCCGGAAACGCTGCCGCTGGCCGCGCTGCTCGGCGCTGCATCGGCGCGCTGAGGACCGACGTCTGCGCCGCGCGACGACCTCGAGGTGCCCTCGCGCATCGTGCACCTGCCGCTGTCCTGGGACGACCCGGCCAGCCGGCTGGCGATCGAGAAGTACATGACAGTCGGTGCGCAAGGACGCGCCCTGGTGCCCGAGCAACATCGAGTTCATCCGCCGCATCAACGGGCTGCGACGAGCATCGACGACGGTGCTGCGACATCGTGTTCGACGCGCAGCTACCTGGTGCTGGGCCTGGGCGACGTCTACCTCGGCGCGCCGGTGGCCACGCCGCTGGACCCGCGCCACCGGCTGGTCACCACCAAGTACAACCCGGCGCGCACCTGGACGCCGGAGAACGCGGTCGGCATCGGCGGCGCCTACCTGTGCGTCTACGGCATGGAAGGCCCCGGCGGCTACCAGTTCGTCGGCCGCACGCTGCAGATGTGGAACCGCTACCGCGCAGGCCGCGGCGTTCGACGGCAAGCCCTGGCTGCTGCGCTTCTTCGACCAGATCCGCTTCTACCCGGTCGAGCGCCGACGAGCTGCTGCGCATCCGCGCGCGACTTCCCGCTCGGCCGCTACCCGCTGCGCATCGAGGACAGCCGTGCTTCAGCCTGGCGGACTACCAGCGACTTCCTGGCGCGACGAGGCCGAGTCGCATCGCGCGCCTTCACGCCAGCGCCAGCAGGCCGCGCTTCGACGCCGAGCGCGAGCGCTGGATCGCCACCGGGCAGGCGCATTTCGAGGAGGGCGAGGTCGCCCCCGACGTGGGCGAGGACGAAGCCGCTGGGCGCACGGCGAGCACGCGATCGACAGCCACATCGCCGGCAACCTGTGGCAGGTGCTGCGTGGTGCCCGGGCAAACGGTGCAGCGCCGGCGAGACGCTGGCGATACTCGAGTCGATGAAGATGGAGATCCCGCTGCACCGCGCCGCGCGACGGCATCGTGAAGGACGTGCGCCTGCAACCCGGCGCCGGCCGTGCGCGCCGGCCAGCGCGTGCTGGTACTGGAGGAGACATGAACACGACGCAACCGGCGCACGAGGACGACCTGCGCATCGCGTCGCTGCAGCAAGCCTACCGCAGCGGCGCGCTGCACCCGCGCGAGCTGATCGCGCGGCTGCGCGCGCGCGCCGCGGCGCTGAACCCGGAATTCCGCCTGTTCATCCGGCTGCTCGACGAGGCCGAGCTGGAGCCGTACCTGGCAGCGCTCGACGGCGCGCTCGCCAGGCGACTTGCCGCTCTACGGCATCCCGTTCGCGATCAAGGACAACATCGACCTCGCCGGCGTGCCCACCACCGCGGCCTGCCCCGCCTTCGCGTACACGCCGCAGCGCACGCGCCAGCGTCGTCGCAGCGCCTGATCGCGCCGGCGCCATCCCGCTCGGCAAGACCAATCTCGACCAGTTCGCCACCGGCCTCAACGGCACGCGCTCGCCCTAGGGCGCCTGCCGCAACGCCGTGCTGCCGGCGTACATCTCGGGCGGCTCGAGCGCGGGTTCCTCGCTCGCCGTCGCGCTCGGCGTGGCCAGCTTCGCGCTCGGCACCGACACCGCCGGCTCCGGCCGCGTGCCGGCGGCGCTCAACAACCTGGTCGGCGCTCAAGCCGACGCTCGGGCTGCTCTCGACGGCGCGGCGTGGTGCCCGCCTGCCGCACGCTCGACTGCGTGACGTATTTCACGGCCACCGCGCGCGAGGCCTCGCTGCTGCTGGCACTGACCGCGGCGCGCGATCCGCGCGATGCCTACAGCCGCCACAACCCGTCGTGGAACCACGGCGGCGCCTTCGGCGCCCCGCGCGCGTTCCGCTTCGGCGTGCCGCGGCCCGCGGATCTCGAGTTCTTCGGCAGCGCGCGAGGGCCCGGCGCTGTTCGCGCAGCCGTCGGCGCAGCTCGAGGCGCTCGGCGGCGACGCGCGTCGAGATCGACTTCGCGCCCGTTCCTGCGAGGCCGCGCGCCTGCTCTACGAAGGCCCCTGGGTGGCCGAGCGCTACGCGGTGGCCGGCGCGCTGATCGAACGCGACCCGCAGGCCGTGCTGCCGGTCATCCGCGACGTGCTCGCGAAGGCGCCCGGAACGACCGCGGTGGAGGCATTCCGCGCCCGCTACCGGCTGCAGGAACTGAAAGCGCTGTGCGACACCGTGCTCGAGCCGACTCGACTGCGTGCTCACGCCGACCATCGGCCGGCCGGTGACGCTCGCCGCGATGCAGGCCGAGCCGGTGCTGCGCAACAGCGAGCTCGGCTACTACACGAACTTCATGAACCTGCTCGACTACGCGGCGGTCGCGGTGCCGAGCGCGCTTCATGGCCAACGGCCTGCCGTGGGGCATCACGCTGTTCGGGCGCGCCTTCACCGACCAGTACCTGCTCGGCATCGCCGACGCCATCCAGCGTCAGCACGATCTCCCGCTCGCGGGCAACCGCGCGCCGATGCTGACGCAACCGCTCACAGGCGGCCGGGAACGATCGCCTGCGCCTGGTGGTCTGCGGCGCGCACCTCGAGGGCCTGCCGCTGAACGGGCAGCTCACGTCGCGCGGCGCGCGCCTGCTGGAGCGCACCGTGAGCAGCCCGCATTACCGGCTGTACGCGCTGGCCGGCGGGCCGCCCGCGCGCCCGGGCATGGTGCGCGTCGCGAGCGGCGGCTGCAGCATCGAGGTGGAAGTGTGGGAACTGCCCGCCAGCGAGCTCGGCAGCTTCGTGGCCGGCATTCCGGCGCCACTGGGACTCGGCAAGCTCGAACTCGCCGACGGGCGCCGCGAGACCGGTTTCATCTGCGAGCCCTGCGGCCTCGAGGGCGCCAGGGACATCAGCCACTTCGGCGGCTGGCGCCAGTACCTGGCGAGTCACTGAGCGCACCGGCGCCGCGGCCGTCGCGACGGCCGCGGCAGGAAGTTGCGCGACAGCCCGGTTACACTGCGCCGAGACCCCGCGTCCGCGGGCGCAACGATACGTGGGGGAAAAGGCGCGCATGAGCGACACGCCGGTCCGGACGGACTTGCCGCGACAGCGGATCCTGGCCGTGGTGGCGGTCACGCTGGCGACGGCGACGGTATCGTTCGACAGCAGTATTCCCAATGTCGCGCTGCCGACGATTGCGCGCGAACTCGACGTGGCGGGATCGAGCGCGGTGTCGATCATCTCCACCTACCAGATCATCCTCGTGATCACGCTGCTGCCCTTCGCGGCGCTCGCCGAGCGGATCGGGCACCGGCGGACACTGCGGATCGGGCTCGTCCTGTTCATCGCCGGCGGACTGCTGTGCACCCTGGCGCGCACGCTGCCCGTGCTGATCGCGCTGCGCGTGTGCCAGTCGCTGGGCGCGGCGGCCGTGCTGAGCATCGGCGCGGCGCTGATCCGTTCGCTCTATCCACCCCGATGGCTTGGCCGCGGGCTCGCGCTCAACGCGCTGATCTCGACCGCGACCATGTCGCTTGCACCCACCATCGGCGGGCTGATGCTCTCGTTCCTGCCCTGGTACTGGCTCTTCGCGATCGGCGTGCCCACGACCGTCGCGGCGCTGCTGCTCTCCGGCCTGGTGCCGGAGAGCCAACGGCGTGACGCTCCCTTCGACATTCGCGGCGCACTCTATTGCATGGCGAGTTTCGCGCTGATTTTCACGGCGATCGAAAGCGCGGTGCACGGCGCCGCGCCCCTGGTCACGGCGCTGCTGATCGGGCTCGGCGTGCCGGTGACGGTCCGCTTCGTGCAGCGCGAACTGCGCGCGACGGTGCCGATCCTGCCGCTCGACCTGCTCCGGCGGCCGATGATCGCGCTGTCGGTGGGCGGGGCGATGCTCGCCTTCATCGCCAGCGCGAGCATTCTCATCACCCTGCCGTTCCGTCTGCACGGGCAGTTCGGCTTCAGCACCGCGGCGACGGGCGCGACCCTCGCGGCCTGGTCGCTGACGATGATGTTCTGCGCACCGACCGCCGGGATCCTGTCCGACCGCGTTCCCGCCCCGATCCTCGGCGCGTTCGGCATGACGGTGGCGACCATCGGGGCGCTGCTGCTCGCGCTGCTTCCCGACGGCGCGAACGGATTCGACATCAGCTGGCGGATCGCGGTCTGCGCCGCGGGCTACGCCTTCTACGTCTCGCCCTCCTTCCGGATGGTGGTCAACGCCGCGCCGCCCGCCCGCGTGGCCTCGGCAGGAAGCCTCATGACCACCGCCAGGATGAGCGGCCAGACGCTCGGGGCGACCGCTTCGGCGACGATGCTGGCGCTCGGGATCGGCCAGGGCGCGGCCCCCGCGGCGATCGCGGCGGCGCTGTTCTTCATCGCGGGCGTGCTCGGAATCGTCCGCCTGTCGCCCGGGATCCGGGAATGATCGCGCCCGGTATCGCGTCCGGCCGCGTGATCAGCCAGGCCCCGCTCCGAGCACCGAGATGTCGCCGATCGTCGCGCGGTTGAGCTTGGTGCGATGCGTCATGTACCAGACACCATCGATACGGCGCCATTTGTCATGATATTCGCCGAGGGTCGAGAACGTCCGGTCGGATTTCTCGCCGACGCCCTTGTGCATGTCGCTGACATAGACGCGGCTGCTGGCGGTGTCGCCGTCCACATCGATCATCACGTTGCCGAGCAGATGTTGTGTCGGGCCGCAGTCGTCGAGAAACGAGCGCATCCCCGTGATGAAGGCGTCGCGTCCCTGCACCAGGCCGAAACCGACATCGGCCGTCGCATCGGCACGTAGGACCTTTTCCAGCATGTGCCATTCGCGGTGATCCATCGCATACGCGAACGTGACCAGTGCGCGATGAATTTCGCGCTCTGCCAGCAATGTCTCGAGATTCATCGCCATTCCTCCGTTGCCATTTCTTCTGCAGTGAAATTCTCCGGATGATGACCGATGTCGCCAACCGTAATCCATTGGCATCGGCAGGTAGTCGCGTTACGGGCGCCGCCAAACAAAAAGAGCCCGGACAGCGCGCTCGCACGCACTGTCCGGGCTCGGGGTGCAGGAACGTCAGAGCGCCTTGAAGGCCGAGAGCACCAGGCGCGCGCCGCCGTCCTCGAAGCCGCCGCCGTAGAGGTTGTCGAGATCGGTGTCGTAGTACGTCACGCCGAGCGTGATGTCCGCGACGCTCTTGCTGATACCCACGGACCAGTCGGTGTAGTTGTCGCCATCGGGCTCGTAGACGCCCTCTTCGCTCATGTCGGTATAACCGACGTGCAGCGCCAGCGTGAGATCCATCGGCAGCGCATGGCTGTAGTTCAGGTAGGGATACCAGTACTCGACCTCGTCACCGATCAGGTCCGTGGTGCCCTCGCCGAGGTACTCGTCCGAGTAATACACGCCCAGCGTGAAGCCGGCGAAGGCGTAGGACGCGGCAAGCTCCAGGTAATCCAGGCCCGGGTCGCCGTGATAGTCGTAGTAGACGAAGCCGAGCTTGTAGGTGCACTCCTCGCAGCCCACGGTGCCCGAGTAGCCGCCGTAGTAGTCCATCTCGGCATTGGCGTTCGAGGCGCCGCCGGTGGCCTCGTCGAAGTTCACGTTCGAGGCCCAGATGCCGGCGTAGATGCCGCTGTCGAAGGCGGCATCGAAGCCGCCCTGGATCGCGGGACGTTCCTCGGTCTGCGACACGCCGCGCAGGATGTAATCGGTCGCGAGCGTCACGTTGCCGCTGAACTCGGCGGCGTGTGCGGTGCTCGCGGCGGCGGCGATCAGCGCCGAGGCGCCGGCAATGCGGGTGAGTCTGGAAATCATGTAGCTGTCTCCTGGTACGTCGGGATGGAAACGCCTGCACCGTGTGCAGGCCGTGGCGATCTGCCCACAAACGCTTTTGCACATGCCGTGCCAGATAATGCAGAGACAGGTTTTGAACGAAACGTGTGAAATCCTTGGCGCAATCTGCGGTGCTCAGCGCGCTCTTTCGCGCGGTGGCGCGCCATCGTGGTGCATTCCCTGCTGCAATGCTGTGCGCGACGCCGGTACCGCGCCCGCCAGCCAGTGCTCGAAGCGCTCGCGCTGACGCGCGCCGATCCAGCGGTTGATCTCCCACAGGTTCGCGACCGGCGCGGCGGTGAACGGCAGGCAATGCAGGTAACCGTCGGGACCGAATTCCGGGGTCATCGTGCTCACCGCCTGGCCGCGGCGCCTCTGCGCCGCCCAGATCGCCTCCCAGCAGCGCTCGTGCGAGGCCAGCGCCGCGGCGTACTCGGGCGCCCGCGGGTGCGGCACCTGCGGCCCCTGCTCGTAGCCGACGCGGGCATGAACGTGGTGCGCGTGTCCGGCGACCGCGGTGATCACCTCCCATTCGCTGTCCATCAGCCGCTCGCACACCACCACCCAGTGGCTGAAGTCGCAGGTGATCCGCAGCTGCGGCAGCGCGTGCAGCACATCGCGCGTCACCCACGGGTTGAAAAACGAGCGGCCGCGGTGGGTCTCGAAACTGCAGATCACGCCGAGACGCTCCGCGATGGCGTGGGCCTGCGCGAAGAAATCGAGCTGCACGTCCAGCGGCCAGGCGTCGCAACCGGCGATGACGTTGAAGAAGCGCGGCGACAGCGCTTTGCCCGCGACGATCTTGCGCTCGAGGTCCTCGAGATGCTGCGCCGGCGTGGCATGACGTTGTGGCACGTAGCTGCCCGCGGTGCAGATCTCGGCGATCCATGCCAGGTCGTGCGTCGCCAGCGCCTGCGAGAAACGTTCGCGGGCAGCGGGGGTTTCCGGCAATGGCGCCTCGATGCCGTGGAACCCGGCTTCGCGCGCGAGCCGCGCGCCCTGCTCGGCCGAACCCTCGTGACCCCAGAACGTCTTGAACAACGAGAACTGCATGCTGGCGTTTCCTGTGAACAGCGCACTCGAAGCCACGAGCAACTGCTGTGCCAGGGCCGCGCGGCGCAGACGCCTGGGCGAGACCCAGCATCGCGTGCAGGTGGGCGCGGAAGAAATCGCGTCGCTCGGCCAGGGAGAACAGCTTCGGGGCAAACAGCCAGCTCTGCGTGATCCCCATCAGGCAGGTGCGCCAGAGCAGCCCCAGCGATCCGGCATCGACATCGCCCGCGGGCCGGATCTAGTGGATGCGCGCCCCGAGGGTGGCGATGACGGCGCGGCGCGGATCGGGTTCCAGGCGTGCGCGCTCAACCAGTTGCAGCAGCGGCTGCTGCGAATGGCCCAGCACCGCCTCGAACAGCTCGTCCTTGCCGCTGAAGTGCCAGTAGATCGGTCCACGGCTGTAACCGGCCTCGGCGGCAATCATCGCCAGCGTGGTCTGCGAATAGCCGTTGCGGCTGAACAGCTTGAGCGCGGCTTCGATGACCCGCTTGCGCGTCAATTCGGCTTCTTCACGGGTACGTCTCATGGGCGTGCAGGGGCGCTTGTAGCTGTTGACCGTGGGCGCGAACCCGCGGCGATGGCGCAGCTATGGCAGGGGCTGCGCGAGGTGCTCGCGCGCTGAGGAATCCGGCGCGTGTTGCGCTGAGGCCGGCAGCGACAGCACGACACCGAGCGCATCGGGTTCGCGACCGGCGCTCCAGCGCGCGCACCGTCCACGTCGCGGTGTCCAGCACCGCGACTTCGTCACCGCCGCTCAGGGCCACGAAGGCCTGCGTCCCGTCGGGATGCACGGCGAGGCCCACCGGCAGCGCAGCAAGCCGAGCGCGGGCAGTTCGAACACGGCCAGCGTGGCGCCGTCACGACGCTCCCCGTACTCCGAGACCACGACGAGCCGCCGGTCCGGCGCCACCGCAAGCTCGTGCGGGCCGGGCGCCGTGGGCGCCTCGGCGCGCCGCTCGCCGGTCACGGCATCGAGCGCCCACAGCGTGTGCGCGCTCTTGTTGCCGTGCATGGCGGCAACAATCCGCCAACACTCCGGAAACGGCGTGAAATGCGCTGGAAACAGCCAGGGGCAATGATTGCATCGTCGAAGTTGCCCCCATGGAGACGCGTCATGAACACCGTAACGAACTGCATCCCTGCCCGCTCGCGCCGCTTCGTGCGCATCGCGGTGACGTTAGCGTGCCTGATGCCAGGCTGCGAGGCCGCCACCGCCGCGATCGCCAGGCCACAAGCCGCAGCAGTTGCCATGCCGTCCGTGCAGCGCTGCCTGAAGGCAGCGCTACCCCCCGCGCGCGAGGGACGCCATGCGCAGGTGGAGGAAGCCGCGGCGTTCCCCACCGGCGATGGGTCCCTGCGCATTGCCATCGACACCCGCATCGAAGCCTACGGCGCCGTCTACGAGCGGCGTCTGCTGTGCACGGTTGCGGCGGACGGCAGCGTGTCCCGCCTGGCAGGCCGGCCCGTCGTCCACGGCTCGCTGGCACGCTCGTTCGGCGACGCGCCGCCTACTCCAGCGCCTGGCTGCGCAGGTACTCGTCGTAGCTGCCGCTGAAGTCGACGATGCCCGCCGGCGTGAACTCGAGGATGCGGGTGGCCAGCGAGGACACGAACTCGCGGTCGTGGCTCACGAAGATCAGCGTGCCGGGGTAGTTCTCCAGCGCGAGGTTGAGCGACTCGATCGATTCCATGTCGAGGTGGTTGGTGGGCTCGTCGAGCACCATCACGTTGGGGCGCTGCAGGATCAGCTTGCCGAACAGCATGCGGCCCTGCTCGCCGCCGGAGATCACCTTCACCGACTTGGTGATCTCGTCCTGCGAGAACAGCATGCGCCCCAGCGTGCCGCGCACCAGCTGCTCGTCGCCCTTGGTCCACTGCTTCATCCAGTCGAACAGGCTCATGTCCTCGGCGAAGTCCGCGGCGTGATCCTGCGCGTAGTAGCCGATATCGGCCGCTTCCGCCCACTTCACCTCGCCGCTGTCCACGGCCAGCTCGTTCATCAGGCAGCGCAGCAGCGTGGTCTTGCCCGCGCCGTTGGGGCCGACGATCGCCACGCGTTCGCCCGCGTCGACCTGGATGCTGAAATTCCCGAACAGCGGCGCGCCGCCATCGTAGCCCTTGCTCACGTCGCGCAGCGTCACCGCCTGGCGGTGCAGCTTCTGCTTCTGGTCGAAGCGGATGAACGGGTTCTGCCGGCTGGAGGGCTTGATCTCGGTGAGCTCGATCTTCTCGATCTGGCGCGCGCGCGAGGTGGCCTGCCTGGCCTTGGACGCGTTGGCGGAGAAGCGGCTCACGAAGGACTGCAGCTCGGCGATCTGCGCCTTCTTCTTCGCGTTCTCGTTCTGCGTCAGCTCGCGCGCCTGCGTGGCGGCGATCATGTAGGAGTCGTAGTTGCCGGGGAACAGCTTCAGCGCGCCGTAGTCAAGGTCCGCCATGTGCGTGCAGACACTGTTCAGGAAGTGACGGTCGTGCGAGATGATCACCATCGTGCTGTTGCGCGCCTTCAGCACGCCTTCCAGCCAGCGGATGGTGTTGATGTCGAGGTGGTTGGTCGGTTCGTCGAGCAGCAGCACGTCGGGATCGGAAAACAGCGCCTGCGCCAGCAGCACGCGCAGTTTCCAGCCGGGGGCGACCGCGCTCATCGGGCCTGCATGCTGTTCCACCGGGATGCCGAGGCCGAGCAGCAGTTCGCCGGCGCGCGCTTCGGCGGTGTAGCCGTCCAGCTCCGCGAAGTGCACCTCGAGGTCGGCCACCGCCATGCCCTCCTCCTCGCTCATCTCGGCAAGGGCGTAGATGCGGTCGCGCCCGGCCTTCACCTGCCACAGCTCCTCGTGGCCCATGATGACCGTGTCGAGCACGCTGTGGTGCTCGTAGGCGAACTGGTCCTGGCGCAGCTTGCCGAGGCGCACGTCGACCGGGCGCATCACGCTGCCCGAGCTCGGCTCGAGGTCGCCGCCGAGGATCTTCATGAACGTGGACTTGCCGCAGCCGTTGGCGCCGATCAGGCCGTAGCGGTTGCCGTTGCCGAACTTGACGGAAACGTTTTCGAACAGGGGCCGGGCCCCGAACTGGATAGTGAGGTTGCTGGTCGCGATCACGGAAATAACCTGCGGAGTTGAAGGCGGCGCACGGGCGCTTTGCGGGGCCGGCCAGTGTAGTGGCTGG
The DNA here is from genome assembly GCA_963819895.1 of uncultured Gammaproteobacteria bacterium. GTDB lineage: Bacteria > Pseudomonadota > Gammaproteobacteria > Pseudomonadales > UBA5518 > UBA5518. The sequence continues at coordinate 29,509 of CAWFXU010000001.1, forward strand.
CGCGAAAACCGCAATTGCACTATTTGCGAAATGTCGCGGGAATCCTGCTACCAGTCCTTGAAATCGGGCAGCAGGCCTGCCAGTTCGGCGTCGCTCAGGTTGCGCCAGGCGCCGGGCTTCAGGGTGCCGAGCTTCACGTTGATGATCCGCACGCGGCGCAGCTGCACCACCTTGTAGCCCAGCGCCTCGCTCATCAGGCGGATCTGGCGGTTCAGGCCCTGCGTCAGCGTGATGCGAAAGCCGTACTTCGCCAGCTTCGACACCTTGCAGGGCTTCGTCAGCTGGCGGTGGATGTGCACGCCGCGCGCCATGGTGCGCAGGAACTCCTCGGTGACGGGCTTGTTCACGCCCACCAGGTATTCCTTCTCGTGGTTGTTCTCGGCGCGCAGGATGCGGTTGACGATGTCGCCGTTGCTGGTCAGCAGGATCAGGCCCTCGGAGTCCTTGTCGAGGCGCCCGATCGGGAAGATGCGTTCCTGGTGGTCGATGAAATCGACGATGTTGCTCGCATCCGCGGTATCGGTGGTGCAGGTGATGCCGACCGGCTTGTTGAGCGCGATGTAGACGTGCCGGCGCCGGTTCTTCGCCGCGGGCTTGCGCCTGATCTCCTTGCCGTCGACACAGACCGCCATGCCCTCGACCCACTTCGCGCCCGCCACCGCGACGGCGCCGTCCAGCGTCACCCGCCCGGCGGCGATCAGCTCGTCGGCCTCGCGGCGCGAGCACAGCCCGGTCTCGCCGATGAACTTGTTCAGGCGCATGCCGCTCACAGGCCGCGCACCCGGAAATTGCGGCCCTTGATCCTGCCGTTGCGCAGCTGCTGCAGCGCCGCGTCGAAGCGCTCGCGGCTGATCGCGACATAGGCGCGCGTCGGGAACAGGTCGATCTTGCCGATCTCGCCCGCCTGCAGGCCGGCCTCGCCGGTCAGCGCGCCGAGGATGTCGCCGGCACGCAGCTTGTCCTGACGGCCGGCATCGATTGCCAGGGTCTTCATCGGCGGCGCCGGCATGGCGCGCGAATGGCCGCGGCTGGGCAGCTTCGTCCACTCGATCGGCGCGCCGATGATCTCCTCGATCCGCGCGACGCGCCCGGTCTCGCGACTCGCCACCAGGCTGAGGGCCAGGCCCGACTCGCCCGCGCGGCCGGTGCGCCCGACACGGTGCACGTGGGTGTCGGCATCGTGCGCGAGCTCGCAGGAGATCACCATCGGCAGCGCCTTGATGTCGAGTCCGCGCGCCGCCACGTCGGTGGCCACCAGCACGCGCGCACTGCCGTTGGCGAACCGGAGCAGGGTTTCGTCGCGCTCGCGCTGCTCCAGGTCGCCGTGCAGGGCCAGCGCGGACAGGCCGCGCTTGCACAGCGCATCGCTCAGCGTCTTCACGTCGACCCGGGTGTTGCAGAACACCAGGCAGCTCGCCGGCTGGTGCTCGAGCAACAGGGCAATCACGGCATCGGCCTTGTCGGGCGGTTCCACCTGGTAGAAGCGCTGCTCGATCGCACCCTGCTCGTGCGCGTCCCCGATCGCGACCGTGACCGGCGAATCCTGGAACTGCGCGCTGAGGGCCCGGATCTCCTCGGGCCAGGTCGCCGAGAACAGCCAGGTGTTCCGTGCCGCGGGGGTCCCGGCGAGGATGCCGCGCACGGCGTCGAGGAAGCCCATGTCGAGCATGCGATCGGCCTCGTCGAGGACGACGCACTGCAGGCTCTCGAGCTTGAGCGCCTCCCTGTCGATCAGCTCCTGGATGCGCCCGGGAGTGCCGACCGCGACATGCGGCTCGTGCGCGAGCGAGGCCAGCTGCGGGCGCAGCGGCACGCCGCCGCACAGCGTGAGCACCTTGACGTTCGGGATGAAGCGCGCAAGCGCGCGGATTTCCTTGCTGACCTGGTCGGCGAGTTCACGCGTGGGACACAGCACCAGGACCTGCAGCCGGTTCTGCTCGCATTGCAGCTGCGCGAGCAGCGCCAGCGCGAAGGCGGCGGTCTTGCCGCTGCCCGTGCGCGCCTGCGCCAGCACGTCGCGCCGCTCCAGCAGCAGCGGCAGCGCGCCCGCCTGGATCGGCGTCATCTCGGTGTAGCCGAGGGCGTCGACGGCCTGCAGCAGGGCGGGCGCGAGGTTCAGGTCGGTGAATTTGCTCATGCGCCATTATCGCACGGCAACCCCGGGCCACCGGCAGGCCAATGCTGCGTAATCGTTGGCGTGCCCGCGCTGGCCCCGCAGACGGTGCGTGCGGGCTGGTGCGTGCGGGCTCGCCACCGCCCTGACAATCCCCGATACTGCGCGGCGCATGGACCAGCGTGTCGTCTTCCTCCTCTCCCTCGCGGCGTTCACCAGCGCGGCCAGCCTGCGCGCCACCGATCCGCTGCTCGCGCTGATCGCCGGCGAATTCGGCGTGACGGCCGGCACGGCGGGCGCGGTGATCACCGGGTTCGCACTCGCCTACGGCGTGTTCCAGCTGGCGCATGGCCCGATCGGCGACCGCTTCGGCAAGTTCCGCATCATCACCGTGATGACGGCCGTATCGGCCGTGGCCACCTTCGGCTGCGCCCTGGCGCCCACGCTCGGCACGCTGACCCTGATGCGCTTTCTCGCCGGCGTCACGGTGGGTGCGATCATCCCGCTGGCGATGGCCTGGATCGGCGACATGGTGGCCTACGAGCAGCGCCAGGCCACCATCGCCCGCTTCCTGATCGGCCAGATGCTGGGCGGGGCCGCCGGGTTGTCGCTGTCGGGCGCGCTCGCGGCCTGGTTCGGCTGGCGGGCCATTTTCATCGTGCTCGGCGTGCTGTTCATCGTCATTGCGGCGCTGCTGGGGCGCGAACTGCGGCGCAACGAGCCGCTGCGCCTGGACGGCGACCGCTCGGTGACGATCGCCAATGCGCTGCGGCGCATGGCGGGCCTGCTGCTGCGCCCGTGGGCGCGGGTGATCCTGGTGGTGGTCGCGATCGAATGCGCGCTGAGCATGGGCGTGCTCGCCTACGTGGCCTGGGACCTGCAGCACCGGCACGGCGTCAGCCTCGCGCTCAGCGGCCTCTGGATCGTGGCCTATCCCGCGGGCGGCCTGCTGTACGCCACCTTCTCCGCGCCGCTGGTCGCGCGTCTCGGCGAGCAGGGGCTGGCGCTCGCGGGCGGGCTGCTGATCGGTGCGGGCTATCTCTGCCTGCTGCTGGCCCCTGCCGCCCTGGTGGTGCTGCCGGGCCTGCTGGCGGTGGGCATCGGCTTCGCCATGCTGCACAACACGCTGCAGGTCAATGCCACGCAGATGGCGCCCGAGGCGCGCGGCGCGGCGGTGTCGCTGTTTGCCTTCTGCCTGTTCACCAGCCAGTCGGCCGGCATCGCGGTGGTCGGGCGCGTGATCGATGCCGCCGGCATCTGGCCGGCCTATCTCGCGGCGGCGCTGGGGCTGCCGCTGCTGGCGCTGGAATTCCGGCGGCGGCTGCAGCACAAGGCGCGCGCTGCCGAAGCCTCGGGCACCGCCACGGGTTCAGCGTAGCGCGACATCCTTCACGATCTGGCCGGCTCCTGCGCGTAGGCGATCAGCTCCCACACATGACCGTCGAGGTCGTGGAAACCGTGCCCGTACATGAAACCGTGATCCTGCGGCTGCGTCGGCGTCGAGGCGCCGGCGGCGCGGGCCCTGGCGACCAGATCGTCGACATGCGCGCGGCTGTCGCAGGAAACGCACACCAGCACCTCGGTCTGCCGCGTTGCGTCGCTCACCGGCTTTGGCGTGAAGGTACTGAAAAAGGCTTCTCTCAGCAGCATTGCGTAAATGTTCTGGCCGAGGATCAGGCAGGCCGCGTTGTCGTCGGTGAACTGCGGATCGAAGCCGTAACCGATCTGCTGGAAGAACTGCTTCGAGCGGTCGAGGTCACGTACCGGGAGGTTGACGTAGATTTGCTGGTGCATGGTGATCTTCCTCGGTTGCGTCATGCGAGCGGCAGGAGTTCGCCGTTGACAATCCACGGCGTGCCGCCCAGCGCGCTCGCGTAATAGCGCATGGCGTCGGCACGGCTGCCATCGAAGGCGAGAAGGTATGGGCTGGGGCATGTGGCCCTCCTTGCAGCAATCGCGTTTTACGGCCGCCCGTGCGACGACGCCGCACCGGGGGTGTTTTGCCCCGGCCGAAGCCGGGGCGACGTTTCAGCCGGCACGCATCAGGCGCGGCGTCGACAACACGTGCTCGATCTCTCCATTCTCGTTCACGCTGCAGTACAGCCGCATGCGTACCGGCAGCCGTTCCCTGTCGGAGGCGAGGTCGAGGTACACGACCCTGGTCTCCTGCGCGTCACCGCGGACCCGCAGCGAGCCCGCGATGCGCTGCGTGAGCTCGCATACCCATCTGTGCCACCGCAGCCTGCACACACTCGTCCACGGGCGACTCGCGCTGCGGGTTGGTGCTCGCCGCGGCGCCAAAAGCGGCGGCCGGCAGCACGATCAGCGCGCAGGCCAGGGCGCGCATCCTGGAGCTGCTCCGGGCAGCACGGGCACCACGTGCCACCGGTCGAATATGCGTTTGCGTTCATCTTGGCTTCTCCTGTCGGTTGACGTCCGGGGCGCGGGAGGGAGTTCCTCGACGCCTGGAGAGAAGCGTACGCGCGGCGCGTTTCGGTCCGATTGCGCAACGCAGCCGCATTGTTGCCCGATTGTTTCGCTTGCGCTGCCGGCGCTGCGCCAGCCTCAACGTGCCAGCGTGTCGCTCAGCAGCCGCAACAGCCGCGCATGGTCCAGTGGCTTGTGCAGCAATTCGCGCACACCGCTCTCGGCCACCGCGACTTCGCTGATCTGGTTGCTGTAGCCGGTGTAGAGCAGGATGCGCGGGTCGGGCAGCACATCGCACAGGCGACGCGACAGCTCGAGTCCGCTCATGCCCGGCATGGTCTGGTCCAGTATCGCCCAGTCGAAGCTGATCTCGCCCGAAGCAACGCCGGCAAGCGCATGCTGCGGATCGCGGCAGGCCTGCACCTCGAGCCCCCAGTCCCGCAGCAGTTCCTCCATGAACTCGAGCACATGCGCATCGTCGTCCACCACCAGCACGGATCCGCTCAGCCGCGGTGCGGCGACCGGCGCGGCGTCCTTTGCGGCTTCGGGCGGCGCACGCCCGGTGGCGGCATCGAGCACCGGCAGCAGGACCCGGAAGGTCGAGCCCATGCCGACCGTGCTCTCGACGAGTATGTGTCCGCCGCAGTCGTGGACGATGCCATGGGTGGTCGACAGCCCCATGCCGGTGCCCTTGCCCTGGGGCTTGGTGGAGAAGAACGGATCGAACACGCGCTCCAGTACGGCCGGCCCGATCCCGTGCCCGGTGTCGGCAACGGCGAGCTCGACGAAATCACCCGCCACGCCCGCCTGGCACGAAGCGCAGATACCGTCGCGGCAGTGGCGCCGGCGCACGGTCACGCGCATCGTGCCCTGCCCTTCCATCGCATCGCGCGCATTGATGCAGAGATTCATCAGGACCTGGTCGAGTTGCGTCGGGTCGACCATCACCGCCGGCACATCCGGCTCGAACTCGAGCTGGAAATCCAGGCTCGATGGCAGCGTCGAGCGCAGCAGGTCGACGAATTCCCCGAGGTGACGCGGCAACTGCACCGCCACCGGCTCGCCGCGCTGGCCGCGGCTGAACACCAGCAGCTGCTGGATCAGGTGGCGCGCCCGCTCCGCCGAGTGCAGCGACTTCTGCAGGTAGCGCCCCGCCCTGGTCTCGCCGATCAGCGCCAGGCGCTCGCTGGCCATGGCGACGTAGCCCGTGAGGCTGGTCAGCAGGTTGTTGAAATCGTGCGCCACACCGCCCGCCAGGTGGCCGATGGCTTCCATTTTCTGTGCCTGTCGCAACTGCGCCTCGAGACGTTCCCGCTCGGACTGCGCAACCCTGTACTCGGTCAGGTCGCGCAGGAAGCCGATGACGATGCGGCCCTCGGCGCTGTCGGCAGTGGATACCACCAGCTCGGCATCGAACTCGGCGCCGTCTGCGCGCCGCACCACCACCTCGAGACGGCGCCCGCTCAGGCCGCCACCGTCCTCGCGCAGCACCCTCGCCATCGCGGCCTCGTGCACCGCCTGGAAGCGCTCCGGGATCAGCAGCGAGATGTTCCGGCCAATGGCCTCGCCCGCGGAGATGCCGAAGGTGGCTTCGGCCATCGGGTTGAACTCGATGATCCGCCCGGTGCGATCGATCGCTATGATGCAGTCCAGCGAGCTCTCCACGGTGGCGCGCAGGCGCCGCTCGCTGAACACCACCTGCTGCTGCTGTTCGATATGCCGCGAGATGTCGCGCACTATCGCCAGATGGTGCGCATCGCCGCGGTAGACCACCGGCACACCGCGCACGTTGACCGGAATCCGGCGACCATCGCGGTGAACAACCAGTCCCTCGGCTTCGAAGAACTCCCCCGAGAGCACCGTCGCCATCAGCTTGCGCAGGTTCTCCTCGCTCTGCGGCGCGACGAAGGTTCGCGGCGGCGAATGCATCACGTCGACCACCGAAGTGCCGACCAGGGCGGCGAAGGCCGGATTCACATCGATGACGCGTCCGTCGCGGGAGAACAGCAGCAGGCCGTCCGTGGACGCATTGAAGATCGAGCGATACTGCTCCTCGCTCGCGCGCAGCGCATCTTCGGACAGCTTGCGCTCGGTGATGTCGCGGGTGAAGGCGAGCACCCGCCGCTTGCCGCTTATCAGCGCGCTCTTCAGCCGCACCTCGTCCCAGTGCAGGCTGCCGTCGGCAGCGCGGCGATGCCACTCGAATGCGACCGCCCCGTCGCGCTTGGCACGCTCGATCCACTCCAGCGCGCGTGCGTCCGAGTAAAGAGGCTCGCCCGCGCTGAAAATCCCCACCGTCGAACGCAGCAACTGCTCGCGGGAGTAACCGTAGACTTCGCAGGCCTTGCCGTTGACGTCGACAATCGCGCCGCTGTCCCAGTCGTGGACGAATATGGGGTCCTCGGCAGCCTCGAAGATGGCACGGTAGCTGGCCTCGGCCTCGCGCAGCGCCGCGTCGGCGCGCAACCGTTCGAGCTCAGCCGCGGCGCGAACCGAGTAGATCTTCAGCAGGGAGGCCACGAATTGCGGCTGGCGAATGGGTCGGCGGTGCAGCACGGCAAGAATCCCGATCGCCTCGCCGGCGGAATCAAAGAGCGGAATCCCCGCATAGCTGCGGAAACCGAAGCGACGCAGCAGCGCATTCCCGGGATAGTGGTGCAACAGGTTGTCGGGGTGGATGAGGAACTGCTTGCCGACAACGTCCTCGCAGGGCGTGCCCGCGAGGTCGTAGGCGAATCGTTCCAGCGCCACGCCGCGGTCGCAGACCGCGAGCGTATCGACCACGCCGTCCCTGACGCTGCCGATCAGCGCGAAATCCACCCGCAGGCTCTCGCACACATAGCTTGCGAGCTGGCGCAGCACGTTCTCGCCCTGCACGCTGGTGATGCTCAGCGCCACGTTCTGCAGCGCGGATTCCGTCAGCTTGCGCCTGCTGACGTCGATGCCGACGCTGATCAGCGATCCGATATCGCCCGAAGCATCGAATATGGGCAGCTTGATCGACATCAGGTGGCGCGTGCGACCGCGCCGCGTCAGGGTTTCCTCGAACTGCCGGGCACCACCGCCGCGCAGCGTGGCCGCGTCGTTGCTCCAGCTGCGGTAGTCGAGGCCGGCGAGGCCATCGAGGATCTCGGCCTCGGTGCGGCCCAGCAACTGCCCGGCACCGAGCCCCAGCCAGCGCACGCAGGTCCTGTTGGCGAAGGTGAACCGTCCCGCGCTGTCGCGCAGGTAGATCATCTCCCGCGCCTGATCGAAGATGCGCCGTGCGTTGTCCGCGCCACCCAGCGTCAGCAGCGGGTCCGGCGCAACGGGGCGGGGCGTCTTCATGTCGGCTGGCGCGGGTTTCATGACACGGGTCGACCCCCGATTGATGCGATCGGCCCGAGTCTAGCAACCGCGCCGTGCCGCAGTGCTGCCAGGCAACAAATGAATCAATTGATACAGTGCTGATACACGGCGCACCCCGGGGATTCAATCGGCACGGCAGAACATGTAGCCGACACCGCGCACCGTGCGGATGATGCGCGGCTTCTCCGGATCGGCTTCGATCTTGCGCCGCAGCCGCGCGATGCGTATGTCGATCGAGCGGTCGAAGGGATCCCACTCCCGGTTCTGCGTGAGATCGAGCAGCGTATCCCGGGAAAGCGGACGGTTGGGGCGCTCGGCGAATGCGCGCAGGAGGTCGAATTCCATCGCGGTGATGGCGATTTCCTGGCCCGAGGCACCGAACAGCTGCTGCCGGTCGATATCGAGCCGGCAATCACCCACGCTCAGCTGCCGCGTGCTTGCCACGGGATGCGGCGCGCCGATGCTGGCCGCGACAGGACGAAGGTAGCGTCGCGCCACGCTCTTCAGGCGGGCGTGGAGCTCCCTCAGGTCGAAAGGCTTGGCGAGATAATCGTCGGCCCCGATCTCCAGGCCGATGATCCGGTCTATGGTGTCCGCGGCGCCGGAGAGGATGATGATGCCGATGTCGTGGCGCTCGCGCAGGTAGCGCGCGAAACTCAGCCCGTCCTCGCCCGGCAGCCCGATGTCCAGCAGGACCACGCCGCAGGGCCGGGTCGCCACCAGCTCGCGCGCCTGGCCGCAGTCGGCTGCCGCGAATACCGTGCAATCGCGCTCCGAGAGATATTCCGCGAGCATCTCGCGGATCGACGGGTCGTCGTCGACGACGAGCACCGCGTGGCGCTGCTCCATGCTCACCTCGGCGGGACAGGGACCGGGGAGTCAACTGGGGATCTTTTTTTACTCCTCCGGCCTGCAATGCACAAGCCCTCGGTAACGCGGCGCCGGATGCATGGCAAAGGCCAACCGCAAGCGCCGGATCGGCGCGCTCGCGGCTGGCGGCTCACGATATTTGCATCACACGCTTTGCGGTTGTCCCCCGGCGCTGCGAACTGCCCTGCCGAGGCGCGGAATCAGCATGGGCACCTTCTCGCGGTAGCGGCGATAGGCCTCGCCGTGCGCCGCGATCAGGTCGCGCTCCTCGTAGCGGATCGCGACGAGGATGTAGGCCGTCAGCGCCATCGCGAATACCAGGTGCGTCAGGGTCATCGTCGGCGTGGCCCAGAAGGCGAACAGCCAGCCCACGTAGAGCGGATGGCGCACCCGGCGGTACAACCACGGCGTCGCGAATCGCAGCGTGGTGTATGGTTTGCCGACGAGGTTGAGCCAGACCTGGCGCAGCCCGAACAGGTCGAAGTGGTTGATCAGGAAGGTCGCGATCAGCACCAGCAGCCAGCCGGCGGCGAACGCGGTCCACGCCAGGTTCGTGCCGACGGATCCTTCCAGGCTCCACACCTGGCCGCCGAGCGGCTCCCAGAACGCGAACATGACGATCAGCGCGATGCTGGTGAACAGCACGTAGGTGCTGCGCTCGGCGGCGTGAGGCACGTAACGCGTCCACCAGCGCTTGAAGGCCGGGCGGGCCATCACGCTGTGCTGCACGGCGAACAGCCCCAGCAGACCCAGATCGGTGAGCAGCCCCTGCAGCATGCCCACCCGCGGCGGGCCGTCGATCGACGTCGGCACGAGCACGTTGCCGATGAAGCCCGCCAGGTAGAGAAACGTGGCGAAGAAAATCGCGTAGCAGATCACGCCGTAGCAGAACACGGCGATCCTGCCGCCCATCGAAGCAGTGATGTTGGGTGTCATGGCATCCTCCCGTCGGTTGAACTGTCGGTAGCGACGCTGCAAACAGTGCGGCAAGGCCGTATCAGGGAGATTTCCGCGTGCTGCGGATTTGTTTTGCCATTGTTTCGGCACCGTAGCGCGGCTGCCGGTGCCCGGCCGGCGAGCGTCTGCCAACGTTCGCGAATGGCGAACCGGTGACGTGACCATCAGCCACTTGCGCGTTGCCCGGCGTTGAATCGAGACTGCGCCGATGAACAGCAGCGGGGTATAGGGTATGAACCTTGTCGATCGTTACGGCCCGTGGGCGCTGGTCACCGGTGGCTCGGAGGGCACCGGAGCGGCCTTCGCACGCCGGCTTGCCGCCGAGGGCGTCAACTGCATCCTGGTTGCGCGGCGAGCCGCTCCGCTTGCCGCCCTCGCCGATCAAATCCGGGCCGAAAGCAAGGTCGAGTGCGTCACTGCCGCCATCGACCTCACCGCGGCCGACGCGCTCGAACGCATCGTTGCCGCGGTGGGCACGCGCGAGGTCGGTCTGTTCATAGCCAATGCGGGTGCCGACACCAACGGAGCGGGTTTCCTCGACAGCGATATCGCGAACTGGATCGACCTGGTCAATCTCAATGTGCTGGGCACCATGCGCTGCTGCCACCACTTCGGCGGACAGATGCGCGCGCGCGGGCGCGGCGGAATCATCCTGGTGGGCTCCGGCGCCTGCTATGGCGGCATGAAGGGCCTTGCCGTCTATGCCGGCAGCAAGGCGTTCGACCTGTGCTTTGGCGAAGGACTCTGGTCGGAGCTGCGCCCCCACGGCGTCGACGTGCTGAACCTCATCCTGGGCCGCACCGATACGCCCGCGTTTCGGGCACTTCTCGCGGAGAAAGGGCTGCCGGTTCCACCCGGCCTTGCGTCACCCGATGATGTGGCCAAGGTGGGACTCGCGCGCCTGCCGCACGGGCCGGTGCACAACTGGGGGCAGGAGGACGATCAGGCAGGCTATGCGCCCAACTCGGCCGCCGCCCGTCGTGCACGCATACTGGCGGTGGAAGAAGCGTCAAAGGCCGTTCTGCGCAAGACCTGACGCTTCACCCGGGTTTACTGTGCAATTTGAACATCATTGTTGACCATTTCAGGGTCAGGCGGCATTCTGGGCGCCGATCCGGTCCGCGCCATCCGCGGCTTCGGGAGAACGCCAGGAGAATTGCAGCCCCATGTCCGACGTCCGCATTCCAGCCACCCACGTGGGCATCCTGGAGACCGCTCTCCTGGCCATGGCCAGCACGATCCGCCACAAGGACGGCCTGATATCCACCAACCCGGTCGGCTTCGACTGGGACGGTGAGTTCGTGCGCCTGAGCACACTCAAATCGCGGGTGAAGTACCGCAACCTCGTGGCGAATCCGCAGATCACGTTCTGCGTGGTCGATCCACAGATGCCCACGCGCTACATAGAGATCCGCGGCGTCGCGGAAATCACCGACGACCCCGAAGGAACGCTGAACAAGAAGATGTTCCGCCGCATGAGCGGCAAGGAATTCGACCTCGACGAGCCGGGCGCCGAACGCGTGATCATCAAGATCATCCCGACGCAGGTCTCGACACCCGTCGCTTTACGGCGCCCGGCTCGACCGGCGCGCGGCAGACATCGCCAGGTCCGGGACGCCCACGTAGGCGTGGCGCGCACGTTCGCTGTCCCGAACCCGCTCCATGCCTCGAGGTAGACCGTCGTGTTTTCGTCCGTCGTTCAGCATTACAACTGGCAAGCCGCCGCCGCGGTCGTGCTCCTGACTGCCGCGATCATCACGATCGGCAAATACCTCGTGTTCAAGGTTCCGGCCATCAAGCGCATGCGGGACATCAATATCGAGGAAGACAACAAGCGCCTCGCCCAGGAAAAGTACCCGGCGATGATCAGGAAAGGCAAAAAGGCCGGCTTTGCGCTGCTTTTTCCGTTTTACTTCCTGGTCCTGCCGTTCTGCGCGACTTTCGAGCCCGTCTCCATCGCCAGGGTGCTGCTCGAAATCTTCGTCATCCTGATGGTTTATGACTTCTTCTACTACCTGACCCATCGTTTCCTGCTGCATGCGCCGCACGACAGTCGCCTGGGGTATTTCCGCCGCGTGCACGCGGTGCACCACCAGGCGCGCGATCCGAGCTGGGTCGATGCGACCTATGTGCATCCGCTCGAAATCGCCATCGGCGTCCTGCTGTTCCTCGGCACCATCATCGCCTTCGCAGTCGTCGCCGGACCAGCGCACGTGGCCTCGCTCGTCGTGTGCTTCCTCGCGTTCCACATGATCAACCAGGTCAATCATACGTATTTCAAGCTGCCGTACTTCCCGTACAGGACGATCAACTGGATCGTTGCGAAACACCATGTTCACCACGAGAACATGCAAAAGGGAAACTACGCCACGATCACGCTGTTCTACGACAGGATCTTTGGCACGCTGGATTGATCGTCGAGCCGGCGCATCTCCTCTGCCGACAGAACCAGTTCCATGGCATCCATCAACTCGGCGAGCTGATCCACGCTGGTTGCGCTGGCGATCGGCGCGGTGACGCCGGGTTTTGCCATCAGCCAGGCGAGTGCTATCGCAGCCAGGCTCGTGCCGCGATCCGCGGCGATCGCATCCATGACAGCGAGAAGCTGCGGTCCCTTCCCCTCCATGTACGCCTTGACGCCGCTGCCGCGCCGGCTCTTCGAGAGATCGTCGATCGAGCGGTATTTGCCGGTCAGGTAGCCCCGCGCCAGCCCGAAGAACGTGATCACGCCGAGATCGCGATCGATGCACAGGCGCTGCAGATCGTGCTCGAAGTCGCGCTCGAGCAGGTTGTAGAGCGGCTGCAGCGCGGTGTAGCGCGTGACTCCCTTGCTCTCGGCAATGTCGAGCGCGGAGGCGAGGCGCGCCGGCGTGAAGTTCGACGCGCCCACGCTGCGCACCTTGCCCGCCTTGACCAGCCGGTCGAACGCGTCCGCGACCTCGTCCTGCGGCGTGCCGGCGTCATCGAAGTGGGCGAAATAGAGGTCGATGTAATCGCACCGGAGCCTGCGCAGGGAATCCTCGACCGCGCTCGCGATGTGCGCCGCACCCAGCCCCTTGCGCTCCGGCGCCATCGGTCCGCCGACCTTGGTGGCGATCTGGACGTCGTCGCGACGGCCGCGATGCACGAGCCAGTCGCCGATCATCGTCTCCGATTCACCGCCCTTTCCGCCCGGCAGATAGTTCGCGTAGATGTCCGCGGTGTCGATCATCGTGCCCCCGCCGGCAACGAACGCATCGAGCACGGCGAAACTCCGCGCGCGATCCACCCCGCCGCTGCCGAACACGTTGCCGCCGAGCACCAGCGGCGCGATCGAAAGTCCGGTGCCGCCGAGCCTGCGAAGCCTTGCCATACCTGCGTCTCCTCGAAGTGTCCCTGAACCGCACCGCGCGTTTGCGGGCGGGGCCGGGAAGCCGTCCGCCCGCAAGCGTTCAGCCGGGCTTCGGCCGCCGCGGCACGGGCGGACGGTGGTAACTGATGTCGTTCCGGTCGCGGGTATCCGGCCGGGTTTCGCCGGGACCGTAGGCCGGCGGGCCGCCCTTGCCGAGCTCCGATTCGCCGAGCGCGTAATGGCCTTCCACGATGGTCACGCGATTGGCAATGCGCCATTCGCCCCCGCGGCGCTGGAAATGGTCGATGTAGCGCCCGGTCGACATGAAATGCGGCGGCTCGGCCAGCTGGCCGGTGAAGATGTAATAGGTTTCGCAATAGGCATCGTCGCCGGCCAGCTCGCAGCTGTGGTTCAGCAGGCCATGCTGGCAGGTGACGAAGCCCAGCGTCGCCTGGTCGGCAAAGGCGATGAACCCGTCCGGCGAGCCGACGAAATGGTTGTGGTCCTCGATCGCATCGTCCCAGTAGCAGGAACGCGCCAGCGTATTGTCCAGCCGGTCGAGCCCGCGCGCGTAGCGCTGGAGCACCTGCCAGATCTCGCTGCGCGCGACCAGTTCCCTGAGCTTCGCCTCCATCCCGCCTACCCCTTCACAAAAAAGTGGACAGTCTCTGCGTCCCTTCGCGACCTCATGCCTGCGATGCCCGCGCGCATCGTCGAGGTTACTACGTGAACGCCCGGGCGCCGACGCTTGCGTCAGTGCACACCCGATACCGGGCGCATCTGCGCATCGCATGCCCCGCCGACCTCGACGGTCACCAGCCGCGCAGGGGCGTCGCACTGCGCGGCGCGATCCGCGATCGTGCAGCTCAGGCCCAGCGGCTTGCCTGCGTCGAGCCAGGACGGGGTCTTGCGGTAGCGGCCGATCTCCCCGAGCGGACAGCCGGCCGGTATGCCGTAGGGGCGGCAGCCAGATGGCGGCGCGAGGGTGACCTTGCGTCCGTCGACCACGAAGCCGGAGTAATCGTCACGGATGTCCACGATGTCGCGCGCGTCGGTTTCCTCGACGCGGAACGAGCGGAAGCGATAATCCTTGCCGACCTTGTCCCCGATCTCGATCCGGGCATTGGCAATCAGCGCGAAGTCGTTGCCCCGTCGCGCCACGGCGCCGGCCATGTATTCCACGCGCGGGTGCTGCGGGAAGCATTTGCCCATCGCCGGGGCGTGATAGTAATGGGCCGTGCGCTTGATGTCGGCGAGCGCCACGCCCGGGAAGAGCTCCTCGAGGTCGGCAGCGGTGCCGAAGAGGATCCGCTGCACGTCGCCGAGGTTTTGCGCGTACATCGCCTGCAGCTTCGCGTAACGAGGCTCGGTCGCGAGATCGTCGCGCAGGAAGCAGGACGTGAGCCCCGAAATCTGGGTGAGGTACTCGTCCCAGATGTTGTACTGCGAGACGCTGGAGGCAACCCCCTCGAAGTCGCCGGACGCACGGCAGCCCTCGCGCGCGAAACAGCGCTCCAGGGCACGGTTGCGGATCGACAGCGCGACGATATTGCGCTCGCAGGCGCCGTAGGCAGTGCAGCCGCGGCCGAGATGCCCCTCGAACAGCGCGGTGCGCATCGTGAAATCGAGGTGGCGGGCCCTGGCCATGTCGCCTGCCGGCCAGCGACCGGAATTCGCGCGACCGAAGCCGTCCCACGCTGCCTTCAGCGCCTGTCGCCGCTGCATGAGCCGGACGTTGGCCTGCGCGCACTGGGCGCTGTTGTGGAACGCGCGCACGATGCCATCGGGTCCGCCACCGGCCTCAGGACGACCCGCCCCTCCTCCGGGCGGATCGAAGAACGGGCGCTTTTCCATCGCGTAGAGATTGCGCACATCGAGGACGTGCCGCACCCCGGGGCCGCAATGGTGATTCCTGGCGGTGAGCGTCTTGCGCCCGGCGATGGCCTCCTCGAGCCTGGCCGCCGCCTCCGGCGTGGCGCTGCGTGAATCGACGACGATCTCGAAACCGACGAAGGGGGTGCCTTTGGCGTCGGTCAGTGCGCGACCGTGCCGCACGGGCAGGCAGGGAATCAGCGTGGTGCCCTGGGCCAGCGTCCCCGCCGGGGATGTCGCGCCTCGCCGCGCGAAACTCTCGAGCTCGAAATACGGCAGTTCGGAATCGCCGTTGAAGCGATACAGCGTCATCACCGGTGTCGCGGGAATATTCGCCGTGGCCGCTGTCGCCGCGAGCGCAAGCAGGCCGATCAGCGCCAGGCGCTTCATGTCCATCGTATCCTCAGCTCACAGGAAGTCGTGCAAGGCCGCGATGAAGGCATCGAAGCGGTCATGGTGAATCCAGTGCCCCGCGTTGTCGAAAACCACGGTCCGCTGGTCGCGAAAGTGCGCCGCCCGACCATCCTCCTCGGCGTTGGTCGTCCAGCTTTCGGTGCCATGCATCAGCAGGACCGGCGCGCTGATCGCGCGCCAGAATGCCGTGCTGTCGAGCGCGAAATCGTCGGGGGCAAAAATGAAGACCCGCGGATCGTATTTCCAGCCATAGCCATCGGCATGACGGCGCACCCCGTGAACGGCGAGGTGACGCGCCTGCTCCTCGCTGAGGTGCCGGTTTGCCTCGGCCATGCGCGCGACGGCTTCCTCGATCGTCGCAAAGCGCCGTTGCCCCCGCGCGGCCGCTGCGAGCCGGTTGTCGATCCATTCGCGCGTGCGCCGCACGGGCCCTTGCCGGTCCCAGCTGGCCTGCACTTTCGGCGACGGACCGAGCCCGTCCACCAGCACCAGCTTGCGCACCCGGTCGGGAAACGTTGCCGCGTAGCGGATCGCCACACCGCCGCCGAACGAATGGGCCACGATGTCGAGCTGCCGCTCCCCGAGCGTCCCGATCAGACCGGCGATATCCAGCGCGTGGTAGACGGTGAGATAGGCGCCGTCGCGCGACCAGCCGCTGTCGCCATGGCCGCGCAGGTCGGGTGCGATGACGTGCCACCGATGCCGCAATGCGCGCGCCGTCCAGTCCCAGCTGCGCGCGTGATCACGGCTGCCGTGGAGCAGCAGGAGCAGCGGCGCGCCGTCGTTGCCCCAGTCGAGGTAATGGAGATCCAGCCCCTGGGAGGGGAAAAAGCGGGAAACCGGCTGGAAATCGTCGGTGGCGGCCGGAGCAGTCATGCAGCGTCCTTGGGCGTGCCACGTGCCGTCGCGCCAGCTCGAACTGAACGCGGCCGCCTCGCGGTTGCAGGTTTGACGGGAAGTCGACGCTATCGTAAACGATCCGGTATCGTACTTTCGCGACTTCATCACCGCGAGGAGTTCCCATGCCTGCCGACGACCTTCACCGGCCCCTCTATACGCCGGATCTGCTGGTGAACGCGCTGGGCAGCGATCCCGACCGGCCCCTGTTGCATCTGCTGGACGGCCCGACGCTTACCGTGGGGCAGGTCCGCGACGCCACCAGCCAGTTCGTGCAGGCGCTGGCCAGCCTCGGGGTGAAGCGGGGAACCCGCGTCGGCCTCATCTCGTCCAACCGGCCCGAAGTGCTGCATGTCAGCCATGCGGTGCAGCTGCTGGCGGCGATCTATGTGCCGATGCACCCGCTGGGCGGCCTGGCCGACCATCGACATGTCGTGGAGGATTCCGGGGTCGACATCCTGATATTCGATGCCGGCCGCTATGCGGTCCGTGCCGGGGAACTGGCGCAGGCCGTGCCGCAGCTGCGGCTGCTGGCGATCGGCGACAGCGCGCTTGGCGAGGACATATGCGCCCTGGCCGGGAGCTTCGCACCCGCGCCGCTGGTCGCGCCCGCGGTCGGGCCGCACGACGTCATGCGGCTCGGCTATTCGGGCGGCACCACCGGCAAGCCCAAGGCGCTGGCCAGCGTGCATCGCACCGGCGTGACCACCCTGCAGATCATGCTGTCGGATTGGGAATGGCCCAACCCGCCACGGGTACTGTCCTGCACGCCGCTCAGCCACGCCGGCTCGGCGATGTTCCTGCCGACGCTGATGAAGGGCGGGACCATGCTGGTGCTGCCGGCCTTCGATCCGGTGGCGGTGCTGCAGGCCATCCAGGACCATCGCAGCAACTGCATGCTGCTGGTTCCGACAATGATCTATGCCCTGCTCGATCATCCACGCTTCGAGGAGTTCGACCTCTCCAGCCTGGAAACCGTGTTCTACGGCGCATCGGCGATCACCCCCGCGCGCCTCAGGGAAGCGATCGAACGCATCGGCCCGGTGTTCTGCCAGTTCTATGGCCAGGCCGAGGCGCCGATGGCAATCACCATGCTGCGCAAATCCGAGCACGACGTGAACGATATGCGTCGCCTGGCAAGCTGCGGCCGGCCGTCCCCCTGGGTCCGCGTCGAACTGCTCGACGCCGACAACCGGCCGGTGCCCGACGGGGAACCGGGCGAAATATGCGTACGCGGGCCGCTCGTCATGGACGGCTATCGCGACAATCCGGAGTTGACGGCCCAGACTTTTGCGGGCGGATGGCTCCACACGGGCGATGTCGCGGTGCGCGACCCGGGCGGCTTTCTGCGTATTGTCGATCGCACCAAGGACATGATCGTGACCGGCGGATTCAACGTCTATCCGCGCGAGATCGAGGACATCATCGCGCAGCATCCGGCGGTGTCGCAGGTCGCGGTCATCGGCGTGCCGCACCCCACGTGGGGCGAGGCGGTGAAGGCGCTGGTGGTGCTGCGCCCGGGCCAGAGCGCGACCGCGGAAGAACTGGTCGCCCCCGTCGCCGAGCGCAAGGGCTCCTTCCAGGCGCCCAAGTCCGTGGAGTTCCTCGACGCCATTCCCCAGACCGCCGTCGGCAAGCCGGACAAGAAGGCCCTGCGCGCCTTGTACGCACAGGCCGGGGCCTGAGCCATGCCGGCACTGCGGCTGCGTGCGCGACGGATCAGCGCGATGCGGCCGGCAGCCTGAACGCGATCAGCTCGGCCCCCATGCGCGAGAGCGCGTTGCCGCCGGCGGCGATCACCACGAATTGCGCACCCGACGTGCCGCGGTAGCGTCATCGGCACCGCGTGACCGCCGTAGGGCAACCTGGTCTTCCACAGTTCGCGGCCATCCGCGCTGGCATAGGCGCGGAAGTAACCGTCCATGCTGGCCCCGATGAAGAACAGGCCGCTGGCGGTGGCCATGCCGCCGCCGAAGTTCGGCGCGCCGGTATCGGGGAACAGCGCCGGCACCGGCCACGGCGCCAGGCCCTCCAGGGTGCCGAAGGGAATGCGCCATTTCACCTCGCCGCTGCGCAGGTCCACCGCCGTGAGGCTGCCCCAGGGGGTGGGGCTGCAGGGCGCGCCGAGGAAGGACTCCAGCGGCCCGCGGCGCGCAACGTAGGGCGTGCCGTTCATGGGATAGAGCTCGTTCGGGTACTGCTGCGCGGCCGGGTCGAGGCCGGCGGCCTCCTCACGCGGAATCAGTTGCACCACCTGCGCGATGTGGTTCTGGTTCACGATCAGCAGCCCGCGCCCGGGATCGATGGCCGCGCTGCCCCAGTTCATGCCGCCCGAGCTGTGCGGGTAGCCGATCGAGCCCGCGAGCGTCGGCGGCGTGAAGGCACCGTCCCAGCGATACCGCGCAATCTTGCGCGCACAGTCCCGGCGGTCGAGCGGCGTGAAGCCGTGCGCGTCCGCGCTCGCCATCGCACTCGGGTGCAATGGCGCGGGATGCGTGGGGAAAGGCTGCGTGGGCGAGAGCGTCTCGCCGGGAACGCCATCCTGCGGCACCGGCCGCTCCTCCACCGGGTACAGCGGCGCGCCGCTCGCGCGATCCAGCAGGAAGACGTGGCCGACCTTGGTGGTCTGCGCCACGGCCGGCACGCCGCCGCCGACGCCATCGGCCTGGAACAGGATCGGTGCGCTCGGGGTGTCGTAGTCCCACACGTCGTGGTGCACGCCCTGGAAACTCCACACGACCTCCCCGGTCCCGATCGACAGCGCGACCGTGGAGCTGCCGTAGTGATCGATGCCGTGGCGCTCGCCGCCGTACATGTCCGGCGACGGATTGCCCGTGGGCACGAACACCAGCCCGCGCTCGTGATCCCCGGTGATCACCGACCAGCTGTTCGGCGCGCCGGCCTGCCACGGGCTCCTGCGCGCCGAAGGCCGCGGCTGCCAGCCCGGCGGCACCGGGTTCCAGGCCCAGGCGAGCGCGCCCGTGCGCGCATCGAAGGCGCGCACCACGCCCGGCGCGGCATCGACCTCGAGGTTGTCGGCGACGAAGCCGTTGATCACCACGCGGTCGCGCATCACCAGCGGCGGCGACGTGGGATACGCGGCCCAGGCGCGCGGCTCGTCGAGATCCTTGCGCAGGTCGACGCGGCCGTCCGTGCCGAAATCGCCGCAGGGCCTGCCGGTGTCGGCGTCGAGCGCGACCAGTTCCGAGTCCGAGGTGCCGTAGAAGATGCGCCTGGCGCAGAACGCGCCCGCCGGCGCCGCGCTGTCTTCCCAGTAGGTCACGCCGCGGCAGTTGAGCGGATAGGGCCCCTCGCCCGTGAGCGTCGTCACCGCGGGATCGAACTGCCAGAGCTCCGCGCCGGTGTCGGGATCGAGCGCGAACACGCGCTGGAACGGCGTGCAGTAGTACAGCCGGCCGTTGACCGCGAGCGGCGTGGCCTGGAAGTAGGTCGCGCGCGTCTTGCCGCTGCCGTCGGCATGGTCGCCGCTGCTGTGTGTCCAGGCCACGTCCAGCGCGGCCACGTTGGCTGGCGTGATGTCGTCGAGCGTCGAGAAATGCGTCGCGCCGGCATCGCCCCCCCATACCGGCCATTCGCGCCCGGCGGGCGTGGCGGCTTGCGCCGGCAGTGACGGGCCGAGCATGGACAGCAGCAGTCCGACGAGTCGGGCGCCGCGAATCGCGGAGAATGCCATGGGCTAGCGGGTCCTTGTGGTAACGGTCAGCAGAGCGGCCGTGATCTCACGCGCTTCGCGGGAACGCGAATGTCGCCGAGCGGATCGTGACAGCACCGTACGACGAGGAATTCCAGCTGGTGCGGGTACTGTTATGACGGCCGAAAAACGCCGGATCGAGGTTCCAGCCGGAAGACAGGAAACGCACGAGTTTCGCGGGCTCGTCCCTGTCGAAGTCGTACACGAGCAGCTGTTGCGGCATCGCCTGGAAGAAATCCAGTACATTGGCATGATGGCGGTACCACTCCTGCAGCCAGTAGCGCCGCACGCTTGCGTCGTCGGACAGCCCGAGCGCCGCCCGGTAGCGCGGAACGAGACCATGCCGGACTCGGCTTTCGATCCAGTCGGATGCGTTGCGGGTGTTCAGGATGAAATAACGAGTCGGGATACCAGCGGTATATCTCCTCGAACGACTTGTAGGGTTCTATCAGCGAGCCCCTGACCTTGATCATGTCGGTGAAGGCAACGACATCGGGATAGTCGGCGAAGGGATCCTCGCCCCTGCTCGATCGGGCATGGAAATTCACGGCAATCTCGCCGTTTTCCCAGTGGATCGAATTGAGGCCGTTGTCACTGAAGAACCGGTGCAGGGTGGTGGTGCCGCACTTGTTGAAGCCGATCTGGAAGATCCTAGCGCGACTGTTCATCAAACCCCTTATCCGTGCAGAGCAATTCACAGGCCGCAACGATAAACAGAAAACCGTAGCCGGACAACGGCGGCAGCGCGCAGGATACGGACGCGCTGGTGGTGGCCCTCGTTGCACGTTTCCGCTATAAGGTCACGCCAGCCGCCAACAACGGAGACCCCGTGAGCACCGCACACAAGATCGCGACCGTGAACAAGTACGTGGAAGCCTTTGCCCGCAAGGACATCGGCCTGATCCGCGAGATATTCGCCGACAACGCCACCGTGGAAGACCCGGTCGGAACCGATGCGCACAAGGGCATCGCGGCAATCTGCGCCTTCTACGAGGGCAGCTTCGGCGCCGATGCCCGGCTGAGCCTCACGGGCCCCGTGCGCTGCGCGGGCAACGCCGCGGCGTTTGCCTTCGAGGTGCATGTCGGCGGCATGAAGATCGAGGTGATCGACGTGTTCGAGTTCGACACCGGCGGCAAGGTCGTATCCATGAAGGCCTACTGGGGCCAGGAAAACTTCTCGCAGTAACCCGGGGCCCCACGATGAGTGACGTACTGAAGAATTCCCTGCGCGACATGGTGGCGTACCAGGACGGCGCGGTAGTCAGCAAGACCGTCGTCGACAAGCCCGCGGGTACCGTCACTCTGTTTGCCTTCGGACAAGGGCAAGGCCTGAGCGAGCACACGGCGCCCTTCGATGCCCTGGTCCAGGTGCTCGACGGCAAGGTGGACATCACGGTTGCCGGCAAGCCGTTTCACCTCGAGGGCGGCGACATCATCGTCATGCCGGCCAACCAGCCGCATGCCCTGAAGGCCGTCACGCCATTCAAGATGCTGCTGACGATGATCCGCTCATAGGCGGAGGGTACTCGGCATGCAGCCGTGACAGCAGGGCGTCCTTCGCCGCCCAGAGCCGGTTCACCCACTGCTGGAAGCCCAGGCGATAGTCTTCGTCCTGGTCGTAGTTGCGACCGATGAACTCGCGGGGAATCTCCACCGGCTCGCAGCGCACCACCACCTGCCCGACCTTGCCCGACAGCAGGTCCCAGAACCCGGGCACGCCATCCGGGTAGTGAATCGTCACGTTCAGCATGGCGCTCAACTGATCGCCCATGGAGTCCAGGACGAACGCGATGCCGCCCGCCCTGGGTTTCAGCAGGTGGCGAAACGGCGAGTCCTGCGCCGCATGCTTGGCCGGGGTGTTGCGCGTTCCCTCGAGAAAGTTGAACACGGAGACATGGCTGAGCCGGAAGCGCTCGCAGGCCTTGCGCGTGGTCAGCATGTCCTGCCCGCGCTTCTCGGGGTGCCGTTCGAGGTACTCCCGGGAGAAACGCTTCATGAACGGAAACTCGAGCGCCCACCAGCACAGCCCGATCACCGGGACCCAGATCAGCTCCTGCTTGAGGAAGAATTTCAGGAAGGGTGCACGGCGGTTCAACTGGTACTGCAGCACCAGGATGTCCACCCAGCTCTGGTGATTGGAGGTCACGAGGTAGGAATGCCCGGAATCGACGTCCTCCAGGCCGCTCACGTCCCAGCGCGTGCGCCGCACGAGATCCATCCAGAACTTGTTGATATCGATCCAGGTTTCCGCGCACCAGTGCATCGCGCGGTTGATCACGCGCCTGGCCGCCGGGAACGGCAGTGCCGCCTTGAACAGCGCGCCGATGAACAGCGGCCAGCACAGGACCAGGGTATTGGCCGCGAGCAGCAGCGAGGCAATGATGCCGCGCAGGGTGGAGGGCAGGAAGTGCAGCATCGGGAGGCATCGCTCGGGCGGACTGGCGCCGGAATTCTAGCGCGAACCCCGTCGATACAGAATCGCCGCATTGCATCGTGCGCGCACGAGCTACTCGCCCAGCAACTCCCCGATCGGCTTGAGATCGTCGATACGGTCACACACTGCTTTCACCACCATCATCAACGGCGGGCCCAGCAAGAGCCCCCACAAGCCCCACAGCCAGCCCCAGGCAAGCACGCCGATGAATATCGCTACCGGATTCATGCGGCTGGCGCGACCTGTCAGCCAGGGCGTGAGCAGGTTGCCCTCGATCGTGTTGATGAACAGCGACACCCCGCCGACCAGCGCCGACATGCCCAAGGTGCCGAATTGCAGGAAGACCACGAGCGCCAGGCCGGCCGCGGTCATGATCGAACCCAGGTAAGGGACCAGGTTGAGCACCGCCGCCACCAGCCCCCACACGGCCGCGCCGTCCACCCCGAGCCACAGCAGGGCACCCCAGGTCGCCACGCCCACCAGCACGCCGGCGAAGACCTGGAGCATCAGATAGCGCTGGATCTGCTCGGTGATCTCGTTCAGGACCTGGAGGGTGACCTTTTTCCTGCTCAGGGTGGGCCCGGCGATCCTGACCATCTTGCGCCTGAAGCTGTCGCCCGACGACAGCAGGAAGAACGCGATGAAAAACACCACCGCCGCCTGGCCGACCAGGCCGGCGAGGCCCATCGTGCCGCTCCACAGGTAGTCCTTGATGTCGAAGCGCGGCGGCTCGACCTGGACGCGGGTCACGCCCCTGGCGGGCGGGGACGCGCCGGAGCCGCTCTCCCTGGCCGCCTGCTCGAGTCTTTCCGCGGTCTGCTGCATCTTTTCCATGGCCCCCTCGGGCTCGCCGGGCGTGGCCCGCACCGATTCGCGCACTTTCTGCGCCGCCTCGGGCAGCGATTCGATCAGCGTCGCCGCGTCGTCGCTGAGCGAATAGATCATCGACCCCAGGCCGCCCACGAGACGCGATCAGCACCGCCGCCGCCCCCAGCACGCGCGGTATGTGCCAGCGCTGCAACAGGCTCACCACCGGCGACAGGGCATAGCTCGACATCAGGCCCAGCAGCAGCGGAATGAACACGGCACTGGCCCAGTGCAGCACGTAGATACAGGCGAGCACCGCAATCACCGCCAGCGACACGCTGCGCACGTTGATCGGCGTTGACAGCGATGCGGGCTCGGGCGCAGCGATGTCGCCGGCAGCTTCGGACACTGGCTCAGGGTTGACTTGCATGAATGATGCTCCAGAAGGTTCGTCGAAGTCTGCGCCATGGCGCGGCGCCTGTCAGGCCGCAACTGCGCCGGACTTGCGAAATATGGAGTACATTCACGGCTCCCTGGCTGAGAGCCTGATTCCCGCGGAGGGCATCGCATGCAGGCGTGGGCGGTTTCATGGTGGCGGCGCATCGCCGCTCTGACACTGGCGCTGATCGCGCTGGCGGCTGCCGGCGATGCACCGGTCGGTGGCGTCAACGGCCGTGTGCTGGCGCTGCGGGTCGAGGGCACCATCGGCCCCGCGACCGCGGACTACGTCCATCGCGGCCTGGCGCACGCCGTGGAAACGCGCGCGGGGCTGGTCGTGATCGAGATGGACACGCCCGGCGGGCTCGACACCTCGATGCGGAGCATCATCAAGGACATACTGGCCTCGCCCGTGCCGGTGGCCACCTTCGTGTCACCCGAAGGTGCCCGGGCTGCGAGCGCCGGCACCTACATCCTGTACGCCAGCCATGTTGCCGCGATGGCGCCGGCGACCAACCTCGGCGCGGCCACCCCGGTGGCGATCGGCATCGGCGGCGCCCAGCCAGGCAAACCCGGCCCCGAGCCGGAGGCCAGGCCCGCGGCCGGCGCGGATGCCATGGCGGCCAAATCGCTCGAGGATGCCACCGCCTACATCCGCAGCCTGGCCCAGCTGCGCGGGCGCAACGCCGATTTCGCCGAACGCGCGGTGCGCGAGGCGGCCAGCCTGTCGGCGGAGGAAGCACTGGAGCAGCAGGTGATCGATATCATCGCCGTCGACCTGCCCGAGCTGCTCGCCGGGCTGGACGGCCGGGAGGTCGCGATGATGAACGGCAAGGTGGTGCTCGCAACCGCCAACGCGCCGGTCGAACGGCTCGCGCCCGACTGGCGCAACCGCATTCTCGCCACGCTGGCCAACCCGCAGGTGGCGCTGATCCTGATGATGATCGGCATCTACGGCCTGTTTTTCGAGTTCACGTCGCCGGGGTTCGGCGTGCCCGGCGTGGCCGGCGCGATCGCGCTGCTGATTGCGCTCTATGCCTTCCAGATGTTGCCGGTGAACTGGGCCGGCGTGCTGCTGCTGGCCATCGGTGCCGCGATGATGCTGGCCGAGGCCTTCATGCCGAGCTTCGGGGCGCTCGGCGTCGGCGGCATCGTTGCCTTCATCGTTGGCGGGCTGTTCCTGATGGACACGCAGGCGCCGGGTTTCGGCGTGCCGCTGGCGCTGGTCATCGGCCTCGCGCTCGCCAGCGCCGCGATACTGCTGGCTATCGGCAGCCTTGCGGCACGCAGCTTCAAGCGCCCGGTGGTGAGCGGGCGCGAGGAGATGGCGGGCGCGCCCGGCACCGTCATCGGCCCGGCCATCGAGGGCGGCTGGTGGGTGATGGTGCACGGCGAGCGCTGGCGAGCGCGCTCGACTGCCGCGCTCGAGCCCGGCGACCGGGTACGCGTCGATCGCCTCGACGGCCTGACCCTGGACGTTTCACCTGCAGCAGAATCCTCAACCTTCCGGAGTGCCTCGTCATGATCGATTTTCAGCTGGGCTTTGCGCCCCTCCTGGTCCTGCTCTTCTTCCTGGTGTTTGCAGCGGTCAAGATCCTGCGCGAGTACGAGCGCGGGGTGATCTTCATGCTCGGCCGCTTCTGGAAGGTCAAGGGACCGGGCCTGGTGATCGTGATTCCCGGCGTGCAGCAGATGGTGAAGGTCGACCTGCGCGTCGTGACCATGGATGTGCCGCCGCAGGACGTGATCTCGCGTGACAACGTCTCGGTGAAGGTCAATGCCATCGTGTTCTTCCGCGTGGTCGACCCGGAAAAGGCCATCATCCAGGTGGAGAACTTCCTCGTCGCCACCAGCCAGCTGGCGCAGACCACCTTGCGCGCGGTGCTCGGCAAGCACGAGCTCGACGAGATGCTCGCCGAACGCGAGCGGCTCAACCTCGATGTGCAACAGATACTCGACGCCCAGACCGACTCCTGGGGCATCAAGGTGACCAACGTCGAGATCAAGCACATCGACCTCAACGAGAGCATGGTGCGCGCCATCGCCCGCCAGGCCGAGGCCGAACGCGAACGCCGCGCCAAGGTGATTCACGCCGAAGGCGAGAAGCAGGCGGCGCAGGCGCTGATGGAGGCGGCGGCCATGCTGTCGCGCGAACCCGCGGCGATGCAGCTGCGTTACCTGCAAACCCTGACCCAGGTTGCCGGCGACAAGAGCTCGACGCTGGTGTTCCCGGTGCCCGTGGATCTCATCGGCAACCTGCTCGGGCGCGGCAAGGATACGGCGCCCGGCGACGGCGGCTAGGGCTCCCGGCGCAGCAAGCGGCCGGGCAGGGAGCGGTCGGCGAGAATCCGGTGCGCGGCATTGTGCCCCGGCGCGCCGGTGACGCCGCCGCCGGGATGCGTGCCCGCGCCGCACATGTAGAGCCCCTTCAGCGGCCCGCGATACGCGCCATGGCCCAGCACCGGCCGCGCCGACCACAACTGATCGAGCGACATGTTGCCGTGCATGATGTCGCCGCCGACGAGCCCGAACGTGCGCTCGAGATCGAGCGGCGAGAGGATCTGCCGCCCCACCACCGACGCCCTGAAGCCGGGCGCACAGGCCTCGACCGTGTCGATGATGCGATCGGCCGCCGCCTCGCGCTCGTCGTCCCAGCTGCGCCCGCCCGGCAGCACCGGCGCGAACTGCTGGCAGAACAGGCTGGCGACATGGCGGCCGGGAGGTGCGAGCGAGTCGTCGACGATCGACGGGATCAGCATCTCGACGATCGGCGCCTGCGACATGCCGTGACTGCCTGGCATCGAGGAAGGCCTGGTCCATGTAATCGAGCGTCGGGGCGATGATGATGCCCGACTGCAGGTGCTCGCCGTCCCCCGGCAGGCAGCTGAAGCTCGGCAACTGCGACAGCGCCACGTTCATGCGGAAGGTGCCCGAGCCCGCCTTGAACGAGCGGATGCGGCGCAGGAAATCCGCGGGCAGCTCGGACGGGGCGATCATGCGCTCGTACAGCAGCTTCGGCCCGACGTTGCCGATGACGGTATCGCCCATCACTTCCTCGCCGCTCTCCAGCCTGGCGCCGAGCGCGCGCCCGCCAGCGACGATCACCTGCGCGACCGGCGCCTCGAGGCTGATCTGCACGCCCATGCCCTGCACGATCTTCGCCATCGCCTGCGTGATCGCCCCCATGCCGCCGACCGCGTGGCCCCAGGCGCCCTTCCTGCCGTTCACCTCGCCGAAGACGTGGTGCAGCAGCACGTAGGCCGATCCGGGCGTGTCGGGGCTCGCGTAGTTGCCGACCACGGCGTCGAAGCCGAAGGCGGCCTTCACCGCCTCGCTCTCGAACCAGCCGTCGAGGAAGGTGCGCGCCGACTTGACGAACAGGTCGAGCATGTCGCGCTGCCTCTCGAGCGGGAGGCCCGCCATGCGGCGGCCCTGGCGCGCGGCATCGACGAACGTCTTCAGCCCGTCGCCGACGTTCGGCGGCGCCTTCAGCGCGAGCGCGCGCAGCACGTCGGCGACCGTTTCCAGCGCCGCGTAATACGCGGGCAGGATCGCGGCGTCATGCGCGGAGAAGCGGCGGAATTCCGCCTGCGTGCGCTCCAGCCCGCCGCCGAGCTTCAGGTAGTCGCCATCGGGCTGCGGCAGGAAGTTCGAGATCGGCCGCTCGATCACGCGGTAGCCGTGATCGACGAGCTTCATGTCGGCGATGACCCTGGGACTGAGCAGGCTGACGGTGTAGCTCGCCACCGAGTTGCGGTAGCCGGGGTGGAACTCCTCGGTCACCGCCGCGCCGCCGACCACGTCGCGGCGCTCGAGGATGCGCACCGACAGCCCGGCCCGCGCCAGGTAGAAAGCACAGACCAGGCCGTTGTGCCCACCGCCGATGATCACCGCGTCATATTTCCCGGTCACCGATTCCCCCTGTTGCGGATGGCCGCCCGCCCGCAGAAAGAGGCGGTAGAGATCGACTAGCGCGGCACCTCGCGACCGCGCAGCAGTGCCGCGAGCACGACGACCAGGAACATGACCCCCCCGATCACCGCGACCATCCCGCCGAGCCCCATCAGCCCCATTCCAACGATTTCCTGCAGGCTCTGCAGGCCCTGTGCGGCTCCCGCAGTCTTGCGCTTCACGCCGTGCCCGCCGGTCCACGCCAGCGCGGTGATGTGCATCACCTGCCCGATGCCGTAGACGTAGGGTTGCCAGTACGCGGTGCGCAGCATCGTCAGCGGACGGCCGAGGCGCGGCAGCAGCAGGTACACCACCCCCATGTAGGCCAGCGTCACGCCGACGATGGAGCCGTGGTAGTGCGCGGGGATCACGGTGTTCGAGCCGCGGATCATGAATCCCATGATGCCGCCGCCGGCGAACAGGCTGATCGCGCAGATCAGCGCACCGCGCAGCGGCAGCTGGGCGGGCGCGAGCGGTCCGTGCCGTCCCAGGCTCGCGATCACCAGCACCAGCAGCGGAATGCAGGCCATGCCGCCGTAGCGCATCAGGGACGTGAAATTCACGATGTGATCCACCGAGGACACCGGGAAACCGTTGATCCACGGCACCGCCGCGAGCGGTATCACGGTCAGCGTGAACAGCATGGCGTGCAGCCGCGGCCCGCCCCGCAGGCGCGAGCCCGAGGCCCGCAGCAGCAGCATCGATGCGACCAGCATCAGTATCGTGTGCGTGAACTGCAGCACATGGCCACCGCCCCAGAAAAGCAGGTCGAAGTAGTATTCGCCCGAAGCGCTCGCGGGCATGCCGCGGTAGCTGATCGCCACACAGGCGACCGCGAGCAGCGCGCTCAGCGCCGCGAGTCCGAGTGCGAAGCTGATCACTTCGTCCTCGTCGCGCGAGTGCACGCGGCGCAGGAATACCAGCAGATAGCTTCCGGCCTGTATCACCAGGCCGGTCGCGACCGCCGCGAGCCCCGCATAGAACCACGGATGCTCCAGCACCGGCACGTAGTTGTTCATCAGCGGGCGCCCGGCGCCCACGAAGGGCGCGATACTGATCATCACGGTGCCGATCACCGCGAACGCGATCGCGGCGCGGCTGGCCGTGCGCGCGGCCGCGCCGCCGTGCAGGCTCCACAGCATGCCGGCACCCGCGATGAACCACACCAGTACCGAGAGATCCACGTGCGCCACCAGCGCGACCCGGAACCACTGCGATCCGGGCACCATGTCGTGGATGAACGGGGTTCGCGACAGTGCGAGCAGCAGCGCCAGCAGGCCGGCGGCCAGCAGCGCGTAGACGCCGAGCCAGATCCACGCGAGTACGGCAGGCGCTGGCGCACCGTCGGGCTCGCGCACGGCTTGCGTGACGTGCAGGCCGGGCAGGTCGCGGGGTTCAGGCTGGTTCATGCGCTGCTTCCTGGGTACCGGCGTCGTCATTCGGCGAGCAGCCGGCGCATGGTGGCGACCATCTCGCTGGTCGTGGCGGTGTTGGCGAACGTGGCGCGCACACGCCCCTCGCGGTCGAGCAGGTAGATCTGGTCGCTGTGGGCGAAACCGTAACCGAGCTGCGGATTTTCCTCCCGCTCGTAGTAGACCTTGAACAGCCCCGTCACCGCGCGCGTTGCCTCGGGCGTACCGCTCATCGCGACGAAGGCCGGATGGAAGAACTCGACATAGGGCTTCAGCTTCTCCAGCGTGTCGCGCGCGGGATCTATCGTGACGAACAGGGGCTGGACAGCGTCGGCGTCCTCGCCCGAGTCCGTGCAGCGCTTCGCGCATCCGTGTGAGCACCGTCGGGCACACATCGGGGCAGCTCGCGAAGCCGAAGTTGAGCAGTACGAGCCGGCCACGGAATTCCGCCAGCGCGGTGTCGCGTCCCAGCGTGCTCGGCAGCGAGAACTCGCCGCCCAGCGCATCGAGCACCGGCAGCGGCGGTTGCGGCGCGATCAGCGGCGCCGCGAAGCGGGCCGCGACGATGCCCGCCCCGAGCAGGAGCGCGGCGATCAGCAGGGCGCTCGCGCGGCTCATGCGCGGCGCTCCGGCGACGCCGGCTGAAGCGCGTAATCGAGGCGCAGCAGTGCGAGCAGCAGCAGCGCGGCCAACGTGCTGTGAGCGAGAACCAGCGCGAGCGGCAACGATGCGCTCACCATGAGCGCCCCGAGCCCTAGCTGCGCCAGCAGCAACGCGAGCACGGGCAGCACGAGGTTGCGGGGCACGCGCTCGCGCAGCGCCTGCGCTCCCGCGGCAAGCAGCGCGAATGCGGCGAGGCAGGCACCGACGCGGTGCGCGACGTGGATTGCCACCGTCCCCGTGGTCACGGGCACGCGACCGTCTGCGTCGAGCGCCAGTTCGCGGAAATACCAGAACGCCGCGGGCACGGAGTCCGTGCCGGAGCTTGCCGGCACCGTGCAGGCGAGCAGGCCGCTGCAGGCCAGGCCCGCGAAATTCGCGCTGACCCACGCGCCGAGCGCCAGTTGCAGCACGAGCAGCGCCAGCGCGATGCGCGTCACGCGTCGCAGCCGCAGGCTGGATGCGACCCGCGCGCTTCCCCGCAGCCCCAGCAGCAAGCGCCAGCTCAGCGCCGCGAGTGCCATGCCGCCGAGCAGGTTGCAGGCCGCAATCGCGGGCCGCGTCTTCAGGTAGCTCGCGGGCCCGATGACCGCCAGCAGCAGCAACAGCGCGGCCATCAGCAGCGGGATCTGCGCCTCGATGCCCGCGAGCGCGCCGCGCTGGCGACCACGGTGCACCAGCAACAGCACCATGACGACCAGTCCCGTGGCGAGCAGGCGGTGCGCGCGCTTGGCGAGCGGGTCGGGCGCGAGCGCGTGGCGGGCGATGCCGGGCTGCTCGACGCTGGCGATGGACGCGCCGACCTGCCCGTAGCAGGCCGGCCAGTCGCGGCAGCCGAGCCCGGCCTCGGTGTGACGGATGTAGGCGCTCAGGAAATCTATCGACAGCGTGGCAATCAGGATCAGAGCCACGAGCGGCGCAAGTGGCAGTTGCAATCTTCCGGCATGTTCTCGCATCGTTTAACCTGTGCTCTCCCGGGTGAGCGTCATGAGCGCCTGGTGCTCACGCGTGATTTTCAGTCATGCATGGCTCGCCTACAATCGCACGGAGACGCGAAATTGGAGATTGTGCTTTTCACCGTCGTCGCGGTAGCCCTCTATTTCGCCGCCGACTGGGCGCTGAGGACCCTGGAGCGCGTCCACGGCACGCAACTGCCGTACCGCAGCGTGATCTACTTCGTGATCATCCTCGTGCTCACGCTGGCCAGTTTCGAGTTCCTGCAGCGCCTCGGCCCGTAGCGGATCCCTTACAGGAATTCGAAGCGCCCGTTCTCGGGAGTCGAAGTCGATGACCAGCACCTGCGCCGGGCGCAGCGTCAACTCGCGCTCCGCGCTGTAGGGGAAATCCTTCTGCCCCGGGTGATCCTTCATCCTGCACCTTGAGCGTCACCGGGCCGGACGGAACGTTCACGCGGCGGTACATCGACGCCATGCCGTCCTTGTGCAGGCCGCGCGGCATGTATCTGCTCGTCCAGTATCGTCTCGCCGTTGACTTCGAGCACCAGTTCCAGCGGTGACGCTCGCGCGGGCAGTCCGCCGGCGCGCGCATCGTTGCCGGCAGCTTCGCCAGCTCCTCCGCGTCGAGCTGGTGGCATTCCCCGAGCAGTTCTCCGGAGTGCCTGAGGCTCAGCTTGACCATGGCCTGGTCCGGCGGAAGATGCTGATAGGGCGGCGAATTCGAGAAGTAGCCGATGAAGGCGGCGAACAGGGCATACGCCGCGCCCTGGCCCGCCCAGCGACGCAGCCTAGTGGTGTTCATGCGTGGCCTCTGTCGAGGTCCGCAGGGGCGCTGCCGCCCGCGATCGGCTCGTGCGCCAGCCGGGCACGGAATTCGGCGAGTTCCGCGGCGAGCGTGGCGCCCTGGAACACGCTGGCCCAGCACACCTTGACCTTGTCGTGGCCCGCCGATGTGCGCAGGTGCGGCATGCGCCGGCTGGCGAAGCGCTCCTCGGTCCAGTTGCTGCCCTTGCGGTAGAAACAGTCCCCGGTACAGCAGCCGCTGACCAGCACGCCGTCGACATTGTCCTGGCGCGCGATGTAGTCGACGAAGGATGGCGGCAGCATGCCGATGCAGGGCAGGCTCAGCGCCGCGACACCCGCGGTTTCGATCTGTGCTATCGGCAGCGCGTGATCGCAGCCGAAGACCATCACGCGCGCTGTCGCCGCTCAGCGTCGCGAGCTTTGCCACGGCTTCCTCGCGCAGGCGATCGATCGGGTAACCCGGGATCTCGATGCCCGATACCAGTTCCTCGACATGACGGAACGGCGTGGCCGAAGGGCAGGATCCGGCGCAAATGCCGCAGGCGGTGCACCGGTCCGGGTCGACCTGCGCCTGGCGCTGTCCCTTCTTGTACTCGTGCGGGATCATCGTGATCGCTTCGTAGGGGCAGTCCTGGAAGCACCAGCTGCAGCCGTTGCAGTTCGTTCGGGTCCACGACGGCCGCCAGCGGCGCGGGCGTTTTCTGCGGCGACAGCCACGGGAGCAGCATCAGCAGCCCGGTGATGCCGGCGAGCATGATCCAGACGTAGAGGGGGTCCATCCGGTCGAGCAGGGGGTAGAAGTTCATGTAAAACCAGTCGAGATCGACCGATGCCACGGCGGTTTTCAGGTCCGCCGGCCCCATGCTGCGCGCGGGCTTCACCAGCGACAGCAGCACCAGCATCATCACGACGCCGATCGCGAGGCCATTCGCCGGCTGGGTGCGCGCGAGCTTGAGGCGGTTCACGTGGATGAACATGCCGACCAGCAGGAACAGCGGGATCGCGATGTGCATGAACACCAGCAGCGAGAACAGCCGGTCGCTCAGCGTTGCGTCGGACAGGAAGGTACGCGCCAGCGAGTCGCTGATCGCCGGGAGGCGTTCGAGCCATTCCGTGGTGGTCTGCGCGACGTACTGCGCGAACTGGTCCCACACCAGCCAGTAGCCGCCGATACCGGCGGCGAACAGCAGCCACAGCAGGGGCAGGCCGCTCACCCACGAGAAGGTCTGCGCGCCGCGAAAGCGCCCCTTGGCGAATTCACGCAGCAGATGCAGCGTCACCGTGACGACCATCGCATCGGAAGCGTAGCGGTGCAGGCTGCGCATCACGCCGCCCAGGTACCACTGTTCCTCGGTCAGCGCCTGCACCGAGGCATAGGCGCCGAGGATGCTGGTGTCGAAGAAGACGTACAGGTAGACGCCGCTGACGACCACGATCCAGAAGAAGTGGAACGACAGCGCGCCCAGCTGGTACCAGGGATTCCAGTGGGTGCCGAACACGGAGTCGAATGCGGCCTCGGTGCGCTTGAGGACGCCGAGCATCGAATTGCTGCAACTTGCGGATCATGTCGTCGATGCGTTGCCGTTCAGTTCGTGCCGGAACCGGCGCGCCGGCTGTACCGCCACTCCCGCACCAGCAGGAAGACGAAGAAGATTCCCATCGCGACGCCCATCGCGATGCCCACGATGATGGAGTAGTTGAACCGGTAGCGGTCGGATGCCGGATCGTAGACGGTGCAGAACAGCCGGAACTTGTTCGTCATTCGCTCGAAGAAGCCTTCCGACAGCTGCTCGCCGAATATCAGCCGCTTTATCGGTTCGATCAGGATCGGCGTGTCGTAGTCCATGCCGTAGACCTGGCGGCGCACGACGCCGTCGGCATCGAGGATGGTGGTCTGGAGCAGATGGTCGAAGCCGCCTCCCGCGGGGCGGAACTGGAATCCCAGGTCGCGGGCGAACGCGTCGATCGTCTGCGCGTCGGAGGAGAGGAAGTCCCAGTGCACCGCGGCCACCTTCTGCTCGCTGGCGAAGTTCTTCATGGCTTGCGGGGTATCGCGCGCGGCGTCGAAGCCCACGCTGACGACCGCGAAGCTGTCCTCGCCGAGCACCGACTGCGCACGCTCGATGACCTCGGCCAGGTGCCGCGTGGTGGTGGGACAGATGTGGTAGCAGCTGGTGTAGATCAGGCTGATGACCAGCGGCTTGCCGCGGTACTGTGCGAGCTGATGACGCGTGCCGTCGATACCGTTGAACGCGTAATCACCAACCTGTCGGCCGATCGCGGCCTGGCTGATCCGCAGTGCCGCGTCGCGGTCGCCGGGCGCCGCGGCGCCGTGACCGCCCTGTGGCGCTGCGTCCGCCGCGTTTCCCGCCGTCGACAGCGGCGAGCAGCAGCGCGAAGAAAAACGATGCAATGGATGTGTGCAAGGCATGTCACGTCCGGAGAAACACGTCGGCCATCGCGGCCAGCAGCACCGCCGAGAGCTGGACCAGGGAGGCGAGGAAGCAGCGCATGCGCAGTCTTCTGCGTGGGCGAGACAACCAGTTGCAACGCTGCGGAAGATGAAGTAAGCCGCCACCTGCGAGCGCGCCGGCGAGGTAGATCCAGCCCATGGCGAACAGGAACGGCAGCAGCGATACCGCGACGAGCACGACCGTGTTGACGAGGATGACGCGCGCGGCGACCGCATCGCCTTTCACTACCGGCAGCATCGGCACCCCGGCCGCTTCGTAGTCCTTGTGCAGCACGATCGCCAGGGCCCAGAAATGCGGCGGCGTCCACAGGAACAGGACAACGGCCAGCAGGGCCGATTCGGGGCTGAGGCCCGGATCCGCCGCCGCGGCGCCGGCGAGCACGGCGAAGCTGCCGGCCGCGCCGCCGATCACGATATTGAGCGGCGAGCGGCGCTTCAGCCACAGCGTATAGATCACGCCATAGAAGAAGGCGCCCATGAACAGGTGGAATGCCACCGTGAGGTTGAATGCCCACCCGCCCAGCGCCACGGACACCAGCAACAGCGCGGCTATCAATGCCAGCCAGCGGTTGTCCGGAGTTGCGGCGCCGGTGACGAAGGCGCGCCGGGCCGTACGTGCCATCTTCGCGTCGAGATCGTGCTCGGCGAACTGGTTGAAGGCGCCGGCAGCGGCGGAAGCTCCCAGCACCACCAGGGCCAGGAGCAGCAGTTGGGGAGAGGACAGGCGGATGCCGGGCGTGACCACGTAACCCGCGACCGCGGTCAGCGCCATCAGGGCGCCGATGCGCAGCTTGAAGATATCGATGATCTCGCGGTGGGTCATGCAGGGCAGCTCGCAGTCCGGAGGGCTGGTCGTGGGGTAAACCGTCCGGGGAGCTCAGGCGCTCGCCCGGACGGTGGCGAGTGTTCTCAGCTCAGACCCCAGGTCTCGGCCAGGAACTTCCAGTTGATGAAGTAGTACAGCACGAACGCGATGAAGAAGACCGTCACCATCACCAGCGTACCCGGGATCGTGATCGAACCGATGCCAATATGGTGGTACTTCTCCTCCGCGGGCGGAGCCTTGATCATCTCGACGCCGAGTTTCTCGTTCTCGCCGAGCTTGCGCCCGAACAGGATCGAGCCGACCACGACGACAATGTACATCGCGCCACCCAGTCCCGCGAGTACCACCGACATGCCGTTCAGGCTCATCATGGTCAGCGCGGCGGCCGAGAACTCGTAGCCGTTGCCGGCGCCGGCCTGGCTGAACAGGATGTCCCAGTGACGGCGCGGGACGCCGAGCGTGCCCGCGCCCATCAGGAACATCGCCACGCCGGTCATGCCCAGCCCGAACACGTAGGGCTGCCACCTGGCCACGCCCTTCAGGATCAGGTCGCGACGGAACAGGATCGGCACCAGCCAGTAGGTGATGGCCATGAAGGCCAGCGTGGTGCCGATGACCACCGTGGCGTGGAAGTGCCCGGGTACGTACATGGTGTTGTGGATCAGCAGGTTGATCTGCTCAGTGCCCATGACCACGCCGGTGATGCCGCCCAGCACACCAAAGCCCACCAGCGACATGAACATGCCCGAGAACACCGGGTTGCCCCACGGCGCCTTGCGCAGCCACTCGAACAGCCCCGAGTTGTAGCCGTGCGCGCGCTGCGCCGCCTCGATCGAGCCCGGGACGGTCAGGCCGTGCACCATGCTCGCCATCACCGCCAGGTACATTGCATAGCTGGTGTTGAAGATCTTCCATTCCGAGCTCAGGCCCGGATCGACCAGCAGGTGGTGGGCGCTGGCGATCTGCAGCACCGCGATGTACAGGAAGAAAGCGAAGCGGCTGACTTTCTCCGACAGCGGCTTGGCGCCGAACAGGACTGCCGCGGTCAGGTACCATATCGAGACGTGGGTCGCGACGTTGATCTGCTGCGAGGAGTGTCCGAAGGCCCACCAGATGAGGCGATACATGCCGGGGTCGATGTGCGCGACCAGGCCGAGGTTCCACAGCAGCGTCGGGATCAGGATCACCGCGCCGGAGGCGATGGTGAAGATCGCGATGATGCAGGCCGTGAGCGCGCCGAAGGTCACCAGCGGGATCGATCCCTCGTAGGTCCGTTCACCGCGCGCGATGACCAGCGTGCCGAGGAAGATGAAGCAGTGGATCAGCGCGCCGACCGCGAACAGGATCAGGCCCAGGTAGAACATCGCGTCGGCCGGCATTGGCACGTACGAGGTCATCATGACGCTCGAGTTGCCCTTGACCAGTACCGCGTAGTTGTTCACCAGCGCGCCGACGACCATCAGTATGGACGCCGCCCAGCCGAGCTTCGGCGTGGCCATGCGCGACCCCAGCAGTATCGCCGAGGCGACGTGCAGCACCGCCACCTCGAAGAAGATGAGCCAGAAGATCAGTACGTTGATGCCGTGTCCGGTCAGCACCTGGTAGAACAGGTCGGCGCGCAGCAGGTGAACTTCCGGCCAGCGCGTCAGGCCGACGCCGATACCGAGCACGCCCCCGATCAGCAGGAACACGACGGCCGCGACGGCATTGGCCCGGATCAGGGCTTCGGCGGGGCGGTGGATCTTCAGTCCCGTTTCCGGGCAGATGCGAAATTCGGATGTATTGTTCATGGCGCTCCCTCACTCCACCACGTAGATCTTGCCGAGCATCGTATGGTGCCCGATGCCGCAGTATTCGTTGCACACGATCGAATACGTGCCGGTCTTGTTGGGCGTCACGGTCAGCACCATGTCGTAGCCGGGCAGCACCTGCACGTTCAGGTTGGCCGGCTGCAGCGAGAAACCGTGCTGCCAGTCCACCGATGCCACGTGCATGCGATAGCTCTGGCCGACCTGCAGCTCGAAGATCGGCCACCATTCCCACAGCCGTCCGACCAGGTAGATGTCGGTGCCTACCGGCGGCTTGACCACCGGCGTCTTGCGATCGCCCTCGGTGCGAACGGTGTACTGGTCCACGACCGTCTGGGCCTTTTTCATGTAGATTTCCGGCGATGTGCGGTACGCCTCG
Source organism: uncultured Gammaproteobacteria bacterium (assembly GCA_963819895.1). Classification (GTDB taxonomy): domain Bacteria; phylum Pseudomonadota; class Gammaproteobacteria; order Pseudomonadales; family UBA5518; genus UBA5518. The sequence continues at coordinate 66,398 of CAWFXU010000001.1, forward strand.
CTCGAGAGGTTCTGCTTACCGTAGACGTGCCAGAACGGCATCATCAGCGTCAGGATGATGCCCCACACCACGACGACGGCGATCCAGATCAGTTCGCCCCTTTCTATCGGTTCTTTCCACCATAGCTTCCTGCTGGGGGGTGAGATGCTGCTCATTGGTTGTTTCTCCTCGGGAATTTCTCACGGCGTGATGCCTCACGCCTCCGATGCCCTTGCGTGGCGCCAGCTACTTCCCCCCGCCGCTAGGGCGAGGAAATCGGCAGCGCCACCAGTTCCATGATTCCCCACACGATGTACGTCAGCGTGGGAACCGCGATGCCGATGAACAGCAGCAGGAACGGATTGTCGAGGACTTTCTGCATGAACGGAACGTCTCTCGGATCGAGATCGTCGTCTTTCATCTCTGCACACCCCTTTTCTGGTTGGTCGTGGTCGGGGACGCCGGCTCGAATGGCGGGCGATGGCGCCTGCGACGTATCTTAGGAAATGATCAGGGGCGGATTTTTGATATGGATCATCATAATTCCGATCGAATCGCTCGGATTAGGTCATGACGTATCCGGGGGGCACGCCCGGTGCAGCGCGCAGGAGCGGCGGCGGCCGACGCCGGGATGCTCAGCGGATCAGGCCGTGGGCATTCATGTGCAGCACGGCAAGGTGGCCGTGCCCCGAATCCCAGCGCAACGCCACCGGCGGGCCGCCGCGCACGCGACTGTCGATGAACTCCGCCTCGACGAACTCGAAGCTCCTGGCGAGGCGTACCGTCGCCCGGTGCACGTCCCCCGTGATCGGGTTCGTGATCGGTCCGTTGACCGACTCGATCAGCCCCGGCACGGTGAAGCTGCCCGTCCCCGACGGGAAATCGATCGCGAAGTGGATCTTTGCGAACACCGGCTCGTGCACCGTCGTGTAGGTGGCGGCAAAGACGTTGAAGATCGTTGCCCCGGGCTCGGTTTCGGCACCGGACAGGATGCTCAGGATCGCGCCGCGCTGCGTGTCGCTGGCCCGCTCGTCGACGATCGGCAGGCACTCGCCCCTGCCCTCGTGGATCGGACCCGGCCACGCAAACATGCCGCCCGCGTGCAGGCCATCGAGCACGACGTCGCCGAAGTGACCCGCGTCGATGTGCAGCATCACCGCGGCGCGGCAGAAGCCGTGTGTCGGCAGCGAATTGAACTGGCAGGGGCATCCCCAGTCGCAGTTGCAGGACGTGATCTCGGGACCACGGATCTCCCAGTCGATGTATGCCATCTCGAGCCTCCTCCCCGGGACCGGGGATCAACCGGACAGGTTCACGATTCCCGCGGCGGCGAGCACGGCGGCCGTCAGCCGCAGCAGCACGCGCGTCTGCGGCAACACTTTTTCCAGCAGCACGTAGAACGCCAGCGCGACGATCCAGAGCAGGTTCATGACACCACCCACGAACAGCAGCAGCATCAGGAACCAGCAGCATCCCACGCAGTACATGCCGTGGGTGCAACCGTTGCGCAGGGCCGACCGCCCCCGGCTCGCCACCAGCAGTCCGGCCGGCGCGCGGCATTGGCGCAAGCAGGCCTGCTTCAGTGGCGTCAGTTGCCAGGCCGCGGCGGCGATCAGCAGCGCGCCCGTCAGCGGGCGGTCGCCGATCGCGAGCGTCATCGCCGAAAGGAGCCCCGATGCCTGCAGCGCCCACTGCATGGCGGTCGCGAACAGGCTGAAGGCGCCCCACGCGAGCAGGTAGCCGGCCACGAATGCGTGTATCCCGCCGAAGGGTGTCGCCGTCGGCGCGGCGTGCCGATTGATCACGGCCGCGAGCAGGATCACCGGCGCGGCGCTTGGCAGCATCATCGCGGCCATCATCACCCACCACATGGCAAACAGGGTCAGCGCGTGCGCAAACGTCCAGTTCGACGCCATCGACACGCCCGGTTTCATCACCGAGTGGTCGCCATAGGCCATGCGCGTCATGTCCAGGGCCGTCATGCCCATGCCTGCGCCCGACAGCAGCCATGCCCAGGCAAGCAGACAAAGCAGCGTCAGCGCGATCGCGATCACGACGCGATCACGCTTCAGCGCACGCTCGATCATCGTGTCGACACTCGACATGCGGGTTGCCATTCGCGACACCGCCAGGCTCATGAACAACAGCTGAGAGCCTACGCCGATCGAGGCCGGCGGGAGCACGCCGCGTTAAACGCATTGCGCATAAGCATCGCGCGCTTATTGCGCGCTGCTATTGCGTGAGACGAACACGGCGAGGCCGGCGCGTCGACGCGGGGCTCGCTACAACGCAGTGGCTTCCACGTGCGCTGGCGGCCCCCGCTTGCGGTAGTTCGCGATGATGCAGCCGGCAACGATCAGCACGGTGCCCAGCAGGGTCACGCCGGTCAGCGTCTCGCCGAACAGCGTCCAGCCCAGGATGGCAGCCCAGATGAATGCCGTGTACTCGACGGTGAGCAGCACCTGCGCTTCGGCACGTGCATAGGACCACGCCAGCAGGCCGAGCGCCACCAGGGCCAGGCCCGCGCTGGAGACGATTTCAGGCAGATGGCCGGGCGAGGGCAACACCGCCAGGAACGGCGCCGCGATCGCGAGCAACAGCAGCACGAACAGGTTCTGGAAGAACGCGATCTCGATGGGCGTGGCGAGCTGCGCCTGCCGGCGCTGCAGGATCAGGTTCCAGGCATACAGCACCGCCGACACGAGCAGCGATGCCATGCCGAGCAACGCGTCAGCGGTCTGATCGAAGCGCAGTTTGCCGCCGACGATCGTCGCAACGCCCGCCAGGCCGAGCAGCGAGGCGAAGATCGCGGCGCGTCCGATGTCCTCCTCGAGAAGCAGTCTCGCCAGATACAGCGCGATCAGCGGCGCCACGAAGGTGATGGCGATGCCTTCGGCGAGCGGTACGCGCACGAGCCCCCAGAAGAAGGTCGCAGCCATGACGGTCACTGTGGCGCTGCGCAAGAGGTGCAGCCGCAATGCCGGACGCGTCGGCCATGGCGAGCGCATGGCGAAGAATACGAGGCCACCCATGACGGAGCCCGCGAGCATCCGCCACAGCATCGCGTTGTACACCCCGATAGCGATCGCAAGCCCTTTCATGATCGCGTCCATCGCGGTGAATGCCGCCACACCGAGACAGGCAACCAGGAATGGAATGGCGGAATGCCGCGTCATGGCCGCTGCTGTCGGTTATCGTCTAGCGGCCCACGGCAGCTTGTGCTTCCTGCTCCCACACGGGGTAGCGGCCCAGCCCGAATATCAGGAAGCCGCTGAGCAGCGAACCCGCGACGCCGGCCAGCAGGAACGGCGTGTAGCTGCCATAGAAATCGTATACCAGGCCGCCCAGAACCGGGCCAAGACCCGATCCCAGCGCGATGATGCTGGCCATGGTCCCGAAGATCTTGCCGAAGTTGCGCATGCCTCCGTAGCGCGTCGTCAGGTAGCCGCAGATCTGCAGCTTGGTCCCGGATGCATACCCGATGATCACCATGGCGACGACAATCAGCGCGGGCGTGCGAATGGGCCCCATCAGCAGCGCGAATGCGATGGCTGCCGAGGCCAGCGTGCCACCCCCCACCCAGTTCGGCTGATAGCGATCGAGCAACCAGCCCGTGACGAGTTTGCCGACGATACCGGCAACGCCGGTCAGGCTGGCGAGGAGCGCCGCGTTTTCCCGCGTGATCCCGGCTTCGACCAGCAGCGGGAACTGATGCACGACGAGGGCAACGGTCAGCACCATCATGACGAATGTCGAGATCGCGATCCGCCAGAGCGCCTGGTCGCGCCAGGCCTCACGGATGCTCAGCCCGGTCAGGCCCGGCGCTGCATCGGTTGCGGCCCCGGTCGCCGTGCGCAACGACTGGCGCCTGCGATCGTGCGCATCGAACAGGAACAGCAGGCTCAGGATCAGGGCTATGCTGCCCCAGCCGATTCCGAGCCAGAAAAAGGCCGCTCGCCACCCGTAGTCCGCGATGAGCCAGTTGGCCAATGGCGGGACTATTATTTGCGCGAGCGCCGTGCCCGCCAGGGTCACGCCGATGGCAAGCCCGCGCGAAGCCGAAAAGACACCGGCCACCGCGGCAGTCCAGACCGTGGATTTCACCGCCAGCGAGACCAGGGCATAGACGGTCCACAGCGCGAACCATTGCGTCATCGAGCCATTGGTCAAGGCAAAGCTGGCAATGGCGAGAGACGTGAGCACGAGCCCGGGTATCGCCAGGCGGCGCACACCCCAACGATCGATCAGGGCGCCGAAAAATGGCGACAGCACCAGGGCCGTAATCGACGCAATCGAAACCCCGGACGATTGTTGCGCCCGGTTCCAGCCAAATTCCTGTCCCAAGGGGTCCATGAACACGCCGGTGCCCACCGCCATCATGGAATGGAAGGAAAATCCGATGGAGGCTGCGAGCACGAGGGTCCAGCTGCGTCTCCACTCCTCGGCTGCCGATGCGCCGCTATGTCGCAACGAGTCCTCCCCGCGTGCGTCCGCGAAAGCCCGGTTGCGCCGGCTCCGCGAATGCGGCGAGCACATTGCGGACCCGCTCTTCCACCTGGGGACGATGCTCCGGATGGCTGACGATATAGAGGTTGTTTTCCTCGATCGCCCTGACCACCGCACGGCCGAGCCAGATCGGCTCCATCATTCCCGCTTCCATCACTTCGCGGGGAATGAAGCCGGCATCCGCATCCCCCAGCGACATGCGGCTGCGTGTCAGCCCGGGAAACAGGATGGAAACGCCCACATCGAACGGCGCAAGCTCGTCGCGCAGCGCCTCCGACATGCCGGTGACCGCGAACTTGCTCCCGGAGTAGGCGGCAAAGGTCCCGAAGGCGATCAGGCCGTTCATCGACGCGGTATTCACGATATGCCCGCTGCGCCGTTCGCGCATGTCGCCGGCGAATGTCACGAGACCGTTGTAGACGCCCGTGACATTGATCGCCATCACGCGCGCGAAGGTTTCGGGCGGCACCTGGTCCAGCGGTGCGCGCGGCTGGGAAACGCCGGCGTTGTTGCACAGCACATCGACCTGGCCGAAACGCGCGTACGCCGCCGCCTTCGCCGCTGCCCAGCTGTCGAGCGAGGTCACGTCGAGCGCAATGGCGATGGCGCTGTCGCCGAACTCCGCGGCCTGGTCCCGGGCATGGGCCAGATCGATATCGGCAAGCACGAGCTTCATGCCCTTTTCCGCGAAGGCCTGCGCCATGCCGCCCCCGATCCCGCCGCCGCCGCCCGTGATAAACGCGGTTTTTCCCTCGAGCTTCATCATCGCCACGCCTCGCATGAAATCCGGATCCCGTTGGATCCAAGGCTACACGATAACCGGATGGGGCAACAACGAAGGGCCTGAGCGTGCCGCAATCAGCCGGTCGACTGTGCTGCCAGGCGCTCGGCGGCGATATCCCGCAATATCCTGAACTTGACCTTGCCGCTGCCGGTCACGGCCAGCTCGTCCTCGCGGAAGAAGAGGATTGCGCGCGGCACCTTGAAGCTCGCCAGGCGCTCCTTCAGGAAGCGCGTCAACTCGGCGGCGTCGAGCGTGCTGCCTTCCTGCGCGACGATGCAGGACACGACCATTTCACCCAGGGTCTCGTGAGGCACGCCCACCGTCTGCGCGATCTTGACGCCGGGAAAGGTGGCGATCACGGCGTCGATCTCGATCGGCGAGACATTGGCCCCGCCGGTCTTGATGATTTCGGTCAGGCGGCCTTCCCAGAAAAGGCGGCCCTGATCGTCGACATAGCCGCCATCGCCGGTGCAGAAAAAGCCCTCGTCGTCGAACGTCTCTTCGATCGGCTTGCCGATGTATCCCATCATCAGCGTCGGCCCCTTGATGCCGACTTCGCCGCGCTGCCCGCGAGGCACGGTTTCACCGGTGTCAGGATCGAAGATCTTGAGGATATTGCCGGGCAACGGCTTGCCATGGCTGCCGCGATACTCGTCTTCGGGCGTATTGGCCTCCACGGCGGTGTTGATGGTCAATGTTTCGGTCGTGCCGTAGGCCGGACACATCTTCCAGTCGGTGCGCACGGTCGGATGGTTGAAGAGCGTCATGCCGTACGTGACGTAATGCAGGCTGGAAAGATCCGCGCTCGCCCACTTGCCGGACGCTTCCAGCCGCGCCCACTGGTGCGGACGACCAATGGGGAAGCTGACGCGTTCCTTCTCCATCAGGTCCAGCGCCGCATCGGCCTGGAACACCGGCTGCAGGACGACCGCGCCGCCCGTCGTCAGCGCGTTGCCGAGCACCATCGAGATATTGCCCGACCAGAAGAAGCCGTTGCCGGTCCAGCAGCGCACCGGGAAGCGCCCGGCGTCGATGTCCATGATGCGCGGCCAGCGCCACCACTGGATGGCCAGCGCCCGCTGCGCATGAACGATGCCCTTGGGCAGGGCCGTGGTGCCCGAGGAAAAGAAAATCGCGCCCGTATCGGATGGGTGGGTCGCAGCCGCTCGCGCAGCGACCCGATCCGCGCCGACCGCACCGCCGGTCGCGAGGAAGTCGGTCCATTTTTCCACCGCGGCGCCATCCGCAGCGGCCGGGCTTGCGTTCCCCGTCACGCTGTCGAGCGCGATGACGCGGCGCAGGAACGGAAATTTCGTGGAGGCGAGCGCACCGGGCGCGGCCCTCAGGATTCCCGGCTCCAGCTCGCCCAGTATGGCGCCGAAGTCCTTGTTCAGCACCTGCCGTTCATAGAGCAGGATGGATACCGCCCCCGCCTGCACCAGGTATTCCAGCTCGAGCGGGGTGGAGAAGGTGCTGAGCGAAACCGTCACGCCACCGGCCAGCGCGATGCCGAACACGGAAGCGAGGTATTCCGGCCGGTTGGTCATCAATATGCCGACGCGGCTGTCCTTGCCCACGCCGGCCGCGATCAGCGCCCTGGCCACCTCGACCGAACGCTCCCACAACTCGGCATAGGTCCACGACACCCTGCCCGAGGGCGTGTGCATCACCAGCGCCTCGCGCCCGGCATGGCGGTGCGTGACTTCACGCGCATAGCCCGCGATCGTCAGCGCCCCGAGGCCCGGCTCTGCGGACAGCGGGGCGCCGTGAACGATCGAGAACTCGGCAGACTGCCGTGGAGCTGCGCTCATTGTCATCGCCTTTTCGACCCCAGGCTCAGTAGGGAAGCTGCACTTCGGCCTTGCCGGTGAGAATGATGTCACCGTTCTGGGTCGTCATCTTCAGCTGCACCTGCACCACCGGGAAGCCGTAGGGCGATGCCTCGATCCTGTCGATGACCTCGGCGTCGATATAGGTGACGTCGCCTTCGAAGGCCGGGCTGCGGAACTGGGTCCTGGAGTGCCAGATATAGCCGTCCTGACCCGCCCAGTAGGCGATGGTGTCGAGGAACCAGGCGTTCATCGACGCGCCGTAGCCATAGGCGCCGCCCATGCCGACGTTTTCGGCCTTCTCGGAGTTGATGTGGCCGCTCGAGGGGCCGTGATAGAGACCGTCACCCATGCGCGGATCGATCTTGCGCGCCTCGTGATCGTAGGACATGTCCGCGGCAAAGCCGGCATCGTCCTTCGCGGGATCATGGGTGCCCGCGGGCGGATTCCAGCGCCAGGTGCCCCAGATATTCTGGCGGTGTGCGCGGCATTCATTGGCGAAGCTCACCACGGAATGCGGGCCGATCACGCGGCGCGGCAGCTTGTCGCCGACCTGGACCTCGGCAAAGCGCGGTGACCTGCCCTCGCGGTTGGAAAGGATCCACTCGTGGCGAAGCTTGTGGATCCCGTCCAGTTCCTCCTTGCTCCACTTCTTCGGGCTGCGCTTGTCCTTGCCATAGACCCCGCGCTTGTTCGCCTCCTCGACCAGGTAGCGGATCGCGGTCGCACGTTCCTTCGCGATGAGCGTGCCGTGCTGGTTGCGGTGGACGGTGTCGCCGCGGGCGAACATCGTCGGCCCGGCGAAAGCGGTGTCGGTAACGCTGTAGCCGTCGAAGCGGCGCTCCTGCGTGAGCTTGTCGCCGGGACGGATCGCGGTGCCGTAGAACCACCACTCCTCACCGGCGAAGATCAGGTGCGTGCCGGGAATATTGCCGACGCAGGCGGGGTGGCAGCCATGGCCATAATCCATGGCCACGGTGAAGGACTGTGGCGCAACGATGCCGCCGAACTTCGAACTGTTCGCGAACTCCTCGTCCCAGTGGATGGGGTTGGGATAGTCCAGCGCCTGCACCCAGCGGCGGATATCCGTCGCATTGCAGGGATCCCACATCTCCGCAAAAACGACGGGTTTGCCGACCCAGGTGTCGACGTCGCTGGTGTCCAGTTTCACTTCGCCTGCTGCGCCTGCCATCCGTACCTCTCCTGTCACTCGTCGTCAGGCGCCGACCATGCACGCATTGGGTCGGCCGGGCAAACCCCACCCTACCATTCTTTACATGGAGCGCCTCGAATCTCTACCGATGGCGCAACCGACTCTACAGATTGCGCAAGCGATCCGGTGTCCGCAACCGAGCCGCGACGGCGGCAGGCAAGCCGCCGGGCTTCGCCCTGCCCGTCGCGTTGCAGTAGTCTGTGCACGACGTTCGTGACGGGTTTCGATTCCAGACACCGGACGGAGGACGCCATGGAACTCAAGGATCAAACGGACCATATCGCACTGCTGTCGCTGATGATGGTGGGTGTACTGACAAAGCGGCTGATCGAGGTCGAGTTGCTGGACAAAGCCACTGCCGAGCACCTCCACAAGCTCGTCCTCGGTGTGCGCGCCCATGCGAAGGCCGTCGGACTCACCGACCTGAACGTCCTTTTCGACAATATCGACAGGTCATTGTCGGAGCAGCATCGCTGAGGTCGTTGCATTCGCTGCGTTCGCTGCGGCGGCACAGCATTGTCGCGGCGACGGCGACGGCTGCTTGCCAGGCACGCATCAGGGCGGTCACACCGGGGCGGCGGGGCTCGGCTCCGTCGGGGCGTCTGAAATATGCAGGTGCCCGGTGCGCCCGCCACGCCTCGGGCCAGGCCCGGGTTCCGGGCCGGTGGCGCAGAAGACGCGCGCTTGCGACGCCCTCACCCGTTCGAAGGAAACGAGAAC
>CAWFXU010000002.1:0-82473 GCA_963819895.1 uncultured Gammaproteobacteria bacterium
CACCCGGGCGGATCGCGTCCACGGAAACAGGTGGCCGCAGTCCAATGTTACCAGCTGCGCATCGGGAATCATTGCTTTCAGCAAATGGGCATTCAGCACCGGGATGGTCGAGTCATCGGTTCCGTACAACAGCAGCACGGGCTGCACGAGCCTGTGCAGGCGGTGGATGCTGGTCCAGCCGATGAGCGCAGCCATCTGGCCGAAGTATCCCGGCACAGCCGCAAAGTCGACGACGAAATGCTCCTCGAGATCACACCAGTCACGTCGCGTGACCCTGCCACCGAATCGCAACGACGCCATGCGGCTGTAGTCCTTTCCCAGGAACCACTTCCCGGGGCTGAGCGAGCACGTGCCACAGGACGTTGCCGGGGAGAACTCACCATCCCGCTCAGCGTGGAAGACCAGGATCAGCTTGCGGCAGCGCCGGGGATAGCGGAGGGCAAATTCCTGGGCCGAGCATGCCGCCCCAGGATATGCCGTAGATATCCACCTGCGGAACGTCGAGGTCTTCCAGCAGATCGTCGAGCATGTGCGCCAGGTGGGCAAACCGGTAAGGCAACAGCCGATTTCGGGAACCGCCGATACCCGGCGCGTCGAAACGGATGACCGTGCTGTCCGGCATCCCCGCCACGACGGAATCCAGCATTTCCAGCGCAATGCCGAACCCGTTGCAGATCAGCAGCGGAACCCGGTCATCAGTGCCCGGATCGATTCTGACCCGTATCCTGTCGCGGTGGCGCTCGTGAAAGAATTCACGCGGGGCAGTCAACGTCATTCGGCACTCCAGCCGTCGCAGCCGGTCCGTAGTCAGTACATGTGTTGCCCGCCATTGATCGAGAGGGTCAGGCCGGTGATGAAACTGGCCTCCTCCGCGGCGAGGAAAACGACGGCCCGGCCAATCTCCTCGGGACGCCCGAACCTGCCCACCGGGATTTTTGCGCAGATTTTCTGCAACACGTGCTCGGGGACGGCCATGAGCATTTCCGTCTCGATGGCGCCGGGGGCTGCGGCATTGACGGTGATCCCGAACTTGGCGCTTTCCAGCGCCAGCGCCTTGTTGAACCCGTGAATGCCGCCGGTCACCAGCGCCAGTCGTTGAACCGCAGGCCGGGAATCACGATCGGTCATGAATTAGCTCTTCCTCGAGTCATGGAAGGCAGGAACATTTCGCACCATAGACGATAATGCCGGCAGCAGAAACACCTCCATTGCCGTTGCCGACGAATTCCAGCAAGAGGTCACACATGGTATCGCCCAGCTCAGCAAGCCTCGTATTGTCGGCGGGACGCTCGACCGTTGGCGACTTGTTCCACAGTGTGGCGGCTGCGTACCCCGGCCGGATCGCACTGCAGGACGAGGACGTCTCCCTGAGCTATGCCGAGCTCGAGTCGAGAAGCAATCGCCTCGCCGGCTATCTCGTGAACCGTGGTGTCCAGCCCGGTGACCGGATTGCGGTATTGAGCCGAAACCGCTTCGAATACTTCGAACTGCTGCTGGCAGCGGCGAAAACCGGCGCCATACTGGCTGCCCTGAACTGGCGATTGCTCGATGGCGAACTGGAACACTGCATCGACCTGGTGTTCCGCCCAGGCTCATATTCGTCGCCGCCGAGCTGGACGCCACGCTCGGTCGCCTGTCCGGCGTCACGCCCGAGAGGGTCGTTTTCGGCGCAGAATACGCAGCGGCCATTGCACAGGGCGCCGATGTCTTTCCCGCGAGGGACATCGACCCCGAGGCGGGCCTCGTCATCCTGTACACCAGCGGCACCACGGGCCTGCCCAAGGGAGCGCTGATCAGCCACCGCGCGATGATCGCCCGCGGCCTGCTGTATCACCTGATCCTGCACGTTCCCGACCAGGACAACTTCGTGGCCTGGACGCCCTGCTACCACATGGTGTCCACCGACCACGGCCTGGCCACCCTGTTGCGTGGCGGCACGGTCTGGTGCGTGGACGGCTACCAGCCGGACCGCCTGGCCTGGCTGCTGGAGAATCTGCGGATCAACTGGTTCGTGCTCGTTCCCGGCATGGTGGGCACTTTCAGCCAGGAACTGAAGAATCGCGGCATCAAACCCAGGGCGGTCAACGTCATCGGCGCCATGGCGGACCTGATCCCCCGGGAGGAAATTGCCGAGGCCACCCGGCTGTTCAACGCCCCGTTCCTGAATACCTTTGGCGCAACGGAAACCGGCATGCCCCCCGGCACGTGCGGCCGCATTGCCATTGGCGAAGTGCCGCAACGGCTCTCCAAGTTGCAGTCCCCGTTCTGCGACCTGCGGCTCGAGGACCCGGACGGCAACGAAGTCGCCATCGGCGTGCCGGGCGAGGCTGCCGTGTCCGGCCCCACCCTGTTCAGCGGTTACTGGAACAACGAAAAAACCAACCGCGAGGATTTTCGCGGGGGGCGCTTCCACATGGGAGATGTGCTGCGCCGCAACGAGGATGGCACCCTCGACTATGTGGACCGGGTGAAATACATGATCAAATCCGGCGGCGAGAACATCTACCCCGCGGAAATCGAATCCGTGCTCACCGCGCACGACAGGATCCAGGCGGCAATCGTGGTGCGGAAGAAGGACGCCAGATGGGGCGAGGTTCCCGTGGCCTTCATCATCAGGCCGGACGAATCGCTCACCGAGGCGGACGTCGAAGCCCTTTGCAAGGAGTCACTCGCCGGCTACAAGAAGCCCAGGGCGATCTATTTCATCAAGGATGAGGACATACCCCGCTCCACCACCGGAAAGATCCAGCGCCACATCCTCGAGCAGCGGCTGGAGCAGGACATCGTCTCGTGAGGGAAATCAGCGGTTGTGGTGGCGCGCGATAAAATCCTTCACCCGAGGAGCGATTTCCGCGCGGTGCCGGGAGCCACTGAAAATGCCGTAATGGCCTACGCCATCCTGCACGTATGACTCTTTCAGCTCGTCGGGCAGGTTGACGCAGAAGTTGGCCGCCGCCTGGCATTGCCCCTCGTTCACCATGTTGTCCTTGGCGCCTTCCACGGTGAACAGGGGAATATCGGTGATGGCAGCACAGTCGACCTTCTTGCCCTCGTACGTCAGCAATCCCTTGGGCAGGGTCTGGTCGATGAACACATTTTCCAGCGTCTCCAGATAGAACTCGGCGGTGCAATCCAGCACGCTGAAATATTCATCGTAGAAATCCCGGAACTTGTCGGCGTCGTCGAACCGGCCATGATAGACATCCTGCGTGTACTGCACGTGGCTCTCGATGTGGGAGCGCAGGCTCAGTGACATGAAGTTGCCCAGCTGCACCATGCCGGGATAGACGAGCCGGCCCCGGCCCGGATAACGCAGGGGCACCGGGTGAATCGCGACGGCATAGACCATGTACCGGTTCATGTAGCCCGCAATCCTGGCGATCAACCCGGGGTTGACCCGGATGTCCATCGGACTGGCAAGGAAGGTCATGGAAGCGGGCCTGCAAACGCTGCCCTCCGCAGACAGGATCGCTGCCGCGGCCAATGCCGGCGGCCCGGCCTGGCAGAGTCCGATCATGTGGGTGCCCGGCCCGATCTGCTTCAGGAAATCAACGACGTAAGCGATGTACTCCTGATAGCCAAAACGTCCTTCCCTGAGCGGCACCGTGCGGGCATCCGTCCAGTCGGTGACATACACCTCGTGATCGGGCAGAAGCTGCTCGAAGGTCTCCCGGGACAGGGTGGCGTGGTGCCCGGACATGGCCGCCACGAACAGGACCTTGGGGGCATCCTTGGGGAGTCCGGCGCGGCGAAAACTCATCAGCTTGCAGAACGGCTTCTGCTTCACCACGGTTTCTGTCACCGGGTACGAATGCTTGCCGATCTGCACATCCGGGTAGTCCCAGCCCCGCTTCGGATAGTGGCGACAGAGCCGCACGCCGGTTTCGAGCAGGGCGGTCTGTGCCCGCCCCAGCTTCGTTTTCCTGAGGGGATAGTATTTGCTGGTGGTCAGCGACTTCACCGAGTTCAGGATCATTGCGCTCGCGTTCAGATTCCGGTTCACGGCATCTGCTACGTAGTACCTCATCAGCTACTCCTTTCCCCTGACCAGATCGATTCCACCCGCCCACGAAACTGCATCTGCAGCATAAACAAATAATCAGCAAGCACAAACCGGTCGATGGCGCGACGCCCCGGGTGGCTGCGGCGCTTCAGCGACCGCCGGGGGCCACGTCGTCCAGCAGCGCCTTGATTGCCGCCAGCGCGCCTGGCTCGTCGAGTGCCGGCGCGTGACCGCGATTGACGACCTCGACGCTGCGCAGGTCGGGCTTGCGCGCGTGCATCGCGGCGACACAGTCGCGCGAGAGCACGTCCGACAGCGCACCGCGGATCACGAGGGTGGGCACATCGCGCAGCGCCGCGAAAGCCGGCCACAGATCGGGCGGCACCGCGCTGTCCGACGCATTCGCCATCGGCCGGGCGATCGCCGCATCGTAGGCCGGCACGGGCCGCCCGTCGGCGCCCTCGCGGAACGTCCGCCGCGCAAAGCGCAGCCAGTCTGCGTCCGTGTAGTCGGGGAACGCGAGACCGTTGATCGCCCGCGCCGTGGCGGCCGCCTCGTTCCAGTCGCGGGGTGGTTCGCTGCGCCCGACGTAGGCCTTGATGCGCTCCAGCCCGGCGCTCTCGACAATGGGGCCGATGTCGTTCAGTACGGCCGCCTGCAGCAGGCCCGGCCGCAGCACGGCCATGATCATGGTCATCAGCCCGCCCAGCGAGGTCCCCATCGCGATCACGCGCGGGAGGCCGAGCCCCTCGAGCAGCCGCAACGTATCGCGCACATAGGTGCCCGGCTGGTAGTTGTCGGGGTTCGGGTCGTAATCCGAGCGCCCGCGGCCGCGCTGGTCGAGCGCGATCAGCCGGAACCCCTCCGCGCGCAACGTCGTGCAGAGATCTGCGAAGTCCGCGCAATTGCGCGTGAGGCCGTGCATGCACAGCACCGTGGCGCGGGGCCGCGGCGGCGCGTAGTCGCGCGCGAAGAGTCGCAGGCCGTCTTCGCTCGTGTACCAGTGCTCGCGATAATCTGTCATCGTGCTGTCTCCGATTCAAAAGAGCGCGACCTCGCGAGCGCGAACGCTCGCCGCGATGCGAAAGCGCGGACATGCAGTCAGGCATCCCCGAACAACCGCGGAAACAGCACGTCGCGCGCATCTATCGGGAAGCGCAGGCTGAGCGCCCCTTTTTTGCTGGGGCTGCCGAGAATCCCGTCGCGCAAGAGCTGGCCGAGCAACGCCCGGGCCGTGCGCTCACCCAGTCCGGTGATGGCGGTCGCATCACCGCGGGCGATCTCACCGCGGTGCATGATCTCGACCAGCAGCACCGCCGCCTCAGGCCGCCACTCCCTGAGACGGGCATAGCGCTCGAGGCGCGCCGCGAGACCATCCAGATCGAACAGACCGCTCATGAACCGGATCTGGTCCAGACAGACCTTCAGGAACCACACGGAGAAATCGCGCAGGGCCCGTTCCGAGAGATTGCCGCGGCCATCGCGGTCGCCCTGCCGGGGCATGTCGGCATGGTCCATCATCATCGGGTATTCGGTGCGGCTCTCCAGTCCGCGCGCGAGACCACGCGAGATCGACCAGAGACCATGCGCTGCTATGCCGGCGTGCCAGGCCATGGCATGACTCATCAGGCGGCTGACGCGGCCGTTCCCGTCCGGGAAAGGATGAATGTAGTTGAGGCGATGATGCGCGGCCGGCAACGCCAGCACACGGCGCGCAGGGCCCATCGGGGAGGCCGCGTAGCGCTCGGCAAAATACTCCATGAAGCGCGCGACCGAAGCGCTGGCCGGCGGGATGTGGCGACCTACGGAGACATCATGCATCGGATCGTCGCGCAGAGCGCCGGGGACCATCGGGAAGCTGCGCCCGCCGCCTACGATACGCAGCGTGGCCTCGGGCGCATCTCGATAGAACTCGCGATGCAGGCGCTGGAGGAACTGGATGCTCGCAGGATCGGCCAGGGTTCCCGCGGCCGCCTCCTGGTCCAGCATCTCCTGGATACGGATATGCGCCCGTGCCTCGAGTTGCAGGTTGCGGCGCGCCTCGTCCGACTCGAAGTCGTTCTCCAGCGCACGCTCGATGTCGCGCGGGCGGGTATTGTGACCTTCGATGAGATTCGAGTAATAGCAGTTCATCACCCGCACCAGGCGGGCAAGACTGGCTGCGGTCCGCGGATGCAGCGGCGCTTCGAGCCGGGCGGCCGCGGCGGGGAGTTCGGCCACCAGATCCAGCAACTCGCCCCCGGCAAGCTCCAGCAAGCAGGGTTCGATGCGCGCTACGCTGTCGGCGGCGGAAAGGTTCGGCATTTGCCGATACTAACGCGCCTCCAGGTCATTGACTACCATAGATTTTTTAGACGCCATATGACATTCGATTGCCGATGTGGGTTGCCGATCCCTTACGTACCCGGAGGCACCGGCCGGCCGTATCGCCCGCTACTCGCAGCGACGCGGCCCACCGGATATCACGACGGAAACGAGAACTGCGCCAGTTCGCGCACGCCGCCCGCGGGCCAGCGCTGCGTGATGGTCTTGCGGCGCGTGTAGAAACGCACCGAGTCCGGACCGTAGGCGTAGAGGTCGCCGAACAGCGAGCGCTTCCAGCCGCCGAAGCTGTGGATCGCCACCGGCACCGGCAGCGGCACGTTCACGCCCACCATGCCGACCTTGATGTTGTCGGTGAAATAGCGCGCCGCTTCGCCGTCGCGCGTGAAGATGCAGGTGCCGTTGCCGTACTCGTGCGCGTCGATCAGCGCCATCGCCTCTTCCTGCGATTTGACGCGCACGACACACAGCACCGGGCCGAAGATCTCTTCCTTGTACACGCGCATATCGGGGAGCACCTTGTCGAACAGGCAGCCGCCGAGGAAGAAGCCCTCCTCGTGTCCCGGCACCGTGAGGCCGCGTCCGTCCACCACGAGTTGCGCGCCCTCCTCCACGCCGAGGTCGACGTAGCCGCGCACTTTCTCGTAGTGGGCCCGGGTGATCAGCGGGCCCATGTCCGTGCCCGGCGTCGTGCCGGGTCCGACCTTGAGGTGCGCGAGGCGCTGCGTCAGTTTCGCAACCAGCGCGTCGCCCACTTCGTCGCCGACGGCGACCGCCACCGAGATCGCCATGCAGCGCTCGCCGCAGGAACCGTAGGCCGCGCCCATCAGCGCGCTCACCGCGTTGTCGATGTCGGCATCCGGCATCACGATGGCGTGGTTCTTGGCGCCGCCCAGCGCCTGGATGCGCTTGCCGTGCTTCGTGCCCGTCTGGTAGACGTACTCGGCGATCGGCGTGGAGCCGACGAAGCTCACGGCCTGCACGCGCGGGTCGGTGAGCAGGGTGTCGACCGCTTCCTTGTCACCGTTCACGACGTTGAACACGCCGTCCGGCAAACCGGCTTCCTTGAAGATCTGCGCGATCAGCAGCGCCGCGCTCGGATCACGCTCCGAGGGCTTCAGCACGAAGGTGTTGCCGCAGACGATCGCCATCGGGAACATCCACATCGGGACCATCGACGGGAAGTTGAACGGCGTGATGCCGGCCACCACGCCGAGCGGGTGGAACTCGGACCAGGAATCGATCGCCGGTCCCACGTTCTTCGCGTGCTCGCCCTTCAGCAGCTCCGGCGCTGCGCAGGCGTACTCCACCACCTCCACGCCGCGCTGGAACTCCCCGAGCGCATCGTCGAAGACCTTGCCGTGCTCCTCGGTGATCAGCTCGGCGATCGCATTCGCGTTCTGCTCCAGCAGATCCTTGAAACGGAACATGATCCGCGCGCGCTTGAGCGGCGGCGTGTCGCGCCACGCCGGGAAACGCGGCGGCCGCGGCGGCGATGGCCTGCTCCACGGTGGCGCGCGCGGCGAGCGAGACCTCGCGCACGACCTGCCCGGTCGCCGGATTGAACACCGGCTGCTTGCGCGCGCCGTCGGTGACGGCCACGCCATTGATGAAATGGCCCATGGTTTCGAGTTTCAGATGCACGTTCATGTCAGTTCACCGTCGGTATTACATCGTTGAGGGTATTGAACAGCTTGTCGAGGTCTGCCTTCTCCGTGACGAAGGGCGGCGCGAACTGCAGCGTATCACCACCCCAGCGCACGTAGAAGCCGCGCTCCCACATCGCGAGCGCGATCTCGTAGGGGCGGCGCAGCGGTTCGCCGGGCCGGGCCGCGATCTGCAGCGCGCCGGCGAGGCCGAAGTTGCGGATATCGACGACGTGCTTCACGCCCTTCAGGCCGTGCAGCCCGTCCTCGAAATACGGCGCCAGCGCGCGCACCTTGCCGACCATGTCCTCGCGCTCGAACACCTCCAGCGCCGCGATGCCCGCGGCACAGGCCACCGGGTGCGCGGAGTAGGTGTAGCCGTGCGGGAACTCCACCGCGTATTCGGGACCACCGGCGGCCATGAAGGTCCGGTAGATCTCGCCGGTTGCGATCACCGCCCCCATCGGCACCGCGCCGTTGGTGAGGCACTTGGCCACGTTGAGTATGTCGGGCGTGACGCCGAAGGCCTGCGCGCCGAACACATCACCCGCACGACCGAAGCCGGTGATCACCTCGTCGAAGATCAGCAGGATATCGTGCTTCGTGCAGAGCTCGCGCAGCCGCTGCAGGTATCCCTTGGGCGGCACGATCACGCCGGCCGAGCCCGAGAACGGCTCCACGATCACGGCCGCGATATTCGAGGCGTCGTGCAGCGCCACCAGCTCCTCGAGCTGGTCGGCGAGCTCCACGCCACTGCTCCGGCATCCCGCGCGAGAACGCGTTTTCGGCAAGCAGCGTGTGCGGCAGGTGATCGGCATCCAGCGTGTGGCCGAACAGCTTGCGGTTGCCGCCGATGCCGCCCAGGCTGATGCCGCCGAAGTTCACGCCGTGGTAGCCCTTGGCGCGCCCGATGAACTTGGTCTTGGTCGGCTGGCCCTTCTGGCGCCAGTAGGCGCGCGCCATCTTCAGCGAGGTGTCGGCGGCCTCGGATCCCGAGTTGGTGAAGAACACGTAGTCGAGGCCGTCCGGCGTCATCGCCTTGATCATGTTCGCGAGGCGGAACGACAGCGGGTGCCCGAACTGGAAGGCCGGGGCGTAATCGAGCTCCTGGATCTGCTGCGCCACCGCCCGCGAGATCTCCGTGCGCCCGTGCCCCAGGCCGCAGCACCACAGCCCCGATAGGCTGTCGAACACGCGCCGCCCGTCGTCGGTGACGTAGTGGCAGCCCTCGGCGCGCACGATCATGCGCGGGTTCTGCTTGAACTCGCGGTTCGGGGTGAACGGCATCCAGTGGGCTTCGAGCTCCTCGCGGCTGAGCGCGGGAAGTGCCGCGGTCGTCTGCATTTGCGTCATGAGTGGGCCTGCGCTGGAGGCGCGCCGAGAAGGCGAGCGGCATGCGCCCATAGGCAAACACTTCGGTTTGCACGCCGTCCGGGCGGCCGTCCTGCATCAAGGCCAGGTCGGCACGGCTCATCTCGAGCGGAATCACCCAGCGCGCCAGGCCCAGCTGCGCCATCCACTGCAGCGTGGGCAGGTTGTAGATGTTGAGGTGCGGCCCCGCCACGAAGGGTCCCCTGCCCTGCAGGCACCTGAGCGCACCCATATCGTTGGCTTCGACCATGAAGGTGCCGTTGCCGCTGACCCGATGCATGGTGGTCGACGTCCGAGCCGGACTCGATCAGCACCTGCGTGCTGAGCACCACGTCCTTGCCTGCCGCGCGCAACCGTGCCGCCACGTCCAGCCAGTCGGCCAGGCGCAGTTCATGGCGACGCGAACACACGGTTTCGCCGAGGTAGACGATGTCCACCGGCATCTGCGCGACCGATTCGTAGAAGCGCACTACCGTGTCGCGCGGCCAGTAATAGAGCAATGGGCCCAGGGCGAGTTTCAAGGCGGGCACTCCGTTACCAGGGGATCATTTCCACGGACGATGGTAGGCGCCCAGGGTGTGGTGCTGCCCCTCGGCGACCTTGTCCAGGTCCCGCATCCAGGCGGGCTTCGCGGCATAACGGTTCGGGTGATCACGACAGCTGTCGATGGCCGCGCGCCACACCCGGGTGACCTGCGCCACGTAGGCCGGGCTGCGCTGGCGTCCCTCGATCTTGATCGCGCGAACACCCAGCTCCATGAGCCTGGGCAACAACTCCAGCGTGTTCAGGCTGGTGGGTTCCTCGATGGCGTAGTAGTTCTCTTCGTCGCCGACGTCGAACCGGCCCTTGCACAAGGTGGGGTAGCCGGCGCTCTCGCCCTCGGCATAACGATCGATCAGCACGCCGTTCAGCCGTGATTCGCGCCCTTGCGGCGTCTCCTGCCAGCGCACGGCCTTGGGCGGCGAGCACACGCCGTGGGTGTTCGGCGCCTCGCCGGTGACGTAGGAGGACAGCGCGCAGCGACCTTCCACCATCACGCACAGACTGCCGAAACCGAAGACCTCGATTTCCACCGACGTCCTCTGCATCAGCTGCTCGACCTGCGTCAGCGAGAGCACGCGCGGCAGCACGGCGCGGGCAATACCGAAATGCTCCTGGTAGAAGTTGATCGCCTCGTAATTGGTGGCAGAACCCTGCACCGACAGATGCAGCCGCAAGCCCGGGTGCTGCGCCCGCGCGTAGTGCATCAGGCCGGGGTCGGCCAGGATCACGGCATCGACGCCACGAGCGGCGGCGCGGTCTATGGCTTGCTGCCAGAGCTGCGGGCTGGCCGCCTGGGGATAGGTGTTGAGCGCCAGCAGGATCTTGCGGCCACGCTCGTGCGCGTAGCGGATTCCCGCCTCGATCGCGGCGTCGTCGAAGTTGAGCCCGGCGAAGTTTCGCGCGTTGGTCGCGTCGCGAAATCCCAGGTACACGCAGTCCGCGCCATTGTCGATGGCCGCCTTCAGCGCCGGCAGGCTACCGGCCGGACAGACGAGCTCCATGGGGGTGGCGCACCCTGACGGCACGCCGGTCAGCGAGTCATTCATGTCGTTGCCGATCAGGGGTCAGGGCCCGGGACGCTCCCGGGCCGGATGCGAAGCAAAGGCTATCAGTCGCGGCCGCCGTCCCACCTGATCCTGATCAAAAAACTCGGGTATTATCGGGAGCGACAGCTCGTCCACGGCCATCGCTGCGCAGGATCAAGGCCCGCACATGAAAAAACCCCTGTTCGGACAGGTCTCGGACCTCGATCTGCGGCTGCTGCGCGTCTTCCGCGCGGTGGTCGACATGCGGCGGTTTCGCGGCGGCCGAACTGGAGCTCAATATCGGCCGCTCGACGATCAGCCGCCATATCAAGGACCTGGAAGCGCGGCTCGGCGTGAGCCTGTGCCGGCGCGGACGCGGCGGCTTCGCGCTCACGCCCGAGGGCAGCCGCATCTACGAGGCCACGCTGCGCGTGCTGGGCTCGATCGCGGACCTGCGCAGCGAGATCCATGACCTGCACCAGCGCCTGAGCGGCAGCCTGCAGCTGGTGCTGTTCGACAAGACCATCACCAACCCGCAGGCGCACATCGCCACGGCCATCGGCGCGCTGCGCCGGCTGGCGCCGGACGTGTCGATCGAGATCCGCATCCACCCGCTGAACGAGATCGAGCGCGGCATCCTCGACGGCCGCTTCCACCTCGGCGTGCTGCCGGTGTACCGCCGCTCGGGGGCCTGCGAGTACCACCCGCTGTTCGACGAGACGATGTACCTCTACTGCGGGCGCGGGCACGCATTGTTCGAGCGCGCGGACGCCGTGATCGACGATGCCGAGGTGCAGGCCGCGGCGTTCGCGGGTCTGGGCTTCCACTCCGACAACATGGAGCGCGGCCACGAGTTCGGCCTGGACCGGCGCGCCACCGCCTACGACCAGGAAGGCGTTGCCACGCTGATCCTCTCGGGTGCCTATATCGGCTTCCTGCCGGACCATTACGCCGCGAGCTTCGCGGCGCAGGGGCAGATGCGCGCGATCCGCCCCCAGCGCTTCACCTACCGCTGCAGCTTTGGCGCGATCGTGCGCCACGACGCGCAGCGCCCGCGCCTGACGCAGACCTTCCTGGAACTGCTGCTGGCGGCGCACCACGACGCCCGCGCAACCGTAGGCCCGGATTCATCCGGACACCGGCACGAGCGGCACGGATGTCCGCATGAATGCGGACCTACGGCGGCGTCATCCGGCTTGGCGCTCGCGAACGTTGCAACTGCTCGGGCTGGCCTCGGTCTGGTAGCGGGATTTCCACTCGCGTAGGGCATGCCGTAGACGCGTTCGCGCGCCTGCTCGTAGTCGACCGCCACACCCTGCTCCTGCGCGGCCGCCGCGTACCACTTCGCAAGGCAGTTGCGGCAGAAGCCGGCCAGGTTCATCAGGTCGATGTTCTGCACGTCGGTACGCGCCTCGAGGTGGGCCAGCAGGCGGCGGAACACCGCGGCTTCGATCTCGGTCGTGGTTGCATCGTCAGTCATGCCGGTTTGCTCCCGTGCAGGTTCGGCTTCAGCCGAACAATGTCAGGCTGAAGCCTGACCTACAAGCAAAAAAAAGCCCCGCGGAGAAGCGGGGCCAACTTTAGGAGACAACACTAACCAAACGACAAATGGTGATGACAGCAAGGGGATAAAACCATCAATCGCCATTCGCAGTAGTGAGACTTGGGCGTACCGGTGAAGTTCCACGGCACCCGAAAAATTTTTTCCGGCTCCGTCAGTTGCCGCGATTTATCCAAGAAAATCATGACGTTGGAATCAGAAAATTTTCTTTCACTCACACCGGCAGGTATTCGCCGCCGTTCACGTCGATGCAGGCGCCGCTCATCGCGCGGCTGTAGTCCGACGCCAGGAAGATCGCGACCTTGGCGCAGTCCGCGTCGTCCGGGATGTCGCCGAGCGGTATGTTGGCGGCGATCTGCTTGCGCACGGCCTCGACCGTGGTGCCCTGCGCCTTCGCCATGTACTTCAGGGCGTTCTCGACCGGCTCACCCCACATCCAGCCCATGAACGTCGAGTTCACCCGGATGCCGTACCTGCCCAACTCCTTGGCGAGATGCGAGGTCGCGACGCGCAACGCGCCCTTCGAAGCGCCGTAGCCGCCCTGCGTGGGCATGGGTACGCGCGTGACCATGGTGTTGATCATCACGATCGAGCCACCGCCCTGGCGCTTCATGTGCGGGATGACTTCCTGCGTGAGCTTCATGGTGCCGAAGAAGTTGATGTCCATGGTGGCGCGCCAGTCCTCCAGGTCGGCCGTCTCGATGGGCTCGAAGCTGCCGCCGACATAGGCGCTGTTGATCAGCACGTCGACGCGGCCGAAACGCTCGATCGTGCGGTCGACCAGGTTGCGGCACTGCTCGCGGTCGGCGATGTCGGTGGGCACCTTCAGCAGCTCGGTGCCGAGGCCCAGCGCGGCAACGTCACGCTCCGCCGCATCCAGCTTCGAGGCCGTGCGCGCGCAGATCGCGAGCTTCGCCCCTTCCTGCGCCGCGAGCAGCGCCAGCTCGATACCCAGCCCGGGACCGATGCCCGATACAATGACGACCTTGTCTTTCAGCAGCATGGTTGCGGGCCTCTCGGTGGTTGTGCCAGTGATGTCGCGAGCTTCGCGTGGAACCGCAGGTTAGCAGAGCACTGCAGGCGGGAGTTCATCCGTACGAATGTAAACTGCCACGAATGCACCCGCCGCGAGCCTGCCGATGAGACCCTTGCCAAGCGCATCGCGTACCCTGCACTTGCTGTGGGTCGTACTTGTCGCATCGATAGCTGCCCTGTGGAGCGTTGCCGGATCCGCTGGCGCCACCGACGCGGCCGGAGCAGGCGGCCACCCGCTCGCCTGCCCCACCGTCACCGCCTACGTGCGCGCGGGCTGCCCGCACTGCGCCGCCGCCAAGACCTGGCTCGCGGACGCGCAACAGCGCCTGCCGGGGCTGCGCGTGGATTACCGCGATATCGGCGAGCCCGCGGCGCGCGCCGCCTTCGAGGCGCTGGGCCGCAACCGCCACGTGCAGCGCCCGGGAGTGCCGACCTTCGCGATCTGCGAGGAGGTGCTGGTGGGCTTCGGCGACGGCACGGGGCCCCTGATCGAGGGCCTGGTGACGGGGCGTATCGCGACGGCGCGCGAGGTGATGGCCGCCGAGGTGCCGGTGTTCGGGGAGCTGAGCCCGGCCACGCTGGGCCTGCCCGCGTTCACGGTGCTGCTCGGCCTGGTCGACGGCTTCAACCCCTGCGCGATGTGGGTGCTGCTGTTCCTGCTGAGCCTGCTGGTGCACGTGCGCAGTCGCGCCCGCATCGCGCTGGTGGCCGGCACCTTCGTGGCGGTGAGCGGGCTGGTCTACTTCGCGTTCATGGCCGCGTGGCTGGAGGTGTACTTCCTCATCGGCTTCTCGCGCGCGCTGCAGATCGCGCTGGGCACGCTCGCGCTGCTGATCGGGGCGGTGCACGTGAAGGACTTCTTCGCGCTGCACCGGGGCTTCAGCCTCAGCATCCCGGAGTCGGTCAAGCCGACGCTGTACCAGCGCATGCGCGGCATCGTTCGCGCGGAGAACCTGTTCGCCGCGCTGGGTGGCGTGGCGGTGATCGCGGTGCTGGTGAACCTGGTCGAACTGCTGTGCACCGCGGGCCTGCCGGCGCTGTACACGCAGGTGCTCAGCTACTACCCGCTGAGCGACCCCGGCTACTACGGCTACCTGGCGCTCTACAACCTGGCCTACGTGTTCGACGACGCGCTGATGGTGACGATCGCCGTGGTCACGCTGGGGCAGCGCCGGCTGCAGGAACGCGGGGGACGCTGGCTCAAGCTGCTGAGCGGCGCGGTGATCCTGGTGCTGGGGGCGTTGCTGCTGTTCGCGCCGCAGATGCTGGTGTTCTGACCGAGGCTGTCGGTCGCGGGCATGGCCCGCTCCTACACGAAACCTGTCGCGGGCATGGCCCGCTCCTACAAACATGCCGTGCAGCCGTGTAGGAGCGGGCCATGCCCGCGAACGCCTTCCATATCGATCGTCAATTCGCTTCGCTCTGGTAGTAGCCCATCAGGATGCGGGCCACCTCGGGACGCGCGAACTCCACCGGCAGGTCCTTGCCCGCGGCCAGCATCTCGCGCACCTTGGTGCCGGAGAGCTGCACGAAATCCTCGTCGGTGTGATCCGGCGCGTCGCGCATCATCACCACGCGATTGAGCTTCTTCGAGTACGCCGTGTTGTCGGCGCGGAAGATCTGGATCTCGAGCGCGCCCGCGGGCACCTCCTCGTCGAAGACCGTCTGCGCGTCGAAGGCGCCGTAGTAGCTGCCCACACCGGCGTGGTCACGGCCGACGATCAGGTGCGTGCAGCCGCAGTTCTGGCGGAACACCGCGTGCAGCACCGCCTCGCGCGGACCGGCGTAGAGCATGTCGAAGCCGTAGCCGGTGATCATCACGGTATTGGCCGGGAAGTACAGCTCCACCATCTTGCGGATCGCCGCGTCGCGCACGTGCGCGGGGATGTCGCCCTCCTTCAGCTTGCCGAGCAGCATGTGGATCAGGATGCCGTCGGCCTTGACCGCGTCGCGGGCCATCTTGCACAGCTCCTCGTGGGCGCGGTGCATCGGGTTGCGGGTCTGGAAGGCCACCACGTTGTTCCAGCCGCGCTCGGCCATCTCGTTGCGGATCTCGACCGCGGTGCGGAAGGTGTCCGGGAAGTCCTGCTGGAAGTAGCTGAAGTTCAGCACCTGGATCGGGCCGCTGATCGCCGACACGCCCCAGGCTGGTGAACGTGGCCACGCCCGGGTGCTTCGGGTCGAGCGTGCGGAAGATCTTCTGCGCCATCGCGCTGATCTCGGCCTCCGAGAACTCCTCGATCGCCTCCACGGTCTGGATCGCCAGCACCGGGTTGCCCTCGACGTTCGGGTCGCGCAGCGCGATGCGCTTCGCGCCGCGGATCGCCGCGGCGTCGGTGGTCAGGTTCAGCACCGGCACCGGCCAGAACAGGCCCGCGGTGGTGTGCAGCGTCGCGGCCACGCTGAGCGCGTCGGCCTTGTTCATGTAGCCCTGCAGCGGGTTGAAGTAGCCCGCGCCCAGCATCACCGCGTTGGCGGCGGCGGCGGAATTCACCAGCAGCGAGGGCAGCGACTCGGCTTCCTTCGTGAGCGCGTGGTGGCGCTCGGTGTCGTAGACGAAGCGCGGGGCGAGCGCGTCCGAACCGTGGGGTTTGATCATCGTGTCGTTACTCCGTTGTCAGGCCGAAAGGATGCCGCGCTTCTCGAGCTCGTGCAGGACCATGTCGACTTCCTGCTGCAGCGTCATGCGGTCGGTGTGCAGGTGGATCTCCGGGGCCTCGGGCGCCTCGTAGGGATCGTCGATGCCGGTGAAGTTCTTGATCTCGCCGGCGCGCGCCTTCTTGTACAGGCCTTTCGGGTCGCGCTTCTCGGCTTCCGCCAGCGCGCAGTCCACGTGCACCTCGATGAACGGCATGCCCGAGGCCTCGTGCAGCTGGCGCGCGATGTCGCGGTCCGAGCGGTAGGGGCTGATGAAGCTGGTCAGCACGATCACGCCGCAGTCCACGAACAGCTTGGCCACCTCGCCGATGCGGCGGATGTTCTCCTTGCGGTCGTCGGCGCTGAAGCCGAGGTTCTTGTTGATGCCGAGGCGGATGTTGTCGCCGTCGAGGCGGTAGGACAGCTTGCCGCGCAGGTACAGCGCTTCCTCCAGCGCCACGGCGACCGTGCTCTTGCCGCTGCCCGAGAGGCCGGTGAACCACAGGGTCGCACCCTGCTGGCCGAGCAGCTTGTGGCGGTGCTCGCGCTGGATCTCGCCTTCGTGCCAATGAACGTTGGTCGCCTTCTGTTCAGTCATGTGCCGTATTCCGTCTGCGGGGTGGATGAATGCGCTGCGGCCGCTGCCTGCGGCGGAAACTTTACGCGATCCGGCTACGCCGCGCCACGGCCAAAACAGGCGCAAAGCGGACGCAACGTCGAAAACCGGACGTCCCGGGGCTGCGCGTCGAGCGGCGAGCGGCTCAGCTCGCGTGGCGCGGCAGTATGTAGCGCTCGCGGTACTCGCGGAAGGTTTCCTCGAGGCCTGCTTGCGTGAATCCGTACTCCTCCAGCGTGTACTGGTGCGTCGGGCGCGCCTCGCGGCGGTTCATCTCGCGCCAGCGCTCCATCTCGGCGCGCGCCTCGGGCGTCAGGTCCACGCCCACGAAGTCGTAGAGGCGCTGGATCTCCTCGAGCGGGCTGCTGACGGTGTCCTCGTACCACATGTCGAGGTAGCGGCCGTCGTGACCCGCGTCGCGAAAGCGCATCGTGGCATGCATGCCCGTGGCCCACTTCTCGCACCAGTGCCTCGCGATCGCCGCCTTGTCGGCGACGTCCGAGAAGGGATGGGTCAGCGCGTACATCATGCTGCCGTAGGACGGCATCAGCTGCAGCGGGTCGCGGTGCGTCTGCAGCACCTTCACGTCGGGGAAGGTCTCGAACAGCGCCGCGGGAAAATGGATGTGGTGCGGCGCCTTCAGCACCCAGCGCTCGGCCTTCAGGCCGCGCTGCTTCTTCTGCCACTGCAGGAACTGCAGCAGCCGCTTCAGGTAGCGGTAGCCGGGGCGCTGGTCCTGCCGCTCGAGCCAGACGCCGAAGTCCGGCATGTGCGCGTAGGACTCGGGCACCGTGCTGAAGAAAGACTGCTCGAGCAGCATGATGTCCTCGTCCGGCCCGCGCGCGTCCATCGGGTGGATCGAGGCCAGCTCGGGCGAGGCCTCGAGCATCGCGCGCACCTCGGCCTCGGCGACCGCGATGCGCGGATCGCTGCCGCTCGCGAAGTCGGTGCCGGGCATGGGCACCGGGTAGCGCACCTCGTACCACAACGGCGAGTACATGCGGTGGTCCGCGGAAATCGTGCGGTGCATCATCGTGGTGCCGGTGCGCGGCAGGCCGACGATCGCGAGCGGCGCCCCGATCTCCTCCTCGAGGATCTCGGGGTGGCGCCGGAACCAGTCCTCGGCGCGCAGCCGCGTGATCAGCACGTTGCGGATGCGTTCGGCGAAATACGCGCATCCGGCGTCGTTCAGCCGCGCCTCGCCGTTCAGCGCCTCGACCAGGCGCCGCATCGGCTCGCGGAAACTGGGGTCGCCGAAATCCTCGAGACCGGTTTCGCTGCGCGCTTGCGCGCAAAGCGCCTCCTCCGTCAGCCTGTGCACTGCCACCCCCGTCACCCCTTCAGATCCTTCAGCTTCACCACGCGGCAGGTCGGATGCACGATCTCCTTCGCCCCGATCCAGCGAAAGCACAGCGTGCCGAGCCGATGCCCCGCGGTATCCAGCCAGTTGTCGACGCCGGGGTCGCGGTGCGCCAGCACCATCGTGACGCCGCCGTCGGCGCGGTACTTCGCCGTGTGCTTGTTCAGGTGGATGCGGTGGTAGCGGTAATCCAGCGACTCCATCCAGTAGTTGTCGGTCTGCAGGTTCCAGGCCAGACACTCCGGAATGCGCGCTACCTCGATCACCAGAGCCTCGTCCTCGGCCAGCTCGAAGTAGCTGTGGTAATAGAAGATGTTCGGGTCGCCCCCCGCCGCATGGCAGACCTTCTGGTCGGCGGGAGGCAGCTCGTTGGGCCGGCCGCGGTACGAGGCGGCCCAGTCGGCGAACAGGCGCGCGGTGTTGCCGATGAAACTGGCCGCGGTACCCAGGTTCCGGTCGAAGGTCTCGGCCGTCAGCGGATCCGGCGTGGCGCCCGCGTCGGCACGCTCGATCGTGATCTCCGCCGGGATCTCGCTGGAGCGGTCCATGAAGGTCTGGCGGATCAGCAGCGACTGCGAGTCGGCGTCCATCGGCAGCCAGTTGCCGGGCTTGGGCGTGGCGCTCAGGATGATCTCGAAGCTGCCGTCGGCGGCCACCTGCAACTGGTTGCTGTCCAGGAAGCCGGTCTCGATCTGCTTGAAGTTCTCGGCGTAGCTGCCCTTGCTGGTCGCCATGCTGAGGTAGTACACGCTGCCGCGCTTGCCGCGGATGCGGTAGTCGTGGCGCCCGTCGACCACGGCCTTCTCGTAGATGTTGTCCGGGTTGTCGGCGCCGATCTTGATGGTTTCGTGCGAGGGCTTGTACAGCACCGGGAAGGCGGGGTCGTTGAACTCCACGTACCACTCCAGCCCCGCGCGCGCCAGCCGGCTCAGGTAACGGTAGCCCTCGGCGCGGGTGAAGGGGTCGGAAGGGGCGTCGGCGCGCTGGATCTGCTCGCCGGCGCGCTTGAGCGCGTCACAGAACTCGGCCCAGCTGCGGCCGCTGCTCACACGGTCTTCGGCATCACTCATGGCAACTTCTCCTGTTCGAGCGCGGCATGATGCGCACCCGGCAGGCGAATCGCATCATCCGGATGAATTAGCTGGCGGCGCTTGCGCTCAGCCGCCGGTCATCTTCTTCAGCTGCTCGGCCAGGGTATTGAAGTCCCAGTAGGCCCTCAGCGAGGTGATCCTGCCGGCATCGTTGGCGGTGTAGACCGCCACGCAGTCGGTCTTGATCTCGGTGCCGTCGGGCAGGCGGTTGGACAGCGTCACGACGTTGGCGCAGGAATCCCCGGCCGGGTGCGACTCGCGGATCTGGAAGCTCGCGATCCCGTTCGGCATGGCCATGTCCCAGAACGCCTCGATCGCCTTCTTGCCGTGGTGCCCGAGACCCGTGGGGTCGAGCGGCGAGACACCCACCGGATCCTGCACGATCGCGTCATCCGCGAACAGGTCCAGCCACGCCTGCTTGTTGCCCTCGACCACGTATTTGCCGGACTTGCGGCTCGCTTCCTGGGCCAGGTAACAGTTCGCCATCGACGATTCTCCTCGCTTGCTCGTGGGTTCGGCTTCAGCCGAACAATGTGTAGGTTCGGCTTCAGCCGAACAATGATCGTAGGTTCGGCTTCAGCCGAACGGCCGGCGGCGCAATGTTCGGCTGAAGCCGAACCTACGCCGAACCCACACCGAACCTACGCGGCGTTCGACACCGGCTCGGGCTGGCTGCCGCGCACCAGGCGCCCGGGCATCGCGCCGGTCGGGGTACCGTTCTCGTAGACCGGCTCGCCGCTGACGATGCGTGGCCACGTAGCCCTCCGCCGTCTGGAACACGCGGCGCCCGCCGGCCGGCAGATCATAGACCACCTCGGGGGTGTGCAGGCGCAGCGTGTCGAAGTCGATGATGTTGATGTCCGCCTTCAGGCCGGGCTTCAGCGCGCCGCGGTCCAGCAGGCCCACCGAGCGCGCGGTCTTCTGCGTCTGCAGGTGCACCGCCCGTTCCAGCGCCAGCCGCTCGCCGCGCTCGCGGTCGCGCACGAAGTACGACAGCATGAAGGTCGGCATGCTCGCGTCGCACAGCACGCCGCAGTGGGCGCCGGCGTCCGAGAGGCTCAGGATCGCGTTCGGGTCCTGCAGCATGCTGAGCTGGCGACTCAGGTCGTGCGTCTGGTAGCCGTACACCGGGAAATAGAACATGCGCTTGCCGTCGTTTTCCAGCAGGCGGTCGTAGGCGAGCGCGGCAGGCGCAACGCCCCGGCGCGCGGCCTCGGCCGCGATGCTGTCCTCGGCGCGCGGCTCGTAGGAGGGATCGTCCTCGAGCGGGTACATGTTGTCGAACTCCACCGCCAGCCGGTCGGCGATGGGATGGCCGAGCGCGGGCGGCGTCTCGGCGAGGATCGCGGCCCGCACGGCCGGATCGCGCAGTTGCGCCAGCCGCTCGCGCGGCCGGCAGCCCGGCCAGCGGCTGGAAGGCCTGGTGGAACATGAACGGGTGCGCGGTGCCGTCGAAGGCCATCAGGATGGTCACCGGGCGCGCGCCCACGTGCGGCACCAGCTGCGCGCCCTCGGCGTTGGCCTGGCGCACGTACTCGAGCTGGCGCTGCACGCGCTCCCACTCCTCGTTGGCGCGGTAGAACAGCACGAAGCCGACCGGGCGGCCGGTGCTGATCGACAGCCGCTTCATCCAGTCCATTTCCTTTTCCCACTCGTCCCAGTCGGACACGAGCTGGTAGACGCCCTTGCCGGTCTCGCCCAGCACCTTGCCGATGCCGAGCAGCTCCGCTTCGTCGGCATAGGTGCCCGGCATCACCTCGCCGTCGCGGGTGCGGTGCAGCTGGGTGCGCGAGGTGCTGAAGCCGATCGCGCCGGCCTCGAGTCCTTCGCGCACGATCGCGGCCATGCGCGCGATGTCCTCGGGCGTGGCCGGCTCGTTGCGCGCGCCGCGCTCGCCCATCACGTAGGTGCGCACCGCGCAGTGCGCGACCTGCGCGGCGACGTCGATCGCGTGCGGCATGCGCTCCAGGGTGTCGAGGTATTGCGGGAAGCTCTCCCAGGTCCAGGAGATGCCTTCGTGCAGCGCGGTGCCGGGGATGTCCTCCACGTCCTCCATCACCGCGATCAGCGCATCGTGCGCCTCGGACGTGGGCTGGCAGGGCGCGAAACCCACGCCGCAGTTGCCCATCACCACCGTGGTGACGCCGTGGTTGGACGCGGGCATCAGCAGGGGATCCCAGGTGGCCTGCCCGTCGAGGTGCGTGTGCACGTCGACCCAGCCCGGCGTGACCAGCTTGCCGGCGGCATCGATCTCGCGCCGCCCGCGCCCCGTGACGCGACCGACCGCGGCGATGCGTCCGCCCTGCACCGCGACATCGCCCGTGAAAGCCGCCGCGCCCGTGCCGTCGACGATGCGGCCGTTGCGGATCACCAGGTCGTATTCCATGTTCCCGTCCCTCTTGTTTGCGTGTGGGTCGGCATTCATGGGGTCGGCATTCATGCCGACTGGTGCCTGCCGGAATGCGGCGGCTTCGGCTGCGCCGAAGCCTTGTCGGGATGAATCCCGACCTACATGTTGGTCAGCATTCATGCCGACATTCATTTCCCAAATGTCGAAGTCGCCATGAATGGCGACCCACGGGGAGTCTATCCCAGGGCGGGGGGCGGGGAAATTAAGCTTTGTTAAACGCAAACGGGCGTGGATCTCTCCACGCCCGTTGCGGTACGGAACCTCGGTGCGGAAATCAGAAGTTGTAGCTGACTTCCATGCCGTAGGTCCGCGGCGCGCCGAAGTAGCTCGCCGTCCAGATCAGGAACGGGATCGTGCTGATCCGGTAGTCCTCGTCCGTGAGGTTCTTGCCCCAGGCCGCGAGTTCCAGGCTGCCGTTGCCGAGCGGCAGCTCGGTCAGCGACAGGCGGCCGTTCAGCAGCGCGTAGTCATCGAGCTGCGAGTGCAGGTTCTGCGCCGGCTCGGGGTAGAGCACGCGGTCGTCCGTGTAGCTCCAGTCCAGGCGACCGATCAGGTTGCCACCGAGCACGCCGGACACCGTGTACTGCACACCGGCAGTGAGGGTGTTCTCGGGTGCATACGGGAAGTCGCGGTCGTCCGCCACGTCCACGCCCGCCGTCGAGGTACTCGTCGTACTCCGGATCGAGGTAACCCCAGCTGAAGTTCAGCATCAGGTCGTCGACCGGCTCGGCGAGCACCTCGAGCTCGAAGCCCCGCACGGTTGCCTGGCCCGCGTTGTCGACCACGGAGGCCGCCGAACCGTCGGCGAGGAACACGGCTATCTGCATGTCGTCGACCTGGTTCTCGAAGGCCGCGGCATTGACCTGCACGCGGTTGTCCAGCCAGCGCGACTTCAGCCCCAGCTCGTAGGATGCGACTTCTTCCGGGTCATAGGCGACGCTGGAAGGATGCCAGCGTCGCCGCCTCCCCGTTGAAACCGCCCGACTTCCAGCCCTCGGCGTAGCGCGCGTAGACGCTCGCCTCCTCGGTGAGGTCCCAGCTCAGCGTGACCGTCGGCGCGAAGTTGTTCCAGTTCTCGTCGGCCTCGCCCGCGAAGGCCCATTCCGGACGGACCTGCAGGTTGTTGTCGGAGACGATCGGGTGCGAGATGTACTGGTCCTTTTCCTCCTCGGTGTAGCGCGCGCCCACCGTGACGGTCAGGCGATCCTGCAGCATTTCCGCGCCGGGCTTCCAGTCGAACTGGCCGAACACCGCATTCGACTCGCTGTCGAGCCCGTAGGCGTTCGGCGAGGTCGTCGCGCCGAAGACCCCGAAGAAGGTGATCGGGTTGAGCGACGTCGGCGGTTTCGTCGAAGTAGTAGTAGCCGAGCACGTAGTTCACGCGGTCGGTCGAACCGACGATCTGCAGTTCCTGCGAGGTCTGTTCGTAGTCGATGCCGCGGCCGGAGTGGAAGGCGTCGATCGGCGAGCCGTCGATGTCGAGCAGGTCGTCCCAGGTCATCTCGCGGTAGGCCGTGATCGATTTCAGCTGCACGTCGCCCAGGAAACCCTGCTCGCCGAGGTCGTAGCCCAGGTGCAGCGCGTGGCCGTCGATATCGGCTTCCTCGTACACGTCGATATCGCTGCTCAGCTTGTCTGAACGCTCGTCCTCGGACACCACGTAGGGCAGCAGGAACGGCACCGCGCCGGCCTCGGCGTGCGTCAGGTGCGGTGCCTGCGGGGTGTTTTTCTTGTCGCTGAAGTCGTAGGCATAACGCGCCTCGAACGCCTCGGTGACATTCAGCAGCAGCGCCACGCGGCCGGCGTCGGAATCCAGGCCGTCCCACTCGTCGGCGACGGCCGGGGCCGCGAGCGGGCTGCCCACGGGGTCGGCCACGCCGCGCGTGAAGCCGTCACGCTCCTCGTGCTGCAGCGTGATGTTGGCGCTCAGCTGGCCCAGGCCTTCCCCCACGGTGCCGATCGCCGGGGTGTCGAGGCTGCCGCGCATCTGCCAGTAGCCCTCGTTGCCCACACCGGCCTTCACCTCGCCCATCAGCTCGCCCGAGGGCTTGCGGGTGACCAGGTTCACGGCGCCGCCCACGGTGTTCTTGCCGTACAGGGAACCCTGCGGGCCGCGCAGCACCTCGATGCGCTCCAGGTCCGCCACGTCGAAGATGCCGCCGAGCACCTTGCCGATGAACACGCCGTCGACGTACATGCCCACGGTCGGCTCCCAGGTGGGTGCCGGGTTGGTCGTGACCGCGCCGCGGATCGCCACGGTGGCACCGGTGGTGCTGCTCGGCGACGCCGCGAACTGCACGTTGGGCACCAGGCCATTCAGGTCCTGCACGTCGGTGATGCGCTGCTGCGCGAGCGCATCCCTGCCGAAGGCCGAGATCGCGATGGGCGCCTGCTGCAGCGACTGCTCGCGCTTCTGCGCGGTCACCACGATCTCTTCCAGCCCGCCGGTCTGGGCCTCGGCCTGGACCCCGGCAGCCATCAGCACGGCGAGGCTTATCGCCCGCGAAATTCTTTTCTTCCGGATCTGCATCTGCTGTCTCCCTGAGTTGGAATCTGTCTGGTGCCACCCGTGGCCGGAGCGGGGTTTGGCCGGGCGGAGTGTAGGCAGTCAGGGGCGACCGGCATCCCTCAAACGAAGTATGCCGACCCCCTATGCGCAATAGTTACGCGATTCGGAACAATGGCTCGTGGACGAGCGCGGTTCCGGCGCCTCCCGCGTGATTCCGGCCACCGCCGGCAGCGGCATTTTCACCATCCGGTCTTGCGCATGAGCCCTGATTCGGGCAAAGAATAGCCTCGGGCTGGCCGGACCCGCGCCGGCACCAGACACAAGGCAACGGAAACCCAACGGATGAGCCTCGCCATGCCGCTCGCGGAACGCGAGGTCCACTTCGCGCCCGACTTCCGGGCGGCGCCGGGGCTCGGCAACGCACACCTGCAGTCCTGGCTAGCGAGCTGCGGTCCGCGCCGCGCGCTGATACGCAGCCGCGCGCGTGCGCTGCAGGCCGCCGCGCGCGAGGAGATCCTCGACTGCGGCGACGGCATCCGCCTGCACGGCGTGTATTCGCCGCATCCGCGCGCGGAACGCGGCCTCGCGATCCTGATCCACGGCTGGCACGGCACCGCGGACTCGGCGTACCTGCTGTCGGCGGGCGCGCACCTGTTCACGCACGGCTTCTCGGTGTTCCGCCTGCATCTGCGCGATCACGGCCCGAGCCATCACCTGAACCGCGAGCTGTTCAACTCGGCGCGCCTGCCGGAGGTCGTGGCCGCGGTGCGGCGCATCACCGCGCTGCACCCGCACGAGCACACCTTCCTCGGCGGGTTCTCGCTGGGCGGCAACTTCGCGCTGCGCGTGGCGCTCGCCGCGCCCGCCGCCGGCATCGCGCTCGAACGCGTGGTCGCGGTCTGCCCCGTGCTCGATCCCGCGCGCACCATGGACAGCGCTCGAGCGCAGCCCGGTCTACCACGAGTACTTCAGGCGCAAGTGGCGCAACGCCCTGCTGCAGAAGCTGCTGCACTTTCCCGACTACGGCTACGGCGAGGATCTGCGCCAGCTGCGCTCGCTGGGCGCCATGAACGAGTTCTTCGTGCCGCGCTACACCGGTTTCGCCGACACGCCGAGCTACCTCGACGCCTACGCGATCACCGGCGAGCGGCTCGCGGGCCTCACGGTGCCGAGCCACATCATCACCAGCCGCGACGACCCGGTGATTCCCGCCGCCGATCTCGCGCGCCTCGCGCGTCCGCCCGCGCTCACGATCGAGCTGACCGAACGCGGCGGGCACTGTGGCTTCATCATGGACTGGCGCCTGCACAGCTGGATCGACGGGCGCCTGGATCAACTGTTCCGACCGGGGAAACCTGCATGAGATTCCTGAAGTACACCCTGCTCTGCACCGCGATCCTGATCGGCGGTCTCGCGCTGGCATGGAAGCTGGCGGAGCCCGCAGCGCTGCCCGCCGGCAGCGCCGGTGCCGCCTTGATGGCGCAACCGCCGTGGAGCGTGGGCATGCGGAAATTCGACCTGGTGGACAGCAGCCGGCCGACCGGCGCCAACGGCGATTTCCCCGGCGCACCCGAACGCACGCTGCACGCGCGCGCGTGGTATCCGGTGGACGCGGTCGGCGGCGGCATTCCCGCGCGCGCATTTCCATTGATCGTCTACAGTCACGGCTTTTTCAGCACCAGCGCCGAACCGGCCTATCTCGCGCGGTTTCTCGCCAGCCACGGCTACGTGGTCGTCGCGGCCGATTTCCCGCTCACCACCATGAAGGCACCGGGCGGGGCAAACGTATTCGACGTGGTCAACCAGCCCGGAGACGTGAGCTTCCTGATCGACACGCTGCTGGCGTGGAACGACGATCCCGCGAACGCCTTCCACCAACGCATCGATGCCGCGCGCATCGGCATCGCAGGCACCTCGCTCGGCGGCATGACGACCGAGCTCGCGGCCTACCATCCGCGCCTGCGCGACCCGCGCGTGAAAGCGGCCGTATCGATCGCCGGACCGCTGGAACTGTTCGGCCGCGCGTTCTTCGCGCACTCCGCGCTGCCGTTCATGATGGTCGCGGGCGACATCGACGCGATGGTGCCCTACGAGCAGAATGCGCTGCCGGTGCTCGAGCGCGTGAACAACGCCTGGCTGGTGAGCCTCGCGGGCGCGTCCCACACCGGCTTCGCGGACCAGGGCGCGATGTTCCGCTGGCTGGCCAACCCCGACAGCATCGGCTGTTACTTCGTGCGCGGCAAGACACCCGAAGCCGGCGACGACACCAGCTTCTACGACCGCCTCGGCACCGTGGAGGAAGGCGTGCTGCGCAACATGGAAAACCAGCTGTGCCGCATGGATCCGCTGCCCGAGGCGATGTCACCGCTGCTGCAGCAGCGCATCACGATGCTCGCCGTCCTGAGCTTTTTCGAGACGGCGTTCAATCCGGACGCCACGGAGCAGGCGCGCTACCGCGACTACCTGCAGGCCGGGCTCGCGCGCGATTTTCCCGCGGTCACCGTCGAGCGCTCGCATCCGTAGGTTCGAATTTATTCGAACATCTGTTCGGCTGAAGCCGAACCTACGCCGAACCTGTCGCGGACCTACGCGGGACCTGCGCGGGACCTACGGGCGGAGTTCGGTGGCGAGGAAGTCGCGCGTGCGCGTCAGCGCGTCCGCGTCGAGCGCGATGATCGTGGCGTCGAAATCGGTGACGCCGGCATCGCGCAGGCGCGCGAGCTGCACGCGCAGCGCGGCCTCGTCACCCACCATCGCGATGTCACCCGGCGCCGCGGCGCCTTCGCGATCGAGCATCGCGCGGTAGGACGGGAGCATGCCGTAGATCGCGAGCGATTCGGAGATCTTCCGGCGCGCCCCGTCCGCGTCGGCCGTCAGCACGATCGGCATGCCCGCCACCACGCGCGGCGCGGGGCGCCCGGCGGCCGCGGCGGCGCGGTGCAGCGTCGGCACGATGTGCTGCGCCAGCGTGCGCGGCCCGGTCATCCAGGTGATGGTGCCGTCGGCGAGTTCGCCGGCGATCCCGAGCATCACCGGCCCGAGCGCGGCGACCAGCACCGGCATGGCGGCGGCGCCCGGCACCGCGAGGCGCATGTTCACGCTGTAGCGCTCGCCCTTGTGCTGCAGCTGCTCGCCGCGCAGCGCCGGCAGCAGCACCTCGAGGTACTCGCGCATGTGCGCCGCCGGATGCGCGTAGGGAATGCCGTACATGTCCTCGATCAGCATCTTGTGCGACAGCCCGATGCCGAGCTCGAAGCGCCCGCCGCTGGCGGCCGCGACCGTCAGCGCCTGCTGCGCCATCGCCACCGGGTGACGCGGGAACGTGGGCACCACGGCCGTGCCCATGCGGATGCGCGTCGTCTGCGCGCCGGTGAGGGCGAGCGCCGTCATCGCATCCACGCCCAGGGTGTGCGCGAGCCACACGTGGGCGAAGCCCATCGCCTCGGCCTGCTGCGCGAAAGCGACGATCCCCGGCAGGTCTTCGCCGATCGCGCGCGAGGCGCCCATCATCAGTCCGATCCGCATGCCGTGTGCTCCTGTGGGTGGTTTCGCGCGCTCAGAACGCGTAGCTGGCCGAGAGGTTCAGGTACTGCGCCTCGGCCTCGTTGTCGGCGTAGCGGTACGACAGCCCGAGGCGCAGACCGCTGCGCCAGCCGGCATCCACGCCCAGCACGGCGCGCACGCCCCCGTCGTCGATGTCGTAACCGGGCATGCGGAACCACACGCCGTCGGCCACGCGCTTGACGACGGCGCGCACATCGTCGCTGCGATCCTCGAATTCCTCGACCCACGCCACGTCCCCGCGCAACTCGAGGTCTGCCGCCCCGATCCGCAGCGGATAGCTCGCGAACACGCCGGCGCTGCCGGCGACGGATTCGCGCGCGAGATCGCCGAAGGCCATCGCGGTGCTGTTCGCGGATTTTTCCTCGTAGCCATCGACCTCGATGTCGAGGTAATCGGCCGCGAGGAACGGTCCGAAGCGCCACACCGATCCCTCGCCCATCATGTCCACACCGAGCGTGCCGGAGAGCCCGAGCACGTCGGCTTCGGTGTCGCCCGACTCGCGGCGCATCTGCCACGTGCCGACCTCGAACACGCGCTCGATGTCGTCCAGATCCGTCTTGCCGGCGCTGAGCACCACGTCGGCGAACCAGCCCTCGCAGCGGTAACCCGCGAACAGCGAGCCGATCAGTCCCGAGCTTTCAAAGCTGCTGTTATCGATATCCGCATCGCCCTGCTGCGAGCCGAGCGCGCCACCGGCGAACCAGCCGCCGCCGAGGCCGACGCTGCCACCGAGGGTGAGGTCCGCCGCATCCGAGCTCGCCTCCGGCGTGGCGCGCGTATCGGCCGTGTCGAGGCGCCGGCCCTGCACCGCCAGCGAACAGCTGCGGCTCGAGCGCACGATCGCCCCAGCGGTTCTGCGCCAGCTGATCCTGCACCGTGTTGAGGTAGCCGCGCGCATCGGCCAGCACCGCCTCGGGCAGCAGCGCCGCGAAGCCGGGCGCGCGCAGCACCGACTCGGTGTAGTCGGCGAGGATGCGCGCCATGCGCCTGCGTGGGGTGCAGCCCGTCGTGGTGACGAAGTCGTCCGGCGTTCCGCCGCTCGATTTGCCCAGACCCGGCGCCTCGGTGCAGTCGATGCCGGTCAGCGACCATTCGCTGGCCGAATAGCAGTAGCGGCTCTGGTCGATGCCGGCATTGAAGCCGAAGGCCGCGGGCGCGGCGAGCACCTCGCGAAACAGCGTGTCGAAGTCGACCACCACGATGTTGCCGCCGACGCCGGGCAGTCCCTCGGCCATCAGCGCGTTGTAGGTGGCGGCACCGATGCCGCGCGCCTCGGCCTTGGCGGTGCGACTGCCGTCGGGATTGAGGTTGGTGCTCTCGGCGAGCAGGCCCAGCGGCGGGAACGTGGGGACCACGATGGTGCGCGCGCCGGCGCCGACCAGCTGGCGGATGATCTCCAGCGTGTTCGCGGCACCCACGGTGGCGGTGGCGGTCGGGTCCTCGACCGCGGAATCGCGCACGTCGTTGCCGGCCGGGTTGAGCACGAACAGCGTGTTCGGGCCGATCTTCAGCGAACCCGCCTGCAAGCGCTGCAGGAATCCCGCGCTGCTGGCGGTGAGATCCGCCGCCACCAGCGCGTCGGTCGGGTGCGCGACGCGCGAGGTGCCGGTGACCGCCTCGAGCAGCTCCGCCGAGCGCGCCGTGACGAACGCGAAGTCGATGTTGTCGGTGTCCGGGATGTCGCTGCGGGCCCCCGGGTACAGCAGCGGGGTCGAGGGCACCAGCGGACCGGTACCGATGCCGTCGGCGAGCATCTCCACCCACACCTGGCCGCGCCGGCCGGTGGCCGGATCGATGTTGGTCACGCGCAGGCCGGTGCTGCCGTCCAGGCCGGCTCCGGGCTGTCGGCACGCCGAACAACCCCGATTCGGCAACGAAATCGATGTCGGGGAACTGCCCGATGTCCTCGTAGCTCGCACCGAACACGATCAGCTGGTCGAACGGCAGCTCCGCGTGCGCCGGCAGCGCCAGCAGGCCCATGCCGGCAACGATCGCCCGTCGGAGATTCGTGGTTCTGTTCATGTTGCGTTCACTCCTGCGCAAGTCGCGGAGGCGCTGCGACAGCGCCCGACGCTCGCCACCATGACCGATGTCACGACACCGAACGTGTCGTGCGTCAAGGCAATGCCCGCTCAGAAACGGTAAGCCGCCGAGAGGTTCAGGTAGCGCGTCTCGTAGTCGTTGTCGGCGTGACGGTACGACAGCCCGAGACGCATGCCGCCCGGCCAGCTCGCGTTCGCGCCCAGCGTCGCGCGCCAGCCGTCGTCGTCGATCGCGTAGCCGGGCATGCGGAACCACGGCCCCGTGTCCAGCGACTTCACCACCGCCCGCACCTCGTCGGACTCGTCCTCGAATTCCCCGGCGTAGGCGACGTCCGCGGCGAGCTCCACCTCGGCCCCGCCAAGGCTGAACGGATAGCTGGCGAACACGCCCGCGGTGCCGAGCAGGGAATCGCGCTCGATGTCATCGAAGCGCATCGTCGAGGAGCTCAGCCCGCGCTCGGCCCAGGCGTCGACGTCGATCTCCAGCGCATCGAGCGCCACGAAGGGACCGGCGCGCCAGGCCGCGGCCGCGCCGAGCAGGTTCACGCCCAAGCGTGGCTTGCAGCCCGAGCATGTCCGCGTCGGTGTCGCCCGATTCGCGCCGCCGCTGCACGCTGCCGATATCGAACACGCGCTCGATGTCGTCGAGCTCGCTGCGGCCCGCGCTCAGCACCGCATCGGCGAACCACGCACCGCAGCGGTAGCCGGCGAACAGCGACGCGGCGAGGCCGGCGCTGTCGAAGCCGCCGCCGGCAGCGTCGATGTCGGCCTCGCCCTGCTGCGAGCCCAGCGCCGCGCCGAGCAACCAGCCGTTGCCCACGCCCACGCTGGCGCCGAGGGTGAGGTCCACCGCATCCGAGCTCGCCGCCGGCGTGGACCACGCATCCGCGACGTCGATGTCGCGCCCCTGAACGGCGACGAACAGTTGCGCGGCCTGCGCGCGTTGCGCCCAGCGGTTCTGCGCGAGGTGGTCCTCGACGGTGCGCAGGTAGCCGCGCGTGTCGGCGAGCACCGCCTCGGGCAGCAGCGCGACCATGCCGGGTGCGCGGATCACGGACTCCATCAGGTCGGCCGCGGCGCGCGCGGCGGCCTGCGTGGGGTGCAGCCCGTCCTGGAACACGAACTGGTCCGGGTCGCCGCCGCTCGCCTTGCCGCGCCCCGCGGGCTCCGCGCAGGCGATGCCGCCGGCCTCGGTCGCGCTGTAGCAGACCCGCGTCTGGTCGAGGTCGGCGGGATAACCGAAGCCGACCGGATCGGCGAGCACCTCGTCGAACAGGCGCAGCACGTCGATGCGGATGAAGTTGCCCTCGATCGCGTTCAGCCGCTGTTCGAAGGCCGCGTTGTAGGCGATGGCCGCCGCAGTACGATCGGCCGCCAGCTGCGTGCGGCCGTCAGCGCTCAGGTTGACGGCCTCGGAGAAATTGCCCAGCTTCGGCAGCGTCGGCAGCACGATGTAGCGCGCACCGGCATCGACCAGCGCCCGCGCGATCGCGGCGCTGACAGTCGGCGGTCTGCTGCGGGTCATCGACATCGCGGATATCGTTGCCCGCGATCAGCGCGTAGTAGAGGGTGTCCGGTCCCACGGCGAGCGCCCCGGAGGCCACGCGCGCCAGGAAGCCGGGCTGTTCGACGCGAAAGCCGCCGGCGGACACCACCGAGTTGCCGGTCACGGAGGCGAGCACCTCCTCGGAGCGGTAACCGCCGACCGCAAAATTGAGGTTGTCCGTGGCCACCGTGTCGGTGCGCGCACCCGTCACCAGCAGCGGCGTCGAGGGATTCATGCGCCCGAGGCCGAGATCGAGCGCCAGCCATTCCGGCATCGAGAGGCCGCGCAGGCCCGTCGCCGGATCGATGTTGGTGAAGCGCAGCCCGGTGGTGCCGCCCAGCTCGAGGTCGGGAAACTGCCCGGAATCGTCGTAGCTGGCGCCGAAGGCGACGAACTGGCCGAAAGGCACGCCGGCCGAAGCGCCTGCGGCCGCCAGCGACGTCGCGGCAATCGCCGCCCTGATGAGTCCCCGCATGTCATGTTTCCCGTGTGCATTATTCGTGTGGCAATCATAGCCCCGAGCGAAACGCCGCCACAACGCGCGCTGCGCGGCCCGCGATGGCTGATGTACCATGCGCCGCTCTGCCGGAAGATCATCGATGCGCCTGACAAAAGCCTGCACGCTCGCCGCGCTCCTGTTCGCACAGCGCACACTCGCCGCAACGCCCCAGGGCATCGACCAGCACATCGCACAAGGCTTCAAGCCCTTTGCCGACGCGGTATCGGGCTTCGTGTTCGCGGCGATCCCGTTCGGCGATCACGCGGTGCCGTGGATCCTGTTCTGGCTGATCGTCGCGGGCCTGTTCTGCACGCTGTACTTTCGCTTCATCAACCTGCGCGGCATGGCGCAGGGCATGCGCATCATCCGCGGCGACTACGACGCGCCGCACCACCACGGCGACACCAGCCATTTCCAGGCGCTGGCCACCGCGCTCTCGGGCACCGTGGGCCTGGGCAACATCGCGGGCGTCGCGGTCGCGGTGACCGTCGGCGGACCGGGCGCGGCGTTCTGGATGATCGTGGCCGCGCTGCTCGGCATGGCCACCAAGTTCTGCGAATGCACGCTGGCCGTGAAATTCCGCCACCGGCGGCCCGACGGCACCGTCTCCGGCGGCCCGATGTACTACCTCAGGCAGGGCATCGCGGCCGAGTACCCGCGGCTCGCACCGCTCGGCAAGGCGCTCGGCTTCAGCTTCGCGGTGTGCTGCCTGTTCGGCACCATCGGCTCGGGCAATTTCTTCCAGGTCAACCAGGCCTACCAGCAGCTGCTGCTGATCACCGGCGGCGACGCCAGCCTGCTGGCCGGCCGCGCGTGGATGTTCGGCGCCGCGATGGCGATAGCCACCGGCATCGTGGTGCTGGGCGGCATCAGGCGCATCGCCAGCGTCACCGACAAGCTGGTGCCGTTGATGGCGCTGGTCTACCTGCTCGCCGGCCTGGTGGTGATCGCGAACAACGTGCCGGCGATCCCGCACGCGCTAGGCCTGATCCTCACCGGCGCCTTCACGCCCGAGGGCGTGCAGGGCGGCATGCTCGGCGTGATCCTGCAGGGCTTTCGCCGCGCCGCGTTCTCGAACGAGGCCGGCATCGGCTCGGCGCCGATCGCGCACGCCAGCGTGCGGACCGATGAACCGCTGACCGAGGGCCTGGTTGCGCTGTGGGAACCGTTCATCGACACCGTGATCATCTGCACCATGACCGCGCTGGTGATCACGATCTCCGGCGCCGGCGCGATCGTGCCCGAGGCGCAGGGCGTGGCGCTGACCTCGGCGGCCTTCGCGACGGTGATGCCCTGGTTCCCCTACGTGCTCGCGCTGGTGGTGCTGCTGTTCGCGTATTCGACGATGATCGCCTACTGCTACTACGGCACCAAGGCGGCCAATTATCTGTTCGGCGAGAGCGCCACGGTCGACGTCGGCTACAAGCTGTTCTACCTCGCGATGACCATCGTCGGCGTGACCATGGACTTCTCGCAGCTGGTGGATTTCGCCGACGCGATCTACTTCCTGATGGCGGTGCCGAACATCATCGGCCTGTACCTGCTCGCGCCCGTGGTCAGGCGCGAGATGAACAGCTATTTCGCGCGGCTCGCGCGCGGCGAGATCCGCCCCGGCCGCGAGGCGCCGGAGCACCTGGCCGGATCCCCGTGAGCGCAGCGGCCGGTCAGTCGGCGAGCGCGGCGTAGACGTTCTGCACGTCGTCGTCGGCGTCCAGCGCCTCGAGGAACGCTTCGACCTCGGCCCGCGCCGCATCGTCGAGCTTCACCGGGTTGTTGGGCCGGTAGCCCAGCACCGAGGACTGCACCGTGAAGCCGAAATTCGGCAGCGCGCGCGTCACGGCATCGAGATCCGTGGGATCGGTCAGGAACAGCGTGACGTTGCCTTCCGCCGGCTCCAGGTCCTGCGCGCCGGCCTCGATGGCCGCGAGCTCGGGATCCGCGTCCGGCGTGTTCGGCGTGGCCTCGATCATGCCGAGGTACTTGAAGTCCCACGACACCGCGCCCGAGTTGCCGAGCTGGCCCTTGCGGAACAGCATGCGCACGCTCATCGCGGTGCGGTTCTTGTTGTCGGTGAGGCACTCGACGATCACCGGCACCTGGTGCGGCGCGAAGCCCTCGTAGGTCACGTGCTCGTAGTGCACCTGCTCGTCGAGCAGGCCGGCGCCCTTCTTGATGGCGCGCTCCAGCGTGTCGCGCGGCATCGAGGCGCGCCTGGCCTGCTCGACGGCCTTGCGCAGCCGCGGGTTCGAATCGGGGTCTGCGCCGGTGCGCGCGGCCACCATGATTTCCTTCGCCAGCTTGGTGAAGATGCGGCCCTTCGTTGCCGCCGCGTCGGCGCGGCCCTTGGCTTTCCACTGAGCGCCCATGATCCATTCCCCCTGAAAAAACCGCGCAATTATAGAGCCCCCGGGGCGGCGCGCCACCCTTTGTACGCAGGGGCAGGCGCGGCGGTGCCCGGCCTACAGCTGCGCCTGCAGCGCATCCACCGCGTCGGCCAGCGTCGGGAACTGGCGCACCTTGATGGGGCGCAGATGATCCATGCCGGTCTTTTCACGCCACTCCATGAACTCCGTTTCGCGCCCCGCGATCACGATCTGCACGCCTTGCGCCAGCAGTTCCTGGTCCAGTTCGCGCAACGTGGCGCGCCCCGTCACGTCGTGGCCCGTGATCGGGATGGCATCGATCACGAAGAAGCGCAAACCCCGCCCCGCCGCTGCCACCGCACGCCGCGCCTCCTGCCTGAAATAGGGCGCGTTGAAGAACACGATCGGGGCGTTGAAGCGGAACAGGCACAGTCCCGGCACGGTGACGGCCTGCGGGTGGCGCTCGATGCCGTGGAAGCCTCGTCCCTCGATGCGGCCCAGCACCTCGCAGGTCGGGCGCGCCACCATGCGCACGAAGCGCAGCATGGCCAGGATCACCGCGAACGCGATCGCGTCGATCGCGCCGACGGCCACCACGCCGAGCGTCGCGACCACGCAGATCGCGAACTCGCTCTTCGACTCGTGCCACAGCATGCGCACGTCGGCGACATTGACCAGCGAGAACGCCGCCATCACCAGCACGGCGCCCAGCGCCGCATCGGGCACGTACTGCAGGGGACCGGTCAGGAACAGCAGCACCAGCGCGATCGCGGCCGCAGCCACCAACCCCGCGA
The DNA here is from genome assembly GCA_963819895.1 of uncultured Gammaproteobacteria bacterium. Classification (GTDB taxonomy): domain Bacteria; phylum Pseudomonadota; class Gammaproteobacteria; order Pseudomonadales; family UBA5518; genus UBA5518. Next base: position 34,938 of record CAWFXU010000002.1, read on the forward strand.
CCTGCGTGCGCCCGCCGGCGGCGTCGCTCATCGCCGTGCGCGAGTCGGCGCCGCTCACCGCGAAACCGCCCGATATCGAGGCGGCGATGTTGGCCGCGCCCAGCGCCGCGAGGTCGCGGTCGGCATCGATCTCGTAGCCGTTCTTCGCGGCGAAGCTGCGCGAGGTGAGCATGAGGCTGGTGAAGGCGATCAGTGCAATGGCCGCCGCGTCGGCCAGCAACGGTTGCAGTGCCGACAGCGGCACACCGGGAAACGTCGGCGCGGGCAGGCCCGCGGGCACCGCACCGACGGTGCGCACGCCCTGCGCATCCAGCCCCAGCAGCGCGACGGCGGCTGCGGCGAGCACCATCACCACCAGCGCGGCCGGCACGCGCCGGAATATCTTCGGCGCGACCAGCAGCAGCGCGAAGGAAGCGAGACCGATGGCCAGCGTGGGCCAGTGCGTCTGCCCGATCTTTTGCGCGATCTCCAGCGCGCGCGGAATGATCCGGCCGGACACGATATCGAAGCCGAGGATCTTGCCCAGCTGCCCGAGCGCGATGGTCAGCGCGATGCCGTTCATGAATCCGACCAGGATCGGGCGCGACAGGAAATCGGCCAGCACGCCGAGCTTCAGGAAGCTCGCGCCGATGCACAGCACGCCCGCCAGGAAGGCCAGCGTCAGGGACAGTGCCATGTACAGCTGCGCATCACCCGCGGCCAGCGGCGCCACCGAGGCGGCCACGAGCGTGCAGGTGGCCGCATCCGGTCCGACCACGAGCTGGCGCGAGGAGCCGAACAGCGCGTAGGCAAACAGCGGCAGGATGCTCGCGTAGAGCCCCACCACCGGACTGAAGCCGGCTAGCGCCGCGTAGGCGACCCCGACCGGCAGTGCCACCGCGGCCACCGACAGGCCGGCACGCAGGTCGTGCGGGAAGTCCTGGCGCCGGTAACGCACCAGCATCAGCAGCCCCGGGGCGATGCGCTCCAATCGGCCGCTCATGGTGCGCGCAGCGCCGCGAGCAAGCCATCGAAATGCTCCGCGACCCAGCGCGGGTCGTGATCGCCCCAGTCGCGGATCGCGTAGTGACCGTGGCGGTGCTTCGGGCCCTGTTGCACGAACTCGCACACGATGCCGATGTCCGCGAGATCGGCGATGCAATCCTGCAGCGTGCGCCGCGGCATCCCGGTGGCCGCTTCCAGCGCATGCAGGTCGTGCGGCGCGCACGCGATCAGGTGCGCCACGCAGAGCTTGCGGCAGTAGGCCCTGCGCTGCTTGCTGACCGGTGGAATCATGCGTCGCGCTCTCCGCTGCCGTGGTGCCTGTGCTGGCGCGGGCGCGCACGCGCCGGCCATCAGTCGCCGATTTGGCCATATCCGCAAGCCGGCCGAAACCCCCTGCCGTGCTGTCCCGGTCGCTCTTAGCCGTTATACTCGCCGCGATCGCAAGCCACCATCGGAGCAACACCATGAAGCAAAAGCCCCTTTCCCTCGCGCTGGCATCGCTGGCCCTGCTCGGCCTCGGCGCGCAGCAGGCCGCCGCCGACATCGTCCTCCTGAAGGGCGGCGACCGCCTGAGCGGCACCATCGTCGGCAAGGATGACAAGCAGCTGACGCTGCAGACCGCCTACGCCAAGGAGCCGATAACGCTGCTGTGGAGCGAAGTCACGAACATCGAGACCGACCAGCCCGCGCGCTTCATGCTGAACGACAAGACGCTGGTGAATGCCCAGGCCACGCGCGCCAGCGAGTCCACCGTGGTACTGAAGGGGGGCGATACCGTCACCACGACGCCGCTGGCGATGAGCGACATCGCCTACATCAACCCGCCGCCGCACGTCAGCGGCGAGGGCGTGAGCACCAGCGGACGCCTGAATCTCGGACTGACCGCGAACCGCGGCAACACCGACAACGACCAGATCTTCTACGACGCCGAGGCCGTGGCGCGCAGCCTGAAGAACCGCTTCACGATCGGCGCGACCGGCGAGACCAGGAACGAGGAAGGCGAGGAAACCGTGCGCAGGAACCGCGGCTATTTCAAGTACGATCATTTCCTCACCGAGAAGTGGTACGCCTACGCCAACACCGACGTGCAGGAGGACAAGTTCAGGGACCTGAACCTGCGCACCACGCTCGGCGGCGGTGCGGGTTACCAGTTCTTCGACACCGAGCAGCGCAGCCTGTCACTGGAAGGCGGCCTCACCTACGTCAACGAGGACTACGACCTCGCCGACGACGAGAGCTTCGCGGCCGGCCGCTGGGCGGTGCGCTATGCGGAAATGCTGTTCGGCGGCGCGACGCAGTTCTTCCACGACCACGAAGGGATCGTCAGCATCGAGGATCCCGACGACATGATCTTCCGCGCGCAGACGGGCTTCCGCTTCCCGCTGGTCAAGAACCTGAGCGGCACGCTGCAGTACAACGTCGACTGGCAGAACACCCCGCCGGAGGGTTTCGACAGCACCGACTCGGCCTATGTCGTGAGCGTCGGCTATCTCTGGTAAGGAAGACCTCGCGGGACGCTGGCTTGGATATTGCTTCAAGTTTGCGTCCCGCGCTCCGCGCGCCCCGCCCCCGAGGCTGCCGTCATGACCATTCGCGTTGCGATCCACCACAAGACCCGGTACGTCTTCGATCGGCTGGTGGCGGTTTCGCCCCACGTGGTGCGACTGCGGCCGGCACCACATTCGCGCACGCGCATCCTCAGCTACACGCTGAAGGTGCAGCCCGAAAGCCATTTCATCAACTGGCAGCAGGATCCGTTCGCCAACTACCAGGCCCGCCTCGTGTTTCCCGACCGGCTCAGGGAACTGGCCTTCGAGGTGGAAGTGATCGCCGACATGACGGCATACAACCCCTTCGACTTCTTCGTCGAGGAGTATGCCGCCGAGTTTCCGTTCCGCTACGACACGCAGCTGCGCCGGGAACTGATCCCCTACCTGGAGGCGGTCGAGCCCACGCCGCTGCTGGCCGCCTGGATCGCCTCGGTGCCGCGCGAACCGATGCGCATCATCGATTTCCTGGTATCGGTCAACCAGCGCCTGCAGCACGAGATCGCCTACGAGCTGCGCTTCGAGCCCGGCGTGCAGACGCCCGAGCAAACGCTGCTTGCGGCCAAGGGATCCTGCCGCGACACCGGCTGGCTGCTGGTGCAGATCCTGCGCCACCTGGGCCTCGCGGCGCGCTTCGTCTCCGGCTACCTGGTGCAGCTGACCTCTGACCTGAAGTCCCTGGACGGCCCCTCCGGACCCGCGAACGACTTCACCGACCTGCACGCCTGGTGCGAGGTGTTCATCCCGGGGGCCGGGTGGGTCGGACTGGATCCCACCTCGGGGCTGTTCGCGAGCGAGGGGCACATCCCGCTGGCCTGCACGCCGGACCCGGGCTCCGCCGCGCCCATCACCGGCGCCACCGACCCCTGCGAGGTGCACTTCGAGTACAGCAACGAGGTGACGCGCGTCCACGAGGACCCGCGCGTCACCAGGCCCTACACCGAGGCGCAGTGGGAGTCGATCGACGCGCTGGGCCGGCAGGTCGACGCGGACCTGGTGAAAAACGACGTGCGACTCACGATGGGCGGCGAGCCGACCTTCGTGTCCATCGACGACATGGACTCGCCGCAGTGGAACACCGAGGCGCTGGGCGAGCACAAGCTGAAACTCGCCAAGGACCTGCTGATCCGCCTGCGCGAGCGCTTCGCGCCGGGCGGCCTGCTGCACTACGGGCAGGGCAAGTGGTATCCGGGCGAGGAGGTGCCGCGCTGGGCGCTGGGATGCTTCTGGCGCACCGACGGCGAAGCCCTCTGGCACGACCCCGAACTGCTCGCGCGGGTCGACCGCGACTACGGCCACGACGCGGTCGATGCCGGGCGCTTCATGCAGCGGCTGTGCGCGCACGCAGGGCTCGCCCCCGTGTTCATCCATCCCGCCTGGGAGGACGCGGCGCACTACCGCGCCCAGGAGCACGCGCTGCCGCTGGCCGTGGATCCGCGCAAGGCGACACCCGGGGACGGCCTGGATCGCATGCGGCTCGCACGCGTGCTGAACCACGGACTCGACAACCCGGTGGGCTACGTGCTTCCCGTGGCGTGGGATGCCGACGCCGGATGCTGGTACAGCACGCGCTGGGAAATGCGGGTCGGGCGCGTGGTGCTGATTCCCGGCGATTCGCCGATCGGCCTGCGCCTGCCGCTCAACTCCCTGCCGCAACCGACGGCGGAAGACCGCGAGCCCGAGCGCGACCCTTTCGCCGCGCGCGAGCCGCTGCAGCCGCGCTACGACGTGCCGGAGGCGGATTTCTCGCGCGGCTGGGGTGGCGTGGCGCGGCAGGCGCCGGCCGATCACGTGCCGGCAGCGCCGGGCGCGCGCAAGTCCGTGGTGCGCACGGCGATCTGCGTCGAGGCGCGCCAGGGCAAGCTGCACGTGTTCCTGCCGCCGCTCGAACACCTCGAGCACTACGTGCAGCTGATCGGGCTGATCGAGCAGACCGCCGCCGGGCTCGCGATCCCGGTGATCATCGAGGGCTACGAGGCGCCACGCGACAGCCGGCTGCAGAAGCTGCTGGTCACGCCGGATCCCGGCGTGATCGAGGTCAACATCCATCCCGCCGCTAGCTGGCAGGCGCTGGTCGACAACACCACGGCGCTGTACGAAGACGCCCGCAACGCCCGGCTCGGCACGGAGAAGTTCCTGCTCGACGGTCGCCACACCGGCACCGGCGGCGGCAACCACGTGACGCTGGGCGGCGCGACGCCCGCCGACAGCCCGCTGCTGCGCCGGCCCGACCTGATCCGCAGCCTGGTCACGTACTGGCAGCATCACCCGGGGCTGTCCTACCTGTTCTCGGGCATGTTCATCGGCCCCACGAGCCAGGCCCCGCGGGTCGACGAAGGCCGCAACGAAACGCTCTACGAGCTGGAGATCGCGTTCCAGCAGATGCCCGCGGGGCTGGTGCAGCAGCCGTGGCTGGTGGACCGGCTGATGCGCAACCTGCTGGTGGACATCACCGGCAACACGCATCGCTCGGAGTTCTGCATCGACAAGCTCTATGCCCCCGGCACGGCGAGCGGCCGCCAGGGCCTGCTGGAATTCCGCGGCTTCGAAATGCCGCCGCATGCGCGCATGTCGCTGGTGCAGATGCTGCTGCTGCGCGCACTGGTGGCGCGCTTCTGGAACAAGCCCTACCGCAAGCCGCTGGTGCGCTGGGGCACCGCGCTGCACGACCGCTTCATGCTGCCCCACTTCGTCTGGAGCGACATCCGCGACGTGGCACGCGATCTCGAGGACGAGGGCTACCCCTTCGACATCGAATGGCTGCTGCCCTTCGAGGAATTCCGCTTCCCGCACTACGGCCGCCTCGAGCTCGACGACATCCATCTCGAGCTGCGCTGGGCCATCGAGCCCTGGCACGTGCTGGGCGAGGAAATCGGCAGCTTCGGCACCGCGCGCTACGTCGATTCCTCGATCGAACGCCTGCAGGTCAAGGTCTGCGGGCTGACCGAGGGCCGCCACGTGCTGGCCTGCAACGGCCGGCAGGTGCCGCTGCGCTCCACCGGACGGCACGGCGAATACGTCGCCGGCGTGCGCTACCGCGCCTGGCAGCCGCCCTCGGCGCTGCACCCGACGATCGGCGTCCATTCGCCGCTGGTGTTCGATATCATCGACACCTGGAACGGACGCTCCATCGGCGGCTGCACCTACCACGTGTCGCACCCCGGCGGCCGCAGCTACGACACCCTGCCGGTCAACGCCTTCGAGGCCGAGTGCCGCCGCGTCAGCCGTTTCTGGGAGCACGGGCATACGCCGGACATGGACCTGGCGCGCCCGGGCGCAAAAGGGCTGTGGAGTTTCCGCACCCACGCGCAGCCACGGACCATGGCGCCGCCGCTGGCGGAGCCGACCGGCGAGTACCCCTGCACACTGGATTTGCGCAGGCAGCCGGACTGACAGAGTGAGCGGATGAGCACATCGGCAAGGCCAGCGCAAGAGACCTCATCCGGCCACGTCGCGTCGCCGCCGAGCGCCTTCGACGAAATGCTCGCGCCCGACGGCAGTGTGCGGCCGGCGTGGCAGAACGTGCTCGGCAGCCTCGACGCACTCGGCACCCGCGAACTGCGCCAGCGCCATGACAAGGCGGTGCGCATCCTGCGCGACGACGGCGCCACCTACAACGCCTACGACGATGAGCGCAGCGACCGGACCTGGCTGCTCGATCTCGTCCCCTGGGTGATCGACAGCGAGGAGTGGAACCGGATCGAGGCCGGCCTGCTCGAGCGCGCCGAACTGTTCAACCTCGTGCTGCGCGACATCTACGGCGATCGCGAGCTCATCCGGCGCGGGATCCTGCCGCCCGAGGTGATCTTCGCGCACCGGGGCTTCCTGCGCGCCTGCCACGGCATCCGGCTCCCCGGCGAGCACGAGCTCATCACCCATTCCGTGGACCTGATGCGCCGCGCCGACGGCAGCATGTGCGTGCTGGGCGACCGGGCGCAATCACCGAGCGGCGCGGGCTATGCGCTGGAAAACCGCACGGTGTCGAGCCGCGTGCTGCCGAGCCTGTTCCGCGAGAGCCAGGTGCACGGCCTGGCCGGCTTCTTCCACGCGCTGCGCCGCAAGCTGATCGACCTCGTCCCCGAGGTCGCCACCCCGCGCATCGTGATCCTCACCCCGGGCGCCTACAGCGAGACCTACTTCGAGCATTCCTACCTCGCCAACTATCTCGGGTTTCCGCTGGTGCAGAGCGGCGACCTGGTCGCGCGCCGCGGCTACATCTGGATGAAGTCGCTCGACGGACTCAAGCGCGTCGACGTGATCATGCGTCGCGTGGACGACTATTTCTGCGACCCGGTGGAACTGAAGGGCGACTCGCAGCTGGGCGTGCCGGGCCTGCTCGAGGCCGTGCGTGCCGGGCGCGTGGTGGTGGCCAACCCGCTGGGCTCGGGCATCCTGGAAACGCCGGCGCTGCTGCGCTACCTGCCCGCCATCAGCCAGCACTTCCTCGGGCGCGAACTGCTGCTCGACAGCGTGCGCACGTGGTGGTGCGGCGATCCCGCGGACCTGGCGCACGTCATCGACAATCTCGACGCCCTGGTGGTGAAGCCCGTGTTCCGCGCCCCGGGCCAGCACAGCGTCGGCGTGGCGGAGCTCGGCGAGCAGCCGCGCCGGCTGCTGCTGGATGCCCTGCACCGCTCGCCGCAGCACTTCGTCGCGCAGGAACGGCTGACGCCGTCGCGCCTGCCGGTGTTCGGCGGCGATGCCATGGTGTCGCGCCCGGCCCTGCTGCGCACCTTCGCCGTGGCCGCGGAGGCCTCCTACCGGGTACTCCCCGGCGGGCTCACGCGGGTGGGCGCGAGCGCCAACGCCTCGATGATCTCCAACCAGGTCGGCGCGCTGAGCAAGGACACCTGGGTGCTGGCCACGGAGCCGGACACGCACGCGCTGCCCGCGCCGCTGGCGCCGCGCGACGGCGCACGGGTGCTCGAGAACACCACGCTGCCGAGCCGCGTGGTCGAGAACCTCTACTGGATGGGACGCTATGCCGAGCGCGCCGAGAACGGCCTGCGCCTGATGCGCACCGTGTTCCTGCAGCTCAACAGCGCCAGCGCGATGCCGCCGGAGGCGCGACGGATCCTGCTGCAGGCCGTGACCCGGCTCACCAGCACCTATCCGGGCTTCTTCGCCGACGCGCAGCTGCTGGAGCGGCCGGAATCCGAGCTGCTCGCGATCACCATCGACCGCGAGCGCAGCGGCAGCATCGGCGGTTGCATCCACGCCCTGCTGGCGAGCGCCGAGGAAACCAAGGAGCTGCTGTCGGCGGACACGCAACGCACGATCAACGACATCAGGGACCACATCGATCAGCTCGAGCGCACGCTCGCCGGCGCCCTGCTGTCGGCGCCGGAAGAGGCGCTCGACCCCCTCGTCTCGAGCCTGCTGTCGTTCTCCGGCATCGTGCACGAGAGCATGATCCGCGGCCTCGGCTGGCGCTTCATCGACATGGGCCGGCGCCTGGAGCGGGCCATCCAGACCATCAACCTCGCGCGCGCGATCCTGATCGAGCAGCTCGAGGAATCCGACGAAGCGGTGGTCCTCGAATCGCTGCTGCTGACCATCGAGGCGCTGATCTCCTACCGTCGACGCTACCGCGCGTCGCTGAACGTGCGCGACGTGCTGGAGCTCAGCCTGATCGACACCACCAATCCGCGCTCGATCCTCTACCAGCTCGAGCGGCTGCAGCAGCACATCGCCGAGCTGCCGGGCAGCGTATCGCGCCAGCTCGAGCTCGAGGGCGAGCAGCGCCACCTGCTCGAGGCCGTGAGCCGCATCCGCCTGAGCGAGCTCGCGACACTCGCCGAGGCGGAGGAGTCCAGCCATACCCGCAGCGAGCTCGACCAGCTGTTCAGCCGCGTGAACCACCTGTTGCGCGAGACGTCCGACCAGCTCACGGGCAAGTTCTTCGAGCACGCGCGCGGCGGCCAGCAGCTGGTGCGCCAGAACCGGGGATTCGAGTAATGCTCTACCGGGTCACGCACCGCACGCGCTACGACTACGAGGAGAGCGTGGGCCAGTGCCACAACGTCGCCTTCATGATGCCGCGCAACACCTTGCGCCAGACCTGCCTGCAGGCGGACGTGATCGTCGAACCGCAGCCCGTGGCGCTCACCGAGCGGCGCGACTATTTCGGCAACCGGGCCTGTCACTTCGCCATCGAGGGCCAGCACCGCAGCCTGGAGGTCACGGCCCGCAGCCTGGTCGATGTGCGTGAAGGGGATAGCGCCGGCTCGCAGCTCGATTTCGGCAACACCTGCCGCCAGGTGCTCGGCATGCTCGCCGACGAGCGCGACAGCGACACGCTGCTGGCGCGCGAATTCGTGCTGCCCTCGCCGCTGATCGAGACCGGCGCGGAAATACGCGACTACGCGGGGGCATTCTTCGCCGCCGATCGTCCGTTCCTGTCGGCCGTCAGGGCCCTGACCCAGTCCATCTTCCAGGAATTCCGCTACGACACCACGTTCAGCGATGTCAGCACGCCCGTTGGCGAGGTGCTGGAGCACCGCCGCGGCGTGTGCCAGGACTTCGCCCACCTGGCGATCGCCTGCGTGCGCTCGGCCGGCTTTGCCGCGCGCTACGTCTCGGGCTACCTCGAAACCCTGCCGCCGCCGGGACGCGAGAAACTCGTGGGCTCCGACGCCTCGCACGCGTGGTTCGCCGTGTATTCGCCCGGCGAGGGCTGGTTCGAATTCGACCCCACCAACGACCAGGTCGCCGGCCACCAGCACATCGTCACCGCATGGGGACGCGACTACGCCGACGTGTCGCCGCTGCGCGGCGTGGTCTTCGGCGGCGGCGAGAAGCACCGCCTGCGGGTCAGCGTCGACGTCAGCCGCGTGTGAGCGCCACCCTCACGCCGGCGCCGTCGCCGCGACGGCGCGCAGGGCCCTGCGCCTGGGCTCGTGACGGAACCAGGTCGCGGCGATCGCCTCGTGGATCTCGGCCATGCCGAGCTGCAGCGTGTCGATGTAGGCGTGCAGCGCGGCCTGGTCCAGCGCCTCGGGCTCGGCCTTTTCCAGCGCCGATTCGAGCTGCCGGACGATCTTCAGCGGCGTCTCGGCGCGCGGCAGCTGGGCGATGCACTGCTCGGCCTGCCCCAGGCAGTGCCGCACCGCGCGCGGAAAGCGCGGGTCCTGCAGCAGGAAGCGCAATACCATCGGCCGCTGCACGCGCACCTGCATCTCGCGCCGGTACATCTGGTAGCCCGTCAGCGACTTCAGCACGCTCATCCACTGCAGGTTGGCATAGGCGGCCAGCGCCTCGTCGCCCTCCATGCCGGGCAGACCGGCCGAGCGCACGTCGATGATGCGCGTGGTCATGTCGGCGCGCTCGAGGTTGCGCCCCGCCTTCAGGAAGGCGTAGCCCGCATCGTGCGTCAGCGTGCCCGCGAGGATGCCGGTCAGCGTCTGTGCCCCGCGGATGACCCCGTGCAGGTAATCGAAGCGGCGCTTCTGCACCAGCGCGTCGCCGGCGTGCTCCTGGCCGTACTGGTGCAGGCTGTTCAGCTGCTCCCAGGCCTCCTGCGGGATGATGTCGCGGATGGTGCGCGCGTTCTCGCGGGCGTACTGCAGCGAGTTCAGCATCGAGCCCGGGTTGCGCCGTTCGCTCACCAGGAACCCGGTCACGGCGCGCTCGTCGGAGCGGCGGTGCAGGTCGCGGAAGAGTTCCTCGCTGCCCATGATCTCGACCAGCTTGTCCCAGCCCGGGCGCACCGTGCGCGGCAGGTCGAGCATCACGTTCAGGTTGACCAGCACCAGGCGCGCGGTGTTCTCGGCGCGCTCGACGTAGCGCGCCATCCAGTAGATGCTCTCGGCGACGCGTGACAGCATGATCAGTTGCCTCCCATGTCGACGATCCAGGTGTCCTTGCTGCCGCCGCCCTGCGAGGAGTTGACCACCAGCGGAACCCTTGCGCAGCGCCACGCGCGTCAGGCCGCCGGTGGTCACGTAGATCTCCTTGCCCGAGAGGACGAACGGCCGCAGGTCGAGGTGGCGCGGCTCGAGCGTGTCGCTCGATCAGCGTCGGCACGGTCGAGAGCGTGAGCATCGGCTGCGCGATGTAGTTGCGCGGATCGCTTCGCGATCAGCTTCGCGAACTGCTCGCGCTCGCGCCTGCTCGCGTGCGGGCCGATCAGCATGCCGTAGCCGCCCGACTCGTTGGCCGGCTTGACCACCAGCTTGTCGAGGTTGGCCAGCACGTAGGTCGCGCTGCGTCGGCGTCCACGCAGAGGTAGGTCGGCACGTTGGGCAGGATCGCGTCCTCGCCGAGGTAGTACTGGATCATCTTCGGCACGTAGGCGTAGACCACCTTGTCGTCGGCCACGCCGGCGCCCGGCGCGTTCGCCAGCGCGACCTTGCCCGCCTTCCAGGCGCGCATCAGGCCGGGCACGCCGAGCATGGAGTCGGGGCGGAACGCCTCCGGATCGAGGAACATGTCGTCGATGCGGCGATAGATCACGTCGACGCGCGCGCAGCCCGTCGATCGTGCGCATGTAGACGCAGTCGTCGTCGCCGACCACGAGGTCGCGGCCCTCGACCAGCTCCGCGCCCATCTGCTGCGCCAGGTAGGCGTGCTCGAAATAGGCCGAGTTGTAGATGCCCGGCGTCAGCACCACGATCTGCGGGCCGCGTCGCGCTGGCGCGGCGACAGCGCGGCCAGCATGTCGTAGAGCTGCGCGGGATAGTCGTCGACCGGCAGGATGTCGTTGTCCTCGAACAGCTCCGGGAACACGCGCTTCATGACCTGGCGGTTCTCGAGCATGTAGGAGACGCCCGAGGGCACGCGCAGGTTGTCTTCCAGCACGTAGACGGTGCCGTCGCGGTCGCGCACCAGGTCGGAGCCGCAGATGTGCGCCCAGACGCCGAGCGGCGGGTCGATGCCCACGCACTGCGGGCGGAAGTTCACCGAATCGGCCAGCACCTCGGCCGGGAACACGCCGTCCTTGACGATGCGCTGCTCGTGGTAGACGTCGTCGATGAAGCAGGTTGAGCGCGCGCAGCGCGCTGGCTGCAGCCCCGCCTCGATGCGCTGCCACTCCTCGCGCGCGATCATGCGCGGGATGATGTCGAAGGGCCAGGCACGGTCGATCGAGCCCTCCTGCTCCGAATACACCGTGAAGGTGATGCCCATGACCTGGATCGCCGCCTCGGCCGCGGCGCGGCGCTCGTGCAGGTCCGCGTCGTCGAGGGTGCGCAGGTGCTGGCACAGGCGCCGCGCCGGTTCGCGCACACGCCCGCGCGGGCCGATCAGCTCGTCGTGCAGGCCCGCCACCGGGTAATCGCGCCAGGAAATGCTCATGCTGCCTCCGCCGTGGCGTGGGGTGCCCGGGCGCGGGCGCCGAATGTGCTGGATTGATTCGCGATTCGCCGCCACAATCTGCGCCGGCCTGGCGGGCCCGCCCGGGCCACGGCATCAAGGAACTGGTACGGCATGACTTACTGCCTCGCGATCAAGGTCAAGGACGGACTGGTGTTCGCCTCGGATTCACGCACCAGTGCGGGCGTGGACTATGTAAGCGTCTACAGCAAAATGCATACCTTCCAGCTCACGGAAGGGCGTGTTTTTGTCCTGCTGTCGGCCGGCAACCTCGCCACCAGCCAGGCGGTGGTGAACGCGCTGCGCCGCGACCTGGCCGACGCGGAGGCACCGGCGAGCCTCAATTCGGTGCATTTCCCCTTCGATGCGGCGCACTACATCGGCGAGATCAGCGTGCGGGTGCAGAACGAGCACCCCGAGGTGATGAAGAAGAGCGGCGTGAACGTCGAGGCGAGCTTCATCCTGGGCGGACAGATCGGACTCGGCGAACACGAGATCTACCTCATTTACCCGCAAGGAAACTACATTTCCACCTCGGACGAGACGCCCTACCTGCAGATCGGCGAAACCAAGTACGGCAAGCCCATCCTCGATCGCATCGTAACACCGCAGACCTCGCTGGAGGACGCGGCGCGCTGCGCGCTGGTCTCGGAGGATTCGACGATGCGCTCGAACATTTCGGTGGGTCCGCCGCTGGAGCTGCTCATCTACCGCGCCGACAGCCTGGGCGTCGACACGCGGTTGCTGCTCAAGCCCCAGTCACCGCTGTACAAGAAGCTGCAGAAGACCTGGAACGAGGGACTGCGCCACGTCTTCGAACGCCTGCCCCGCTTCGACTGGGAGCAGTGACTCATTCTGGCTCACGCACGCACTGAACCAGTGCATGCACGAAGCCGAGCTTGCGCGCGGCCAGCGGGTTCAGCGCGAACGGATACGCGTCGGTGAGGCCCATGCTGCGGCTGATCGCGTTCATCGCCGTCGTCAGGCGGACCCAGTCCCCGAACAGGCGCTCGAAACTGTCCTCGTGCAGCCCGGCGGCGAGCGCCGGCGAGCCGGCGCAATGCACGGGCTCGCGGCGTATGGTCAATTCGTAGTCCTCCGCGGTCTCCAGCGTGTCGATCATGTGCAGGTAGTGCGCCCAGGTCTCGGCCCAGTCCTCCCACGGATGGGATGCCGCGTAGGCACTGATCCAGCAGCCACGCCACTCCACGGGCGCGCCGGCAGCGTAATGGCGCGCCAGCGCCGCCGCGTAGTCCACGCGTTCGTCGCCGAACAGCGCGCGGAAGTCCGCGAGCCATGCACTGTCGCGCACCAGCCGGTCCCAGAAGTAGTGCCCGCTCTCGTGGCGGAAATGCCCGAGCAGCGTGCGGTATTCCTCGTTCATCCGCTCGCGCATCACTTCGCGGGCGACCGTGTCGGCCTCGGCGAGGTTGATCGTGATCAGCCCGTCCTCATGCCCCGTGAGCACGCGCTCGCGCGGCGGGATGTGGAAGGAAAACCCGTTGCCCGGGTCCGTATCGGCCAGGAAGCGGAAGCCGAGTCCGCCCTGCGCGTCATGGTCGCGCCCCACGAACGGCAGCCCGAGGCGAAGCACCGTGTACATCAGGCGCCGCTTCGCGTCCTCGATGCGACGCCAGAGCTGCACGTTGCGCGCCGATGACAGGTCCGGGATCACGCGATTGAGGCGGCACGAGACGCAGTAGGCCTCGGCATCGTCGTCGCGCACCACCCAGTTGCAGACCTGGTAGTCGGTGTCGTTGCGGCACGGGCGGTAGCGCACATCCCACTGCCAGGGCAGGAGCGCGCGCAAACCCTGCCCGGCCAGCGGCTCCAGCGCCGCGACGACGAGCGCATCGGGCAGGAACGCGACGCGGCGCCCGCAGCCCAGGCACTGCGTGTTCTCGAAGTGCAGCGTGTTGCCGCAGCAGCAGATGAAAGTCTTCATGCGCGAGGCCGAAAATCCCAACTCGGGCGTAGGTCGGGCTTCAGCCCGACAAGGGTTCGGCCTTGCCGAACCCGCCGAGCCGGACCCAACACCCAAGTCGGCATGAATGCCGACCTACACGCTACAAGGGTTCGGCCACACCGAACCCGCCGCGTTCACAGCTTGTTCCAGCGCGGCGCGCGCCCCTCCTGGAAGGCTTTCATCGACTCTTCCATGCAGCCGGTGAAGCAGCCGAGCACCTGGGTTCGGTTCTCGAGCTCCATCGCGTGGCGCAGGCTGGGCGCGTCGAGGTTGGCGCGCAGACCCTTCTTCGTCATCCACACGCCGTACTCGCTGTTCGCCGCAATCGCGCGCGCCACTTCCCGCGCGCTTTCGAGCAGCATTTCCGGCGCCACCACGCGCGACACCAGGTTCATGCGCGCGGCCTCGGCCGCGTCGAACACGCGCCCGGTCAGCATCAGTTCCGCCGCCAGCGAGGCGCCGACCAGGCGCGGCAGGAAATAGCTCGTGCCCACGTCGCAGGACGAGAGCCCGGTCTTGATGAACACGGCGCCGAAGCGCGCCTTCTCGCTGGCGATGCGGATGTCGCTCGCGAGCGCGATCGCGAAGCCCCCGCCCACGGCCGCGCCGTTGATCGCGGCGATCACCGGCTTGTCGCACTCGTGGATCGCGAGCATCAGCTCGGCGAGATACTCCTGGTACTTGTAGACGTAGCCGAGATGGCTCATGCCCTCGGTGCCGGGAATCGCGCCGGGAGCGGATTCGGCCTTGAGGTCCGCACCGGCGCAGAAGCCCTTGCCCTCGCCGGTGATGATCACGACGCGCACCTCGCGGTTGCGGTTCAGCCCGCGCAGGATGTCGGTCAGCTCCCCGATCAGTTCCTCGCTCAGCGCGTTGAGCCGCTCCGGCCGGTTCAGGCGCAGCTCGAGGATGCCGTCTTCGAGCGGGGTCTGCACGATCGTGGACATGAGGCTTCTCCGTGGCTGCAGTGACGATGGGGCTCAGAGCGCGGCCGCCGCCGGCGCACGGGCAATTTCGGCGCCGATGGCGGCATAGGTCTCGCTCGCGCCGCCGTGCACCAGTTCGTTGTGGCGTGACCAGACCGCGTAACGCCACAGCGGGTAGTCGCGGTCGTGGCCCATGCCGCCATGCACGTGCTGGCAGCTCGCCGAGACGCGGTGTCCGGCCTCGGCGCTCCAGCTCTGCGCCGCCAGCACCTCCAGCGTCGCAAGCGGCTGGCGATCGAGCATCGCGGCGGCCGAGTGGCCGAGCAGGCGCAGGTTCATCAGGTCGATCCAGGTGTCCGCCATGCGGTGGCTCACCGACTGGAAGCTGCCGATCTTCGCGCCGAACTGCTCGCGCTCGGACACGTAGCGCGTGCTCATCGCGATCATCTCCTCGAGCACGCCGATCTGCACCGCACAGGTCGCGACGATGATCCGCTCGCGCAGCCATTGCACCAGTTCCGCATCACCGACCGCGGTGGCGGCGACGGCATCGAGATGCACGCGCGCGCGCGGCTCGAGGGCCGTGGTCAGCTGCGCCTCGAAGCGCACGCCCGGCTGCGCCGTATCGATCAGGTACAGCTGCCATGCGCCGTCGCGGCGCGCCGGCAGCAGCAGGCACTGGCTGCCTTCGGCGAAGGGCACCGCGCCCAGCGCACCCGACAGCCGCCCGCCTTCCGCGCGCAGGCTGTTGCCTGCGTCGGTGCGCGCGCTGGTGGCAAGCCAGCCGTGGCCCGCCAGCAGGCCATCGAGAGCCGCGTCGGCACCGGCGTGGTGCAGCGCCATCAGGCCGACGCCGTGGCCGGACAGCGGCACCGCGGCCACGGTCCTGCCCACCTGCTCCAGCACCAGGCAGGTTTCGAAGAAGCCCAGCCCCGCGCCGCCGCGCGGCTCCGGGATCGCGACGGCCGCAAGGCCCGCGTCCACCAGTTCGGCCCACAGCTCGCGGTCGAGGCGCTGGCCGCCGGCCTCCAGCGCCTTCAGCCGTTCGGGCGTCGCGGCGCCACGCAGGATCTGGCCGGCCAGATTCGCGATGTCCTGCTGGATCTCGTTGAGCGAAAAATCCATGGTCGTCTCCCCGCTCAGCGTTTGGCGCGCTGCAGACCGAGCCCGAACTGGGCGATCAGGTCGCGCTGGATTTCATTGGCTCCGCCGCCGAAGCCGTAGACCGGCACCGCGCGGTAGATCTGCTCCGGCAGGCCCTCGAGCAGCGCGCCGGCCGAGCCGCGTCGCAACACGGCATCCGGCCCGAGCACTTCCATCATCAGGCGATAGCACTGCAGGAAGCACTCGTATCCGTAGACCTTGACCGCCGAGGCCTCGGCGGGGTTCGGGTTGCCCTGCGCGATCGCCCACGCCTGCTTGCGACAGGCGAGGTGCAGCACGCGCATCCCGGCGTAGATGCGCCCCAGCGCGCCCTGCACCCACGGCAGATCGATCAGGCGCCGTCCCGCCTCGTCGCGATGCTCCTGCACGTACTCGAGCACCTGCGTGTACAGCAGGCTCGCCGTGCCCGGGTTCATCAGCGTCAGCCGCTCGCGGTTCAGCTGGCTGGTGATCACCTGCCAGCCGCCGTTCTCGGGCCCGACCAGGTGGCTCACCGGCACGCGCACATTGTCGTAGTAGGTGGTATTGGTCTCCCCGTCGGCCACCGTGTAAATCGGGGTGCGCGAAAAACCGGGACTGTCCGTGGGCACCAGCAGCATCGAGATGCCCTTGTGGCGCGGGTGTGTCCCGGGATCGCCGGTGCGCACCGCCAGGAAGACGTAGTCCGCGAGGTGCGCCAGCGAGGTGAAGACCTTCTGCCCGGAGATCACGTAGTGCTCGCCGTCGCGCACCGCGCGCGTCTTCAGCGCCGCGAGGTCGGTGCCCGCGTGCGGCTCGGTATAGCCGATCGCCATCACGAGCTCGCCGCCGAGGATGCCGGGCAGCACCTTGCGCTTGACCTCGTCGCTGGCGAACTCCGCGATCGCCGGCCCCACCGACTCGGGCGTCAGGTACGGAAAGGGAAAGCCCGAGCGCGTGACCTCCTCGATGAAGATGTACTGCTCGATCGGCCCGAAGCCGCGCCCGCCCCATTGCGTCGGCCACCCCAGCCCGATCCAGCCGTCGCGCCCCATCTGCCGCAGCGCGGCGCGCCACAGCGGACCGCCGCCCTCGGTGCCCCAGGGCAGCGCGAGTTCGCACCGCAGTTGCGGCGTCATCAGCGCCGCCATGTAACTGGCCAGTTCGCGCCGCAGCGCTTCCTGGGCCGGAGTGAACGAGGTATCCATCGGGGTGCCTGTGTTGCTTGCCGGGAATTGTCCGCTGCGCGCATGTTAAGAGCGCCGCGGCGGTGCGTCGATGACGGCAGGGGACAGGCGCGACTGACAAATTCGTGCAGCCGCGGACACCCGGTGGGAACCACCGCCGCAGAAACGCGAAAGGCGGGACCGTTGCCGGCCCCGCCTCGCGATTCACCCGGCCTGGTATCAGGCCTTGTCTTTCCTGCGCGCCTCGTCCAGCGGACGGGTCATGAACGGGTTGCGTTCCGCCAGCTGGTCGGCGAGCAGCGCCTGGCTCTGCTCGTCGAGGATCTGCGTGATGCCGTTCGACAACGCCGTCAGGCCCTGGTTCATGAACAGCAGCGGAATCGCGATGCCCAGGCCCAGCACCGTCGCGATCATCGCCTGCCCGATCCCGTGCGCCATCAGCTTCGGATCGCTGGACCCGGACGCGGTGATCGCATGGAACGTGATGATCATCCCGATGACGGTACCGACCAGGCCGAGCAGCGGGCCGGCGGCAACCAGCAGGCGCAGGAAGGACTGGAAGCGCTGCAACCTCGGCACTTCGCGCAGGACCGCTTCCGACAACCGCAGTTCGGCGACCTCCGGACTCGAGGGCTCCTTGCCGTCGGCACGGAAAGCCAGCAGCACCCGCCCGAGCGGGTTGTTCTTGTTCGGATTCGCCAGGTTGCGCAGTTGCGCCGCCACCGAAGCCCGCGTGATGAACAGGTAGACGTACTGGCCGAGCGCGTTCAGTGCGCCGATCAGACCCACGAGCACGATCACGTAACCGACCACTTCACCATGCTGGATGCGCTCGACCAGGTTCGGGCGTTCCGCAACCATGCCGAGCAACGGCCCGCGCGAGGGATCGACCAGCGCCTCGACGTGCCCTTCGGTCGCTTCCTGCAGGTCTTCGGCAATGCCGGCACGACGCGCGCCGAGCTGGCGCGGCATCACCGAGAGCACGTGCTGCGCCGGGTCGTAGGCCAGGTACTGGCCGTCGGATACCGCCGTGAACGGACCCACGCGCACCACTTCCGCGGGCGCAACCGTGCCGTCAGGCTGCGTCACGTCCGCGGTGAAGCGACCGACCTTGCCGCTCTCGGTCATTTCGCGCTGCAGTTCGAACCACATCCGCTCGAGTTCGGCGAACGAGGGCAGCTCCTTCGCCGCCGCGATGCGGCGCATCAGCGCCTCGCGGCTCTCTTCGCCTTCGGCGGCCGGGAACTGCACCGTCAGCAGGGACTGGTTCAGCACCGTTGCGGCGTCGCCGGCGACCTGCCGCGTCACGCCGAACAGTTCACCCAGGTTGCCCTGGTACTGGTGCAACAACTCGCGCATTTCCTCGATGCGCTCGGAGCTCTGGTCGAATTCGGCGCTGAGCGCATTACTGCGGGCTTCCGCGCGATTACGCCGCGCGAGCGCGTCGCCGGCCAGCTTTTCCTGCTTCGCCATTTCGGCGCGCTGCTCTGCCTCGCGCTGGGTCCAGACCTTGGCCTCGCGCTCGCGCATCTGCTGCGCCTGGCGCTGCAGCTCTCCCATCGAGACCGCCGCGGTGGCTTGCACCGCCGGAACGAGTAAACACAGTGCTGCGAAGCCCAGCACCCATCCGCGCAGATTCATCACGACCGCACCTCCTGCGGTGCCGGCACCGGTACTTCGATGAGATCCGGAGCGAGCTCCTTGCGCGAAATGCGCAGGGCTTCGAGTACCGCGCTGCTGTAATCGTTGTCGATGACCCATTGCTTCTGCCCGGCATCCCAGTAGCCCGTCTCGGCACCGTCGACCGTGCGGTACAGCAGCGATACCCTGCCAACCCGGACGAATTCCGCCTCACGCCCGTCGGGCAGGGCTCCCTTGTAGTCCGCTATCGTGCGCCCGTACTCCATCTCGATCTGGTAAGCCTCCATCAGGCGGCGAAAGCGCTCGGCAGGCGAAGTCCCTTCCGTCGTCATCAGCTCGCGCAGACGTTCCACGCGCGCGTTGCGGTCCGATACCGGATCGAGGAACGGCACGTCCTGCGCCAGGAACTGCTCCAGGCTCGCGAACATGCGCTCGAGCAGCGGGCCGAATTCCGCGCTGGTCGTGTCGAGACTCGCGAGCTGCTGCTGCAGCGCCACCAGTTCCGATTCCTGCGAACCGATCTGTCGCTGCATCAGCTCGTTGTGCGCCGCAATGCTCTCGGCATCCGCCATCAGCCGCGCGTAGCGCGCCCCGGCATCCTCGGCGACGGCAAGCCCGCAACCCCCGGCCAGTGCCAGTGCAAGCGCCAGGCGGGCAGCACCCCGTACCTGCTTCATGATCCGTCTCTCACGCCTCATTGTTGGCATCCATCCTCGGTTCAACCGGTCTGCACCTTGATGAGCTGCAGATACCCGTCAGCCATCTTGCGGTGTTTCTCGAAATTGCGTGCACGCGTGAACGAATCCTGCGCGGCCCCGTAGTTCTTCTGGTTGAACTGGGCAATGCCGAGCAGCAGCTGCGCATTGCCCGTGTCCTTCAGCCCGCCCTTGCGCAGCGCGTTCTGCAGCGCCGTCGCGGCCGCGGCCCATTCGCTGCGCTGGATCTGCACTTCGCCGAGGCGCACGAACAGGTCCCCGTTGGAAGCCATCTCGGCGGCGCGCTGCAGCGGACCGGTCGCCTTCTCGAACTCGCGCGCGGCAATCCAGCAGTTCGCCTGCTTCTCGTAGAGCTTGAAGTCGACCTTGACCAGCTTCTTCTGGATCGCCTCGCTCGATCGTTTCGCCGCACCGGTACGGCGCATCGTTGAACAGCTGCAGATCCGCGAGGCGGCGCACGTCGGAGTCGTCCGTGAGGATGCCGCCGTTGTAGGCGATCTGCGCGACGGCGAGCGACTTCGGATAGTCCTCCATCTGCCCGTACACCGAGGACAGCTGCTGCCAGTAGGTCTTCTTCTCGGGCGCCATGTTGATCAGGCGCTTGAGCAGCGGCACCGCCTGGGCGTACTGGTCCTGCTGCAGGTAGAGCGCGAGCACGAGCTGCACCCAGCTCTCCTGCGGCTTCTCGGCCAGGTCCACCGCCTTTTGCGCCGGCACGATCGCGCGCTTGTAGTCGTTCTGCTGGTAGTAGGCAACCGCCAGCAGGTAGTAGGCCGCGCTGTTGGGGTTCGGCGCCGTCTGGAACCATTGCTCCAGCGCGGCCGCGCCTTCCTTCCACTTCTCCTGCGCCAGGAACATCTGCGCGATCTGGTAGCGCGTGTCCGACACTTCCTTCTCGTTCAGGCCGCCGGCGTCGATGGCCGCCTGCAGGTGCTTCTGCGCGCCACCATAGTTGTCGCGCGAGCTCTCGATCGTGGCCAGGATCTGCTCGGTGCGGCTGCGCTCGTAGGGGCTCAGCGCGTCGAGCTTGAGCTTGGCCACGGCCGCCTTGGCGCCGGCGTAGTTTTCCTTGTTCAGCGCTTCTATCGCCTCGGTCAGGATCTTGCCGGTCGCGGCGTCGATTCCCGTGGGCGGAGGTGCCTTTTCCTCATCCTTTTTCTGCGCCGCGACGTTGCCGGCCAGCGCAAGGGCTACCAGCAGCGAGCAGCTGACGCGCAGCAGGAATCCGGTCTTCCGCATTGACTAGTTCTCCAGGGTGAAGCGGATGATGGTCTGGACGCCCACGCGATCCACCGCAACACCACCCTCGATTTTGGGGTTGTAGCGCCAGCGCAGGATCGACTTGAGCGCCGCTTCCTCGAAGATCTTGCTCGAGGACTTCACGACCACGGCGTCCTTGACCGCGCCCGTGCCGGTGATCGTGAACTGCACCTGCACCCAGCCTTCCAGACCGCGGCTGATCGCGCGCTGCGGATAATCCGGCGGCACGCGCACCAGCGGGATGGTGTCACGGTCGGAGCCCGCGCTCAGCGACATCTTCGACATCGCCGAACCCGCGTCCACGGTCGGCGGACAGCGTCGCGACGTTGCTCTCCACGCTGCCGGCGCTGAACGCCATGCGCGGCACTTCCGGCGCCGGCGGCGGACGCTCGCGCTCGACCTTCTGCTCGCGCTTGCTGGCCACTTCCGTGTCCTTGCGCATGCGCGTGAACTCGATGCGCGTCGCTTCACGCATCTCCGTCGCGTCGATGGGCCCGCTGATGAGCTTCCACATCACCCAGAACATGACCAGCGAAAACAGGCCGCCGAGTATCAGCGCAATCGGAATCCTGATGATCAAGACGACTTACTCCCCACGTTCCCGTTCAGCCGCCCGCATCCGTGTCGGCTGCGATGGCTACATCCTTGATACCGCCCAGGCGGACCTCGTCCATGACCTTCGCCACCATGCCCGCGCGCGACGCGCGGTCGGCGATGATCACGACGCTGTCGTCCGGACGCTCGACGTGCAGGCGCTCCATGATGCCGCGGACTTCGCGCAGCTCCACCGCGCGGCGGTCGATCCAGATGTCGCCGTTCTCCCGTATCGCCACGAGCAGGTTGCCCGACGGGCGCTCCTCGGCGGTCACCGCCGTCGGGCGGAATACCGTGATTCCCGGCTCCTTGATGAAGGAGGTCGTGATGATGAAGAAGATCAGCAGGTTGATCGTGAAATCGAGCATCGGCGCCAGGTCGATGCCATGATCCTCGCCTTCGGCAGAATGTCGACTTGCTCTGCACCGTCGTGTCCTCGTTGTTCGCCTAGTTCGTGGTGCTGAAGGTGATGTTGTAGATGCCACCGAGGTGCACCTGGTCCACCACTTCGACCACCACGCCCGAGGGCGCCATGTCATTCGCCAGGATCAGCACGCCGGCATCCGGATGAACCGCGCTCATGCGCTCGACGTTGGCGCGCACCGCGCGCACGTCGACGGAGCGGTTGTCCACCCAGACCTCGCCGTTGTCGAGAACCTGGATCTGTATGCTCTTCGAGTCGTCATCGTTCGGCTGCTCGAAACCGGTCGGCCGGTTCACCTGCACCGCGGTCTCCTTCACGAACACCGCGGTGATGATGAAGAAGATCAGCAGGTTGATGACGAAGTCCAGCATCGGAGCGAGGTCGATCCCGTGGGACGATTCATGTGCGGCTTGTACGCGTCGCTTGAGACGCATGATTACAATGGCAACCTGTCTGCCAGAAGTTCGGTTTCGCGCTCGGCGCGGGTGCGGAAGTAGTGCACCGGGTACAGACCCGTGATGCTCACCGCAAGGCCCGTCATCGTGCAGATCATCGCCTCGGAGACGCCGCTCGCCATGCTGCGCGCGTCGGCATTGCCGCGCAGCGCCATGGAGTCGAACACCTCGAGCATGCCGGTCACGGTCCCGATGAGGCCGAGCAGCGGCGACATCGGCACCAGCACCTGCATCACCGGGAAACCCGGCCGTCATGGACTCGTTGAGCCGCGAGATCATCGCGCTGGCGGATCTGGCGCGCGCACCACGAACTGCGGTCGGTGCGCGCCATCCACGCGGCCTGCATCGCCGCAGCCTGCGCGGGCAGCACCCGCCAGAAGTACCAGATGCGCTCGATCACGAGCGCCCACATCAGCACGCCCGAGGCGAAGATCCAGCCGACGAACGGGCCGCCGTCCGTCGACGCAGATGGACGATTCCGTTCAACAGAGGGATGTTCTCAACCACGGCGCTGCCTCTCGATGCTCTCGGCCAGCATGCCGGCCGCCTGTTCGTCGAGGACCTGCGTCACGCCGCGCGACAGCGAGGTCAGCAGCGCGTTGGCGAACAGCAGCGGGATCGCGATGCCGAGACCCAGCACCGTCGCGATCATCGCCGCGCCGATACCGTCGGCCATCAGCTTGGGATCGCTGGAGCCCGATTCCGTGATGCTCTGGAACGTCATGATCATGCCGAGCACGGTACCGATCAGGCCCAGCAACGGACCGGCGGCGACGGCCAGGCGCAGGAAGGCCTGGAAGCGCTCGAGCTTCGGCACTTCGCGGAACACCGCTTCGGAGATGCGCAGTTCCGCCACGTCGGCGTCCTCCTCGATCTTGTTCGCGTCGCCCTTGAAGGCCAGCAGCACGCGACCCAGCGGATTGTCCTTGACCGGCTTGTCCAGGTTCTTGAGCTGTGCCGACACCCGCATGCGCACGAACACCAGGTAGACCAGCTGCCCGAGGAACGCGAGGAAGGCGATGAGGCCGACGACCAGGATCACGTAGTTGATGCCCTCGCCGTGCTCGATGCGCTGCGCCCAGGTCGGACGCTCGACGTACAGCGCCATCAGCACGCCGCGCGAGGAGTCGACGACCGCCTGCACATAGCCTTCGGTGGCCGACTCGAGGTTCTTCACATAGTCCAGGATCTCCTGCGGCGGCTGACGCGGGTACACGTTCAGCGACTGCAGGGTCGGCATGTACTGGAGCACCTTGCCACCGGATACCGCGGTGAACGGTCCCACGCGCACCACGTCGCGCCTGCGCCGACTCGCCGCCCGGCTGCACCACGTTCGCCTTGTAGCGGGCGACCTGGCCGCTGGCGATCATCTCGCGCTGCAGCTCGAACCACACGCGCTCGAGATCGGCGGCGACCGGAACGCCCTTGGACGCCGCGAAGGCACGCAGCACCTCGGCACGGTTCGGCTCACCGGCGGCCGGCGGGTACTGGGTCGAAATCAGCGACTGCTCGAGGACGGTCGCGCTGTCGCCGGCAACCTGCCGCGACAGACCGAACACCTCGGCCAGGCCCAGGCTGACTGCCTTTTCCTGCAGCTGCTTGTCGAGCTCGTTGATCTTGAGCTCGTTGGCGGAGAACTGCCCCGAGAGCGCCTCCGACTTGGCGTCGAGCGCATCGCGCTTGGCCTGCGCCTCGGCCAGCATCTTCTGCTGGTCGGCAGCGGCAGCCGCGTTGTATGCCGCGCTGCGCTGCTCGAAGGCCTGCGACTCGGCGGACCGCCCTGCCGAGACTTCCTGCAACAGCGCGTCGAGGCTGTCAGCCGCGAACGCCAGGGTGCCTGCCTGCAGCAGCGTTGCGGCTGCCGCGTACTTGAAGAGCCTGTGCAACTTGATCACTGCCGTACCTCCTGCGGGGCGGGAACCGGAACCGTCAGCAGGTCGGGCGCTCCATCTTTCTTGGCGACGCGACGGGCTTCCGCCACGGCGTCCGCATAGCTGTTGTCAACCACCCACGACTTCGAATTCGCATCCCAGTAGCCGGTCTCGGCGCCGTCCAGCGACTGGTACATCAGCGCGACGCGACCCAGGCGCACGAACGACACCGTGCGCGCATCGTCGCCCGAGCCGAGCAGGCCTTCGTAGGCGTCCAGCGTACGGCCGTTCTCCAGTTCGATCTGGTAGGCCTCCATGATGCGGCGATACTTCTCGGAGATCGTGACGTCGGCGCGGAGCATCATCTCCTGCAGCGACTTGACCCGGGCCGTGCGCTCCTCCTGCAGGAAGGGCACGTCGAGCGCCACGAAGCGCTCCAGCGTGTCGACCATGCGCTGCATCAGCGGCTGCACTTCGCGGTTGGTGGTCTCGATGTCGATGAGCTGCTTCTCGATGGAAGCCATCTCCTCGCGCTGTGCCGCGACCTGCTTGTCGAGCTGGGCGTTGTACTTCTCGAGGCTCTCCGCATCGGCGACGGCCGAGGCGTAGCGGCTCGAGGCGTCCTGCGTGCGATCGCGGATCTCGTTGATGCGCTTCTGCGACGCTGCCGCCGCGCGGTCAGCCTCGCCCTGCGCGCCCAGCGCCGAATCGAGCGTCTGCGCGCCAACCGGGGCGGCAACCAGGGCGGCCGCACCGGCACTGATCAAGAGGGCCAGGGCCCTCGTGATCCTGGGATTGGAAGGGGTCATGACGGGTAGCGCCTCCTGATCAAAGAGTTCGACTCAGCGGGAAAGGGTGACATTGGACAAACAACCATCGGATAGCCTGTTTTACTTCTTGCAGGCTGCGTCCCGCATGGCGCGGGACGGCCTGAATCGCTCGTGGGGCGGAACTCTAATGGAGCGCATTTAATGTTGCAAGCTGTTCAAGGCAGGGAACGCAAATCTTTTTTGAAGATGTTTCAACAGCGCTGCGGACGTGCTTCGGGAATATGCCGCGGCTCCCCGATTGCAGCATGTTCAATCGGGATTGATCCCATATAATGGCGCCCGATTCCAGGGGTCGCGGAGCGTCCGCTTCCAGGCTGCTCCGCGGCACATCTCCCCGATGCCGGCACCGCACATGAATCCGAGTCTCGAAGCGCTGAGTCATCACTGGGCCGTGGCCGTTTTCGTGGCCGTGATCCTCCTTGTCTGTGTCCTGATGCTGGCCGTCTCCGCCGTAACGGGCGGGCGCACGCGCGGGCGCGCCAAGACCGATCCCTTCGAGTCCGGGATCGTGTCGGTGGGCAGCGCACACCTGCGACTGCCCGCCAAGTTCTACCTCGTGGCCATGTTCTTCGTGATCTTCGACGTCGAGGCCCTCTTCCTGTATGCGTGGGCGGTCTCGCTGCGCGAGAGCGGCTGGATCGGCTTCATCGAGGCCGCGACCTTCATCTTCATACTGACGGCCGGCCTGGTCTACCTGTGGCGGATCGGCGCACTGCGCTGGGCCCCCGCCCCGCGTCGCCGCCCGCGCGAGCACTGAGGCACCGATGGACTACCGCCTGACCCCGATCGCCACGGACGCGCCCATCCCCGCCCAGGCGGCGGCCGACCCGCTGTCGCAGCAGGTCCATCGCAGCGTCTTCATGGGCAAGCTCGAGGACGTGCTGCACAAGGCCGTCGGCTGGGGACGCAAGAACTCGCTGTGGCCCTACAACTTCGGCCTGTCCTGCTGCTATGTGGAGATGGCCACCGCCTTCACCGCGCCGCACGACGTCGCGCGCTTCGGCGCCGAGGTGATCCGCGCCTCGCCGCGCCAGGCCGACTTCATGGTGATCGCGGGCACCTGCTTCATCAAGATGGCGCCGGTGATCCAGCGCCTTTACGAGCAGATGCTGGAGCCGCGCTGGGTGATCTCGATGGGTGCCTGCGCCAATTCCGGCGGCATGTACGACATCTATTCGGTGGTGCAGGGCGTGGACAAGTTCCTGCCCGTCGACGTGTACATCCCCGGCTGCCCGCCGCGCCCCGAGGCCTTCCTGCAGGGCCTGATGCTGCTGCAGGACTCGATCGCCACCGAGCGCCGCCCGCTGTCGTGGGTGGTGGGCGACCAGGGTGTCCACAAGGTCGAGGTGCCCTCGCAGCGCGAACTGCGGCGCGAGGCGCGCATGAGCGCCACGACGCTGCGAACCCCGGACCAGGTATGAAAGGGACCGACGTGCGCACGCTGACCAGGCCAGTTCACGGATGAAGAACAAGCAGTCCGACCCGCAGGAGAACCTGCCGGGCAGCGAGCACGACGTCATCGCCGAGCTCTACCGCCGCTTCGGCGCCGACGCGGTCGCCTACCAGCCGACCGTGGACCGGCTGCCGACGGCGTGGGTGCCGCGCGCGCAGCTGCTCGAGGTGCTGCGCTTCCTGCGCGACGCTGCCGCGCCCCTACGCGATGCTCTACGACCTGCACGGCGTCGACGAGCGCCTGCGCACGCACCGCGACGGCCTGCCGGCGGCCGACTTCACGGTCTTCTATCACCTGCTGTCGCTCGAGCGCAACAGCGACGTGCGCATCAAGGTGGCGCTGGCGGCCGACGACCTGACGCTGCCGACGGTGACCGGCATCTGGCCGAACGCCAACTGGTACGAGCGCGAGGTGTGGGATCTTTACGGCATCGGCTTCAGCGGCCACCCGCAACCTGCAGCGCATCATGATGCCGCGCACCTGGACCGGCCACCCGCTGCGCAAGGACTACCCGGCGCGCGCCACCGAGTTCGACCCCTTCGCGCTCGACGCGGCCAAGCAGGACCTGGAGCAGGAGTCGCTGCGCTTCGTGCCCGAGGAATGGGGCATGAGCCGCAGCACCGCGCACTCGGACTTCATGTTCCTCAACCTGGGGCCCAACCACCCCTCGGCGCACGGCGCCTTCCGCATCGTGCTGCAGCTCGACGGCGAGGAGATCGTCGACTGCGTGCCGGACATCGGCTACCACCACCGCGGCGCCGAGAAGATGGCCGAGCGCCAGTCCTGGCACAGCTTCATCCCCTACACCGACCGCATCGACTACCTCGGCGGGGTGATGAACAACCTGCCCTACGTGATGGCGGTGGAGCAGCTCGCCGGCATCCAGGTGCCGGATCGCGTGAAGGTGATCCGCGTGATGCTGGCGGAGTTCTTCCGCATCACCAGCCACCTGCTGTTCCTCGGCACCTACATCCAGGACGTCGGCGGCATGTCGCCGATCTTCTTCATCTTCACCGACCGCATGAAGGCCTACGACGTGATCGAGGCCATCACCGGCGGGCGCATGCACCCGGCCTGGTACCGCATCGGCGGCGTGGCGCACGACCTGCCGAACGGCTGGGACCGCCTGGTGCGCGAGTTCTGCGACTGGATGCCGAAGCGCCTCGACGAGTACGACAAGGCCGCGATGCGCAACGGCATCCTGCGCTCGCGCACCATCGGCGTCGCGCAGTACAACACGCGCGAAGCCATCGAGTGGGGCGTCACCGGCGCGGGCCTGCGCGCCACCGGTCTCGACTACGACCTGCGCAAGGCGCGGCCCTACTCCGGCTACGAGAACTTCGACTTCGAGGTGCCGCTGGCGCACAACGGCGACGTCTACGACCGCGCGATGGTGCGCCTCGAGGAGATGCGCCAGAGCGTGCGCATCATCCGCCAGTGCCTGGACAACATGCCGGCCGGCCCGTACAAGGCCGACCACCCGCTGACCACGCCGCCGCCGAAGGAGCGCACGCTGCAGCACATCGAGACGCTGATCAACCACTTCGTGAGCGTGTCGTGGGGACCGGTGATGCCGGCCGGCGAGGCCTGCCAGATGATCGAGGCCACCAAGGGCATCAACAGCTACTACCTGACCTCGGACGCCGGCACCATGAGCTACCGCACGCGCATCCGCACGCCGAGCTTCCCGCACCTGCAGCAGATCCCCTCGGTGATCCGCGGCAGCCTGATCGCGGATCTGATCGCGTACCTCGCAAGCATCGACTTCGTGATGGCAGATGTCGACAGATAACGCACCCCAGATGATCGCGAGCAGCGCCGCCGGCTTCCGCCTGTCGGAAGCCGAGCTGGCGGAAATCCATCACGAGATGGGCCACTACGAGGACCCGCGCGCGGCCTCGATCGAGGCGCTGAAGGCGGTGCAGAAGCACCGCGGCTGGGTGCCCGACGCGGCCATCGACGCGATCGCCGCGGTGCTCGGCATCCCGGCCTCCGACGTCGAGGGCGTGGCGACCTTCTACAACATGATCTTCCGCCGCCCGGTCGGACGGCACGTGATCAAGGTCTGCGACAGCATCTCCTGCTTCCTCACCGGCTACGACGCACTGAAGGACGCGCTGATGGCGCACACCGGTCTCGGCTACGGCGAGACCAGCGCCGACGGCCGCTACACGCTGCTGCCGGTGTGCTGCCTCGGCAACTGCGACAAGGGCCCGACGCTGATGATCGACGACGACACGCACGGCCCGGTGGCCCCCGCCGATGTGCCGGCGCTGCTGGAGCGCTACCCATGAGCCTGCGCCCGCGCGACACCCACCCGCTGACCTGGCGCCTGCGATCACGGCGCGCCGGTGCTCGGCATCGACGCCTACGAGGCGCTCGACGGCTACGCCGCGCGCGCAAGGCGCTCGACGCCATGGAGCCCGCGGCGGTGCACGCAGGTGGTCAAGGACTCGAACCTGCGCGGGCGCGGCGGCGCGGGCTTCCCCACCGGCGTGAAGTGGAGCCTGGTGCCGATGGGGCCGGACGCCGGCACCAAGTACCTGCTGTGCAACGCCGACGAAATGGAGCCCGGCACCTTCAAGGACCGCATGCTGCTCGAGCAGCTGCCGCACCAGCTGATCGAGTCGATGCTCATCGCGGCCTGGGCGATCCAGGCCACGCGCGGCTACATCTTCCTGCGCGGCGAATACGTGCTGGCCGCCGAGCGCCTGCAGCGCGCGCTGGCCGAGGCGCGCAGCCGCGGCTACCTCGGCGAGAACATCCTCGGCACCGGCTGGAGCTTCGATCTCTTCCTGCACACCGGCGCCGGCCGCTACATCTGCGGCGAGGAAACCGCGCTGATCAACTCGCTCGAGGGCCGGCGCGCCAACCCGCGCGCCAAGCCGCCGTTCCCGCAGATCGCCGGCGCCTGGGGCCGGCCGACCATCGTCAACAACGTCGAGACCTTCTACAACCTGCCGGAGATCGTGCTGCGCGGCGCCGACTGGTACAAGGGCCTGTCGCTCGGGCGCAGCACGGACGGCGGCACCAAGATCTACGGCGCCTCCGGGCGCGTGAAGCGCCCCGGGCTGTGGGAACTGCCGATCGGCACCACGGCGCGCGAGATCCTCGAGCAGCACGCCGGCGGCATGCAGGACGGCCTGCAGCTGAAGGCCTGGCTGCCGGGCGGCGCCTCCACCGACTTCCTGCTGCCCGAGCACCTCGATCTCGCGATGGACTACGACACCATCGCCAAGGCGCGCAGCCGCCTCGGCACCGGCCTGCTCGCCGTGGTCGACCACACCCAGGACATCGTCCCCGCGGTGCGCAACCTGCTGGAGTTCTTCGCGCGCGAATCCTGCGGCTGGTGCACGCCGTGCCGCGACGGACTGCCGTGGTCGGTGAAGCTGCTGCGCGCGATCGAGCGCGGCGAGGGGCAGGCCGGCGACATCGAACGGCTCGAGCGCCTGACCGTGCAGCTCGGCCCGGGCAAGACCTACTGCGCGCTCGCACCCGGCGCCGTGGAGCCGCTGCAGAGCGCACTGCGCTTCTTCCGCTCCGAGTTCGAGCGCGGCATCAAGGGCGGCACGCCGCACGCCGCGCGCAAGGAACACGCGTAATGGCAACGATCCATATCGACGGCACCAGCTACGAGGTCGACGGCAGCGACAACCTGCTGCACGCCTGCCTCTCGCTCGGCCTCGACATCCCCTATTTCTGCTGGCACCCGGCGCTGGGCTCGGTGGGCGCCTGCCGCCAGTGCGCGGTCAAGCAGTACGCCAACGCCGACGACACGCGCGGCCGGCTGGTGATGTCGTGCATGACGCCCGTCGACCGACAACACGTACATCTCGATCGACGACGAGGAAGCGCGCGAGTTCCGCAAGGGCGTGATCGAGTTCCTGATGACCAACCACCCGCACGACTGCCCGGTGTGCGAGGAAGGCGGCCACTGCCACCTGCAGGACATGACGGTGATGAGCGGCCACAACAGCCGCGACTACCGCTTCACCAAGCGCACGCACCGGAACCAGGACCTCGGCCCGTTCGTCAACCACGAGATGAACCGCTGCATCGCCTGCTACCGCTGCGTGCGCTACTACAAGGACTACGCCGGCGGCAGCGACCTCGGCGTGTTCGGCGCCCACGACAACGTGTACTTCGGCCGCGTCGCCGACGGCCAGCTGGAGAGCGAGTTCTCGGGCAACCTCACCGAGGTCTGCCCCACCGGCGTCTTCACCGACCGCACCCATTCCGAGCGCTACAACCGCAAGTGGGACATGCAGTTCGCGCCCAGCGTCTGCCAGCAGTGCGCGGTGGGCTGCAACACCAGCCCGGGCGAGCGCTACGGCGAGCTGCGCCGCATCGAGAACCGCTTCAACGGCGACGTGAACCACTATTTCCTCTGCGACCGCGGCCGCTTCGGCTACGGCTACGTGAACCGCGCCGACCGCCCGCGCCAGATGCTGGCGCGCTCGGGCAGCGAGTTCGAGGCCGCCACGCTGCAGGGCGGGCTGGAGCGCCTGGCCGAGGCGATGCGCGCGGCCTCGCGCCTGGTCGGCATCGGCTCGCCGCGCGCGAGCCTGGAGGCGAACTTCGCGCTGCGCCACCTCGTCGGCGCGGACAACTACTCGAGCGGCATGGACGGCACCGAGGCCGCGCTGCTCGCGCGCGCGCTCGGGATCCTGCGCAGCGGCGCGGCGCGCACGCCCTCGCTGCGCGAGATCGAGACCTTCGACGCGATCCTGGTGCTCGGCGAGGACCTGACCCAGACCGCGCCGCGCATCGCGCTCGCGCTGCGCCAGGCCGTGCGCGGCCAGGCCACCGCGCTCGCCGCCTCGCAGAAGATCTCCGCCTGGCAGGCCGAGGCGATCGCCACCATCGGGCAGAAGGAACGCAACCCGCTGTTCATCGCCAGCGTCGACGCCACGCGCCTCGACGACGCCGCGCGCGCCACCTGGCGCGCCACGCCGGCGCGCATCGCCGCGCTCGGCGCCGCGGTCGCGCGCGCGCTCGACCCCGCGGCGCCGGCCACCGGCAGCGATGCGGAAATCGATGCCTTCGCCGACCAGATCGCCGCGGCGCTCGCCGGCGCGAAGAAGCCGCTGATCGTCTCCGGCACCGGGCTGCGCTCGGAGGCGATCCTCGACGCCTGCGCCAACATCGCCGTGGCGCTGAAGGCGCGCGGCCAGGAGCCCGCCCTGACGCTGGCGCTGCCCGAAGCCAACAGCCTGGGTGTCGCGATGCTCGGCGGCAACGCCGTCGAGGCCGCGCTGGCCGCCGTCGACGCCGGCATCGGTGCTGGTGGTGCTGGAGAACGACCTCTACCGCCGCGCCGATGCCGCGCTGGTCGATGCCGCGCTGGCGCGCGCGCGCTGCGTGGTCGTTGTCGACCACCAGCTGACCGCCACCGGCGAGAAGGCGCACCTGCTGCTGCCCGCCGCGAGCTTCGCCGAGGGCGACGGCACGCTGGTCAGCAACGAAGGCCGCGCGCAGCGCTACTTCCAGGTCTACGACCCCGCCTACTACAACCTCGCCACCCAGGTCCGCGAGAGCTGGCGCTGGCTGGCCGGCATCCAGAGCGCGGAGAACCGCGTGCCGGTGGAGTGGGAGACGCTGGACCAGATCACCGCGGCCTGCGCGCGCGAGAACCCCGCGCTCGCCGGCATCGTCGCTGCCGCGCCGGGAGCCGACACCCGCGTGCACGGGCGCCGCGTGGCACGCCAGCCGAACCGCTACTCGGGCCGCACCGCGATGCGCGCCAACATCTCGGTGCACGAGCCGCGCGCCTCGCAGGATCCCGACAGCGCGCTCGCCTTCTCGATGGAAGGCTACGGCGGCCCCGACGAACCCGGTCCGCTGGTGCCCTTCGCGTGGAGCGCGGGCTGGAACTCGCCGCAGGCCTGGAACAAGTTCCAGGACGAGGTCGGTGGCCACCTGCGCCACGGTGATCCCGGCGTGCGCCTGATCGAGCCGGCCGCGACCGCGGGCTACGTGCCCGTCGCCAGCGCCGCCGCGAGCGATCTCGCGGTCGCGCCGCTGCACCACATCTTCGGCAGCGAGGAACTGTCGGCGCGCGCGCCGGTGACCGCGCCGAACGTGCCCGCGCCCTACGTGGCGCTGCATCCGCGCGAAGCCGCAGCGCCGCGGCCTCGGCGCCGGCGCCACCGTGCGCGTCAGCGTCGGCGCGGTGCAGTTCGAGGCGCCGCTGGCGCTGCGTGAATCGCTCAGCGAGGGCGTCGTCGGCATCCCCGCCGGGCTGCCGGGCCAGGCCTTCGCCTTCGTCGCCGCCACCGCCAGCGTGAGCACCGGAGGGCAGTCATGAGCTTCCTCTCGCCCGAAGTGGCCGCGGTGCTGTGGGCCGTCGTGAAGGCGGTGATCATCCTGCTGGCCGCGGTGATCTTCGCCGCCTACCTCAGCTTCATCGAGCGCCGCGTGCTGGCGCTGTGGCAGGACCGCTACGGCCCGAACCGCGTCGGGCCCTTCGGCATCTGCCAGCTGCCGGCCGACATGCTCAAGATGCTGTTCAAGGAGGACTGGATCCCGCCCTTCGCGGACAAGCTGACGTTCCTGATCGCGCCGATCATCGCGATGAGCGCGCTGTTCATCTCGTACATCATCATCCCGGTCACGCCGACGTGGTACGTGGCGGACTTCGACATCGGCATCCTGTTCTTCCTGGCGATGGCGGGCCTCGCGGTCTACGCGGTGCTGTTCGCCGGCTGGTCGAGCAACAACAAGTACTCGCTGCTCGGCGGCCTGCGCTCGGCCGCGCAGACCGTGAGCTACGAGGTGTTCATGGGGCTGTCGCTGATGGGCGTGGTGGCGCAGACCGGCTCGTTCAACATGCGCGAGATCGTCGAGGCGCAGCGCGAACTGTGGTTCATCGTGCCGCAGTTCCTCGGCTTCTTCACCTTCGCGCTCGCGGGCATCGCGGTCACGCACCGCAGCCCCTTCGACCTGCCGGAAGCCGAGCAGGAACTCGCCGCCGGCTACCACACCGAATACGCCGGCATGAAGTGGGCGATGTTCTTCGTCGGCGAATACATCGGCATCGTGGTGGTGTCCTCGCTGCTCACCACGCTGTTCCTCGGCGGCTGGCTCGGACCGGGGCCCGACTGGCTGGCACCGGTCTGGTTCGTGGCGAAGACGCTGGTCTTCGTGATGCTGTTCATCCTGGTGCGCGCCGCGCTGCCGCGCCCGCGCTACGACCACCTGATGACGGCCGGCTGGATGTTCTGCCTTCCCGTCACGCTGCTGAACCTGCTGGTGACCGGCGCCGTGCTGCTGGCCAAGGGCTGAAGCACATGAACCTGCTCCTGAGATTCCTGGTCGGCATCGGCACCAACCTGCGCAGCATGTGGATGATCTTCTCGCGCGCCACGCGCGAGCGCGCCACGATCCAGTACCCCGAGCAGGCGGTGTACCTGCCGCCGCGCTACCGCGGGCGCATCGTGCTGACGCGCGACCCCGACGGCGAGGAGCGCTGTGTCGCCTGCAACCTGTGCGCCGTGGCCTGCCCGGTCGGCTGCATCGCGCTGCAGAAGGCCGAGAGGGACGACGGCCGCTGGTACCCGGAGTTCTTCCGCATCAATTTCTCGCGCTGCATCTTCTGCGGCATGTGCGAGGAGGCCTGCCCCACGACCGCGATCCAGCTCACGCCGGATTTCGAGCTGGCCGAATACAAGCGCCAGGACCTGGTGTACGAGAAAGAGGACCTGCTGATCGCGGGCACCGGCAAGAACCCCGAATACAATTTCTACCGCGTCGCGGGCATGGCGATCGCAGGCAAGCCCAAGGGCGCCGCGCAGAGCGAAGCCCAGCCGATCGACGTCAGAACGCTGCTGCCATAGGGAGTCGGGAAAGATGGAGCTGACTTTCTATACCTGTGCCCTGGTGGCGATCCTCGCGACGCTGCGCGTCGTGACCAACAGCCAACCCGGTGCACGCGCTGCTGTACCTGGTGGTCTCGCTGCTGGCGGTGGCGGGCGTGTTCTTCGCGCTCGGCGCGCCCTTCGCGGGCGCGCTCGAGGTGATCGTCTACGCCGGCGCCATCATGGTGCTGTTCGTGTTCGTCGTGATGATGCTGAACCTCGGCCCGGAGACGACGGCGCAGGAACGGCAATGGCTGAAGCCGGCGACCTGGATCGGCCCGCTGCTGCTGTCGGCGCTGCTGCTCGGCGCCCTGCTGTTCGCGCTGATCGGCGCAGACGCGCCCGCGGGCGCCGTGACGGTCGCGCCCAAGGCCGTCGGCATCGCGCTGTTCGGCCCCTACGTGCTCGTCGTCGAGCTCGCCTCGCTGCTGCTGCTGGGCGCGCTGGTCGCGGCGTACCACCTCGGCCGCGACGACCACCGCTGAGAGCCGGGAACAACCAGTGATGGAATCGCACCATGATTGAAGCCGCATCGGTCCCCCTGGAACATGCCCTCGCGCTGGCGGCCGTGCTGTTCTGCACCGGCCTCGCGGGCCTGATGGTGCGGCGCAACTTCCTGTTCATGCTCATGTGCCTGGAAGTCATGACCAACGCCGTGGCGCTCGCCTTCGTCGCCGCCGGCAGCCGCTGGGCGCAACCCGACGGGCAGATCATGTTCATCATGGTGCTGACGCTGGCGGCCGCCGAGGCCTCGATCGGGCTCGCGCTGCTGCTGCAGCTCTATCGCCGCTTCCATACCCTCGATATCGACGTTGCCAGCGAGATGCGCGGATGAGCTTCCTCTACCTCACCTTCCTCGCGCCGCTCGCCGGCTTCCTGCTGCTCGCCTTCTCGCGCGGGCGCCTCGGCGAGAACGCCGCCGCCTGCATCGGCGCCGGCTCCGTGGGCGTGAGCGCGCTGGTCACGGCACTCGCGGCCGCGCAGTTCAGCGCCCCGGTCACGCAGGTCCTCTGGACCTGGATGCATATCGGCGACTTCGCACCGCGCTTCGCGCTGTACCTCGACGGGCTCTCGCTCACGATGCTCGGCGTGGTCACCGGCGTCGGCTTCCTGATCCACGTGTTCGCCTCCTGGTACATGCGCGGCGAGGAGGGCTACTCGCGCTTCTTCGCGTACATGAACCTGTTCGTCGCCAGCATGGTGATGCTGGTGCTGGCCGACAACCTCGCCTTCCTGTACCTCGGCTGGGAAGGCGTGGGCATCTGCTCGCTACCTGCTGATCGGCTTCTACTACCGCACCGTCGCCAACGGCAACGCCGCGATCAAGGCCTTCCTGGTCACGCGCGTCGGCGACGTGTTCATGGCCATCGGCCTGTTCATCCTGCTGTCGCAACTCGGCACCCTCGACATCCAGGAACTGCTCGCGCGCGCACCCGTGCGCTTCGCCAGCGGTGACCCGCTGATCGTCGCGGCCACGCTGATGCTGCTCGGCGGCGCGGTCGGCAAGTCGGCGCAGCTGCCGCTGCAGACCTGGCTCGCCGACGCGATGGCCGGCCCCACGCCGGTCTCGGCGCTGATCCACGCCGCCACCATGGTGACCGCCGGCGTGTACCTGATCGCGCGCACGCACGGCCTGTTCGAGCTCGCGCCGGACGTGCTGGAACTGGTCGGCGCGGTGGGCGCCGTGACGCTGCTGATCGCCGGACTCTGCGCGCTGGTGCAGACCGACATCAAGCGCGTGCTGGCCTACTCGACCATGAGCCAGATCGGCTACATGTTCCTCGCGCTCGGCGCCGGCGCGTATTCCGCCGCGATCTTCCACCTGATGACGCACGCCTTCTTCAAGGCGCTGCTGTTCCTCGCGGCCGGCGCCGTGATCGTCGCCTGCCACCACGAGCAGAACATCTTCCGCATGGGCGGCCTGCGCAAGCGCCTGCCGCTGGAGTACGCGAGCTTCCTCGTGGGCGGCGGCGCGCTGTGCGCCCTGCCCTTCGTGACCGCGGGCTTTTTCTCGAAGGACGAGATCCTCTGGGCCGAGTACACCACCGGACACGCAGTTCCTGTTCCTGGCCGGGGTGGCAGGCGCGTTCCTGACCTCGCTCTACACCTTCCGCCTGATCTTCACGGTGTTCCACGGCGAGGAGCACACCGAGGCACACGCCGGCCACGGTCTTGCCTATGGCGTGCCGCTGATCGCGCTGCTCGTGCTGTCCACCGGGCTCGGCGCGATGATCCACCCGCCGCTCGCCGAGGTGCTGCCGGTGCTCAAGGGGCAGGCCGCGGAAGGCGAGCGCCACTTCGTGGAGATCCTCTCGGCCGGCATCGGCATCGCCGGCATCGCGCTCGCGGCGCTGCTGTTCCTCGGCAAGCGCACGCTGGTCACCGGGCTCGCGAACAGCGCCGCCGGACGCTTCGTCGGCAACTGGTGGCTGAACGCCTTCGGCTTCGACGCGCTGTACAACGCTGCTGTTCGTGCGCCCGTTCCTGTTCATCGCCCGCCCCGGCCGCCGCGATGCGCTCGACGGCACGATCGGCCTGCTGCCGGTCGCCGTGCGCGCGCTGAACCGCCTGGTGGTGCTGCCGCAGACCGGCAGGCTGCGCTGGTACGTGGCCTCGATCGCCGCTCGGCGCGGTGCTGGTGCTGGGTTTCGTCGTGATCAACCTCGTCTAAGGAAACGCTCGGCCCATGCTGCTCGCCTGGCTGATACTCATCCCGATCCTCGGCGGCCTGCTGTGCTGGCAGACCGACCGCTTCGGCAACCTGCCGCGCTGGATCGCGCTCGGCTCGATGACCGCGGTCTTCGCGCTGTCGCTCGAGCTCTGGGCGACCGGCGACTACAGCCTCGCGTACGGCATCCACGACGTGCCGCAGTGGCAGATGGAATTCGCGATGCCGTGGATTCCGAGCCTCGGCATCAGCATCCACCTCGGCGTCGACGGCCTGTCGCTCGCGCTGGTCGTGCTCACCGGCTTCCTCGGCATCCTGTCGGTGCTGTGCTCCTGGCGCGAGATCCAGCGCCGCACCGGCTTCTTCCACCTGAACCTGCTGTGGATCCTCGGCGGCGTGATCGGCGTGTTCCTCGCGCTCGACCTGTTCCTGTTCTTCCTGTTCTGGGAAATGATGCTGGTGCCGATGTACTTCCTGATCGCGCTGTGGGGACACCGCGCCGCGAGCAGCAAGTCGCGCATCTCGGCGGCCACCAAGTTCTTCATCTACACGCAGGCCTCGGGCCTGGTGATGCTGCTGGCGATCCTCGGGCTGGCCTTCGCGCATTTCGACGCCACCGGCGTGCTCAGCTTCGACTACGACGGTGCTGCGCGGCACGGTGCTGTCCCCGACGGCTGGAATTCGTGCTGATGCTCGGCTTCTTCGTCGCCTTCGCGGTGAAACTGCCGATCGTGCCGCTGCACGGCTGGCTGCCGGATGCGCACTCCCAGGCGCCGACCGCCGGCTCCGTCGACCTCGCCGGCCTGCTGCTGAAGACCGCCGCCTACGGCCTGCTGCGCTTCGGGCTGCCGTTCTTCCCGAACGCCTCCGAGGCCTTCGCGCCCATCGCGATGTGGCTCGGCATCGCCGGCATCTTCTACGGCGCCGTGCTGGCCTTCGCGCAGACCGACATCAAGCGCCTGGTCGCCTACACCTCGATCTCGCACATGGGCTACGTGCTGATCGGCATCTACGCCGGCAGCGAGATGGCGCTGAAGGGCGCCGTGGTGCAGATGATCGCGCACGGCCTCTCGGCCTCGGCGCTGTTCATCCTCTGCGGCCAGCTCTACGAGCGCCTGCACACCCGCGACATGCGCGAGATGGGCGGGCTGTGGGCGCGCCTGCCGTGGCTGCCGCCGCTGGCGCTGTTCTTCGCCGCCGCCTCGCTCGGGCTGCCGGGCACCGGCAACTTCGTCGGCGAGTTCCTGATCCTCGCGGGCAGCTTCGCGGCGGCGCCGCTGGTCGTGGTGCTCGCCACCGCCGGCCTCGTGCTCGCCTCGGCCTATTCGCTGATCATGGTCCACCGCAGCATGTTCGGGCCCTCGCGCTCCGACGCCCCGATCGCCGCCGCCTCCGACGCGCGAGGTCCTGATGCTGCTCAGCCTGCGTGGCCACCATCGTGGCCCTCGGCCTCTATCCCCAGCCGGTGCTCGACCTCGCCGAGCGTCCGGTCGCGCTGGTGCAGCAGTTCTACGCACCGGCATCGAGCCAAACCGGAGCCACCGCGCCATGACGATAGGATCCACCGAGCTGCTCGCGCTCTCGCCGCTGCTCGTCACCGTGGCGACCGCGGTCGTCGTGATGCTGTCGATCGCCTGGCGCCGCCACCACTTCCTGAACGCCACGCTCACCGTGGCGGGCCTCAACGCTGGCGCTGCTGGCGACCTTCATCACCAACGAGCAGATACCCGGCGTCATGGCCGTCACCGAGCTGCTGGTGCACGACAGCTATTCGCTGTTCGGCACCGCCGCGGTGCTGGTGTCCACGCTCGGCTGCGCGACGCTCGCGCACGCCTACCTCGAGGGCTTGAACGACAATCGCGAGGAGATGTACCTGCTGCTGCTGATCGCGGCCGCCGGCGCCATCGTGCTGGTCGGCGCGCGCCACATGGTGTCGTTCCTGATCGGCCTCGAGCTGATGTCGATCCCGCTCTACGGCATGGTCGGCTACATCTACCGCGACAAGCGCTCGCTGGAGGCCAGCATCAAGTACCTGGTGCTGTCGGCCGCGGCCTCGACCTTCCTGCTGTTCGGCATGGCGCTGGTCTACGCGCAGACCGGCTCGCTGGCCTTCGCCTCGCTCGCGGGCGCCGTGCAGACGGGCGCGCCGCTGGTCACCACGGGCCTCGGCGATGATCCTGATCGGCATCGCCTTCAAGCTCTCGCTGGCGCCGTTCCACCTGTGGACCCCGGACGTCTACCACGGCGCGCCGGCACCGGTCGGCGCCTTCCTCGCCACGGTGAGCAAGATCGCGGTGCTGCTGGTGCTGCTGCGCTGGTGGAACACGCTCGGCCTGGGCCAGACGGCGGTCTTCACCACGCTGCTGGCGGCGCTCGCGGCGCTGTCGATCCTGGGCGGCAACCTGCTGGCCCTGCAGCAGTCCAACGTCAAGCGCCTGCTCGGCTACTCCTCGATCGCGCATTTCGGCTACGTGCTGGTCGCGATCATCGCGGGCAACGAGCTCAGCTCCGATGCCGTGAAGGTCTACCTGCTGACCTACATGGCCGCCACGCCTCGGCGCCTTCGGCGTGCTGACGCTGCTGTCCTCGCCCTACCGCGGCGACGACGCCCAGGGGCTGGCGGACCTGCGCGGCCTGTTCTGGCAGCGCCCCTTCCTCGCGGCCGTGCTGACCCTGTCGGTGCTGTCGCTGGCCGGCGTGCCGCTCACCGCGGGCTTCATCGCGAAGTTCTACGTGATCGCGACCGGCGTGAAGGCCGGACTGTGGTGGCTGATCGCCGCCCTCGTGGCAGGCAGCGCGATCGGGATCTACTTCTACCTGCGCGTCATGGTGACCATGTTCCTGGCCACCCCGGGCAAGCGCCGCCTCGACGCCGCGCGCGACTGGGGCCAGCACTCCGGGGGCATCATGACGATCATGCTCGCGCTGTTCACGCTGGCGGTCGGCCTGTATCCGCAGCCGCTGATCGACCTGCTGCAGTAGGTTCGGCTGCAGTCGGGCTTGCAGGTCCGACATCAGCCGCAGTTGTCCGGCTGAAGCCCGACCTACGGGGACCTTGTCGGGCTGAAGCCGGACCACGGACACGCTCAGTAGCGTCCGGTGATATAGCCTTCCAGCTGCTCGATGTGATTGCGCTGCTGCGTGATCATGTGCATCACCACGTCGCCGATGGTCACCATGCCGACGAGCTCGTCGTCGTCCATGACCGGCAGGTGGCGGATGCGCCGTTCCGTCATCAGCTGCATGCACTCCTCGATCGACTGTTCCGGACGACACGGTGATCAGCGGCGAGGTCATCAGCTCGCTCACCAGCGTCTTGTGCGCCCGGCGACCCCGGATGATGCCCTTGCGCGCATAGTCGCGTTCCGAAAACATGCCGACCGGGCGCCCCTCGTCGACCACCACCAGCGCGCCGATCTGGTGGCTCGCCAGCAGCGTGACCGCCGCGTAGACCGTGAGCGAAACGTCCACGGTCCGCACGCCGGAGGGTTTGGCCGCCAGGATCTGGGTCACGTTGAGCATGGAATCCCTCGCCGAATCTTGCGCAAAAGCAGCCTAATCATGACCCATACGGTTCGCGGGTGACAAGCACGGGGCGCGCCTGCCCCGGCACCGCCTGCTCTCCGCCGGATCAGGCGTCCCGGCAGCGCGCCGGTCGGCGCTCCCTCGCGCTGCACCACCACCCCGCTGACGATGGTCGCGACATAACCGCGCGCATCCTGCACCATGCGCCGCCCGCCGGCCGGCAGGTCGTAGCGCACGCGCGGCGGCTCGAGCGCGAGGCGCGCGAAATCGATGAGGTTGAGGTCGGCCTTGTAGCCCGGCGCCAGCACGCCGCGATCGTTCAGCCCCACCGCCCGCGCGGTACGCTGCGTCAGTCCGTGCACCACCTGCGCCAGCGGCAGGCGCTCGCCGCGGCTGCGCTCGCGCACCCAGTACTGCAGCATGTAGGTCGGCAGGCTCGCGTCGCACAGGAACCCGAGGTGCGCCCCGCCGTCGCCGAGACCATAGATCGCGTGCGGATGGCGCATCATCGTGAGCAGGTCGTCCAGCGAGTTGCCCACGAAGTTCACGGTGGGCGCCATCAGCACGGCCTGCGCGTCCTGCTCGAGCATCAGGTCGTAGGCCATCTCCTGCGGCGTCACGCCGCGGCGCGCGGCCAGGCCCGCGACGCTGCCCTCGGCCGTGGGCTCGTAGAAGGGCTGTTCGCCGAGCGGGTAGATGCCCGCCCACATCCGCAGCAGCGCCTCTCCCGGGAAGCCGGAGGACTCGGGCGTCTCGGTCACGATGCGCGCGCGGATCTCGGGGCGCTGCAACTGCACGCGGCGCTGCGCCACGCTCAGCCCGGACAGCGACTTGAAGGTCGGCGTGTAGCTGAACGGGTTGAAGCTCAGCTCGAAGCCGAGGTTCAGCCCGATCGGGCGCCCGCTGACCTGGGCCTTGATGTCCAGCCCGTCGGCATTGCAGGCGTCGATCCAGGCGAGGATCTCGCGCCACTTGTCGGGCGCGTGGTGCCACTGCATCAGGGACACCGACAGCGGCCGGCCCGAGCGCTCCACGACGCGGCGCAGCATCGGCAGCTCGGTGTCCAGGTCGGTGAAATCGGAGACC
This sequence comes from uncultured Gammaproteobacteria bacterium, assembly GCA_963819895.1. GTDB lineage: Bacteria > Pseudomonadota > Gammaproteobacteria > Pseudomonadales > UBA5518 > UBA5518. Next base: position 76,361 of record CAWFXU010000002.1, read on the forward strand.
AGCTGCAGCACGCCGCGGCCCCTGGCGCCCAGCGCGGCGCCGATGGCTCGCGAGCTCGTCCTCGGCCGCGGTCAGCGTGGGCACCGGGATGCCGTCGCTGGCGCGATGGTTGATCGTGCGCGAGGTGCCGAAGCCCAGCGCCCCGGCATCGATCGCCTCGCCCGCCAGCCGCGCCATCAGCGCGCAGTCCCCGGCGTTGGCCGCCTCGCGCGCCACCGCGCGCTGCCCCATCACGAAGACGCGCAGCGCCGCGTGCGGGATCTGGGTCGCGATGTCGCAGTCGTAGCGGCGCGCGTCCAGCGCGTCGAGGTACTCGGGGAAGCTCTCCCAGTTCCACGGCAGCCCGGTGGCGAGCACCACTTCGGGCAGGTCCTCGACGCCTTCCATGAGCTTCACCAGCCGCTCGCGGTCCGCCGGGCGGCAGGGCGCGAAGCCGACGCCGCAATTGCCGATCAGCGCGGTGGTGACGCCGTGCGAGGACGAGGGCAGCAGGCGGTTCTCCCAGGTGACCTGGCCGTCGTAGTGCGTGTGGATGTCGACGAAGCCGGGCGTGACCAGCAGGCCGCGCGCGTCGATCTCCTCGCGCGCGTGCCGCGCGAGCCCTCGCCCACCGCGGCGATCCGCCCTCCCGTGATCGCGACATCGCCGGCGAAGGGCGCCGCCCCGGTGCCGTCGACGACGGTGCCGCCGCGGATGACCAGGTCGACGGGCTCGCTCATGGCTTCTCCTCTTGTTCGCGTCAGATGTCGGCTGAATGCCGACCTGCAACCCCCTGGGGGTCGGCATTCATGCGGCGACTCGTAGCGTCGGTTCCGGCACCCGTCGGCTGAATGCCGACCCACAGGCCTCAACCGATCCCGTAAAGCTCAGCCGTGTTGTCGTGCAGGATCCACGCCTTCTGCTGCTCCGTCAGGTGCTGCGTCTGCCCCAGCAGCAGCTCACGGCTCCACGGCCAGGTCGAGTCGCTGTGCGGGAAGTCGTTGGCCCACATCAGGCGGCGCGGATTCATCATGTCGACGAGCTTGAGCGCGACCCAGTCGTCCTGGAAGGTCATGTAGACGTTCTCGTAGAAGTACTCGCTCGGCGTGCGCGCCATGTCGCCGATCTTCAGCCAGAAGCGATGGCGGTCGTAGCAGTGGTCCATGCGGTAGGCGAAGTGCGGCGCCCAGCCGGCGTCGGCCTCGACGCAGACCACCTTCAGCGCCGGATGGCGCTCGAACACGCGGCCCCAGATGAACGTGCCGATGATGTCCTGGATCGACTTGAGCAGCATCTGCGAGGCGTTCTGCGGCGGGCCGCGATGCGCCGAGCCCTGGCGCTGGCCGCTGGCGCCGATGGCGTTGGCGCCATCGCTGCGGCTGGTGAGGATGTGGAAGCCGAGCGGCAGCTCGAGTTCGACCGCGGCACGCCACAGCGGATCGAAGCTCGGGTGGTCGTAATCCTCCGCGGTGGCGGGGTTGCCCGGCATCATCACGCCCTTGAAGCCCATTTCGCTTGAAGCGGCGGAACTCCTCGATGGTCTCCGCCACCGAGCGCACCGCGGTCTGGCCCATGCCGAACAGCCGATCGGGCGCCGCGGCGCAGAACTCCTCCTGCAGCCAGCGGTTGTAGGCCCACATGCAGGCGTGCTTGTAGTCGGCGTCCGGGTGGTTGCAGATCACCATGCCGACGGACGGATAGATGATCTCGGCCGCGATGCCGTCGCGGTCCTGGTCGGCGAGGCGCGCCTTGCCGTCCCAGCCGCCGCGGTGCAGGTCCTCGACGCGGCTCTCGCTCTTCCTGATATCGCGCGGATCCTTGCCCGCCGCCGCCACGATGCCCAGCGGCACCGCAGACGCCATGCCGTCGATCACGAACACGTCGCCGCCGTCGGCATCGCGCACCACCTTCGGCGCGCGGTCGCGGAAGGCCGGATCGATGCGTTCGATGTAGCAGTGCGGCGGCTCGGTGACGTGCGAGTCGGCCGAGATCAGCCGTGGCGGCAGCGTGTTGCCCAGCGCCGCGGCAGCGGACTTTTCAATGGTCGCCAGGATCGGGTTCGTCACTGCCATCGCACTGCTCTCCTGTAATGGTTGTCATGGAGCCCCGCCAGCCGCCTGCCCGCGCGGGAGCCAGCGGAGATTACGCCCGTCGCGCCGCCAGAATAAACGCTTGCGCACGCTTTGTATGGCGCCGCTGGAGCACGCGCGACAGGCGTGGCGAGGATGTCGCCTTACCGGCCTTGCGCGCGGCCGCCCGGCCCGATGCACACACTGACGCAGTTGCTGGTGCGCAGTTTCGGTGATGTCAGGACTGCCGAATCCGTCACAGGCGGCGACTTCCCGTGGCGACGGAGCACCATGCCCGGGTAATAATTCTGCCCGGTTCTCCAGTCGGGTCGGCCAGGATTGGCAACTCGTGGGCAAGGTGGCAATCGCGTATCGCGAGCGTAGGGCGTTTTGAGCATTTCAAGAAATCAGCGGTGCCCCTGCGGGAGCGGCAAGCGATACAAGCACTGCTGTGGCGCCAAGGACGACACACAGCCAACGGCGCCTGCGTCGTCCGCTGCCACTGAACTCAGCCTGATCATGCAGCGCGCCCTGGCGCACCAGACGCAGGGCCGGGCAGATGTCGCCGCCGGGCTTTACGAAGCCGCGCTCGCCATCGAGCCGGACGTGTTCGATGCGCTCAACATGCTTGCCGTGCTCCGGGCGGCTCAGGAAACGTGAAGGAAGCCTTCGAACTCGGCAGGCGGGCCGGCGAGCTGAGCCACTGGTCCGTCGACATGGTGAACCACAATTTCGCCTACATCTGCCGGGTGGCACTGAGCAACGCCGACAGCACGCGTGCCGCCCGCCTGATGGGCGCATACCAGTCGTGGCTCGATTCGGTTCGCGGCGACGTCCCCGAGACGAGGACAATCAGCGTCATCCTCCATGCGCGCGGTACCCCCTCAGCCCTGAGTCACACCCTCGGGGCGCTGGCACGCGCCGCGGTTGCGCCAATCGAGGTGGTGATACCCGCGGACCTGCTGGCTGGCGTCGACGAGACTCCGCCTTCGCTGCGCGATGCGCGTCGTGACGGTGGCCGCGCGCGATGAGGGCGAGCGGCTCAATGCGCTGTGCGATGCCGCTGGCGGTGACTACCTGCTGGCCTTGCGAGCGACGGAGCTGATCGACGCGTCACGCTTCGCCGCGCTGGCATCGTCGCCATCCGCCGCGGATTGCTGGTCGATCGCGATAGCGGACGATCCGGCGGACCGGCAGCTCGAACGCACTCCTGGCAGAATCGCCCACCCTCGGCTTTGCACTGCTGGCAGCGGGAGACCGAATTGCCGTGGACGGTGCGATGCTGGTGCCGCGGCGAGCTGCACCGGGCGATCGGCGGCTATCGCGCCGGGAGTGCGAGCACGCTGCTGGATTACGCGCTGCGCCTGCTCTGGCAGGCCGAGCCATTGCCTCGTGCGCTACCAGCCAAGCGTCGCCCATGCGGCTCGGGACAGCGCGAAAGCACTCCCGGCGTGCGTCAGCGATTACCTTCGAACGGCACTCGATGACAAGTCGGCGCCCAACATTTTCGCCCCGGCGTTGGCCAATTGGGGGGTGTATCTGAGTCGCCAGGTGGTGAACGCCGGCTCGTTTCCGGCCCCGGATGTAATGTCCCGCATCAACGACACAATCGCGCATTACCTGGCGCGCAAGCACGGGCGAGCGATCCAGACGAAGCCGGGGTTGAACCTGGTGGGGCCCGCGCGCGGTGAATTCGGTCTTGCGGAAAACATGCGGGCATTTGCCCGGGCGTGCCTCGAAGGTGGCATCCCCTGCGCCATCAGGGACCTGAACCTTGCGTTGAGGACGCGTCAGGGCGATATGTCCCTTGCCGAGCACTTCGCGGAGGAGGCATCCCACGATTGTTCCGTGTTCTTCCTGAACCCGGATTCACGCCAACTCTACGATCAGTCACTCGATGCCGTCGTTTTCGAACGCCCCGCGCTCGACTTCCGGCACTACAAGATCGGCTACTGGTTCTGGGAGCTGGAGAAGATCCCGACGCAGTGGGACTACGCGATGTCGAAGGTGGACGAGATCTGGGTCGCCACCGAGTTCGTGGCCACGGCAATTCGTGCCGTAACGGACAAGCCGGTCATCAAGATACCGACGCCCATTTCCTTCGAGGTGACCGGCGACTACGACCGCCGCCATTTCGACCTGCCCGAAGACAAGTTCCTGTTCCTGTTCAGCTTCGACTTCAATTCCTTTGCCGAACGCAAGAACCCGCACGGGCTCGTGCGCGCGTTCCGCAAGGCCTTCCCCGCGCACCGGCGCGACGTTGTGCTCGTCATCAAGTCGATCAACGGCGGCAACCGGCCCGATGCCGTGGAGGCGCTGTTCGACATGGCCCAGCACGATCCGCGCATCCTGCTGCGCGACGCGTTTCTGAGTCGCGACGAGGTCTTCGGCTTGCAGAGCATCTCCGACTGCTTCGTGTCCCTGCACCGTGCCGAGGGCCTCGGCCTGGGACTCGCGGAGTGCATGTACCAGGGCAAGCCCGTGATCGGCACGGGATACTCCGGCAACCTGGAGTTCATGAACGAGGAGAACAGTGCCCTGGTCAGGTACTCGCTCGTACCCATCGAACGCGGCGAGTACCTTTACGACGATCCCGGATTCTTCTGGGCCGAACCGGACGAAGAGCACGCCGCGGAACTGATGCGCAGGATGGTGGACGACGTGGAGTACCGTCAGCGCCTGGCCTTGCGCGGCCAGCAGGATCTGCGCGCCCGCTTCAGCAACGCCTCGGCCGCGAACAGCATTGCGCAGCGGCTTCAGCAACTGGGATTGTTCGATCGCACGGGGAACACGGTGGGGGGGCGTGAAAGCAGCGCCGGCACCGGCAATGACGCCAGCGATCTCGATCAGGCATATCGCGCGCGCGGCAGCCATCCAGAGCTGGTTCATCTGCTGTCGAAGAGCCTGCCCAGATCGGGACATCACCACCTCGTCGACGTGCTGTCCACGCTCTATGGGGATGCGTTCGATTACTGCGAGTACTACCAGGCCTCGGCGGCGGAGTGCTGCAAGAGTGAACCGTGTACGAGGTTCTGCAGTTCTACGCGATTCGCGGACCGGGGTCGTCATGTGTCGATGCAAAAGAGCCACGATTTCCAGCTCGCGGACCCGATCATGGCAGGCCACGCGTGGCTGAAGTACGTGATCATGACGCGGGATTTCAGCGCCGCCGTGCAATCGGAGATCAAGCTGCTGCTGATCGATCATTTTTCCAGCTTCCTTGCCGAGCACGAAATCGATGCAAGGCGCATATTGCAACGCCACGAGAAGCCGCTGTACCGCCGCGCGCTCGAGCTGATCGACGAGCAAGGGCTTCGCATGCCGCTCGCCACCGTCGATACCTTCCTCGACGAGCGTTTCGTCTACTATCGGCACTTCGCAGAAAAATGGCTGCGTTTCGCACGGCGCCACCCCGCCAAGGCGCTCGTCATCCGTTACGACGAGCTCGTCGGCGAGCATCGCCGCGCGACCGTCGATTCGCTCGTCGGATTCATCGGCATCGATCCCGTCGTGCCCATCGACCGCGCGCTGGCCGACCAACCCGTCATGTCGATACATGACAGGAAGGCGGAGGAAAGCCAGGCGGCCGCGGAGCTCGCCGATGCCAGGCGCGGGATCCTGTCGCTTTACGACGGCCAGATGAGGCAGCTGCTGGCTGTGCGGTGAATGCGCGGAAGAACTGCATGCTGAACATAAAAGGCCCCGCCTCGGCACAGCATCGCACCCTGCCGATTGGTCATCGCCGCGGCTCGGCCGGTGTGCGACTGGAGTCCCGGCTGCACGTGATGTTGGCTGCGCCTTGCGCCCGGCCCGCGCCTCATGACCGCTCAGGCGGCGTGACGAGCGTTCTTGCAACGCTCTCTGAAGCCGGACCCACGATGACGGCGCTTGCGATTCGAGGCGCGCCGACCGTAGCATCGGCGCCACGATGTAATCCGCAGCGCATACGGGCGCAAATACACTGCAGGGAGACGCGGCACAATGAATCAATGTCCGATGCACACGCTGCTGGACTTCGAGCGCTTTCGCCACGGTACGCCGCGCGAGCTGATCAACCGGCTGCGC
>CAWFXU010000003.1:0-202526 GCA_963819895.1 uncultured Gammaproteobacteria bacterium
CCCGCTCGCGGGCGTACTTCAGCGCCTTGCTCAACGGGCTGCTCGGCAGCAGATCGCCCCGCTGGCACTGCGCATCGCACCAGTACCAGAACGACTTTCACGATCCGCTCGCGGCGTTCGGGGTCCGGTAGGCCAGCTTCTTCTCGCTTTGAGCTGGCGATCGCGAATCGCCTGCTCGTTGCGGAGCATCGCGATCAGCGCAAGCGCCTCGCCAGCCGCCTGCGGTTCGGCATCCTGGCCGCTGAGTGGCGCCGGCATGGTCCAGCAACTCGCGTGGGTCACCGCGTCGTGCTTCTGCGAAAGCGCGCGCGTACGTCGTAGCCATCGCTGAGCAGCGTCCCGGCGAAGTCCGGCCAGGAAGCGCGGCACGTGATCGTGCGCCGCGCCCTGAGGCCGCGTAGTGGTAGACCACCGTCGTCCTCGCCGAGATTCGGCCAGAAGTAGGCCTGGCGTATCTCGCCGTTCGCGCCCGGCCTCATCGGCGTCTCGTCGATCGCCACCACGCGGCTCGCGCGCACGTGCTGGGACTGCGCCTCGACGATCGGGGCCAGCAGATCGATCGCGCGGCTCGACCAGTTCGTCAGGCTCATGCGGCTCAGTGTGAAGCCGGCCGCCTTCGAGGCGCTGGCGCTGGGCGGTACAGCGGCAGGTGATACAGGAACCGTCGATCAGCATCCCGCCAGCAGGCTGACATCCGCGGCGCACTTCTCCAGCACCGCGGCGGCGCCACGGTGGCGACGATCTCGCCGTCTTGCGCAGCTTGTAGGTGCGCTGGGTGTACTTGATTACTTCGTAGCGGCGGCGCGCTGGGCCAGGCGGTAGGTCACTCCTTCTCGATGTACTCACGCATCGATCGGCAAGCGCTCGATCGCTGGATCCCGATCGTGATCCTCGTGCACCGGCACGCTGGCATCGAAGCGCAGCCCGGCATCCGTTGCGCGTCGTCCTCCGGCGGGTGTAGCTGACGGTCTCGGTCGGGGCGTGCCACCGGCGGCGTGCTCCTGGTGTGAGCCCAGAGCCGTCAGCAGGTTGCCCTGCACCTGGGGATCGAGGAGGAGTCGCTCTCGCTCTTCTCGCCAAAGAGCTGGCGCTTGAACCAGTCGAGCTGTTGTTCGAGCGCGGCATAGTCGGCCGAGAATGCCGTGAGTCGCCCGCTCAGCCGCGCGTTCTTCTCTTCGAGTTCGGCGATCCGAAGCGCCGGCGACAAGGCATTTATCTCATTGATTCGACTGCAAATATGTCATCCAAATCAGGCCTCGTCAGGCCACCTTTCTAGCGTTTACGCTGTCTCTTTGATCGCCATGTCCACGCCCTCGAGCAACGCGGCTGGTACCGTGTAACACAGCGTGCGCTTGATCGCCTCGCGCGAGCCCAGTTGCGCGAACCGCCCGACTTCGAGCCGCTTGCTCCACAGGCAATAGCCGCCGTCCTCGAAGGCGAGCACCTTGATCTGGGTCTGGCGGCGGGTCGATGAACGCAAACCAGCGCCCGCTGAGGGTATCCTCGCCAAGGCTGGTGCTTCACCAGGCCGACAATCCGTCGAAGGAGCGGCGCATATCAGTCGGCTGCGTGCACAGCCAGATGCGCCGCCCAGGCGCCACGCTCAACATGGGCTGCGACGCAGACGCAGCACCACCCCGCCACCGAGTTCGAGTTCATCGTCCCACGGCGACGCCGCTGGCGCTGACCGGCGCGGTTGCCGGATAGCTCCACGAATAACCCGGGAGCTCGGGCGGCATCGACCGGCGCTGAACGCATGTTCAACTGCAAACCGCGCGGCCCCACGAGGAGAAGGTGCTCGTGCCACACCGTGACGCGAGCAGAATCGCTTGCGCGTTCGTGCCTGCGGGAAAATGCATCGACGAGTGAACGCCACTGGGTAGGGCAACGCCGTACAGCACCGGCGTCGGCAACCGGTGCGCGGAAATCCTCGTCGTCGACGTTCGCCTCCTCGTGGTGGGACGTCGCGTGCGCGAGGAAGATCACGTCGGCGCTGATCCAGAACAACAGGACGTCGTGGGTCGGACGATGACGTCGCGCGAGGGAACCCTGGCCCCGGAAAGCTCCATGTTCTCCACGGTGACGCGATCCCCCTTGATGACCCAGATCCCCTTGCGCTCGGCGGCCCGGCCCCCGGCGCGCAGGTGCGGGCGCTCACCGACGCCGCGCAGGGTCAGGTCGTTCTGGCGCCAGATCGTCACGTCTCCCTGGTACTCGCCGGAATGGATCTCCACCAAGGCGCCGTTGCGCGCCGCCCGCGCAGCCTGGCTGGGAAGCGCGTACTGCTGCCCCGGTCCAACCCTCAAGACCTGTCGTTCCGCACCTGCGACCGCGCGCTCTTCGGCAGCAGCCCCGTTGCCGGGCACTATCGCAGCCACCAGTATCAGCACCAGCGCCAGCCACACCACAGCGCAAGTCACCTGCAGAGCAGCACAATTGACGCTTTCCTCTGCGAAACCCGAATCCTGGACGGTCATTCTTGGGCCCCCTAACGATGGAGTGCAGCCGCAGCGCCGGAGCAGCGAAGCGAGGAGGGGCGACGTCGGCTGGAACGACCTGTTAGTCATCATGCGCCTCAAGGACCAGGTTGCGGTCCTTTACGGTGTGGCGAAGCGTAACGTCGCTCGAGAGGCAGCACATGGGGTCGTGTGCGCCTGCTTCAGTTCCCGTGAGCACAATGGAAGAGCCCTCGATGCTAACGGAGCCAATAGCCCGCGCCCCTTTCTCCCCGACGGTTGCGAATCCGACGAGTCTATACGGATCTGGCGTGGGACCGTCTGGATATAACTTCTTGTTTCGAGAAAAGACAGCGAGCAGTTGTGTGTTGGTGTTTCCCAAGCCCCAACCACCAACGTAGAAAAGCACAATCGCACCGCTGGAAGATCCACGCCACGGTAAATCCTGGAAATCTACGTACTTCGCGGAATCAGGGTACATGTCAGCGTAGCCGTCCGTAAGGATTTGCGTGAGCGCGCGCATTGCTCCCAGCAGATCAGGAGACAACGGCTGGTCATCCGCAGCAACCGGCATTGCGAACAACCAGAACATTATGGAAGCGGTTGTGATGGTCTTCATGATGGCTAACGTTCGAGGCAACCTGCCGTAGCGGGTCAGGTTGACCAAGGGGTTAGGCCTCAGCGCAACCATGCCAACACCTCGGCCTCGGGTGGACTCAGCTGTGGCACATGGTGCAACTCGACCTTGCGGCCCGAGTAGTTGTTGAAGACCAACTTGTGAGCGGCGAGCGACGTTGGCCCGTCCCGCTTGTAGTACTCGGCTACCCAGGACAAGAGGAACTGGAGGTTGGCGTCCTGCTCCTGCTTGGACGCGTACTTGTGGGGCTCCCAAGGACGGCTCAGGCAGTGGGCTGTGCAGCTTTCGACCCCTGGGTTTAGGAAGATCAGAAACGGCTCGAACCGGAACGCGGATTCGATCAAGTTGCCGTAGCAGCCTTCCAGCACCCAGCGTGGGTGCGCGGTGCAGAACCTAGAGACGTCCGCTTCGGCGACAGCGTCAGATCGCGCCACGGCAGGCTGATCCGGCTCCCAAGCGACCGAGTCGAGATCGAGAACAACGAGGTTGGCCGACCGAACCAGCCAGTTGGCCAACGTGGACTTGCCGGAGCCAGAGTTACCAAGGATCGCAACGCGCATCGCTTCTGAAGCCTAACGTTGGAGATCAGCCGCGGCCCAGACGGAGCGACGCGACGAGTGCGACGTCGGCTGGAACGACTGGTTAGGCATCACCGGCGGTCTTCAAGATAGTTGGCACCGATTCCATTACGCAGCACCTGTCCATCCCAGCGAGACAGTCCTTACGTCAGCGTTATTCGGTGCGGGCGCCGCGGGGCCAGGCCGCACAGATGGACATGCGTAGAACACGTACTTTAGACGTGCCGATGTACACGCAACCTTTGCAATGTCCTTTCTTAGTTTATCGTTGCTCGATGGGGTCGTTGCAGCAAAGGCCTCTGCTGCCAACGTTCCGTCCAACGACTCGAGATCTGAACCGCTTGCCGTGCCAAGGTTCAACCTGACCGGCCCTACTTCCGCATGGTGAGCGAAGATCCAGGCTGCCGCGCGAAGTGACGCGATGAACGTGAAGGTCTGGTTGAGCTGCTCGATGAAGTTCAAGGATCGATCTTGTATCGGGTGAAAGCCGACCTGCTCGAACTTGACGCGTGCCAAGGCGTTAAGTGGATCAGAATCGGCCAGTATTTGGGCGAGGGCGGAAACTGCCTTCCGTGACGACTCAACAACTCTCGCTTCCAACACCGAGAGGTCCTCGGCGGAGCACACGACTTGCTGCAATGAACTGGTCCCTGGCATGCGTCCCTCCCTTCTGGTGCTCGACGTTACCGAAGACCTCTCAAAACGGCCGAACGCCCCGGTTCAGCGGCGGTGCGAAGCGCCGTCCGCTGCAACGGGTTGTTATGCGGCAACCCCGAGGCGTTCGCCAGAGTCACTTCATCCCTGCTCGCGGCCGTGATGTCACTTCAGGTTCGTGCCGAAGAACACTGTGATCTTGTCGAACGGAATCACGTCCATACGGTCGTACAGATCAGTGTGGTTGGCGTCCGGGATGATCATGAGTTCCTTCGGCTCCGCCGCAGCCGCGTAGGCGGTTTCGCTGAAATAGCGCGAGTGGGCCTTTTCGCCGTGGACGAACAGAACTGGGCGCGGCGAAATCTCCGCGATGTAGGTCAAGATCGGCATGTTCATGAACGACAGCGGGGTTGTGAGCGTCCACGAGCCGTTCGAGTTCACCGCCCGCGGATGGAAGCCCCGCGGCGTCCTGTAGTAGTCGTGATAGTCCACCAGGAACTGCGCTTCGCCGCCTTTCAGCTCATTGGAGAGCGGGCCATACGCCGGAGTTCCCTTTTCCGCATCCTGCCAACGCTGCCGGCCCAGTTGCTCCAGTGTTTGCGTGCGCTGTTCGAGGGTCACACTGTCGTTGTAGCCCTTGGACATGACGCGCGTCATGTCGTACATGGTGCTGACCACGACCGCCTTGACGCGCTTGTCCACGGCGGCGGCATTCAATGCCATGCCGCCCCAGCCGCAAACGCCGATGATGCCAATTCGCTCGCGGTCAACATTGGGTTGCAGACCAAGAAAATCCACGGCGGCACTGAAATCCTCTGTGTTGATATCTGGTGAGGCCACATTACGCGGTTCACCACCACTTTCCCCCGTGTAGGACGGATCGAAAGCCAGCGTGACGAATCCGCGTTCCGCCATGGTCTGCGCATAAAGACCTGACGACTGTTCCTTCACCGCGCCAAAGGGGCCACCAACGGCAATCGCTGCCAGCTTGCCGCTGGTACTTTTCGGCTGGTATAGGTCAGCCGCTATGGTGATGCCGTAGCGGGTTTTGAAAGTGACTTTCTGATGGTCCACCTTATCGCTTTTTGGGAAGGTCTTGTCCCACTTTTGGATCAGTTGCATGGCGCTCTCCTTGTTCGCAGTGTGAATTGCTTGCCTCGAACCCGACTGGCAGCCCACCAGCACTATTGTGCAAGCGAGAGCCACGCTCAAGACAAATCGGCTGCTCAGCAAGCTCCCTGGTGAAACGTCCATTCGCGCGGCTTCTGGAATTGGTTGGTTCATGGTCGGCTCCTTCTGTTCGATGCTCGGGTTTGACTCATCTCAGCCTTCGGCGGATCGGCGACCTGCCGGATGATGTCGAAATCCGTTGGTCTCGCATGCCGCATAACGTTCGCCTTGAACGGCGGCACAAAGACGGCGAAGCCGGCTTTGGGGCGTCCGCTCGATGGAGGGGTTGGGCGTCACTCGCCACATAGGAATTCGAGGTCTTTGGAGACGCGGGACGAGCCCGTGGTTACGACTACGGTGACCGGTTCGCAAACATGCCCCTCCACAAGCCGGGCAATGACCGCCTCCCCTCCCGCACCAATGTAGAGCCCCCGCACCGCACTTGAGTACAAAACCCTCCTTGTCTTCCGGCTGACCACTGACACAGAGCCGACTATTACCTTGTGGAACGTTTCCTTGGCGCTACTGAGCCGAGCCTTGACCAGGTATGAATCGAAGCGCTCCCCCTCGTGCCCGCCTGGTGCGACCGGCGTGAAATTCCAGGAAGAGAACCAGGGCGTCGCCGCGACGTCTTCCGAGAATTCTCCGCTCGGCGTGAGAAATAGGTGCGCCGACACTCCACGCACCTCGATCGGTGGAGGAGCGGGTGCAGCGTTCACACCCCCAATGCACAACGTTGCGACGAGAAGAGGCAGCCAGTTGTGCATGACGCCTAACGATGGAGTTCAGCCGCGGCGCAGGAGGAGCGAAGCGACGAGTGCGACGTCGGCTGGAACGAGTGGTTAGGCGTCATGCGCGCCACCGTATAGGTACAGATCGAATACGACCGACACTGCAATGCTTGCGAGGACGCTTACGGACTGCGCGTACAAACCAAACGATGTGTTCCACGTATCCGAATGCATAGCAACCCGCAACTGCGCCTCGTACGTTGTGGCAAGCCGGCCTATGCCGGTTGGCCCCGCTGGAACCGACGCAATTAAGCGCTTGATGCCGTCATCAAGTCCCTCCCCACTCTCCAGTTGCACTGTAAGTAACCAGCTGCTCAGCGCCGCGGCCGGTGTGCCAGGACCCGATCGGTCACCTCGCAAGCGGCTTTTTGTGGGATTACAACCCAACTCCTGAGACACGGATTCCGGAATCAGCTCCTCACCGTAGAACGCAAGAGTGACGCGAACTTCATCCGGAAGTCCGCCTACCGTTTCAATCGCGCTCGCACGCTTAATCGGAGTGACATTGCTCATCATGACGCCTGACGCCGGCGGTAAGCGGCCCCAGTGGGATGGCGCGGCTTTTGCGCAAGCAAAAGGCGTGACAGCCCACTGGGGTCCGACTTCACCGCCTTGTTAGGCTGCCGTTTCAAGCAAGCCGGCCCTTGAGTCGAAGCCACCATACATAGGAGACGATGACACCAATGAGAACCAGACCAAGAAGCAATACGACAATTGCGCCTCCCCAACCGATGGCTTCGGCCCCCTGATCCCCTATCCAGCCACTGGAGGCTTGCCAGATCGAATTTCCGACTCCGAGCACAAGTACTCCGGTGAAGAGGAGAGCCGCGATTTGGCGCATCAGGAAGAGTGCAATGCCCGCGGAGAGAGCAAGTAGCGCATTGAACAGAACATACGCGATCTGCCACGCGCTCAATGATAGATAGTAGTCGCGACCCCATTGTGCGCCTGGGTCCGAGGACAGAAACGCATACGAGACTCCTACGAGTGAACTCATGGAGGTCCAGGTAATGTATGCGCAGATCAACCAGACTCCGAAGGGACGCTTGTTCACTGGGAATCCTCCTTTGGCAGCCTAACGTTTGAGTTCAGGCCACGGCCCGACAGGGCCGTCGCGCCTGCAACGAAGTGTTAGCCGCGTGCGCTAAATGATTAGTGGTACCTGACGACACCACGCGGCAACGATGAACCAAATGGGAAGGCCTGGAAGTGCTCCGACGGCACATCTGGGAATACCACCTCGGCCTCAGCCGTGAAGCCAAAGCGCGAGTAGTAGGCAGGATCGCCGAGCAGAACGCACCCCGCCGCACCTTTCTCTCGCAACAGATGCAATGCCGCCTCCATGAGCTGGCTGCCAATGCCCTGCCCCTGAAGCTCAGGAATGACCGAGATAGGCCCCAGCCCGTACCAACCGTGCGAGCCATCCGATATTGATACCGGTGAAACCGCCACGTGCCCTACGACCCTGCCGGCTTGCTTGGCCACCAGAGAGACGCTGAGGACACCAGCCTTACGCAGCGCATCAACGACGAACTGCTCCGTGTGGTCTGTGTGCGGTGCGTTCAGGAATGCCGCGACCGTTACGGCATGGATCTCCGCAACATCGGTCGGTGCTTCTTCGCGTATTACTGCTTTCATCGCACAAACCTCTCTCACGCGGCTAACTCCAATTCGGCCGCGCAGCTGCTGGATAACACCGCGAACCTGATGTATGAATCGGGCTTCGGAGAGCAGGAAGCCTCTGAATTCTTTCGCAGTTTTTCGAAACAGGGACGTTATCCTTATGAAAGCGCATCAACCCCCGGCCGCACCCCGGAAGCTACTCGACCAGGTTCGTGATCGGCTGCGCGCGCTGCACTATTCGACGGGCACCGAGGACGCCTACGTCTTCTGGATTAGACGCTACATGCTTTTTCATGGCAAGCATCACCCGATCGAACTCGGCGGTTCGGAAGCCGAGGCATTCCTGACCTCGCTCGCGGTCGAGCGGCGCGCGTCTGCGTCCACCCGGAATCAGGCGCTTGCGGCCATACTGCATCTGTATCGTGAGGTATTGCACGTCGAATTGCCCTGGCTCGACGGGGTCGCGAGAGCAAGGCGCCCCGCGCGACTGCCGGTGGTCCTGACACGCGACGAGGTTCGTGCAGTGCTCGGGCGCGCGACCATGCTCCCTCAGAGCCTGATGGCGGTCCTGCGCGCGCAGGTCGACGCGGCGCTGCAGCTGCATCGGCAGGATGTAGCCGAAGGCTTCGGCGCCGTGCATCTGCCCGAGGCTCTTGCGCGCAAGTATCCCGGCTCCACCCGCGAGCCGGGCCGACAGGAGGTCTTCCCGGCCGAGCGGCGCGCGCTCCGTTGTGGGGATGGTTTGCGAGCGGGGTGGATTGTCGGCGTAGGTCGGCATTCATGCCGACTGGTGCCTGCGGGGAGGCGGCGGGTTCGGCGTTGCCGAACCCTTGTCGGGCTGAAGCCCGACCTACATGTCGATGCCGAGCGAGGCCCACATCGCGTCGACTCGCTGCTTCACGGCCGCATCCATCGCGATCGGGCGGCCCCACTCGCGCGTGGTCTCGCCGGGCAGCTTGTTGGTGGCGTCGAAGCCGATCTTGCCGCCGAGGCCCGCCACCGGCGAGGCGAAGTCGAGGTAGTCGATCGGGGTGTTCTCGAGCAGCAGCGTGTCGCGCTTGGGGTCCATGCGCGTGGTCATCGCCCAGATCACGTCCTTCCAGTCGCGCGCGTTGATGTCGTCGTCGGTCACGATCAGGAACTTCGTGTACATGAACTGGCGCAGGAAGGACCACGCCGCCATCATCACGCGCTTGGCGTGACCGGGGTACTGCTTCTTCATCGTGATCACCGCGAGGCGGTACGAGCAGCCCTCGGGCGGCAGGTAGAAGTCGACGATCTCCGGGAACTGCCGCTGCAGCAGCGGCACGAACACTTCGTTCAGCGCGGCACCCAGCACGGCGGGTTCGTCCGGCGGACGCCCGGTGTAGGTGCTGTGGTAGATCGGGTTGTCGCGGTGCAGCAGGCGCTCGACCGTGAACACCGGGAAGCGCTCCACTTCGTTGTAGTAGCCGGTGTGGTCGCCGAAGGGGCCTTCGTCGGCGTAGTCATCGGGGTAGATGTGGCCTTCCAGCACGATCTCGGCGCTCGCGGGCACCTGCAGGTCGCCCACGCCCGCGTTGACCAGCAGCGTCTTCGAGCCGCGCAGCAGGCCGGCGAAGGCGTATTCGGACAGCGTGTCCGGCACCGGCGTCACGGCGCCGAGTATCGTCGCGGGATCGGCGCCCAGCGCCACCGCCACCGGATAGGGCTTGCCGGGGTTCTGCTGCCTGAATTCCTGGAAATCCAGCGCGCCGCCGCGGTGCGAGAGCCAGCGCATGATCAGGCGGTTCCTGCCGATCAGCTGCATGCGGTAGATGCCGAGGTTCTGCCGTTCCTTGTGCGGGCCGCGCGTGATCACCAGCGGCCAGGTCACCAGCGGCCCGACGTCGTCGGGCCAGCAGGTCTGGATCGGCAGCATCGTGAGATCGACGTCGTCGCGTTCGTGCACGTTCTCGTGGATCTCGCCGCGCGAGACCACCTTCGGCGACATCGTCAGCACCTGGCGGAATATCGGCAGCTGGTTCCACGCCTCGCGCATGCCGCGCGGCGGGTCGGGCTGGCGCAGGAAGGCGAGCAGCTCGCCGATCTCGCGCAGGCTCGCGGTGTCGCTGCGGCCCATGCCGCGCGCGACGCGCAGCTCGGTGCCGAACAGGTTCGCGAGCAGCGGGATTTTCGAACCCTTCGGGTTCTCGAACAGCAGCGCCGGACCGCCCGCGCGCAGCGTGCGGTCGCAGATCTCGGTGATCTCGAGGTGCGGATCGACGGGAACCGCGATCCGCTTCAGCTCGCCGGCGGCTTCCAGCGCCTTGATGAACTCGCGCAGGTCGCGGTACGACATGGCGCGGCTCGCCCCGTGGCGCTTACTTGCGCTTCATCGAGTTGAAGAACTCGTCGTTGGTCTTGGTGTCCTTGAGCTTGTCGACCAGGAACTCGGTCGCGTCGATGTCTTCCATCGAGTGCAGGAGCTTGCGCAGGATCCACATCCGGTTCAGCTCTTCGTCGCTGGTGAGCAGCTCCTCGCGGCGCGTGCCGGAGCGGCGGATGTTGATCGCGGGGAACACGCGCTTCTCGGCGATGCGCCGGTCGAGGTGCAGCTCCATGTTGCCGGTGCCCTTGAATTCCTCGTAGATCACTTCGTCCATCTTCGAGCCGGTGTCGATCAGCGCGGTGGCGATGATCGTGAGGCTGCCGCCTTCCTCGATGTTGCGCGCGGTGCCGAAGAAGCGCTTCGGGCGCTCCAGCGCGTGCGCGTCGACGCCGCCCGTGAGCACCTTGCCCGAGGAGGGCACGATGGTGTTGAAGGCGCGCGCCAGACGCGTGATCGAGTCGAGCAGGATCACCACGTCCTTCTTGTGCTCGACCAGGCGCTTGGCCTTCTCGATCACCATCTCGGCCACCTGCACGTGGCGCGCCGGCGGCTCGTCGAAGGTGCTGGCGACCACTTCGGCGCGCACCGAGCGCTCCATGTCGGTCACTTCCTCCGGGCGCTCGTCGATCAGCAGCACGATCACGTAGCACTCGGGGTTGTTGCGCACGATCGACTGCGCGATGTTCTGCAGGATCAGCGTCTTGCCGGCCTTGGGCGGCGAGACGATCAGGCCGCGCTGGCCTTTGCCGATCGGTGCGCACAGATCCATGATCCGGCCCGAGAGGTCCTGGCTGCTGCCGTTGCCCTGCTCGAGCTTCAGGCGCTCCTGCGGGAACAGCGCGGTGAGGTTCTCGAACAGCACCTTGGTGCGCGAGGTGTCGGAACCCGAGAAGTTGACGTCGCTCACCTTCAGCAGCGCGAAGTAGCGCTCGCCGTCCTTGGGCGGGCGGATCTTGCCGGAGATGGTGTCGCCGGTGCGCAGGTTGAAGCGCCGGATCTGGCTCGGCGAGACGTAGATGTCGTCGGGGCCGGCCAGGTAACTGCTGTCGCTCGAGCGCAGGAACCCGAAACCGTCCGAGAGTATTTCCAGTACGCCGTCGCCGGAGATTTCCTCGCCGCTCTTCGCGTGGCGCTTCAGGAGGGCGAAAATGACGTCCTGCTTGCGCGAGCGGGCGACGTTCTCGATGCCCATGGCCTCGGCCATTTCGACGAGTTCATTGATCGGCTTTTCTTTGAGTTCGGTCAGGTTCATGTGTTGTGGTGTGGTGTGCTGGATGGGAAGAATGGATGTGTGCGTTGCCGGATGGCGGCACGCGGAGATGCCAGAGAGTCACGCCGAGAAGCGCAGATCCAGACGCGGAGACAAGGGTTGAAGCGGCAGATCAGGAGTGACTGGACAGGCTGGTTGCGTTGGAACGGGGGCAAATGTAGCACGCGTTCCCGGCGCCAGTCCAGCACCCCGGGCGTCGCGTGGCGCAGGCCCTCGACGGGCCCGCGCACGCACGATCGGGATTCAGGCGATCGCCGCGTCGATGAACGAGGCGAGCTGTGAGCGCGATACCGCGCCCACCTTGGTCGCCTCGGCGTTGCCGTTGGCGAAGATCATCAGCGTCGGGATGCCGCGGATCGCATAGCGCGCAGGCGTCTCGCCGTTGGCGTCCACGTCCATCTTGCACACCTTCAGTCGGCCGGCATATTCGCGCGCGATCTCGTCGAGCACCGGCGCTATCATCTTGCACGGTCCGCACCACTCGGCCCAGTAGTCCACGAGGACGGGAAGCTTGGACTTCAGGACTTCCTCCTCGAAGGAGGCGTCGGTGACGTGGACAATATGCTCGCTCATCGGTTTCTCCGGATGCGTTGCGGGTGGTGTCGTGGCCGTGCGCGAATCATAGCACCCGGCATTCACCTGCTGGGAACATGGGGATGGCCGCGGCGCATTTCAAGCGCGACACCGCATGCGCCGGTCGGCGAGAATCCGCCTGCCTGGACAGGGAGATCATGCGCGTGGAGGAATTCTGGGAGTTCGCGTGCGGGCGCTACGCGCGTCCCGGCGTGGCGCCGTGCTGCGTGGCGCTGCAGGACGCGCACGGCGCGAACGTGATGCTGCTGCTTTATTGCTGCTGGCGCGCGGCGTGCGGCGAGTGCGTGCGCGGCGCGGCATTGCGCCAGGCGGAGGCGCGCGTCGAGCTGATCGACCGTCATCTGCTGCGTCCGCTGCGTGCGGCGCGGCGCGCCGCCCGGCGCGCGGCCGATGCGCTTGGCTCCCCGGCGCTTGCCGCCGGCGCCGATCGCCTGATGCAGGCGGAGCTCGCGGCCGAGCGCTGCCAGGCCGCGCTGCTCGCGGACACGGCGCTGCCGCAGCCCGCGCCGCAAGGCGCGGGTGCCGCTCGCGCATGCGCCGCGCAATCGCTGGCGGCATGCCTCGAGGCGTGCGGCGCGGCGCCTGCGCAGGCTCGGAACGAGGGCCAGCGGCTGGCCACCCTGGTGTTCGATCCCTGAGCCAGCGCAGCGCCGCGAGTCCGCGTATCCAACGGCGCAGGGCCTCATGTATCATGCGGCGCTTCCGCGCATGCGCGCGTCACTCCCCCGAGGACTCCAGATGAACCGTTCCGTTTCCCTGCCCGTGGCATTCTGCGTGTCGCTGCTCGCGCTCGCGGGCTGCAACGAATCCAAGGCGCCCGACGATGCCGCCAAAGCCGATGCCGGCGCCGCGATCACCACCGATGCCCAGCGCATGGGCTACAGCCTCGGCGCCTCGATGGGCCGCCAGTTCCGCAACGACAAGCTGCAGGTCGATGCCGAGGCGCTGGCCAAGGGCGTGCGCGAGGGCTTCACTCTCGACAAGCTGGCCCTGACCGACGAGGAAGTCGCCGCCGGCATGCAACAGCTGCAGAAGACGCACACGGAGCGCATGCAGGCCGAACAGAAGGCCGCCGCCGACAAGAACCTTGCCGAGGGCGAGGCCTTCCTGAAGGAAAATGCCACCAAGGAAGGCGTGGTCACGACGGAAAGCGGCCTGCAGTACAAGATCGTCACCGCCGGCGAAGGTCCGAAGCCGGGCGCCGAGGACGTCGTCAAGGTGCACTATCGCGGCACGCTGCTCGACGGCACCGAGTTCGACAGCTCCTACAAGCGCGGCGAGCCCGTGACCTTCCCGGTCGGCGGCGTGATCCCGGGCTGGGTCGAGGCGCTGCAGCTGATGCCGGTGGGCTCGAAGTGGGAACTCTACATCCCCTCCGGCCTGGCTTACGGCCCCGGTGGCGCCGGCAACCAGATCGGCCCGAACTCGACGCTGAAGTTCGAAGTGGAACTCCTGTCGATCGAGCCCAAAGAGGCGACCCGAAGCCGCTAAGGAGTAAGGCGCAGGCGGTGCACGAAGCCGTCCGCCGACACGCTCAGGCAGGCGCCCTCCGCGGCGCCGAAGCCTACCGCCAGTATGTAGGCGCCTGAGCGTTTCCAGTCCGTCCTGCGGGGCATCTCCCACTCCGCCCGCCGCTCGACGGCAGGCAGATCCCACAATTGGACCCGCCGGTCGGTCGTACCGGTGAGCAACTGCGCGCCATCGGCCGAGAACGCCGCGGCGGTCCAGGTCTGCGCCGCGCGTGACCCGCGCGCGAAAGGCCGGCAGCATGCCGAGCTCTCGCCCCGACGACGTGTCCCACACCACCGCGCGGTCGTACTTGCTGACGCTGAGCGCGCGCGAGCCGTCCGGCGCCAGTGCGACCAGGCGCACGTCGGCGTCGTGCTGCCAGCGCTGCAACTCGGCGCCGCTCTCCACGTCCCACAGCCGGGCACTGCGGTCCTCGCCACCGCTGAGCGCCAGGCGGGCGTCGGCGTCCAGCGCCACGCTGCGCACCCGCCCCTGGTGGGCGAACACGCGCTTGATACCGCCCTTGCGCGCATCGAACAGCACCGCGGTGTCGTCGCTGAGCCCCAGCAGGGCGAGCCGTCCCCCGGGACCAAGCGCGATCGCGTTGACCCTGGCCGGCGCGGTGAAGTAAGTGATCGCCTCGCCGCTGGCCGTGTCCCACAGGACCAGCGTGTCGTGCTCGGCCGTGAGCGCCGCCTCACCGCCCGGCGCGACGGCCACGGCCGTGATCGGCGTGAAGGCGCCGGCGCGGTGATTCCAGTCGAAGCGGCGTTGATCGGTTTCCAGGTCCCACAGGCTGCCGCCGTGACGCAGCGAACCGACCACGGCCTGGCGGCCATCGGGAGAGAGCGCGGCGCTGAACGCGCCGGGCACGGCGACCTCGAGACTCGCTACCGGCGCATCGCGCGACCCGCAGGCGGCCAGCCCGGCGACGAGAGCCAGCGCGATCGCGCGGCGCAAGTTCAGGCGACCGCGCGTCCCGCCATGTGCAGGCGGCGGATCAGCGCGTCTTCCCAGTCGAAGCGCGATGCCAGCACCTGACCGAGCGTCGAGAGGTCCTGCACGAGCGCCCGCCCGCTGCCGCCGTTGAAGTAATGATCGTTGAAGTCGAGCGCCACGGCCGTGGTCGGCACGATCCTGGCGTACAGATCGGCTGCTTCGCGGCAGCGCTTCGCGCCGAAGCGCTCGCCTTCGTCCAGCAGCGCGCAGTAGATCTCGAAGTGTCCGGCCGACACGTAGTCGACGAGAACCTCGCAGAAGCGGTCGAGCTTCTGGCGTGCACCGGAGCGATGCACGCCGCTCCTGACCACCGTGCCCAGCTCGCACAGCAGGCTCAGCAGCTGCTGCCGATCACCCAGCCAGCGCTGCAGCAGGCTGTCCACCGCGCGCCAATGATCGCCATTGCGGGTAACTTTTCTTGCCCATGCCCATCCCCTTGCTGCCATCCGGATCGATGCCCGGTCGACGTTTGACGAAAGTGTTGTCAATCAGGAGACTAGCAATAAATTGATGACAAACAACTTTAAGTTCGGGGCAGAAGGGGAAAATTCACGTTCGGGGACGCAGGGCGCTCCATGCGGCCAGCGCCGCGATGATCACGAAGGCCAGCAGCGTCCAGCCGGGTATCGCAATGCCGAGGAAAGCCCAGTCGACCTCCGCGCAGTTGCCGTCGCCCCGCAGCAGCAGCAGCAGGGCATCCTTCAGCGGAAAGGCGTCGAACATGTAGGCGAGGTCCGGCCCGCAGGCGGGCGCCTGCCCCGGAGGCAGGCTCTGCAGCCAGAGATGGCGCAGCGAAAAGCCGCCGCCGACGAGGCACCACAGCGCCACCAGCGCAGCGTAGACGCGGATGCCGACGCGGCCCGGGCCGTGCAGCGCCGCGACCAGCGCGGTGAGCCCCGCCAGGGTGATGAAGATGCGCTGCGTCATGCACAGCGGGCACGGCTCGAGGCCCTGGGCATACTGCAGCCAGTAACCGAAACCCATCATCAGGGCGGTGGCGACGAAGATTCCCAGGAAGACCTGGCGGGACCTGATCCAGGCGGGCAGCATTCGATTCTCGGCTCCATGAACGCATGACGGGCGCTCACGCTATGTGATGCGCCCGCGACGGTCAATCGCCGCGACGGCGTCGTGTATCCTTTGCCGCCTCACCGCCGGGGAGAACCGCATGTCGATCGCGCGCCGCGCCTGCCTGATGCTCCTGTGCCTGCTGCCGCTGATGGCACAGGCGAAATCCGCGGAAGAAAGCCGAGGCAGAAGGGCCGGACTTCGAGTACATCGAGATGACGCCGACTTTCGTGGTGAATTTCGGCACCACCGGGCGCATCGGCTATCTCAAGACCGACGTGACGCTGCGCGTCAGCGCGCAAGCCGTCGCCGCGGTCGAGCGGCACATGCCCGCGCTGCGCCACGAGCTCATCATGCTGCTCAGCGGCCAGAGCGCCGAAGCGCTGGCAGGCTCCGGAGCAGCGCGAGGCGCTGCGGCTCGCGGCACTGCAAGCCGTGCGCAAGGTGATCGTGGCGGCCGCCGGCAACGCCGGCCCGCGCAGACCGGGGTGCAGGATCTGCTGTTCACCTCGTTCATCCTGCAGCGCTGACAGCCGCGTCAGGGCCTGAACTCGGGCGCGCCGGCGATCTCGATCAGCTGCGGATAGAAGCGAGGAACGCCGCCTCGAATTCCCCGATCCGCGACCACGCCACCGCGGTGGCTGCACGCATCGTCTGCGGCTGCCGCAGCACCTCCCCCAGGCGCTCCAGCGTGCCGTCCAGCACCTGCGACCTCGCCATAGCGACAGAGCAGATCGTGCTCGACGATGCGACGCGCCTGGCGCGCCGCCGGCGGCGGCAGCGCCGCCACGTGCCGCTCGAGGATCGCGCAGACGCGCGTGCTGAAGTCGCGCAGCGCCGGGGCGTGGAAACGCTCCCAGTGCCGCGTGAGCAGGTAGTCGAAGAAGAGGTCGGTGACCACGCCGGCGAGCCGGCGCTCGCCGGGGCCGAAATGCACCCGCAGCGCGCGCAGCCGCTCGTGGCCGTCGGTGAAGGCATCGACGCGCCGGTGCAGTCTCACGCCGCGCTCCAGCGCGTGCGGCAACGCGCCCGTGAGCGGCCCCTTCACGTAGTCACCGAGCAGCGCGCCCAGCACCAGGTGTTCGCACTCACCCGCGAGGTGGAAATGCGCGAGGTGGTTCACGCGCCGGACCTACTGCGCGTAGTAGTTCGCGAGGTAGGTCTCGAAGGGCACCGCGTCGGCCTGCTCGATGGCGCGCTGCGCGTCCAGCGAGTCCGCCGCCAGGCGCTCGAAATGCGCGCGCGAGGCCGCGTCGAGCGGCCGCGCCAGGAAGTGCTCGCGGTGGTGCCGCGACTGCGCCATCGCGAAACGGAAGAAGGAGCTCTCGCCCGCGCGCAGCGCCTCGAGCACGCGCGCCGAAGGCGTCAGCTCCGGGCTGCTCGAGCTTCAGCCGCTGCGCGGCGATGCTGTCGCGGTATTCCTCGCCGTTGCGCGCGCGGTCGAGCAGCACGCCGATCGCCGCGATGTCATCGAGCATGCGCAGCCCGAGTTGGCGCAGTTCCACGCTCGTGCCGTCCGCCTGCGCCAGGCGCAGCCCCGGCTCGCGGCCGCGGTTCACCACGGTGAGCAGGTTCTCGCGCGCGAGGCGGCGCGCCGGCGCGTCCGAGGCCGGGCTCTGGTGCAGCAGGCAGAACAGCAGGAAGGCGTCGAGGAAGCGCGCAGTGGGACGCGCGATGCCGATCGGCTCGAACGGGTCGAGGTCCAGGCAGCGCACCTCGATGTACTCCACGCCCCGCTCCTCGAGCGCGCGGCGCGGCGACTCGCCGCTGCGCGTGACCCGCTTCGGGCGGATCGTGGCGTAGAACTCGTTCTCGATCTGCAGCAGGCTCGCGTTCAGCTGCAGCCAGTCGTCACCGTCGCGCACGCCGATGCGCTGGTACTCGGGGTGCGCCTCGGTGATCGCGCGCTGCAGCGCGCCAACGTAATCCCCGAGGCTGTTGTAGGGAATGTCGATGCTGCGCTGCGCGTTGCTCTGGTAGCCGAGATCGCCCATGCGCAGCGACGTGCCCCAGGGCGCGTGCAGCGTGCCGGCGGCGAGCGGCTCCAGACCGTGCTCGCGCCCGGCAACGAAACTGCCACACAGCGCCGGCGAGGCGCCGAACAGGTAGACCAGCAGCCACGCGTGGCGGTGGAAATTGCGGATCAGCGCGAAATACTGCTCGGTCTTGAAATCCTTCAGCGCGAGCGTGCTCGCGGTTTCCGCGCGCAGCCACTCCCAGAAATCGTCATCGAGCGAGAAGTTGTAGTGCAGGCCGGCGATCGTCTGCATCAGGCGCCCGTAGCGATGCCCCAGGCCGATGCGGTAGATCGTCTTCATGCGCGCGACGTTCGAGCTGCCGTAGCGCGCAACCGGGATGTCCTCGTCCTTCTCGAGCACGCAGGGCATGCTCGAGGTCCACAGCAGCTCGTCGCCGATGTGCGGGTAGACGAAGCGGTGGATGCGATCGAGCTCGTCCAGCGTTTCCGCCAGCTCGGTGCCGGCGCCGGTGATGAACTCCAGCAGCGCCTCGGAATAATCCGTGGTGATCGAGGCATGCGTCAGCGCCGAACCGAGCGCTGCGGGATGCGGCGTCTGCGCGAGCCGCCCCTGCGGCGTGATGCGCAGGCTTTCCTTCTCGATGCCACGGCGGATGTAGCGCAACAACCTGTTGTTGTCGCCTCGATCCAGGGCAGCGAGCCGTTGTTCGAATTGCGCGTTCACGTTGGTTTCCTGGCACTCCCGCGCGCGACCCGCGCCGGGGTCGCGAGAGTGTAGTGATGCCGCGCAGGCAAGTACAGCACCGGGCGCGGGCGCGGGTTGTTGCGCGTCTTCGGCGCGTGTTAGCTTTAGCCGCAAACCCCGACACCGACATGGCCATGGAGATTGAGGCGATGCCAACTCCCCAGCCGGCGATTTTCCGCGAGAATACGCCGCATCAATATTTCCTCGAGTTTCACCTGCGCCAGCGCTGGCAACCCGAGGAGCTCAAGCGCCTGCTGGGGCAGGCGCTCGCCGCGCGCGCACCCGAAACCCACCTCGTGCTGGCCTTCGGCCGCGATGCCTGGGAGCGGCTCGCGCCGCAGGAGGTGCCGGAGAACTTCATCACCTTTCACCCGGTGCTCGGCAGGCAGGATCGCACCGCGCCCGGTACGCAGGGCGACATCCTGGTGTGGCTGCACGGCGAGCGTCACGACCTCAACGTCGCCTGCGCCATGCAGATCGGTCGCGCGCTCGCCGGCATCGCGACGCTCGAGCTCGAGCTGCACGGCTTCACCTACCTCGATTCGCGCGACATGACGGGCTTCGTCGACGGCACCGAGAACCCGCACGACGAAGAGGCGCGCGCCGCCGCGCTGATCCCCGCGGGCCGCACCGGAGCGGGCGGCAGTTTCGTGCTGACGCAGCAATGGGTGCACGACCTCGCGCGTTTCGGCGCGCTCGGCCAGGCCGAGCAGGAATCGGTGATAGGCCGCACCAAGCCCGACAGCGTCGAGCTCGAGGACGCGCCGCCGACCGCCCACGTGCGTCGCACCGACGTGCAGGTCGACGGCCAGCCGCTGAAGATCTACCGCCGCAGCGCGCCATACGGCGGCCTGCGCCAGCACGGTCTGTATTTCATCGCCTTTTCGCGCGAGATCATGATCTTCGCGATGCAGCTCGATCGTATGTTCGGTCGCGCCGAGGACGGCCTGATGGATCGCCTGACCGAATTCTCCACGCCGGTCTCGGGCGCCTACTGGTTCGCACCGCCGGTGGAATCGCTGACCGCGCTGTTCGGCGAGGCCGCAGGCTGAGCCATTCGCCGCACGCGCGGCGCGGCAAGAACGGCCCGAACGCGTAACCCGGGGACACGATGCAATGGGAAGCCTGAAGCGCAACGCGCTGTTGCTCGCACTGGCCGGCGCCACGGCATTCGCCGGCTGGCAGCTGCTGCGCGCGCGCGGGGCACCCGTCGAGGCCTTCGTGCCGCCCGCGCCCGCGGTGCGCGCAGCCACGGTCGAGCGGCGCGAGATCGCCGACCGCGTCGAGGCGCTGGGCACCACGTCGTCGTGGGAATCGATCGAGGTGCGGCCCACCGTCACCGAGTTCGTCAGCGCGATCCACTTCACGGACGGCCAGGCGGTGACGCGCGGCGACGCGCTGCTGACGCTGGCGCAACAGGAGGAAAGCGCGCAGCTCGACGAGGCGCGCGCCTACCTCGACGAGCAGCTGCGCGAGGTGCGGCGCATCGAAGGACTGGTGGCGCGCAAATCGCTGCCGCAGAACCAGCTCGACGAGCGCCGCACGCTGCGCGACATCGCGCTCGCGCGCGTCGCCGCGGCGCAGGCGGCGCTGGCCGACCGCACCATCCGCGCGCCGTTCTCGGGCGTGCTCGGGCTGCGCAACGTGAGCCCCGGCGCGCTGGTGACGCCGGAGACGGTGATCACCACGCTCGATGACGTCGCCACGCTGCGCCTGGACTTCACGGTGCCCTCTGCGCTGCTGTCACGGCTGCGCACGGGCGACACGGTCATGGCCGCGAGTCCCGCCTTCGAGGGCCGCGAGTTCAGCGGCACGGTGACGGGCATCGATTCGCGCGTGAACCCGGTCGACCGCTCGCTCACGGTGCGCGCGCGCATCGACAACGCCGACCTCGCGCTCAGGCCCGGCATGCTGCTCACGCTGGTGCTCGAGCACCGCCCGCGCACCGCGCTGATGGCGCCCGAGGAAGCGCTGGTGCACTACCAGCGCTCGCACTTCGTGCTGGTCGTCGACCGCGCCGACGGCAACCGCCTGGTGCGCCGCGAAGTCACGCTGGGGGCGCGCATTCCGGGCAGCGCGGAGATCCTCTCCGGCCTCGAGGAAGGCGAGCTGGTCGTGGTGGAAGGGCTGACCACCGCGCGTCCCGGGCAGCAGGTCCGCATCCTCGCGCCGCCGGACGCCGAATCGCCGCCATGATGCTCTCGGACCTCTCGGTGCGCCGCCCCGTGCTGGCGGCGGTGCTCAGCCTGCTGCTGATCGCCTTCGGCGCGGTGGCCTTCAACCTGCTGCCGCTGCGCGAGTACCCCGACATCGATCCGCCGGTCGTCACCATCGAGACCACCTACCGCGGGGCGTCGGCGGCCGTGGTGGAAACGCGCATCACGCAGCCGCTCGAGGAGCGCATCGCCGGCATCGCGGGGCTGGACTCCATCAGCTCCAGCAGCGAGGACGGCGTGTCGGTGATACAGCTCGAGTTCACGCTCGAACGCGACATCGACGATGCGGCGAACGACGTGCGCGATCGCATCGGCGGCGCAATGGACCAGCTGCCCGCGGAAGCCGACGCGCCTGACATCCGCAAGGAGGACGCATCCGGGCGCGTGATGCTGTGGCTCAACCTGGTCAGCGACCGCATGGACCGGCTGGAGCTCACCGATTACGCCAACCGCTTCATCGCCGACCGCTTCGCGGTGATCGACGGCGTGGCGCGCGTGCAGGTGAGCGGCGGACTCGATTACGCGATGCGCATCTGGCTCGACCGCAACGCGCTCGCGGCACGCGCGCTGACGGTGGCCGATGTCGAGGCGGCGCTCGCGCGCGAGAACCTGGAGCTGCCCGCCGGCAGCATCCGCTCCGAGCAGCGGGATTTCGTGGTGCGCATGGAGCGCGGCTACCACAGCGCGGAGGACTTCCGCCGGCTGGTGCTGGGCAAGGGCGGCGACGGGCACCTGGTGCGGCTCGGCGAGGTCGCGACGGTGGAGCTGGGCGCGGCGGAGAACCGCCGGCAGTTCCGCGGCAACGGCGTGCCGATGGTCGGCATCGGCATCGTCAAGCAGAGCAACGCCAACACGCTGGCGGTGGCGCGCGCGGTGAAGGCCGAGCGTGACCGTGTCAACGCCTCGCTGCCCGCGGGCATGGAACTCAAGCAGAGCTACGACTCCTCGGTGTTCATCGAGAGCGCCATCGCCGAGGTCTACCTCACGCTGTTCATCGCCTGCGGCCTGGTGATGGTGGTGATCTGGCTCTTCCTCGGCGACACGCGCGCCATGCTGATCCCGGCAGCGACACTGCCCGTGTCGCTGATCGCGACCTTCATCGTGCTCTACTTCTTCGGTTATTCGATCAACCTGCTGACGCTGCTCGCGCTGGTGCTCGCGATCGGACTGGTGGTGGACGACGCCATCGTGGTGCTGGAGAACATCCACCGCCGCATGCGCGCCGGCGAGACGCCGCTGGTCGCCGCGTGGCGCGGCACGCGCCAGGTCGGTTTCGCGGTGGTAGCGACCACGCTGGTGCTGGTGTCGGTGTTCGTCCCGATCACCTTCCTGCAGGACGACATCGGGCGGCTGTTCGGGGAATTCGCCGTCGCGATGGCGGCGGCGGTGCTGTTCTCGGCGCTGGTGGCACTGACGCTCTCGCCGGCGATGTGCTCGATCATGCTGCGCCCGGACACCGCGGAGCACGGCGCAGGCCGCGCGTTCACGCGCGCTCAGGCGGCGTATCGCCGATCGCTCGCCGGCGTGCTGCACCACCCGTGGATCGCGCTGGCGGTGTTTGCGGCGGTCCTCGCCGCGGCGTGGCTGCTGTTGCGGGCCATTCCCTCGGAGTTCGCGCCCCGCGAGGATCGCGGCACCTTCTTCATGTTCATCACGGCGCCGGAGGGTTCCTCCTTCGAGTACACGATGCGCCATGTCGACGACATCGAGCGGCGCATCATGCCGATGGTCGAGCAGGGCGACATCGAGCGCATGCTGCTGCGCGCGCCGGCCGGCATGACGCGCACCGAGACCTACAGCGCGGCGACGGGCATATTCAACCTGCCGCACTGGGACACCGGGCGACGCCCGGCGTGGGAAACGATCGCGGAGGTGAGCCGGCGCATCGCCGACGTGCCCGGGGTGCAGGCCTTCCCGACCATGCCGCAGGGCCTCGGCGGGCGGTTCGAGAAACCGCTGCAGTTCGTGATCGGCGGCGGCACCTTCGAGGAGCTCGCGCAATGGCGCGACATCCTGCTCGCGCGCATTGCGCAGAATCCCGGCCTGACCGCGGTCGACCACGACTACAAGGAAACCAAGCCGCAGCTGCGCGTCGAGGTGGACCGCGCGCGCGCCGGCGATCTCGGCGTCAGCGTCGAGAATGTGGGCCGCACGCTCGAGACACTGCTCGGTTCGCGCCGCGTCACCAAGCTGCTGATGAACGGCGAGGAGTACGACGTGATCCTCGAGGGCCTCGAGGACACCAAGCGCAGCAGGGGCGACATCTCGAACATCTACGTGCGCTCGGCGACGAGCGGCGCGCTGGTGCCACTGGCGAGCCTGGTCCGTACCGAGGAGTTTGCCGATGCGGGCGCCCTGAACCGCTACAACCGCACGCGCGCGATCACGATCGAGGCAAACCTCGCCGATGGCTACACCCTCGGCCAGGCCATCGACTTCATGGAGACCATCGCGCGCGAGCTGCTGCCGCCGCGCGCCACCACGGACCTCAAGGGCGAATCGCGCGACCTGCGCGATTCGGGGCGTTCGATCTACCTGATGTTCCTGCTCTCGCTGCTGGTGGTCTACCTGGTGCTGTCGGCGCAGTTCGAGAGTTTCCTGCACCCGCTGATCATCATGCTGACGGTGCCGCTGGCCGTGGTGGGCGCACTGCTGGGCCTGTGGCTCACGGGACAGACGCTCAACATCTACAGCCAGATCGCGATCATCATGCTGGTGGGGCTGGCGGCGAAGAACGGCATCCTGATCGTGGAGTTCACGAACCAGCTGCGCGCCGAGGGCCTCGAGCGCGAAGAGGCGCTGCTGGAGGCATCCTCGCTGCGGCTGCGCCCGATCATCATGACCTCCATCACCACGATCATGGGCGCCGTGCCGCTGGTGCTGTCGAGCGGCGCGGGTGCCGAGACACGCTTCGTGATCGGCGTGGTCGTGATCGCCGGCGTGCTGGTCTCGACGCTGCTCAGCCTGCTCGTCGTGCCGCTGACCTACCACTGGCTGACCGCGCGCGCCCCGCTGCCGGGCGCCACCGGCCAGCGCCTGGAGCGCGAGCTGGCCGCGCACGAAGCACGCGCAGGCAGCGGCACATGACGACCCGGGAAGATTCCGCCAACGCAGCCCGCGGGCCGGACCTGCGCCGGCATCGCCGCGTCGATGTGCGCCTGTCGGTGACGGTGGTGCTCGAACGCAACGCGATATTCGAGGCACACACCCTCAATGTCTCCGAAGGCGGGATGCTGCTCGGCGCATACCGCGGCCCGGAACTTGCTCCGGGGCGCCTGATCGGGCTCAACATGGGCGGCGTGCTCAGCGACGCCGACAACGACAACGCCGAGCGCTACCTGATGCGGGTGGTGCGCCAGACCGGCGCGACGCTGGCGCTGCGTTTCGCCGGCGAGATCGACTGAGCCGCGGCGGCTCGCTCAGAGACCCGCGGAAGCCGAAGTGCTCCGGGGCAAACGCCCGGTAGGTTGCCTCCACCACCTGCGGCTCGACACCCAGGCACGACACCACGTGCGTGTGGATGCCGCCGCGCGCGTAATCGAGCACGCGCTGCTGGCACTGCTCGCGCGTGCCGATGATCGCGATTTCGTCGACCAGCTCGTCGCTGATGGCCGCCGCGGTGCGCGCGCGGTCACCCGCGGCCCAGCCTTCGCGGATCTCCCGTGCGGCGTGCTCGTATCCGGCCCAGGCAAGGAACTCGTTGTACACCGGCGTGGCGTAGTACGAGGCGAACACCATGCGGAACAGCTTGCGCGTCGCCGCGGGATCCTCGGTGACCGCGATCTGGTGACGGCAGACGATCTCGACCTGCGCGGGATCCTTGCCGGCACGCCGCGCGCCGCGCGCCACGTGCTCGACGATGCGCGGCAGGGCCTGGCGCGGAAACAGGTTCAGGATCACGCCGTCGCCGAGCTCGGCCGCCAGCTCGATCATGCGCGGGCGCAGCGCCGCGAGATGGATCGGCAGCCCTCCGGCCACCGGTTCCTGGCGGTAACCGTGGCTCTTCAGGGTCTGGCCGCTGAAGCGGGTCTTCTCGCCGGCCAGCATCTGGCGCAGCAACTGCACCGTTTCGCGCATGCGCGTGAGCGGCTTGGCCAGTTCGAGGCCGTGCCAGCCTTCGATGATCGCGTGGCTCGAGGTGCCCAGGCCCAGCACGAAGCGTCCCGGCGCGACCTGCGCGATGGTGGCCGCGGTGCTCGCGAGCACCGCGGGCGTGCGCGTGTACGCGGGCACCACCGCGATGCCGATACGCGCGCGCGTGGTGTTCTGCGCGATCAGCGCCGCCAGCGTCAGCGCGTCCATGCCGCCGGCATCCGCGAGCCAGAGGTCGTCGTAGCCCGCGCTCTCGGCGCGGCGCGCGAGCGCCAGGGTCTCGGCGACGTTGCCGCTCGGTCCGGGAAGCGTGATGGCGGTGCGCAAACGGGGTGGCATCGTGCATTGCTCCTGCGTCATGTCGTGTTGCGGCGAGTCTAGCCGACATGGGGCAACGCTCACAGCGGCGCCTCGACGCGCTCTGCCGGCGGCCGCCCGCTTCTCAGGCCGCGACTAACGCGCTACTGTTTCCGCACGTCCATAAAAAAGGGGACGGAGGGATTATTTCTTGTACTCCTCTCCAGCCCGCCAGAGCCGCGGAGATTTCCGATGAAAGCGTACGCTTACCCACTGGAGCTGCTCGCCGACCACGTCGGGCGCCATCCCGAGCGGCCCTACCTGCACCAGCCGGTGAACCGGGTGTGGCGCACCTTCACCTGGCGCGAGGTCGACACGCAGGCGCGACGCCTCGCCAGCGGCCTGCGGGCACAGGGGTACGAGGCGGGCGATCGCATCGCGATCCTGTCCAAGAACTGCGCGGAATGGTTCATCGCGGATTTCGCGATCATGATGGCCGGCCTGGTCAGCGTGCCGATCTATCCCACGGCCTCGGCCGCGACCATCCGCTACGTGCTCGAGCACAGCGAGGCGCGCGCGATCTTTCTCGGCAAGCTCGACGCCACGGAGCCAGCCGACGAGGCGATCGGGCCGCAGCTGCTGCGCATCGCGCTGCCCTACCCCACGGCGCCGGCCGCCGCGCACTGGAACGACTGGCTGGCGCGCCACGAACCGCTGGTCGACAGCGCGCGCCCCCGGCCCGAGGACATCTTCACGCTGGTCTACACCTCGGGCAGTACCGGGGTGC
The DNA here is from genome assembly GCA_963819895.1 of uncultured Gammaproteobacteria bacterium. Classification (GTDB taxonomy): domain Bacteria; phylum Pseudomonadota; class Gammaproteobacteria; order Pseudomonadales; family UBA5518; genus UBA5518. The sequence continues at coordinate 25,815 of CAWFXU010000003.1, forward strand.
CCAAGGGCGTGGTGATCAGCCACCGCAACATGGCGGCCTCGGCGCAGAGCACGCGCGACAACGTGCAGGCGCGTCCCGGCGACCGCCTGCTGTCGTACCTGCCGCTCGCGCACATCGCCGAGCGCGCGGTGGTGGAGCAGCTGTCGCTCGGGCTCGACGTCGAGGTCTACTTCGTCGAGTCGCTGGACACCTTCGCCGAGGACCTGCGCCACGCCCGGCCCACGGCGTTCATGTCGGTGCCGCGGCTGTGGACGCGCTTCCAGTCGCAGATCCTGCGCCGCATGCCCGATGCGCGGCTGCAGCGCCTGCTCGCGATACCGCTGGTCGGACGGGTGGTGGCATGGCGCATCCGCAAGGCCATGGGCCTCGATTCGCGCGCGCCTGTTCGGCTCCGGCACCGCGCCGATTTCGCCGGCCATGCTGGCCTGGTTCGCGCGCCTCGGCATCCCGATCAGCGAAGGCTGGGGCATGACCGAGACCACGGGCCTGTCGTGCAGCAACTACCCGTACCGCCCCGACTGGATCGGCACCATCGGCAAGCCGCTCGACTGCGTGGAGATGACGCTCTCGCCGCAAGGCGAGATCCTGGTCCGCGGCGACGCGGTGTTCCGCGAGTATTACCGCAACCCCGAAGCCACCGCGGCGACCTTCCGCGACGGCTGGCTGCTGACCGGCGACATCGGCGAGCAGCGCCCGGACGGGGCGTTCCGGATCATCGGCAGGGTCAAGGAGCAGTTCAAGACCGCCAAGGGCAAGTACGTGGCGCCGGTGCCGATAGAGAGCCTGCTCGCGGCGAACCCCGTGATCGACCAGGTCTGCGTGATGGGCAGCGGCCGCAAGCAGCCGGTCGCGCTGGCGGTGCTCGCCGAGGGCGAGGCGCGCACCGAGGCGGAACTGGCGCGCGAGCTCGAAAGCCTGCTGGAGCAGGTCAACGGCCAACTCGAGAGCCACGAGGCGCTGGACCACATCGTGGTCTGCGCCGAGCCCTGGAGCATCGAGAACGAGCTGCTGACGCCGACCCTGAAGCTCAAGCGCGAGCGCATCGAGGCCCGCTACGGCCCGCTGCTGGAAAGCACCCCGCTGCACCGGCCGGTGGTCTGGGAACAGCCGCGCTGAGACACGCCCGCCCTCGGGGCTGGTCAACGGAACCGCGACCCGCGCGTTATACGCGTCAACTCCACCGCGGGTCCGTCGGATGAAAGCCCTGTTGCGTTGCCTGTTGTCGCTGCTGATGCTGACTTCGTACGGCTGCGCCGCGCAGCCGCGCGAGGAGGTGCCGCTGTTCTCCCAGGCGGAGCTCGACCAGATGCTGGCGCCTGTCGCCCTGTACCCGGACCAGTTGCTGTCGCAGGTCCTGATGGCCGCTACCTATCCGCTGGAAGTGGTGCAGGCCGCGCGCTGGTCGCGCGAGCATCCCGGGCTGCAGGGCCAGGAGGCGGTGCGCGCGGTCGACGACAAGGCCTGGGATCCCAGCGTCAAGTCGCTGGTCGCCTTTCCCGACCTGCTGGCACAGATGGACGCCGATCTGGACTGGACCGAGCGCCTCGGCGATGCCTTCCTGGCCCAGCAGCAGCAGGTGATGGACACCGTGCAGTCGCTGCGCCAGAGGGCCTACGATGCCGGCAACCTGCGTTCGGGCGAGCACGTGCAGGTCGTGCGCGAACGCGAAGTCATCTACGTGCGTTCCGCGTACCCCGACGTGATCTACGTGCCCTACTACGATCCCTTCACGATCTACGGCTCGTGGTGGTGGCCGCATTACCGTCCCGTGTACTGGGCGCCCTGGCCGAGCTATGGCGTGACGCTCGGCTACGGCAGCCACGGCGGCTTCTACTGGGGCTCGGGCTTCAGCCTCGGCGCCGGCTTCTTCTTCAGTGACTGGGACTGGCACGACCACCACGTTCGCGTGGTCGACTACCACGCCCTTCTACTACCGCCGGCCGCCGTACGTGCAGCACGTCTGGGTGCACGACTACCAGCCACCGCCGCGGGGTGCCGTACCGGCACCGCGCGGTCGAGGCGCGCTACGTGCCCGTGGACGGGCGCCCGGTACGCCGCCACGACTACGGCGATGAGCGCGACAGCGATCGCGACTACCGATACCGCAGTGACTACGACCGCGACGGCGATCGCGGCGCCTACACCCGGGCAGGAACGCCGCCCGCGAGCTCAACCGCGAGCAGGACCGCAACCGCGATCGCAGTACCGGCATACCTGCGGGCGGCGTGTACCGCGACCGCAACGCAACGCCGCATGGCGGCGGCCCTGATCGCGGCGCCCGCCCGGAGCGCGACGCGCGGAGCACGCCGGTGAATCGTGCGCCGGCAGGCGCCCCGCGCAGCCAGGAGGAGCTGGCGCGCCCGGCGCCGGGCTCCAACCAGCGCAGCTTCGGCAGGGACCGCGAAACGGCAACGGAACGCGCGCCGTCGTCGGGTCCGACGACGATCGAGCGGCCTGCGACCGTGCCGCGCGATACCGGCGACCGTAGCGCAACGATGCCGCGACAGCCCACGTACCGCGCCTCGAGCCCGCCGGAGCGGATTCGCGAGCCTCAGGGCGGCACGACCAGCCGGCCTGAGCCGATTCGCGAGCCCCGGCGCAGCGAGCCGGGCATGCAGCAGCGCACCGTGGCGCCGCGCGCGAGCGAAGCGCCGGTCCAACGCCAGGCGACGCCGCGCGAGGTGCAGCGCTACCCGGCGCCGCGCAACGTGCAGCGCGAAATGCCCGAACACTCGCAGCCCGAGCCGCAGCCGGGTGGGCGCAGCTACCCGCAGGCCGCGCCGCAGCATGAGTCGCGCTCCGGCGGCGGGAGCTTCGTGGCGCCGGACCGCGGCAACCGCGATCCGGCCGGCGGCGCCGCGATGGAGCGCCGCGGCGACACGGGGCAGCAGCGCCAGGCGCAACCGCGCGGCCAGCCCTTCGGCGCAGACTCCCGGCACGGCGGCGCTGATTCAGGTCGCGGCGGCGCGGATCCCGGACGCGGCGACCGCGGCAACCCGCGCTACGAACGCCTGTAGGCGCGGCTCTCAGCCCGTCGCCTTGCGCAGCAGGTCGTCGGCGAAGCGCTCCAGGTGCTGGATCGACTGCACCACGCGCGCCTCGGAGCAGCAGCCGCGGTAGCGCAGCATCTCGGAATCCCCGGTGCCCCAGACGCTCGTCGACTCGGGATTGAGCCAGATCAGCTGGCGGCTGCGCCGCCCGATCTCGCGCAGCTCCTCCAGCGCCGGGTCGCCACGGTTGTTGCGCCCGTCACCGAGAATCACCACCGTCGCGCCGCGATCGAGCTCGCGCCCGGTGGCGGCGAGCAGGCCGCGGATCGCCACCGCGTAATCCGTCGAGCCGCCGCCGTACTGGCGCTGCGCCATCTCCACCGCGACCTCGGGCGGATTGTCCTCGAACAGCGGCGTGACCTCGGCCAGCTGCGACGAGAACACGAAGCTGCGCACGCGCGGCAGCACGTCGCTCAGGCTGTAGAGGAACAGCAGCAGGAAGCGCGCATAGGCGCTCACCGAACCGCTGACGTCGCAGAGCGCGATCAGCGCGGGCCGATCCTTGCGCACGCTCTTCCACGCCGGCTCGAACAGCAGGCCGTCGTGCGCGGCCCCCTTGCGCAGCGTCTTCGGCACGTCGAGCAGTCCGCGCCTGGCGATGCGCCGGCGCCGCGCGTAGCGCGCCGAAAGCCTGCGCGCGATGCGGCGCACCAGGCGGTTGATCTGCTGGAGGTCGCGCCGCTCGAGTTGCGACAGCCGTGCCGAGCGCAACACCGACTCGCGCAGCTCGCGCCCGTTGGCGCTGGCGAACAACAGGTACTGGTCCTCGACGTATTCGCGCACGCGATCGCGCAGCATCGCCGCGCCGCGCTTCAGCGCCAGCCCCGTCGCGCGCCCGGGCTCCGCGTCCGGTTCGGCCTGCTCGAGGGTCAGGATCTCGGCCTGCAGCCCGGGCCAGCCGAGCTGCTCCAGCACGCGGCGCGAATACAGGCCGCGCTGCGTGAACACCCTCATCTCGCCGATGCCCGCCGCACGCCCGGCGGCATCGATCGCGATCCGCAGCTGCGCGGCATCACCCGCGAGCAACAGCGTCGCCAGTTCCGACAGTTCGCCGGCCATCGCGCCCTGCGCGGTCGAGGCGCCCGGCGCCGCCACGTCGGCCCGCAGCGGCGTGAACGCAGCCAATGCGTCCTGCTCCTGCCCCGCCTCCTGCGGCCGGCGCCACGCGAAGAAGCGCTCGAAGCACTCGTCGAACAGCGTCTTGTCGTCGATCGTCTTGGCCAGCGTCGCGGCCAGCGCCAGGCGCACGCGTTCGCGGTCGGCGTAGCCCACCAGCTCCAGCGCGCGCGCCGCGTCCATGGTTTCCGCGGGCGAGACGCGGATCTCGGCGTTGCGCAGCACGCGCACGAAATCCGTCAGCGTGCTTTCCATCAGGGCGTTTCGGCGCGCGCCTTGCCGAGCAGGGTCAGCAGGGTCTCGTTGACGGACTGGATGTCGTCCTCGAATTTCAGCAGCACGTTCAGCGTGCTGCGCACCAGCGCTTCGTCGAGCGTGTGCGCGTGCAGCAGCAGCAGGGTGCGCGCCCAGTCGATGGATTCGCTCACCGCCGGCGGCTTCTTGAGGTCGAGCAGGCGCAGCTCCTGGATGAAGCGCACCATCTGCGCGCGCAGGCTGTCCGTGACCTCGGGCACCTGGCTGCGCACGATGCGGTTCTCGAGCTTCGCGTCGGGGAACGGGATGTACAGGTGCAGGCAGCGGCGCTTCAGCGCGTCGCTCACCTCGCGCGTGTTGTTGCTGGTGAGGATCACGATCGGCGTGTGGTGCGCGCGCACGGTGCCGATCTCCGGCACCGAGACCTGGTAGTCCGAGAGCATCTCCAGCAGCAGCGACTCGAATTCCTGGTCGGCCTTGTCGACCTCGTCGATCAGCAGCAGCGCGCCGCCGTCCTGGCGCATCGCCTTCAGCAGCGGCCGCGGCTCGAGGAATTCCTCGCTGTAGAAGATGTCGCCGAACTCGTGCAGCCGCTTCACGGATTCCGCGAGCCCGTGCGCGCCCTTCAGCACGTCGCCGAGCTGGTCCTTCAGCACCTGCGTGTACAGCAGCTGCTTGCCGTACTTCCACTCGTACAGCGCCTTCGACTCGTCGAGCCCCTCGTAGCACTGCAGCCGGATCAGCGGCAGCGAGAGGTACTGCGCGGTGGTCTTCGCCAGCTCGGTCTTGCCCACGCCCGGCGGACCCTCGACGAGGATCGGCTTCTGCAGGTGATACGCGAGGTACACGGTGGTCGCGACCTGCTCGCTGCAGATGTAGCGCGCATCCTCGAAACCGGCGCGGATCTCCGCCGGCGAGCCCATCAGCGTGGTCGGCATGCGCGGCGGCAGTTCGGTACGACTCATCGGATTCCCGTGTCCTGGCGTGATGGCCCGAGTATACGCGACCGTCCGCGCCGCGGCCTCGGGTATGATGCGGCCATGAAACTCGCGACGTGGAACGTCAATTCGCTGAAGGTGCGGCTCGCCGCAGGTGATCGACTGGCTCGCGGCCAACCAGCCCGATGCGCTCTGCCTGCAGGAGACCAAGACCGCGGACGAGGGCTTTCCGTTCGCCGAACTGGAGGCCGCCGGCTACCGCGCCGCGCACAACGGCCAGAAGACCTACAACGGTGTCGCGATCCTGTATCGCGGCGGGGCCAGCGACATCACGCGCGATATTCCCGGCTTCGCCGACGAGCAGAAGCGCGTCGTCGCGCTGACGCTCGGCGAGACGCGCATCGTGTCGGCCTACATGCCGAACGGGCAGGAGGTCGGCAGCGACAAGTACGCCTACAAGCTGGCGTGGTTCGCCGCGCTCGCGGCGTGGCTCGGCGAGGAACTGGCGCGCTGGCCACGGCTCGCCCTGCTGGGGGATTTCAATGTCGCCCCCGAGGACCGCGACGTGCACGACCCCGCGGCCTGGCGCGAGCGCATCCTCTGCAGCACGCCCGAGCGCGAGGCGTTCCGCAGGCTGCTGGCGCTGGGACTGGCGGATGCGTTCCGGCTGTTCGAGCAGCCGGAGCGGAGCTTCTCGTGGTGGGACTATCGCGCGATGGGGTTCCGCCGCAACCAGGGGCTGCGCATCGACCACATCCTGCTCGCGCCGGCGCTCGCGGCCGGCTGCCGCTCGTGCACCATCGACAAGGCGCCGCGCCGGCTGGAGCGGCCCTCCGACCACGCGCCCGTGGTGGCGGACATCGCGTAGCAGGGGCGCGCGTGGTCGCGAAGACGTACTATGACGCAACCTTGCGGCAGTAACGCAGTACACAAACTTCTGCTGATTGCCGCCCGGCGTGCGATGGGATTCCCTCTCATTACGCAGCAACTGGAATTGCTGCCCGATTCTTCCGCATGCAGCTCCTCGGCGCTGTAGCGCATGACCGGCAAGCCGCTGCACCTGCTGGGGCCATCTTGCGCAAATGTGGCAACGATGACGACTCCTCCAAGGTTTTACCGCTTGGAAGTACCTTGTTGACGATGTCGCGCCGATCCGCCTCAGTGGTCAGGAAGTGGAAGACGGCCCGGTCATGCCACAGGTCGTAGCCATGTGCCGGGAAGTCCGGTTCAGAACGTTGGCCTCGACCCACTGGACCGCAGCCGCGCGGGAACCAAGCCGAGACTTGGCCGCGGCTAATGCTGCGCCGGATATATCCAGAACGGTCAGGTGTTCATAACCATTCGCCAGGAGGTCATCCACCAGGGTAGACGCACCGCCGCCGACATCGATAATCGAGGCCGACCTGGTAACAGCAGTTTCGTGGATGAGCTTCAGCGATAAGGCGGCATGCTCCTGAAACCAGCTCACTTCCGTTGAGACTTTGATGCTGTACACCCTCTCCCAATGTTCCTTCGATTTCATGGAAGCTCCGACACGTTCTCTGTGACCCTGACGCCGGAATGAAGCCGACGCCGCTTCGCGGCGAAAGCTCTGCGCCAGGGAGCTGGTTGCCGCACCACCGGCAGGCAGCGAGTGTCGCGACAGCGAGCACGGCAAGCAGGGCGCGTCCCGGGATCAGTGGCGCACGTCGTGCGTCCGCCGGAGCGCAGTGCCGGGCATCAGGCCCGCGCAGCACATCTACTTCAGTCACCGAGGTAAACGGAAATGCCGGCGCCGCCTTGCCAGGTATCGGCATGGCCACCCAGGCGCCGACGCGCACTGACGTCAAGTTGCACACGCTGTGTCACCTGCCAGGTCAGACCAGCGCCGCCCATGCTGCCGTCACCGACGCCGTCAAGGTGTTGGGCCACCAGTTCCACGTACATGCCCAGCACAGGGACCAACGCCCAGCCGTGGTTGACAGCCAGCAACCGGCTATCGGCATCGCCGTCCACCGCTTCGACGTAAAGGCCCAGCGATTGATCCGCGCTGCGCTGCCAACTGACGCTCGCTCCCAGCAGGTATTGCGTCCGTTCCGCGCGAAAGTCCTGCGCTCCATCGGTGAACCCGACGCTGCCGAGCAATCCCCAGCTGACATTGCCCGTGGTCGCTGGCGCGAATTTCACCGCCAGCGAGGTATCGGAGCGACCTTCAGTGATGGAACCCGATCCTTCGAGTCGATTCCAGCCCGTACCGAGCTGCAATTCGAACGAGTGGCCAACGCCCAGACGACCAAGGGTGTCCGCCGTGTACAGCGAGGTACCGGCGTCGCGGCTCCAGTCGGGCAGGCCCTGCTCCAGCATGAGATCACCGGGTTGAAGTACCGCGGGCGTGAACCCCACGCCGGGACGGTCATAGCCCGGATTGTTCACAACCTGCGCCAGCGCCGGCATGCTCACAAGTAACTCCGAGAATAAGGTTCGGTGCGCAACTCCAGTGGAGATTGTTCCATTTGTGAGCACGCATGATTCCGCCATTCATATGTATCGATTCATGAGGCCGATTGACCTCGGGCCGCGTCCGGTCAGGGCCGTCGCGCCAGCAACGAAGTGTTAGGTTGCGTATTCCGCGCGAAGCCTGCCACTGATTCCATAGCAAAGCTGCCACCCATTCCACGGCAAGGCTGCCACTGATTCCACGCGAAGGCTGCCACCGATTCCACGGCAAAGCTGCCACCCCTCGGAGCGTCCCGACTCAGGATAACTGCAACCGCTATTCTGCCCCGCTTTTCCACAGCGAACAGAGGGCCGAATGCCAGCCAAGAGGTTATCCATGCGAAAGATCAAAGACGTTCTGCGATTGAAATTCGACCAAGGACTGAGCGATCGCCAGATCGCCCGGAGTTGCTCGATCGGTCGGCCCACGGTGGCGGAGTATCTGCGCCGCTTCGCCGCTGCCGGGCTCACCTGGGCACAGGCCGAGGCACTCGATGACGGCGCACTCGATAGGCGCCTGTTTCCACCTGCGCCCCAGCCGGCGTGCCCCGAACGCGGCCTACCGGATTGGGCGCACGTGCACCAGGAGTTGCGCCACCGCGGCGTGACGCTGTTCCTGCTCTGGCAGGAGTACAAGGCCGAGCACGCCGACGGGTACCAGTACAGCCGGTTCTGCGAGCAGTACCGCGCGTGGGCCGGCAAGCTCGATCTCGTGATGCGCCAGAACCATCGCGCCGGCGAGAGGCTGTTCGTCGACTACGCGGGGCAGACGATCGCGGTGTGCGATCCGAGCACCGGGGAGCTGCGCGCGGCACAGATCTTCGTCGCCGTGCTGGGCGCCTCGAACTACACCTTCGCCGAGGCCACCTGGAGCCAGCAATTGGCGGACTGGATCGGCTCGCACGTGCGGGCCTTCGCATTCTTCGGCGGCGTGAGCGAAACGGTCGTGCCGGACAACCTGCGCAGCGCGGTCAGCAAGGCCCACCGCTACGAGCCCGAGCTCAACCCGACCTACCAGGAGATGGCCCGCCATTACGGCGTCGCCGTCATCCCGGCACGGGCGCGCCAGCCGCGCGACAAAGCCAAGGTCGAGGCCGGCGTGCAAATCGTCGAGCGCTGGATCCTGGCCGCGCCTGCGCCATCGCACGTTCTTCTCGCTGGCCGAGCTCAACGGCGCGATCCGCGAACTGCTGACCGAGCTCAACGACCGTGCGTTCAAGAAGCTCCCGGGCTCGCGCCAGGCGCTGTTCGAGACGCTCGATCGCCCCGCGCTGCGCCCGCTGCCCGCCACGCCCTATGTGTTCGCCGAGTGGAAGCGTGTGCGCGTCCACATCGACTACCACGTCGAGCTCGAGGGGCATTACTACTCCGTGCCCTACCAGCTGGTCCGACGCGAGATCGAACTGCGCTACACGGCACGCACGGTCGAGTGTTTCCACCAGGGCCAGCGTGTGGCCAGCCATCGGCGCTCCCCGCTCAAAGGGCGCCACACGCACGGTTACCGAGCACATGCCCGACCGCGCACCGGGAGTACGCCGAGTGGACGCCGCAGCGCCTCGTGCGCTGGGCCGCACACACCGGCCCTGCGACCGCCGGGCGTCATCGAGCACATCCTGACGCAGCGCCGCCATCCCCAGCAGGGCTTTCGCTCCTGCCTGGGCATCATGCGTCTGGGCAAGCGCTACGGCGCCGAGCGCCTCGAGGCGGCCTGCGTGCGGGCGCTCGCCCTCGGCGCCTGCACCTACAAGAGCCTCGAATCCATCCTGCGCCAGGGGCTGGAAAACGAGCCCGTGCCACAGACCCCGGAACCTGCCACGGCACTCGAGCACGGCAATGTCCGTGGCGCCGCGTACTACCACTGATCACCCCCACGGAGAAATCATCATGTTGCACCATCCCACGCTGGAGAAACTCCTGTCCCTGCGCCTGTCGGGCATGCACAGCGCGCTCACCGAGCAGATGGCGATGCCCGATATCGAGGAGTTGTCGTTCGAGGAACGCTTGGGCCTGCTCGTCGACCGCGAGCTCACCGCCCGCGGCGACAAGCGCCTGCAGGCCCGCCTGAGCAAGGCCAAGCTCAAGCAGCGGGCCTGCATCGAGGATATCGACTATCGCGCCCCTCGCGGCCTCGACAAGGCGCTCATGCGTCAGCTCGGCCAGTGCCAGTGGGTTCGCGAAGGGCTCAACGTGCTCGTCACCGGTCCCACCGGCGTCGGCAAGACGTGGCTGTCCTGCGCGCTCGCCCATCAAGCGTGTCGCGACGGCTACACCGCGCTGCAGCTGCGTCTGCCGCGCCTGTTCGAGACCTTGCGTCTCGCGCACGCCGACGGCCGCTTCACCAAGCTGATGGCCAGCTATGCCAAAGCCGATCTGCTCATTCTCGACGACTGGGGACTCACCAAGCTCAACGCCGAACAGCGGCGCGATCTGCTCGAGCTGATCGACGACCGCCACGGCTCGCGCTCCACGCTGGTGACGAGCCAGTTGCCCGTGGATCACTGGCACGAAATCATCGGCGACCCCACGCTCGCCGATGCCATCCTCGACCGCCTGGTGCACAACGCCTACCGCATCACGCTCAAGGGCGAATCACTACGCAAGCGCAACGCCTGCTTGACGCCCGCCACCCCGGCCGAGTGACAATGAAACTTCCTGCGTCGCTTCGCTCCGGCGGGTGGCAGCCTTGCCCTGGACTGGGTGGCAGCATTCAGGTGGACTGAGTGGCAGCTTTCGAGTGGACTGGGTGGCAGGCTTCAGCGGAATGCGCAGTTAGGTGTCTTCACGATTCGCATCGACGAACGTCTTCCAAACTCCAAATGGCTCCCAGACCCTATGCATATCCTTGAGGGCAACAGCGTCGCTTTCTGCAAGTATTTCCCGACGATACCTATAGACAAAGGCAGACACGCGCATATTCGCAGCACAGTGGACCCAAACATCGCTTCCAGCCAAGCCGTTCATGGCCTCCACGAACTTGGCAAAATCCTTCGCTGTAGGATTCCTAAAATCGACGGGAATGTGTATGTAGATGATGCCAAGACCGGCAACGATTGCGGCTTCGTTAGCGAGAGAGTTTTCCGCGTTGTGGGCGCGAGATTTATGACAGCGCTAAACCCGGCCTCTTTGATTTTTTGCAGCTCTGATTTCGACGGTTGTCCGGATGTGCTTAGTTCTTCGAGATGGGGACATAGTTGTAGATGTGCTCGATCGATTCGCTTTCGAGCTTTATTAGACCGACCTTCCTTCGCATCGTCGCCAGATAGCCGAATGTCGTTTTCAGAGTGTTTATGTTCAGGATACCTAACGACAAGGATCAGCCGCAGCCGGCGTGGAGCGAAGCGACGCGACGGATGTCGGCTGGATCCGCTGGTTAGGCGGTAAACTCGATCGGTTTGACATGCGACAGATCCGTAGCCTTACGTGCCTGCCAGAGATCATAGTTGTGCTGCATGGCCAACCAGCTTTCGGGCGAGCGACCAACGACCTTCGCCAAACGAAGTGCCATCTCTGGGCTTACCGCACTTGAACCGTTGATGATGCGAGTGATCGTAGATGGCGCGACCCCGAGGCTGTCCGCCAATGCCCGCACGCTAACGCCATACGGGCGCAAGTACACCTCTCGAATGAACTCACCGGGATGAGGAGGAGTGTGCATAGCCATCAGTGGTAGTCCTCGTAATCGAGTAAGCGCGCGTCTCCGTTTTTGAACTCGAAAGTCAGGCGCCAATTGCCATTTACCCAGATGGACCAACGACCCCTCAGCTTACCCCTCAGGGGATGGAGCTTGAATCCAGGAATGTCCATGTCCTGAATGCTCAGCGCAGTGTCCAGTGGAGTCAGTTGCATGCGAAGCCCGACCGCATGAGCGGCTTGGATACCAGAGGTGCTACCGGTCTCGTAGTACCTGCGCAGACCCTTGTGCCGGAAGCTTTGAATCATTGCCGCAGCATACCCCTCCGTTGCGCACCACGCAACACGCGCGACCTTTGCCGCCTACCGACCAAGCTCACCGGCGGCAATGAAGCGTAGCGGAATTGCCGTCCGGTGCAGCGCCTTGTTATGCGGCAATCCTGAGTCATTACCGTTACGTTCTCCATCCCTGCTCGCAGTTGTCATATCACTTCAGGTTCGTGCTGAAAAACTTTGCGATCCTGTCGAACGGGATCACGTCCACGCGGTCGTATAGATCGGTGTGGTTGGCGCCCGGGATGATCATCAGTTCCTTCGGCTCCGCCGCTGCCGCGTAGGCGGTTTCGCTGAAATAGCGCGAATGGGCTTTTTCGCCGTGGATCAACAGGATCGGACGCGGCGAGATCTCCTTGATGTAGGTCAGGAGCGGCATGTTCATGAACGACAGCGGCGTCGTCTGCGTCCAGGCAGTTGCCTGAGTTGACCGCGCGCGCATGGTATCCGCGCGGCGATCATGTAGTAGTCGTGGTAGTCGACCAGGAACTGCGCTTCGCCGCCGCTGCAGTCGTTGTAGGGCGGCTGGTAGGCCGGGGTCCCCTTCTCCGCATCCTGCCCAACGCTGCCGGCTCAGTTGCTCCAGCGTTTGCGTGCGCTGTTCGAGGGTCACGCTGTCGTTGTAGCCCTTGGACATGACGCGCGTCATGTCGTACATGGTGCTGGCCACGACGGCCTTGACGCGCTTGTCCACGGCGACGGCATTCAGTGCCATGCCGCCCCAGCCGCAAATGCCGATGATGCCGATCCGCTCGCGATCGACGGAATGGTTGCAGGCCGAGAAAGTCCACGGCCGCGCTGAAATCCTCGGTGTTGATGTCCGGCGAGGCGACATTGCGCGGCTCGCCGCCGCTCTCTCCGGTATAGGACGGATCGAAGGCCAGCGTGACGAAGCCACGCTCGGCCATGGTTTGCGCATACAGGCCGGACGACTGCTCCTTCACCGCACCAAAGGGACCGCCGACGGCAAGCGCCGCCAGCTTTCCGTTGGCACTTTTCGGCAGGTACAGATCGGCCGCCAAGGTGATGCCATAACGGTTCTTGAAAGTGACCTTCTGATGATCCACCTTCTCGCTCTTGGGGAAGGTCTTGTCCCACTCCTGGGTCAGTTTCATGGCGTTCTCCATCTTCGCTGGATGATTTCCTGTCCCTGAAATCGACTGGCAGCCCGCCAGCGCTATTGCGCAAGCGATAGCCACGTTCAGGACAAATCTGCTGTTCAACAAGCTCGCTGATGATGTTTCCATTTGCACTCCTTCGGGAATGGGTCTCTCTGTTCCCCCCCCTACAATGCTTAGTGTTTGATTCTCCTCGGCCTTAGGCAGCTCGACAACCTGAAGGATGGAGTCGAATCCGGTGTCAGCTCATGCCGCATAACGTTTCGCGTAACCGGCAGCAAAAAGCATAGCGACGAAGGAGCTGCGCTTTTTGCTGTCCGAGTTGACGCGATTGTTAGCTATTGTCATTACTTGGGCACAACGCAAATTCCAGCAAACTGTTTGCCAAGTTCACTGACCCTCAACCCTTTTCTCTCCAAAACTGGCTGAATTTCCGTGTTGCTCTCAATAGATGCTTTGTGTGCCTTTATCACGGGATCATTTTCAAGGGAGTCATACACGCCCTTGGATGTGTACTCCCAGAAGGTCGGAACCTCTGCCAGCCCTAAACGACATATATTGTCGATGTACGTCGGGGTTAAATGGGGATACTGACAGCATTGTTCGCTCATCTGGGCGGCATCGAGGCGCTGGTGCTGCGCTTGCTCTACGGTACCGGTATGCGCCTGATGGAAGGGGTCCGTCTGCGGATCAAGGACGTCGATTTCGTTCGTAACGAGATCCTGGTTCGCGATGGCAAGGGCGGCGAAGGATCGGGTGACGATGCTGCCGCGGTCGCTCGCGGCACCGCCGCGAGATCGGCAGAGCCGGCATCGGGACATGCCATGCGGATGCTTCCGCGCACCTCTGCGCCGAATCCTTGTCGGGCTGAAGCCCGACCCACAAAGACGGTCGCGGCCATGGCCCGGTCCTTCACGACAGGCCGGCGCCAGTCAGCCGCCGGTGGTGTTCATGAAGCGCACGATCTGCGGTTCGGCGTGCAGGTCGAAATGGTGGCGCTCGGGCTTCAGGTCCATCGCCTGCACGATCGCCGCGCGCAGCGCCGTCGGCGGTCGCCGGGGCGCGCGCGCATCACGGCGCGCAGGTCCGCGGAGTGCTCGTTGCCGAGGCACAGCAGCAGGCGGCCTTCGACGGTGAGGCGCACGCGATTGCACAGGTGGCAGAAGTTGTGGCTGTGCGGCGAGATGAAGCCGACGCGCGTCGCGCTGTCGGCCATGCGCCAGTAGCGCGAGGGGCCGCCGGTGCTGTCCAGCGAGGCGCTGAGCGGATAGCGCGTCTCGATGATCGCGCGCAGTTCGTCGCTGGAGCAGAAGCTCTCGCGCGCGGTCGTGCTCGTCGATGTGCCCGAGCGGCATTTCCTCGATGAAGCTGATGTCGAGTGCCGCGCGCGCGCGCGAATTCCACCAGCGCGAGCACCTCGTCGTCGTTGCGGCCGCGCAGGATCACGCTGTTGAGCTTGAGGCGCTCGAAGCCGGCGGCGCGCGCCGCGTCGATGCCGGCGAGCACCTGCGGCCAGGTCGCCGGTGCGCGTGAGCTCGCGGAAACGGACGCGGATCGAGACTGTCGAGGCTGATGTTGATGCGCTTCACGCCGGCTTCGCGCAGCGGCGCGGCGAGCTTCGCGCAGCTGCGAGCCGTTGGTGGTCAGCACCAGCTCGCGCAGGCCCGGCAGCGCCGCGATGCGCTCGGCCAGCCACACGATGTTCTGCCGCACCAGCGGTTCGCCGCCGGTGAGGCGGATCTTGTGCACGCCGAGCGCGACGAAGGCCTCGGCCGCGGCCAGCAGCTCCTCCAGGCTCAGGATCTCGCGCGCGCGGCAGGAACTGCATGTCCTCGCCCATGCAGTAGACGCAGCGGAAATCGCAGCGGTCGGTGACCGAGATGCGCACGTAGTCGACGTGGCGGCCGAAGCGGTCGACCAGCACCGGCGCGTGCTGCACGGCGGCGGCTGTCCGGGCACGATGGCGTTCATGGCGGCGCGGCCCGCACCTCGACCGGCACGCCGTTCACGATGCTGGTGCCCGAGGGCAGGTCGAGACCGTCGCCGATCAGGTCGTTGGCGCTGACGCCGGCATGCGCCTGCGCGTGCGGCTGGCCGGTATCGGCGTGGCGGTGCCCGAAGCCGTGCGGCAGGCTCACGACGCCGGGCATCATCTCGTCGCTGAGCTCGACGCGGCACCTCGCGCTCGGCCGCCGCGGAGCGCACGATCGCCGATGGCGCCGTCGGCGAGCCCGCGCGCGGCGGCGTCCCGGGGTGCATGCGCAGCGTGCAGCGGTTCCTGCCGCGCACGAAGTGCGGCAGGTTGTGCAGCCAGGAGTTCATGTCGCGGATGTGGCGCCGCCCGATCAGCAGCAGCCCCGGCGGCGGCCCGGCGCGCAGCCGTGTCGTGCAGGCGCCCGAGATCCTCCTCGAGCAGCGGGTGCAGCAGCCGGATGCGCTTGCCCTCGGTGCGCAGGATGCCGGGCAGGCGGCCCGGCGTCAGCGGGCCGAGATCGATGCCGTGCTCGGCGGCCTTCACGCGCGCCAGCGTCAAGCCCTCGCCACCGTCGAAGCCGTCGCCGTAGGGGCCGGCGCGCAGCATCATGTCGAGCAGGCGCTCGGGGCCGGGCTCGGTGCCGGCCAGCTCCTTGACGCGCTCGGCCCCCACCTCGGGCAGCCGCGCGCCGACACGCTCGGCCAGGCCGTCGAAGATCATCGCGTCGAGCTGCTCCACGGTCAGCCCGTTCACGCGCCCGCAGATCTCCAGCAGCAGCTGCCACTGGTCGCGCGCACCGGGCTCGGGCGCGAGCACCTGCGGCGAGTAGCGCGCGAAGTTGCGCACGCTGGTGCTCTGGAACAGGAAGTCGTAGTTGCTGTGCTCGAGCTGCACCGTCGAGGGCAGGATCACGTCGGCGCGGCTGGTGGTCTCGTTGATGTAGATGTCGAGCGCGACCACGAAGTCGAGCCCGTCGATCGCCTCGCGCAGGCGGTCGCCGTTCGGCACGCTGAGCACCGGGTTGCCCGCCACCGTGATCAGGGCGCGCGCGCGATCCTCGCCGTCCCATGCCAGTTCCTCGGCCATCAGCGTGGCCGGCAGCATCGACATGTACTCGGGGAAGCCGCGCACCTTCGAGTGCCAGCGCCCGCGCAGCAGCTCGCCGACCGAGTCGCTGTCCTCGCCCTGCCCCGTCGCGGGACGCGGGAACATCGCCCCGCCCTCGGCGTCGAGGCGCCCGCGCAGCAGGTTCACCACGTCGACCAGCCACGAGGCCAGCGTGCCGAACTCCTGCGTGCACAGGCCGATGCGGCCGTAGATCACCGGCGCGTTCGGCCGCGCAGAAGCGCTCGCACAGGCGGCGGATGTCCGTCGGGCGCGACGCCGGTGATGCCGCGCGACCGCCTCGGGCGTGAACGGCGCGGCGAGCTCGCGCAGGCGCTCCAGCCCGTCGATGCGTCCGGCGAGATGGCCGGGCTCGACGCGATCGCCCGCGAACAGCAGGTTGACCAGCGCGAACAGCAGGAAGGCATCGGTGCCGGGCCGGATGAACAGGTGCCAGTCGGCGATTGCCGCGGTCTCGCTGCGCCGCGGGTCGATCACGACGAGCTCGCCGCCGCGCGCGCGCAGCGCCTCGAAGCGCACCGCCCGCGTCCGGCGCCGACATCAGGCTGCCCTGCGAGACCAGCGGGTTGGCGCCCATGCAGACGAAGCAGTCGCTGCGGTCGAGGTCGGGGATCGGGAAGGTCCACGCGCTGCCGTAGAGCAGCTCGCAGCTCAGGTTCTTCGGTTGCTGGTCGACCGAGCCGGCGGAAAAGAAACGCTGCGTGTCGAGCAGCGTGATGAACAGCTGCGTGTAGATCTGCGCGCCGAAGTTGTGGCCGTTCGGGTTGCCGTAGTACATCGCGACGGCATTCTTGCCGTGCGCGGCGCGGATCGCCGCGAGGCGCTCGCCCACCAGGGCCAGCGCGGCGTCCCACTCCATCTCCTCCCAGCCGCTCGCGGTGCGCCGCACCGGGCGCCGCAGGCGCGCGGGATCCTCGTGCAGATCCTTGACGACCTGGGACTTGGCGCAGACGTAGCCACGCGAACGATGGTCATCCGGGTCGCCGCGCACCGACACGACGCGATTCGCGGCGCGATCGACTTCCACGGCGAGGCCGCAACTGGCCTCGCAGACCGGGCAGGAACGGAAAACGGTTTCCGTTGCCTGCCCGCGGCGGGCGCTCAGGTGCGGCTGTGGCTTCCATCGCAGAGCGGCTGGTTGGCCGTGGCCTTGCAGGCGCAGAAGTACGCGGTGCGCGTCTCGGCTGGCCTCGTACTTCAGCGGCGTGAACCCGGTGTCCTTGTGCGAGCCGTCGCAGAAGGGCTGCTTGCGCGGAACGGCCGCAGCTGCACCACCAGTAGCTCTTGCCTGCCTCGACCTCGACGGCGATGGGGGCATCGCCGGCACGAACGGGAGTGCTCATGGACGGTTCTCCCGGTTCAGAGTACGGCGAGTATCTTTTCGGCGGCCGACACGTCGAGGCCCGGGCCCGGCTCCACGGCCAGGTGCTTGACCACGCCGTTCTCGGCAACCAGCGCGAAGCGCTGCGAGCGCGTGCCCATGCCGAAGCCGCTGCCGTCCAGCGTGAGTCCCAGCGCCTTGGCGAACTCGGCGTTGCCGTCGGCCAGCATCAGCAGCTCGTCGGCGTTCTGCGCCTTGCCCCAGGCGCCCATCACGAAGGCATCGTTCACCGCCATGCAGGCGATGGTGTCCACGCCCTTGGCCTTGATCTTGTCCGCGTTCACCACGTAGCCCGGCAGGTGCGCCGCGCTGCAGGTGGGCGTGAAGGCGCCCGGCACCGAGAACAGCACGACCTTCTTGCCGTTGAAGATCTCGTCGGTGCTGATGCTCTCGGGGCCTTTCTCGCCCATTTTCTTCAGGTTCACGGAAGGTATGCGGTCGCCGACCTTGATCGTCATGTCTGTTCTCTCCGGTGGGTGGCACTGAAATAGTGGCCGTATGGTAGCAGAGCGCTTCGCGGATATTCACCCGCGCGATGTAGGGGAATGCAGGTCCGCATTCATGCGGACAATGTCGGCTTAAGCCGGACCTACGCCGAACCCACGGTCAGTTCACCAGCAGCACCTGGCAGCGCAGGTGCGACAGCTCCTCGAGCACGGCGCGCCGGTCCTTCGCCGGCGTCAGGTCACCGGCGATCAGCAGCATGTTGCCGAGCCGGTTCTCGACCTCGCGCAGCATTTCGAGGCTGTCGGTGCCGGCCGGATGCGCGTGCAGGTTGACGCGCAGCCCGGTCTTCTCGATCTCGGCCAGCTGCGCCGCGTCGACCTCGCCGCCGGCGATCACCTCCAGCACGTGATGGTCCTGGTGCGCGAGGCGCGCCGCGAACTCCAGCGCGCGCCGGCTGGCCGCCGTGGCGCCGCAGAGCACGAACACCCGCGGCGGGCGCGTCTCCTGGATGCGCACGCGCACGATGGTGCGCTCCCGGGGTTGCATCAGCAGCAGTTCGACGCGCACCGACGCCTCGCTCAGCGCCTCGCCGCGGCGCGCGCGCGTGACCTGGAACTGGCCCTTGACGCGGCTGCGCCGCGTGACCGCGCTGAAGCGCTGCTCCGCCTCGCGCGACAGGCAGCGCAGCGCCTGCTCCACATGGGGCCCGGTGATCGCGCGCTCGCGCGCCGAGCCGAGCGAGATCTCGTGCGTGATCGGCAGGTCCGCCACGGCGTACACATCCGAATCCTCGACGAACAGCGCGTCGAGCTCGGCCTCGAGCTTGGCGGCGATCAGCACCGCGGCCTCGATGAGCGCGGCCTCGCAGTGCATCGCGTCGAGCGCCAGCATGATGCGGCGGATCTTCGCCTTCTGCTCGCCGTTCTGCGCGTTCATGGCTTGCCGTTGCCCGCGGGCTTGTCGTCGCCGCTGCCGGAATGCTTGCGGCCGATCTCGGCCAGCTCGTTCAGCCGCGCGCGCACCCGCTCGTTGACCGAGCCGGCCTCGAAGCTGCCGTCCTCGCGCATCGCGCCGGCCGGCGTGCCGGTGAGCAGCGCGATCGCGTCGTCGACCGAGCTCGCGGCGTGGACGTGGAAGCGTCCCGCGCGGCAGGCCTCGACCACCTCCGGCTTCAGCATCAGGTGCTGCACGTTCGAGGCCGGGATCAACACGCCCTGGGTGCCGCTCAGCCCGCGCGCCGCGCACACGTCGAAGAAACCCTCGATCTTCTCGTTCACGCCACCGATGGCCTGCATCTCGCCGAGCTGGTTCACCGAGCCGGTCATCGCCAGATCCTGGCGGATCGGGATGCCGGCGATCGCCGACAGCAGCGCGACCAGCTCGGCCATCGAGGCGCTGTCGCCGTCGACGCGCCCGTAGGACTGCTCGAACACGATGCTCGCCGACAGCGCGAGCGGCTGGCTCTGCGCGTAACGCCTGGCAAGGAAGCTGGAGAGGATCATCACGCCCTTGGAATGCAGCGGGCCGCCGAGCTCGGTCTCGCGCTCGATGTCGATCAGCTTGCCCGAGCCGAGGCGCGCGGTCGCGGTGATGCGCGAGGGCCTGCCGAAGGCGTAGTCGCCGAGCTGGATCACCGACAGCCCGTTGATCTGGCCGACCTGCATGCCCTCGGTCGCGAGCAGCATGACGCCCTTGTGGATCTGCTCGGCCAGCAGCTCCTGGTAGCGGTTGTTGCGAAAGCGCCGCTGCGCGATGGCCTGGTCGACGTGGCGCGCCTCGATCAGCGCGATGTTCTCGCGCGCGGCCCAGAAATCCGCCTGCAGGATCAGGTCGACCAGGTCGCCCAGGTGCAGCGACAGCTTGTGGCTGTCCTCGGCGTCGCGCGCGCACTGGTCGATCACGCGAGCCACGCCGCCGGCCGAGAGCGCGCGCGCCTTCTCGCGCCGCGCCAGCGTCGCGATCACGCGCGCGTACAGCGCCACGGCCTCGGGACTGCGGTCCATGCTGTCGCTGAAGTCCGCGTTGACCTTGAAGTACAGGCTGAACTCCGGGTCGTATTCCTTCAGCAGGTGGTAGATGTAGCGGTCGCCGACCAGCACGATCTTCACGTCGAGCGGGATCGGCTCGGGCTCCAGCGAGGTGGTCGACACCAGGCTGAGGATGCGCTCGATCGATTCGATGCGGATCTCGCGCGAGCGGATGGCGCGCTTCAGCGCGTCCCACACGAAGGAGTTCATCAGCACCTTGCGCGCATCCAGCACCAGGTAGCCGCCGTTGGCGCGGTGCAGCGCGCCGGGCTTGATCAGGCTGAAGTTGGTGACCAGCGTGCCCATCTGCGCGATGTGCTCGATGCGCCCGATCACGTTCTGCAGCGTGGGATTGTCTTCGTACAGCACCGGCACGCCCGTCTTGCCGTCGTGGTCGACCAGCACGTTCACGTGGTAGCGCAGGTGCTCCATCGCGAAGATCTTCTTGCGCAGCGGCGTGCTGCCTTCCTGCTGCTCGTTGGGCATGAAATCCCAGATGTTCTCGGCCATGTCCTGGTGCGCCGCACCGAGGAACTCCATCACGCCCGGGTACATCTGGTAGCGCGACTTCAGCGCCGCCATCATCGGGTCGATGATGTCGTGGATGAACTCGTTGTCGATCCCCTTGACGCGCTCGACGCTCTCTTCCTGCCAGTCGTGGATGTTCTCGATGATCGACTTGAGCTTGCGGTTCAGCTCCTCGATGACGGTCTTGGCGAGATCCTGTTCCTCCTTGGCCATGTCGTTGAACTGCGCGGGCGTCATCAGCTTGCCCTCGCGCACCGGCCCTATCGTGTAGCCGCCCGGCGTGCGGATCACCACCATGCCCTTGCCGCGCGCCTCCTCGTTGAGCTCGCCGAACAGCTTGCCCTCGCGCTCCTGGTACTCCTCCTGGATGTCGCTGATGCGGCGGCGGTACTCGTCGCCGCGGAACACGTTGGGCACCGTGACCAGCATGCGCTCGATCAGCTTCTCCATGTCGCGCTTGAGCTGCACGCCCTTGCCCGGCGGCAGGGCGAGCGAGCGCGGACGCGAGGGATCGTCGAAGTTGTTGACGTAGCACCAGTCGCTCGCCTCGCCGCGCTCCCCGGCATGGCGGGCCAGCAGCTGATCGACCAGCGTGCGCTTGCCGATGCCGGTCGGGCCGGCGACGTAGAGGTTGTAGCCCTCGCGCTGGATGCCCACGCCGAACTCGATCGCCGCGATCGCGCGGTCCTGGCCCATCGCGGAATCGATGTCCGGCAGTTCCGCGGTCGAACGGAACCCGAGCGTCTGCGCGTCGGTGGCGCGGAACAGCGCGTCGGCCTGCAGGGTCTCGACAGCCATGCTCTGTGCTCCTTGCTCAGTCGGCGCAGCCGATGCAGGTGTCGGCGTGGGGCAGCGCCGCCAGGCGCCCGGTGCCGATCGGGCCGCCGCAGCGGCTGCACACGGCGTATTCGCCGCGGTCCATGCGCGCCAGGGCGTGCACGACCTTCTGCAGCTCGAGACGACCCTCGGATTCGATCGCGTAGAGCGCATCGAGGTTTTCCTGCTCGACCACCTGCTCCGCGAAGTCGGCCGACATGGGCTCGTCACGCTTGCGCAGGTCGGCGTCGATGCGCCTCACGCGCTCCTCGAGTTCATCGCGCTTGGCGATCAGGCTTGCACGCGCGCTCTGCAGATCCGGCATGAGTCCTCTCCTTGGGTCTGGTGGGTCGCGGCGCAAGGCCACGTCTTCGCACTGCCGACAGCATAATCCCTCCCGCGTCCGGCGCAACACGCCTGCGCGGTGCGCAACCGGCGCGGACCACGGCCCGCGCGGGCGGCTCAGAATTCCGCGGCCAAGCGCGCGAGCGACGCCCCGGTCAGGCGCTGCAGCACCCATTCCGTCCTGGCTTCGGCCCCGATGGATGCGTAGAAACGCAACGCCGGCTCGTTCCAGTCGAGCACCGACCATTCCACGCGCCCGCAGCCGCGTTCCTGCGCCACGCGGGCCACCCACGCCAGCAGGCACCTGCCGATGCCGCGCCCGCGCATCTGCGGCAGCACGAACAGGTCCTCGATGTGGATGCCCGGCCTGCCGAGGAAGGTCGAATAGTTCGGGAACCAGAGAATGAAGCCGACCGGCGCGGCGTCGAGCTCCGCGATCACCACCTCGGCGAACGGGCGGGCACCGAACAGGGTATCCTCGATGTCGGCGGCCGTGGCCACGACCTCGTGGGAGAGCTTCTCGTAGGCGGCGAGCTTGTGGATGAAATCGAGCACCAGCGCGGCATCGGGGCGTGTCGGCCTGGCGCAGGCTGATGCCGGGCAGGGTCGTGTGGATCCGGGGGGAAGTCATCGCGTTGGATAGCCTCGAAATGGAAAGGCGTGCCGTCGGGCGGCGCTGGCCGGCGCGGCGGGGCACGGGGAGCGCCAGTCTAGCAGCCTGTCGGACCTGGGACTGTCCTGCTGCGGCGGTGGGCCGTGCAGGGCTTGAGCACGCGCTGGGCGCGCTGCTCCTGCTGCTCTGCCTCGGCGGCTGCACCGACCTGCGCGTGGCGCACCACGTTCAGGATCCGACGGTGAGCATGGAGTCGCAGCAGGCCTTCCGTTTCCTGCGCGCACCGCTGGCGTCCGACGCCCGCGCGTCGGACGCGGCGCGCACCATGGACGCGGCCGTCCGCGCCGCCATTGCCGGCGCGCTGCAGGCCCGGGGTTACACGCCGGCCCTGCCCGGGGACACCGGCGTGCTCGGGATCGACTACACCCTGAGCGACGCCGGTGGCGCGAACGCGCGGCGGCTTGACTCGCCTTCCGACTACAGCCGCAGCTGGCGCAGTGGTGGCACGGACGACGGCACCGGCTCGATGGACCACACCATCGCCGATGTCGCGTTCTACCGCGAGCTCACGATCACCGTGCTGCTGTTCCCGTCCTCGACCGGCAAGCTGGCCTGGGAGGGTACCGCGCGGCAGTCCTTCCCCGCCGCACTGCCGCAGGGAGCACGGCTGCAGGCGGCGCTCGACCGGATGATGCGCAAGCTGCTGGTACAACTGCCCCCGGCGGGCTGAGGCCCGGCTTCCCTCGAAGAGGTGAAGCGGCGCGCGCATCGTCGTGGTCTGATTTGTCTAACGCCGGCATCCGCGGTTGCGCTAAGGTGGCTGCGGCTGAACCGACGCGGTGCCCGCACCGTATAAGCACAACAACACCACGTGCCAGTGGCCTGCGCGGCTGCTGCCCCCCGAGAGAGGACTACCCATGCGCTTTGCCTACCACGCCTCGATGCCCGCCCCTGACCAGTACCTGCCGCTGGCGCGCGCGGCCGAAGAGCTCGGCTTCGACAGTTTCACGTTTCCCGACAGCATCTGCTATCCGAAGGAGAGCAACGCCAAGTATCCCTACAACGACGACGGCAGCCGCGACTTCCTCGACGGCGTGCCCTTCCTCGAGGTCTTCATCGCCATGGCCGCGGTGGCCGCGGTGACCACGAAGATCCGCATCACCACCTCGGTGGTGAAGCTGCCGATCCGCCAGCCGGCGATCGTGGCCAAGCAACTCTCCAGCCTCGCGGTGCTCAGCAACAACCGCATCGCCCTCGGCGTGGGCCTGAGCCCGTGGCCGGAAGACTTCGAGGCCTGCCAGATCCCCTGGGAGAAGCGCGGCCAGCGCATGGACGAGATGATCGAGATCATCCGCGGCCTGATGAAGGGCGATTACTTCGGCTACAAGGGCCAGATCTTCGAGATGGAACCGATAAAGCTCTGCCCGGTGCCGAGCCAGCCGGTGCCGATCCTGATCGGCGGGCACGCCGATGCCGCGCTCAAGCGCGCGGCACGCATCGGCGACGGCTGGATCAGCGCCGGCACCACGCTCGAGGAGCTCGACGCTTACCTGAAGAAGCTGCACGCCTTCCGCGCCGGGTTCGGCCGCGAGAAGGAGCCCTTCGAGATCCAGAACATGGGGGCCTCGGCCTACACCCCGGACGGCGTGAAGCGCCTCGAGGAGATGGGCGTGGACGAGGTGATCGTCGCCTTCCGCGACGTGTACAAGAAGCAGCCCGACACCACACTGGAGGAGAAGCTCGCCACGATGCGCTGGTACGCCGACAACGTGATCGCCAAGACCCGCTGAACGACTGTGGCTTGCCGATTCAATGCGGGTCGGCATTCCTGTGGGTCGGCATTTATGCCGACATGTGCCTGGACGACGGCTGTCGTCGCCATGAATGGCGACCCACAGGGGCTTGACCGGATGCTGCTGGCGCCATTCATGGCGACCCGCTGGGCATAAAAAAGGGGGCGCAAGCCCCCTTTTTCGTTGCCGCGCCCGCCGGTCTCAGCCGGGCAGGTGCGGACCGGCCGCGATGATCGCCTCCGACACCCCGCTGAACTTGCGGAAGTTCTGCAGGAACTGGCTGATCAGGTTGCGCATCTGGGCGTCGTAGGCGTCCTTGTCTTCCCAGGTGTTGCGCGGGTTCAGCAGGTGCTCCTCCACGCCCGCGATGTGCTTCGGGATGTCCAGGTTCAGTCCGGGCAGGTGCTCGGTGGGCGCACCCACCAGCGCCCCGCTCTGGATCGCCGAGATGATCGCGCGCGTGGTCGGGATCGGGAAACGGAAGCCCGCGCCGCCCGCCCCGCCCGAGCCGCCGGTCCAGCCGGTGTTCACCAGGTAGACATGACTGCCGAACTTCTCGACGCGGCGCATCAGCAGGTCGGCGTAGACGTGCGCCGGGCGCGGGAAGAAGGGCGCGCCGAAGCAGGTCGAGAACGTCGACTTGATGCCGCTGCCGGAACCCATCTCGGTGGAACCGACCAGCGCCGTGTAGCCGCTCAGGAAGTGGTACGCGGCCGCTTCCTTGGACAGGATCGAGACCGGGGGCAGCACGCCGGTCACGTCGCAGGTGAGGAAGATCACGGCACGCGGTTCGCCGCCGGCATTGCGCTCGGCGCGCTTCTCGATGTGCTCGCGCGGATAGCAGCAGCGGCCGTTCTCGGTGAGGCTCGTGTCGGTGTAGTCCGCGATGCGGTGGTGCTCGTGCGTCACCACGTTCTCGACGATCGCGCCGAAGCGGATCGCGTCCCAGATCAGCGGCTCGTTCTTGCGGCTCAGGTTGATGGTCTTGGCGTAGCAGCCGCCCTCGATGTTGAACACCGCGCCCTCGGCCCAGCCGTGCTCGTCGTCGCCGATCAGGTAGCGGTCGGGGTCGGCCGACAACGTGGTCTTGCCGGTGCCGGACAGGCCGAAGAACAGTGCGACGTCGCCGTCGTGGCCGACGTTGGCGGCGCAGTGCATCGGCAGCACGTCGCGCTCGGGCAGCAGGAAGTTCTGCACCGAGAACATCGCCTTCTTCATCTCGCCGGCGTAGCGCATGTTGGCCAGCAGCACCTTGCGCTGCGCGAAATTGATGATCACGGCGCCGTCGCTGTTGGTGCCGTCGCGCTCCGGATCGCAGATGAACGACGGAATGTTCAGGACCTGCCACTCCTCCTTGCCGCGCGGGTTGTATTTCTCCGGGCGGATGAACATGTTGCGCGCGAACAGGTTCTGCCACGCGTTCTCGGTGGTGACGCGGATCGGGATGTAGTACTCGAGGTCGGCGCCCACGTGCAGGTGGGACACGTAGCGGTCGTGCTCGGAGCTGAACTCGACCACGCGATCCCACAGCGCATTGAATTTCTCGGCGTCGAACTTGCGGTTGATCGCACCCCAGTCGATGACGTCGTTGGAGCTCGGCTCGTCGACGATGAAGCGGTCGGCCGGCGAGCGCCCGGTGCGCCGCCCGGTCGTCACGACCAGTGCGCCGGTGTCGGCCAGGTGGCCTTCCTTGCGACGGATCGCGTGCTCCACGAGGAGCGCGGAGCTCAGGTCCGTGTACAACGTACTGGTCGAAATCGTCGCAGTCTCCATTCAGAAAATCCTATGTTGCTCAATGGATTGGGCAGCTGTTACGCCGGCCCGGGCGGGGGCGCATCAGGCAGTGGCCGCGCGCGGGGAGGCGCATTATGGCAAAAACATCGCGCCCCAGGAAACCATGGAGAAGTCAATGCTTCGCGGCGGGAACCTCGACGTGGAACATCCCGTCGATCGCGGCGGCGTCGAAGCGGTACTCCTGCTGGCAGAACTCGCAGTGGATCAGGATGGTTCCCTGCTCGGCGAGGATGGCCCGCGCCTCGGCCTCGCCGAGCGACTGCAGCGTGCTCGCCGCGCGACTCGCCGAGCAGCGGCAGCCGAAGCGCACCGGTTCCGGCGCCTGCACCCGCACGCGCTCCTCGTGGAAGAGGTGATAGAGCAGCGTCTCGAAACCCTCGCCCAGCAGCTCCGCGTCGCTCACGGTGCACGCGAGCTGGTGCAGGTGCTCCCAGCGTGCCGCCTGGTCGTCGGCCGCCGCCGCGCTCCCCGGCAGCGACTGCAGCAGCAGGCCGGCGGCATGCTCGCCGTCGCAGGCGAGCACGATCGAGGTCGGCAGTTGCTCGGACTGCGCGAAGTAGTGCTCCAGGCAGCCCGCGAGGCGCGTCGCGTCGAGCGGCACGATGCCCTGGTAGCGCTGGCCCTCGGCCGGGGTGATCGTGATCGCCAGCGTGCCGCGGCTCAGCAGTTCGCCGAGTCCGCCGCCCACGGCGCCGTCGGCCACGCGCGCGTAGCCGCGGATCTGGCGGTCGTGGGTGCATTCGCCGAAGAGGATGGACACGGGCCCCTCGCTCTTCGCCTGCAGGCTCAGCGAACCGGCGAACTTGATCGTGGAGCTCAGCAGCACGCTGGCCGCGAGCGACTCGCCGAGCAGCGCGGCCACGGGCGCCGGGTAGAAATGCTGGCCGAGGATCTCGCGCAGGCTCGCGCCGAGGCGCACCAGCTCGCCGCGCACCGCGGCGGTCTCGAAATGGAAGCGCTGCAGGGAATCGGTGTCGGGCGGGCTCATGAATCGGTCTGGCGTTCCTTGAACTGGTGGATGAGCCGGCGGTCGCGCTTGCTCGGGCGCCCCTCGTGCACGACGTCGCCGGCGCGCTGCAGGCGGCGCTCGTCCGCACCGGCCGTGCGCGCCGCGACGCTCGCCGCCGTCTCCTCGTAGAGCAGGGCCGCCTCGGGCGCCCCGCGGCGCTCCTGCGACAGCGCGCGCACGGTCACGGTCTTCTCGTCGAAGCCCTGGCGGATGCGCAGCTCGGCACCGACCTGCACCTCCTTCGAGACCTTGGTGCGGGCGCCGTCGTACCAGACCTTGCCGCCCTCGATGGCCTGCTTGGCAAGATTGCGGGTGCGGAAGAAGCGCGCCGCCCACAGCCACTTGTCGAGGCGCACGCGCGCCTCAGACATCGACGTCTTCCAGCTCCGGCATGATCTCGTCGAAGTGCAGGATCGCGGGGAAATACAGCCCGCTGCGCGCCTCGCGCCTGCTGTCGGGCTGCAGCAGCGTCAGCAGGTAGCGGATGCCGTATTCGTGGGCCGACTGCAGCACCGCGTGGTTGTCGTCGATCAGCAGCGTGTGCTCGCGCTCGAAGGGCTCCACGGAGGCCAGCGCGGCCCAGAAACCCGGCTGCTCCTTGGCCATGTTGAAGTCGTGCGAGCAGATGATGCCGTCGAACCAGCGCTCCAGCCCGGTCTGCTCCAGCTTCAGGCTGAGGCTCTTGTGATGCGCGTTGGTGACCAGCAGCACGCGCCGGCGGCTCGCGTGCAGGCGCGCCAGGAAATCCTCGACGTGCGGGCGCACGGCGATCAGGTGGCGCATCTCTTCCTTCATGGCGCGCACGTCGAGCCCGAGCTCGCGCGACCAGTAATCGACGCAGTACCAGTTCAGGTTGCCCTGCTCGGCGCGGAAACGATCGACCAGTTCGAGCCGCGCCTCTTCCTGTTTGCGGTCGAAGATCTCCGCGTAGCGGCGCGGCAGGTGCTCCAGCCAGAAGAAGTTGTCGAAATGCAGGTCGAGCAGCGTGCCGTCCATGTCGAGCAGCACGGTTTCGATGTCGTTCCAGTCGACCATGATTCACCTCCGGGACAGGGGCGCAGTTTACGGGCATCGCGCGCGGGCGTCACCGCGCGCCGCCGGGGACGGGGTCGCGGCGCATGGCCTATAGTGTCATCGCATGAGCGCCATACTCCTTTCGGCACCCGCATGAGCGACCACCGCAAGCCGGAAATACTCGCCGCCCGCTGGGTCAGCCACAGCCGCCTGTTCCACGTCGAGGAACTGCGGCTGCGCTTCGGCAACGGCGTCGAGCGCACCTACGAGCGGCTGAATCCCGGCTTCCATGGCGCCGTCATGGTGGTGCCGGTGCGTGACGACGGCCGGCTGCTGCTGGTGCGCGAATACGGCGCCGGAGTGGGCGATTACTATCTGTCCTTCCCGAAGGGCGCCGTGCATGCCGAGGAATCCATGCTCGATGCCGCGAACCGCGAGCTGATGGAAGAGGCCGGCTTCGGCGCGCATGAGCTGGAGTTGCTGACCGAGCTCACGCTGTCGCCCTCCTACATGGGCAACCGCATGAGCATCGTGCTGGCCCGCGGCCTGTTCGAAAAACGCCTGCCCGGAGACGAGCCCGAGCCCTTGGCAGTGAGCGCCCACACTTTCGACGAGCTGATAGGCCTGCAAGCCACCGGCGTGCTCAACGAGGCCTACGCGGTCGCGGCACTGTTCCTCGCGCGCGAGCGCCTCGCGCCCATGGGGGCTTCCTGAACCGCCTGCCCCGCGGCTGGCGCGACGCCGTGCTCGCGGCCGCCCGCGAGGCCGGTGCCGCCATCCTGTCATTGCGCAGCGCGAGCCCCGACGGCGAGCGCAAGCCCGACGGCAGCCTGGTCAGCGCCGCCGACCGCGCGGCGTCCGCGATCATCGGCGCGCGGCTGCACGCGCTCGATCCCGCGCTCCCGGTGATCTGCGAGGAAGCCACGCAGGACACCGCGGGGGCAGCGCGGTTCTGGCTGGTGGATCCGCTCGACGGCACCCGCGAGTTCCTGCGCGGCAGCGATGTGTTCAGCGTCAACATCGCGCTGATAGCGGACGCTTACCCCTGCTTTGGCGCGATCCACCTGCCCGCCAGCGGCCTCAGCTACTGGGGCGCGAGCGGCGCGGGCGCATGGCGTGACGGCTGCGCCATCCACCCGCGGCGCCTCGGCGAAGCGGGCGCGGGGCTGCACGCCCTGGTCAGTCCCGGCGAGCGCGACAGCCGGCGGCGCGAGTTCGAGGCGGCGCTCGCGCGCCATGGCGGTACGCCGCGCATCGAGGCGGCGGCAGGGGCGATCAAGTTCTGCTGGCTGGCGGAGGGTCGCGGCGACCTTTACCCGCGGCGCAGCCGGACCTGCGCCTGGGACACCGCGGCCGGCCAGGCCATCGTGGAAGCGGCCGGCGGCGCGGTCTACGACACCCACTGGCAACGCCTGGGCTATCGCCAGGCTCCCGGCTGGTACAACGGGGACTTCATCGCGGTCGCAGACGCAAACGCGGACTGGGCGGGCCTGCTGGGTAGCGTCTGAAGCAGCGGCTCAGGCGCGTGCCGCCCGCGCGGGGCTGGCGCCCATGAACTCGTGGAGCTGGCGGGCATTGGGCCACTTCAGCCGCTGCTGGAAGTACAGCACCGCCATCTGCGCCTCGCGCTCGTCGTGGAACGGACCCATCACGCCATCGTGGGTGCGGAAGAACCACCTGCCGCGCTCACTGAAATAACTGTCAGGCCGGGCTGTCAGGGTCATGGGTGGCGCCCTCGGGATTCACGCTGGTGGCTCAAGCGTAGAAGCCCGCCGCGGCGGCGACGCCAAAGCGGCAAAAGTTACGCGGCGCCCGCCGCGGGCCCGCGCCTCAGGCGACGAGGCGCGGCTTGCGCAACGGCGGGTCGACGCGGCGCAGGTAATACTCGGTCGGATGCACGCGGCCCTTGTCGTCGATGGAGGCGGCGTGCACGATGCCGAGGACGTCACCCTCGCCGTCGCAGATCACGGTCTCGTAGGCCTTGCGACGGATATCGCAACCCGGACTGCGATTCAGGCGTCGCTTGAATTCACTGTAGTCGACACGTACAAAGAAACTGCTTTGCGATTTCATGGCTGTGCTTCCATACATACTGTGCTTGCATACAGTATAGACAGGCTATGCAAACGTGCAAGCGCGCTCGATAGTACTGCATGCTCCCTGCTGACTCCACTAGATCTTGTGGCAAAAGTTCATTGCTAGCGCTATATGTAGCGAACATTTCCCGCGGGTGTCGCGCACCGCGGGGATCCGGCGCCGCCTGCGAAGCGCGTCGCGGCACGGCAACCCGGCCGTGTCCTACTGCCCCACGACGAGCACGCCACCGCAGATCAGAGCGTAGAGCACGAAGGCGAGCAGCGCGGCGCCCTGTGCGGGCACGATGTCCGGCACGTGCTCCGGTTCACGGATCAGGCGGCGCGCCGCACGCGCCGCCGGAATCCACGCTACCAGCGCGAGCAGCAGCCAGTGCCGGCCACTCGGCCATGCCGCGGCCAGGTGGATCAACAGCGCCGCCAGCACCACTGCCGCGAACAGCCAGGCCGCGCGCGGCCGTCCCAGCCGCACCACGAGGTTGCGCTTGCCGCCGGTGGCATCGGCGCGGTAATCCGGGAACTCGTTGGCGACCAGGAACGCCGCGATCAGCAGGCCCAGGGCCAGCGACAGCAGCAGCAACAGCGGGTTGCGCCCGCCGGTGAGCACCACGAAGGTGCCGTTGGCGATCAGTGGCCCGTAGGCGAAGGCCACCGCGAGCTCGCCGAAGCCGCGATAGCTCAGGCGCAACGGCGGCGCGTGATAGAAGTACGCCAGCGCCAGGCCGATCACGCCCGGCGCCAGCACGTCGCGCCCGCACACGAACACCAGCCACAGCCCGGCGGCGATCGCCAGCGCGTAACCGGCCAGCGCGATGCCCCAGGTCTGGGCGCGCGTCAGCAGGCCGTCGACCAGCACGCGCTTGCCGCCCGAGAAGGGGCTGCGGTCCTGCGCAGCGACGGCCTGGTCCACCCCGCTGTCGAAATCGAACACCTCGCCCGAGGCATTCTTCGCCACTTCCACCGCGAAGATCGCGGCCACCGTCAGCGCCAGCCAGTCCCAGGCCAGCGGGCCGGCCATGGTGGCGGCGCTGGCGCCGAGGAAGAGCGAGGCGAATGAGGCCAGCGACACCTTCGGGTCGGCGAGACGCCACAGGCCCGCGCCGAAGGATGCCCGCGTTGCCGTGTCCATGCCCTGCGCTCCCCTACAGTCCGAGCCTGGCGCGGAACATGAAGAACACCGCGCCCAGGATGCACAGGCCCGCCCACAGGTAGTCGAGCGTGAGGCGCTCGCGCAGGTAGAACAGCGAGAACGGCACGAACACCAGCAGCGTGATCACCTCCTGCAGGATCTTCAGCTGCCCCACGCTCATCACCTGGTGCCCGATCCGGTTCGCCGGCACCT
Source organism: uncultured Gammaproteobacteria bacterium (assembly GCA_963819895.1). Lineage (GTDB taxonomy): Bacteria > Pseudomonadota > Gammaproteobacteria > Pseudomonadales > UBA5518 > UBA5518. The sequence continues at coordinate 57,032 of CAWFXU010000003.1, forward strand.
GGAACAGGTACTCGAACAGCGCCACCCCCCAGCTGAGCAGCGCCGCGACGATCCACGGCCTGTCGGCGAGGTTCTTCAGGTGCGCATACCAGGCGAAGGTCATGAAGACGTTGCTGCACAGCAGCAGCACGATGGTGGTGAGGTGCGGGGACATGGGTGGGAGGCTTCCGGCCGATGGCATCCGCCACAGGATAATGCGCCCGGGAGGGGCGCGCACGGCAGCGCAGCCGGGGTGCGCGTTCGCCTTCCTGTTGCTGCCCCACTCGGTCACAATCACGGGCTCCCGCCAGCCCAGGACGACGGCGCTTGCTCTATCAGTACCACGGCAACGACATGGAGGCGCTGCGCGATGCGGCCTGCACGCTGCTCGGAGCCGCGCCTCCGCCGCCGCTGGTGCCGGAGCGGCTGATCGTGCCGAACGTCGGCATGGCCAAGTGGCTGAGGCAGGGCATCGCGGCACGGCTGGGCGTGGCGGCGAACCTGCGCAACGACTCGCCCGCGGTGTTCCTGAATGCGCTGGCCGCAACAGTACTGGGCGATGCGGACACGGCGGGCGCAGCCGCCTGGGGCAAGGAGCAACTCGCGATACGGCTGATGCGCGTGCTGCCCGGGCTGCTCGACGAGCCCGCCTTCGACCCGGTGCGCCGCTACCTCGACGCCGTCGCGCCGCAACGGCGCCTGTACGCGCTGTGCCGACGCCTCGCCACGCTGTTCGACCAGTACCTGCTGTACCGCCCGCGCTGGCTGCTGGCGTGGGAGACCGGCACGCCCGCCCGCGACTGCCCGCTCGCGGGCAACGAATGGCAGGCCGCGCTGTGGCGCGCGCTGGTGCGGCAGATCGGGACGGCGCATCCCGCCAGCACGCACGGCGCCGCGCGCCTCGACCGCCTGATCGCGCGCCTCGGCGGCGGCGCGCCGCTGCCGGTCGCGCTGCCCGAGCGGGTGATCGGCTTCGGGCTGGGGGCGCTGCCGCCCGTGTTCGTCGAGGCGCTCGCGGCGCTGGCAACGCGCACCGACGTGCACCTGTTCCAGTTCAATCCCTGCTGCGAGTACTGGTACGACATCGTCAGCGAGCGTACCCGTGCGCGCTGGCAGCTGCTGGCGCCCGAACGTGCCGCGCACGCCGAGACCGGCAACCCGTTGCTGGCCTCGTGGGGCACGCTGGGGCGCAACGGCCTCCTGCTGCTGCTCGACCGCGACGGCGGCGAGCTTCGCGAGTGCTTCCGCGAACCCGTTGCGCGCGGCGTGCTGGGCGAGCTGCAGCGCGACATCCTGCTGCTGCAGGCACCGGAGTCGCCGCGCCCGCTGGCCGCGGCCGATCCGAGCCTGGTGTTCGCCGAGGCGCACAGCCCGCTGCGCGAGGTCGAAGCGCTGCAGGACCAGCTGCTCGCGCTGCTTGCCTCGCTGCCCGGGCTGCAGCCGCGCGACATCACGGTGATGGCGCCCGACATCGGCACCTACGCCGGGCTGATCAACGCCGTGTTCACGCAATCGCGGCACGACCCGCGCCACATCCCGTTCAGCATCGCCGACCGCGACGCCAGCGCCGGGAACCCGGTGGTGCAGAGCTTCCTGCACCTGCTCGCGCTGCCCGAAAGCCGCTTCGCCGCCTCCGCCGTCCTCGCGCTGCTCGGCGTGCCGGCGCTCGGCGCCCGTTTCGGTATCGACGCCGAGGCACTCGAAGCGATCCGTGCCCGCGTGCGCGACAGCGGCATCCGCTGGGGGCTCGACGAGCGCCCCGGCGCGCACGGCGCACCGGGGCCGGCGCGCAACAGCTGGCGCTTCGGGCTCGAGCGCATGCTCCTCGGTATCGCGCTCGACGAGGGCGTGGTCTTCGAGGGCGCGACCCCGTTCGAGGCCGGCGGGCAGGACGCCATCGACGAAGATCGGCAGGCTCGCGGAGTTCATCGACCGGCTCGCGCACTACGCCGGCGCGCTCGCCGCGCCGCGCGCGATGGACGAGTGGATGGCGCTGCTGCGCCAGCTGATCGCGGATTTCTACGCCGACACGCCCGAGAGCGCCGCCGACCTCGCGGAACTGCACGCAGCGATCGCCACGCTGGCCGGGCTGCTGGGCGAGGCCGGCTACCAGGGCACGCTCACACGCGAGGTGCTGACAGACATGCTCCAGGAGCAGCTGGCCGCCGCCGAGGCCTCGCACCAGTTCCTGCGCGGCGGCATCAATTTCTGCCAGCTCACGCCGCTGCGCAGCATTCCGTTCCGCGTCGTGTGCCTGCTCGGCATGAACGCCGAGGCCTTCCCGCGCAACACCCTGGCGCCCGCCTTCGACCTGATGGCCACGGCGGCGCGGCCCGGCGACCCCTCGCGCCGCGACGACGACCGCTACCTGTTCCTCGAAGCGCTGCTCTCGGCACGCGACTGCCTCTACATCAGCCATGTGGCACGCGACGAGCGCAGCAATGAGGAACGCGAGCCCGCCATACCCGTGTGCGAGCTGCGCGACTACATCGACCGGCACTGGGCCGCGGCCGATACCGCCAGCCCGGCTGCAGCCGTCCTCACCCGCCGCCACCGCCTGAAACCGTTTCACGCCGGGTATTTCGAGCCCGGCGGCGCGCTGTTCAGCTATCGCCACGAATGGCTGCCGGCCGCACGCGGCGAGGCCGCGCCGGCGCCGTTCTGCCCTGCGCCGCTGCCGGCGCGTGCGATCGCCGCGCTCACGCTGGCCGAGCTGCTGCGCTTCTTCCGCAATCCCTGCCAGGGGTTTTTCAACGCCCGCCTCGGCGTGCGCTTCGAGGAAGCCGAAGAGATGGCCGCGGACAGCGAGCCCTTCGCGCTCGACGGGCTGGCGGCCTGGGCGCTGCGCGACGAACTGCTCGCCACCGCGCTCGCGGGCGGCGACACCGGGGCCTGCGCCCTGCGCTTCGCTGCCGCCGGTACGCTGCCGCACGGCCAGGCCGGGCAGCTCGCCCTGGACACGCAACTCGCGAAGAGCGTCGCGCTGGTGGCGACGGCCGAAGCCTGGGCGGCGCTGGAGCCCGTGAGTGCGGAATTCACGCTGGACGTCGCCGGCACACGGCTGCACGGCACCGTGGCGAACCTGCGCGGCGGCGCGCTGCGCCAGCTGAGCGCGTCGAAGGCCAACGGCGCGACGCGGCTGCAATTCTGGATCACTCACCTGTGCTGCTGCGCCGCCGGGCTGGTCGCCGCGCCCAGCGAGCTGCACCACGAGGACGAGCGCGTCGAGCTGCCGCTGGTGGCACCGGCCGCGGCGACCGAATGTCTCGCCGATCTGCTCGCGCTGTACGGCGAGGGGCTGTGCCGCCCGCTGCCGCTGTTTCCGAAGAGCGCCTGGGCCTTCGCAAGGCAATTGCGGCAGAAGCACGATGCCGAAGGGGCGATGGCAAAGGCGCGCGCGGCCTTCGAGGACGGATTCGGCCACAGCGGCGAGGGCAGCAACGTCTATATCGCCCGCGCCTTCACCGACGTCGAGGCTGCGCTCGGCGAGGAATTCGCCGCGCTCGCCGGGCGCGTCTTCGCGCCGCTGCTCGCGGCCGAGGCCGGGGAGCCAGCCTCATGATCCGCCTCGACGCCTGCACCCTGCCGCTCGCGGGCCGCTGCCTGATCGAGGCCAGCGCCGGCACCGGCAAGACCTGGACCATCACCAGCATCGTGCTGCGCCTGCTGCTCGGCCACGCCGGCTCCGACGCAAGCCCGGTGCCGCCGCGCCGCGTGCAGGACATCCTGATCGTGACCTTCACCAAAGCCGCGACCGAGGAGCTGCGCGGGCGCATCCGCAAACGGCTGCGCGCGGCGCGCGAGGCTTTCGAGACGGGCGTGGCGCCCGACAACGACGCCGTGATCGCGACGCTGCTCGCCGCGAGCAACGACCGGGCGGAAGACACGCGGCGGCTGCGGCTCGCGGAGATGGAGCTCGACCTCGCGAGCATCTTCACGATCCACGGCTTCGCCAGCCGCATGCTGAACCGCAATGCCTTCGAGAGCCGGATTTCCTTCGCCGCGCAGCTCTCGGAGAACGACGCGGCCGTGGTCACCGAGGCGATCCGCGACATCTGGCGCGAGCGCGTCTATCCGCTGCCGCCGCTGCCGGCGGCGCTGCTGCTGGCGGCAGGGGACAGCGAGATATTCGTCGCGACCGTGCGTCGCCTGCTCGGCAAGCAGGGACTGGAGCTGCGCAACGTGCCGGCGCAGGACTGGGACGCGATGCTGGCGGATATCGCTGCGGCCGAGTCGGGGCTGCTGGCCTGGTGGCGCGCCAACGCCGCCATGGCGCGCGAGGCGCTCGCCGGCACGGCGCTGAACAAGGGCGGGCGCAGCGCGCTTGCCCGGGCGCTGCCGCGACTCGATGCCGCGGCGGCGGGCGATGCCCTGCTGGACCGGGCGACACTCGACGGCGTCGCGCGCACCAGCCTCGCGAGGGAGCTGACGAAAAAGAAGGGCAACGCGCTGCCGGAGCTCGAACTGCTCGATCTGGCCGACGCGCTGCTGGCCGCCGGCGACGCGCTGTGGCCGCGCCTGCTGGCCGACGCGCTCGAGGCGGCGCGCTCGCGACTCGCCGCGATCAAGGAGCGGACCGGCCTGCTCGGCTACGAGGACCTGCTGCGGCTGCTGGACGAAGGGCTGCGCGCGCCGGGCGGTGAGCGGCTCGCAGCCGCGATCCGCACGCAATACCCGGTCGCGCTGATCGACGAATTCCAGGACACCGATCCGCTGCAGTGGGCGGTGTTCTCCACGATCTACGCCGGCGAGGACACCGCGCTGTTCCTGGTCGGCGACCCCAAGCAGGCGATCTACGCCTTCCGCGGCGCCGACGTGCAGGCCTACCTGCAGGTGCGGCGCGAAGCCGCCGGGATCTGGTCGCTGGACACCAACTACCGCTCGGTGGAACCGCTGGTCGCGGCGCTGAACGCGCTGTTCACGCTGCGCGGGGACGGCGATCCCTTCCTCGCCGGCAGCGACATGCCCTTCCACGCGGTGCTGCCCTCGGGCGCTCCCGACCAGGCGCCGCTCAGGCGCGATGGCGAAACCGTCACGCCGCTCGCGGTGCTGCACCTGGCGAGCGCGGCACCGATATCCGGCGGCGCGTACCGCGCGCGTATCGCCGCCGCGGCCGCGAACCACCTGGCCGAACTGCTGACGGCCGCGGACGCCGGCCGGCGTACAGCTGGGCGAGAAGAAGCTCGAGCCCGGCGACGTCGCCTGCCTGGTGCGCGACTGGCAGGACGCGAAGAGGATCGCGACCGAGCTCGACCGGCGCGGCATCCCGCACGTGTACCGCAGCCGCGACAGCGTGTATGCCAGCCCCCAGGCGGCGGACCTTTACCAGCTGCTGGCCGCGGTGCTGGAGCCCGGCTCGGAACAGCTGCTGCGCGCCGCGCTGGGCCGCGCGCTGCTCGGGCGCACGGCCGCGGAGCTCGATGCGCTGCGCGGCGACGAGGCGGCCTTCGCACGCGAGCAGGTGCGCTTCATCGGTTTCGCCGAAGAGCTGCGGCTGTTCGGAGTGCAGACCATGCTGCGCCGCCTGCTGTTCGCCTACGAGGTACCGGCACGGCTGCTCGCGATGCCCGGCGGCGAGCGCGCGCTGACCGATTGCCTGCACCTGGTCGAGCTGCTGCAGGCCGAGCGCGAGAGCCTCGACTGCGACGAGGCGCTGCTGGCGCGCCTCGCGGAGCGCATCGCCGGCGGCGACGGCGAGCAGGAGGCCCAGCGGCTGCGCCTCGAGAGTGACGCAAAGCGCGTGCAGATCGTGACCCTGCACGCATCGAAGGGACTGGAATACCCGGTGGTTTACCTGCCGTTCATGCCGATCTTCAAGCCGGCACAGGACGCCTTCTTCCACGATCCCGCGACGCTGGCCGCCTGCTACGACCTGCTGCAGGACCGACGAAACCGTGGCGCTCGCCGAAAGGGAACGCCTCGCGGAGGACATGCGCCTGCTCTACGTCGGGCTCACGCGCGCAGCACATCTGTGCGTGCTCGGCGTCGGGGACACGAAGCGCGGGAACAACAAGAGCAGCGAACTGTGGCGCAGCGCGCTGGGACACCTGATCGGGGCGGGCCCGGACGAGGGCGAAGCCGCCGCCGCGATCGCGCGCCTCGAGCAATTGCCGGGCGCCACGCTGGTCGACGCCGAATCGCTGCCGTTTGCCACGCTCGCCCGCAGCGCCGCGCCCGCGGCCACGCTGGCGGCGCGCCGCTTCGACACGCCGGTCGAGCGCGACTGGCAGTCGAGCAGCTACTCCGCGCTGACACGCCACGCCGACGCGCGCGCCGCGCAGCTGTTCCGCCAGCCGGAACTGGCCGCCGACGAGTCCGCGGCACGACCGCGCGATTACAGCCTGTTCGCGTTCCGGCGCGGCGCGCGTCATGGCAGCTTCCTGCACGGACTGCTGGAGCGCATCGAATTCGGCCAGGGCGCGGATGCCCCGGCGACGCAGCGAGCTGCTCGCGCGCTCCCTCGCACGCGAGGGCTACGAGGCCGAGTGGCTGCCCGCGCTCACACTGATGATCGACGACGTGCTCGGCTGCGCGCTGGACGGCGCGCGGCTGCGCCTGCGCGATCTCGCGCCCGCGCAACGCGTGGTTGAAATGGGTTTCGAGTTCCCGCTGGCGCAGCTCGATTGCGCGCGCCTGAACGCGCTGCTCGCGGCGCACGACCCGCTGGCGCGCGCGGCGCCGCCGCTCGCCTTCGCGACCACCCGCGGCATGCTCACGGGATTCATCGACCTGGTGTTCGAGCACGAGGGCCGCTTCTACGTGGCCGACTACAAGTCGAACCATCTCGGCAACGAGCTCGCGCACTACGCGCCGGCGCGCCTCGGCGCCTCGATAGCGGAGCATCGCTACGACCTGCAGTACGCGCTCTACACCGTGGCGCTGGCGCGGCTGCTGCGCGCGCGGCTCGGCGACACCTACGACTACGACACGCACGTGGGCGGCGTGTACTACCTGTACCTGCGCGGCATGCGCGCCGCCGCCGGCCCCGCGCACGGCGTGTTCCACGCGCGCCCGCCGCGCGCGCTGGTCGAGGCGCTCGACGCGCTGTTTGCCGGAGAGACCCGCGATGTCGCTTGAGGCGCTCGCCGCGCTGCACGGAGCCGGGCTGCTGCGCCCGGTGGACCTGCATTTCGCGCGCCTGATGGCCGGCTATGCCGACACCGCGCATGACGCGATCGCACTGCTCGCCGCACTGCTCAGCGTGGAACTCGGGCGCGGCCACGTCTGCGTCGAGCTCGCCGCCGTCGACGGCAAGCCCTTCGCGGGGCTCGAGTCGGAGCTGGCACCGCGGCTCGATGCGGCCGCAGCTGCGCGCGGCACTGGCAAGGCGAACCGCGGCTGTGCGCGGGGCCCGCGTGCAGCGACCGACGGCCGCTGGTGCTCGACGGCGATCGCGTCTACCTGCACCGCTACTGGGCCGGCGAAGGCCGCGTGGCGGCGCGGCTGCGCACGCTCGCGGCCCGGCCCGTCGCCGCGGCGGCCGACGCGAGAGCCATGCTGGATCGCCTGTACGCGGACGATTCCGCCGGCACCGCCGGGCCAGAAGCTCGCCTGCGCGATGGCACTGACGCGCGCGCTGGGGGTGATCACCGGCGGCCCCGGCACCGGCAAGACCACCACCGTCGCGAAGCTGCTGGTGATGCTCGCCGCCGCGGCCGCGGCCGAGGGACGTCGCCTCGCGATCCGCCTCGCCGCGCCCACCGGCAAGGCGGCGGCGCGCGTCGGCGAGGCGCTGGCGCGCGAAGTCGCCGCGCTCGCGCACGGCGGGCAGGTGGCGCCGGAACTGCTGGCGCAGCTGCCCACGACGGCGCAGACCCTGCACCGCCTGCTCGGCGCCGGTGCGCGCGGCTTCCGGCACGACGCGGCGAACCCGCTCGCCGCCGACGTGGTGGTGCTCGACGAATCCTCGATGGTGGATCTGCGCCTGCTCGATGCGCTGCTCGCCGCGCTGCCGCGCGACGCACGCCTGCTGCTGCTCGGCGATCGCGACCAGCTCGCGGCCGTGGAAGCCGGCAACGTGTTCGGCGCGCTGTGCGAGCCGCGCGCGCGGACCCGGCATCGCGCGAGCGGCCGAGCTCGCCGCGCTCACCGGCCTCGCGATAGCGGGCAACGACCATGCCGACCCGATCGTGACACTATCGCGGTGCTCAGCCACAGTTACCGCTTCGACGCCGCGAGCGGCATCGGCCGCTTCGCCGAGGCCGTCAACGCCGGCGACGCGACGCGCGCGGCGGCCGTGATCGCGGAGCGCCCCGCGGATCTCGGCAACCTGCACTGCACCGACCGACTCGACGGCGCGGCGCTCGCGCGCATGCGCGAGGGCTATCGCGGCATCGCAAGCGCGGCGCGCGACAACGCCGACCCCGCCGCGCTGGTGCGCCTGCAGGAATCCTTCCGCGTGCTGTGCGCGCTGCGCGAGGGCGACTGGGGCGTGGCCGGCGTGAACCGGGCGCTCACACAATCGCTGGCGGAAGCGGGCCTCGCGCAGCGCGGGCGCACGCACTACGCGGGCCGTCCGCTGATCGTGACGCGCAACGACTACGGCCTCGGGCTCTACAATGGCGACATGGGCATCGTGATCGAGGACGAGGACGGCCATCCGCAGGCGCTGTTCGCGCAGGCCGGCGGCGGCGTGAAGCGGCTTCCGGCCGCACGGCTGCCCGAGCACGAGACCGCCTACGCGCTCACGGTGCACAAGAGCCAGGGCTCGGAATTCGACGAGGTCGTGCTGGTGCTGCCGCCCGCACCGGCGGCGGGCGCCGGCATCGCGGGACGCGAACTGCTCTACACCGCGATCACGCGCGCGCGCCGGCGTCTCGAGCTCGTGCTGCCCGGCGGCACGCTCGACGCGCGCTGGCTGCGCGCCAGCGAGTACCGTTCGGGGCTGGCGGACCGCCTGTAGGTTCGGCTTGTAGGTCGGGCTTCAGCCCGACAAGGGTTCGGCAATGCCGGACCCGCCATGCCCTCGTCGGCATGAATGCCGACCCACATTGTGCCGTGCCCAACGCACATGTCGGCATGAATGCCGACCCACGGCTAGCGTACCGCGCCGAGGATGCCGGCAAGGATCGCGGTGGGCGTCGGCGGGCAGCCGCGCACTTCGACGTCGACCGGGAATCACGTTCGCCACGCGCCCGCAGCTGGCGTAGCTCTCGCCGAAGATGCCGCCGCAGGCGCCGCAATCCCCGACCGCGACCACCAGCTTCGGGTCCGGCGTCGCGTCGTAGGTGCGGCGCAGCGCCTCCTCCATGTGCCGCGACACCGGTCCGGTGACCAGCAGCATGTCGGCGTGGCGCGGGCTCGCGACGAACTTCAGCCCGATCGCCCTCGATGTTGTAGTAGGGATTGTTGAGCGCGTGGATCTCCAGCTCGCAGCCGTTGCAGGAGCCCGCGTCGACCTGGCGGATGCACAGCGCGCGCCCGAGGATGCGCCGCAGCTCCGCGTGCAGCTCCTCGCGCACGCGCGCCTCGCCCTCGGCCGCCGGCGGCTGCTCGCTGACGATGCCGACCGCGAGTATCTGCTTCAGGATGTCCAGCATCTGCGCCTCACAGGTCCACGCCGCTGTAGGACAGGTTGAAGGATTTGTTGATCAGCGGGAAATCGGGAACGATGTTGCCGATCACCGCGTGCTCCAGCACCGGCCAGTTGTGCCACGAGGGATCGTGCGGGTGGCAGCGGCGGATCGCGCCGTCCGCGCCGGTCTCCAGCGCGACCAACACCGGGCCGCGCCAGCCTTCCACCAGCCCGATGCCGAAGCCGTGCGGCGCCGCATCGGTCAACGGCACGCGGATCGCGCCGTCGGGCAGCGCGTCCAGCAGTTCGCGGCAGATCCGCAGCGATTCCGCGGCTTCGTCGAAGCGCACCGCGACGCGCGCCGCCACGTCGCCGTCGATGTCCACGGCGCGCGTCACCGCCACCGCGTCGTAGGGATGCACCGGCAGGTCGCAGCGCAGGTCGTGCGGCAGCCCGCTCGCGCGCGCGGCCAGGCCGGTCAGCCCCAGCTGCTGCGCGAGCGCCGTGCTCACGCACCCGCAGCCGATGAAGCGGTCCTGCATGCCGGCATGCTCGTCGTAGATCGCACGCAGCGCGTCCAGCTCGCGCGCCAGCGTCGCGCCGTGCGCCAGCAGCAGCTCGCAGCCCGCGGCGTCGATGTCGCGCGCCACGCCGCCGGCCACCACCGCGTCCATCGGGTAGCGTGCGCCGAAGACGCAGGCGTTCACGCGCAGCAGGTCTTCCTTCAGCCGCATGAACTGCGCGAGCCCCACGCCGAAGCCGGCGTCGTTGCCCAGCGCGCCGAGGTCGCCGAGGTGGTTGGCGATGCGCTCGCGCTCCAGCAGCAGCGCGCGCAGCCAGGCCGCGCGCGGCGGCACCGTGACGCCGCGGATGCACTCCTCGGCCATGCTGAACGCCCAGGAGTAAGCCACCGCGCGAATCGCCGGAGACGCGCGCGGCGAGCCGGCGCGCCTCGGCGAGCGACAGTTCGCGTGAAGCGCCGCTCGATGCCCTTGTGCAGGTAGCCCAGGCGCTCCTCCAGCCGCAGCACCTTCTCGCCGACGACCGAGAAGCGGAAATGTCCCGGGCTCGATGATGCCGGCATGCACCGGCCCGACCGCGATCTCGTGCACGCCGTCGCCGTGCACGCGCACGAAACGGTACGGCGCGGGATCGGGCGTGCCACTGACGAAGTCCCGCCGCAACGGATGCTCGTCCGGCGACCACGCACCCGTGGCGCAACCAGGGCCGCGCGTCGGCGCCGTCCGCGACCGCGCCCGAGAGGTCGCGGACCGCGCGCTGCATCCGCGCGGCCGAGGGAAACCACGTATCGATGCGCGGATAGCGCGGCTCCTCGGCCGGCAGCGCGAGCTCGAGCACCACGACGCCGCCGCGCTCCAGGAAGGCGGCGCGCAGCAGCTCGCCCGCGCCGCGGTCGCGCTCGTCGCTGCTCCACAGCGTGAGCAGGCGCGCATCCGCCGCGGCGAGCGACGGCGACGCGCGCGGACCATTCTGCGGATGACACGCGCTGGCAATGCAGCGGCACGTGGTCGTTCATCGCGTTCACCCGATCATCTCGGCGGCCAGGCGGTACCAGCCGGCGAGGAACGGCGGTATCCACAGGCCGAGCATCAGCACCAGCGCGAGGTGCACGAACACCGGCAGCAGCGAGGGCGGCTCGGGCAGCGTCGCGACGCTGGGCGGGCCGAACACCATCGACTGCGCGCGGCCGAACACCGCGGCGAAGGCCACGCCGAGCGCGAGCAGCAGCAGCGGTGTCGCCCACGGCTGTTCGCGCATCGCGGTGGTGAGGATCAGGAACTCGCTGGCGAACACGCCGAACGGCGGCATGCCGAGAATCGCGAGCGATCCCAGCATCAGGCCCCAGCCGAGCGCGGGCGAGAGCGTCAGCAGGCCGCGGATGTCGTCCATCTGCTGCGTGCCGGCCTTCTGCACCGCGTGCCCCACGGTGAAGAAGATCGCGCTCTTGGTCAGCGAATGCACCGTCATGTGCAGCAGCGCGGCGAAGTTCGCCACCGGGCCGCCCATGCCGAAGGCGAAGGTGATGATGCCCATGTGCTCGATCGAGGAGTAGCCGAACAGCCGCTTGATGTCCTTCTGCCGCCACAGCATGAAGGCCGCGACCAGCACCGAGACCAGGCCGAAGAACATCAGCATCTGCCCGGGCAGCTCCGAGCGTATCGAGCCCTCGACCAGCACCTTGCAGCGGATCACCGCGTACAGCGCCACGTTCAGCAGCAGGCCCGAGAGCACCGCCGAGACCGGCGTGGGACCCTCGGCGTGCGCGTCGGGCAGCCAGTTGTGCAGCGGCGCGAGCCCGACCTTGGTGCCGTAGCCGACCAGCAGGAACGCGAAGGCGATCGCGAGCACCGTGGGCTCGAGCTCGCCCTTCACCGCGTCGAGATGGGTCCACAGCAGCGCGCTCATGCCGGCGTGCCCGAGCACGCGCTCGGCCGCGAAGTACAGCAATATGGTGCCGAACAGCGCCTGCGCGATGCCGACCCCGCACAGGATGAAGTACTTCCACGCCGCTTCCAGGCTGGCCGAGGTGCGGTACAGCGAGACCAGCAGCACCGTGGACAGCGTCGCGGCTTCCATCGCGACCCACAGGATGCCCATGTTGTTGGTGAGCAGCGCCAGCAGCATCGTGAACATGAACAGCTGGTACATGCTGTGGTACAGGCGCAGGCGCGACGCCGACAGCCGGCCGTGGCGCTCCTCGATGCGCATGTAGCGGCGCGAGAACAGCGCGGTCGTGAAGTTCACGAAGGCCGTCAGCGCGACCAGGAACACGTTGAAGGGATCGACGAAGAAGGCCTCGTTCCAGTACAGCTGCGGCCCCTGCTCGATCACGCGCGCGGTGAGGAAGCCGCCGGCGACCAGCGTCGCGAGGCTGAACGCGACGTTCATCTCGGCGGCCAGCCGGCGCGCGCCGAACAGCGCGAGCAGCAGGGCACCGCAGAGCGGCAGCGCGAGGAGTATCAGCATTTCCATGGGCGGCTCAGTCCTCCTTCAGCCGTTCCAGGTGGTGCAGGTCGAGGCTGTCGAACTGCTCGCGGATCTGGAAGAAGAAGATGCCGAGGATGAGCGCGCCGACCAGCACGTCGAGCGCGATGCCGAACTCCACGACCATCGGCATGCCGTTGGTCGCGCTGGTGGCGGCGAAGAACAGGCCGTTTTCCATCGCGAGGAAACCGATCACCTGGGTGACCGCCTTGCGCCGCGTGATCATCATCAGGAAGGCGAGCATCACCACCGCGATCGCGATGCCGAGCGTGCTCTGCGTCACGCTGCCCGCGAGGCTGGAGATGGGCTGCGCGAGACCGAAGGCGAACACCACCAGCACCACGCCGACCAGCATGGTCGTGGGGATGCGCAGGCCCGTCTCGGTGTCCCAGCGCAGCTCCAGCCGGTCGATCAGCCGGTACAGGATCAGCGGCAGCACGATCACCTTGAGCACCAGCGTCAGCGCCGCGGAGTAGTACAGGTGGTGCTGGCCGCTGGACCACGCCACGATCAGGGTCGAGCACACCAGTGCGGCGCCCTGCAGCGCGAACAGGTGGATCAGCGTGCGGATGCGCCGCTGCGCGAGCATCGCGAAGGAGAGCAGCAGCACCACCGAGGCGAGCAGGTGAATGAACTGTTCCGGCAACGGAATGGCTTGCATGGGCATCAACTCTGCAGCAGCAGGCGCACGAGCAGGCCGAGCACGGCCAGCATGAAGGCGAGCGCGAGGAATTCCGGCGCGCGGAAGATGCGGATCTTCGCGTTCAGCGTCTCGATCAGCGCCAGCACCGCGCCGGCGACGAGGAGCTTCGCGCACAGCACCACCAGCGCGAGCGCCAGCACCGGCGGCGAATCGAGATCGCGCGCCACGCCCCACGGCACGAACAGCGCGAAGCCGATGCAGGCGTAGTTGAACAGCTTCAGCGCCGAGGCCCACTCGATCAGCGCCAGGTGGCGCGCGGAGTACTCGAGCACCATGGCCTCGTGGATCATCGTGAGCTCGAGGTGCGTGGCCGGATTGTCGACCGGGATGCGCGCGTTCTCGGCGAGCAGCAGCATCAGGAAGGCGATCGCGGCGAAGGCGAGCCCCGGGTGGATGGCGAGCGCGTGGTACTGGTGCATGTCGGCGATCACCGGCAGCTCGGTCGAGCCCGCGATCAGCGAGGCGGTGAAGAACACCATCAGCAGCGCCGGCTCGGCGAGGAAGCCGAGCATCATCTCGCGCCGCGCGCCCAGCGTGCCGAAGGCCGTGCCGGTGTCGATCGCGGCCAGCGCGACGAAGACGCGCGCGGTGGCGAACAGCCCGACCAGCGCGATCGCGTCCGCGGCGCGCGCGAACGGCAGGTCGAGCGCCAGCGCCGGGATGATCGCCGCGGCCGTCACCATCGAGCCGAAGATCACGTAGGGCGCGAACACGAACAGCTGCGAGGCGTCCGTCGCGATCACCGCGTCCTTGCGCAACAGCTTGCGGATCATGCGGTAGGGCTGCGTGAGCGGCGGCGCCGAACGGTTCTGCAGCCAGGCGCGGCACATGTTGACCCAGCCGAGGAACAGCGGCGCGAGCACCACGGCCACGGCCACGGCGAACAACTGGGTGACGAGCGCGGCAGCGTTCACAGCACGATCACCAGCAGCACGATCAGCGTGACGAAGCTGTATGCCAGGTACACCGAGATGCGGCCCTGCTGCAGTCGGCCGACCTGCGCCGCGGCGCGCTGCACCGCGCGCGCCAGCGGCAGGTACAGCAGGCCCCAGAAGCGGTCCTCGACCGTGACGCGGTACGCGGGGCGCTCGTCGAAGGGCGACGGCAGCTCGCGGTGCATCCTGAAGAAGGCATCGAAGATGTGGCGGATCGGCTGGCCGAATCCTTCGGCGGTGTCCTGCATGCGCGCATCCTGCGCCGCGAAGCCGCAATCCCACGGCGGCGCGCGCCGCGTGCGGCCATGGTACAGGCGCTTGGCGACCAGCACGGTCACGACCAGCACCAGCGCGATGCCGACCAGGAACACGACCGGCCGGTAGGACGCGCGCTCCGGCGACACCGGCACCAGGGCCGCAGGACCTGGAGCTGCGCGTGCGCGAGCGAGGCGCCGAGCAGCTGCATGCCCACCTCGTCGAGCAGGCCGACCACGACCACCGGCAGCAGCCCGAGCAGCACGCAGCAGGCCGCCAGCCACAGCAGGCCCAGGCGCTCCAGCCGACCGCAGTCGTGCGCGTCGGCGAGCGCGCGTTCGCGCATCTGGCCGAGGAATATCACGCCGTAGAACTTGACCATCACGTAGGCTGCCAGCGCCGCAGTCAGCGCCAGCAGCGAGGCGCCGAGCGGCACCAGCATGTTCATGAACGGCTGCGGCACGTCGGGCGTGAGCAGGAAGGCCTGCAGCAGCAGCCACTCGGAGACGAAGCCGTTCAGCGGCGGCAGCCCCGCGATCGCCAGCGTGCCGATCAGCGCCAGCCACGCCACCCACGGCATGCGCCGGATCAGGCCGCCGAGCTTGCCGAGGTTGCGCTCGCCGGTGGCGTGCAGCACCGAGCCGGTGGCGAGGAACAGCAGGCTCTTGAACATCGCGTGATTCAGGCAGTGGTACAGCGTGGCGGCCAGCGCCAGCGCCGCGGGCGCGCCCATGCCCTCGGCGTGGAACAGCAGCGTCAGGCCGATGCCCGCGAACACGATGCCGAGATTCTCGATGGACGAGTACGCGAGCAGGCGCTTCATGTCGGTCTGCACCGCCGCGAACACCACGCCGAACAGCGCGCTGAACAGACCCGAGTGCGAGCAGCGCCGCGCCCCACCACCACAGCGGCGAGGGCAGCAGGTCGAACGTCACGCGCAGCACGCCGTAGACCGCGGTCTTCAGCATCACGCCGCTCATCAGCGCCGAGACCGGCGACGGCGCGGCCGGATGCGCCTCGGGCAGCCACACGTGCAGCGGCACCAGCCCGGCCTTGGCGCCAAAGCCGAGCACCGCCAGGCCGAAGGCCAGGCTCGCGCGGGCCGCGGGCAACTCGGCCGCACGCATCGCGTCGAAGGTGAACTGCCAGCTCCCGCCCTGCAGCACGCCGAAGCAGAGCAGGATCGCGATCGCGCCGACGTGCGCGAGCAGCAGGTAGAGGAACCCCGCCTGGCGGATCTCGGGGATGCGGTGCTGGGTGGTGACGAGGAAGTACGAGGCCAGCGCCATCAGTTCCCAGCTCACCATGAACGCGTAGGCGTCGTTGGCGATCAGCACCAGCGTCATGCTGGCGAGGAAGACGTGGTACTGCAGGCACAGCAGCCCGGGCGACGTGCCCTCGCCGGCGCGGAAATAGCCGGCCGCGAACACGCTGATCCCGGCCGAGGCGCTGCCGAGCAGGAACAGGAAGAAGGCGGACAGGGAATCGAGACGCAGGTGCACCGGCAGCTCGGGAAGACCGAGCGGCAGCACCAGCTCTGCCGGCGGCGCGGCGAGTGCGGCCAGCCCGGCGGCGGCGAGCACCACGCTGCCCAGCGCGCCCAGCGGAAACATCAGGCGGCTGACGACGAAAATGCTTTGCGGCCGCAGCAATCCGGCGAGCCCCACGGCCAGCCAGCCGAGCACAACGGCCAGCGCGGCGATCAGCGCCAGCCGCGGCTCAGGCACCGCCAAGCTCCGCGCCGCGACAAGCGTGCATGCAGTCACCCGTCATCACACCACCCCCGGAAGAAGCATAGCTTCTTGCTGGATTCGATGCGTGTTAATCTAATGTGCGTCGTATGTGTCGTCAACGCAAATATGGTACACACAATATGAGCATGGAGCAGCGCACCGCCAGGCTGACCGTCCTGATCGACCCGGGCAAGAAGGCCGTTTTCGAACACCTGTGCGCGCGCGAGGACCAGACGCCCTCGCAGGTCGTGCGCCGCCTGATCCGCGACTACATCGAGAGCCGCCTCGGCCACCCCTGGCGCCCCGGCGATACGGTGGAAGCGGCGCTGGCGCAGAATCTCGCGAACGAAGCGGACTGAGAGCCATTGTGGGTCGCCATTCATGGCGACTACTGCTTTCGGAAAGGCACATGTCGCCATGAATGGCGACCCACAGGAATGCCGACCCACATGGCGCCCACCGCTTGCGCCGCCGGCACGTATAATGCCGGGCCCGCCAGCAGGCGGAACCAGACCAGCAGGAGATTGCCCCATGAGCGCGATCGGCAAGCGCCAGTCCATTGTCCAGTTGCGGCGCATGCTGCGCCGGCTCGATCGCTCGCACAGCGGCGACGAGAGCGGCTGCCCCACCTGCAGCCTGCAGCGCCTCGCGGCACAACTGGTCGACGAGCTCGAAGCCGAGGCACAGCAGTTCGCCTCGCCGGATCTGACGCCCGGCGCCGCCAGCGTGACCGTGGCCGTGGAGGCGCTGATGTCCGTGCTCTACGCCCTCGACGTGCGCACCGCCGACGAGCAGGGCCGCGTGCTGCAGGCGCTGCTGGACCACATCGGCGACGTGGTACTGGACCAGCTGGCGCAGGAGGAAATGAACGGCGCCGACGCGCCCGGCGCCGACGACGAGGGCGGGCAGGAACCGCCGCCGCCCCGGCGCAGCGGCTCGCTGCACTGAACGACTGACCAAAAGTTCCCGCGCGGAGTACCATCCCGCGCTGGCGCCCGGCGCCGACCCGAATCCCGCGCCGCCGGCCGCTTCCCGGCCCGCGCTCACAACAAGAACCGGGAGGGAGCATGAAGCGCGTTGCCCTGGCATTGATCGTGGCGGTACTGGCCGCCGGCGTGCTGCTGTATGCAGGCGCGCAAGGCTGGCTCGGCCGGGCACCGGCAGCCGGCCGGCCCACCCCGCCGGTCCCGCAGGCAGCCGGCGACGCGGGTACGCCGGTCGACGCCGGGCCGGCCGCGGGCAGGCAGATCCTGTTCGGCGACCTGCACGTGCACACCATCTACTCCACCGACGCGAACCTGATGAGCCTGCCGATGATGCAGGGCGACGGCCCGCACCCGCCGGCGGACGCCTGTGATTTCGCGCGCTACTGCTCGCGGCTCGATTTCTGGTCGATCAACGACCACGCCGAGGGACTGACGCCGGAGCGCTGGGCGTCGACGCGCGAGGCGATCCGCCAGTGCAACGCCCTCGCCGATCCCGCGAACCCGGACCTGGTCTCGTTCCTCGGCTACGAGTGGACGCAGATGTCGCAGCTGGACGCCGCAAACCACTTCGGCCACAAGAACGTGATCTTCCGCGACACCGGGGAAGGCAAGGTGCCGCTGCGCCCGATCGCCGCGCGCAACCCCGGCGTGAGCGTGGCCGCCTTCGTGCCGCCGCTGCGCCAGCGCCTGGGCATGCCGCTGCTCGACCCGCGCCACCTGCGCTCGTACCTCGACTTCAACCGCTTCGGCATGGAAATGCTCGACGTGCCCGACTGCCCCGATGGCGTGGACACGCGCGAGCTGCCGGCGGACTGCCGCGAATGGGCCGCCACACCCGCCGAACTGTTCCGCAAGCTCGACGAGAGCGGCCTCGACAGCATCGTGATCCCGCACGGCAACACCTGGGGGCTTTACAGCGCGATGAACAGCACCTGGGACAAGCAGCTCGCCGGCGCGATGCACGACCCGAAGCGGCAGTTCCTGGTCGAGGTGTACTCGGGGCACGGCAACTCCGAGGAGTACCGGCCGTGGCGCCCCGCCATCGCCACCGCCGATGGCCTGCGCTGCCCCGAGCCGACGGCCGACTACCTGCCGGTGTGCTGGCGCGCCGGCGAGATCGTGCGCGAGCGCTGCCTCGGCGAAGGCGCGGACGCCGGGGAATGCGAGACACGCGCCGCCGACACGCGCCAGCGCGCCGTGGACGCCGGCACCGGCATGGAGTTCGGCGTGGTGGCCGGCGCCGGGAGCGCCGACTGGCTCGATGCCGGCCAGTGCCGCGACTGCTTCCTGCCGGCGCAGAACTATCGGCCGGGCGGCGCCACGCAGTACGCGCTGGCGATCGGCAACTTCGACGAGCCGGGCGCGCCGCGGCGCTTCCGCTTCGGCCTGATGGCCTCCTCCGACGTGCACTCCGCGCGCCCCGGCACCGGCTACAAGGAATACGCGCGCATCCCGATGACCGAGGCGCGCGGCCCCTTCAGCGAGCGCGCGCTGCACGCGATGCAGGACTACGACGGACCGAAGCTCGCGCGCGCACGCACCGCCGACGAACTCGCCGAGCAGCGCCGCGCCGTGCTGTTCCAGATGATGGAGCGCCAGTCGAGCTTCTGGCTCACCGGCGGCCTGGTCGCGGTGCACGCCGACTCGCGCCGGCGCGAGGACATCTGGGCCGCGCTGGCGCGCAAGGAGGTCTACGGCACCAGCGGCCCGCGCATCCTGCTGTGGTTCGACCTGATCGACCGGGCGGGCGGCGAGGCGCGGTTGCCGATGGGCGGCGAAGCACGCATCGCGGAAAACCCGCGCTTTCGCGTACGCGCGGCCGGCGCCTTCGAGCAGAAGCCGGGCTGCCCGCAGGACTCCATCGACGCGCTCGGCGCCGAGCGACTCGAGAACCTCTGCCTCGGCGAATGCTATTACCCCGGCGACGCGCGCCACCCGATCACGCGCATCGAGGTCGTGCGCATCCGCCCGCAGCAGACGCCCGGCGAGGACGTGAGCGGACTGATCGAGGACCCGTGGCGCGTGCTCGCCCTGCGAGAGCGGCGGCGAGGAGTGCACGGTGGAATTCGAGGACGAGGAATTCGGCACCGCCGGCCGCGAGGCGCTCTACTACGTGCGCGCGATCCAGGCGCCGTCGCCGGTGGTCAATGCCGATCCGCTGCGCTGCGAGAAGGATGCGGACGGCGTGTGCGTGAAGGCCGATCCCTGCGTCGGGGACTACCGCACGCCCGGCAGGCGACGACTGTCTCGCGCCGGCGGAGGAGCGGGCGTGGTCTTCGCCGATATTCCTGGACCCGGTGTGAGGATCGAACGGTACACCCGATGAATGCTTACAACCCGGACAAGGCACCGGATCCGGCCAGGTGGCTCGCGCTCGATGAACAGCGGCGGATCCAGCTCGCGGAGAAGTACCATCGGGCCGCGCGCACCAGGCTGCCCAACCTGAAGGCGCACGCCATTTTCCACGCCATCGTCGAGAACCAGATTGCCGAAAACCTGGATCCCGTGGTGCGTGCCGTCTCGCGCCTGACGGGCGAAGGCCTCACGCGGCACGAGGCCATCCATGCCATTGCCTCCGTGCTCGCGGCACACCTGCGCGATCTGTCCAATGCCACGACGGACGAAAGCGACTCGGCCGCAACCTATACGGATGCGATCGAAAAACTGTCTGCCGGGAACTGGCGCGGAAGCTGAATCGACTGGCGCTCAGCCTTCGATCCCCGGCGGCCATTCCTCGAACTGGGGGAGCGCATCCTCGATCTCGTACCAGGCTGCCCTGGATCCCGTGAAAATGTGCTCGCCCGGCCGCACACCCGGATCACCGTCGACCGTACCCAGGGCGACCTCCATGACGTTTCCGCAAAGGGTGGAAACAAGCGCGGAGCCGCACCGGCTGCAAAAGCACCGCGCGCGTTGCGGCGAGGATTCGTATGCCGTCACGAGCTCCGCGCCCGATGTCCAGCGGAACTGCGCGGGATCGACCATCGCCCACGTCACGAACGCCGCCCCGTGCGACTTCCTGCAAATCGAACAATGGCAGTGTCCCGTCCTTCCCGGGGAGCCGGTGATCTCATAGCGCACCGCACCACAAAGACAGCTGCCTGTTACCGCCATTGCTCCTCCTCGAAGCCAATCCCGCCCGGATCCTCGTCGAGCAACTTGCAGCCTCCGCCCGACGGTTCAACGGCGCGCGCGTTGCAAGGCCGATGCGCCTCCATCGCGGCAAAGAACGCCAGCAGGTCCGTTTGCGCCGGCGCCGCGAACGTCACCGGTATGTGGACGTATTCGAGGCCGAGTGCTTCGACCGCGCCGCGCTCGTCCGGGAGGGAGTACCGGGGATCATCGTGCAAGGCCAGGTTGACGATCGTGTCGAACCCGGCGGCCGCAATGCTCCGGAGTTGATCGACCGTGCGGCTGCCCCGAGGTACCCAGCGATTCGTCCACGTGGCGGTAGTTGTAGATGCGCTCCAGATCTTCCATGGGCATAACCATTGGCGGCCAGCAATTCGATCGTGCGCGCCGTTTCGGGTCCTCGGGGTCTGACACGATCGCTGCCGAGCGCGTAACGGCTCGCGCGGATTGTCAGGGCCCCTCCACCCGATTGGCAAGGCAGGAAAAGCAGCCTTGCGCGGCGTTGTGCAGGTGGAGGTACGCAACATCCGGGTTATCGAGCAGCCTGCTGATTGGCGCCGCCACTTCGGCGCCAGGGCAGACCGCCGCTGCAACCATCATGTTTTCATCATCATACGCCCGCAGCGATATGAGTCGGCTGGCAACATAATCGGGCACCTCCCCCGGGGAAAGCACGGCCTGGGTGACGCCTTTGCGAATGTAGATCGGTCCGCGCGAGGCGTAGGGCGAATTCACGCGGTGATGCCAATACGAAAGGAGCAGGACCTCTTCACCGATCGAGGCATCGTCCAGGCTGATGCGACACGGGAACCCTGGCCGCGTAATCGCGCGCGTGCGCACGATGCCTTGCGCGCGCAGCTCGGCATCGCCCTGCTCGAACAGGGGAGCGAATTGCGCGTGGTCGAGTCCGAGCAACCGGAATGTGGACATCGGGCGTCGCCTTTGCTGTGCACGGAGCGCCAAGCGTAGCCAGGTCGCATCGACCCAACCATCCGGATCTTGCGCTGCAATTGGCTGCGCCGCAGCAGGACAGTCCCAGGTACGACAGGCTGCTAGTGTTGGCCCGGCATCGGCAGCGCCGGCAGCTCGCCGACCGAGGCGCCGACGGCGCGCGCCAGCAGCGCGTGGCTCCGCTCGGTCTCGCCGAGGTGCTCGCACAGGCGCGCGAGTTCGGCGCAGGTGTCCGGGCGCGCGGCGAGCTTGAGGCTGCTCTCGAGGTAATCGCGCGCCTTGCCCCACAGCTGGTTGCGCAGCGCGATGCGCCCGAGCGCGAGCAGGAGCTCCGGTTCGCGAGGGTGCTTGTCCAGCAGCGATTCGGCCAGCGCGAGCTGGCGCTTCGGGTCCGCCGCGGGCACCATTCCGTAACCGCGGATCAGCTCGGGATCCCAGTCACGCTTCAGCGCCACGCCGAGCTGGGTGGCCGCTTCGTCGCTGGCGCCTGCGCGTGCGAGCGCGCTCGCGTAGGCGGCGACCAGCGCGGGACGCTGACGCGCGCGCGCGGGCATCGCCTCCCATGCCGTGCGCAGCGCCTCGGGCTTCATGCCGCCGGGCGACAGCAGTGCGCGGTAGGCGCGATCCTCGATGCCGTCCAGCACGGCCTCGGGGCGCACCTTGTGGCGGCGCGCCTGCGGCAGCAGCGTGCCAATGCGCGCCCACTCGCCCAGGCGCTCGAGCGCCTCGAGCTGCAGCGCGATGCCGGCCGGTTGCGCCGCGGGATCGAGCGCCGCGCCGTCCAGTATCGCGAGCGCTTCCCTGTTTTCGCCACGCGCGAGCGCGGCCTCGGCCTGCGCGAGCGCCACCGCCTTCTCCGCGCCGGGCACTTCCCCGGCCAGCTGCAGGAAACCCTGCGCCAGCTCCCGGTCGCCCAGCTCCGCGCTCGCCCGCGCTGCCAGCAGGTGATTCAGCAGCGGCGCATCGGCATGGCGCGCGCCGCGCGCGAGCTGCTTCACCGCCACGCGCCAACGCCCCTCGGCGAAGGCCAGCACGCCGCGCACCGTGTGGCTGCGTCGCCGCGCGTGCCAGCGTTCCAGGAAACCGGCGTGCCGGCGCGAGCGTCCGAACAGGCGGCCCAGCAGGTCGGCCAGCAGCACCAGCGCACGGCCCAGGTAATAGAAGGCAACCAGCCCGATCAGCACGAGCAGCGCCGCCACCCACGCCGTGGTCTCGACGGTGTAGCCGTGCAGCTCGATCAGCACGTAACCGGCATCGAGGCGAACGAGGTAGGCGAAGCTCGCCGCAGCGGCGAGAACCAGCAGCAGGACGACGAAGAGGCGGCGCATGGGCTATTGCTCGCCGGCGGTCGCGTCGGCAGGCGCCGGCGCGGGAGCAGGTTCAGGCGCAACCGTCGCCGGCGCACCGGAGCGCTCACGCAGCGCACGCAGCGAACCCGAGATATCGGGCAGGGCAGGCGCCACATCCAGCGCGGCGAGGGCCGTCACTTCGTCGAGGAAGGCCTGGTTGGCCACCGCCGTCGGGCTCAGGTAGGCGCCGGCGAACTGCTGCACCTGCGCCAGCGCGCCGCGGTAGACCGCGGGCTCCGCGGCCAGCAGCGCGAGCTTCGCCTGCTCCAGCCCGAGACGCAGGTTCATGCGCAGATACCCCTCCTCGGCGAGCGGCAGCAGCGGCTTGATCGATTCGTTGCGCTGGCGCACCACGACGTAGCGACCGAGCACGGCGGTGATGCGCGACCACCAGCTCCCGGCGGCCGTGGGCTCCGCAGTTGCTTCGCCGCCGAGCGCCTCGGCGCGTGTGCGTTCCATCAACGCGAGCGCGGGCACCTGGTCCACCAGGGCGGCGAGCCGCAGGTACAGGCCTTCGACGTCGAATTGCGCCACCGCGCGCAGGCTGGCCATGTCATTGGCCAGCGCGGCGCGGGCCGCGTGCAGTGAAGGATCGTCGAGATCGCGAAGGATGCCATCGGCGGCGCCAAGCAGCGCCAGCGCGCCGCGCACCTCGCGGCCCATCAGCAGGCTCTGGCTCGCCAGACGCTCCAGGTATTCGGCCTCGGCCAGCGCCCAGTCGCGGCGATCGGCAACGGTGATCGCGGCGAGCCGTTCGCGCAGCGCGGCCGTGTCGGTGCCCAGCGCGTCGACGCGCAGATCGAGCCCGGTCATGCGCGCCTCGCCCTGCTCCAGGCTGCGCAACGCCTCGAGCAGGCGGGGATCGGGGCCGCGGTCGGCACGCGCCGCGAGCGCGTTGGCGCTCGCGCGCACCTGCTCCAGTTCCGCGCGGACTTCGCGCATCTCGTACCAGTGCCAGCCGCTCGCGCCGAGCGCACCGGCCGCCAGCAGCAGCGCCAGCGCGGCGGGAAGGCGGGAAGCGCGGCGTGCCGGCGGGTTGGTTTCCACCGAGAGCACCTCGAAAGTGGGCTTGCTGCCTTCTTCTGTCATGTTGTGTGCACTCGTCTGCGTAGGGTGGCGGCCAGCCGTTCCAGCGCCGCGAGCATCGCCGCGTCGGTGGCGTTGGCGGCAGGCTCTACCGCGATGAAGCCGGCGTCGCGCGCCTGTGCCGCGACGCGTTCTCCCGCCGTGACCAGCGCCAGGTCCGCGGGTATCGTGCCAGCCGCGTCCGCACCGGGCAAGCCGAGCAGGTTCGCCAGCGCCTCGGCGCTGCTCAGCAGCACCACGTTGATGGCGCGTTCCTGCAACAGCGCGTGCAGCGCTTCGCGCGTCGCCGTGTCCGGCAGGCGGCGACGGTACAGCGCGCACCCGGTGACCGTCGCGCCGCGCTCGGCGAGACGACGCGCCAGCAGCTCGCGCCCGCCGACGCCCTTGAAGATCACGATGCGCCGGTCCGCGACCGCGGCCAGCGCCGGGTGCGCCAGCAGCGCCTCGCTGTCCATCGCGGCGGCCGCGCTCTCGCATGCGATTCCGGCCTCGCGCAGGCACTGCGCGGTGGCGCGGCCGATCGCGAAGCACTGCAAGCGCGCCGGCCATGTGCGTGCACCATCAGCCAGTCGCGCCAGCAGCGCGCGCACGGCGTTGGTGCTGATGAAGATCGCGGCGTCGAAGGTGTCGAGCCGGTCCAGCGTGGCGTCGATCGCGGCGCTGGCCTGCGCGTCCAGCGCAACGATCTCGAGCAGCGGGAATTCGGCGGCCTCGCCGCCGCCGGCGCGGATCGCCGCGACCAGCGGCCCGGCCTGCCCCGCCGGGCGCGTCACCAGCGCGCGGATGCCCAGCAGGGCGCCGCTCATGCCCTCAGCCCGCGGCCCAGAGCTCGCGCAGGATCGCGTCGGCGCCCTGCGCCAGCAGCACCGCCGCGAGCTCCGCGCCGATGCGTCCGGCCGCGGCACGCGGTCCGCGCAACTCGGCGCGCACGATGCGGGTGCCGTCGTTGCTGCCGACCAGCCCGCGCAGCCACAGCTGTTGCGCGCCCTCGATGACCGCGAAACCGGCGATGGGCACCTGGCAGCCGCCCTGCAGCGCGCGGTTCATCGCGCGCTCGGCGCGCACGCAGTCGCCGCAGTCGGCGTCATCGAGCGGCGCCAGCAGCGCGCGCAACGCGACGTCGTCGTTGCGGATCTCGACGCCGATGGCGCCCTGCCCGACCGCGGGCAACGACGTGGTTGCGGGGATGCGCGCGCGGATACGCTCACCCATGCCCAGGCGCAGCAGGCCGGCGCTCGCCAGCACGATGGCGTCGTACTCGCCGTCGTCGAGCTTGCGCAGGCGCGTGTTCACGTTGCCACGCAGGTCGAGGATGCGCAGGTCCGGCCGCTGCGCGCGCAGCTGGCACTGGCGGCGCAGGCTGGAAGTACCCACGCGCGCGCCCTCGGGCAGCGCTTCCAGCCCGGCGTAAGCGTTCGACACGAAGGCGTCGTGCGGGTCCTCGCGCGCCAGGATCGCGCCCAGGCCCAGCTCGGGCGGGAAATCCATCGGCACGTCCTTCATCGAGTGCACCGCGAGGTCCGCGCGCCCCTCGAGCATCGCGGTCTCCAGCTCCTTCACGAACAGGCCCTTGCCGCCGATCTTCGCCAGCGGCACGTCGAGGATGCGATCACCCTGCGTCGAGAGCGGCAGCAGCTCGACGCGCAATCCCGGATGCGCGGCGAGCAGGCGATCGCGCACGTGCTCGGCCTGCCACAGGGCGAGCTGGCTCTTGCGCGTGGCGATGCGGAGGATACGGTCGGTCATGTCACGAACTGCAATGGAATCGAGGGCGCCATGATACGGCAGCCGGGCGCGAATGGCCCGCCGGCGGTTTGCTTGCCGGCCGCGGCAACGGGGCCCGCGGCAAGTACGTCCCTGTAGGCTCTGGCGCCGCATCCCTGCGGCGCACGGCCCCTTATGCCGCGGCCGGCAAGCAAACCGCGAGACGCCCTGCTATTCCGGATGCGTTTCAAAGACGTTCTATAGCCTCGCGCACCTCGGCCAGGTGCCGCCGGCTGATCTGCGGCTGCAGGTCGATGCCCGCCAGCGTCACCGCGTAATCGCCGCCCGGGCGACGCACGATGCCGGTGATGTGGTCGGTGGCGACCAGCGCGTTGCGGTGCACGCGCAGGAACCGGCGCGGAAATTCCTGCTCGATCTCGCGCAGGCTCTCGTCGAGCAGCGCGCTGCCCTCGGGGCAGCACGCGGTGACGTACTTGTGGTCCGCCAGCAGCACGCGCACCTCGGCGACCGGGATCAGGCGCGTGGCGCCGCCGGTGTGGCTGCTGAAGAAGCGGCGTGGCGCGCGCGCCTCGGCCGCCAGCGCGTTCAGCTGCAGCCGTGTGCTCGCGCGTGCCGCGGCGAGCGCGGCGTCGAGCTTCTCGCGCTGCACGGGTTTGAGCAGGTAGCCCACGGCGCGGCTCTCGAAGGCCGCGATCGCGTACTCGTCGTAGGCGGTGCAGAAGATGATCGCGGGCGGGTGCGGCGCGGCCATCATGTGGCGCGCGGCCTCGATGCCGTCCATGCCGGGCATGCGAATGTCGAGCAGGATGACATCGGGCTCGTGCGCGGTGTTCGCCGCGATGGCCTCGATGCCGTTGGCGGCCTCGGCCACGGCGGTGCAGTCGCCGCGCGCGGCGAGCAGCCGCTTCAGCCGCTCGCGCGCCAGCGGCTCGTCGTCGACGACCAGCAGTTTCACGCGCCACCGTCCCGCGGAATCGCGAGGCGCGCGACGAAGCTGCCGTCGACACGCGCGGTTTCCAGCGAGGCGCGATCGCCGTAGATCGCCGCCAGGCGGTCGCGGATGTTCGCCAGCGCCATGCCGGCGCCGTTGCTCTCGCGCGCGGCCGTCCCCGGGCAGCGGATTGCTCACCTCGATGCGCAGCATGCGCGGCTCGCAGCTCACGGCCAGGCGCACGCAACCGCCCTCGGGGCGCGGCTGCACGCCGTGGTATACCGCGTTCTCCAGCAGCGGCTGCACGCTGAGCGGCGGGATGCGCAGCGCCGCCGGCAGCACGCCGATGCTGCGCTCGATGCCGAGCCTCGCTCCCAGGCGCAACTGCTCGAGCCGCAGGTAGCGCTCGCAGAGTTCGATCTCGTCGGCCAGCGGCACCGTGGTCGCTCCCTCGCGCAGGCTGGCACGAAACAGCGCCGACAGGTCCTCGACCGCGCGCTCGGCGCCGTCGGGGTCGACCGGGATCAGGCTGGCGATGATGTTCATGCTGTTGAACAGGAAATGCGGGCGGATGCGCGCCTGCAGCGCGGCGATGCGCGCGTCCATCTCGGCGCGCTGCTGGCGCAGCAGCTCGCCCTGCAGGTGGAAATAGCGCAGCGCCGCGCCGCCGAGCAGCGCGCAGATCAACAGGTCGCGCGCGAGCCACCAGGGATCGAACGCCGGCGCGCCGCCCGAGCGCAGCCCGCCGAGGAAGGACTGGCACGCGAGGTTCGAGGCCAGGCACACCGCCAGCACCAGCGCGTAGCTCGCCGCCGCGCCCGCGGCGAGCGGCCAGAGCGCGATGCGCCGACGCAGGCCGCACAGCAGCGCCGCGCTCAGCAGCATGTTCCACAGGATGAACGCCGAGGCACGCCCGAGCCCGATCCAGTCGAAGGCCTTCAGGCCGCCCGCGAACAACTCCAGGGTGAAGGCCAGCAGCACGCTGATCAGCAGCAGGAACAGCACCGCGGTGGCCGAGCACAGGTCGGGGAGCAGGAAGCCGCGCACGCCGGCGGCAGCGTCGGTCATGCGCGGGAACTCGGTGCGTGGCGGGGTGTGCGGCTCATGGCGGTGCGGACCGGGAAAACAGTTCCCAGTCTAGTCCGCATTTCCCGGGGCCGTTCGGCGCCTCGCCCGCTCGGGGCGGGCAAGCGATCCGCGTTCGCCGCGCACCGCGACTGGCAGTAAGCTTGCGCCAGCGGCAACAGCAGGGCGGGTGCAGGGGCATGCAGGAATTCGAATTCACCTCGGCGGCGGACGGGACGCGCATCGCCTGCGTGGAGTGGCGCGCGCGCGGGAAGCCGCGGGCGATGGTGGCGATCGCGCACGGGGCCGCCGAGCACGGGCGCCGCTACGCGCGCTTCGCCGCGGCGCTGACGGCAGCCGGCTATGCGACGCTCGCGATCGATCACCGCGGACACGGCCGCACGGGGCAGCTCGCGCGGCTCGGGGTTTTCGCGGACAGCGACGGCTGGAACCGCGCGGTCGCCGATCTGCACCGGTTCATCGACATCGCGCGCGAGCGCCATCCGGGGCTGCCCTGCGTGCTGTTCGGCCACAGCCTGGGCTCGCTGATGGCGCAGCAGTACCTTGCCGAGCACGGCGAGACCCTCGCCGGCGCGGTGCTGAGCGGCTCGACGCTGGTCGACGGCTTCGCGGATCTCGCGCCACTGCTCGCGGCGGAGGTCGCGCAGCACGGGCGCGAGGCGCCCTCGGCGCTGATGGCGGCGCAAATGGGCGGCGGCGGCTTCAATGCCGGCATCGCGGATCCGCGGACCCCGTTCGACTGGCTGAGCCGCGACGCGGCCGAGGTGCAGGCCTATATCGACGATCCGCTGTGCGGCTTCCCGCTCAGTGCCGGGGCATGGAGCGACACGGTCGCGGCCAACCGCATCCCGCGCACACCGGCGCAGTTCGCGCGCGTGCCGCCCGGCCTGCCGCTGTGCCTGCTCGCGGGCGACGCGGATCCGCTGAACCAGGGACTCGCGGCACTGCACGAACTGGTGCGCCGCTACCGCGAGGCGGGCGTGACACGCATCACCGAGCTGTACTACCCCGGCGGGCGCCACGAGATGCTGAACGAGACCAACCGCGACGCGGTGGTCGCCGACCTGCTCGCGTGGCTGGCGCAGGCGGTGTGAATTGCCGGCGCCGCAGCGCGGCAGGCCGATGCCTGGCAGCGCGGGGGCTGCTGCTATAATCGCGGCCCGCTTGCGCCCGCGATCAAGGAAAGCCATGGAAAAGCAGCAGACGTCGACCCTCTGGGGCGGCCGGTTCAGCGAGAGCACCGACGCCTTCGTGCAGCGCTTCACCGCCTCGGTGGACTTCGACCGCCGTCTCGCGCATGCACGACATCCGCGGCTCCCTGGCCCACGCCGCGATGCTCGCAGCGCGCCGGGCTGCTGAGCGAGTCGGAGCACGCCGCGATCGTCGCGGGCCTCGGCGAGATCCGCCGCGAGATCGAGGAAGGCCGCTTCGAGTGGAGCGTCGAGCTCGAGGACGTGCACATGAACATCGAGGCGCGCCTCACCGCGCGCATCGGCATCGCGGGCAAGAAGCTGCACACGGGGCGCTCGCGCAACGACCAGGTCGCCACCGATGTGCGGCTGTACCTGCGCGACGAGATCGATGCCATCGCCGCCGAGCTCACGCGCCTGCAGCAGGGGCTGGTCGAGCTCGCCGCGCGCGAGGCGGCGACCATCATGCCGGGCTTCACGCACCTGCAGACCGCGCAGCCCGTGACCTTCGGCCACCACATGCTGGCGTGGAACGAGATGCTGGAGCGCGACTACGCGCGCCTGCTCGACTGCCGCGCGCGCATGAACGTCTCGCCGCTCGGCGCCGCGGCGCTCGCCGGCACCAGCTACCCGATCGACCGCGAGTTCACCGCGGCCGAGCTCGGCTTCACCGCGCCCACGCGCAACAGCCTCGACTCGGTGGCCGATCGCGACTTCGCGATCGAGTTCTGCGCCTTCGCCGCGCTGCTGATGACGCACCTCTCGCGCTTCAGCGAGGAACTGGTGCTGTGGACCTCGGCGCAGTTCGGCTTCGTGAACCTGCCCGACCGCTTCTGCACCGGCTCCTCGATCATGCCGCAGAAGAAGAACCCCGACGTGCCCGAGCTGGTGCGCGGCAAGAGCGGGCGCGTCACCGGCCACCTGATGAGCCTGCTGATGCTGATGAAGTCGCAGCCGCTGGCGTACAACAAGGACAACCAGGAGGACAAGGAACCGCTGTTCGACACCATCGACACGGTGCGCGACTCGCTGCACGCCTTCGCCGACATGATGCCGGCGCTGACCGTGAACGAAGCCACGATGCGCGAGGCCGCGCGCCGCGGCTTCGCGACCGCCACCGACCTCGCCGACTACCTGGTGCGCAAGGGCATGCCCTTTCGCGACGCGCACGAGGTCGTGGGCAAGGCGGTGGCCGAGGGTGTGGCAACGCGCACCGACCTCGCCGACATGCCGCTCGCGACGCTCCGCAGCTTCAGCGCGACGATAGAGGCGGACGTGTTCGAGGTGCTGAGCCTGGAAGGCTCGGTGAGCGCGCGCGACCACATCGGCGGCACCGCGCCGCGCCGGGTCGCGCAAGCGGCGGTCGCGGCGCGCACGCGCCTCGGCGCGCGCACCGCGCCCTGAGAGCCTGAGCCGGCGCGCCGGCCCGCTATACTTGGCGGCATGCCCACGCCTGCCGCCACCACACCCCCCGACGACGGCATAGACCGCAAGCAGTTGCGGCAGCTGCTCACGCGCTTTCGCGCGATCAGCGCCGCGCGGCTCGAGCGCGTGCGCGGCATGCTGGCACCGCGCCACCGCCAGTTCCTCGACCTGCTGCCGCTGCTGCTGCACGTCAACCACCCCGCCCTGCCCGGCTACGTCTCGCAGCACACACCCTGCGGCATCAGCGGCTACACGCCTTCGGCCACGGAGCTCGCGCTGGCCAGGCATCTCGCGCTCAGCTTCAGCCCGCAGCGCCAGGCCACGCCCGAGCCGCGCCTGCAGGCGCTCTACCTGATGGGCAGCTCGGGCACGCTGGGACACTCCGACGGCAGCGACCTCGACATCTGGATCTGCTACCCGGAAGAGCTGGACGCCGGGGAACTGGCGCTGCTCGCGCGCAAGACCGTGCTGCTGCAGCAATGGGCGGGCGGCATCGGGCTGGAAGCCCACCTGTTCCTGATGAACGGCGAGAAGTTCAAGCGCGGTCAGCGCGACGCGCTGACCGGCGAGAACTGCGGCACGGCGCAGCATTACCTGCTGCTCGACGAGTTCTACCGCACCGCCATCCTGCTCGCGGGTCGCCTGCCGGCGTGGTGGCTGATCCCGCCGCCGCAGGAGCAGCACTACGACGAGTACTGCAGCCGCCTGGTGCGCAAGCGCTACGCGGGCCGCGCCGGGCTGGTGGATTTCGGCGGCATCGCGCAGTTGCCGGCGGGCGAGTTCCTCGGCGCGGGCATCTGGCAGCTCTACAAGGCCATCGACTCGCCCTACAAATCGGTGCTGAAGCTGCTGCTGTTCGAGGTCTACGCGGCCGATCACCCCGCGGCCGCCTGCCTCAGCGCCGACTACAAGCGCGCGGTCTGCGCCGGCCTCGAGGATATCGACGAGCTCGACCCCTACGTGATGGTCTACCGGCGCATCGAGCGCCACCTGCAGGCCCGCGAGCAGCCCGCGCGCCTCGAGATCGTGCGCCGCTGCCTGTACTACAAGGCGGGCAAGAAGTTGTCGCAGCCGCCGCGCGCCGGCAAACCCTCGTGGCAGCGGCTGCTGATGGAGCGCCTGGTCGCCGAATGGGGCTGGGACACGCACAAGCTCGCGCTGCTCGACTCGCGCTCGCAGTGGAAGATCCAGGACGTCGAGGCCGAGCGCAACGAGCTGGTGAAGGAGCTCACCGCGAGCTACCGCTTCCTGTCCGAGTTCGCGCGCCGCGGCGAGGCCGCCCGCGCCATCGAGGCGCGCGAGTTCAGCATCCTCGGCCGCAGGCTCTACGCGGCCTACGAGCGCAAGGCGGGCAAGATCGACACCGTGAACCCGGGCCGCGCGATCAACGTCACGGAGAACGAGGTCAGCATCTGCGCGCTGCGCGCCGCCGACGGGTCGCCGGGGTTGTGGGCGGCGTGGGCCGGGTTGATGCGCGCGGGCGGCACGCCCCCCGGACGCGCACTCAAGCAGGCGCCGAGCCTGAGCGAGCTGCTCTGCTGGTGCATCGTGAACGGCGTGATCGGCGAGCGCACGCGCCTCGCGGTGCGCGAGCGCGCCGACGGCCTGAACGCCGGCGAGGTGCAGGGCATGCTGCGCGAACTGCGCGAGCGCGTGCTGGGCGAACACGCGGACGTGGCACCGGGCGACGAGGCGTTCGCGAGCGGCGCGCGCGTCACCGATCTGCTGGTCTTCGTGAACGTCGCCGCGGACCCGCTGCGTCTCGCGCGCGAACAGGGGCTGCAGCGCGTCAGCAACCGCATCGATTCCCTGGGCTACAGCGCGCTGCGCGAGAACCTCGTGCTCAACGTGGAAACCGTGGCACGCAACAGCTGGGGCGAGCTGGTCAGCGCGCGTCATGCCGGCGTGGAGGGCCTGCTGCGCTGCCTGCGCGACTTCCTGCCGCTCGCGCACGGCAACGCCGGCCTGCGCGTCGCGGTGCGCTGCTTCTGTCCCAGCCGCGCCGAGCCGATCGCGACCCGCATGGGGGAAGTGTTCGGCGATCTCGCGCGCCATTTCCACCGCGATCGCGGCGCCAGCGCCCGCTACGTGCTGGAGATCCGCAACCAGCTGCACGTGCTGGAGCACCGGCGCGGCGCGAGCAGCAGCGCCAGCGCCGAGGGCCTGGCGGCGCTCTACGAGGCCCTCGGCGAGCCGCAGCCGGAGTGGTCCTCGCTCGCGATAGACCGCCATGCGCTGGAGCGCACGCCGCTGCCGGCGATCGCCGCCCGCATGGCGCCGTGGCGCTGCAGCGTGTTCAGCGAGGCGCGGGCCGAGACCATCGCCGTCACCATCGTCGACGAGCACGGCTCCTTCATGCACGCGGAGTACGCCGGCGCGCGCGAAGGCACGCTGCTCGGCGCCATTGCGCAGTTCCTCGAATCGGTGCGCTATCGCCAGAACGGCAGCGGCGGCGCCGATCCCGCGGCGACGCGTGCGACGGAGCCGCCGCGCTTCTTCCGCCTCGCCCGCGCGGCCGGCGGGGAATACGCCGCCCACGAGCTGCCCGCGCCACCGGGCTACCGTCGCGGCTCCTTCCTCGAGGTGCAGGCCATCGCCGAGGCGCACGAGGGCGAACCGCTGTTCACGGTGTACTGCGACGGCGTGGCGTTCTCGCAGCGCGAGCTCGGCGGGGATTTCCACCCGCGCCTCGGCGGGTACATCCTCGCGCGGCGCCGCGAAGCGACCGTCTACCCGGTCTATCTCACCGATCTGGACCTGAGCGCGCTCGCGCCAGCCGCCGACGCCCCGCTGCAGACCGTGCATTACCTGCGCCACCGGCAGCGGCTGGAGGCCGCGATCAACGCCGCCCTCACGGGGGGCGATGCCATCCGCGAGGGGCTGGCTATATAATCGCCGTCCACTTCTCCCGGACCGCCCACCGTGCGCCTGCTCATTCTCTCGACATTGCTCGGCATCGCGCTGCTCGCCGGCTGCGGCCAGAAGGGCCCGCTGTTCCTGCCACCGGAGACGCCGCCCGGCCAGGCCGGCACGCCATGACGGAGTCATTCCGCTACCGTGACGGCGTGCTGTGCGCCGAGGACGTCGCGCTGGATGACATCGCCGCGCGCTTCGGCACGCCGGTCTACGTCTATTCGCGCGCGGCCATCGAGGCGCAGTACGACGCCTTCGCCGCGGCGCTGGCGGGGGCGCCCTCGCACCTGATCTGCTACGCGGTGAAGGCGAACTCGAACCTCGCGGTGCTGAACCTGCTCGCGCGCAGGGGAGCCGGCTTCGACATCGTCTCCGCCGGCGAGCTCAGGCGCGTGCTGCTGGCCGGCGGCGATCCGCGCCGCATCGTGTTCTCCGGTGTCGCGAAATCGCGCGAGGACATCGTCGCGGCGCTCGATGCCGGCATCCTGTGCTTCAACGTCGAGTCGCCCGCCGAGCTCGAGCGGCTGCAGGCGGTCGCCGCCGGGCGCGGCACCGCGGCCGCGATCTCGATCCGCGTCAACCCGGACGTGGACGCGCAGAGCCACCCGTACATCTCCACCGGCCTGCGCGAGAACAAGTTCGGCGTGTCGATCACCGAAGCGCCGGCGCTCTACGCGCGCGCCGCGGCGATGCCGAACATCCGCATCACCGGCATCGACTGCCACATCGGCTCGCAGCTGACCGCGCTCGGCCCCTTCGTCGATGCGCTCGAGCGCGTGCTGGCGATGGTCGACGAGCTCGCCGCGCAGGGCATCGCGCTCGACCACATCGACGTGGGCGGCGGGCTCGGCGTGGTCTACGGCGAGGAGCATCCGCCCACGCCCGCCGAGTACGCCGGGGCGCTGCTCGCGCGCTTCGGCAATCGGCCGCACACCCTGCTCACCGAGCCGGGACGCGCGATCGTGGCGCGCGCCGGCGTGCTGCTGACGCGCGTGGAGTACCTGAAGGACAACGGCGACAAGCGCTTCGCGATCGTCGACGCCGGCATGAACGACCTGATCCGGCCCTCGCTGTACGGCGCCTGGATGGGCATCGAGGCGGTGCGGCCGCGCCACGACATCGAGCACGCCGTCTATGACGTGGTCGGGCCGGTCTGCGAGTCCAGCGACTTCCTCGGCAAGAACCGCAGCCTGGCGCTGGCCGGCGGCGAGCTGCTCGCCGTGACCGGCGCGGGCGCGTACTCCTTCGCGATGAGCTCCAACTACAACAGCCGCTGCCGCCCGGCCGAGGTCATGGTCGACGGCGACACCGCGTTCCAGGTGCGTGCGCGCGAGAGCTTCGAGGACCTGGTGCGCGGCGAGCAGCTGCTGCCGGCGGATGGCTGAGATGCTGCTGCGCTTCACCAAGATGCACGGCCTCGGCAACGACTTCGTCGTGCTCGACCTGATCACGCAGTCGGTGCGCCTCGACGCGCAGCTGATCCGCTTCCTCGCCGACCGCCACCGCGGCATCGGCTGCGACCAGGTGCTGGTGGTGGAGCCGCCCACCGATCCCGAGATGGACTTCCTCTACCGCATCTACAACCAGGACGGCAGCGAGGCGCAGCAGTGCGGCAACGGCGCGCGCTGCGTGGCGAAGTTCATCCGTGACCGGCGCCTCAGCGCGAAGCGGCGCCTGCGCGTCGAGACGCTGGGCGGGCCGATCAGCATGAGCTGCGGCAAGGGCAACGTGGTCACGGTGAGCATGGGGATCCCGCGCCTCTCACCGCAAGAAATACCATTCACGGCCTCGCGTCAGGCCACCGTCTATACTCTCGAAGCCTGCGGACAGCCGGTCGAAATCAGCGCCGTGTCGATGGGGAATCCCCACGCCGTGCTGGTGGTGGACGACGTGGAAACCGCTCCCGTTGCGACGCTCGGTCCGGTGCTGGAACAGCACCCGGACTTCCCCGAGCGCACCAACGTCGGCTTCATGCAGGTGCTGGACCGCGGTGAAGTGCGGCTGCGCGTGTTCGAGCGCGGCGCCGGCGAGACCATGGCCTGCGGCAGCGGTGCCTGCGCCGCGGTGGTGGCAGGCCGGATCCGCGGCCTGCTCGACGAGCGCGTGCGGGTGCACCTGCCCGGCGGATTCCTGCAGATCGAATGGCGGGGCGAAGGCGAACCGCTGATGATGACCGGCCCCGCGACCACGGTATTCGAAGGACAGATCGCATTATGAAAGAAGAATTCGGCGCCACCCTGCGCATGCGGGCGACGGAAGTCGAGGCGGACAACGAGCCCGGCGCGGAGCAGGTGCTGGCGTATCTCTCGCGCCACCGGGACTTTTTCCTGCGCCATGAATCCATCCTCGCCGAGCTCGAGCTGCCGCACCGCGCCGGCGCCGCCGTGTCGCTGGTGGAGCGCCAGGTGACGCTGCTGCGCGAGCGCAACATCGACTCGCGCCAGCGCCTGACCCGCCTGCTCGACACCGCGCGCGAGAACGACGAGCTGTTCACCAAGACGCGCCGGCTGATCCTCGCGCTGCTCGAGGCCGATTCGCTGGAACGGCTGGCGCAGGTGCTGGTGCTCGGCCTGCGGCGCGAGTTCGACGTGGAGCACGCGCGCCTGCTGCTGATCGAGGATGCGGCCGGCCACTGGCCGCCTGGCGGCGAGCGCATCGCGCGCGCGGCCGCCGAGGCAGCCCTCGAACGGCATCATGCGCCAGGACAAGCCGGTCTCCGGACCGCTGCGTCCGCAGGCCCGCGAGACGCTGTTCGGCGCCCACGGCGACAACGTGCTGTCCTCGGTGGTCGTCACCGTGGCGCACGCGCACCCGATCGCGATCGTCGCGCTCGGCAGCTCCGACGCGCGGCGCTTCCACGGCGAGATGGGCACGATGTTCATGGAACTCATCGGCGACGTGCTGCAGCGCCTGTTGCCGCGCTTCACCGGGCCGCAGTGAATGGGCGCGGGCACACGGCTCGCGCGTGACATCGGGAGCTATCTCGACTACCTCGACGCCACGCGCCGCGCCTCCCCGCACACCCTCGCCGCCTACCGGCGCGACCTTGCGCTGCTCGACAAGGTGCTCGCCGAGCGCGGCATCGACGACACCGCCCTGATCGACGCCCACGCCATCCGCCACGCCGTCTCCGCGCTGCACCGGCGCGGCCTGGGCGGGCGCAGCCTGCAGCGATTCCTGTCCGCCTGCCGCGGCTTCTTCAATCACTTCGTGAGCCTGGGGCAGCTTGGCGCGAACCCGGCGCTCGGCGTGTCCGCGCCGAAGTCGCCGCGCAAGCTGCCCACGACGCTCGACGTGGACCAGGCCGCGCAGCTGCTCGACCTGGAGCCGGCGAGCTGGGAGGCGGTGCGCGACAAGGCCATGATGGAGCTGTTCTACAGCTCGGGCCTGCGCCTGGCGGAACTGTGCGGCCTGGACGGTCCGGACCTGGATCTCGGCGGCGCGCTGGTCACCGTGACCGGCAAGGGCGCCAAGACGCGCACGGTGCCGGTCGGCAGGCTCGCCATCGCGGCGCTGCAGCGCTGGCTGGAACTGCGCCGCGACTGCGCGCGCGCGGCGCACACGCCGGCGCTGTTCGTGACGCGACGCGGCACGCGCATCAGCGTGCGCGCGGTGCAGAAGCGCCTGGCGCAGCACGGGCGCGAACGCCAGCTCGCGCAGCGCCTGCACCCGCACATGCTGCGTCACTCCTTCGCGAGCCACGTGCTGGAGTCCAGCGGCGACCTGCGCTCGGTGCAGGAGATGCTGGGCCACGCCAACCTCTCGACCACGCAGATCTACACCCACCTCGACTTCCAGCACCTGGCCAAGGTCTACGACGCGGCCCATCCGCGCGCGGCGCGCAAGCCCGAGCGCGACGAGAACTGACGGCGGGAGCTTGCGTATGGCGACGCGGCGCTACGCACTGATCACCTTCGATCTCGACGACACGCTCTGGGACGTACGGCCCGTGCTCGCGCGCGCCGAGGAGCGGGTCGAGCAGTGGATGCGCACGCATTGCCCGCGCGTGCCGGAGCGCTTCGACCGCGCGGCGCTGATGGAACTGCGCCGGAGGCTATACCGCGAGCGCCCCGACCTGCAGCACCGCATCAGCGAGCTGCGCATCGAGGCCATGCGCCTGGCGCTGCGCGAGGCCGGCCATGACGAGGCCTCGGCGCGGCGGCTCGCCGCGCAGGCCTTCGCGGTGTTCATGGAAGGACGGCACGATGTCGAGCCCTTTGCCGCCGTCGACACCGTGCTCGCCGGGCTCGCGCGCCGCTATGTGCTGGGCGCGCTGACCAACGGCAACGCCGACGTGTTCCGCCTGCCGCTCGGGCGCCATTTCCGCTTCGCGTTCAGCGCCGAGGCGCTCGGCGCCAGCAAGCCCGCCGCCGGGCATTTCGAGGCCGCGCTGCGGGCGGCGGACGTGCCGCCCGCACGGGCGCTGCACGTCGGCGATCACCTCGAGCACGACGTGCTGGGCGCGCGCCGCGCCGGCATGACCGCGGTGTGGTTCAATCGCGAGGGCCGCGGCCATGAGGGCCAGGAACCACCGCACGCGGAGTTCCGCGATTTCGAGGAACTTCCCGCGCTGATCGAAAGACTGGAAGAAGAGTGAGGGGAGGATTGCGGCGCGTCGCCGCCGCAGGCGATGCCGCGCATGCACTACGCGGGCGCCGCGCCGTGCGCGACTCAGGTCAGTTCGTTGCCCGCGGTGGCCGTCAGCGGGGCAGCCTGCGCGCTCACCGTCGGCTCGAGCTGCTGGATGCGTCCGCCGGACTTGAGGAAAGCATCGATCTCGGCCTGCATCTGCTCGCGCAGCTTGCGTCTCGCCTCGGAGGAGCGCGTTTCCGCGGGTTCCTCGCGCGGGGAGGACGCAGCCGCCGCCTCGGCCTCGACGGCTTCCGAATCAACGGTTTCGGTTTCGGTTTCGTCGTCTTCAGATGACATGAATTGCCCTTCCGATCATCAACACGCTGTCGCTGGGAAACGCCATCGCATCACAGCCACGACACACAGCGCTTACTTATAGACCAGCCGCGCGCGAGTCAAAAACTTTTTGCTTATTTCATGCCGCGTTTTTATTACCTGAGAGCATCCACCCGCTCAGATCGCGTCGGGCCCCGTCTCGCCGGTGCGGATACGGATGACCTGCTCGAGCGGCGCGACGAAAATCTTGCCGTCGCCGATCTTGCCGGTATTCGCCGCGGAGCGGATCGTCTCGATCACCGCGTCGGTCTGCGCGTCGTCGACCGCGATCTCGAGCTTCACCTTGGGCAGGAAATCCACCACGTACTCGGCACCGCGATACAACTCGGTGTGGCCCTTCTGGCGCCCGAAGCCCTTGACCTCGCTGACCGTGACCCCCTGCACGCCGATGTCCGAAAGCGCCGAGCGCACGTCATCGAGCTTGAAGGGTTTGATGATGGCGGTGATCAACTTCATCGTATGTCTCCTGCGACATGTCGGCGCCGGCCGGCTGACCGGCGCGCATTATACCGGCGCGCATTACAGCACAACAGCGCGACTCAGCGGCAATGCGCGGCGAGCGCATCGGCAAGCGCGCGCTCGTACTGCTCGCGCTCGGCGCTGGAGAGGATCCCGCGCGCGCCATCGGCGGACTTGCGCACCAGGTAGGCGGCTTGGCGCGACTGCTCGAGCTCGGCGCGCAGCTGCGCGCAGGCCTGGTCGCGCTCCGCGGCCTCCAGCGCCGCCGCGGCCAGCGCCGCGTTGCGATCGCGGCGCTCGGCATCCCACACCTCGAGCAGCTTGCGGCTGCGCTCGCGATGGCGTTGCAACTCCGGGATCGGGTGTCGCGCTCTCCGCGGGCGCCTCGATCCGCTCCACCGCGGCGCCCGTCGGCGGCGCGCGATCGCCAAAGTGCACACGGCCATCGGCGTCGGTCCAGCGGTAGATATCGGCGCTCACCGGCAGGCTCGCGGCGGCGCAGAGCAGGAGCAACCAGGTCAGGCGCGGCAACGTCATGCGACCCATGTTGCCCGAAGGCCGGAAGACATGCACGCGTTGGCAGGGATGGCCTTGTGGGTCGGCATTGTTGTGGGTCGGCATTTGTGGGTCGGCATTCATGCCGACATGTGCCTTGCCGAATGCTGCTGTCGCCATGAATGGCGACCCACAAATGGCAACAAAAAAGGCGCCCAAAGGGCGCCAACAGGAGAAATGAGACCGGTACGGTGCGGGCGCTGCGGCCCGCGGATCAGGGTGCAATTGACGCTCCCCCTCGCGCGAGGGGGAGCGTAGCCGGCATCAGCCGTAGGCGCGCTCGCCGTGCTCGACCGTGTCCAGGCCCTGACGCTCCGTCTCTTCCGAGACGCGCAGGCCGATCACCAGGTCGATCAGTTTGAAGAGCGCCAGGCTCACCAGGCCGGACCACAGCAGGGTGATGCCCACGCTCTTGGCCTGGATGACCACCTGCGCCAGCATGTCGTACGGAGCCACTTCCATGGTCACCCAGTCGTAGAAGCCCGCGCCGCCCAGTTGCGGATCAGCGA
Source organism: uncultured Gammaproteobacteria bacterium (assembly GCA_963819895.1). Classification (GTDB taxonomy): domain Bacteria; phylum Pseudomonadota; class Gammaproteobacteria; order Pseudomonadales; family UBA5518; genus UBA5518. The sequence goes on from CAWFXU010000003.1 coordinate 96,422, forward strand.
ACACACCCGTCAGGATCGCACCCAGGATGCCGCCGACGCAGTGCACGCCGAAGACGTCGAGCGAGTCGTCGTAGCCGAGCTTGCGCTTGAGCCAGGTGACCGCCCAGAGGCAGACCAGGCCAGCCGCGGCACCGATCACGATCGCACCCATCGGACCCACCCAGCCGCAGGCCGGCGTGATGGCAACCAGGCCAGCGACCGCGCCGGAAGCCGCGCCCAGCACTGTCGGGGTGCCGCGCACCGCCCACTCCACCAGCGTCCACACCAGGGTGGCGACCGCGGTGGCGAGCACGGTGTTGAGGTACACCTGGCCGGCGAAGGCGTTGGACTCGAGGTTGGAGCCGACGTTGAAGCCGAACCAGCCCACCCACAGCAGGGAGGCGCCGATCATCACCAGCGGCAGGTTGTGCGGCGCCATGGCCGTGGACCCGTAGCCGATGCGCTTGCCGACCAGCAGTGCGCCGATCAGACCCGCGATGCCCGCGTTGATGTGCACCACGGTGCCGCCGGCGAAGTCGAGCGCGCCGAGCTGGAACAGGTAGCCGCCGTGGCTGAGCGCAGCCGCTGCCGTCTCGGCGTCGGTGTACGCGTCAGGGCCGTCCCAGAACCACACCATGTGCGCGATCGGGTAGTAGGCGAAGGTCAGCCAGCCCACGACGAACAGCAGGATGGCGCCGAACTTCATGCGCTCGGCGAAGGCGCCGACGATGAGGGCGGGCGTGATCGCCGCGAACGAGCCCTGGAAGACGATGTACACGTACTCCGGGATGTAGACACCCTTCGAGAAGGTCGCCGCCAGCGTGGTCGCGTCCACTCCGCTCAGGAACAGCTTGTCGAAGCCGCCGATGAACGCGTTGCCGCTGGTGAATGCCAGGCTGTAGCCGTAGACCACCCACAGCACGGTACCGAGGCACCACACGATCATGACCTGCATCAGCACGGACAGCACGTTCTTGGAACGCACCATGCCGCCGTAGAACAGCGCGAGGCCCGGGATCGTCATCAGCGTGACCAGTATCGTGGCCGTCATCATCCACGAGATGTCACCCTTGTCGGGCGTGGGGGTGTCGGCGAGAGCCAGTGCCGGCGCGAGCGCGAGCAATGCGCCGCCCGCGATACGCAGGAGTTTCGTCTTCATGGGATCGCTCCGTGTGATACCTGTTGGAGTTGGGGTGCGCGTGCTCATACCGCCTCCTCGCCCGTTTCGCCGGTGCGGATCCGCACCGCCTGGTCGATCGGCGTCACGAAGATCTTGCCGTCGCCGATCTTGCCGGTGCGCGCGGCCTTGGTGACGGCCTCGATCACCTGCTCGACGATGCCGTCGGGCACGACGACCTCGATCTTCACCTTCGGCAGGAAGTCGACGACGTACTCGGCGCCGCGATAGAGCTCGGTGTGCCCTTTCTGGCGGCCGAAGCCCTTGACCTCGCTGACCGTGATGCCCTGCACCCCGATGTCCGACAGCGCCTCGCGCACGTCATCGAGCTTGAAGGGCTTCACTATGGCAGTAACCATTTTCATGCTTGCATCTCCTTTGGTGCCGCCCGCCGCACCGCGGCGGGGGCCTGGTTGTATCAGCCGATCACAGTGCCTTGCTGGCCGAGAACACCACGCGCGCGTCGGCATCGTCCGCGTCGACACCAAACAGATCGTCGATCGTGGTATCCCAGTACGTCAGGCCGAGCGTGATGCCGCCGATCTCCTTGAAGGTCCGGCTCAGGCCGACCGACCATTCGGTGTACTGGTCCTCGTCGGGCTCGAACAGGCCGTCCTCGCTCATGATGTTCCCGGCCACGTGCAGCGCCAGCGACATGTCCCACCACGGCAGCGCGTAGGTGTAGTTGGCGTACGGGTAGTAGAGCTCGACCTCGTCGCCGATGGCGTCCGTGTAGTCCTCGCCGAGGTATTCCGGCGAGTAGTTCAGGCCGACGGTCAGGCCGCCGTAGGTCACCGAGGCGGCGCCCTCGATGTAGTCCAGGCCCGGATCACCGTCGTAGTCGTAGTAGATGAAGCCGATCTTGTAGCTGCAGGACGAGCAGCCGAAGCTGCCCGAGATAGCCGCCGTAGTAGTCCATCTCGGTGCTGGTGTCGGTGCCGAAGTTGACGTTCGACGCCCAGATCCCGGCGTAGATGCCGCTGTCGAAGGCGGCATCGAAGCCGCCCTGGATCGCGGGGCGCTCCTGCGTCTGCGAAACGCCGCGGAACACGTAATCGGTGGCCACGGCCACGTTGCCGGTGTAGCTGGCGGCATCGACGCCCGCGGAACCCATCACCAGCGCGGCCGCCCCTGCTGTCATCATCGCTTTCAGTTTCATGCTTGCTGTCTCCTCGACTGCATTCGGTAGGAATTCACCGGGCCGCACCGCAACGGCGTGGCATCCTGGTTCACATCCGCCACTGCAGGCAGCGTGCCAAGCACGAAAAAGCACTTCAAAACAATTGATTAGAGGCAGATCCCCATGTTCGGTCGGTTTGGTGCGCCGGCGCGCGTCGCAACCGAGAGCACCAACATGGTGCGTCCGCTCCGATATGGCGCGCACATCGGTGGGTGCGCGGGGTGCGCACGAACGCTGGCGGCGCGAGCGCAATCGTTTAGAATCGCGGCCTACCCGGGGAGACGTTGCGCGCGATGATCAATGACAACCTGATACGCAGTCTCGGCGATCAGCTCGGCCGCTTCATCGGCGACAGTGCCGCGCGCGAGGACATGCAGAAGAGCCTGAACACGATCGTGCAGGGCGTGTTCGCGCGGCTCGACCTGGTCACGCGCGAACAGTTCGACGCGCAGCTCGAGACGCTCGAGCGCACGCGCGAGCAGCTCACCGGGCTCGAGGAAGAGCTCGCGCGGCTGCAGGAACAGCTCGCGGAACTGGAGCGCGCCACGGAGTAGCGGCGCGCGGACAACCACCATGCATCCAGGGAAGGATCATGCAACTCGCCACCATCGCCACCCGTGCCCAGATCGGCATCGCCGCCCCGGCGGTGCGCGCCGAAATCCACCTCTCCAGCGGACTGCCGCGCACCGCGATCGTGGGGCTCCCCGAGACCGCCGTGCGCGAGAGCAAGGACCGCGTGCGCAGCGCGGTGCTGAGCTCGCTGTTCGAGTTCCCGCTCTCGCGCATCACCATCAACCTGGCGCCGGCCGACCTGCCCAAGGACGGTGGCGGACGCTATGACCTCGCCATCGCGCTGGGCATCCTCGGCGCCTCGGGGCAGCTGGACAGTTCCACGTTCAGCGGCTTCGAGTTCATCGGCGAGCTGGCACTGAACGGCGAGATCCGCCCGGTGTGCGGAGCGCTGCCGGCCGCCCTCGCCTGCCATGCCGCGGGCCGCGCGCTGATACTGCCCGAAGGCAACGCCGCCGAGGCGGCGCGCATCCCGGGCGCCTGCGTGATACCGGCGCGCAACCTGCTGCAGGTGTGCGCGCACCTGAACGGCAGCGTGCTGATCGACCCGCAGCAGCCGCCACCCCCCGCGCCGTCGCCCGAGAGCGCTGATCTCGCGGAGGTGCGGGGACAGCCGCGTGCCAAGCGCGCGCTCGCGATCGCCGCCGCCGGCGGCCTGAACCTGCTGATGTCGGGCCCGCCCGGCACCGGCAAGACCATGCTCGCGACACGCATGCCCGGCATCCTGCCGCCGCTGGACGACGACGAGTGGCTGGAGGTGGCCTCGATCCGCTCGGTGGCGGGCTTCGACGACGTCGGCGGGCCGCGCGGGCTGCGCCCCTTTCGCACACCGCACCGCTGCGCCTCCGCGGTGGCGCTGGTCGGCGGCGGCGGCAACCCGCGCCCGGGCGAGATCACGCTGGCGCATCACGGCGTGCTGTTCCTCGACGAGCTTCCCGAGTGGCCGCGGCGCATGCTCGAGTTGCTGCGCGAGCCGCTGGAATCCGGGACGATCGCGATCGCGCGCGCGGCGCGGCGCGTGAACTTCCCGGCCCGCTTCCAGCTGCTGGCGGCGATGAACCCGTGCCCCTGCGGCTACCTGGGATCGGGATTTCGCGACTGCCGCTGCACGCCGGACCAGGTGCAGCGCTACCGCGACCGGCTGTCGGGGCCGCTGCTCGATCGCTTCGACCTGCTGGTCGATGTCGCGCGTCCCGGCGAGGCGCTGTTCGCCGCGCCCGCGGATCGCCACGAGGAATCGAGCGCCGCGGTGCGCGAGCGCGTGATCGCGGCACGCGAACGCCAGCGCTTGCGCCAGGGTGCCAGCAACAGCACGCTCGGAGCGCGCGAACTGGAACGCGTGGCGCGGCTGGCACCCGAGGACCAGGCGCTGCTGGTCGCCGCGACGCACAAATGGGGGCTGTCGGCGCGCGCGTATCACCGCGTGCTGCGCGTGGCGCGCAGCATCGCGGACCTCGAGGACGCCGAGACGATCGCCTCGGCGCACGTGGCCGAGGCACTGGGTTACAGGGTCAGGGAGGCTGTCGCGGAGGAGGCGGGCATGAACGTGCGCTGAATCTTCTCCAGCAGATCCACGAACGGCAGCGGCCGCGAGAAGAAGTAGCCCTGCACCTGGTCGCAGGCGTGGTCGCGCAGGAAGTCGACCTGCTCCCCGGTCTCGGCGCCCTCGGCGATCACCTTGAGGCCGAGGTTGTGCGCGAGGCTGATCATCGCCTTCACGATCGTCGCGTCGTCGTGTGTCGTGTTCACGTTCTTCACGAAGCTGCGGTCGATCTTCAGCGCGCCGATCGGCAGGCGCTGGATGTGCGCGAACGAGGAATAGCCGGTGCCGAAGTCGTCGAGCGAGAAGGTCGGGCCGAGCTCGCGGATGACCTGCATGCAGCGCTCGATGTCCTCGACGTTGGACATGATCGCGGTCTCGGTCAGCTCGAATTCGAGCCGCCGCGCATCGATGCCGGCGGCGTCGATGATGTTGCCGACCGTCTGCGCGAACTTCTCGTCGGCGAACTGCTTGAACGACAGGTTCACCGCGATGTGGATCGGGTCGACGCCGCGCGCGTCCATCGCGCGCATGTCCTCGCAGGCCTGGTGGATCACCCAGTAGCCCAGCGGCACGATCAGCCCCACTTCCTCGGCCAGCGGAATGAAGTCCGCGGGCGGGACGATGCCGCGCACCGGGTGGTTCCAGCGCAGCAGCGCCTCGACGCCGGCGACCTGCTCGCCCGTCGAGCGCGATGCGCGGCTGGTAGTACAGCTCGAACTCGCCGCGGCGCAGCGCGCGCCGCAGGTCGGCCTCGAGGTACATCTGGTTCATCGCCTCGACGTTCATCTTCTCGGTGTAGAAGCGGTAGGCGCTGCCGCGCAGGCCCTTGGCCTGGTACATCGCCATGTCGGCATGCTTGAGCAAGCGAGTCGACGTCCTCGCCGGCCTCGGGGAAGACCGCGATGCCGATGCTGGCGCCCACGAACACCTGCTGCCCGCCCAGCATCACCGGGCGCGAGATCACGTCGATGGCCTTGCGCGCGACGTTGACGATGTCCGACGTCGTGTCGACGTCCTCGAGGATCACGGTGAACTCGTCGCCGCCGATACGCGCCACGGAATCGCTCTTGCGCATGCAGTGGCTGAGGCGCTCGGCGACGGTGCGGATCAGCTCGTCGCCGGCCTCGTGGCCCAGCGTGTCGTTGACCTGCTTGAAGCCGTCGAGATCGATGAAGAACAGCGCCACCGTCTGCTGGCCGCGGCGGGCGCGCTCGAGGACGCGGCTCAGGCGGTCGCGGAACAGGATGCGGTTGGGCACGTTGGTGAGCGGGTCGTAGTGCGCCAGGCGTGCCAGCTTCACCTCGGCGATCTTGCGCTCGATGGCGTAGCGCAGCGTGCGCTCGAGCACCTGGGAGTCGATGCGGCCCTTCAGCAGGTAATCGGAAGCGCCGCTGCGGATGGCCTCGCGATCGACGTTGCGGTCCATCTCGGCGGTCATCACGATGATCGGGACGGGGCAGTTCATCTGCACCGCCTTGGCCAGGATCGCCTGCCCTGCGGCCGGGTCGCTCTGGTAGTCGAGCAGGACCACGTCATGCAGGTCGGAAAAGATGGCCTCGATCGCGTGCTCGGTCTGCCAGCACCAGGTGAGTTCGTAGGCGTCGTGACCGAGCGAGCTCAGCAACTGACCGATGAGCGTGTATTCGCCGCGATCGCGATCGATCAGCAGCACGCGTATGGGTTTTTCGCCGTAAGAACCAAAATCCATGTACTCGCCGCACCCATATGCCGGCCTGCCCGTCAATGACGGAACTGTGCCGTGCGTCACAAATTCTCATCCGTGAGCGCTAGTTATAGGCGAATGCTGAGAAGATTTCTAATAGGAACGGGAATATTTGCGACACGGAGCTGCGGGGAGGGTCGGGAACCGCCGGGATCCGGCGCGCAAGCCGGACCCCGCAAGGCGGATCCGGAGGGCTTTACTGGCTGCCGGCGACCATGTGCTCGACGGCCAGCTTGATCTCCTCGTCGGAGCAGGTCATGCAGGTGCCCTTCGGGCGGCATGCCGCGGATACCGTTGATGGCGTTGCTGACCAGCGTTTCCTCGCCCTGCGCGATACGGGCCGTCCAGTCGGCCGCCACGCCCAGCTTCGGCGCACCGGCCGCGCCGGTGCCGTGGCAGGCGATGCAGGCCGTGCCGTAGACGTCGGCGCCGCTGCGCGGCCCGCTGCTGGCGACGGCCGCCACGGGGGCCGCGCAATTGCTCTTGCCCTGGATGCACACCTCGCCGACCGGCTTGATGCGGTCGATGATCTGCTGCTCCTGCTCGGTCACCGCGAACGACAGCATCGCGCCGGTCACGGCGAACACTCCGACGGCGGCAACCCACACTTGGCGCTTGATGGACACTAGGGCAAACCTCTTCGCTATGGCATGAAAGCAGTGCACCGGCAGGCCGCCGGCCCCTTTGGACGCGCGGGATTATAGCCATATGCCCCGACAGCGGAAACTGCGGCACCGGTCATATGCCACTTTTGGTGATGGACGCCCCCGGAGCCCGCGGTTATGATGCCGGCCCGCGCCGATGCGATACCGGCCGGCTGGCCGAGCGGAACCGCGCCGGCACACTGTAGATGCGCTGATCGAGACGACAGAGTTTGCGCCCGTAGCTCAGCTGGATAGAGCGCTGCCCTCCGGAGGCAGAGGTCAGGGGTTCGAATCCCTTCGGGCGCGCCATTCACACCCGGCATGCACTCCGCGCCGAGCTCAGCAGCACAAGCTCCTGAAGTGGTGACAAACCAGGTCCGGTGACCTTACTCCCGATCCCGACCCACCGCGCAATTGCGGGCTGCATGATCGCCGGTCACCGGTCGGTGTCCATCAGGATGGGGGTCAGGGCGACGTTGATGTAGTAATTTCGGCCCCCGATCTTGTGCTTGGTCACAAAACCCGCCTCGGCAAGGACCTCGATGTACTTGGTCGCGGTCAGTCGGGAGACCTTCAAGTCCCGCTGCACGAACTCGATCTTGGTGTAGGGGTGCGTGAACAGGTTGTTGATCAGGTCCTGGCTGTAGAATTTGAAGCCAGCCCGGATGCGGTGCTTGTAATCGAACAGCGCCGCCTTGATGTCGCGAATGGTGACGATCGTCTGGCGGGCAGTCTGCTCCACGGCTTCCAGCATGTAGAGAACCCACTCCTCCCAGGCATCGTCGTCGCGTACGGCTTGCAGCAAACGGTAGTAATCCGATTTGGTCCGCACGATATGGCGACTGAGATAAAGCACCGGCAGGTCGAGCAACCCCTCCTTGACCAGGTACAGGACGTTCAGGATGCGGCCGGTGCGGCCATTGCCGTCGTAGAACGGGTGGATACTCTCGAACTGGTGGTGGATCAGCGCCATCTTGATCAGCGGGTCGGCACTGAAGCAGCGGTCATCATTGATGAAGCGTTCCAGATCGCCCATCAGGCCCACGATCTCGCCCGGCGCCTGCGGGGGCGTATAGACCGTTTCGCCGCTGGCGTTCTTCAGCGCGGTTCCAGGCAGTTTGCGAAAGCCGGCGTTATTGCGCTCGAGCTCCCCCTGAATCTCGATCAGGTTGTTGGCGGTGATCAGGCCGGTCTTGCGAACGCTCTCGAAGCCGAGCCGCAGCGCCTGCCGGTAACGCAGGACTTCTTTCGCGGCCGGATTGACGAAGGACTCCGGCAGAACATCGTCCCTGAACAACTCGTCGTGGGTGGTGACGATATTCTCGATCTCGGAGCTATCCTTGGCTTCCTGCAGGCCCAGGGTATTGATCAGGATGCCCTGGTTCGGGATGGACGCTGCGATTCCCTTGAGCTCCGCCAACGCACGGCTACTGCTGGCGAGCTTCTTCAGGATCGCCGCCGTCTCGAATCGGCTGGAGTCCAGCTGTTCAAGCGGAAACAGGGCTGGCATATCTAGGCGTCTCTCCACACCACATGTATAGGAAATCGCATTTTTTATACATCCTACCCGTGCCGTGTATAGAAGTCAGCCTCTTTCTGTACACGTCCCCCCGCTTAAGGCGACGGTCTCGCTCGCATCAGCAGGGCGGGCTGTTCGGACTATCCAGAGGCGGAAACATCCACACGGTATGGCATGTCAGTAAGGCGCCCAGAATCTCGGACAGGTTACGGGGCGCCATCGCCCCGGAATCCGGGTCGACGGGCTGCATCACGAACCCGCCGTGGCGCATCATCCACCAGACTTTGCGGGCGGCGATGGGATGAGCAGCCGACTGACATGATGTTGTCGAGTGGACGTAATCATGACACCGTAACGATCTCAGTCAGCAAGAGGTGCGCTGCGCCATGATGAAGGTCGGATTCATAGGGCTCGGCAGCATGGGCGCGCCCATCGCCAGGCGACTCGCCCGCTCGGGTTTCGACGTGACCGGCTGCGACATTTCGCCCGTGATGCTCGAAGCATTCGATGAGCCCGGCACCAGGCGCTCGTCCGATCCGCTGCAGACCGCGCGTGACTCCGATCTCCTCGGCGTTTGCGTGCGCACCGACGAACAGCTCGAAAGCCTGATCGACGGCGGCAAGCTCTACGCGGCGCTGGGTAAAGGCGGCACGCTGATCCTGCACTCCACGGTCTCACCCGACCTCGCCCGCAAGCTCGCGGCGCAGGCGAAGGAGTACGGCGTCGGTTTCCTCGACGTCGGCGTCTCGGGCGGCGGTCCGGCGGCGATCGAAGGCCAGCTTTCGTTGTGGATCGGCGGCGAGGATGCCGACGTGGAGCGCGCCCGACCGTGGCTGGAAGCGATCGGCAAGAAGCTCTCGCACCTTGGCCCGGTCGGCCGGGGCCAGGAAGGCAAACTGATCAACAACCTGGTCTCGATCGCCAACTACGGGATGTCGGCGGCGATCGTCGACATCGGCGTGTCGATGGGGTTCGAGCGGCAGCGGCTGATCGACGCGCTGATGGCCGGCTCGGCGCAGAGCTTCGCGCTCGGCGTGGGCCCGCGTTTTGTCCTGCCGCGCGAAGGAACCGGCGCGCCCGGCAGCTTCCTCGGCCTGCACGACCTGTTAAAGAAGGACGTGGATCACGCCGCCGAACTGCCGACGAACGAGACAGTCGCGTTGCGCAGCCTCGTCGAAGCGGCCGGGTTCATGCTCGCGCGGATTCGCCGGGCAGCCGCCGAAGCCGAAGGCAAGCCCACGCCCGCCGATCCGCAAACGACCGTCGACGGCTACTTCGCGGCCGTGCGCGCGAGCGACATCGAGGCGCTGATGGCGCTCTACGCCGAGGATGCGACCTTCACCCTGCCCAACGGGAAGAGCTTCACCGGCAAGGACACGATCCGGGGCGTGCATCAGCGCGTGTTCGACTCGGGCTCGCCGTTCCCCAGTCCGGGTGCGCGCTTTGTCGGCGCCGAGGGGATCGCGGTGGAGATCGAGGCGCAGCTGCCGGATGGATCGGTGCGCAACACCACCAACCACTACCGCTTCGACGAGACGGGAAAGATCCTCTCTCTGGGCGTCTACGCTGCGCGGATGAATCGTCGTCCTCCTGGCACTGCACCGGCACGCGGGCGCCCAGCGGAATTTCCGGGTTCAGTCGATCGATCGAGCGACGCCGAAACGAAGCGCTCGAACAGGCTTTGCGGGACACAGCAACACTTTTGTCTGTCGTTGTATTTGTGTTATATCCACCTTGGTCGATTCACAATAATGGAGCGTGGCAATGAGCATGTTGAAGGAATTCAAGGAGTTCGCCGTCAAGGGGAACGTCGTGGACATGGCCGTGGGCATCATCATCGGTGGCGCCTTCGGCACCATCGTGCAGAGCCTGGTGAAGGACGTGCTGATGCCGCCGATCGGGCTGCTGCTGGGCGGGGTGGATTTCTCCGGCCTGTTCCTGGTGCTGAAAGGCGAAGGTGAGTTCAGGAGCATCGCCGACGCCGCCTCTGCCGGCGCCGTCACCATCAACTACGGCGTGTTCATCAACAACATCATCAGCTTCCTCATCGTCGCCTTCGCGGTATTCCTGCTCATCAAGGGCATCAACAAGCTCAAGCGCGAGGAGCAGGCGGCCCCGGCGGCACCGCCGCCCACCCCGGAAGACGTGCTGCTGCTGCGCGAGATCCGCGACAGCCTGAAGAAGTAAGGCAACCCCTGAAGAACCCGGCACCAGGCCGGGTTCTTCGCTTTCGGGAGGGCCGGATCCCGTTGCCCGGCGCACGGGCCGGCCCGATATACCCCTACTTCGCCCGCGACGGCAGCCTGATCGACTCGCCCGCGACCATGAACACGCCGCGGCCGCGGTGGTGCAGAGTGCGCGGAACCTTCACGGCCGGGTCGATCCAGGCCTTCACGACCTCCAGCACGAAGAAGTTGTACTGGTTCACGAGGCGCGTATCGACCACGCGACACTCCAGGTTTGCCCAGCACTCGGCCACCAGCGGCGGCACGACCAGTCTCGCGGGCGCCGCCGTCAGTGCGAAGGCCGCGAACTTGTCCACGCGTCGCCCCGAGCTGTTGCCGCAGGCCACCACCTTCGCCGCGAGCTCCGCGGACGGGATGTTGAGCACGCATTCGCGCGTGGCCTTCAGCGCCGCGAAGCTGAAGTCGCGACCGCTGACAACGCAGCCGACCAGCGGCGGATCGAAGTCCATCATCGTGTGCCACGACATCGCCATCACGTTGGCGCGGCCTTTGTGGCGGGTAGACAACAAAAGAACCGGGCCGGGCTCGAGCAGGCCGTAGACCTTGCCGAGGGCCAGGGAGCGCTTTTTCATGGTTTGTTCAACCTTGATGAGCCGGACCTACAGCAATTCGATACCGAAACGCCGCACCAGCAGCGCGAACGCGGCGAAGCAGGCGAGCGTGACGAGCACGCAGGCCAGCAGCGCCGGCCAGAAGCCCAGACGCGGCAGCAACGCCGCGAACACCAGGAACATGGGCAGCGTGGGCACCACGTACCAGAAGGTGTACCAGGCGAGGTTCGCGATCTTCTGCTCGGGCTGCTGCTCCACGTGCAGCCAGATCAGCGCGAGCACCGTGACCAGCGGCAGCGCGGCGATCAGGGCGCCAAGACGGTCGCTGCGCCTGGCGATCTCGGAAACGAGCACCACCACGGCAGCGGTAACGGCGTATTTGGTCAGCAACCAGGCCACGGCGAATCCTGGGTAACGGGATGAATGCCCGCATCCTACGGCGTGACAGTGGCGAACGAAACAGCGGGAATGCTGCCGCGCGGCGCCATGCCCGCGCGCCCGCTGCCCGATGCGCATCCCTGTCGGATAGACGACGGCGCCCACGCGGAGGAGCCCTGAGCGCCCCATTTGGGGCTGCAACCATGATTTCTACTGGCTGATCCGGAACTTATCTATTACTCTTCATGTGATCGGCGAACATTGGAGAGTATCGGCATGAAGCGCGGGAAAAGTACGTCCATGACCCTGCTGGCAGGGCTCGTGTGCAGTCTGCTCGCCTGTGCCACAGCGCTCGCCGAACAACGTGCGCTCGACCCGCACCGGTTGCAGCTGCAATCGACCAAGGCCGTGGTCTTCGATGCGCGCACCGGGGAAATCCTGTATTCCAAGAACGCCGAGGCCACCGCACCGATCGCTTCGATCACCAAGCTGATGACCGCGATGGTGGTGCTCGACGGCAAGCTGCCGATGGACGAGATGCTGACCATCTCCAAGGACGACATCGATCGGCTGAAAGGGACCTATTCGAGGCTGCAGATCGGTACCCGGCAGTCGCGCAAGGAAATGCTGCGCCTGGCGCTGATGTCCTCCGAGAACCGCGCCGCCTCGGCACTGGGCCGCCACTACCCGGGCGGACGCGCCGCGTTCGTCGCGCAGATGAACCGCAAGGCCGCCGCGCTACGCATGAGCCACACCCACTTCGACGACACCACCGGGCTGTCGAGCCGCAACCTCTCGTCCGCCGGCGACCTGGTGAAGATGGCGCAGGCCGCCAGCCAGTACGCGCTGATCCGCGAGTTCACGACCACCGCGGAGCGCACGGTGAGTTTCCCGCAGCCGCGCTACTCGCTCGGTTTCGTGAACACCAACCGCCTGGTGCGCGCGGGCTCCTGGGACATCGAGCTCAGCAAGACCGGTTACACCAACGAAGCCGGCCGCTGCCTGGTCATGAAGACCCGCGTCGGCGACCGCCCGATGGTGATGGTGCTGCTGAACTCGCAGGGCAAGCTCACGCCCGTGGGTGACGCGAACCGCATCAAGCAGTGGCTCGAAACCAGCAACTACCTCGCCATGGCGCGCCGCACGACCTCCGCCTGACCCTGAAAAGGGGACGGAGGGATTAATTTTTAATCCCTCCGTCCCCTTTTCATGTCTCCCCTTTCAGATGGAGAGGTCGGCGGGAGATTCCATGCGCTGGAGTTCCCAGAGCCGGCGGTAGATGCCGCCGCGAGCGATCAGTTGCGCGTGCGTGCCGCGCTCCTGGATGTGGCCGCGCGCGAGCACGACGATCTCGTCGACTTCGCGCAGCGTCGAGAGGCGGTGCGCGATCACCACCATGGAGACCGTTCCGCTGAGCGCGTGCAGCGCCTGCTGCAGCAGTTCCTCGGTCGCGCTGTCGATGCTCGCGGTGGCCTCGTCGAGGACGAGCAGCGCGGGATCGCGCAGCAGCGCCCGCGCCAGTATCACCTGCTGGCGCTGGCCCGCGGACAGCGCCGCACCCCGCTCGCCGACCGGTGTCTGCAGGCCGAGCTCGAGGCTGGCCAGGAACGGGGCGAGGCCGGCACGCCCTGCGACCTCGAGGATCCGTGCCGGCTCGGCACCCAGCCCGAAGTCGATGTTCTCCGCGATCGAGCCCGCCAGCAGGAAAGGATCCTGCGGCACATAGCCCACCAGCCGCCCGAAGGTATGGTCGTCGATGTCGGCGAGCGGCACTCCACCGAGCGTTATCGTACCCGCGCCCGGCTCGTGGAAACGCAGGAGCAGCCCGGCGATCGTGCTCTTGCCGCTGCCGGTCGCCCCCACCAGCGCCAGCGATCGGCCGGGCGCGATATCGAAGCCGATGTCGTGCAGCACCGCCGGCCCCTCGTCGTAGGCGAAGCCGACACCCTCGACGCGCAGCCGCGTGTCCGCCGGCAACGCCCCCTGCAACCGCGGTGCGCGTGCATCGCTGCGCTCGCTCAGCTCGAACACCCGCGCGCCCGAGACCATCGCGTTCTGGAACATGCTGAGCCGGTGGGTGACGTCGATCACCGGCTCGGCGAGCCGCCCGAGGTAGTTCACGAAGACGTAGATCACGCCGATCTCGATGCCGCCGCCCATCGCCTCGGTGCCGGACCACAGCACCAGTGCGGCCATGCTGCACATCATCAGCACGTCCGCCAGCGGGCGCAGCATCATCGCATCGAGCCGCAGCGAGGCCATGCGCGCGCGGTAATGGGTGTTGCACAGTTCGCCGAAGCGCGCGTCGAAGCGCCCCGCCTGGCGCGTGAGCTGGATGGCGCGCACGCCGCCGATCGACTCCGACAGCGCACCGTTGATCGCCGCCAGCGCCTGGCGCACCGCACGAAAGCGCGCGCCGCTCACGCGCTGGTAGGTCCACATCACCGCCAGCGCGGCTGGCAGGAAGGCGAGGCAGGGTATCGCCAGGCGCCAGTCGAGCAGCAGCATCGCGATCGCCATGCCGATCACGCGCGCGCTGTTCGCCACCACCACGCCCAGCACGTTGACGTAGAAATCCTTGACCGCCTCGGTGTCGTTGGTGAGCCGCGACACCACAGCGCCCACCGGCGTGCGGTCGAACCAGGCCACCGGGAGACGCAGCGCCGTGGCGAAGGCCCGCTCGCGCAGGCTCGCGACCGCGCCGAGCGCGATCCGCGCCAGCTGCACGCCCTGCGCGTAACCGGCTGCCGCGGCGATCAACTGCAGCACGACGTAAGCGCCTGCCAGCACCAGCACCGTCGCCAGCGGGTACGAGCCCGTCTGCACGTGCTCGTCGATGAACACCTTGATCAGCAGTGGCCCGCCCACTTCCGCCGCGGCAGCGACCAGCACCAGTGCCGCGGCAATCGCGAAGGCGCGGCGGTCGCGCGTGGCCAGCGCGAGCAGGCGCGCCAATGTGCCCTTGCTCATGCGGGCTGCTCCACGGTGGCCGCCAGCTGCTGGTAGCGCCAGGTCTGCGCGTACCAGCCGCCGTCCGCGAGCAGCGCGGCATGCGTCCCGCGCTCGGCAACGCGACCCTCGCGCAATACGAGGATCTCCTCGGCCGACTGCACGGCCGACAGTCGATGACTGACGATGACACGGCTGAGATGGCGCGTATGGCGTTCGAGCTCGCCCAGAATGCGGTGCTCGGTCTCGGCGTCCACCGCCGAGAGCGCGTCGTCGAGCAGCAGGATCCGCGCCTCGCCGAGCAGCGCGCGCGCCAGGCACAGGCGCTGGCGCTGCCCGCCCGAGAGCGTGACCCCGCGCTCGCCCACCTCGGTGGCCAACCCCGCGGGAAGCTGCGCGAGGTCGCCATCCAGCGCCGCCATGCGCACCACGGCCGAGATCGCGGCCTCGTGCGCATCGGGCCGCGCCAGCACCAGGTTCTCGCGCAGCGTGTCGGAGAACAGCACGGACTCCTGCGTCACCAGCGCCACGGCCTCGCGCAGCGCATCGAGCCGGTACGCGGCGAGCTCGCGAGCGCCGAGGCGGATCCGCACGCCGGGGTCGTCGTAGAAACGCGCGAGCAACGCGAGCAGCGTGGACTTGCCCGAGCCGGTCGGACCGACGATGCCGAGCGTGCGCCCCGGCGCCAGCGTGAACGCCAGCTCCGTCAGCGCCGGCTGCGTGCGACCCGGATAGCTGAAGGAGCGGACCTTCACCTCGAGGCGATGATCGTCGATCACCGCGAGGGTGCCGCTGTCGGGCACGGCCGAGGGTGTGCGCAGGAAAGCCTGGATGCGCTCCCAGGCCGCCTTGCCGCGCTGCACCAGGTTCGCCATCCAGCCGAAGGCGAACATCGGCCACACCAGCTGCCCCAGGTACAGGCTGAAGGTGGTGAGCTCACCGATCGTGAGCCGTCCCAGGCTGATCAGCCACGCGCCGCCACCGATGCTGATCAGGAAGGAGGCGCCCACGGTGAGGTAGATGATCGGGTCGTAGCGCGAATCGACGCGCGCCACGCGCAGGTTCGCCGTGGTGGCCTCGTCCGAGGCGCGCGCCAGCAGCGTCTCGGCATGCGCCTCCGCGCCCAGCCCGCGCAGCGCGCGCAGCCCGGCCACGCTCTCCTGCGTCACCGCGTTCAGCCGGCTGAACGCAGCCTGCGCCACGTCGAAGCGCTGGTGCAGCTGCTGGCCCAGGCGCCACATCGCCCAGCTCATCAGCGGCCACGGTGCCAGCGCCATCAGCGTCAGCCAGCCGCTCAGCGTGAACACCATCACCCCGAGCACCAGCAGCCCGGTCATGATGCCGTCGAACACCGAGAGCACCGCCTCGCCCGCCGTCATCTCCACGGCCTGCACGTCGTTGGTCGCGCGCGCCATGAGGTCGCCGGCCGCAAAGGCGCCGAGCGCCGCCGGCGACAGCCCGAGCAGGTGCGCGTGGATCTGCCGGCGCAGCTCGCGCCCGAGCGAGTAGGACGCCCCGTAGAAGATCTGCCGCCACAGGAAGCGCAGGCCGTAGATGCCCAGCGCGGCGGCCACGATCGCGCCGGCGTGCAGCCACAGTCCGCCTGCGTCCAGTGTCTGCGCGTGGATGCCGTCGACGACGCGGCCCACGATCGCCGGCGGCAGCAGCCCCAGCACCGCGACCCCGGTCAGCATCAGGCCCGCCACTGCGTAACTGCGCCAGTGCGCGCGGAAGAAGCCGCGCAGTTCCCAGAAAATATTCATGGCCGCACGATACCCGATCGCGCCGCGGCGAAGGAAAACACGGCGCCTCGACGTCAAAGAATGCACACGAATTGCCTCCGCCCGGATGGCGCGGTGGCCCGGCAACGGGGACTTTGCGAACATGGCGGCGAACCTGCAATTGCGCCCGGCACCGGCAGCGGCCGGCAGCGGCGGCAACGCTTCGGGGAGAGCTGTGACGCTGATCGAGAATGTCCCCGACGAAACCCTGGTCGCCGCGCTCGCGCGGCGCGACCAGCGTGCGCTCGCGGAACTGGTGGCGCGCCACGGCGGCTGGGCAGCGCGCTTCGCCGAGCGCATGACGGGCAGCCCGCAGACCGCCGAGGAAGTGGTGCAGAGCGCGTTCCTGCGGCTGTGGAACAGCGCCGAACGCTGGGAAGGCCGCTCGCGGTTCACGACCTGGTTCTACCGCGTGCTGCACAACCTGGCGGTGGACGAACTGCGCCGCCGCGGCGGCGGCCACGAGGAACTGGACGAAGCGCTCGAGGATCCGGCCGCCACGCCCCCGGAACTGCTCGAGCGCGAGCGCCGCGCAGCGCGCGTGCGCGCGGCGCTCGAGCGCCTGCCCGAGCGCCAGCGCGCGGCCCTGGTCCTGCGCCATTACGAGGACTGCTCGCAGGGCGAGGCGGCGGAGATTCTCGGCATCAGCGAGGGCGCGCTGGAATCGCTGCTCTCGCGCGGACGCGCCGCGCTGCGCGAGCAGCTGCGCGGCGAACTGCACTAGGAGGACGACGCATGGACATCCACCGTTTCAGCGAACTGGCCAGCGCCCACGGCGCCGCGCGCGAGCGCTGGCCCGAGCCCGATCGCGCGCTGTACGACCGCTTCGCCGGCAGCCCCGAGGGGATGGGGATCCTGGCCGATGCCGAGCGCATCGACGCCTTTCTCGACGGCTGGCAGGCGCGCGCCGACGACGCCGGGCGTGCGGCACGCATCGTGGCGGCGGCGATTGCGCCCGCGGGCGAGGCGCGGGACGGCGTGACTGCGCCGGCGGGCCGCACAGGCAGCGCCTCGCGCAAGCTCGCGGCCTGGCTCTCGACCGGCTTCGCGGCCTCGGCGCTGCTGGGCTTCGTGCTCGGCTTCACGCAGGCAAGCACGAACAGCGACGACGAGGCCTACATGGACCTGCTGCTCGGCAGCAACACCGTGATGGAGGAATTCCTGTGAGCCTGATGCAGACGCTGACACGCCCGGCCGTGCTGGGCACGCTGCTCGCGGTATCGGCCGCGGGCAACCTGTTCCTCGGCGGCATCCTGGCCGGGCGCATCGGCGGGCACGCGATGCACCCGCCGCGCGTCGAGCGCGACTTCGAGTCGACGCTGCGTTCCGTGCCCGAGGAGCGCCGGCGCGAAATCCGCGAGCAGATGCGCCGCAATGCGCCGCTGATGCGCGAGCACCACGAGCGCAAGCGCGCACTGTTCGAGGCGATCGCCGCCGAGCTCGCGCGCGAGCAGCCCGACCGCGCGCTGCTCGAGACGCAACTGGCCGAACTGCGCGCGCGGTCCACGGCGATGCAGGAAGCGCTGCAGAAGGGCTTTCTCGATACCGCGCTGGCGCTGCCTGCGGAGGAGCGCCGGAAAATGCTGGAAGCGATGCAGCAACACGGTGATCGCGGCTGGCGCGGTCGGCTCGAAGGGCCGGGTGGCCCTGCCGGACCGGGCGGACCCGAGCGCAACGGGGGTCCGGGCATGCCGCACGGCACGCCGCCTCCTCCGCCTGCGGTTTGACGCTGCGCGGCGCGCGCCGCTGACAGCCGCAGCGTTCCGCCATCCGTCCGGCGCGCCCTACAATGCGGGGTCTCCACTCCCACGGGCAGACCGAACGGCATGACGGCAGACCATGATTTCTCCGCGCCGGCGGCGCAACCGACGGTGCCGCTCGACCTGGTGCGCGCGCACCTGGTGGCCGCGGCTGCCGCGGGGCTGGATCTCGACGCGCTAGCCTCCCGGGCCGGCTGCACGGGCCTTTTCGCGCAGCCCGAGGAGTACCGCGTCCCGATCGACGCCTTCGCTCGCGTGATCCGCCTGACCTGGGACACGCTCGGCTCCGAAACTGCCGGCTTCACCGAGCAGGCGCAGCGTCCGGGGCTGTTCGCGATGATGTGCCACGCCACCATCACCTGCCCCAACCTGCGCCGCGCGCTGCTGCGTGCCTCGCGCTTCTATGCGCTGGTGCAGGACGAGATCGCGATCGACCTGGTGGAGCGCGGCGACGAGGCACAACTGCGCTTCGCGCACCGCAACCGCCGCGGCCTCGACGACCGCGCCTTCATCGAATCGCTGATGGTGATCTGGGTGCGCTGGTCGAGCTGGCTGATCCAGCGCGAACTGCTGCCCGACCACATCCTGTTCGCCTTCGCGCCGGGCAGCTACCGCGAGGAATACGCGCGCATGTTCCCCTGCGATCACTACTTCGGGGCCCGCGAGAACTGCGTGGTGTTCCCCGCGCGCTACCTCGACCACCCGGTGACGCGCGGCAGCGCCGAGCTCGCGGAATTCCTGAACAGCGCGCCGGAGTCGCTGATGCGCCGTTATATCGAGACGCCGACGCTGGCGAGCACCGTGCGCCGCATGCTGCGCCGGCGCGACGACATCGCCGGCGCGGGCGTCGACGAGATCGCCACGCTGCTCGGCATCAGCGCGCAGACGCTGCGCCGCCGGCTGCGCGAGGAAGGCAACGGCTTTCAGGAGATCAAGGACTCGGTGCGCAAGGAGAGCGCCATCGACCAGCTGCTGAACACCGGGCGCACCGCCAACGAGATCGCCGAATCGATCGGCTTCTCGGAACCGAGCGCCTTTCATCGTGCGTTCAAGAAGTGGACCGGCACCACGCCGGGCGCGTACCGGGAGGGCGCGCCGGGGCACGCCGCACCGGCCACGAAGGGCTGAGAGCGCGCTGGCGCGGGCTCAGGGGACGGCGGCTGGCAGCGGCGTCCAGTGCTCGAACACCGCGGCCTGCCCCTGGTGCCGGCCCGCCGCGTCGACGAGGTTCCACACCGTCGCGCGCTCGATGCGAAAACGCCTGCCGCTCGCGGCAATGCGGACGCCGCTGTAGTCGTCGATGAAGCCGTCGCGGCTCACGCGCCGGAGCAGTCGCGCGCGCTCGGCGCGCAGCAGTGGCTCGGCGGAAAAGCGCGAGGGCAGCCGTGTGAACTGCGCAAAGTCCATCTCGAAGAGTTCAAGTGCCAGCCGATTGCCGTAGAAGAAGACCGGATCGGCTTGCGTGCCGTGAGCCACGATCGCGGCGGGCGCGAGCCACAGCGCCGCGGCGAGATCCTCCGCGGGCGCGAGCGGCAGTTCGCGGCCGGTGAGGCGGCGGTAGCTCGTGACCAGCAGTTCGAGGCACCCGGGTGCCACATCGGGCGGCGCAGCAGTCATCGGCGTAATCCCTCGGCAAAGACGCGTGCGAGTCTGCCACAAGCGCATCCGCCGGCGTGCCTGCTGCGCGCGCAGGTCCGCATTCATGCGGACATTGTCCGGCTGAAGCCGGACCCACAGACCGTTTTCGCCAGCCGCCCTGTCCGTTTTCATCATTGTCCCCCCACGGGGCGCGGGCCACGATGCGGGCCTTTTCCGTAGCACCGTGGAGTACATGCAATGACATCGGACGCGTTCATCTACGACGCCATCCGCACCCCGCGCGGACGCGGCAAGGCGAGCGGCTCACTGCACGAGGTCAAGCCGATCACGCTGGTCGCGGACCTGCTGCAGGAGCTCGCGCGCCGCAACAACCTGAGCGACACCAGCCAGGTCGACGACATCGTGCTCGGCTGCGTCGGGCCGGTGGGCGACCAGGGCGCCGACATCGCGAAGATCGCGGCACTGGCGGCCGGCTGGGACGACGATGTCGCCGGTGTGCAGCTGAACCGCTTCTGCGCCTCCGGCGCCGAGGCCGTGAACCTCGCGGCGATGAAGATCCGCTCGGGGTGGGAACAGCTGGTGGTGGCCGGCGGCATCGAGTCGATGTCGCGCGTACCGATGGCGGCCGACGGCGGCGCGTGGGCCCTGGATCCCGAGACCAGCCTGAACAATCACTTCATGCCGCAGGGCATCGGCGCCGACCTGATCGCGACGCTGAACGGCTTCAGCCGCGCCGATGTCGACGCCTTCGCGGTGGAATCGCACCGCAAGGCGGCGGCGGCCTGGGCGCGCGGAGCCTTCGCGAGATCCATCGTGCCGGTGCGCGACAGGAACGGCCTGCTGATCCTGGAGCGCGACGAGACCGTGCGCGCCGACTGCTCCGTCGAGGGCCTCGCGAAGCTGCCGCCGTCCTTCCAGTTCATGGGCGAGATGGGCTTCGACGGCGTACCGCGCAGCAAGTACCCGCAGGTCGAACGCATCGAGCACGTGCACACGGCCGGCAACTCCTCCGGGATCGTCGACGGCGCGGCACTGGTTCTCGTCGGCAGCAAGGCGGCGGGCGAGCGACTGGGACTGAAACCGCGGGGGCGCGTGATCGCCGCCGGGCTGGTGGGCACCGACCCCACCATCATGCTGGTCGGTCCGGCGCCGGCCACGCGCAAGGCGCTCGGCGTTGCCGGCCTGCGGATGGAAGACATCGATCTGTTCGAGGTGAACGAGGCCTTCGCCGCGGTGGTGATGCACTTCCAGCGCGACACCGGCGTGCCGTGGGAGAAGATCAACGTCAACGGCGGCGCCATCGCGATGGGCCACCCGCTGGGCGCCACCGGCGCCATGCTGGTCGGCACCGTGCTCGACGAACTCGAGGCCCGCGGGCAGCGCTACGGCGTGGTCACCGCCTGCGTCGGTGGCGGCATGGGCATTGCCACCGTCGTCGAACGCCTCTGAACATTGCAGCCGCTCGAGGAATACCGCACATGAAAAGCATCCGTTACGAAAAGGACGCGGACAACATCGTCCACCTGATCTTCGACAACCCGACCGAATCGGCCAACCTGATGAACGCCGACTTCCGCGCGTCCTTCGCCGAAGCCGTCGCGAAGCTGAAGTCCGAAGCCGATCTCTCCGGCGTGATCCTGCGTTCCGCGAAGTCGACCTTCTTCGCCGGCGCCGACCTGAAGGAATTGTTCGCCGCACGCGAGGGCGGCGCCGAGGCGATGTGGGCCGTCGCGCAGCCGCTGAAGGAGCAGATGCGGGCGCTGGAAACCCTGGGCAAGCCGGTGGTGGCCGCGATCAGCGGCGCCGCGCTCGGCGGCGGCTGGGAGTTGTGCCTGTGCGCACAACACCGCATCGCACTCGACAACCCGAAGATCACGCTCGGCCTGCCCGAGGTGACGCTGGGCCTGCTGCCGGGCGGTGGCGGCGTGGTGCGCATGGTGCGCCTGCTCGGCATCGAGGCCTCCCTGCCCTTCCTGCTCGAGGGCCAGCAGTTCAACCCGGCCAGGGGCAAGGAACTCGGGCTGGTGCACGAGCTCGCGGCGACGCCGCAGGAGATGCTCGACAAGGCGCGCGCCTGGATCAAGGCGAACCCTGCGGCACAGCAGCCGTATGACCAGAAAGGTTACAGGATCCCCGGCGGCACGCCGGCCAGCCCCGCGCTGGGCCCGAAGCTGATGATCGCGCCGGCCATGGTGCGCGAGAAGACCAGGGGCGTGATGCCCGCGCCGGAGGCGATCCTGAGCGCGGCGGTCGAGAGCACGCAGGTCGACATCGACTCCGCGATGCGCATCGAGACGCGCTACTTCGTCTCGCTGGTGCTGGGCACGGTCGCGCGCAACATGATCAACACCTTCTGGTTCCAGCTGAACGAGGTGAAGGCGGGCGCGGGACGGCCCAGGGACGTGCCGCGCGCGACGTTCGCGAAGGTGGGCGTGCTCGGCGCCGGCATGATGGGCGCGGGCATCGCGCACGCCTGCGCCACGCGCGGGCTCGAGGTGGTGCTGAAGGATGTGAACCTCGCGGCCGCCGAGAAGGGCAAGGCCTACTCGGCGAAGATCCTCGGCAAGCAGCTCGCGAAGGGCAAGCTGACGCAGGACAGGCACGACGCCACGCTGGCGCTGATCAGGCCGAGCGAGAGCGCGGCGGATCTCGCCGGCTGTGACCTGGTCATCGAGGCCGTGTTCGAGGACCGCGAATTGAAGGCGCGCGTGACGCAGGAATCCGAGGCACAGCTCGCGGCGACGGCGATCTTTGCCTCCAACACCTCGACGCTGCCGATCACGGGCCTCGCCAGGGCCAGCGCGCGGCCGGCGAACTTCATCGGCCTGCATTTCTTCTCGCCGGCCGAGCGGATGCCGCTGGTGGAGATCATCTGCGGCAAGGACACCAGCCCCGAAACGCTGGCGCGCAGCTACGACTTCGTGCAGCAGATCGGCAAGACGCCGGTGATCGTGAACGACTCGCGCGGCTTCTTCACCTCGCGCGTGTTCGGCACCTTCTGCCACGAGGGCATCGCGATGCTGCGCGAGGGCGTCGCGGCGGCGGCGATCGAGAACGGCGCGCTGCTGGCCGGCTTCCCGGTCGGCCCGCTCGCGGTGTCCGACGAGGTCAGCCTCACGCTGATGTCGAAGATCCGCCACCAGACCATCGCGGACCTGCGTGCCGAGGGCAAGGAATACGTGCCGCACCAGGCCGAGAGCGTGATCGACTGGATGCTGGAGCAGAACCGCGCGGGCAAGGCCGCCGGCAAGGGTTTCTACGAGTACCCCGACGGCGGGAAGAAGCACCTGTGGCCGGAACTGGCGAAGCGCTACGGGCGCGAGGACGCCAGGATCCCGCTCGCGGACATCAAGGAGCGGCTGCTGTTCGTGCAGGCCATCGAAACGGTGCGCTGCGTCGACGAAGGCGTGCTGACCACCTCGCGCGACGCGAACATCGGCTCGATCTTCGGCATCGGCTTCCCGGCCTGGACCGGCGGCGTGCTGCAGTACATCAACGGCTACGGCCTGCCGGCTTTCGTTTCGCGCGCGCGCGAGCTGGCGGAAGCCTATGGCGACCGCTTCCTGCCGCCAGCCTCGCTGATCGAGCGCGCGGAACGCAACGTATCCTTCTGAGAACGCATTACGGGAGAAACGCCTCATGATTCCACGCACGCTGTTCAGCGACGAACACGAGATCTTCCGCGCCACCGTGGGACGGTTGCTGGACGAGGAATGCGTCCCGCACCACGAGCGCTGGGAGGAACAGGGCCACATCGACCGCGAGGCCTGGCTGAAGGCCGGCGAGCAGGGCCTGCTCTGCCCCACGGTGCCGGAGGAATTCGGTGGCCTGGGCACCGATTTCCTCTACAACGTCGTGGTCGACGAGGAAATCGCCAGGCGCGGGCTCTCGGGCATCGGCTGGGGCCTGCACAGCGACATCGTCGCGCCGTACATCGTCAATTACGGCAGCGCCGGTCTGAAGCAGAAGTACCTGCCGAAGATGATCTCGGGCGAGATGATCGGCGCGATCGCGATGACGGAGCCGGGGGCGGGCTCCGACCTGCAGGGCGTGAAGACCACGGCGGTGCGCGACGGCGACCACTACGTGATCAACGGCTCCAAGACCTTCATCACCAACGGTTACCTTGCCGACCTGGTGATCGTGGTCGCGAAGACCGATCCGGCCGGCGGCGCCAGGGGCACCAGCCTGATCCTGGTCGAGGCCGGCACGCCGGGCTTCAGCAAGGGGCGCAAGCTGAAGAAGGTGGGCATGAAGGCGCAGGACACCTCGGAGCTGTTCTTCGAGGACGTGCGCGTGCCCTGCGCCAACCTGATCGGCGAGGAAGGCATGGGCTTCGTCTACCTGATGCAGGAGCTGCCGCAGGAGCGCCTCACGGTGGGCATTTCCGCCGTCGCCGGCGCCGAGGCGATACTGGCCCAGACCGTCGCCTACGTGAAGGAGCGCAAGGCCTTCGGCAAGCCGGTGGCCGCGTTCCAGAACACGCAGTTCAAGCTGGCCGAGATGGACTCCGAGCTCACCGCGATGCGCGTCTTCATCGACCGTTGCATCGAGCTGCACCTGCAGGGCAAGCTGGATGTGCCCACGGTCGCGAAGAGCAAGCTGCTCTCGACCGACCTGCAGTGCAGGATCATCGACGAGTGCGTGCAGCTGCACGGCGGCTACGGCTACATGTGGGAATACCCGGTGGCGCGCGCCTGGGCCGATGCGCGCGTGCAGCGCATCTACGCCGGCACCAATGAAGTGATGAAGGTGATCATCTCGCGCGCGTTGCTGGGCTGACGCACGAAGCCGGACCCACGGCGAACCCGACCCGAGGGCACGTGACATGCAGCTGAACTACCGGATCCTGAACGTCTTCGCGCGCCCCGGCGAGCGCCTGAGCGGCAATCCGCTCTGCGTCTTCGAGGACGGCAGCGGGCTCGACACCGCGCAGATGCAGGCGCTGGCGCTGCAGTTCAATCTCTCCGAGACCACCTTCATCCTGCCCTCGCACGTGGCCGATGCGCGCGTGCGCATCTTCACGCCGAGCTATGAAATGCCGTTCGCCGGACACCCGACGCTGGGCACGGCGCACGTGGTGCGCGCACTGAAGCCTTGCGGCGACCAGGTGAGGCTCGAGCTGGCGGCAGGCGTGATTCCGGTCGCGGCCGAGCGCGACTTCTGGGAATTGCGCGCCAACACCGCCACCACGCGCGCACCCGGCGCCACGGCCGCGGAACTGGCATCTGCGCTCGGCCTGGCGGCGGACGACGTCGCGGGCCCGGCGTTGTGGGTCGATGCGGGCAGCGAGCAGCTGATCGTGCCGCTCGCGAGCGAGGAGGCGGTGCGTCGCGTGCAGCTGAGCATCGATACCCTGCGGCGCGTGACCGGCGACGGCCCGCGCGCGCAGGCCTACGTGTTCGCGCGCCGCGCCGACGGCAGCCTGCTGGCGCGCTTCTTCTTCAGCAAGGGCGAATCGCTGCTCGAGGATCCGGCCACCGGCAGCGCGACCGCGAACCTGGGCGGCTGGCTGCTGGCGAATGGCGCCACGTTGCCGCTGACGCTGACGATCGCGCAGGGCGAGATGGCCGGGCGGCCCTCGGCGCTGCGCCTGCGCATCGACACCGAACGCCAGGTGTTCGTCGCCGGCGAGGTGATCGAGCTCGGCCGCGGCGTCGTGGCGCTCTGAGCATGGGTCGCTGGCTGATCGTCGCCGGGCTCGCGCTGGTCGCGATCGGCGCGGCCCTGCACTACGCGCCGTGGCTGCTGAACTGGTTCGGCCGCCTGCCCGGCGACATCAACATCCAGAGCGGTCGCACGCGGGTGTTCGTCCCGATCACCTCGATGATCCTGATCAGCGTGGTGATCACTGTGGTGCTGAACCTGTTGCGACGCTGAACACGCGGGGCAAGCCCGATGAGGCAGCAGTCGATGAGCACGCAGCCGATGCGGGTAGCGGTTCTTGCGGTGATGGCCGCGCTTGCCACCGGGTGCGACAAGCAGGACACGCACGCTGCCGGACGACGCCTACCGCTACGCCAGGGGCGAGGCCATCGACCACGTCAGCGGGCAGCAGATCCGTCTCGGCACCCCGCTCGACTTCATGGCCGTGACCGATCACGCGGAGATGCTCGGCGTGGCGCGCGCGATGGGCGACCCCGACAATCCACTGTCGAAGGAGCCGGTCGCCGCGGGCATCACCAGTCTCGACTTCGAGACGTCGCAGCAGACCTTCCGCGGCCTGGTGACGCAGCACGCGGAATCGGCGGTGACCGACATGGCACGCATCGCGAGCTCGGCAGGCGCGCTGCAGGCCGGTACGCAAGCGTGGCGCATGCTGGTCGACGCGGCCGAGGCGCATTACCGGCCGGGCACGTTCACGACCTTCGTCGCCTACGAGTGGAGCTCGATGCCGAACCTCGCGAACCTGCACCGCAACGTGGTGTTCCGTGGCACGCGGGTGCCGGAGCGTCCGTTCAGCAGCATGGATTCGAACCGGCCCGAGGAGCTCTGGGCCTTCCTCGACGACTGGCGCGCCGGGGGCGGTGACGACGCGATCGCAATCCCGCACAACTCCAACGCCAGCAAGGGCCTGATGTATCCGCTGGAGGACTCCTTCGGCAAGCCGGTGGACGCAGCCTATGCCGAACGACGCCTGCGCAACGAGCCGGTCACCGAAATATCCCAGTTCAAGGGCACGTCGGAAACACACCCGAAACTCGCGACCAACGACGAGTTCGCCGACTTCGAGATCTGGAACACCGTGGTCGGCGCGCCGATCCCGATCGAGCCGGCCGAAGGCAGCTATGTGCGCAACGCGCTCGCCCGCGGACTGCTGCTGGCGGATGCGCAGGGCTTCAACCCGTACCGCATCGGCATGATCGGCAGCTCGGATACGCACAACTCGAGCTCCGCGATCGAGGAGAACAACTTCAGCGGCGGCCACGGCAACGCCGACGCGACGCCGCAGAAGCGGCTGCACGGCAAGGCATCGACGCTCGCGCTGGCCAGCACGAACTTCAGCGCCGCGGGGCTGGCCGGGGTCTGGGCCGAGGCCAACACGCGCGAGGCGATCTTCGATGCGCTGCGCCGCCGCGAGACCTTCGCCACCTCGGGCCCGCGGATCTCCGTGCGCTTCTTCGCCGGCACCGATTACGCCGATGACGCGCTCACGCGAACCGATGCGCTGGAGCAGGCCTACGCGGGTGGCGTGCCGATGGGCGGCGAGCTGCGCTCCGGAGCGGCCTCGCCCGCGTTCCTGGTGTGGGCCAACATGGACCCCAAGGGCACCAGGCTGCAGCGGGTACAGGTGATCAAGGTCTGGTCGGAGCAGGGCAGCGCGCAGGAGGCGATCCATGACGTGGCCTGCTCCGACGGCGGCGTGCCCGATGCCGCGACACGGCGATGCCCCGCCAACGGGGCCAGTGTGAACCTCGCCGACTGCTCGGTCAGCGCGCACGGCGCGGCGAGCCTGTCGGCCGCGTGGCGCGATCCGGATTTCGACCCCGCGCAACGCGCCGTCTATTACGTGCGGGTACTGGAGAACCCGAGCTGCCGCTGGAGCACCTGGGACGCGATCCGCCTCGGCGAACAGCCGCCGGCGGGCGTTGCGCCGACGCTGCAGGAACGCGCGTGGTCCTCGCCGATCTGGCTCCAGCCGGCGTAGGTTCGGCTTCAGCCGAACATCGTCCGGATGAATCCGGACCTGCGGGCGGGCGATGTCCGGTTGAAACCGGACCTACGACAGCTTGCGCTTGTTCTTTGCGTCGCCCACGTAGCGCTGGTCGAGGATCTCGAGACGGTCGACGCCGTGCATGGCGAACTCGTCGCCGTACACGCGGCGATAGGGCTCCTCCCTGATTTCGCGCTCCCCGGGGTCGAGCCCCTGCACCGTCTTTTCGCCGAGCTGGCGCAGCAGGTCGCGCTCGACCAGCCGTTCCAGCAGTTCGTTCCAGAACGATTCGTTCTCGAATTCCTCGATGAACTCCATGGCGGGGCCGGTTTCGTCGAACTCGGCGCTGGCGTAAAAGCGCCCGTCCTCCTCGGCGTACTCGACCAGGTGCTCGCAACCGAATTCCCCCGCAAGGGAAAACACCTTCTGCTCCAGTTCGCGGAAGGGCTGCGTCTCGTCGGGCTCCTCGACCTGGTGCGCGTGGAGCACCCAGTCGGCGAGCTGCATCGCGGTGAGAAGCGTGAGGTATTCGGCGCGCGTCAGATCGAGCTTCACGCCGGTCAGACCCGCGTGCTCGGGCGCTGCGACATGGCCTCGCGCCAGCGTTTCACGTTGCGGCAGTCGTCCGGGACGGGCTTGCGGATCCAGCCCAGGAAATCACAGGTCGCGATGGCATCGATATCGGCCATCGAGAAAGCGTCACCGACCACGTAATCGCGCCCGGCCAGCTGCGCATCGAGCGCGTGCAGGAAGGCGTCGATGCGCTTCATGCCGCGCTCGACCAGCGCCGGAATCTGCTCCAGCTCCACCGGGCCGGGCAACGCGCGCCTGGCGAAGGCGGGATTGCCGTTGCGGAACACGTCGGCGATGGCCGTCAGGCCCTCGATGAAGATGCGGTGGGTCCACTCGCGCACCAGCGCCCGCTCGAGCGGCGTGCGCCCGAGCAGCGGGCGCTCGGGATAGAGCTCCTCGAGGTAATCGCAGATCGCGGACACCTGCGCCAGCACCACGCCCTCGTCGGTGACCAGCGTCGGCACCGTGCACAGCGGGTTGACCGAGCGCAATGGTTCCTCGAACTGCTCGCCCTTCGCCAGATCGACCTGCACCGCCGGAATCTCGATGCCCTTCTCTGCCATGAAGATGTGCAGGCGACGCGGATTCGGCGCGATCGGATAGGTATACAGCAACATGGCGATGCTCCTCGGACAGGTGCGGGGCAGTGTAACCGTGATGCCCGGCACTGGCGAGATTGCCTGGCGCCGCGACGCCACGTGGCCGCGGACGCAGCCTTCAGTCGGCGAGCTTGTCAGCCGGGTCAGCAGCGCCTCGAGGCGCTTGTCGCCCAGCACTTCGCGCAGTGTCGCCTGGGCCTGATCGCTGCGCAGGCCGGCGAGCTTCTCGCGCCACATGGCGTTCAGCGTCAACGTCGCCTTCCTGAGATAGGGCGGCACGCCCTTGCGCGTGCTGAATGCGCGCGCGTGCCCGCTCAGGATCACGGCGCCGTCGTTCCCGGCGAACTGGATGTCGTTCGTGGTGCGCCCCGGGTTGTAGACCAATGCGTCGAAGAGGTACATCGCCTGGAACTGGTCCTGGAGCGGGCACCACGCTTCGACGGCGCTTTTGCCGGCGGCGCGCTCGGTTTCCGTCACCGTCGCCGCGGGCACGTGACGCACACTGCCCACTGTTCCGTTCACGCTGCGCAGCACGGCCGCGGGCACCATGTCGAGCGACAGCAGGCGGTCAAGGCGATAGGCCGCGACGTCGGGCGCGAAGCCATCACTGGCCGGCACGAACTGTGCCTGCAACTCCTTGCCCTGCCACTTCAGCGTGAGCATTCCGCCCGATGGGGACGCCGCCCCTGCCGCGATCTCGGCTTCGGCCAGCGCCCTTTCGAGCTCCTCCGCACCCAGGTCCGCGGCCAGGGTGCCGGCGCGTGCGGGCTGCGCATCGACCGGCACTGCCCGCGCGTCGCCCTGGTAGATCGCGCTCATGCGATCCCCTTCGAGCAGCAGCGCGGCGCCCCGACCGGAATAGTAGGAGCGCAGCATGCCGGTATCGATCTGCACGACGCGCCCGTCGAGCCGGCTCCACACCCGCCTGCGCCAGGTCGGCGTGTGACCGACGACGATCCGTGCGCCGCTGAAGGTTGCCAGGGCGGCTTCGAGCCGGCCCTGTTCGATCAATGGCCCGCAGGCCACGTTCCCGCGATACCACGCCGGACTCGCGGGACCGTGGACCATCGATTCGTGCAGCGCCAGGAGGCGCTCGATGCGCTCGAGCACGGCGGGATCCTGCATGCGCGGCGCGGGCGAGGCCGAGACGATCGGGCAGCGCGTAGAAGTCCGTTGCCGGGTCTGCCACGCCTTGTGCCGTCAACTGCTCGAGCAACCCGGCATACTCGACCAATTGCTCCCGCAAGGCGCCATTGATCGCGGTCCTGCCGACAGCCGCAACCGCCTGGCTCATGCCGGCATGGACGAACAGGGTGCCATCGATCTGCAGCAGCAGCGGCTTGCCCAAGAGCCACTTGCCATAGGTGGCGCTGGCGGCGAACGCGGCGCGGTGGGCGAAGAAGCCCGGCGGGTAGGCCTGGTCGAATTCGCGACGCGCATCCTCGGCCGTGACCCCGGCACTGGAGCGCTGCGCGAGATGGCGCCGCAGCGATGCCTCGCGCATCGCCGGAGATTCCTCGCCGGCAAAGGCCGCGTATTCGCCCTTCGTCGTGTACCTGAGGTCGCCGACGAGATTCATCAGATCGTGGTTGCCGAGAACGACGTGCACCCGCCCGCCCGCCGCCGCGGCCTGCGGTTCCAGGCGCATCAGCAGGTCCATGGCCTGGCGCGAGTCGTCGCCACGGTCAACGATGTCACCCACGATCACCAGGTGCGTGTCCGCGGCACTCCAGTGCAGCGCGGTATCGATGACACCGGCGGCCTGCAAGGTGGCGACGAACTCCTGCTGCGCGCCGTGGATGTCCGAAATCGCAACGACCCGCCGTATACCGTCGAGCGTCCAGTCGTCGGCGCGCACGAAGCCGGTAACTGCGGTGAGGACGGCAGCCAGCGCGATGGCGCGGATTCGGATCTTCATGACAGCTCCCCGTTCCGGGCTGGTGCTAGAATGATCCTGAGCACGGCCAGCACCGGAGAGAGATCGATGGCGAATGCCAACGTCTGGCCGCATCGCGCGTTCCTTTTCCGGCTTTGCTTGTACCTGTTGGTGGTAGGCGCCGGCCTGCTCTTTCTCTTCGACACCGTCCCGATGCTGTTCGAAGGCTCCGGTCTCGCTGCCAAGGCGGGAGAAATCACGCATACCATCGCCGAAGGCCTGTTCGACACGAAGGGCCGGTCGCCAGCCCAGAAATTCGAATTGATCACCGGACGGCTGGCCATCCTCGGCGTGCTGATGGTGTTCTTCCTTGGCGCCGTTTTGCTCATGATCCCGATAACCCGGGTCTACATGTATACCCACCCGGACACCTATCGGCGCACCTTCATCACGGCGCTGATCATACTTCCCATTTGTGCCACCGCCACGGTGTGGATGATCCATGACAGCCTCGGTGTCGGTCGCCATTCAGGCGACGGTAGCATCCGGGCAGGCACCAGTCGGCTGAACGCCGACCCACAGTGGACCCACAAGGGATCAGAGCACCTCGAACAGGCCCGCCGCGCCCATGCCGCCGCCCACGCACATCGTGATCACGACGTACTTCACGCCGCGGCGCTTGCCCTCGCGCAGCGCGTGGCCGACCATCCGCGCGCCACTCATGCCGTAGGGGTGACCGATCGAGATCGCGCCGCCATTCACGTTCAGGCGCTCGTTCGGGATGCCGAGCCGGTCGCGGCAGTAGATCACCTGCACCGCGAAGGCCTCGTTCAGCTCCCACAGGCCGATGTCGTCCATCTTCAGGCCGTGCTGCTGCAGCAGCTTGGGCACCGCGAACACCGGGCCGATGCCCATCTCGTCGGGCTCGCAGCCGGCGACCGCGATGCCGCGATACAGGCCCATCGGCTCGATGCCGCGCTCGGCGGCCAGCTTGCCGTCCATCACCACGCAGGCCGCCGCGCCGTCGGACAGCTGGCTGGCGTTGCCCGCCGTGATGCAGCCGCCCTCGACGATCGTCTTCAGGCTGGCGAGCCCCTCGAGCCTGGTGTCGGCGCGGTTGCCCTCGTCCTGCGCCAGGGTCACGTCCTTGTGGCTGATCTCGCCGGTGGCCTTGTCCTTCATTTCCACCGAGGCCGTCACCGGAATGATCTCGTCGGCGAACACGCCCGCCGCCTGCGCGGCCGCGGTGCGCTGCTGGCTCTGCAGCGAGTACTCGTCCTGCTGCTCGCGCGAGATGCCGTAGCGCCTGGCCACCACCTCGGCGGTGTGCAGCATCGGCATGTAGATGTGCTCGTGCAGCGCCTTCAGTTTGGGGTCGACGCGGCGGTACACGTTCTGGTGCTCGTTCTGCACCAGGCTGATCTGCTCCAGGCCGCCGCCCACCGCGACGCGCATGCCGTCGTGCAGGATCTGCTTGGCGGCCGTGGCGATCGCCATCAGGCCCGAGGAGCACTGGCGGTCCATGGTCATGCCGCTCACGGTGACCGGGAGTCCCGCCGCCAGCGCCGCCATGCGCCCGACGTTCAGGCTGGTGGTGCCCTGCGGCATCGCGCAGCCCATGATCACGTCGTCGATCTCCGCCGGATCCACGCCGGCGCGCTCGACCGCGGCGCGGATCGCGAGACCTCCCATCGTGGGCGCCTCGGTGTTGTTGAACAGGCCGCGATAGGCCTTGCCGATCGGCGTGCGTGCCGCTGATACGATGACTGCGTCCGACATTTCCTGAATCTCCTGAACGTTTGAAAACAAGCGCCGAATTCGTGGTCTGTGCGTCCGGGACCGGTGCCCGGTAGTACTGCGGCAGACACGCCGTGAATACATCCCTGTAGGCTCGAGCGCCGCATCCCTGCGGCGCACGGTCTGCCGCAGTACTACCGGCCCCCGGCCCCTCGGCCAGTCTTGCGCGAATCCGCTGCCGACCCCGACGGGTGAAACAAAAGCATCAGAGCTCGATACCGAGCGCCTTGGCCGCCGCAGCCGCGAACTTGATGCTCTGCTGGTAACCCTGCACGAACTCCTGCTCGCCGCTGCGGTCTTCGATGGCGGCGAGCCCCGCGAGCACATTTTCGGGCGTCTGCTCCCCCGGCGCCAGATGGATGCCGGCGGTTTCGTAAATATGGACGCTCGCGTAGCCGCCGGCTCCGGCCGAAAGGATCATGCGGTTGGGCGCCTGCTCGGCGCAGAGCAGCAGCACGCCGGCGGTCACCGCCTCGGGCGTCATCAGCTCGAAAGCCCGCTGATCCATCAGGCCCTCGGTCATGCGCGTGCCCGCCACCGGGGCCACCGCGTTGACGCGGATCCCGTATTTCTCGCCCTCCTGCACCAGCGTGTTCATCAGCCCGACCACGGCCATTTTCGCCGCGCCGTAGTTGCTCTGGCCGAAGTTGCCGTAGAGCCCGCTGGAAGAGGTGGTCATCACGATGCGCCCGTACTGCTGCGCGCGCATGATCTCCCACACCGCCCTGGTGCAGTGCACCGATCCCATCAGGTGCACGTCGAGCACCGTGCGGAAGTCCTCGATCTCCATCTTCGAGAAACTCTTGTCGCGCAGGATGCCGGCGTTGTTCACCAGGATGTCGACGCGGCCCCAGGCATCCATGGCCTGGCGCACCATTGCCTGCACCTCGGCAAAGTCCGCCACGCTGGCGCCGTTGGTGAGGGCCTCGCCGCCCGCGGCGCGGATCTGCGCAGCCACGCTCTCGGCCGCGGCGCCGGAGCGCCCCGACCCGTCGCGCGCACCGCCGAGATCGTTCACCACCACCTTCGCGCCGCGCGCCGCCAGGCCCAGCGCGTGCGAGCGCCCGAGCCCGCTGCCCGCGCCGGTCACGATCGCCACCTTGCCGTCGTAACGGATGCTCATGTCCCTTTCTCCTGTATTCGCTGCGGCGTCACGGTGCGCTCAACGCACCATCACCATCGTGAGCCACTCGGCGATCAGCGCCGGCTTGCTCTCGTTCTCGATCTCCACCGTGATCTCCTGCGTGATCAGGAACTGTTTCGGCGCCTTCTCCCGCACGTCGAGCAACTTCGCGCGCGCGCGTACGCGGCTGTTCACCTTGACCGGTGCGAGGAAGCGGATCTTGTCGAAGCCGTAGTTGAGGCCCATCACGGCGTCCTCCATGCCGCCACCGATGTCCTCCATCATGCGCGGCAGCAGCGACAGCGTCAGGAAACCGTGCGCGATGGTGCCGCCGAACGGGGTGGCCGCCGCGCGCCCGGGATCGACGTGGATGAACTGGTGGTCCTCGGTGGTGTCGGCGAAGGCGTCGATGCGCGGTTGCTCGATGCGGATCCAGCCGGAAACCCCGAGCTCGCTGCCGACCAGCGACTGCACGTTGTCCTTCGTCATCGTCACTGCCATGCGAAACTCCTTGCTTGTTTATCGGGGGCATTCGTCCGGATAAATCCGGACCTACTGTTGTGTTGATTGAGGTCAGCGGTAGCGCGCGAGCTCGCGACGCGCCACCACCATGCGGTGCACGGCGTCGGGGCCGTCGGCGAAGCGCAGCGTGCGCGCGCCCATGTACATGCCCGCGAGCGGCGTGTCCTGCGAGATGCCGAGGCCGCCGTGCATCTGGATCGCCTCGTCGATGACCTTCAGCGCGACCGTGGGTGCCACGGTCTTGATCATCGAGATCCAGTGCTGCGACTGCTGCACGCCCTCGGTGTCCATCATCCACGCGGTCTTCAGGCACAGCAGCCGCGCCATCTCGATCTCCATGCGCGCGTTGGCGATGATGTCGTAGTTGCCGCCGAGCTTCACCAGCGGCTTGCCGAAGGCCGTGCGCGAGAGGCCGCGCCGGCACATCAGCTCCAGCGCCCTCTCGGCCATGCCGATCGCGCGCATGCAGTGGTGGATGCGGCCCGGCCCGAGGCGGCCCTGCGCGACCTCGAAGCCGCGGCCCTCGCCGCCGATGATGTTGGCCTTCGGCACGCGCACGTCGGTGAAGCGCATGTGCATGTGGCCGTGCGGCGCGTCGTCGGTGGCGAAAACCATCATCGGGCGCAGCACCTCGACGCCGGGCGTGTCCATCGGCACCAGGATCTGCGAGTGCTGCGCGTGGCGCGGCGCCGCGGGGCTGCTCTTCACCATCACGATCAGGATCCTGCAGCGCGGATCGCCGGCGCCCGAGATCCAGATCTTCTCGCCGTTCAGCACCCATTCGTCGCCGTCGGGCACCGCGCTCATGCTGATGTTGGTCGCGTCCGAGGAGGCGCTGTCGGGCTCGGTCATCACGTAGGCCGAGCGGATCTCGCCCGCGAGCAGCGGCTTCAGCCACCGCTCCTGTTGCGCCGGCGTGCCGTAGCGCGCCAGCACCTCCATGTTGCCGGTATCCGGCGCGCTGCAGTTGAACACTTCCGGCGCGAGGTGCGACTTGCCGGTTTCCTCGGCGATGTACGCGTACTCCACGGTCGTGAGCCCGTGGCCCCCGTCGTGCTCGGTGAGGAAGAAGTTCCACAGTCCGCGCGCGCGCGCCTGCGCCTTCAGTCCCTCGAGGATCTCGATCTGCCGCGGCGTGAAGGCCCAGCGGTCACCGGTGTCGACCTCTGCCAGGAACTCGTGCTCCAGCGGCAGGATCCCGGTTTCGATGAAGCGCTTGACCTCGTCGAGGATGGGTCGCAGCCGCGCGCTGATGCCGATGTCCATGGTCGTGCTCCGCTCCGTGTGAGTCGTTCGCCGCGCTCAGTAACCGTTGAGCGCGGCGTAGCGGTCGGCGTGGAAATAGCTGTCCCCGAAGAGCTGCCGCAGCGTGGCGGCACGCTTCATGAAGAAGCCGATCTCGAATTCGTCGGTCATGCCGATGCCGCCGTGCAGCTGTACCGCCTCGTTCACCGCGAGTGTCGCGGCGTCGCCGGCCCTGGCCTTGGCCAGGCTGGCGAACGGCGCGAGCGCGGTGTGCGGCTCGTCGATCGCGCGCAACGCGCGCAGCACCGCGGAGCGCGCCAGTTCCAGCTCGCAGAACATCGTCGCGGCGCGGTGCTGCAGCGCCTGGAACTCGCCGATCACGCGGCCGAACTGTTTGCGCTGCTTCAGGTATTCGACCGTGCGCGCGATGGCCTCGCCCCCCACGCCGAGCAGTTCCGCGGCAAGACAGATGCGGCCGATGTCGAGCGCACGCTCGAGCGGTTCCCAGCCCTCGTGCAGCGTGCCGAGCAGCTCGCCGCGCACATCGTCCAGGCGCACGATCGCGGCATTGCGGCTGTCGACCATCACGGTGCGCTCGATGGCAAGGCCCGCGCTGCCCGCCTCGACCAGGAACAGGCTGATGCCCCCGGTCTCGCCGGCGCTCCCGCGGCTGCGCGCGGCGACGATGAGCACGTCCGCGACGTGGCCGTCGAGCACCAGCATCTTCTCTCCCGAGAGACGCAGGGCATCGCCGTCGGCACGCGCCGCGAGGGCAATTCCCGCCGGGTCGTGGCGCGCGGACTCCTCGAGCGCGAGCGCGCACAGCAGCCGCCCTGCGGCGATGGCAGGCAGCAGTGCTTTCTTCTGCGCCTCGGTGCCGCACTCCCGGAGCAGCGTGGCGCCGAGGATGGCGGTCGCGAAGAGCGGCGAGGCCGCGAGCGTGCGCCCGCCCTGCTCGCAGAGTATGCCCGCACCGGTGTGCGCGAAGCCGAGTCCGCCGTACTCCTCCGGCACCAGCATGCCCGCCCAGCCCAGCGCGGCCATCTCATGCCACAGCTCGCGCGAGAAGCCGTCGGCGTCGCGCGTATCGCGCAGGCGGCGCAAGCGCCGCGGGCGGGGCATGCTGCTGCAGGAAGCCGTGCGCCGCCTCGGCGAGCATCCGTTCGTCGTCGTTGTAGACCAGGGACATGTTCGTTCCTTCGCTCACCGATCCGCTGCGCCTCAGCCGGGCAGGCCGAGGATGCGCTTGGCGATGATGTTGAGCTGGATCTCGGAGGTTCCGCCCTCGATCGAGTTGCCCTTGCTGCGCAGCCAGTTGCGCGGCACGAAGCCCTCGTCGAAGCGCTCGCCTTCCCAGCCGAGCCCGTCGGCACCGTGGATGGCCATCAGCAATTCCTGGCGCTTCTTGTTGAGCTCGGTGCCATAGTACTTCAGCAGCGAGGAAGCCGCGCCGGTGCCGACGCCGGCCTTCGCCTCGTCCCTCACGCGCTCGAGCGTCAGCCGGAACGCCTCGGCGTCGATCGACTGGCGCGCGAGGTCGTGGCGCAGGCCCGGATCGGCGAGGCGCCCGTCACGCAGGCCGATGCGCTCCACCGCGATCTCGGCCAGCGTGGCCTGGCCGGCACCGCCGACGCCGAACAGACCGCTGATCATCTCGCGCTCGTGCGTCAGCAGGTACTTGGCGATGTCCCAGCCCTTGTTGAGTTCGCCGACCAGGTTGTCCTTGGGCACGCGCACGTTGTCGAAGAAGGTCTCGCAGAACGGCGAGCTGCCGCTGATGAGCCGGATCGGCCGGGTGCTGACGCCGGGCGTCTCCATGTCGAACAGCAGGAAACTGATGCCGGCGTGCTTCGGCGCCTCGACGTCGGTGCGCACCAGGCAGAAGATCCAGTCGGCCTGGTCGGCGTAGGAGGTCCAGACCTTCTGGCCGTTGACGAGGAAGTGATCGCCCTTGTCCTCGGCCCGGGTCTGCAGGCCGGCGAGATCGGAGCCGGCGTTCGGTTCGCTGTAGCCCTGGCACCAGCGGATCTCGCCGCGCACGATCGGCGGCAGGAAGCGCTGCTTCTGCGCCTCGCTGCCGTACCTGAGCAGCGCGGGGCCCAGCATCGAGATGCCGAAGCTCTCGAGCGGCGAGCGCGCCTGGATGCGCGCGAGCTCCTCGCGCAGGATCTTCGCCTCGGCCTTGTCGAGGCCGCCACCACCATGGGCGCGCGGCCATTCCGGCGCGGTCCAGCCGCGCGCGGCCATGCGCTCCAGCCACAGCCGCTGGTCCTCGCTGGCAAACACCCACTTGCGTCCGCCCCAGCAGCTCGCGTTGCCCGCGATCGCGTCGGTGCCCGCAGGTCCGCGCATGGACGCCGGGCAGTTCTGCTCCAGCCACGCGCGGGCTTCACGTCTGAATTCGTCCGGTTCGCCCATCGTTTGCCGACCCTGGTTGTCTTTCTGTTGGCGCGAGGAGGCAACGTTATCACCAATGGCGCGGGTGCTACCATGGCGGCTCGCGCCACAGAAATGATCCTAATCGCCAGGGGAGAGACGGTGAGCAAGGACCTGCAGCAACTGCTAGACATCCTGCACCCGGAGCAGATCGACACCAACCTGTTCCGTGGCACCACGCCGCGCGGGCGCAACCCGCGCATCTACGGCGGCCAGGTGCTGGCACAGGCGATGAACGCCGCGACGCGCAGCGTCGATAGCGCGCGGCGCGTGCACTCGCAGCACGCGTATTTCCTGCGCCCCGGCGACCCCGCGCGGCCGGTCATCTACGAGGTCGATCCGATCCGCGACGGGCGCCGCTTCAGCACGCGACGCGTCGTGGCGCGCCAGGGCGGGCGCGCCATCTTCAACACCGCGATCTCGTACCAGACGCCCGAGCAGGGGCTCGAGCACCAGGACGAGATGCCCGACGCGCCCGCGCCGGAGACCATCGAGAGCGGTTTCGCCTTCTACACGCGCATGGCGCAGGAAGATCCCGCGCGCTACCAGGCACCCGAGGACGACGCGATCGACTACCGCCCGCTGGCGTACGTGGACGGCCCCGCTCCGCCGCCGCAGGCCCCGCGCCTCGGGGTATGGATGCGCGCCAACGGCGCTCTGGGCGACGATCCCGGCGTGCATGCCCAGATGCTGGCCTACATGTCCGACAGCTACCTGATGTCGACCGCGCTGCTGCCGCACGGCAGATCCTACAGCGACCCGGGGCTCGAGACCGCGAGCCTGGACCACGGCCTGTGGTTCTACGGGGATTTCCGCGCCGACGAGTGGCTGTACTACCACCTCGTGAGTCCGCGCGCCGGCGGCGGCCGCGGTTTGAACGTGGGCTGCATCTACACCCGCGACGGCCGCCTGGTCGCGACTGCAGTGCAGGAAGGGCTGATGCTCCTGCGCGGCGACGCGAACTGAGGACCTGAGACGGCGCTGCCGGCGTGCGCAGGATTGGGTTATCCTGCCCGGCGCCCCCAGCCCCGGAGAACAACGACATGAACGGAGCCGAAGCCCTGTTGCGCACGCTGCTGGATGCCGGCGTGGAAGTCTGCTTCACGAATCCCGGCACCTCGGAGATGCACTTCGTCGCGGCGCTGGACCG
The DNA here is from genome assembly GCA_963819895.1 of uncultured Gammaproteobacteria bacterium. Taxonomy (GTDB): domain Bacteria; phylum Pseudomonadota; class Gammaproteobacteria; order Pseudomonadales; family UBA5518; genus UBA5518. Next base: position 134,996 of record CAWFXU010000003.1, read on the forward strand.
CGTGCCCGGCATGCGATGCGTGCTGGGCCTGTTCGAAGGCGTGGTGACCGGCGCGGCAGACGGCTATGCGCGCATCGCGCGCAAGCCCGCCGCCACGCTGCTGCACCTGGGGCCGGGACTCGGCAACGGCCTCGCGAATCTGCACAACGCCAAACGCGGCGACGTCGCGATCGTCAACATCGTCGGCGATCACGCCACCTATCACCTGCAGTACGACACCCCGCTCACCTCGGACGTCACCGCCGTCGCCAAGCCCATGTCGCACTGGGTGCATTCGGCGCAGTCCAGCGAGCAGCTGCCGCAGGATGCCGCGCACGCGATCGCCGCCGCGCTGCAGCCGCCCGGGCAGGTCGCGACGCTGATACTGCCCGCGGACGTGTCGTGGGAGGACTGCGCGGCCGGGCCGGCCAGGATGCCCGAACTCCCGGCGCCGCGCCGCGTGCGCGAGGACACGATCGAAATGTGCGCGGCGGCGCTCGCCGGCGGCGAGCCGGCGATGATACTGCTCGGCGGGCACGTGACGGACCAGGACCTCGAGCTTGCCGCGCGCATCGGCGCCGCCTGCGGCGCGCGCGTCGCGGTGGAAACCTTCCCGACGCGCCTGCCCTGGGGCGCGGGCCACGCCACGTGCGAGAAGATCCCCTACATCCCCGAGTTCGCGCTGGAGCACCTGAAGACGGTACGCCGCCTGGTGCTGGTCGGCGCACAGGCGCCGGCCTCGTTCTTCGCCTACCCGAACCTGCCCGGGCGGCTGACGCACGAGGAGTGCGAGTTCGTCACGCTCGCCGAGCCGCACCACGACCGCATCGACGCGCTGGAGCGTCTCGCGCAGGCACTGCATGCGCAGGCCGCGGAGCCGCCGCGCAATCCGCTCGCATTGCCCGCACTCGCGGAGGCTGGCGCGCTGTCCACTGCTGCGGTCGGCGACATCATCGCGGCACTGCTGCCGGAGCAGGCCATCGTCGTGGACGAGGGCATCACCGGCGGCTTCGACGTGTTCGCCCGCACGCGCACCGCGCGCGCGCACGAGTGGATCATGCAGACCGGCGGCTCCATCGGCTGGGGCCTGCCGGCGGCGACCGGCGCGGCGATCGCGGCGCCCGGGCGCAAGGTGGTGTGCCTGGAAGGCGACGGCAGCGCGATGTACACGATCCAGGCGCTGTGGACCATGGCGCGCGAGCAGCTCGACGTCACCGTGGTGCTGTTCGCCAACCGCGATTACGCGATCCTGCAGTTCGAGTACCAGCGCGTCGGCGCCAGCGGCATGGGCGCCAACGCGCGCAGCATGATGCACATCGGCAATCCGGACATCGACTTCGTGGCGCTGGCGCAGTCGCTGGGCGTGTCGGCGACGCGCGCGCACGACACGGCGGAATTCGCCGCGCAGTTCGCCGCGGCAATGGCCGCGCGCGGACCGCGCCTGATCGAAACCATGATGCCCGCGCTCGGGCTCTGAGGGAGGCACCCCCATGCAGCAATTGATCTGCGCCCTGCAGGAGGTGCTGGGGCCCGGTGGCGTGCTCACGGGGGATGCGGCGCGTTCGCGCAGCGGCTCGTGGGGCGTGATGCACTGCGACGCACCGGCGGTGTTGCGGCCGCGATCCACCGAGGAGGTGGCAACCGTGCTGAGGCTCTGCCACGCCGCGGGCCAGGCGGTGGTGACCGAAGGCGGCAAGACCGGGCTGGTGAGCGGGGCGCGCGCCTCGGCCGGCGAGATCGCGCTGTCGCTGGAACGCATGCACGCGATCGAGCAGCTCGATGTGCGCGGGCGCACGATGACCGTGCAGGCCGGGGCCACGCTGCAGGCGGTGCACGAGGCGGCGGAAGCCGAGGGCCTGATCATGCCGCTGGACCTGGGCGCGCGCGGCACGGCGACCATCGGCGGCAACATCGCGACCAACGCCGGCGGCAACCAGGTGATCCGCTACGGCATGATGCGCGAGCAGGTGCTGGGCCTCGAGGTGGTGCTGGCCGACGGCACCGTGCTGTCGTCGCTGAACCAGGTGCTGAAGAACAACACCGGCTACGACCTCAAGCAGCTGTTCATCGGCAGCGAAGGCACGCTCGGCGTGATCACGCGCGCCGTGCTGCGCCTGCGCCCCCTGATGCCTGCGCGCAATTCCGCGCTGGTCGCCACCGACTCGCTGGAACACCTGATCGCGCTGCTGACGTTCATCGAGCGCGAGCTCGGCGGCCGCATGAGCGCCTTCGAGGCGATGTGGAACAATTACTACCGCCTCGCCAGCCGCGGGCCGCACCTCGGCCCGCCGCCGGTCGCCGACAGCTACCCGTTCTACGTGCTGATCGAGTCCGCGGGCGCGGACCTCGAGGCCGAGGCCGGGCATTTCCTCGACGCGCTGACGCGCGCCACCGATCTCGGACTGCTGCAGGACGCGGTGCTGGCGCAGAGCGAAAAGGAGCGCGCGGCATTCTGGGCCATCCGCGACAACATCGAGAGCCTGGCCGTGCTGTGGCCGCTGGCCATCTTCGACATCAGCCTGCCGCTGGCAACGATGGAGGATTACCTGGAGCGCACCGGCGCGCGGCTGGCACAACGGCTCGGCGAGCTGCGCTGGGTCACTTTCGGGCACCTGGGCGACAGCAACCTGCACCTGGCCATCGCGCTGGGCGGCGACGATCCGGACCTGCGCCACGCCGTGGAGGAAATCGTCTACGGGGAGCTCGCGGGAATCGGGGGCTCGGTGTCCGCGGAGCACGGCATCGGGCTGGAGAAGCGCGAGTTCCTGCACTGCTCGCGCTCGGCCGCGGAGATCGAACTGATGAAAACGCTGAAGCGCGCGCTGGATCCGCGCAACATCCTCAACCCGGAGCGGATCTTCCGCCTGTGAGCGGATCGGCAGGCGCCGCCGGCTGTGGCATCCTTGTCTTCGGCTGCGCGCTGCGGCGGTGCGCCGATCCGGGCGGCAGCGCCGCTCCCCGGTGGCATCCGGTTGCGCGCGCGCGCGGCGCTGGACCTTGCGCTCGTCGAGGGCATCCTCGATACGCTGGACCATATCGCTGGTCAGTTTGATCTTTCGCATCGTCACTGCTTGCCCGCCACGGGACTTCGGGTCCCGCGTTTCCGGCACCGTGTCGCGCGCATTGGCGTGACGGCTACACGGCTAGTTTCTGGGTAGCACAAGCATAGACCGGGGTGGGCGATTTATCGAATTGCGGGCGCAATCCGGCGGGGACTTACGAACCCGCGGCCGGGCGGCCGCGGGCAGCATCGCCAAGCGCAATCAGCGCTTGGCGGCCGGCTTCGCGGCAGCGCGCGCGGCACGCTCCCTTTCGACCAGGAAATCGGCCACTTTCAGCATGTCGGCCGGCGAGCCGGCGGTCCTGCCGGAGATGCGGTAGGTACCGTTGACGACCAGCTCGGGCGTGCCCGTGATGCCAAAGCTGCGCGCGCGCGCATCGGCCTGCTTCACGCTGCTCTCGACGGCAAAGGCGTTGAACATCTTGCGGAAGTCCGCTTCCTTCACGCCGTGGGCAGCGAAGAAGGCGGCCAGCTCGTCCTCGTTGTCGAGCTTCTTGCGCTCCTCGTTCAGCGCCGAGAACAGCGGTCCGTGCAGCTTCTCGAGCACGCCGAGGGCCTGCGCGGCATAGAAGGCCTGCGCATGCACCGCCATGGTCTGGTTCCACATCGCGGGCGAGCGCTGGAAGTCCACGTCGGGCTTCAGCGCCTTCTTCCAGTCGTTGATCAGCGGCTCGAGGTGGAAGCAGTGGATGCAGCCGTACCAGAACACTTCCGTCACCTCGATCCGCGAGGGATCGGCAGTGCGTACCGGCTGGGCCAGGCGCACGTAGTGGGTACCCTCGACGTATTTCGGCGCGGCCTCCTGCGCCGCGAGCGCGAAGGGCATCGACAGCAACAGCACGGCAAAGGCAAAGATCCGCTTCATTCGCTCAGTCTCCTGTCCAGATTGGATTTGACACGCGGTCCCGAGATCGGACCCGGCGCGACGGGATTGGTTTCCGGGCGATACACATGCCGCACGCAAACAGGCAGTTTTGCCTGTTTGCGTGCGGCACGTGCCGGTGTCAGTGCAGGCCCGATGCGTAGCTCGCTACCGCATCCAGCTCCCTGTCGCTGAGGCGCGACGCGACATCACGCATGATGCGCGTATCGCCGTCGTTGGTGCGCTCGTCGTTGCGGAACGCACGCAGCTGCGCGGCGATGTAGTCCGCATGCTGGCCGCTCAGCATGGGGTATTTCGCGGGACCGTTTCCGGCACCGGTCGGGGAATGGCAGGCGGTGCAAGCCGCCACGCCCTTCTCGCGGATGCCGGCACGGTAGACGCTCTCGCCCAGCTCGACCAGCTCTTCCTTCGCCACGCCCTGCGTCGCGGCCTGCGCCGCGTAAATAGGCGGCGATATCCGCGAGATCCTGCTCGCTCATCGCATCGAGCTGGCCGGCCATCGTGGGAACGCTGCGCGCGCCGCTCTTGATGTCCTTCAGCTGCTTCAACAGGTAGCTTTCATGCTGCCCGGCAAGCTTCGGGAACGTCGGCGCCAGGCTGTTGCCGTCGGCGCCATGGCAGGCGGCGCAGGCAACCGACTTGGCCTTGCCGGCCTCCGCGTTGCCCGCGGCAAGCACATTGCCCGCCAGCGCGCACGCGGCAACTACCAGAGCGATTCTCTTGATCACGTTATCGGGTCCTTATGTAGCCGAGGGGAACGCGCCAACCGCGTTCAGGCGGCGGGCTTCATCATGTGTTCGATGAGCGCCTTGTACTCGCCGTCGGTGCAGTCCATGCACATGGCCTTCGGCGGCATCGCGTTCAGGCCGTTCTTCACGCTGGCGAGCAGGCCGTCGATCCCGCCCTTGGCGTCGAAACGCGTCTTCCACGCCGCGGCATCGCCGTGCTTCGGCGCGCCGGCGACACCGGCTTCGTGACACACGCCGCAGGTCTTCGGATAAAGCTCATCAACGCTGCGATCGGCGTAAGCCAGCGAGGAGGCCATGAGGAGGGCAGCTACCGCGAACTTCTTCATCGTCGACTCCTGGGATTGGGTAGGCAAGTATGTGCCCGGCCGGCGGGGAGCACGCTGCGTGCTAGACTGGCCGGGTTCGGGGCGGCGGCAGTATAGCAAAGCGGCTTTCCATCAGAAAACGTGAGGAATAGGATTTTGTCGAGCGCTCCGGAGCACCAGGATTATCGTAATGCAACGTTTATCCTGAGTGCGGCAAAGCTCGGGCAGTGCCCGGCCGACGTGGGCGTCGAGGTCGCTTTCGCCGGTCGCTCCAACGCGGGCAAGTCGAGCGCGATAAACGCCATCTGCGACCACAACAAGCTGGCGCGGGCGAGCAAGACGCCCGGGCGCACGCAGCAGATCAATTTCTTCGCCCTCGCCGAGGACAAGCGCCTCGTCGACCTGCCCGGCTATGGCTTCGCGCGCGTCCCGCTGGAAATACGCCTGCAGTGGACGAAGCTGGTCGAGAACTACCTCGGCAAGCGCCGCTCGCTGGCCGGCATCGTGCTGCTGATGGACGTGCGCCATCCGCTCAAGGACCAGGACCGCGATCTGATCGGCTGGGCCGCCGCGCTCGGCATCCCGCTGCACGTGCTGCTCACCAAGGCCGACAAGCTCTCGCGCGGGCCGGGCAAGTCCACCCTGCTCGCGGTGCGCCGCGAGCTCGCCGCCATCCCCGCAACCACGGTGCAACTCTTCTCCGCCCTCAGCGGCGAGGGGATCGACGAGGCACGCACGGTGCTGGACCGGTGGTACGCCACACCGCGCGAGGCGGACATCGCGTAGGCGTCGTACGCTCCACTCGGGCCGGGCGTACAACGGGCCCTTTTTCGCTTTCAGTCACGCGATTCAACTCTTGGCTCCGACCCGGCGCGGCGAGGGGCGGGCCCGTGCCGCCAGCGGCCGCCGCCCGCACATCCCTGTGCGGACGGCTACGCGTGTTGCCGAAATCGCTCCCGGCGATTTCGGCATCCACATGTCCGCTCGCGGCACGGGCCCGCCCCTCGCCACGCCTACCGTTGGTGGTTCATCGACTGCCGGCAGTTTTGACGGAAACAGAAGCATCCTGCCTGCATGTACGCTGGCGACGACTGCCGTGTCGCTCCGCATCCCGCCCGTGCCATGCGGGCGGCATCTGCGACGTGCCCGGCTGCTATGCGCAGATCCGCACCGCACCGGTTCTGAACGCGACGTACCACCACGGCAGCCTGTGCCGGGGTGGCTGTCTTGCGAGGACCGTCTGCGGCATGGATGCCGCAGTCGAGCCTACAGGGACGTACTTGCGGCGTGTCCGCGCAGGATAGCCACCCCGGCACAGGCGGGAACTCGCGCCTGTTCCAGCCGCTCGTACCACCAGGCAGCCAGCGGAACAGGCGGGCCGGTCAGTGCGCCTCGTCCCAGTTGAGGCCCGTGCCCACGTCCACGACGAGTTCGACGTCGAGCGCGGCGGCGCCTGACATCAGCTTCTTCACCTGTGCGGCCAGGTCCCCGGCGGCGTCCTGCGCGACCTCGAACACGAGTTCGTCGTGCACCTGCATCACCATGCGCGCCGGGAACGCGCTGGCGCGCAGCCAGTCGTCGACGCTGATCATCGCGCGCTTGATGATGTCGGCGGCGCTGCCCTGCATCGGCGCGTTGATCGCGGTGCGCTCGGCGGCCTGGCGGCTCGCGGGGTTGCGGGCACGGATGTCGGGCAGGTAGAGGCGCCGGCCGAACAGGGTTTCGACGAAGCCGTCCTCGGCGGCGTTGCGCCGGATGCGGTCCATGTAGCCCTGCACCCCCGGGTAGCGCGCGAAATAGCGGTCGATGTAGGCCTGTGCCTCGGCGCGGCCCACGCCGAGCTGCTTCGCCAGGCCGAAGGCCGACATGCCGTAGATCAGGCCGAAGTTGATCGCCTTGGCGCTGCGGCGCTGGTTGTCGGTGACGGCGGCGAATTCCACGCCGAACACCTCGGCGGCGGTGGCGCGGTGCACGTCCAGCCCGTTGGCGAAGGCGTCGATCAGGCCGCGGTCACCCGAGAGGTGCGCCATGATGCGCAGCTCGATCTGCGAGTAGTCCGCTGCCAGCACCCGCTGCCCCGGCGGCGCGATGAAGGCCTGGCGGATGCGCCGCCCCTCGGCGGTGCGCACCGGGATGTTCTGCAGGTTGGGATCGGTCGAGGAGAGCCGACCGGTGGCCGTGACGGCCTGCTGGTAGGAGGTGTGCACCCGCCCCGTCGCCGCGTTGATCTGCTCCGGCAGGCGGTCGGTGTAGGTGGACTTGAGCTTCGACAGCCCGCGGTACTCGAGGATCACGCGCGGCAGCTCGTAGTTCTCGGCGAGCTCCTGCAGCACGGGTTCGGCGGTCGAGGCCTGGCCGGTCGGGGTCTTGCCCACCTTCGGCAGGCCCAGCTTGTCGAACAGGATCTCCTGCAGCTGCTTCGGCGAACCGAGGTTGAAAGGCTGTCCGGCCAGTTCGTGCGCGCGGCCCTCGATCTCGCGCAGCTTCTCGCCGAGCTCGCGGCTCTGCACCTGCAGCAGCTTCGCATCGACCAGCGCGCCCGTGCGCTCGAGGCGCGACAGCACCGGCACCAGCGGCATCTCGATCTGCTCGAACACGCTGCGCAGCGGCGCGCAGGCCTCGAGCTGCGGCCACAGCGCGCGGTGCAGGCGCAGCGTGATATCGGCGTCCTCGGCGGCGTAGCGGCCGGCCTCCTCGAGCTGCACCTGGTTGAAGCTGATCTGCCTGGCGCCCTTGCCCGCGACGTCCTCGAACTTGATGGTGTGATAGTCGAGGTGGCGCAGTGCCAGCGTGTCCATGTCGTGGCGCGAGCCGACCGAGTCGAGCACGTAGGACTCGAGCATGGTGTCGAAGGCTATGCCGTCGAGCGCGACGCCGTGGTTCGCCAGCACGCTGAGGTCGTATTTCAGGTTCTGCCCGATCTTGCGCGGCTGCTTCGCCTCCAGCAGCGGCCGCAGAGCTGCCAGCACCTCGGCCTCGCCCAGTTGCTCCGGCGCGCCGAGGTAGTCGTGACCGAAGGGGATGTAGGCCGCCGCGCCGGGCTCGGCGGCCACCGATACGCCGACGACGCGCGCCGCCATGTAGTCGAGGCTGGTGGTCTCGGTATCGACCGCGATGAGCTCGCTCGCCGCGAGCCGCTCGACCCAGCGCTGCAGTGCCGCGCGGTCGAGCACGGTCTCGTAGTCGGCTTCGAGTGCCGGCGCCGCCGGTGCCGCAGCTTCGGCGCCCTCGCCGCCCGCGGCCAGCAGCTCGTCGCGCCAGGTGTTGAATTCGAGCTCGCGGAACCACTCCAGCAGCGCCTCGCGATCCGGCGCGTCGTTGTGCAGCGCCTGCCAGTCGAGCTCCAGCTCGAGGTCGGTGCGGATGGTCGCGAGCTCGCGCGACAGCATGGCCTTGTCGCGCTCGGCGGCGAGCTTGTCGCCCAGCGCCTTCGCGCCGCGCACCGGCAGCGCGGCCACGGCCTCGAGGTTGGCGTAGATCGCCTCGAGGCTGCCGAGGCTCTGCAGCAGCGCCAGCGCGGTCTTCTCGCCCACGCCGGGCACGCCGGGAATGTTGTCGACCTTGTCGCCCATCAGCGCCAGCAGGTCCACGACCTGCTCCGGCGCTATGCCGAACTTGCTGCGCACGCCGTCCACGTCGAGGCGCGTGTCGTTCATCGTGTTGATCAGTGTCACCTGCGCGGTGACCAGCTGCGCGAGGTCCTTGTCGCCCGTGGAGATCAGCACCGGCACGTCGCGCGCACTGGCCTGCGCGGCCAGCGTGCCGATCACGTCGTCGGCCTCCACCCCGGGCACACACAGCAGCGGCAGGCCCATCGCACGCACGATCTCGTGCAGCGGCTCGACCTGCGCACGCAACTCATCGGGCATGGGCGGGCGGTGGGCCTTGTACCCGGCGAAGATCTCGTCGCGGAAGGTCTTGCCCTTGGCGTCGAACACCACGACGACCGGTGCGCCGGGGAAGTCCTTGCGCAGCTTGCGCAGCATCGCGACCACGCCGCGCACCGCGCCGGTCGGGCGACCGGAGGCGGTCGAGAGCGGCGGCAGCGCGTGGAAGGCGCGGTAAAGGTAGGAAGAACCGTCGACCAGGATCAGGCCGGGGTTTGCTCCGCTGGCGTCGCTCATGGTGAATACCCGCATCAATACTCAGGAACCCGGCCCGCGCAGGCAACCGGCCAGGGCACGCGCGAAGCCCTCGAGAAAACGGGCGTAGCCGCCCGGGTCGTCCGGCGCGTCGCTCGCCAGCGAGTCGAGCTCGGCCACGCGCAGCGCGCTGCCCTCGGCGATCATCTGCGCCAGCCGCGCATTGTCGCCCGAGCGTTCACGCAGCAGGCAGACCGCCGCGCTGTCGCGCACCTCGCGGCGCATGCGCGACAGCGCGCGCGCACCGACCTGCTGCTCGGCATCGAGCGCCAGCACCGCCGCCTGCTTCAGCCCGAAGCGCTGCACGAAGTAGGCATAGCCGTCGTGCATCGCGGCGAATGGCACGGCCTCGAGCCCGCGCAACTGCGCGGCGATGTCCTCCTCGACGCGCGCCATCTGGGCCTGGAACGCCTGCAGCCGCGGTGCGATCGCGGCAGCGCTCACGAGCCCGCGCTCCTCGAGCACGCGCGCCATGGCGGCGGCGGTGACGGCGGCGAGGCGCGGGTCGAGCCAGACGTGGGGATCCACGAAGCCGTCGCCACGCGCCGGCGGCGCGATCAGCGGCAGCAGCGCGGTGTCGCGGCGCGGCGGCGGCAGGCGCGCGAACAGTGCGGGCAGCGGGTGCTCCAGCGTCGCATCGAACCAGAACACCTGCCGCGCCCCGGTCAGCAGCCGCAGCTGCGAAGGCCGCAGCACGAAGTCGTGCGGCGACACCCCCGCCTCCAGCAGCACGCGCGCATCCACGCTGTCGCCGGCGAGCGCGCGCAGGATCAGGTGCAGCGGCCGGATGCTGCTCACGACCAGCGGCTGCGTGCCCTCGGCACGGGCCGCGAGGCTCGCGCCCAGCAGCATGACCAGCACCAGCACGCAACGCGCGCCGCCCCGTATCGCCATCGCCAATGAATCCCGTCGAGTAAAGTTATAATATAACGCCATGGGCAAGCAGCTGGCGACCACCACCGAACCGCGCGCAACAATCGCCTTCGCGACGCACGATCACCGCCGCTGCGTGCAGCAGGCGCTGAGCCAGGCGCGCGAGGCCTGCCGCGAACGCGGTGCGCGCCTGACGCAACTGCGCGAGGAGGTGCTGCGGCTGGTGTGGCAGAGCCACCGGCCGGTCGGTGCCTACGCCCTGCTCGAGATGCTCGGCGCGCGTGCCGGCTCCCGCCAGCCAGCCGGGGCCGCCCACGGTCTATCGCGCGCTCGAGTTCCTGCGCGAGCAGGGCTTCGTGCACCGCGTCGAATCGCTGAACGCCTACGTCGGCTGCCAGATCGGCGCCGGGCCGCACGACCACCAGCTTTATATATGCCGCGGTTGCGGCGCCACGCTGGAGTCGGCGCAGCCCGCGATCCACGCGGCGGTGGCGCGCTACGGCGAGGAGGTGGGCTTCGCGGTCGAATCGATGGCACTGGAAGTCATCGGGCTGTGTCCGGGCTGCGCCGGCAGGGAGCGGACATGAACGCGGAGCACATCCTCGAGGCGCGCGACATCGCGTGGCGCCTCGGCAGTGAAACCATCCTCGATCACGTGTCGCTCGCGGCTGCACGAGGGCGAGATCCTCACCGTCATCGGGCCCAACGGCGCCGGCAAGACCTCGCTGCTGCGCATCCTGATGGGACTGCTCGCGCCCAGCGCGGGCAGCGTATGGCGCAAGCCCGGGTTGCGCATCGGCTACATGCCGCAGCGCCTCGTGATCGACCCCAGCCTGCCGCTCGATGTGGGCCGCTTCCTGCGGCTGACGGAGCGCAGGCCCGATGCGCTCGACGCGGTGACCGACGAGGTGGGCATCCGCGAGTTGCTGCGCACGCCGCTGGCGCGCGTCTCGGGAGGGGAGTTCCAGCGCGTGCTGCTGGCGCGCGCGCTGCTGCGCACACCGCAGCTGCTGGTCCTCGACGAGCCGGTGCAGGGTGTGGACGTCAACGGGCAGGCCGAGCTCTACGGCCTGATCAACGAGGTGCGCCGGCGCCACCACTGCGCGGTGCTGATGATCTCGCACGACCTGCACCTGGTGATGGCGGCCACCGACACCGTGCTGTGCCTCAACAAGCACGTCTGTTGCGCGGGCAAACCGGAGGTAGTAAGCGCTCACCCTGAGTTCCTGCAGCTGTTCGGCAAACAGGCGGTCAACGAGATCGCGGTGTACACGCACCACCACGATCACGCGCACGACCTGCACGGTCACATCGTGGAGCAGCTCCCGCATGGATGATTTCCTGCTGCGCGCGCTGGCCGCCGGCATCGGCGTGGCGCTGACCGCGGGCGCCGTGGGCAGCTTCCTGGTGTGGCGCCGCATGGCCTTCTTTGGCGACACGCTGTCGCACGGCGCGCTGCTCGGCATCGCCCTCGGCCTGTTCCTCGGCATCGACCTGACGCTGGCCGCGCTCGTGATGTGCCTGCTGGTGGCGGGCGGTTTCGCGCGCCTGCAGGGCAGCCGGCTGCTCGCCTCCGACACCCTGCTCGCGGTGATCGCGCACGGCTCGCTGGCGCTCGGCATCATCGCGGTGGCGGTGCTGTCGCCGCGGCGCGCCAGCCTCGAGAGCTACCTGTTCGGCGACCTGCTCGCGGTGGGTCCGGCGGACATGCAGCTGATCTACGGCGTGGGCTTCGTGGTGGCGCTGATCACCGCGCTGTGCTGGCGCCCGTGGCTCTCCATGGCCGTCGACGAGGAACTGGCGCGCATCGAGGGCGTGGACGTCGATCGCCTGCGCCTGCTGCAGATGCTGGTGACCGCGGCGCTGATCGGGGTGTCGATGAAGGTGGTCGGCGTGCTGCTGGTCACCGCGCTGATGATCATTCCGCCGGCGGCGGCGCGCGCCTTCGCGCGCTCACCGGAGCAGATGGCGGCCGGCGGCGCGGTGATCGGCTGCGTATCGGTGGTGGCCGGACTGTGGTCGTCCTACCTGTTCGACACGCCGGCCGGCCCCTCGGTGGCTGCGGGCGCCTGCGTGCTGTTCGTGCTGGCACATGCGCTGGCGCCGCGGCGCTGAACGCAGGCTCTCAGTGGTCGCGCCGGCCCAGCACCTCGAGCACCTGCACCACGCGCTCCTTGTCGAAGGGCGGCATCAGGAAACCCGCGAAGTGCCCCTGCGGATTGATCAGCGCCAGGTTCGCGGAATGATCGATGGTGTAGTTGCCGTCCGCTTCCACGCTCTTGCGGAACGGGATGTTCAGCTGTGTGGCGAAGCGGTGCACGTCGAGGAACTCGCCGGTCAGCGCCCTGAATTCGGGGCTGAAATGCGCGATGTAGGGCTTCAGCACCGCCGGCGTGTCGCGCGCCGGATCCACCGACACCAGGTAGAAACGCACCGGGTACGTGCCTGCCGGCAGCGCGCCAGCCACGTCGCGCAGCAGCGCGAGCGTGGTCGGACACACGTCGGGGCAGTAGGTGAAGCCGAAGAACAGCACGCTCCAGTTGCCCTGGAAGGCCGCGCCGTCGAAGGGCTGCGCGTCCTGGTCGAGCAGCCGCGGCGGCTCGAAGCTGCGTGGCGGGTCGAACAGCACCGCGTTGTGGGCCTTCAGCCATTCCGGATCGAGCCGGTCGGGGCTGACGAACTGTCGCACGAACATGCCGACGATCAGCATGATCACGCCGAGCAGCGCGAACACGGTCAGGCGGACGTTGCGCTTGCGCGCCTCGGGCGTGGTCACGGAAGGCACCTCAGGGAGAAACGATCAGCGCCAGCGGACGCGGGAAGATGTAGTGGTCGAGCAGCATCACCACGAACAGCGCCATCAGGTAGATGATCGAGTACCAGAAGGTCTGCATCGGCACGCGCGGGTCCTTGCCGATCATCAGCCGCACCGCCCAGTAGAGGAAGCCGAACCCCAGCACCACGGCTCCCAGCAGGTACAGCGGGCCACTCATGCCGGTGGCAAAAGGCAACAGCGTGACCGCGATCAGGATCAGCGTGTAGAGCAGGACGTGCAGCGCCGTGTGCTTTTCGCCGTGCGTGACGGGGAGCATCGGGATTTCGACCTTGGCGTACTCTTCCTTGCGGTGTATCGCCAGCGCCCAGAAATGCGGCGGCGTCCACGCGAAGATGATCAGCACCAGCAGCAGCGCATAAGCGTGGATCTCGTTGGTCACCGCGGTCCAGCCGAGCAGCGGCGGCGCCGCGCCCGCGAGCCCGCCGATCACGATGTTCTGCGGCGTGGCGCGCTTCAGCCAGAACGTATAGATGAAGGCGTAGCCGACCAGGGATGCCAGCGTGAGCCACGCGGTCAGCGGGTTCACCAGCACGATCAGGATCGCCATGCCGGCGACACCGATCACCGTCGCGAAGGCGATGGCGTGCCGCGTGTCGACGGCGCCGCGCACCATCGGACGGGCGCGGGTGCGCGCCATCACGGCGTCGATGCGCCGGTCCACGAGGTGATTGACCGCGGCGGCCGAGGCCGCGCACAGCGCGATGCCCAGGTTGCCGAAGACCAGTACCTGCCACGGCACCATTCCCGGGGTCGCGAGGAACATGCCGATCACGGCCGTCAGCATCATCAGGGCGACGACGCTGGGCTTGCAGAGTTCGAGGTAGTCGCGCCAGTGCGCCCGGGGGGAAACGGTGGTGTCCATCATGGTCTGCGGGAAGATGCTGCGGCAGCGGGGAGAGGCGCCGCATTGTATCCAATCGGCGCCGGCCGTGCTGCGTCAGGGTGTTTTTTCGTTGGAATACTTCAGCAGGAAGCGCAGGTCCGCAATGGTGTCGTGGCCGCTGTGGCGCGCAAGGTAGCGCATCATCACGAAGCCGCGCTGGTCGACGATGTAGATCGGCTGCTCCGCCACGGGATCGGGATCTCCGGCCTGCCCCAGCAGTCCCTTCAATTCGCCGGCATCGGCACGCAGCAGCTCCAGGTCCGGATGCTGCTCCTTGACGAAGGCAGCGAAATCCGCGTCGCCGGCGGGATCGAGCTGGATGAACAGTCGGCTGACGCGATCGGCGTCGCGCCCGAGCGCGACACGGATCTGGCGCGTGAGGTAGAGCCGCTCGCGACAGCGCTCGGCGCAGGCGCCGGAGTTGACCACCAGCAGGCTCCAGTCGTGGGCGCCCTGCGCGTAACCCCATTCCTCGCCCGTCCCGGTGCTCACGCGGATGTCGTCGAGCTGGCGCGGGGGCTGCACCAGCTCGCCCTTGTTGATGGTCGATTTCGGCAGTCCGAAACCGGTGTAGAACACCAGCGTGGCGAGGCCGACCGCCAGGATCGGCAGCAGGAACATCAATGCCAGCTTGATGCGGCTCGCGCGCAGCTTGTCCGCGTCGCTCATCGGGAATCTCCGTGCTTGCGTTTGTGTCGGTGCCAGGCGAGCACATTGGTGCCGCCGAGCAGGAATACGGCAACGAGCGCGACCGCCATCAGGAACCACTGCACCGCATAGGCCACGTGCCGTTCCGGCTGGATGTTCACCGCCGGCCAGTCGGCCTCGGTCACGCCCGGCTGCCCGGGATGCAGGCGTACCAGCCAGGGGTACATCTCGACGCCCGCGATCGATCCCATCTGCGGCGGATCCACCGCCTGCACCAGTTTGGGCCAGCCGGCGCTCGCGTAAAGCTGCAGCCGGCGCCGGTCCTGCGGCACGTAGATCTCGCCGCGCAGGCTCACGCGCCCGGCGAGCGGCTCGACCCGGGGCAACTCCTCGCGCGTGCGCCCGGCCTGGAGCCAGCCGCGGTTCACCAGCACCACGATGCCGCTGTCGTCGCGGAACGGACTGATCAGCTCGTAGCCGACGCGACCGCCGAACAGGCGGTTGTCGAGCAGGAAGTCCCTGCCCTCAACGTACTGGCCACGCAGTTCCACCTGCAGGCGGTCGATCGCGGCCGGGTCCTCGAAGCGCGCCGCGGCAATGCCCACGGGGTCGGCGCCGCGCCGCGCCTCGAGCAGCGCGAGCACTTCGGCCTTCTCGCCGGAGCGCCACAGCTGCCAGAAGCCGAGTCCGACCAGTACCGGCAGCAGCACCAGTACCAGCGCCGCGAACTGGATGTTGCAGCGCAGCCGGCTGTCGTCCTCGGCTTGCGGCGTCGGTGTACCGGTCCCGTGTTCGCTCATGGTTTATACTCGCGGCCCCTCGGAATTCCGGACGCGCCTCTCATGTGGATCAAACCCGCCATCGTGGTCCTGCTGGTTCTGCTGCTGATCAGCCTCGGCAGCGGCTTCTTCTTCCTGATGAAGGACCAGGGCACCACGCGCCGGACCCTGCACTCGCTCGGCATCCGCGTGACGCTCGCCGCCGCGCTGGTGGCCGTGATCGCCTACGGATTCTACAGCGGACAGCTCAGGTCGAAGGCGCCCTGGGATGCGGCGCTCGAGAGCAGGCATGCGGTGCAGCAGGGCCAGGGATCGGGGAAGAATAGGAGCGGCGCAGGCCGGAGCAGGCACGGCGCATCCCGATGCGCATCGGGATGCGCCGCCGGGTTCGTCAGAGGATGTAGACGAACAGGAACAGGCAGATCCACACCACGTCGACGAAGTGCCAGTACCACGAGGCCGCCTCGAAACCGAAGTGGTCTTCCGGGGTGAAGTGCCCCTTGGTGCTCGCGCGCAGGAACATCACCGTCAGCATCACCGCGCCCAGGCAGACGTGGAAGCCGTGGAAGCCGGTCAGCAGGAAGAACGTCGAACCGTAGATGCCGGAAGCCAGCGTCAGGCCGAGCTCGGTGTAGGCATGGTGGTATTCGTAGGCCTGGAAGCCGACGAAGGTGAAGCCCAGGAGCAGCGTGACCGCGAGCCACAGGTTCAGTGCGCTGCGCTTGTTTGCCTTCAGCGCGGTGTGCGCAAAATGCACCGTCACGCTCGAAGTCACCAGCAGGATCGTGTTCAGCAGCGGGACGCCCATCCAGCCGACGACGTGTGCGGGCTGGACGTACTCGGCCTGCCTTGCCATCAGCTGCGCGCCGCCGGCCGCTTCCACGGCCTGCTGCGGCGTCTGGGTCGGCGGCCAGGCCGCCTGGAAGCCCTGCCACAGGCGGTTCGCAAGACCGTGGTCGCCCTCGCCGCCCAGCCAGGGCCCCACGAAGAAGCGCACGTAGAACAGCGCACCGAAGAACGCGGCGAAGAACATCACCTCGGAGAAGATGAACCACTGCATGCCGAGCACGTAGGACTTCTTCAGCTGCGGGCTGTTGAGGCCGGCGCGGTTCTCGCGGATCGTCGCGCCGAACCAGTTCCACAGCACGCCGATGAAGAACACGAAGCCGACCGGCAGAAGCCACGACATCGGGCTTTCGACGCCCGCCTTGATGTGGTTCATGGTCAGGCCGGCACCCAAGATGAACATCCCGAGGCCTATGGTGGCCAGGAAAGGGTACTTGCTCTGCTCAGGGACATAGTAGGTCTGATGTCCGCCGGTATCGCTCGCCATGTCGTGTCTCCCCGAAAAATCCAGAATGTGTACTTGTGTGTTCGTCTGGTCAGTTGGCCGCGCTGACGCGGTTGTCCGTCGCTTTCCCGCTCACGTCGAACAGGGTGTAGGAAAGCGTGATCGTCTTGATCTTCGCCGGCAGCGCCTGGTCCACGATGAACTGCAACGGCATGTCCAGCGCCTCGCCCGACGCGAGCGTCTGCTGGTTGAAGCAGAAGCACTCGGTCTTGTGGAAGTACTGCGCCGCCTCGGCCGGCGAGATGCTCGGTATGGCCTGCGCCACCATCTGCCGCGGCGAGGGGTTGCGCGCGTAGAACGTGGTCGCGTTGGCCGCGCCCGGATTCACCTTCATCTCGAACTGCTGCGGGTGGAACTCCCAGGGCATGGTGCCGTCGTTGTTCGCGACGAACTGGATGCGCACCGTGCGGCTGGTGTCGACGGCGCTCGGCGTCGCGACGTAACCGGTCTCCCGGTTGATGTTGTCCCTGCTGATGCCCATGACATCGCAGAGCACATCGTAGAGTGGCACCAGTGCGAATCCGAAACCGAACATGCCCACGGCGATCGCACCCAGCCGCAATACGGTTTTCCGGTTGGACGACCCCGTGGACATCTTCCTCTCTCCCTTACCTGACCTGCGGCGGCACGGTGAAGGTGTGGTAGGGCGCCGGCGAGGGCAGCGTCCACTCGAGGCCGTGCGAGCCTTCCCACACCTTGTCGGTCGCCTTCACGCCGCCCTTGATGCACTTGACCACGCAGACCACGAAGATCAGCTGCGAGAAGCCCGTGATGTAGGCGCCGATGCTCGAGAGCATGTTGAAGTCGGCGAACTGCAGCGCGTAGTCCGGTATGCGGCGCGGCATGCCGGCAAGGCCGACGAAGTGCATCGGGAAGAACGCGGTGTTCACGCCGATGAACGTCATCCAGAAGTGCGCCTTGGACAGGCCCTCGTCGTACATGTGGCCGGTCCACTTCGGCAGCCAGTAGTAGACGCCGCAGAACAGCGCGAACAGCGCGCCCTGCACCAGCACGTAGTGGAAGTGCGCCACCACGAAGTAGGTGTCGTGGTACTGGAAGTCCAGCGGTGCCAGCGACAGCATCAGGCCGGAGAAGCCGCCGATCGTGAACAGGATGATGAACGCGATCGCGAACAGCATCGGCGTCTCGAAGGTCATCGAGCCCTTGAACATGGTCGTGACCCAGTTGAACACCTTCACGCCCGTGGGCACGGCGATCAGCATCGTGGCGTACATGAAGAACAGTTCGCCCGCGATCGGCATGCCGACCGTGTACATGTGGTGCGCCCACACGATGAAGCGACAGGAAGGCGATCGAGGCGGTTGCGTACACCATCGAGCTGTAGCCGAACAGCGGCTTGCGCGCGAAGGTGGGCAGTACCTCGCTGACCACGCCGAAAGCCGGCAGGATCATGATGTACACCTCGGGGTGACCGAAGAACCAGAACACGTGCTGGAACAGCACCGGGTCGCCGCCACCGGCCGCGCTGAAGAAGCTGGTGCCGAAGTGGATGTCGAACAGCATCATCGTGACCGCACCCGCGAGCACCGGCATCACGGCGATCAGCAGGAAGGCGGTGATGAACCAGGTCCAGACGAACATCGGCATCTTCATGTAGCGTCATGCCCGGAGCGCGCATGTTCATGATCGTGGCGATGATGTTGATCGAGCCCATGATCGAGGACATGCCCATCAGGTGCACGCCGAAGATGAAGAACGTGACCGTTTCCGGCGCGTAGGTCGTCGACAGCGGCGCATAGAAGGTCCAGCCGAAGTTCGGCGCGCCGGCGTCGGTGAACAGCGTCGAGGCCAGCATGGCGAACGCGAACGGCAGGATCCAGAAGCTCCAGTTGTTCATGCGCGGCAGCGCCATGTCGGGCGCGCCGATCATCATGGGTATCATCCAGTTAGCCAGTCCGACCAACGCCGGCATGATCGCGCCGAACACCATCACGAGGCCGTGCATGGTGGTCATCTGGTTGAAGAATTCCGGCTTCACGATCTGCAGGCCGGGCTGGAACAGCTCGGCGCGGATGACCAGCGCGAAGATGCCGCCGAGGATGAACATCGCGAAGCTGAACCACAGGTACATCGTGCCGATGTCCTTGTGGTTGGTGGTGAACAACCAGCGGGTTATGCCCTTCGCTGGGCCGTGATGATCTGCACCCATGATGTTGCTCCTGGATTACTTGGCTTTCTTGAACTTGGCGACGTCGATCGGCTGCAACATGTCACCCATGTTGTTGCCCCACGCGTTGCGTTCATAGGTGATCACGGCCGCGAGATCGACCTCGTTCAGCTGCGCGCCGAAGGCGGCCATCGCGGTGCCCTGCTTGCCGTTGACCACGATGTCGAGGTGTCCCCCGACCGGGCCGGTGGCGATCTTGCTGCCTTTCAGCGCCGGGAACGCGGGCGGCACGCCCTCGCCGTTCGGCTGGTGGCAGGAGGCACAGGCCTTGGCGTAGACGCTCTCGCCACGCGCCATCAGTTCGTCCATCGTGAAGGTCTGGGCCATCAGCGCCTTCTCGGCGTCGGCCTCTTCCTTGCGCTTGGCCAGCCAGTCGTTGAACTCGGCTTCCGGCAGCACGTTCACGACGATCGGCATGAAGCCGTGGTCCTTGCCGCAGAGCTCCGCGCACTGGCCGCGGTAGATGCCGGGCTCGGCGACGCGGGTCCAGGCTTCGTTCACGAAGCCGGGGATCGCGTCCTTCTTCACCGCCAGCTGCGGCACCCACCAGGAGTGGATCACGTCGGCGGCGGTCAGCAGGAAGCGCACCTTCTTGCCGGCCGGGATCACCAGCGGCTCATCGACTTCCAGCAGGTAGTGCTCGCCCTTCGGCGCCTGATCGGGATTGTCGATGTTGTTGAACTCGTTCGGCGAGGTGCTCAGCGCGGAGAAGAAGCTGACGCCCTTGTCGAGGTATTCGTACTTCCACTTCCACTGGTAGCCGGTGATCATCACGTCGAGATCGGCTTCGTCGGCGTTGTAGATGCTCAGCAGCGTCTTCGTCGCGGGGGCGGCGAAGGTGGCGAGGATCAGGAACGGCACCACGGTCCACGCGATCTCGAGCGTGGTGCTCTCGTGGAAGTGCGCGGCAACGGCGCCTTTGGACTTGCGGTGGGCGAAGATCGAATAGAACATCACTCCGAACACGACCACGCCGATCGCCACGCAGACCCACAGCGTGTACATGTGCAGGTCGTAGACGCGGTGGCTGACCTCGGTCACGCCGCGGGTCATGTTGACCGAAGAATGCCCGGCTTCGGCCGCCAGCAAGCTGCCGGAGAACGCGGACAGCGTTGCTCCCAGCAGTGCGAGTGGCAGCAGACGACGTCGTGTGGCTGCTCGCATGTCTCCTAACTCTCCCTTTTGTTGGTAGTCGCGTCGCGCAGCGAAACCTTCCGGTTCCGGCGGGACGTACTGTTCCGGCTGCGCGTGCAGGCCCGGAATTGGGCAAAGCCGCACCTGGCCCTGGGCCACCGCGACGGTTGCGCTATCCCCCTGCATTGAGACGGGTCAATGCAAAGCGCGCGAAGTATAACAACGTAAATCGAGGCGTGCGAGAAAACGTTGTGCGATCACCGGATTGCAGCATGGACTTGATGCAGGGGGTCACGGCCCCCGGGACGGGTTCAGGGTTCGACGATGCGGACCACGCTGGTGTCCGCGGCCGGCTCGCCCAGCCCCTTGGCGAATTCCGCGGTGCCGGGCTCGGCATCGCGCTCGCGCACGTCGCGAAACCCGCAGCTGACGCATTCGCACACCATGGCGCCGTCCTGCAGGGTGACGAACAACTTGTCGACCTGGTTGCAGGACGGGCACACGGCGCCGGCGATGAATTTGCGCAACTGCGTCATGCGGTCTCTCCTTCGCCGGCGGCGCCCTGGTGCAGATCGAGTTCCCAGTACACCACATTGCCGAGAGGATTGTCGTAGTAAGGCGCGCGCTCGCGAAAGCCCAGGCTGCGGTACAGCGCCATCGCCGCCTTCAACCGGACCAGGGTGTCGAGGCGCATCGTCGCGTGGCCGGCATCGCGTGCCGCCTGGATCGCGGCCCGGGCCAGCGCGTTCCCGAGCCGCGCGCCGCGCCGGCCGGGCCGCACGTACAGGCGTTTCATTTCGCAGACGCCGGGCTCGATCATGCGCATCGCCACGCAGCCGATGGCCTCGCCGGCGCTCTCGGCCAGCAGCAGTGCGCCGGTGGGCGGGGCGTAGGGACCGGGCAGCGTGGCGAGCTCGCGCTCGAAACCCTGGAAACACAGATCCTCGTCCAGCCACCGGTGGTAGTCGCGGAACAGGCCGGCCACGCGCTGCAGATCCTGTTCGTCACGCGCCGGCCGGACCACGACTGCGGCGCGAAGCTCCTCGATCAGGGTTCCGGTTTCGGGACGCACGCCTCGCCATATATAGAAGGACTCGGCGGCCTGCTCGACCAGCATGCCCAGCCCGTCGGCGAGATGCGATGCGCCGGCAGCCGCGGCGCGCGCCAGGAAGACGGTGCGGTCGCTGGCGTAGGCCATGTCGTAGCACGCGGCAGGCGCGAGCAGCTCGTCGGCCAGGGGCGGAACGTCCCCCTGCAGGCTGGCGCTGGTGGCGTTGATCACCAGGTCGAAGCGCCCGTGGAGGGCATCGAAGCCGCAGCCATGCACCGGACCGGCACCGGCGAAGCGCCCGGCCAGCGCGCGCGCCTTGTCGGCGGTGCGGTTGGCGATCACGAGTTCGGCGGGCGCCTGCGCGAGCAACGGGCCCACCGCGCCGCGGGCGGCACCGCCGGCGCCGAGCAGCAGCATCCGCGCGCCGGCGATCCGCCAGCCGAGGTTGTGCAGCAGGTCGCGCACCAGCCCGGCACCGTCCGTGTTGTCACCGTGCAGCTGCCCGTCGCCGGTTAGCCACAACGTGTTCACGGCGCCGGCCTGGGTCGCCCGGCTGCTCAACCGGTCCGCGAGCGCGAAGGCATCGAGCTTGAAGGGAACCGTGACGTTCATGCCCTTGCCGCCGGCGGCGAAGAATTCGCGCGCGGCAGCGGCGAAGCCCCCCAGCGGCACCAGCAGCCGCCGGTACTCCATGTCCTGCCCGGTCTGTGCAGCGAAGCGGGCATGGATCATCGGCGAGCGCGAATGGGCAACCGGGTTGCCGGCCACCACGTAACGGTCGGTCATGACGGCGGCGCTCCGCGCACTCAGACCCAGTCCCTGGGCTTGAGGTAGGTTGCGTAAAGATCGGCCTCGGCGCTGCCGGGTTGCGCTCGCCAGTCGTAATCCCAACGCACCAGCGGCGGCAGCGACATCAGTATCGATTCGGTGCGCCCGCCCGATTGCAGCCCGAACAGGGTGCCGCGGTCGTAGACCAGGTTGAACTCCACGTAACGGCCGCGACGGTACAACTGGAACTGCCGTTCGCGCTCGCCCCAGGGAAGGTCCATGCGGCGGCGCACGATCGGCTCGTAGGCCTCGAGGTAGGAATCGCCGACCGCGCGCAGGAAGGCGAAGCTGGTGTCGAAGTCCCACTCGTTCAGGTCATCGAAGAACAGGCCGCCGACGCCGCGCGGCTCGTCGCGGTGCCGGAGATAGAAATAGTCGTCGCACCAGCCCTTGAACCGCGGGTAAACGAGCGGGCCGAAGGGTTCGCAGGCCGCGCGCGCGACCTGGTGCCAGTGGACGCAGTCCTGCTCGAAGCCGTAGTACGGCGTCAGGTCGTAGCCGCCGCCGAACCACCACACCGGCGCCGCGTCGGGGTGCTCGGCGACGAACAACCGCACGTTGGCATGCGAGGTAGGCACGTAGGGATTCAACGGGTGGATCACCAGCGACACCCCCATGGCCACGAAGCTGCGTCCGGCCAACTCAGGTCGGTGAGCGCTCGCTGACGGCGGAAGGTTTACTCCGTTCACCTTGGAGAAATTGACCCCCGCCTTTTCGAAGACGTGGCCCTCGGCCAGCACGCGGGTCCGCCCGCCGCCGCCCTCCGGTCGCTGCCAGGCGTCCTCGCGGAAACCGGCCTGCCCGTCCAGTGCCGCCAAACGGGTGCAGATCCGGTCCTGCAGATCGAGGAGGTACTGCTCGACCGCGTCGATTGCGAGCGTGTTCATGTGCTGGGCCGTTCCCTTGCTGGTGTGATGAATATCGCGCGGCGGCATCGTGGTAGCACGTTCCCGAAGCTGGCGGCGCGCCTCAGCCGGGCCTGACTATACGCCCGGTGAGCGCCTCGCGGATGGCCGTGGCACCGCGGCGTCCGCCCAGCTCGCCGGGCAACAGGTAATCGATCGCGCCGCGGAAATAGCGCCTTACCGCCAGTGCGCTGCGTGCCGCCGGGCGTCCCTGCAGGTTGGCCGAGGTGGATACGATGGGGCCACCGAACATGCGACACAGGCTTGCGAGCTGCAAGTGATCGCTCACCCTGATGGCCACGCTATCGTGCTTGCCGGTGATCCAGCGTGGCAGCTCGTCACCGACGGGCACGATCCACGTGACCGGGCCGGGCCAGCTGCCGAGCAACTCGGCCCGCTGCGACACCGGCACGCGGCCCAGCAGCGCTCGTACCTGCGCCACGTCGCCCGCAACCAGGATCAGGCCCTTGCCGGGGCTACGCCCCTTGAGGCGCAGGGTGCGCGCGACTGCACCGGCATTGAAGGGATCGCAGCCCAGCCCCCATACCCCTTCGGACGGGTAGGCGATGACACCACCCGCCCGCAGCACGCGCACCGCGCGTTCGAGGTGCTGGCGGTTGAGGGAGGTCACAGGCTCTTCAGCCGCTCCTGCAGCGCACGGTCCTTCTCGGCCACGCCTTCGGCGTTCGCGACCCGGTCGGCGACCAGCCGTGCCGCGAGCTTCTTGTCGGACAGCGCCAGGATCTGCGCCGCCAGGTAAGCCGCGTTGCGGGCGCCTGCCTTGCCGATGGCCACCGAGGCCACCGGGATGCCGGCGGGCATCTGCACCGTGGACAGCAGTGCGTCCAGCCCTTGCAGCGTCACCTCGATCGGCACGCCGATCACCGGGCGCGTGGTGTTGGCGGCGACCGCGCCGGCCAGGTGTGCCGCCATGCCGGCCGCCGCGATGAACACGCCGCAGCCGCGCTGCTCGGCATCCTTGACGTAGGCGTGCGTGGCTTCCGGGGTGCGGTGGGCGGAGGTGACCCTGGCCTCGACGGCGATGCCGAGGGACTTCAGCGTCTTGATCGCCCCTTCCATCACCGGCAGATCGGAATCGGAGCCCATGAGCACTGCGACGAACGGTTTGGCCATTTTCGGTGCCTCGCGTGAAAGGGGCGGAAAAGTAGCGGAATAGGCGAGGCGACGCAAGCACCGCGGCACCCTGCGTCAGGGCGCCCGCGCATAGCCACCCGCGCCGCTCACGATCAGCCCCTTCAGTTCCAGGCGCACCAGCGCCGCGCCGGTGGCCGCCGCGCCGAGCCCGGAGCGCTGCACGATGGTTTCGGCGGGCGTCTCCTCGAATCCCGTGGCCTCCAGCGCGCGGCGTTCGTCGGCGCCGAGCGCGGCGAGCGCTACGGCTGAACCACCCATAGTGTGTGCGCCGGCTTCGGCTGCAGGACTCGCTGGCCGGAAGCGGTCGCCAAGCGCGCGCAATACGTCTTCGGGAGTTTCGATCAGGGCCGCGCCGTTGCGCAGCAGCTCGTGGCAGCCGCGACTGAGCGGACTGCGCACCGGTCCCGGAACGGCCATGACCTCGCGGTCCTGTTCCAGCGCGCACTGCGCCGTGAGCAGCGAGCCGCTCGGAAGCGCCGCCTCCACCACCAGCACGCCAAGGCTCAGCCCGCTGATGATGCGGTTGCGGCGCGGGAAGTTCGGCGGCTCCGGCCTGGTGCCCGGCACGAACTCGGTGACCAGCGCCCCGCCGTGCTCGAGGATGCTGGCGGCCAGCCGCCGGTTGCGCGCGGGATAGACCTGGTCGGGACCGGTTCCCATCACCGCGACGCTAGCGCCGCCCGCCTCGAGCGCGCCGAGGTGAGCAGCCGAATCGATGCCAAGTGCCAACCCGCTGGTGACAGTGAGCGCATACTTCGACAAGCCCGCGGCGAACTGGAAGGCGAGTTCGCGCCCGCTCGCGGTAGGGCTGCGGCTGCCGACCACAGCGACCTGGGGACTCGCCAGCGCTGCCACCTCGCCTTCCACGAACAGCACCGGCGGCGGGCAGGCGATACGCCGCAGCAATGGCGGATAGTCGGCGCTTACCGCGCTCAACACCGCGATCCTGCGGCTGAGCAGCCACTGGCAGGGAGCGGCGCTGCGGGGGTGGGGGTGGCCGTCCAGACCGAGCAGGGCAGACGCCGTGTTGGCGCGCAGACCGAGCGCCTGCAGTCGCGCGGGCGACAGGTCCAGCACGGCAGCGGCCGAGCCGGCGGCTTCGATCAGGCGCAGGACCGTGCCTGCACCCGCACCCGGCAGGTCCAGCAGCGAAAGACAGCAGCGGATTTCGTGTTCGTGCATGACTCGACCTCCCTGTCGAAACAGCGCCGGCGTCCTGCCGGCGTAGCTGATGGGGCGGCCGCGCCGCCCCGGCGATCACGGATTCGTGATCGTGTCCATCACCTTGATCGGCTGCTGGGCGTTCAGCACCAGCCCGTAGCTCATCTTCTCGAACACGCGGAATACCATCAGCACGCCAGCAGGTGCTGCGGGCAACCGGACCGGTTCCTGTGTCACCGGGTCGCGAACGACTTCGCCGGCCTTCTTGATCGCGAGCACGTTGCCTTCCTTCAGGCCTTCACGCGCACCGCGGTTGAGTGCCACCACATCGAGCCGGCCCACGTTGCTGACGCCGCCCTCGATGGCGAGGATGACGCCGGAAACCTCGCCTTCCGGCGCGCTGGGATAGAAGGTAGCCGTGATTTTCTGTTCGATTACCGGCAGCAGGCGATCCTCGATGCGGATTTCCTCGTTGCTGCGCTCCACGGACAGGGTACCCAGCCCGTTCTCCTGCGCGATCAGACGTCCGCCGCCGATCTCCAGCGCTTCCTTGCCGAGAATCTCTCCGGTTTCGGGATCGGCGAATACCTGTCCGGCACGGAACACGCCGAAGTTCTTCTCGTCCGGCGGAAAGCTGCCGCGCGCGTGCAGCTGGTCGCCGGCGCCGGCGATCACATGACCGTTGGCGCCCGCGATCACATAGGGAGCCGTCTCCAGTTCGGTGCCCCCGACGATGCGGCTGCGGGAGAGGAAGGCATTGATGTCCTCGAGCGGGATCGCGGGAATCGCGTCGTCCAGCGCCGTGGAACGGACCTCGGGGCTCAGCTTCACCACGCCGCCGCCGGCGCGGTTCAGCACGATGCGCGGCTGCCCGTCGATATAGACGAGGGTCAGTCGGTCGCCCGGGTAGATCAGATGCGGGTTCGCGACCTGCGGGTTCGCCTGCCAGATTTCGGGCCACTTCCAGGGCTCGTTCAGGAATCGGCCCGAGATGTCCCACAGCGTGTCGCCGCGCTGCACGACGTAGTCGTCCGGATGGTCGGTGCGCAGCATGCCCGCATCCGCCGCCAGGAGCTGGGTCGCGAGGAGGCTGCCGGCCACCAATCCAAGCAAAAGCTTCTTCATTTAATTGTCCTTGTCCTTGCGAACATGGCCTGCCCCTCCAATGGGATGCGGCTTGGCGAAAGTGTAGTCAAAGCCGGACAAATTGCGTATAGCCCGGGCCGCGGCGTCACGCTCGCCACGAGGTCATTCGGGTAAACTATAGAAGCATTCACAGCGGCATGCGGAGCGTGGCAGCACAAACCCGCCCACGCTTCGCACGACACGGGAACCCGTTCACAATCATGGCCATCCTGGACATCCTCGAATTCCCCGACGCGCGGTTGCGCACCATCGCCAAGCCGGTCGACAAGGTCGACGCGTCGGTGCAGCAGCTGGTCGACGACATGTTCGAGACCATGTACGCGGCACCCGGCATCGGGCTCGCGGCCACACAGGTCAACGTGCACAGGCGTGTGGTGGTGATGGACATTTCCGAGGAGGGCAAGGAACCGCTGGTGTTCATCAACCCGGAAGTACGCGTGCTCGAAGGCGGCACGCGCGAGTACAGCGAGGGCTGCCTGTCGGTGCCCGGTTTCCACGAGCTCGTGCAGCGGCCGGAGAACATCGTCGTGAGCGCACTCGACCGTGACGGCAATCCCTTCGAGCTGCATCCCGACGGCCTGCTCGCGGTGTGCATCCAGCACGAGCTCGATCACCTGAACGGCAAGCTGTTCGTCGACTACCTCTCGAACCTCAAGCGCCAGCGCATCCGCAGCAAGCTCGAAAAGCTGCACCGCCAGCCGGCCTGATTCGAGGGAGGCCCGCCCGTGTCGGCCAGTACGCTGCGCATCGTTTTCGCCGGCACCCCGGAATTCGCGCAAGGCATCCTGCGCGCACTGCTGGATGCCCCGCAGAGCGAGGTCGTGGCGGTGTACTCCCAGCCCGACCGCCCCGCCGGCCGCGGCCGGCGCCTGCAACCCTCGCCGGTCAAGGAATGCGCGCTCACGCGCGGCATCCCGGTGTTCCAGCCCCTGTCGCTGAAGGACGCGGCGGCGCAGCAGGAGCTGGCCGCACTCGCCCCGGACGTGATGATCGTCGCGGCCTACGGGCTGATCCTGCCGCCGGCGGTGC
Source organism: uncultured Gammaproteobacteria bacterium (assembly GCA_963819895.1). Taxonomy (GTDB): domain Bacteria; phylum Pseudomonadota; class Gammaproteobacteria; order Pseudomonadales; family UBA5518; genus UBA5518. Next base: position 162,082 of record CAWFXU010000003.1, read on the forward strand.
TGGCAATGCCGCGCCACGGCTGCATCAACGTGCACGCCTCGGTGCTGCCGCGCTGGCGCGGCGCGGCCCCGATCGAGCGCGCCATCGAGGCCGGTGACGCCAGCAGTGGCGTCACGATCATGCAGATGGACGCGGGCCTGGATACCGGCGCCATGCTGCTGGTGCGCGAATGCCCGATCACGGCGACCGACACCGGTGCGACGCTGCGCGAGACGCTCGGTGTGCTCGGCGCCGAGGCCCTGCTCGAGGCGCTCGCATTGCTGCGCGCCGGCCGCCTCGAACCCGTGGCCCAGGACGATACACAGGCGAGCTACGCCGGCAAGCTGCGCCGCGAGGAAGCCGAAATCGACTGGCAACTCGATGCCGCCGCGATCGCGCGTCGCGTGCGCGCCTTCAATCCGGCCAACGTGTGCCAGTCCACTGTGGACGGCCAGGCCCTGCGGGTGTGGCTGGCCGAGGCCGTCGAATGCGCCGCTGCCGCCGCGCCGGGCAGCATCCTGCGCAGCGACCGCCACGGTATCCTGGTGGCCTGCGGCACCGGTGCGGTACTGCTCACGCGGTTGCAGCTCGCGGGCGGCAAGGTGCTGGACGCGCAGGCGCTGCTCAATGGACGTGGCGAACTGTTCCGGCCCGGCACCGTGCTCGGCGTGGCCACGGCGCCCTGACCATGCCCCGCACCCGCGCCGCACGCGCCATCGCCGCCGTCATCGGCAACGGGATCACGCTCGACGAAGCCCTCGACCGCTCGACCGGCCCGCTCACGGGCCGCGACCGCGCGCTGGCGCGCGAGATCGCCTTCGGGGTGTGCCGGCGCTACTTCGAGCTCGACGCACTGCTCGCGCAGCTGATGGAACGGCCGCTGAAGTCGCGCGATGCCGACGTGCGCGCACTGCTGCTGGTCGGGCTGTACCAGCTGCGCCACATGCGCGTGCCCGACCACGCCGCGGTCAGCGAAACCGTTGCCGCCAGCAAGCAGCTCGACAAACCCTGGGCCCGCGGCCTGGTTAACGCGGTGCTGCGCGCCTACCAGGCACGCGTCGAGCAGCTGGACGCCGCGCTGACACCGGCGCAGCGCGTGGCGCATCCACCGTGGCTTGTGCAGGCGCTCGAACGCGCCTGGCCGGCGCAGCTGGCCGATATCCTCGCGGCCAACAACGCCGCGCCACCGATGACGCTGCGCGTCAACGCTGCCCGCACCACGCGCGAGGCCTGGCTGGCAACGGCACGCGAGGCCGGCATCGAGGCGCGCGCCTGCGCGTTCGCCGCCGACGGCGTCGTGCTCGCCGAAGCCGCTCGATGTCACGCAGCTCCCCGGCTTCGCCGAGGGCCTGGTCAGCGTGCAGGACGAAGGCGCGCAGCTCGCCGCACCGCTGCTCGACAGCAACGACGGCGAGCGTATCCTCGATGCCTGTGCCGCGCCCGGCGGCAAGGCCTGCCACCTGCTGGAGCGCCATGCCGGCATCACGCTGGTCGCGCTCGACAGCAGCGCGCCGCGCCTGGAGCGCGTGCGGCAGAACCTGCAGCGCCTGCAACTCGAGGCCACGCTCGCGTGCGGCGATGCCGCCGACCCGGACGCGTGGTGGGACGGCAATCCATTCGACCGCATCCTGGTGGATGCGCCCTGCTCCGGCACCGGCGTGATCCGTCGCCATCCCGACATCCGCATCCTGCGCACCGCGGCGCAGATAAAGGAGGCCGCGGCGCTGCAGCTGGCGATACTGCGCGGCCTGTGGCAATGCCTGAAGCCCGGCGGCACCCTGCTCTACAGCACCTGCTCGGTGCTGCCGCAGGAGAACGAAGCCACGATCGCGGCATTCCTCGCCGCGACGCCGGATGCGCGGGAAGAGCCGCTCGACATGGACTGCGGCATCGCGCGCGGCCACGGCCGCCAGCTCCTGCCCACGGTCGAGCGAGCACGACGGCTTTTTCTACGCGCGCCTGCGCAAGCCCGGCGCTTCTTCCTCCACTCCCTGAACAGCGGCAGCCATCATGAAGATCATCATCGTCGGCGCGGGTCAGGTGGGCGGTACGCTCGCCGAGCACCTGGCAAGCGAGCGCAACGACATCACGCTGATCGACAAGGACAGCAACCGCCTGCGCGAGCTTCAGGACCGGCTCGACATCGGCACCGTCGCCGGCCACGGCTCGCACCCGGGCGTGCTGGCGCGCGCCGGCGCCGAGGACGCCGAGATGCTGATCGCGGTGACCGACAGCGACGAGATCAACATGGTCGCCTGCCAGGTCGCGCACTCGATGTTCCGCACGCCCACGCGCATCGCCCGCATCCGCAGCCACGCCTACACCCAGCACGCCTCGCTGTTCAGCAAGGAGGCGTTCCCGATCGACGTGATCATCAGTCCCGAGAACCTGGTGACCAACGCGATCGAGCGGCTGATCGAGTACCCCGGCGCCGTGCAGGTGCTGGATTTCGCCGACGGCAAGGCGCAGCTGGTGGGCATGAAGGCCTATCACGGCGGGCCGATGGTCGGGCAGCAGCTCACCGAGATCCGCAAGCGGATGCCGAACGCCGACACGCGCGTGGCGGCGATCTTCCGCCGCAACCGCCCGATCCTGCCCGAAGGCAACACGGTGATCGAGGCCGACGACGACGTGTTCTTCATCGCCGCGCGCGAGCACATCCGCCAGGTGATGTCCGAACTGCGCCGCATCGACAAGCCGTACAAGCGCGTGATGATCGCCGGCGGCGGCAACATCGGCATGCGCCTCGCGGAAACGATCGAGTCACGCTATGCGGTGAAGGTGATCGAGATGCACCCCGAGCGGTGCAAGCTGTTGAGCGAGCGGCTGCAGCACGGCATCGCGCTGCGCGGCAGCGCCTCGGACCGCGAGCTGCTGATCTCCGAGAACGTCGAGGACACCGACGTGTTCTGCGCGCTCACCAACGACGACGAGATCAACATCATGTCCTCGCTGCTGGCCAAACGCCTCGGCGCGAGCAAGGTGATCACGCTGATCGGCAACCCCGCCTACGTGGACCTGGTGCAGGGTGTGGACATCGACATCGCGATATCGCCGCAGCAGGTCACCATCGGCAGCCTGCTGACGCACGTGCGCCGCGGCCACATGACCAATGTCTACCGCCTGCGCCGCGGCGCGGCCGAGGCACTGGAGATCGTGGCACACGGGGATGCGAGCAACTCCAAGGTGGTGGGCAAGACGCTCGGCGACATCCGGCTGCCGGAGGGCGTCACCATCGGCGCGATCGTGCGCGGCAACGAGGTGCTGATCGCGCACCGCCACGTGAAAGTGCAGACCGACGACCACGTGATCATGTTCCTCGTCGACAAGAGCCGCACGCGCGAGGTCGAGAAGCTGTTCCAGCTCGGCTTCGGCTTCTTCTAGCGCTCCCCGCGGGCGGCGCAGAGCGCGCACTAGTTGCAGTCGTCGCTCCCGGCGGTTGTCTCCTATAATGGGCGCCCTTTTTCGCCAGCCCGACATCGAGCGACTCATGGCATCAGCAATCTCACCCGCGGCGCCCGCGACCTTCCAGGAACTGATCCTCGCGCTGCAGCAATACTGGTCCCGCCAGGGCTGCGTGATCCTGCAGCCGCTGGACATGGAAGTGGGCGCGGGCACTTTCCACCCCGCGACCTTTCTGCGCTCGATCGGTCCCGAGAACTGGAACGCCGCCTACGTGCAGCCCTCGCGCCGCCCGAAGGACGGCCGCTACGGCGAAAACCCGAACCGGCTGCAGCACTACTACCAGTTCCAGGTGGTGATGAAGCCCTCGCCCGACGACTTCCAGGAGCGCTACATCGAGTCGCTGCGCTTCCTCGGCATCGACCCGTCGGTGCACGACATCCGCTTCGTCGAGGACAACTGGGAATCGCCGACGCTGGGCGCCTGGGGTCTGGGCTGGGAAGTCTGGCTGAACGGCATGGAAGTCACGCAGTTCACCTATTTCCAGCAGGTCGGCGGGCTCGAGTGCTTCCCGGTGACCGGCGAGATCACCTACGGCATCGAGCGCATCGCGATGTACCTGCAGGGCGTGGACAGTCGTCTACGACCTGCTGTGGGCGCACGGCCCGCAGGGCCCGGTCACCTACGGCGATGTGTTCCACCAGAACGAGGTGGAGATGTCGCGCTACAACTTCGAGGAAGCGGACGTGCCCTTCCTGTTCGCCTGCTTCGACAAGCACGAGAGCGAATGCCAGCGCCTGATCGAAAAGCGGTTGCCGCTGCCCGCCTACGAGCAGGTGCTGAAGGCCTCGCACACCTTCAATCTGCTCGATGCGCGCCACGCGATCTCGGTCACCGAGCGCCAGCGCTTCATCCTGCGCGTGCGCACGCTGGCGCGCGCCGTCGCACAGAGTTACTACGACGGGCGCGAGGCGCTCGGCTTCCCGCTTGCTGCGGAGGATCTGCGCCGCGAGCTGCTGGCCGCCGGGGAGATTGCCCGATGAGCATGGAAACGCTGCTGATCGAGATCGGGACCGAGGAACTGCCGCCGACCAGCCTGCGCACGCTCGGCGAATCCCTGCATCGCGAACTGCTGGCGCGGCTCGACGAACAGCGCATCGCGCACGGCCCCTCGCGCTGGTTCGCCAGCCCGCGCCGCCTCGCGGTATCGATCGACGCGGTCGCCGCAACGCAGCCGGATGCGGTGGCGGAAAAGCTCGGGCCCGCGGTGGCCGCGGCCTTCGGCGCCGACGGCAAGCCCACGGGTGCGGCACTCGGCTTCGCGCGCGGCTGCGGCGTGGAAGTCGATGCGCTGCTGCGCGTACCCGGCGAGCGCGGCGAACGCCTCGCGTTCCGCCAGCACGTACCCGGCCAGGCCACCGTCACGCTGCTGCCCGCGCTCACGGAAGCCGCGCTCGCGGCGCTGCCGATCGCCAAGCGCATGCGCTGGGGCGCGCGGCGCGCGGAATTCGTGCGTCCGGTGCACTGGGTGGTCATGCTCTTTGGCCGCGCCGTGGTGCCGGGCGAAGTGCTCGGCATCGAGACGGGCCGCGAGACGCGCGGCCACCGCGTGCACGGCAGCGCGCGCATCACGCTCGAGTCGGCAACCGATTACGAGAAGGCGCTGCGCGAACAGGGCTGCGTCGTCGCCGACTACGCGACGCGGCGCGCCGATGTCGCCGCGCAGGTGCGCACGAAGGCCGCCGAGCTGGGCGGCACCGCCGTCATCGACGAAGCGCTGCTCGACGAGGTGAGCAGCCTGGTCGAATGGCCGCGCGCGCTCGCGGGCCGTTTCGAGCAGCGCTTCCTCGAGGTGCCTGCCGAGGCGCTGATCTCCTCGATGAAGCAGCACCAGAAATACTTCCACGTGGTCGATGCCAACGGCGCACTGCTGCCCTACTTCATCACGGTGTCGAACATCGACAGCAGCGATGCGCAGAAGGTCGTGGACGGCAACGAGCGCGTGATCCGTCCGCGCCTCACCGATGCCGCGTTCTTCTTCGCGCAGGACAAGCAGTCCACGCTCGAAGCGCGGCGCGAACGCCTGCGCAATATCGTGTTCCAGACCGATCTGGGCAGCATCTGGGACAAGACCGAGCGCGTGGCGAAGCTTGCGCGCACCATCGGCACGGAACTCGGCGCCGATCCGGCGCTGTGCGCGCGCGCCGCGCAGCTGAGCAAATCGGATCTCGTATCGGAGATGGTGCTGGAGTTCGACGAGCTGCAGGGCATCATGGGCAGCTACTACGCGCTGAACGACGGCGAGGATCCCGCGGTCGCGCAGGCGCTCACCGAGCAGTACCTGCCGCGCCAGGCCGGCGACGCGCTGGCGCAGGGCAAGGTCGGTATCGCGCTCGCGCTGGCCGATCGCCTCGACACGCTGACCGGCATCTTCGGCATCGGCCAGCCGCCGACCGGCTCGCGCGACCCCTTCGCGCTGCGCCGCGCCGCGCTCGGCCTGCTGCGCACGCTCATCGAGAACGATCTCGCGCTCGACCTGCAGCCGCTTGCTGGAACAGGCCGCTGCGGGCCACGCGAAACTCGCGAAACGCGACACCGTGGTCGACAGCGTGCGCGACTACATCTTCGAGCGCCTGCGCGCGTGGTACGGCGACGCCGGCATTGCGGTCGAGTGCTTCCTGGCCGTACAGGCGCGCAACGTGACACGACCGCTGGATTTCGATCGCCGCGTACGCGCGGTGGCGGAGTTCACCGCGCTGCCGGAAGCGGCTGCGCTCGCCGCCGCGAACAAGCGCGTCGCCAACATCCTCGCGAAGCAGACGCCCGGCGACATTCCCGCGGCGGTCGATGCCGCGCTGCTGCAGGAGCCGGCAGAGGCCGCGCTGGCCGCAGAGCTCGACAAGCGCATGACGCTCGCGCAACCGCTGCTCGCAGCCGGTGATTACGCCGGCGTGCTGCGTGAGCTCGCCGGCCTGCGCGCGACGGTCGATACCTTCTTCGACAAGGTACTGGTGAACTGCGAGGACGCGCGGCTGCGCGCCAACCGCTTCGCGCTGCTGGCGCGGCTGCGCGAGGCCTTCCTTGGCGTGGCGGATATTTCGGTGCTGGCGGTCAGCGCATGAAGTTCGTGCTGCTTGATCGCGACGGTGTGATCAATTTCGATTCCGACGCCTACATCAAGAGCGTGGATGAATGGCAGCCGATTCCCGGCAGCATCGAGGCGATCGCGGCGCTGTCGCGGGCAGGATTCGAAATCGTGGTGGTGACCAACCAGTCGGGACTGTCGCGCGGCTTGTTCGGGCTGGACGAGCTCGAGGCAATGCACGCGAAGATGCGCGCGCTGGTGGAAGAGCAGGGAGGTACGATCGGCGGCATCTACTACTGCCCGCACCTGCCGCAAGACAACTGCGGCTGCCGCAAGCCTCGGACCGGCCTGCTCGATGCGCTGGAGCGGGATTACGGTTGCACAGTGGCGGGCAGTGTACTGGTGGGCGACTCGATGAAGGACGTCGAGCTTGCGCGACGCAAGCACTGCCGGCCCGTGCTGGTACGCAGCGGCAACGGCGCAAAGACCCTCGCGGCACTCGATCCGGCCAGTGGCGATGTGCGCGTGTTCGACGACCTCGCCGCCGCCGCGGCCGTCATCCTCGGCGAACAGTAGCTGCACCATGCTTCTCCAGACCTGGCACTTCCTGCGTTCACTGGTGTTCTACGCCGGCTACGGCATGTCGGTGGTGGCGTGGGGTCTGTTCATGATTTGCGGTCGCGCCCTGGCTGGACTACCCCGCGCGCTACCGGTTGCTGACGGTGTGGAACCGCTTCGCGATCCGCTGGGTGCGGGTTGCCTGCGGCGTGCGCTACCGCATCCAGGGGGAGGAGAACCTGCCGGCACACGGCTGTGTGGTGATCGCCAATCACCAGAGCAGCTGGGAGACGATTTTTCTCGCCACGCTGTTCCCGCAGCTCAGCATCCTGCTGAAGCGCGAGCTGCTGAAGATCCCCTTCTTCGGCTGGGCGCTGGCGCTGATGCAGCCGATCGCGATCGACCGCAGCAATCCGCGCGCCGCGCTGAAGCAGGTAGTGGAGCAAGGCGCCGAGCGCCTGGCGCAGAACTGCAGCGTGCTGATCTTCCCCGAGGGCACCCGCGTGGAGGCGGGCCAGAAGCTGCGCTTCTCGCGCAGTGCCGCGCAGCTCGCGATCCGCGCCGGCGTGGAGATCGTCTGCGTCGCGCACGATGCCGGCAAGTGCTGGCCGGCGCGGCGACTGACCAAGACACCGGGCGTGATCAACGTCGTGATCAGTGCGCCGATGTCAAGCATCGACAGCGATGCCGGCAAGCTGACGCACGCGGCGCAGGAGTGGATCGAGGCGAGGCTCCTGGAATTCGACGCGGGCTGAGCCTTCCCCGCGTCATATTTCAACTAGATATCGAGATTCGCCACCGCCAGCGCGTTCTGTTCGATGAATGCCCGGCGCGGCTCGACGTCGTCGCCCATCAACGTGGTGAACATCAGGTCGGCGGAAATGGCATCCTCCACCGTCACGCGCAGCAGGCGCCGCGCGTCAGGATCCATCGTGGTTTCCCAGAGTTGGCCCGGGTTCATTTCACCGAGACCCTTGTAGCGCTGGATGCTGTAGCCCTTGCGCGCCTCAGCCATCAGCCAGTCGAGGGCGTCGCCAAAGGTAGTGACCGCTTGCTCACGCTCGCCGCGGCGCACGAAGCCATCCGCTTCCAGCAGCCCCGACAAGGTGCGCCCGAGGGCGGTGATCTCGCGGTATTCTCCGGACATCAGGAAGTCGCGCGACAGCACGTAATGGGTCGCCACGCCGTGACTGACCAGTTCGACCGCGGGCAGCGCCTGGTGACGCTCTTCGTCCTCATGGGCGTAGAACCGGAACACGTCATCGCCGGAACGGCGATCGCCGGCGAATCGTTCGGCGAGTATGGCGAGCCATTCGTCCAGGCGCGCCCGGTCGCCGAGCCCGGACATCTCGAGCATCGGCACGTGCATCAGTTCCTCGAGCACGCGTTGCGGGTAGATGCGTGACATGCGCTCGATGATGCGCATCACGCGCCGATAGTTGTTTACCAGCGTCTCCAGTGCTTCGCCGGCGATGCCGGGCGCCTCACGGTTGACGTGCAGCGAGCCGCCGTCGAGCGCCGACTGCGTCAGGTACTGGTTCAGCGCCTCGTCGTCCTTCAGGTATTGCTGCTGCTTGCCCTTGGCGATCTTGTACAGCGGCGGCTGGGCGATATAGACGTAGCCGCGCTCGATCAGCTCGCGCATCTGGCGGAAGAAGAAGGTCAGCAGCAGGGTGCGGATGTGCGAACCGTCCACGTCGGCGTCGGTCATGATGATGATGCGGTGGTAGCGCATCTTGTCGGCGTTGAATTCGTCGTTCCCGATGCCGCAGCCCATCGCGATCACCAGCGTGCCGATTTCCTGCGACGACAGCATCCGGTCGAAGCGGGCCTTTTCGACGTTCAGGATCTTGCCCTTCAGCGGCAGGATCGCCTGGAAGCGCCGGTCGCGGCCCTGCTTGGCGGAACCGCCGGCGGAATCACCCTCGACCAGGAACAGTTCGGACAGTGCCGGGTCCTTTTCCTGGCAGTCGGCGAGCTTGCCCGGAAGCCCGGCGATGTCCAGCGCTCCCTTGCGACGCGTCATTTCACGCGCCTTGCGGGCGGCTTCGCGCGCGCGCGCGGCATCGATCATCTTGCCGACCACGGCCTTGGCTTCGGCCGGGTTCTCCAGCAGGTAGGCGCCGAACTTGTCGTTCATCGCCTGCTCGACGGCGTTCTTGACCTCGGACGACACCAGCTTGTCCTTGGTCTGGGACGAGAACTTGGGATCCGGCACCTTGACCGAGATCACCGCCGTCAGCCCTTCGCGCGCATCATCGCCGGTGGTGGCCACCTTGGCCTTGGCCGCCAGCCCTTCCTTTTCGATGTAGCTGTTGAGGTTGCGCGTCAGCGCGGCACGGAAGCCGGCCAGGTGGGTACCCCCGTCGCGCTGCGGGATGTTGTTGGTGTAGCAGAGGACGTTCTCCTGGTAGGTGTCGTTCCACTGCATCGAGACTTCGACGCCGATGCCGTTCTGCTCGCTGCGGAAATGCAGCGCCCGGTTGACCGGCGTCTTGTTGGTGTTGAGATACTCGACGAAGGCGCGCACGCCGCCATCGTATTTGAACTCCGTCTCCTGCCCCGAACGCTCGTCCTTCATCAGGATCTGCAGCCCGGCGTTCAGGAACGCGAGCTCGCGCAGGCGCTTGGCAAGGATATCGAAATGGAATTCGATGTTGTGGAAGGTCTCTGGCGACGGGTGGAAGCGGATTTCCGTGCCCTTCGAGGTGGTGTCACCCACCACGGCCAGGGGCGCCTCGGCCACGCCGTGACGGTAGACCTGCTCGTAGACCTTGCCGTTACGGCGGATGCGCAGCATGAGCTCTGGACGACAGGGCATTCACGACCGAGGCACCCACGCCGTGCAGACCGCCGGAGACCTTGTAGCCGCCGCCTTCCTCGCCGAACTTGCCGCCCGCATGCAGCGTGGTCATGATCACTTCGGCGGCGGAAATGCCCTCTTCGTGCATATCTGTCGGAATGCCGCGCCCGTTGTCGATCACGGTGACCGATTCGTCCGGGTGGAGGATCACCTGCACCTGGCTGCAATGGCCAGCCATCGCCTCGTCGATCGAGTTATCGACTATCTCGAACACCATGTGATGGAGGCCCGTACCATCGTCGGTATCACCGATGTACATGCCGGGCCGCTTGCGCACCGCATCCAGCCCCTTGAGCACCTTGATGCTCTCGGCTCCGTATTCCGTATCGACCGTGTTGTCCATGGGCTCCATCATGTCTTCCTTCAGTTCATCGCGCTGAGCGCGCCATGTTCCACGTGGAACAATTTCATTTCATTTACCGCCAGTCCGTCCCAGCAACCGCTGAGCTCGCTAGCATCCACGCAGCTGAGCAACACCTGGCAGCGCATGGCTACCAGCAACTGGCACAGTTGCCGTCGATGCTCCCTGTCCAGTTCGGCCGGGAGGTCATCGACCAGAAATACGCAATCCCGTCCCTGGGTTGCACTGAAAAGTCGCCCCTGGGCCAGCTTCATCGCCGCGACCACGAGTTTTTGCTGGCCGCGCGACAGCACTTCTGCCGCATTGAGCCCACGAATACGTACCCGGATGTCGGCCCGATGCGGCCCGCTCTGGGTGAACCCGCGCACCCTGTCCTTATCGACCTGCTCGATGAGCACCGCTTCGAGGGTTCGCTCCCGGTCCCAGCCCCGCAGATAGCCCAGTTCGAGGCCGTCCAGATTCACCAACTCGCGCAATGTCTGCTGGAAAATCGGGTAAAACGCATCGAAGTAGCGCTGCCGCAACTCATCCAGCTGTGTTGCGGATTCCGCCAGGCGGCTGTTCCATATCTCGAGTTGAGAGGCCGAAATTCTATCATGCCGCAACAGCGCGTTGCGCTGGCGCAGGCAGCGGTGGACGTCCAGCCAGACACGGTGAAAACCATGTTCCACGTGGAACACTCCCCAGTCCAGGAACTGGCGCCGCACCTTCGGCCCCCCTTCCAGCAGAGCGAAGGTGTCGGAATTGATCAGCTGCAGCGGCAGGCGCCGCGCCAGCTCGGCCGAACTCCGGATGGCCTGCCCCTGGATCCGCCCGACGAAGCTGCCGTCCCGATCCCGCGAAACACCGATGGCGACCGGTGCCCGCGCCCTCTTCCTCGCCGAGCAGCGAGGCAAACACCGTGCATTGCCGGGCTTCATGGTGGATGACGGGGTCGAGGCGTGTCGCGCGAAACGAACGGCCGGAGCCGAGCACGAAGACCGCCTCCAGCACGCTGGTCTTGCCGCTGCCATTGGGGCCGCACAGCAGGTTCACGCGCCGCAGTTCGAGCTCCGCTTGCCGTATGTTCCGGAGCTGGCTGATGCGCAGCCGCCGAATCGACATGCGCTGGTCGTACGCCTCAAAGTCGCATCGGCATGACGACGTAGAGCGCATCCTCGCGGCCCGGATCCTGGACCAGCACGCTGCGGCTGCCATCCGAAAGCTGGAAACGCACTTCCTCGCTGCCGAGCACCGACAGCACGTCGATCAGGTAGCTGACGTTGAAGCCGATTTCCACGCGGCTGCCGGAATAGCTCACGCCAACCTGCTCCTCGGCCTCTTCCTGCTCGGGATTGTTGGCCAGGATCTGCAGGTTGTCGTCTTCCAGCACCAGGCGAACGCCGCGGTACTTCTCGTTGGAAAGGATCGCTGTGCGCGCCAGCGCCTCCTTCAGCTCGACGCGCGGACCGAGCACCCGCTTGTCCGCATCGCGCGGCACCACGCGCTCGTACTCGGGGAACTTGCCGTCGACCAGCTTCGAGGTGAAGGTGAAGTCCGGCGTGATGGCGTGGAAGTGGTTGCCGCCCAGCACCAGCCGCACGTCCTCGTCGGGATTCTGCAGCAGTCGCAGCAGCTCCAGCACACCCTTGCGCGGCAGGATCACCTGCAGGTCCGACCGTACGCCGGGCAGTTCGCTCTCGTAGGTCGCCATCGCCAGCCGGTGGCCATCGGTGGCCACGGTGCGCAGGTGGCGCGGCGTCACCTCGAACAGCATGCCGTTCAGGTAATAGCGCACGTCCTGCTGCGCCATCGAGAACGCGGTGCGATCGATCAGGCTCTTGAGCTGCCCCTGGTTCACGGTGAATTCGACCGATCCAGCCGCGGGCTCGATGTTCGGGAACTCGCCCGCGGGCAGCGTCGACAGCGTGAAGCGGCTGCGCCCGCTACGCAGCTGCACCCGTTGCTCGTCCAGGGTGAATTCGAGCCGGCCGGAATCCGGCAGCGATTTGCAGATATCCGCGAGCTTGCGCGCCGGCACCGTGATCTCGCCGCTCTCGCCCGGCTCCGGCAGCGTGATGCGTGCCGCAAGCTCCACTTCCGTATCCGTTCCCGTCAGCGACAGGCGGTCACCGTCGAGCGTGATCAGCACGTTGGAAAGGATCGGCAGCGTCTGGCGTCGCTCCACTACCCCGGCCACCAGGCTCAGTGGCTTGAGCAACGCGTCCCTGGAAATCGAAAATTTCATGCATCGAGTCTCCGCAGTGAATTCCTTGTCCCGTACGGCCAGCGACGATGCGACCCTCAGGTCGACAGCAGGCGGTAGAGGTTCTTGTGGTCCTCGCGAATATCGGAATCGTACTCGCGCAGTTCCTTTATCTTCTTGCAGGCATGCAGCACCGTGGTGTGGTCGCGCCCGCCAAACGCCTCGCCGATTTCCGGCAGGCTGTGATTGGTCAGTTCCTTCGCCAGCGCCATGGCCAGCTGCCGCGGCCGCGCCACCGAGCGGCTGCGCCGCTTCGACAGCAGATCGGACAGCTTGATCTTGTAGTACTCGGCCACGGTGCGCTGGATGTTGTCCAGGCTGACCAGCTTGTCCTGCAGCGCCAGCAGGTCCTTGAGCGATTCCTTGACCAGCTCGATATCGATACGCCGGTGGGTGAACTGCGAACTGGCGATCACGCGCTTCAGCGCACCTTCCAGTTCCCGCACGTTCGACTTGATGCGCTGCGCGACGAAGAAGGCGACATCGGCGGGCAAATCGATCCGCGACTGCTCGGCCTTCTTCATTAATATCGCCACCCGCGTCTCCAGCTCCGGCGGCTCGACCGCCACGGTGAGCCCCCACCCGAAACGCGACTTCAGTCGCTCCTCCAGCCCGTCGATCTCCTTGGGGTAGCGATCGCAGGTGAGGATCATCTGCTGGCCACCTTCGAGCAGCGCATTGAAGGTGTGGAAGAACTCCTCCTGCGAGCGCTCCTTGTTGGCGAAGAACTGGATGTCGTCGATCAGCAGCGCATCGACCGAGCGGTAATAGCGCTTGAAATCATTGATGGCGTTCAGCTGCAGCGCCTTGACCATGTCGGCGACGAAACGCTCGGAGTGAAGGTAGACGATCCGGGCGCTCGGGTTGCTCTCCAGCATGGCATTGCCCACGGCATGCATCAGGTGGGTCTTGCCGAGGCCGACCCCGCCGTAGATGAACAGCGGGTTATAGGCGCCGCCCGGGTTCTGCGCCACCTGCTGCGCCGCCGCACGCGCCAGCTGGTTGCTCTTGCCCTCGACGAAACTCTGGAAGGTATAGCCTTCGATCAGGAAATTGCTGGGCCGTGGCGTCACGTCGATCCCGGCCTTGCGCGGCGCCGGCGCGGCAGCGGCGCAGGCGCCGCCGGGACCACGGCTCATTGGTCACGCGTTCAGCCGGCGCGATCGACTCCGCTGCTTGCACCGGCAACGGTGCCCGCTGCAGACTGTCCTGGCGCAAGGTGTCGAGCTCGACGGTCGCAATACGCCCCCCCGACACTTCGCTCACCAGCTGACGAATACGCTCGAAGTACTTCTCGCGTACCCATTCCTTGACGAACCGGTTCGGCGCGATCAACTGCAGCCCGACCGCGGACTCCTCGGCACGCAGCGGCCGGATCCAGGTGTTGAACTGCTGCGGGGGCATTTCATCACGCAGAAAGCTGCTGCAGCGTTGCCAGGTCACATCCATCCCTTCAAAGCCCCGAAAGCATCGTATGAAACTGCTGGCCGATGCATGTATTTATTGTCGTACTGCCGCCGCGAACCACGTGCCCAAAACCACTGAATAACTGAGCGACCGCATTCTAACGTTTTCCACAGAACTTATACACACGGCATCAGAGAAAAAGTCATTTTTTGAATTATTGATAATTTTCAATGCGTTACAAAGCCGCAAAACAGGCGTGCGATAGACCTCCGAAGAGCTCGAAAATCATCAATCTGTGGATAAGCTGTTATTAAAATCTGCGTGAAATGTTCGTTTCCTGTGCCTTCGCGCACCACTCCGGCGGCTGATGAACACGGCGAATACCGCGCATCGAACAGCTTGCCCACAGCCTCGGCAAACACCAAGCAATTGATTGAATTTGCGTTTTCCCGGTTATCAACAACCCGGTTCGGAGGCGCTCGCGCGGCGTGCCCCGTGCTGTGGAGAAGCGGGTTCGCCGCTCTCCGCCGCGTCACGCTCCTCGACATATTGCCAACTCTTCGCCCACGCCGCATTTGCTCCCGTGCGCGGATTTCACTAGAATCCCGCGTCTTTTTCGGCATTTCCGGATCCGCTGGACCGGACCCAAGGCGAGCACACCATGAGCAAGAGAACATTCCAACCGAGCAACCTGAAGCGCAAGCGCACTCACGGCTTCCGCGCACGCATGGCCACCCGCAACGGCCGCATCGTGCTGAAGCGCCGCCGCGCGAAGGGTCGCAAGCGTCTGGCGGCCTGATAGGGCCTGCAGCGACGATGTATGGCGGGCGCGGAATATCCCCGGCAGGTACGCCTGCTGAACTCCGCGCAGTTCAAGGCAGTTTTCGACGACTCCCGGTTCCGGGTGTCGACGCGCGAGTTGCTCGTGCTCGCGCGCCCGAACGCGCTGGAGCATGCACGTCTGGGCATCGTCGTCGGCAAGAAGAACTGCCGGATGGCAACCTGGCGCAACCGCGTGAAGCGCCAGGTTCGCGAATCGTACCGGCACAATCAGCCCGCATTGGCTGGCCTCGACATCATCGTTCTGGCGCGCCGCGGCATCGCTGACCTCGACAACGGCACCATAACGCAGCACCTGACCAAGTTATGGAATCGTCTCAACAGGACATTTCGGGAATCAGAAGCGGCGCTCCTGCGCCGCGCCTGCGTCTCCGTGATGGTCGCACTCATCGACGGCTACCGTTTCTTCCTGAGCCCGTGGATCGGGCAGCATTGCCGCTTCGATCCCACGTGTTCGCGTTATGCGCGTGAAGCCATCATCTGTCACGGCCCGCTTCGCGGCGCCTGGCTCGCCCTGCGCCGGCTGTCACGCTGCCATCCCTGGCACGAGGGTGGCCACGACCCTGTTCCCGGCTCCGCGCGCGGCATCCCCGTTACCTCCTGTCCGGATACCCCCCGTTAATGGATATTCAACGCAATCTGCTGATCGTCGCGCTGGTCCTGGTATCCGGGATGCTGCTGACCGAATGGGTGAAGTTCCGCGACACGCACACCGAGCAGGTTGCAGTGGCCGAAGCAGCCGCGATAGCCGCTGCTGCACCGGCGGCGCCTTCCGCGACGGCGCTACCCTCGGCTACCGCCACCGGCAGCGCAGCCGCGGATATTCCCAGCCTGCAGGCTGCGGGCGACGCCGCAGAGGCGCCGATAGCCGTCAACGCGCAGCAGGCAATCACGGTGCGCACCGACTCGCTGCTGCTCGACATCTCGCTGCTCGGCGGTGACATCACCTCGGTAGCGCTGCCGCGTCACCTCGCCAATCTCGATCGACGCGATCAACCGTTCCAGCTGCTCGAGCAGAACGCAAAACGCCAGTACATCGCCATGAGCGGACTGATCGGCGCCAACGGCACCGACACCGCGAACGGCCGACCACTGTTTTCGGCCGGTGCAACCAGCTTTGAAATGCAGCCTGGCCAGGACGAACTCGTCGTCGACCTGAACTACACGACCGCCGAAGGCGTCGTCATCACCAAACGCTTCACGTTCCAGCGCGGCGAGTACGTCGTCGGCGTCGAGTACCTCGTGACGAACAACAGCGACCGCCCGTGGCAGGCCGCGCTGTTCGGCCAGCTCAAGCGCGACAACCGCCCCGATCCCGGCGCCGTCGGCGGCGCGCTCGGCATCAAGCCCTTCATCGGTTTCGCGACACGAACCACCGACGAGCCGTACCAGAAATTCACCTTCGACGACATCGCGGAGAAAGCCTACGAAGGCGCGAACCGTGGCGGCTGGGTGGCGCTGGTGCAGCATTACTTCATCAGCGCATGGATTCCGGCCGCCGACGCCCAGAACACATTTTCGATGCTGAAAACCGCCGCCGGCGACAACATCGCCCGCTTCACCTCGCCGGAACTGCAGCTCGCGCCGGGCGCCAGCGGCTCGATCGCCGCGCAGTTCTACGCCGGTCCCAAGGACCAGTCGCGCCTGCGCGAGATCGCACCGGGCCTGGACCTCACGGTCGACTACGGCTGGCTGTGGTGGATCGCGCAACCGCTGTTCGCGCTGCTGTACTTCTTTGCCACCGGCAAGCTGCGCATCGGAGGCTGGGAGTTCGACCTCGGCGCCGGCATCGGCAACTGGGGCTGTGGCGATCGTGCTGCTGACGCTGCTGGTCAAGGGCGCGTTCTTCCACCTGGCGGCAACCAGTTACAAGTCGATGGCGAAGATGCGCAAGCTGCAGCCCAAGATGCTGGAACTGCGTGAGCGCTACGGCGAGGATCGCCAGAAACTCTCGCAGGAAACGATGGATCTCTACCGCAAGGAAAAGGTGAATCCGCTCGGCGGCTGCCTGCCGATCCTGATCCAGATGCCGGTATTCCTCGCACTTTACTGGGTGCTGCTCGAGAGCGTCGAACTGCGTCACGCGCCGTTCATGCTCTGGATCAGGGACCTGTCGGCGATGGATCCGTTTTTCGTGCTGCCGCTGCTGATGGGCGCCTCGATGTACTACCAGCAGAAGCTGAACCCGCCGCCGCCCGACCCGATGCAGGCGAAGGTGTTCCAGTTCATGCCGATCATCTTCACGGTGTTCTTCCTGTTCTTCCCGGCAGGCCTGGTGCTCTACTGGCTCGTCAACAACGTGCTGTCGATGGCCCAGCAATGGGTGATCACGCGCCGGATCGAAAAGGCGCCCTGACGGCCCGGACCCGTGAACACCGCGGCTGACACCGATACCATCGCCGCGATCGCCACCGCGCCCGGGCGCGGTGGCATCGGTGTCATCCGCATCTCCGGCCCCGATGCCGGCAGGATTCTTGCTGCCATGTGCGGCGCGCTGCCACCGCCGCGACACGCCACGCTGACCGACATTCGCGAACACGGTGCCGTTACCGCAGGCGAGGTTCTCGACCGCGGCATCGCGCTGTATTTCCCCGGTCCGCACAGCTTCACCGGCGAGGACGTCGCGGAACTGCAGGGCCACGGCGGCCCGGTCGTGCTCGACCTGCTGCTGCAAAGCGTGCTGCGCCACGGCGCTCGCCTCGCGCGTCCGGGTGAATTCAGCGAGCGCGCCTTCCTGAACGGCAAGATCGATCTCGCCCAGGCCGAAGCCATCGCCGACCTCATCGACAGCACCACCGCGCACGCCGCGCGCAATGCAATGCGCTCGCTGCAGGGAGCGTTCTCCGAGCGCATCCACGAACTGCTGCAGGAGCTGGTATCGCTGCGCGTGTTCGTCGAAGCGAGCATCGACTTCCCCGAGGAGGAAGTGGATTTCCTCGCCGATACGCAGCTGGCGAAGCGTCTCGACACACTGCTGCTGCAGGTGGCCAGCGTGCGCGAATCGGCGCGCAACGGCGTGCTGGTGCGCGACGGCATGACGCTGGTGCTGGCCGGCAAGCCGAACGCCGGCAAGTCGAGCGTGATGAACGCGCTGGCCGGCCGCGATACCGCGATCGTCACGGCCATACCGGGCACGACCCGCGACATATTGCGCGAGGAGATCGAGCTCGACGGTCTGCCGCTGCACATCATCGACACCGCCGGCCTGCACGACAGCCCCGACGTGGTGGAACAGGAAGGCATCCGCCGCGCGCGCCTGGAAATCGAACGCGCCGATCACCTGCTGCTGGTCATCGACAGCACCACAGAGCAGGACGCCGACGCCATCCTGCAGCAGAGCTTCGGCGGGATACGCGCGCGTCTGCCCGCGATGTCGATCGTGATGAACAAGTGCGACCTTTCCGGCCTGGCGCCCGGCACGGTGCGCGACGCCCCGGTACCCACCATCGCGGTCTCGGCGCTGACCGGTGCCGGCATGACGGCCCTGCGCGAGCACCTGAAGCACGCCGTCGGCTACCAGGGCAGTTGCGGCGGCGACTTCTCGGCCCGCCGGCGACACCTCGATGCCCTGGACCGCACCGAAGCCGCGCTGCGCGCCGGTGCGACGCAACTCAGCGAGTTTGCCGCCGGCGAACTCCTGGCCGAGCATCTGCGCCTCGCGCAGCAAAGCCTGGGTGAGATCACCGGCGAGTTCAGCGCCGACGACCTGCTGGGACGCATCTTCACGAGCTTCTGCATCGGCAAGTGAGGCTTTGCGCCGCGCCCCGACAAGCTGTGGAAAAACTGCGCGAAGGCCGTGCATCCCTGCCGCCGTTCGCGCGCAGCCATCGCAAGCCCCGGAAACGATCCCCAGTCCCGACACATGCGCAGCACGGCATGCGCGGAGGATTCAACGCCGCTTATCATTGCCGCAATCCGTTGTCTTGAAAGGAAAAATCCGACATACCCACAGGGCACGGGCCCCTCTATATCTATCAATTCCTTTCTTCTATTCCATATACATAAAGATTAAATACTCAATTCAATGTGCAGTTTCCGGCACGCCGCGAGCGAGCCCCGGAACCCAACAATTCCGTCAGATCAGTTTTTGTACAGTCCCTGCGCCGGATATATAATCCGCGGCCCCTTCCGGAGAGTGCTCCGTGAAATACCCGAAACACTATGGCGTGATCGTCGTCGGCGGCGGCCATGCGGGCACCGAGGCCGCGCTGGCCAGCGCGCGCATGGGCGTGCCCACGCTGCTGCTGACCCAGAGCATCGAGCAACTCGGGCAGATGTCCTGCAACCCGGCGATCGGCGGCATCGGCAAGAGCCACCTGGTCAAGGAGATCGATGCCCTCGGCGGCGCGATGGCGCGCGCCACCGACCGCGCCGGCATCCAGTTCCGGGTGCTCAACGCGCGCAAGGGACCTGCCGTGCGCGCAACGCGAGCCCAGGCCGACCGCGTGCTGTACCGCAATGCGATCCGCGCCATCGTCGAGAACCAGCCCAACCTGGACCTGTTCCAGCAGCCCGTCACCGACCTGATCGTCGAAGGCGAGTGCGTGCGCGGCGTGATCACGCAGATGGGACTCGCCTTCGGTGCCGAGACCGTGGTGCTGGCAACCGGCACCTTCCTCGGCGGCAAGATCCACATCGGCCTCGAGAACTACGGCGGCGGGCGCGCGGGCGATCCGGCATCGAATGCGCTTGCCGCAAGGCTGCGCGAACTGCCGTTCGCGGTCGGACGCCTGAAAACCGGTACCCCGCCGCGCATCGATGCGCGCAGCGTGGATTTCACCGGCCTGCAGGAACAGCCCGGCGACACGCCGGTGCCGGTGATGAGCTACATCGGCCGCGCCGCGGAACATCCGCGCCAGCTCAGCTGCCACGTCACGTACACCAACGAAACGACGCACGAGATCATCCGCGGTTCGCTCGACCGCTCGCCGATGTACACCGGCGTGATCGAGGGCACCGGGCCGCGCTACTGTCCTTCGGTCGAGGACAAGATCGTGCGTTTCGCCGACAAGACCTCGCACCAGGTCTTCATCGAGCCCGAAGGACTCACCTCGAACGAGCTGTACCCGAACGGCATCTCCACCAGCCTGCCCTTCGACGTGCAGGTGCGCATCGTGCAGTCGATCAAGGGGTTCGAGAACGCGCACATCACGCGACCGGGCTACGCGATCGAATACGATTTCTTCGATCCGCGCGGGCTGACGCACGCGCTGGAAACGCGCTACCTGCAGGGCCTGTTCTTTGCCGGGCAGATCAACGGCACCACGGGCTACGAGGAAGCGGGCGCGCAGGGGCTGCTCGCCGGCATCAACGCCGCGCGGCGCGTGCAGGGCCGCGAGCCGTGGTACCCGCGCCGCCATGAAGGCTATCTCGGCGTGCTCGTCGACGACCTGGTCACGCTGGGCACTTCCGAGCCGTATCGCATGTTCACCAGTCGCGCCGAATACCGCCTGCTGCTGCGCGAGGACAACGCCGACCTGCGGCTGACGCCGGCCGGACGCGAGCTCGGCCTGGTCGACGACGAGCGCTGGGACGCGTATTGCGCCAAGCGCGACGGCTTGGAACGCGAGACACAGCGCCTGGAGCAGACCTGGGTGCGCCCCGGCACGCCCGAGGCCGAGGCATTCTCCGCGCTCGGCGAACGTGCGCTGGGCCGCGAATACCGGCTGATCGAACTGCTGAAGCGCCCGGAAGTCGGGTACCGCGACATCGTCGCGATCTGCGGTGACGCCGGCGTGGGCGCCGACGTTGCCGAGCAGGTGGAGATCCAGGCCAAGTATGCCGGCTACATCGACCGGCAGCAGGACGAGATCGAGCGCATGCGCCGCTACGAGAACACCGCGCTGGCGCGCGATTTCGACTACGCCGCGGTCGACGGACTGTCGCACGAGGTGCGCCACAAGCTGCAGGCCGCGTGTCCTGCCACGCTGGCGCAGGCCGCGCGCATCCCGGGCGTGACACCGGCCGCGATATCGCTGCTGCTGATCCACCTGAAGAAGCGCGGCTGGCTGGACCGGCGCACGGCCTGACCCGGATGCCCGACGCGACCGGCGCGCGCGCGCAACAGAAACTCGGCGAAGGCCTGCAGGCGCTCGGCCTGCCGCCCGAGCCGGCGAAGGTCGCGCGCCTCCTCGAATTCCTCGCGCTGCTCGCGAAATGGAACCGTACCTACAACCTGACCGCGATCGATGATCCGCTGGAGATGGTGTCGCGCCACCTGCTCGACAGCCTGAGCATCGCACCGCACCTGTGCGGACAGCGCATCCTCGACGTCGGCAGCGGCGCCGGCCTGCCGGGCATCCCGCTCGCGATCTGGTTTCCCGGGCGCGAGTTCCACCTGCTCGACAGCAACGGCAAGAAGATCCGCTTCCTGTTCCAGGCCAAGGCTCGCGCTGGCGCTCACCAACGTCACGGTGCACCAGGCGCGCGCGGAAGCACTGGGCGATGCGCGGGGTTTCGACTGTGTGACCAGCCGTGCCTTTGCGAGCCTCGCCGACATGATCCGGGTGAGCGGCCACCTGCTCGCGCCCGGCGGCTGCCTGCTCGCGATGAAGGCCAGCCTCGACGAGGAGGAAGTCGCCGCGGTGACAACGCCCTATACTGTTGCCTCCCGCACGCAGCTCGCCGTTCCCGGCATCGCTGCGCAACGGCAGTTGTTGAAGATCACCCGGCAAGGCATGGCGGCGCAGTGACGACGATCGCGATAACGAACCAGAAAGGCGGCGTGGGCAAGACCACCACCACCGTGAATCTCGCCGCGTCGCTGGCCGCCAACGGCCAGCGGGTGCTGCTGATCGATCTCGATCCGCAGGGCAACGCCACCATGGGTTGCGGGGTCGACAAGCATGGGCTCGAATTCTCGGTGTACGACGTACTGATGCACGGCGCTCCGGTCGAGACCGTCAGGCAACGCGCGCCGGAGGCCGGTTTCGACGTGATTCCGGCGAACGCCGACCTCACCGCCGCCGAAGTGGAACTGGTGACCGCGAGCGTCAGGGAGCACCGCCTGCGCGACGCGCTGGCGCGCGTGAAGCACGACTACGATTACGTGTTGATCGACTGCCCGCCGTCGCTGAACATGCTCACCGTGAACGCCCTGGTCGCCGCCGACAGTGTGCTGATCCCCGTGCAGTGCGAATACTACGCGCTGGAAGGGCTGTCCTCGCTGCTGAACACGGTCACGCGGGTGCAGAAGATGCTGAACCCGCAGCTCAGGATCGAAGGCCTGTTGCGCACGATGTACGACGCGCGCAACTCGCTCACCAACGAAGTGTCGATGCAGCTCATCCAGCACTTCGGCTCGCGCGTCTACGCCACGCTGATCCCGCGCAATGTGCGTCTCGCCGAGGCGCCGAGTCACGGCATGCCGGCGCTGGTCTATGATGCCGCCTCGCGCGGTGCCATTGCCTACCTCGCGGCGGCATCCGAAATGCTGGGCCGCCACGGCAAGCAATCCACCGTCGCCGCGCCCGAGAGCACGGCCGCCGTGGCCGGCGACTGAAGCCCGCCGCCCGTTCACGAGGAGTCACAGATGGTTGTCAAGAAACGCGGCCTCGGCAGAGGACTGGACGCCCTGATCGGCGCGGCGAGTTTCGGCCAGGCGGCGACGGATGCGCAGCCCGGAGCGCGGCAGGAGGAACTGCGCTCGCTGCCCGTCGACCTGGTGCAGCGTGGACGCTTCCAGCCGCGGCGTGACTTCAATCCCGAGGCGCTCGAGGAACTCGCGAACTCGATCCGCACCCAGGGACTGATGCAGCCGATCGTCGTGCGCCCCATCGGCGGCGAGCGTTACGAGATCATCGCGGGCGAACGCCGCTGGCGTGCTGCGCAGATGGCCGGCCTGGGCGAAATAGCCGTGATCGTGCGCGACGTGCCCGACGAGGCCGCAATCGCGATGGCGCTGATCGAGAACATCCAGCGCGAGGACCTGAACGCGATCGAGGAAGCGGTCGCCCTGCAGCGGCTGCAGCAGGAATTCGGCCTGACCCACGAGCAGATCGCCGAGGCGGTCGGCAAGTCGCGCACCACCGTGACCAACATCATGCGCCTGCTCGGCCTCGCGCCGGAGGTACGCGATCACCTCGAGGCCCGTCGCCTGGAGATGGGCCACGGGCGTGCCCTGCTGACCCTGCCGCCGGAGCAGCAGGTGATTGTCGCCCGCGAAGTCCTGGAAAAGGACCTCACGGTGCGCGACACCGAAGCCCTGGTGCGCCGCATGCAGGCGCCCGCTCGTCCCGCCCCGCCGCCCGCGGCCGAGAACGCCGACATCCGGCGCCTCGAGCGCGAGCTGTCCGAGATCGTGGGCGCGGCGATCGCGATCGAGCACAAGGCCGGCGGCAAGGGCCGGATGGTCATCAATTACGCCAGTCTCGACCAGCTTGATGGAATACTGCGTTATTTCCGTCCCGAGGCCGGTTGAAGCCGGCGCGGCATCTCTATACAATGCCGGCCCGGTCTGACGCCGGAACAGCCCGCAAGGGGGACCCGCTGCATGGAACAGGGTGCACGGGGATGACGTCAGGCAAGATCACGAGTTCATTGCCGCGACCGCCCGTATGGCGCGTGTTGCTGGCGGAGTCCGGACTGCTCATCCTGGCCGCCCTCGGGGCGGGTTCGATGGATCCGGTAACAGGCAAATCGCTGCTCCTCGGAGGGCTGGTTTTCCTGCTGCCGCAGGCATGGTTTGCCTGGCAGGTGTTCCGGTTTCGTGGCGCAGGGGCCGCACGCAAGGTCGTGGACGGCTTCTACCGTGCCGAGGCAGGCAAGTTCCTGCTGACCTGCGCGGGATTCGCCACGGTGTTTGCGAGTGCAAGGCCGCTGCACGCAGTGGCCTTTTTTGGTGCCTACATCGTCCTGTATGTCGTGAACGTTGTGCTGCTTTCCCGCCTGCGCGGGCTGTGAAGGCGGCCCATGAGCGGCGAGGAGCCAGAGGAGCCTTATGTCGGCTGAAGCCCAGACGTCAAGTGAGTACATTCTCCATCACTTGACCAACATGACCTACGGCAAGTTGCCGGCGGGCTCGTATTGCGAAGGCACGCAGGTTCTGGCCGAGGAATCCTGGACGCTCGCGCGTTGCAACGAGCAGATCGAGCAGATGGGTTTCTCCGCCATCCACCTCGACAGCATGGGCTGGGCGATCACGCTCGGCCTCGTATTCAGTTACCTGTTCAGCCGCGTCGCACGCAAGGCCGCGACGAACAGCGGCGCCCCGACCGGACTGCAGAACATCGTCGAGATGGTCATCGAGTTCGTCGACGGCACCGTGAACGACATCTTCCACCAGAAGAATCGACTGATCGCGCCGATGGCGCTGACGATCTTCGTGTGGATTTTCATGATGAACCTGATGGACCTGCTCCCCGTCGACTGGTTGCCACGGGCCGCGGGTATCCTCAGCGGCAACTCCCACATCTTCCTGAAAGTCGTCCCGACCACCGATCCCAACGTCACGCTCGGCATGTCGTTCACGATATTCGGCCTGATGCTGTTCTTCTCGATCAAGGAGAAGGGCGTGATCGGCTTCATCAAGGAACTGACCCTGCACCCCTTCCATGCGCCGAAGTGGTACGTCAACGTGATCCTGATCCCGATCAACCTGGTTCTGGAAACCGTATCGCTGATTGCCAAGCCCATCTCGCTCGGTCTGCGTCTTTTCGGAAACATGTACGCGGGTGAAATGATCTTCATCCTCATCGCCATCATGTTCGGCGCAGGGATGTTTCTGTTTCCGCTGGCTGGCGTGCTGCAATGGGCGTGGGCGGTGTTCCACATCCTGATCATCACGCTGCAGGCGTTCGTGTTCATGGTTCTGACCGTTGTCTACATGGCGATGGCGCATGACGTCTCGGAAGAGCACTAGTTTTCTTCATTACTCACTCACTCAATCACGCTGGGAGAACATCATGGAACAAGCAATCCTTTACGTAGCGGCCGCTCTGATGATCGGTCTGGGTGCGGCTGGCACCGCCGTCGGTTTCGGTATTCTCGGTGGCAAGCTGCTTGAAGGCACTGCTCGTCAGCCCGAGATGGGGCCGATGCTGCAAGGCAGGATGTTCCTGATCGCCGGTCTGCTCGACGCCGTGCCGATGATCGGCGTCGGTATCGCGATGTACCTGATTTTTGCGGTCCAGCTCTGAAGCCAGGCGGTTGCGGAGCAATTCGCGTGACAACGGCTAAATCGCACTAGGGAGTGACGGCGTGCACATCAATATGACACTCATAGGCCAGTCGATCACCTTTCTGATCTTCGTGTGGTTCTGCATGAAGTTCGTGTGGCCGGTCATTCGCAATGCGATGGACGCGCGCACGCAGCAGATCGCCGAAGGCCTGTCGGCGGCGGAACGCGCCCACCGTGACCTGGAGCTGGCCAAGGACAAGGTATCCAGCCAGCTGAAGGACGCCAAGGTGGAGGCAGCCTCGATCATCGAGCAGGCCAACCGTCGCGCGGCGCAGATCATCGACGAGGCCAAGGATCGGGCCCGCGACGAAGGCGATCGCATCAAGGCTTCCGCCCAGGCCGAGATCGCGCAGGAGAGCAACCGGGCCCGCGAACAGCTGCGCGCGCAGGTCGGTGCCCTGGCCGTGGCGGGCGCCTCGCGCATCCTCGGCCGTGCGGTCGACGAGAACGCGCATCGCGACATCGTCGACCAGCTCGCTCAAGAACTCTGATCGAGGCAGCCATGGCAGAACTCATCACCCTCGCGAGGCCTTACGCCAAGGCGGCGTTCGAGCAGGCGCTGGCCGGCAACACGCTCGCGGACTGGGCGGACGCACTGGCGACGGCAGCCGCCGTGACCGGCGAGCCGCGCATAGCGCAGCTGATCGCGGCGCCGGGAATGACGTCGGCCCGCAAGGCGGAGACGCTGATCGGGCTCTGCGGCGACGTACTGCCGGAGGCAGCACGCAATTTCATCCGCGTGCTTGCGGAGAACCGGCGCCTGCCGCTGCTGCCGCAGGTGTACGAGCTCTTCCTCGCGTTCAAGGCCAGCCAGGAGCAATCGGTGGACCTCGAGCTCACCAGTGCTTTCGAAATCGCGCCGGACCAGGCTTCGCGCCTGGCCGAGGCGATCGGCCGCAAACTGCAGCGCACGGTGCGTGTAAGCGCGACAGTCGACAAGACCCTCATAGGCGGGGTGGTGATTCGCACGGCCGATCTGGTGATCGACGGCTCGGTGCGCGGCCGCCTTGCGAAGCTATCCGAAGCAATGAATTCCTGACGGGAATCAAAGGAAAACCCAGATGCAGCAACTGAACCCCACGGAAATCAGTGAAATCATCAAGCAGCGTATCGAGCGGCTGGACATCAGCACGCAGGCGCGCAACGAAGGCACGATCGTCAGCGTCTCCGACGGTATCGTCCGTATCCACGGACTCGCCGAGGTCATGTACGGCGAGATGATCGAGTTCCAGGGCGGTGTCTACGGCATGGCCCTGAACCTCGAGCGCGACTCCGTGGGCGCGGTGGTGCTGGGTGAATACAAGGGGCTGGAAGAAGGCCAGACCTGCCGCTGCACCGGCCGCGTGCTGGAAGTGCCGATCGGCCCCGCGCTCGAAGGCCGCGTGGTCGACGCGCTCGGCAACCCGATCGACGGCAAGGGCCCGATCAACGCCACGCTGTTCGACCCGATCGAAAAGGTCGCGCCCGGCGTTATCACGCGCCAGTCGGTATCGCAGCCGGTACAGACCGGCCTGAAGGCGATCGACGCGATGGTTCCGGTAGGCCGCGGCCAGCGCGAGCTGATCATCGGCGACCGCCAGATCGGCAAGACCGCGATCGCGATCGACGCGATCATCAACCAGAAAGGCACCGGCGTTAAGTGTATCTACGTCGCGATCGGCCAGAAGCAGTCCTCGATCGCCGCCGTGGTGCGCAAGCTCGAGGAGCACGGCGCGATGGCGCACACGACGGTGGTCGTGGCCAGCGCCTCGAACCCCGCGTCGATGCAGTACATCGCGCCCTTCTCCGGCTGCACCATGGGCGAGTACTACCGTGACCGCGGTCAGGACGCGCTGATCATCTATGACGATCTCACCAAGCAGGCGTGGGCCTACCGCCAGATCTCGCTGCTGCTGCGCCGCCCGCCGGGCCGCGAAGCGTATCCCGGTGACGTGTTCTACCTGCACTCGCGCCTGCTCGAGCGCGCCGCGCGCGTGAACCCCGACTACGTCGAGAAGTTCACCAACGGCGAAGTGAAGGGCCAGACCGGCTCGCTGACCGCGCTGCCGATCATCGAGACGCAGGCCGGCGACGTGTCCGCGTTCGTGCCGACCAACGTGATCTCGATCACCGACGGCCAGATCTTCCTCGAGAGCAGCCTGTTCAACGCGGGCGTTCGCCCGGCAATGAACGCCGGCCTCTCGGTATCGCGCGTCGGTGGCGCCGCGCAGACCAGCATCATCAAGAAGCTCGGCGGCGGTATCCGTCTCGCACTGGCGCAGTACCGCGAACTCGCGGCATTCGCCCAGTTCGCCTCGGATCTCGACGAAGCGACCCGCGCCCAGCTCGAGCACGGCGAGCGCGTCACCGAGCTGATGAAGCAGAAGCAGTACTCGCCGCTCTCCGTGGCGCAGATGGGCGTCTCGCTGTTCGCGGCGAACGAGGGCTACCTGAAGAACGTCGAGATCAAGAAGATCCTCGACTTCGAAGCTGCCCTGCACTCCTTCATGGGCAGCGAATTCGGCACGCTGATGAACAACATCAACACGACCGGCGACTTCAGCAAGGAAACCGCGGCGGCCCTCAAAGAGGCGCTGGACAAGTTCGTCGCGACGCAGGCCTGGTAAGAAACCCGAGGGCAGCACATGGCAGGCGCAAAGGAAATCCGCACCAAGATCGCCAGCGTGACCAGCACGCAGAAGATCACCAATGCGATGCAGATGGTCGCGGCGGGCAAGATGCGCAAGGCGCAGGAGCGCATGGCACGCGGCAAGCCTTACGCGGAGCGCATCCGCTCGGTGGTGGGCCACATCGCCAACGCCGCGCCGGAGTACAAGCACCTGTACATGCAGCAGCGCGAGGTCAAGCGCGTCGCGTTCATCATCGTCTCCACCGACCGCGGACTGTGCGGCGGCCTGAACATCAACCTGTTCAAGGCGGTGCTGCGCGAGATGAAGGCCTGGAATGCCAAGGGCGTGGAGATCGATCTCTGCGTCATCGGCACCAAGGCCAGCAGCTTCTTCGGCAGCATGGGCGGGCGCATCACCGCTGCACTGCGCGGTCTCGGTGACGCGCCGGCGGCGGCGGACCTGATCGGTGGCGTGAAGGTGGTGCTCGATGCCTATGCGAGCGGAAAGGTCGACCAGGTGTTCCTGGCGTACAACACCTTCGTGAACACGATGACGCAGCAACCCACGATCGCGCAGGTGCTGCCGCTCGAGGCGTCCGAAGAGAAGGAACTGAAGCACCACTGGGACTACCTGTACGAACCCGATGCGAAGGAGCTGCTCGACGGGCTGCTCACGCGCTACATCGAGTCGCAGGTCTACCAGGGCGTGGTCGAGAACGTGGCCTGCGAGCAGGCTGCGCGGATGGTGGCGATGAAAGCCGCCACGGACAACGCCGGCGAGCTGATCGGCGACCTGAAGCTGGTCTACAACAAGGCGCGCCAGGCGGCGATCACGCAGGAGCTCGCCGAGATCGTCAGCGGGGCGGCGGCAGTCTAGCGACACGGATCGGAGCAGCGCCGCGCAACCGCGCGATGCATGGGAACAGCCTCAGGAGCGCCCCGCGGGCGCGAAGAACAGACTGAAGAGGAACACGAGATGAGCAGTGGAAAAATCGTACAGGTCATCGGCGCGGTAATCGACGTCGAGTTCCCCCGCGACGCAGTGCCGTCGATCTACGATGCGCTGACGGTGGGCGGCAAGGACCTGGTGCTGGAAGTCCAGCAGCAGCTCGGCGACGGCATCGTGCGCACGATCGCGATGGGTTCCACTGAAGGTGTGCGCCGCGGCCTCGACGTGAGCAACACCCATTCCGCGGTTTCCGTGCCGGTGGGCAAGGAAACGCTGGGCCGCATCATGGACGTGCTGGGGCGCCCGATCGACGAAAAGGGACCGATCGGCGAACAGGCGCGCATGCCGATCCACCGCGCGGCGCCGACCTACGCCGAGCAGTCGCCGGGCGTCGAGCTGCTGGAAACCGGCATCAAGGTCATCGACCTGATCATGCCGATCTCCAAGGGCGGCAAGATCGGCCTGTTCGGTGGCGCGGGCGTGGGCAAGACCGTGACGCTGATGGAACTGATCCGCAACATCGCGATGGAGCACTCGGGGTACTCGGTGTTCGCCGGCGTGGGCGAGCGTACCCGCGAAGGGAACGACTTCTACCACGAGATGAAGGAGTCGAACGTACTCGACAAGGTGGCGCTGGTGTACGGCCAGATGAACGAGCCGCCGGGCAACCGTCTGCGCGTGGCGCTGACGGGTTTGACGATGGCCGAGTCCTTCCGTGACGAGGGGCGCGATGTTCTGCTGTTCGTCGACAACATCTATCGCTACACCCTGGCCGGTACCGAAGTGTCCGCGCTGCTCGGCCGTATGCCCTCCGCCGTGGGTTACCAGCCCACGCTGGCAGAGGAAATGGGCGTACTGCAGGAGCGCATCACCTCGACCCGCACCGGCTCGATCACGTCCTTCCAGGCCGTGTACGTTCCCGCGGACGACCTGACCGACCCCTCGCCCGCCACCACCTTCGCGCACCTCGACGCGACGCTGGTACTGTCGCGCCAGATCGCCGAGCTCGGCATCTACCCGGCCGTGGATCCGCTTGACTCCACCTCGCGCCTGCTCGACCCGCTGGTCATCGGCGAGGAGCACTACTCGGTGGCGCGCGGCGTGCAGTCGGTGCTGCAGCGCTACAAGGAACTGAAGGACATCATCGCGATCCTCGGCATGGACGAACTGTCGGAAGAGGACAAGCTGGTCGTGGCCCGCGCGCGGAAGATGCAACGCTTCCTGTCACAGCCCTTCTTCGTGGCGGAAGTATTCACCGGCAGCCCCGGCAAGTACGTCTCGCTGAAGGACACCATCGCCAGCTTCAAGGGCATCCTGGCCGGCGAATACGATCACCTGCCCGAACAGGCGTTCTACATGGTCGGCGGCATCGACGAGGCCATCGAGAAGGCAGCGAAGCTCTGATCGCGCAGCAGCCGGGGAGCGAAACATGGCAATGACGATTCACTGCGACATCGTGAGCGCGGAAAAGGCGATCTTTTCCGGGCTCGTGGAAATGGTGGTCGCGCACGGTTCGCTGGGCGATCTCGGTATCGCCCACGGCCACGCGCCCCTGCTGACCGAGCTGAAGCCCGGCCCGGTGCGCGTGATCACGCAATCCGGCGAAGAGCAGATCTTCTACGTATCGGGTGGATTCCTCGAGGTGCAGGCCAGCACGGTCAGCGTGCTCGCCGACACGGCGGTGCGCGCGCACGACATCGACGAGGCCGCGGCCGTCGAGGCGCAGAAGGCGGCCGAAGCCGCGCTGGCGAACCAGCACGGCGAATTCGATTACGGCCGTGCGGCGGCGCAACTCGCGGAAGCGGCGGCGCAGCTCCGTACAATCCAGGGCCTGCGCAAGAAAATGGGCCGCCCGGGCTGATTTCCGGCCGCGGCGGTTCGAGAAAAAGGGTAGCGTCTGCTACCCTTTTTTCGTTGGTGGTTCCGCAAATCGCCGGAGCATGGGCGTGCTGGAGTAAGTCGTGGCTCTCGATATCGTGATTCTCGCCGCGGGACAGGGAACCCGCATGGTCAGCGACCTGCCGAAGGTTCTGCACGCGCTGGCGGGCAAGCCGCTGCTCGGGCACGTGATCGATGCGGCGACCGCCCTCGCCCCGCGCAGCCTGAGCATCGTGATCGGGCACGGCGCGGAGCGTGTGCGCGAGGCCATGGCCGCGCCCGGTGCCAACTGGGTGATGCAGGAGCGGCAGCTCGGCACCGGGCACGCGGTGCAGCAGGCGCTGCCGGCTCTGGGCGGTGACGGCGTCACGCTGATTCTCTATGGCGACGTGCCGCTGGTGCGCGAGAGCACGCTGCGCGAGCTCGTCGCCACCGCGGCGCAGGGACCGCTGGCCCTGCTCACCGTGAAGCTCGCCGATCCCACCGGCTACGGCCGCATCCTGCGCGATCATCGCGGTCGCGTGGCCGCGATCGTCGAGCACAAGGACGCCACGCCGGAACAGCGCGAATTGCGCGAGGTGAACACCGGGATCATGGCGGTGCCCAATGCGCACCTGCATGCCTGGCTGGCGCGCCTCGAGAACAGCAATGCGCAGCGCGAGTACTACCTCACCGACATCATCGCGATGGCCGCGCAGTCGGGGGTGGGCGTGGAGCCGCTCGAAGCCGCGAGCGAACAGGAAGTCGCGGGCGTCAACAACCGCGAACAGCTGGCGACGCTGGAGCGCGCCTGGCAGCAGCTGCGCGCGCGCGAGCTGCTGCTGGCCGGCGTGACGCTGCGCGATCCGGCGCGCTTCGACCTGCGCGGGCACCTGCGCCACGGGCGCGACGTGAGCATCGACATCAACGTGATCATCGAGGGCGAGGTGGAACTGGGCAACGGCGTCAGCGTCGGTGCGAACTGCGTGCTGCGCAATGCGCGTATCGGTGACGGCGCGAGCATCCACCCCAATTCCGTGATCGAGGATTCCGACATCGGTCCGGGCTGCAGCGTCGGGCCGTTCGCGCGCCTGCGTCCCGGCACGCGCATGGCCGAGGGCGCGAAGATCGGCAATTTCGTCGAGACGAAGAAGGCGACGATCGGCGCGCACAGCAAGATCAGTCACCTGAGCTACGTGGGCGACGCGCTGCTCGGCGAGGACGTCAACGTGGGCGCCGGCACCATCACCTGCAACTACGACGGGGTGAACAAGTTCCAGACCACGATCGGCGACGGCGCCTTCATCGGCTCGAACACGGCGCTGGTGGCGCCGGTCGAAGTGGGACGCAACGCCACCGTGGGTGCGGGCTCGGTGGTGACCGGCGCGGTGCCCGACGACGCGCTGGCGGTGGCGCGCGGCAAGCAGCGCAACATCGAAGGCTGGAAGCGCCCGCAGAAGAAATCGTAGCGCCGGCTGCCGATCGGCTGCTGTATGTGGGCTGTAATCGGCTGTAGGTCGGGCTTCAGCCCGACAAGGGTTCGGCGCAGCCGAACCCGCCAGGGCAGGAGTCGGCATGAATGCCGACCCACAGACTGCATCAAGGAAGCAGGCATATGTGCGGAATAGTCGGCGCGGTGGCGCAAAGACAGGTCAGCGGCATTCTCGTCGAGGGGCTGCGCCGGCTCGAGTACCGGGGATACGACTCCGCGGGCGTGGCGCTACTGGGCGCCGACGGCCGCATCGAGTGCATCAAGCGCACCGGCAAGGTCGCCTCGCTCAGCGAGAGCCTCGATGCCGCGCCGCTCGACGGCGTGACCGGCATCGCGCACACGCGCTGGGCCACGCACGGGCGCCCCAGTGAAGCGAATGCCCACCCGCACACCAGCAACGATCGTCTCGCGCTGGTGCACAACGGCATCATCGAGAACCACGGCGAGCTGCGCGCGCGCCTCACGGCGGCCGGCTACGTGTTCCGCTCGGAAACCGACACCGAGGTGATCGTCCACCTGATCGACCAGCTGCGCCAGGGCGGGCTGTCGCTGCTCGAGGCCGTGAAGCGCGCCGTGACCGAGCTGCACGGCGCCTACGCGATCGCGGTGATCGCGAGCGACGAACCCCACCGCCTGATCGCCGCGCGCAAGGGCAGCCCGCTGGTCGTGGGGATCGGCATCGGCGAGAACTTCGTCGCCTCGGACCAGATGGCGCTGCGCCAGGTGACCGACCGCGTGATCTTCCTCGACGAAGGCGACATCGTCGACGTCACCACGCTGGGCGTGCGCATAACCGACGCCGCGGGCCGCGACGTGCAGCGCCCGATCGAGCGCCTGAGCGAGGCCGCCGACCACGCCGACAAGGGCGCCTTCCGCCATTACATGCTGAAGGAGATCCACGAGCAGCCGCGCGCAATTGCCAACACGCTGCGCGGGCGCATCGGCGACGACCACATCTACGAGCAGGCCTTCGGCGTCGCGGCCGACGAAGTGTTCGCCAATGTCGCGGCGGTGCAGATCGTGGCCTGCGGCACCAGTTATCACTCCGGCCTGGTGGCGCGCTACTGGATCGAGGAGCACGTCGGCATTCCCTGCGCGGTCGAGATCGCGAGCGAGTTCCGCTACCGCAAGCTGGTGGTCGCCGACAACACGCTGTTCGTCACGATCTCGCAGTCGGGCGAGACCGCCGACACGCTGGCCGCGCTGCGGCTCGCGCACACGCTGGGTTATCGCTCGACGCTGACCATCTGCAACGCGCCGCAATCCTCGCTGGTGCGCGAATCCCATCTCGCGATCATGACCGAGGCCGGCGCCGAGATCGGCGTGGCCTCGACCAAGGCGTTCACGACGCAACTGGTCGCGCTGATGCTGCTCACCGCGGTGCTGGCCAAGCGCGGCGGCGCCGATTCGGCGCACGAGCGCGCCTTCGTCGAAGCCATGCACAGCCTGCCGGGGCTGGTCGAACAGGTGCTCGCGCTGGACGAGCGCATCAGGGATGTCGCCGAGGAGTTCGTCGAGAAGCGTCACGCGCTCTTCCTCGGCCGCGGCGTGCAGTACCCGGTGGCCATGGAAGGCGCCCTGAAGCTGAAGGAGATTTCCTACATCCATGCCGAGGCCTACGCGGCCGGCGAGCTCAAGCATGGCCCGCTGGCGCTGGTCGACGAGGACATGCCGGTCGTGACCGTGGCGCCGAACAACGAACTGCTGGAGAAACTGCGCTCGAACCTCGCCGAGGTGCAGGCGCGCGGCGGTCGGCTCTACGTGTTCGCCGACGAGCAGGCGGGCTTCACCGACAGCGATACCGTCACCGTGGTGCAGATGCCGCACGTTCCCGCGATCCTGGAGCCCGTGGTCTACACCGTGCCGCTGCAGCTGCTGTCGTACCACGTCGCGGTCATGAAGGGCACCGACGTCGACCAGCCGCGCAATCTCGCGAAGTCCGTGACGGTCGAGTAGGTCGGCATTCATGCCGGATGTGCTGAACGAGACCTGCCACTGCATCTCGCTGGACGAAGAGGCGCTGGTGCGTCATTTCGACGCCGCGCTGCTGCGCGAGGGCGGACTGCCGCAGCTGCTGGTGGGGCGCGAGCACCTCTTCGCGCCCTACCCCGTGTTCGCCAACCAGGCGCAATGGGACGCGATGCAGTCCGTGATCGGCGCCGCGCACGAAGTGATGGCACTGCCTGCCTTCCGGGCCGAGGCGCTGGCCGCGAGCCCCTGGCCCGAGCAGCACACGCTGAGCGCGATGATGGCCTTCGATTTCCATCCCGAGCCGGCGGGCGCCAAGCTGATCGAGATCAACACCAATGCCGGCGGCGCCTACCTCGCGGCGTTGCTCGCCGAGAGCCAGCGCAACTGCTGCGAGCTGATGGGCGAATTCCTCGCCATGCCCACCAGCGGGAGCGATGCGCCGGCGCGCTGGTTCGCCGATTTCCTGCACGAGTGGCAGCTGGCGCGCGGCGCGCGGCCGCTCGGTCGCGTGCTGATCGTCGACGATGCGCCGGAGCAGCAGTTCCTCTACCCCGAGTTCCTGCTGTTCCGCGAGCTGTTCCGGCGTCATGGCGTGGCCTGCGACGTTGGCGATGCATCCCGGCTCGCATATGACGGCGCTGCGCTGCGCCATGCAGGCGAGGCGGTCGATCTCGTCTACAACCGCTGCACGGATTTCGCCCTGCAGGATGCCGCACACGCGGCGCTGCGCGAGGCATATCGCGCCGACGCGGTGGTGCTCACGCCCTCGCCGCGCCACCACGCGCTGTATGCCGACAAGCGCCAGCTGGTGCGGCTGTCCGACGATGGCTTCCTCGCCCGCATCGGCGCGAGCCCGGCCGTGCGCCGCGTGCTGGCGGCGCACGTGCCGCGGGCGCGACTCGTGACGGCGGCAGATGCCGAGGAGATCTGGGGCGCGCGCAAGCAGTATTTCTTCAAGCCGTTCGCGGGCTACGCCAGCCGCGGCGCCTACCGCGGCGAGCGCATCACGAAGCGGGTGTGGGCGGAGATCGTCGACTCGGGCAACTACATCGCGCAGGCCTTCGCGCCGCCGGCCACGCGCCGCGCCGCACCGGGCGAGGATGCCGCCGCGCTGAAGTTCGACCTGCGCTGTGTCAGCTACGGCGTCGATATCCGCCTGCTGAGCGCGCGGCTCTACCAGGGCCAGACCACCAACCTGCGCACCGTCTCCGGCGGCCTCGCCTCCGTCTTTCTCCTGAAAAAGGGGACGGAGGGATTAAATTTCGATCAACGGCCCGCCGGGTCCGGGCTCTCGCCGAACCACACCACTGCGTAGTGCCGGCCGATCGCCGCACCCATCGCGCGCCAGGTGTTGTCGGCCCACCTGCCGTGGTTGAGCACCATGGCGTTGTGAGCGGCGCTTTCCCGCCAGATCTCGATGGCCATCGCGGGAGTGATCGGGGCGGTGTAGTGCGCCACGATCTCGTAGCCCGGTGACTGGTAGAGCCCGCCGGATATCTCGTTTGGCTTCTCCCACATGCAGGCAGCCTCGGCGTGGTCGGGCGTATAGCAGCACGAGGACCAGTTGCCACGGCTCGACCACGAATGCATGTTGCAGCGCCCGCCGCTGCGGTAATTCGTCTCGAGGTCGGCGAGATGCGCCTGCGCCACGCGCGTGAGCGAGGCCGAGAGAGGCAGCCGGGCCAGGCCCTTGCTCGCGCGGTAGCGGTTCACGGCGTCGGCGATGGCGTCGTGCGGCGACGAGGCGGGTGCCGCATGTGCGGCCGCCGAGGCGACGGCGGCGAGCATCGGTGCGATGAGGAAACGAACGTGTGCCCCGGGACCGAAAATCTAAACCAAGCTTATACTTGCGTAAAAATAGCAACCGACACAACTTCGGTTGACGGCTATCTACCGGCTGATACCAGTAAATTTATTCAATTAGTAGGCACGACTGATTTCGATAAGATAAAAATCGAGTGGTTTAATAATAAAAATCTATTAAATCCTGACGATCCACTGGCAACCGTTCGTCAAAGTGCTCTTGGTACGCCACTACAGATGACAACCGACTGGCCCGCCAACCTAGCGTCGGTGATGCGCGCCCAGTTAATCGAACATACTACAACTTTCAAACTATCCGATCTTGATATTAACCCTACCTCCGGCGATAGTTCTGGTGGCCACCGAGGCCGTCGTCGACCAGCTCCGCCTGGTGAAGGACGCCGGCGAGGTGGCCCGCATCCAGGCCGCGTGCGCCACGGCCGACGCCGCCCTGGCCGCCGTCCGCCACCGCCTGGTGGAAGGACCCACCGAGGAGGAGTTCAGCCTGGAGCTGGACACCGAGATCCGGCGCCTGGGCGCGGAGGGCAACAGCTTCGAGACGATCGTGGCCTCGGGACCCAACGCGGCCAAGCCCCACGCCCGGCCCGGCCCCCGCCGCATCCAGGAGGGCGACCTGGTCGTGGTCGACTTCGGCGCCCTGGTCGACGGCTACTGCTCGGACATGACCCGGACCTTCGCCATCGGCGAGATCAGCGAGACCCAGCAGCGGATGCTGGACGTGGTGGCCGAGTCCCAGCGGGCCGGGGTCGAGGCCGTGGCCGCCGGGGTCGAGGCCAAGGACGTCGACCTGGCGTCCCGTGCGGTCATCGAGGAGGCGGGCTGGGAGGAGGCCTTCCTGCACAGCACGGGCCACGGCGTGGGCCTCGAGATCCACGAGAACCCGAGGGTGGCCAAGACGTCGGAAGATACGCTCCGCTCCGACTACATCGTGACCGTCGAGCCCGGGGTCTACCTGCCCGAGCACGGCGGGGTCCGCATCGAGGACACGGTCGTGGTCACCGACGACGGGTGCCGGGTCCTGACCGGCGCGCCCAAGTCGACCGACCCACTCGCCGCCTGAGGAAGACACCGACGAATGCCCGCCATCACCACCAACGACCTGAAGACCGGCATGCACCTGGAGGTCGAGGGCAACCTCGTCCAGGTCGTCGACTTCCAGCACGTGAAGCCCGGCAAGGGCCACGCCTTCGTGCGGACCACGCTCAAGAACGCCCGCAACGGCGCGGTGGTCGACAAGACCTTCCGGGCCGGCGAGAAGGTCGAGCGGGTCACCGTCGACAAGCGGGAGATGCAGTACCTCTACAACGACGGCACCGACTTCGTCTTCATGGACAACGCCACCTACGACCAGATGAACGTGAGCGGCGCCACGCTCGGCGACGCCGCCAACTACCTCGTCGAGGGCTCGACCGCCATCCTGCAGATGTACGGCACCGAGGTGGTGGGCGTGGACCTGCCGGCCTCGGTGAGTCCTGGAGATCACCGAGTGCGAGCCGGGCATCCAGGGCGACCGGGTGTCGGGCGCCCGCAAGCCGGCCACGCTGGCCACCGGCCTCATCGTCCAGGTGCCGCTCTTCGTCGAGCCCGGCGAAAGCATCAAGGTCGACACCCGCTCCGGCGAGTACCAGAGCCGGGCCTGAGGCCCGGTGTCGTCTGAGCCCGAGCGTCGCAGGCTCGCGAGCGGGCCCTCGGGCTGCTCTACGAGGCCGAGACCAAGAGCCAGTCGCCGTCGGCCCTCGTGGCCGAGCAGGTCGTGGCGCCCGATCCCTTCGCCGTCGACGTGGTCAACGGGGTCGAGACGAACCAGGCCGAGATCGACGCCCTCATCACCCGGTTCGCCAAGAACTGGCCCCTGGCCCGCATGCCCGCGCTGGACCGGACGCTGCTGCGCATGGGCGTCTACGAGCTGACCCACCGCCCCGACGTGCCCACCGGCGTGGTGCTGTCCGAGATCGTGGACTTGGCCAGCGAGTACTCCACCGACGACTCTGGACCCTTCGTCAACGGCGTCCTGGCCGCCATCGCCGCCGAGGTCCGCACCGATGGAGATCCCCAAGCCCGACCCGCCGCTGGCTGACGGCATCGTCGGCCTGCGCCCCTGGTGCGTCGAGGACGCACCGGTGCTGGCCCGGGCCTGGGCCGATCCCGCCATCCGGCGCTGGTGCTCGGTCACCGCGGACGCCACCGTCGAAGGGGCCGAGCGCTGGATCGCCGGCGCCGACGGCTGCCGCCAGGACGGCCTGGCCCTGGACCTGGCCATCGAGACCGACGGACGGCGTCGTCGGCGAGGTCGGCCTCGGCCCCATCCAGTGGGCCCACGAGCGGGCCGCCGTCGGCTTCTGGATCGACGCCGAGCACCGCCGCCACAACCTGGCCGCCAAGGCCCTGAAGCTGCTGGCCACCTGGGCCCTGCGCCGAGCTCCCCCTGGACACGTTGGCCGCCGAGGCGTCTCGGAGAACCCCGCCAGCGGCTGGACCCTCGCGGCCGCCGGCTTCACCCTCGCCACCGAACGCCCCCCCAAACAAGCCTGGATCCTCCGCCCCTGACCGTTCTGGTTGCGATATCACGCGCTCGGCCCGCGATCGCGCAACCAGAACGAGATCGGCGTCGTTGTGGTTCAGACATCCCTGAGCTTCACGATCCCGCACCAGAACGGGATGTCGGGGGTCCGCGACGGTCGACCGCGCGTCGCGCTAGGGTCCACGCCTGACCGTGAAACGGGTCCCGAGAGGCCCGTACGGACAGAGAGGACCACCGGCTTGGCCGAACGAGAACGCAGGATGACGCCCCCTTACGGGGGCGTTTTCACTGCCCGGAGCCAGGTGATGGACCGTGAGGACGTCCACCGGGCGCTGCGGCGGATGGCCCACGAGATCATCGAGCGCAACGAGGGCCGCCTCAACGAGGTCGTGGTCATCGGCCTCCAGACCGGCGGCGCCCCGATGGCCGAGGCCCTGGTCGCCGCCCTCGAGGAGATCGACGAGACGGCCGCCCCCATCGACATGGGCACCATCGACGTGGCCCTCTACCGGGACGACATCGGGCTGCGGCCGGTCATGCCCGAGGAGGTCACGGCCATCCCGGTCGACCTCACCGAGCGCATCGTGGTGCTGGTCGACGACGTGCTGTTCACCGGCCGCACCATCCGGGCCGCTCTCGACGCCATCACCGACTTCGGCCGGCCCCGCTCGGTCCAGCTGGCGGTGATCGTGGACCGGGGCCACCGGGAGCTGCCCATCCGCCCCGACTACGTCGGCAAGAACCTGCCCACCCGCCGCGACGAGGTGGTCGACGTCAGCATCGACGGTGTCGAGCTCGGCGAGATGGTCAAGTGACCTCGCACCTGCTGTCGATCGAGGACCTCGGGGCCGACGGCATCGACGAGATCCTCCAGCTGACCGACACCTTCGTCGAGGTCTCGGCCCGGCCCATCGCCCGGGTCCCCGCCCTCCGGGGCAAGACCGTCGCCTTCTGCTTCTACGAGGACTCGACCCGGACCCGGGTGAGCTTCGAGACCGCGGCCAAGCGCCTCTCGGCCGACACCGTCAACTTCTCGATCGCCGCCTCGTCGGTGAACAAGGGCGAGTCGGTCCGGGACACCGTCGAGACCATCTGTGCCATGGGGGTCGACGGCCTCGTGGTCCGCCACAAGTCCTCCGGGGTGCCCTGGCAGATCACCCGCTGGGTGGACGCCACGGTGATCAACGCCGGCGACGGCTGGCACGAGCACCCCACCCAGGCCCTGCTCGACGCCTACACGATCCGCCAGGAGCTGGGCTCGGTGGAGGGTCGCCACATCGCCATCGTCGGCGACGTGAAGCACTCCCGGGTGGCCCGCTCCAACGTGGCCGCCTTCACCGCCCTCGGGGCCCAGGTCACCCTGGTCGCCCCGCCCACGCTGTTGCCCCACCGGATGGATGACTGGCCCGTCGAGGTCAGTCACGACCTCGACGCCGTGCTGCCCAAGGTGGACGTCGTCTACCTCCTCCGCATGCAGAAGGAGCGCATGACCGAATCCCTCGTCCCCACCCTGCGGGAGTACACCGCGGGCTACGGCCTGACCCGCCGCCGCGTCGACCTGCTGGCCGACGAGGCCGTGGTCATGCACCCCGGCCCCATGAACCGGGGGGTGGAGATCGCCGCGGAGGTGGCCGACCTGCCCCGGGCGGTGGTCACCAACCAGGTGCGCAACGGCGTGGCCGTGCGCATGGCGGTGCTCTACCTGCTCCTCGGCTCCGGCGTGGACCTGAAGCCGGAGGTGCTCGGTGGCTGAGCACGATCTGGTCATCGTCGGCGGCACCGTCGTCGACGCCAGCGGCTCGCGGCGGGCCGACGTGGGCATCACCGACGGGGTGATCACCGCCGTCGGCGAGGGCCTGACCGGCGACCGGACCCTGGAGGCCGACGGCTGCGTCGTCGGTCCGGGCCTGGTCGACCTCCACGCCCACCTGCGGGAGCCGGGCAAGGAGGAGGCCGAGACGGTCGAAACCGGGGCCCGGGCCGCGGCCCGGGGCGGCTTCACTGCGGTGGTGGCCATGCCCAACACCACCCCGGCGATCGACAGCGCCGGCATCGTGCGCGAGGTGCAGGCCCTCGGCCGCGACGCCCTGTGCGCCGTCCACCCGGCGGCCGCCCTCACCGTGGGCCGGAAGGGCGAGCAGCTGACCCCGATGGCCGAGCTGGCCGACCTCGGCGTGCGCCTGTTCACCGACGACGGCAACGGCGTCCAGGACGACGGCCTGATGCGCCGGGCCATGGAGTACGCCACCGGCCTGCCCCACGACGTGGTCCTGGCCCAGCACTGCGAGGTCGAGGACCTCATGGCC
>CAWFXU010000004.1:0-255115 GCA_963819895.1 uncultured Gammaproteobacteria bacterium
GGCCGCCTCGCGCCGGTAGCTCTCGATGGCCGCGCGTTCGCGCGCGAGGAAGTCGTCGATCGCCGCGCGGAAGCCCGGATGCGCGATCAGGTGGCAGGAGTGCGTGAGCACCGGCTCGAAGCCGCGCGCGAGCTTGTGCTCGCCCTGGGCGCCGGCGTCGAAGCGCGCGAGGCCCTCGCGGATGCAGAAGTCGATGCCCTGGTAGTAGCAGGTCTCGAAATGCAGCTGCGCGTAGTCATCGGTGCAGCCCCAGTAGCGGCCGTAGAGCGTGTCGGTGCCGATGACGTTGAGCGCGCCGGCAACGACCTCGCCCCCGTGCTCGGCGACGACCAGCAGCAGGCTGTCGGGCATCGCCTGCCCCAGCAGCCGGAAGAACTCGCGGTTCAGGTAGCCGCCGTGGCCGCTGCGGCGGGCGTAGGTCAGCTGGTAGAAGTGATGGAAGCGCTCCCACAGCGCCGCGTCGATCTCGGGCCCGCGCAACGCGCGCACCTGCAGCCCCTGTTCCACCACCAGCCGCCGCTCGCGCCTGAGCTGCTTGCGCTTGCGCGACTGCATCGCGTCGAGGAAATCGGTGAAGTCGCGATAGCCGCGGTTGTGCCAGTGGAACTGCACGCCGGTGCGGTGGCCGAGACCCGCTGCGGCCAGTTCCTCGGCGACCGGCTGTTCGGGAAACAGCAGGTGCCACGACGAGGCCCCGAGACGCGCCATTTCCTCGCGCACCGTCGCGAGCAGTTCGTCCTTCAGGTCCGCGAACGCCAGCCCCTCGGCCAGCAGCAGCCGCGGCCCCGCCGCCGGCGTGAACGGCACCGCGCTCAGCAGCTTCGGGTAGTACGGCTCGCCGTGGCGGCGATAGGCATCCGCCCATGACCAGTCGAACACGTACTCGCCGTAGGAGTGCTGCTTGAGATAGCAGGGCATCGCGCCCACGAGGCGGGCACCCTCGTGCAGCAGCAGGTGGTGCGGCTCCCAGCCGGAGTCGCCGCCCACACTGCCGCTGTCCTCGAGCGCGCAGAGGAACTCGTGGCGCAGGAAGGGATAGTCGCGCCCGGCGAGCGCATTCCAGTCCGCCGCCGCGACCTCGCGCATGCCCCCGAGGAAGCGCGCCCGCGTCATCGCAGCACGTAGTCGGTGGCGATGCCGGCGAACACGAGCAGGCCGAACAGGTTGTTGTTCAGGAAGGCCCGGAAGCAGCGCGCGCGCTCGCGTCCGCGGATCAGGTACTGCTGCCACGCGAACAGCACCGCGCCGCCGAGCAGGGCCACCGTGTACGGCAGCCCCATGCCGAACTGGCGACCGGCGAGCCACAGCAACAGCAGCACCAGGGCCTGCAGCAGCGCGGTGATCAGCCGGTCGGCGTCGCCGAACAGGATCGCGGTGGACTTCACCCCGATCGCGCGGTCGTCGTCGCGGTCGACCATCGCGTAGAAGGTGTCGTAGACCACGCTCCACAGCACGGCCGCGCAGAACAGCAGCCAGAGCGGCGGCGGCAGCGCCTGGCGCTCGGCCGCGAACGCCATCGGTATGCCCCACGAGAACGCGATGCCGAGTCCGACCTGAGGCAGGTGCGTGTAGCGCTTCAGGAACGGATAGCCCGCCGCGAACACCAGCGCGGCGAACGACAGCCATACCGTGAGCGCATTGGTCATCAGCACCAGCACGAAGGATGCGAGCGCGAGCACCGCGCCGACCGCGAGCGCCTCGCGCTCGCCCAGCTGCCCGCTCGCGAGCGGACGTTCGCGCGTGCGCTCGACGTGGCCGTCGATATGGCGGTCCGCGTAATCGTTGGCGACGCAGCCGGCCGAGCGCATCAGGAACACGCCGGCGGTGAAGATCAGCAGGTTGGCCAGCGACGGCCGCCCTTGTGCCGCGAACCACAGCCCCCACCACGTCGGCCACAGCAGCAGGAAGCTGCCGATCGGACGGTCGAAGCGGATCAGGCGAAGATACAGCGGCAGGCGCGCGCGCAATTCCATGGATTGACCTGTGAGGGACGCTGGCGCCGGATTATAGCGAGCCCAGCCGACAGGCCGGCAGGAAGAACT
The DNA here is from genome assembly GCA_963819895.1 of uncultured Gammaproteobacteria bacterium. Lineage (GTDB taxonomy): Bacteria > Pseudomonadota > Gammaproteobacteria > Pseudomonadales > UBA5518 > UBA5518. Next base: position 2,043 of record CAWFXU010000004.1, read on the forward strand.
CCGCGACCAGCAGCGGCGCGCCGTGCACCCGGAACACCGAGCGCCGGCCCCACACCGCGGCGCCGTCCGCCGGCGCCGCCGGCAGGATGCCGTGGCCTGGGCGCACCAGCGCCACCTCGAAGGGTTCGCGCCGCAGCCCGCGGCTGGCGAACAGCAGCGCGCCCAGCGAGCGCTCGCCGAAGCGGCGCAGGTGGCGCAGGCGCCCGCGCAGGGTGGCGGCGGGCATGATGCTGCGCGCGAACACCCACGGTTCGCCGGCGCACTCGAGCAGCACCTCGCGCACCAGCGCGAGCTCGTGCGCGCCGAGCCCCAGCGCGCGCCGCTCGGAGGCGCGCGGACGCTGCCATGCCTGGCGCAGGACGCGCACGCGCAGGCGGTCGCCGCAAGCGGCCTGGAGCCGCGCGGTGAGCGAGCCTTCGTCCAGCAGCCAGTGCCGCGTAGCGGGCGGTAATTGCATGGAATCGAACCGCCGCCAGTGCTTCCAGGCCGGTTCTCCGGGCTGGAAGCCCGCGGACGCTAACGCGTACAATGCTGCGCTCTCCGTGGTCAGGACGCCGCTGATTCTAGCCGTTCACTCGCTGCGGAAGCTCCTCGACGCGGCCCGGAGCGTACCGGGTGCGCGATGACAATGACAGCAGTGACGGCGCGACGGCGGCAGGGAGATTGGCATGGCTCGGTGGGAATGTATCGTTTGCGGCTGGGTCTATGACGAGGCGAAGGGCTGGCCCGACGATGGCATCGCCGCCGGCACGCGCTGGGAAGACGTGCCGAACGACTGGTTGTGCCCGGATTGCGGCGTCGGCAAGGAAGACTTCGAGCTGATCGACGACACCCCGCTGCCGGCGATTCCGCATCACCAGGAAGCCGATATCGTCTCGCTCGCGCAGCCGGTGATCATCATCGGCACCGGGCTCGCCGGCTACAACCTCGCGCGCGAGTTCCGCAAGCTCGACAGCGACACGCCGCTGATCCTGGTCACCTCCGACGACGGCCGCATGTATTCGAAGCCGATGCTCTCGACGGGCTTCACCAGGAACACCACGGCCGATGATCTCGCGACCATGGATGCCGGCAGCATGGCGATCAGCCTGCGCGCCAGCGTCTGGACGCACACGCACGTGACCGGCATCGACACCGCCAAGCACGAGATCCGCATCGGCGAGGCCACCACGGTCGGCTACAGCAAGCTCGTGATCGCCTGGGGTGCCGACACCATCCGTCCGCCGCTGAAGGGCGACGGCCTCGATCATGTCTACTCGGTGAACGACCTGCTCGATTACGCCGATTTCCGCACCGCGATCAGGAACAACGACGTGAAGAAGGTGCTGATCATCGGCGCCGGACTGATCGGCTGCGAATTCACCAACGATCTGTGCAACGGCGGCTTCGCGGTCGAGGCGGTGGATCCCCTCGGCTGGTGCCTGCCCACGCTGCTGCCCGAGCCCGCAGGCCGCGCGGTGCAGGGCGCGCTCGAGGCGCTCGGCGCGAAATTCCACTTCGGCCCGCTGGTCAGCGAAGTGAATCTCGGGCCCGGTGGCAAGGGCATCGTGGCGACGCTGAACGACGGGCGTCGCATCGAGGCGGACATGGCGGTTTCGGCCATCGGCGTGCGCCCGCGTCTGGAGCTCGCGAAAGCGGCCGGCATCGCGGTGAATCGCGGCGTGGTGGCGAACCGCCTGCTCGCGACCAGCGCTCCCGACGTCTACGTGCTGGGCGACTGCGCCGAGGTGGACGGCCACGTGCTGTACTACGTCGCGCCGCTGATGGCCTGCGCGCGCGCGCTGGCCAGGACGCTCGCCGGCACGCCGACCGAGGTCAGCTACCCGGCGATGCCGGTCACCATCAAGACCCCGGCCTGTCCGGTGGTGGTCTCGCCGCCGCCCGTGGGCGCGCCCGGCGCGTGGTCGATCAGCGGCAGCAGCCCGGACCTCGTCGCGGAATTCCGTGATCCCGCCGGCAAGCTGACGGGTTTCGCGCTGACCGGCGAAGGCGGCAAGCAGAAGCTGCAGCTGCAGAAGGAACTGCCGCCGATCATTGCCTGAGCGGGCGCTCAGGCCGCGAGGTCGCGCGCAATCGCCTGCAGTTCCTCGGCCGAACCGTGGATGCGCTCGCTCACCGCGAGTGCGTCCGAGCGGCTGATGCCGAGCTCGGCGAACGCCGCATCCGCAATGGGCTGCAGTGGCGCGCTGCCGATGTCCTGCTCGCGCAGCAGTCGCGTCGCCAGGTGCAGCACGCGCGCCAGCACCTCGTGTTCGCCGGCCTGCTCCGGGGTCTGCTGGAAGCGCAGTGCCGCGCAGACCTCCTCCGGCAGGTGCCAGAAGCGCATCAGCCAGCCCGCCATCTGTTCGCGCGTCACCCCGAGCAGGAAGCGCTCGACGTGCCAGTGCCCGAGGTGCGGATTGGCCTCGGTGTAGCGGCAGACCAGCTGCAGCTGCGGCTTGAACAGTTCCGCGAGGATCAGGAAGCCGAAGTTGTGCAGCAGCCCGCCGAGATAGGCGTGGCCGAGCCCCGGGCGCAGGCTCGAGGGCATCGCCTTGCACAGGCCCTCGACCATCGCGGCGCCGTGCACGGCCTGCAGCCAGTAGTTGCGGTAGCCGTAGCGCCCTTCCTTCGGCAGGCGCATGGTCTTGCCGAGGGCCAGGCCGAGCGCGAGGTTCATCACCAGGTCGAAGCCGAGCACGCGCACGATGGCGTCCTGGATGGACTTCACCTTGCCCGGCGCGGCGTAGTACGGCGAGGAGGCCCAGCTCACGACCTGTGCCGACAGCGAGGGGTCTATTTCGACCACCCGCGCCAGGTCGCTGACGCTGGCATAGGGGTCGGCGCTGATGCGGATGATGCGATGGGCGATCTCCGGCAGCGGCGGGAAATCCAGGGTGTCCTCGAGGCGGCGCTCGATGCGCCGCGCGGTGAAGCGAGCGACCGCGTTGCCGATCTCCGCGACGTCGGCGCTCGCGGCGGCGGCCGGCGGGATATCGGCGAGCGCGACGCAGAAATCCGCCGCCGTGCAGCCACCCGACTCCAGCAGGGCGCGAAACGCCGCCCCGGACATCTGCAGTTGTGCCCCGCCGGCACCGGCGTCGAGGCTGAGCTCGCTGCTCGCGAGCAGGCGCTGGTCGACAATCACCGGCAGGTCGAGTGCCTGGGGTACGGCCGGCAGCGAGTGCAGGCCCCGCGCCGCGCACAACATCGTCACGGCCTCCGCGGGTGTCGCGATCAATTCGCGGCCGGTGCAGCGGTTCAGCGCGTCCAGGTCCAGCAGCGAGTCTGCCGCGACCAGGGCCAGCAGGCGACCGGTGGCATCCTGCAGTACCACGGGGTGCACCTCTGCCTGCGCCGGTGCGGCGGCGAGCTCCGCTGGCGACCAGGGGATTCCGCCGGCATCCAGCACGTTGCTCACGGCGTCGGGTAATTGCATCGTCCTGGTCCTCCAAGCAAGGGCGGACGCCCTCCTGTTGCGCACAGGCTAGTGTAGTAGAGCGTGCCGGGGGCCACACACAAGCCGGCCGATTCGGTGACGCAGTCGGCAGCACGGCGGCGAAATACTCTCAGGCTCTCACGCTGCGGCGTAGCGGGTGCGGCCCGGAATCCAGCGGTCCAGCAGCGCGTCGATGTGCCCCGGATGCTCGCGCAGCATCGTCTCGGCGGCTGCGCGCACGGCCGGCAGCAGCGCGCCGTCGCGGCCGAGATCCGCGAAGCGCAGCCCCATCAGGCCGGTCTGGCGGGTGCCCAGCAGTTCGCCGGGGCCGCGCAGCGCGAGATCGCGCTCGGCCAGCACGAAGCCGTCGTTGGTGTCGCGCATCGCATCGAGCCGCGCGCGTCCGGCGAGCGACAGCGGAGCCTGGTACAGCAGCACGCAGTGGCTGGCGTCGCGCCCGCGACCCACCCGGCCGCGCAGCTGGTGCAGCTGCGCCAGCCCCAGCCGCTCGGCGTTCTCGATGATCATCAGCGAGGCGCGCGGCACGTCCACGCCGACCTCGATCACGGTGGTGGCCACCAGCAGCTCGATCTGGCCGGCCTTGAACGCGTTCATGATCTCGAGGCGCTGCCTGCCGGGGACGCGGCCGTGCACCAGCCCCACCCGCAGCTGCGGCAGCCGCGCGGCGAGCTCCGCGGCGATCGCCTCGGCGGCCTGCGCCTCCAGCGTCTCCGATTCCTCGATCAGGGTGCAGACCCAGTAGGCCTGCCGCCCTTCGGCGCACGCGGCGCGCACGCGCTCGACCACCTCGTCGCGCCGCGCATTGCTCACCACCGCGGTGGCGACCGGCGTGCGGCCCGGCGGGAGCTCGTCGATCAGCGAATAGTCGAGATCCGCGTAGGCGGTCATCGCCAGCGTGCGCGGGATCGGGGTCGCGGTCATCACCAGCTGGTGCGGCGCGAAGCCGTCCGCCAGCCCCTTCTCGCGCAGCGCCAGGCGCTGGTGCACGCCGAAGCGGTGCTGCTCGTCGATGATCACCAGCCCCAGCCGCGCGAAACCGACCTGCTCCTGGAACAGCGCGTGCGTGCCTATCGCCAGCGGGGTTTCACCCAGCGCCAGCGCTTGCAGCGTGGCGCGACGCTCCGCCGCCGGCATGCGCCCGCTCAGCAGCACCGTGCGCAAGCCCAGCGGTTCCAGCCACCCCGAGAACGTGCGGTAGTGCTGCTCGGCCAGCAGTTCCGTGGGCGCCATGATCGCGACCTGCCAGCCGTTCTCGATCACCGCGAGGCTCGCCAGCGCGGCGACCAGCGTCTTGCCGCAGCCGACGTCGCCCTGCACCAGGCGCAGCATCGGCGCCCCGCTCGCGAGGTCGCGGCGGATTTCACCGCTCACCCGCAGTTGTGCTCCGGTCGGGGTGAACGCCAGCGAGCGCAGCAGGCGCTCGCCGAGCCGCCCGTCGTCGCGCATCACGGGCGCGCGGTGCGTGCGCGCGCGCTGGCGCATCAGCAGCAGGCCCAGGTGATGCGCCAGCAGTTCCTCGGCCGCGAGGCGTTGCTGGTGGGGATGGGTGCCGGCCAGCAGTTCGGCGACGGGTGCATCTGGCGGCGGCCGGTGCAGGTAGCGCAGCGCCTCGGCGAGCGGCCCGGCGCCGCGCAGCAACCCGGCCGGCAGCAGTTCGCGCAGGGTGTTCGTGCCCAGGTGCCGTAGGGCCTGCTCGGTGAGTGAGCGCCAACTGGCCTGGTGCAGCCCCTCGGTGCTGGGGTAGATCGGCGTCAGTGCCGCCTCGTCCGGCGCGGGTTCGTCGGCGTCCAGCACCTGGCATTCGGGGTGGTACATCTCGATGCCGCTGCGTCCGAGCCGCGCCTCGCCGTAACAGCGCAGGCGCGCCGCGCGCTCGAGGTTGCGTTGCTGGGCCGCGCTGAAGTGGAAGAAGCGCAGCGTCATCGTGCCGCTGGCGTCGGCGAGCGTGCAGGCCAGGCTGCGCCGCCGGCCGAACTCCACGCGCGTCGCGAGCAGCCGGCCTTCGACCACCGCCTCCGCGCCGGGACGCAGCTCGCGCACCGCGCTGGTACGGGTGCGGTCCTGGTAGCGCAGCGGCAGGTGGAACAGCAGGTCGGCGACGCTGCGGATCTCGAGCGCGGCGAGCTTCCCGGCCAGCCGCGGCCCGACGCCGCGCAGCGCCGTGACGGGCAGGTGTTCGAGGGAGCTGCGCGGGCTGGCGGAATCGGGGGTCAAGCGGCTGGCCGACGACGTGGGCGAGCTGCGATGATAGCCCAATGCAGCAGCGGGAGGCGCCGGTGAACGGGGCGGACATATTGATAGCCGGTTGCGGCGATGTGGGTGGCGCGCTGGCCGAGCGGCTGCGCGATGCCGGCCATCGCGTGGTCGGGCTGCGGCGTCGCGCCGGGCTGCTGCCTGCCGGCATAGAGCCGCTGGCGGCGGACCTGGGCGAGCCGGCCACGCTCGCGCCCCTCGGCGAGCGTCATTTCGACATCGTCGTCGTCACCAGCGCCGCCGGCCGCTTCGACGAGGCCCACTATCGACGCATCTACGTCGACGGGCTCGCGAACCTGCTGGGCGCGCTGGGCGGCAAGCCGTCCGTGCTGCTGGCATCGAGCACCGGCGTCTACCACCAGCATCACGGCGAATGGGTCGACGAGGACTCGCCCACCGAGCCGCGCGGATTCTCCGGCCGGATCCTGCTGGAGGCCGAGGCGCTGCTGCGCGAGCGCGCCGCGCAACGCGCCACGGTGATACGGTTCGGCGGCATCTACGGCCCGGGCCGCGAGCGGCTGCTGCGCGAGGTCGCCGACGGGCATCGGCTGCGCGCGCGAGCCGGTGCGCTATACCAACCGCATCCATCGCGAGGACTGCGCGGGCATCCTGCAGTTCCTGGTCGGGCGTCGGCTCGGCGGCGAATTCGCTCGCGCCGCTCTACCTCGGCGTGGACAGCGAGCCGGCGCCGATGTGGGAGGTGCGCCACTGGATCGCGGCCGAGCTCGGCGTGACGCTGGACGACGCTGGCGGGGACGCGCAAGGCGCTCGCGCACCCGGCAGCAAGCGCTGCAGCAACCGGCGCCTGCTCGAGGCCGGTTACGCGTTCCGCTATCCCGATTTTCGCGCCGGCTACGCGCCGCTGATCGCGGCGCTCAGGACTTGACCACCATCGTGGCCTCGATCTCCACGGCGGCGCCGCGCGGCAGCGCGGCGACCTGCACACAGGCACGCGCCGGATAGGGTTCGTTGAAGTAGCGCGCCATCACCGCATTGACGGCGGCGAAGTCCGCCAGGTCGGTGAGGTAGATGTTCACCTTCACGCAGTGGTTCAGGTCGCCGCCCGCGGCCCGCGCCACCGCTGCCAGGTTCTCGAACACGCGCACCGTCTGCTCGGTGATGTCGCCCGCGACCAGTTGCATGGTCGCCGGGTCGAGCGGGATCTGGCCCGACATGTAGACCACGTTGTTGATCTTCACGGCCTGCGAATAGGGGCCGATCGCCTGCGGCGCGTCGCTTGCGTGGATGACTGCGCGATTGCTCATGGGTACTCCTCGATGCGGGTGCGGATCTCAGCGCTTGACCCGCGTGACTTTCATGACGGACCTCACGGTGCGGATGCGGCGGATGATGCGCGCGAGGTTGACGCGGTTGGCGACCGCGATCACCAGCCGCACCTGGCTGAGCCGCGCGTCGCGCTCCTCCATGCCGATCTTCTCGATGTTCACGTCCAGGCTGCTGATGCGGTTCGCCAGCGCGGCGATAACGCCCTTCTGGTTCTCCAGTTCCACCAGCAGCTCGACGCTGAATTCACCGCGCGTGTCCTCGGCCCAGCGCAGCGGCGTGCAGCGCTCGGGGTCGCCGAGGAACTCGGCGATGTTGTTGCAGTTGTCGCGGTGCACCACCACGCCGCGCCCGGCGCTGATGTGGCCGACGATCGCGTCGCCGGGTATCGGGTAGCAGCACTTGCCGAAGTTGATCACCATGCCCTCGGTGCCGCGGATCGCCAGCGGCAGCGATTCCTCGGCGCTCGCCCCGGGCGAGCCCTCGCCTCTCCCGAGCAGGCGGCGCGCGGTCAGGAGCGCGACGCGGTTGCCGAGGCCGATCTCCTCGAGGATGGTGTCGAAGGAGGCGCGGCGCGTCTCGGCGAGCAGCTGCTCCACGGCCTGGGGATCGATCGTCCTGATGCTGCTCTGCAGGCTCACCAGCGCCTTGTCGAGCAGGCGCCGGCCGAGCTCGATCGATTCCGACTGCTGCTGCCCTTTCAGGTAATGGCGGATGTTGGTGCGCGCCTTCGCCGTGACCACGAAGTTGAGCCAGGTCGGATTCGGGTTCGCGCGCGGGGCGGTGACGATCTCCACGGTCTGCCCGCTCTGCAGCCGCGTGCTGAGCGGCGCGAGGTTGCGGTCGATGCGGCAGGCCACGCAGCTGTTGCCGATGTCGGTGTGCACCGCGTACGCGAAATCCACCGCGGTGGCGCCGTTGGGCAGCTCGATGATGTCGCCGCGCGGGGTGAAGACGTAGACCTCGTCCGGGAACAGGTCGATCTTCATGCTCTCGATGAATTCCAGCGAGTTGCCGGCGCGCTGCTGCATCTCGAGCAGGCCCTGCACCCACTGGCGCGCGCGCGAGTGACCGCTGCCGGGCTTCTCGGACCCGCTGGTCTTGTACAGCCAGTGCGCCGCGATGCCGTTGTTGGCCATCTCCTCCATGTCCCCGGTGCGGATCTGGATCTCGATCGGCACGCCGTGCATGCCGAACAGCATCGTGTGCAGGGACTGGTAGCCGTTGGCCTTGGGTATCGCGATGTAGTCCTTGAAGCGGCCGGGCACGGGCTTGTACAGGTTGTGCACGGCGCCCAGCACGCGGTAGCAGCTGTCGACGCTGTCGACGACGATGCGGAACGCGAACACGTCCATGATCTCGGAGAAGGAGCGGCCCTTGCGCGCGCATCTTCTGGTAGATGCTGTAGAGGTGCTTCTCGCGCCCGAGCACGCGGGCCGGTATCATGCCTCCTCGCGCAGGCAGTGGTCATCGATCTTGCGCTGGATCTGCGTCGACCAGCTCCTTGCGGTTGCCGCGCGCCTTGCGCACGGCGGCGCGGATGCGCCGCGCGCGCATCGGGTACAGCGCCGTGAAGCCGAGGTCCTCGAACTCGACGCGGATGTTGTTCATGCCCAGGCGCTTGGCGATCGGCGCGTAGATCTCCAGGGTTTCCTGGGCGATGCGCCGGCGCTTCTCGGGCGTCAGCACGTCGAGCGTGCGCATGTTGTGCAGGCGGTCGGCGAGCTTGACCAGGATCACGCGGATGTCGCGCGCCATGGCCATCGCCATCTTCTGGAAGTTTTCCGCCTGCGCCTCGGCGCGCGAGGTGGTCTCGAACTGCGATCAGCTTGCTGACGCCGTCGACCAGCTCGGCGACGCTGCTGCCGAACTGCGCGGCCAGCGCCTCCTTGGCGATGCCGGTGTCTTCGATGACGTCGTGCAGCAGCGCCGCCATCAGGCTCTGATGGTCCATGTGCATGTCGGCGAGGATGCCGGCCACCGCCAGCGGATGGGTCACGTAGGGCTGCGCCGCTGCGCCGCAGCTGGCCGTCGTGGGCCTGCTCGGCAGTAGTAATAGGCGCGGCGCACCGCATTGACCTGCTCGGCGCCAGGTAGCCCTGGAGCTTTTGTGTCAGTGCGCCGAGGTGCTGCATGCGTGGCGGTTGCGCAACCGCGCGGCGCGGGAGGCGTGCCCCCGTGCCGTCAGTCTCACAGGTTGGCTGCGTCGGCCTGGGCTTCGAGCAGTTCCTCGAAGGTCGGTTCGGCGCTCTCGTCGAAGAAGCCGGGGCCGATCAGGCCTTCCTCGATTTCGCGCAGCGCGATCACCGTCGGCTTGTCGGATTCCTCGTGCACCAGCGGCTCCTTGCCGCCGGTGGCGAGCTGGCGCGCGCGCCTGGCCGGCGACCATGACCAGCTCGAAGCGGTTCTCCACCTTGTCGAGACATTCCTCTACCGTAATTCGTGCCATGGATATCACCTGTAGCGTGGCTTGAGCGGCGACCCGCCGGCCTCCAGGGTCGCGCGGGGGCACGCATTCTAGCAGAGTTCCTCAGGGTGCCGACAGCAGCTCGCGGATCAGGCCCGACAGCCGCGTGCCCTGGGCCGGCCGGCGCAGGCGGTTGGCGCGCAGTATGCGCCTGCAGGTCCGCCAGCGCGACCTCGAAGCGGTCGTTCACCACGACGTAGTCGGACTCGTCCCAGTGCGACATCTCGCTGACGGCCTGGCGCATGCGCTCGCCGATCACCTCGGCGCCGTCCTGGTTGCGTCCCTGCAGCCGCGATTCCAGCGTATCGCGCGACGGCGGCAGGATGTAGATCGACTGCGCGCCGGGAATGCGCTCGCGCACCTGGCGCGCGCCCTGCCAGTCGATCTCGAGGATCACGTCCATGCCGCCCGCCAGTGTCTCCATGACCCAGCTGCGCGAGGTGCCGTAGAGGTTGCCGAACACGGTCGCGTGCTCGAGGAAGTCGCCGCGCCCGAGCATCTGCTCGAACTGTTCGCGGGTCGTGAAGTGGTAGTTGACCCCGTCCACCTCGCCCGGGCGCCGCGCGCGCGTGGTGTGCGACACGGACGCCAGCAGGCCGGGATCCTGCGCCACCAGCGCGGCGACGAGGCTGGTCTTGCCGGCGCCCGAGGGCGCCGACACCGTGTACAGGGTTCCCGGCGCGGTCGTGTTCATTCGATGTTCTGCACCTGTTCGCGCATCTGCTCTATCAGCACCTTCAACTCCACGGCCGAGCGCGTCGTCTCCGCGGACGCGGACTTGGAGGACAGCGTGTTGGCCTCGCGGTTGAACTCCTGCATCAGGAAATCCAGCCGCCGTCCGCACGCGACGCCCGCCGCCAGGCTGTGCCGTGCCTCGGCGACATGGGATTGCAGCCGGTCGAGCTCCTCGGCGACGTCGGAGCGCGCCGCCAGCAGCGCGATCTCCTGCTCCAGACGGCCGGGTTCGACCTCGACGCGCAGTTCCGCGAGGCGATCGACGCAGTTTCTGCTTCTGTGCCGCGAGAATGTCGGGCAGCACCGCGCGCACCGAGGCCACGATGGACTCGATGCCCGCGAGGCGCTGTTCGATGGAAGCGGCCAGGCTCGCGCCCTCGCGCGCGCGCATCGCGACCAGCTCGTCGAGGGCCTGGCGGAACACCGCGAGCGCACTGCGCGCGATCTCGTCCTCGTCGGGGTGCGATTCCGCGATCACTCCCGGCCAGCGCAGCAGGTCCAGCACGCCGGGGCGCCCCAGGCCGCCGGCCAGCGATTCGACCCGGGTGCACGCCTCGTGCAGGCTGCGCACCAGATCCTCGTTGATTGCGATGGGCCCCGTCGCGGACTGCTCGGCCTGCAGGCGCAGGATGCAGTCGACCTTGCCGCGCGCCAGCCGCTCGCGCAGCAGCTCGCGCGCCGGCATTTCCACCTGGCGCAGGGTCTCGGGCAGGCGCAACTGCGCCTCGAGATAGCGATGGTTGACGGAGCGGATCTCCCACGAGAGGGTGCCCCACGCAAAGGACGCTTCGCGGCGGGCGAACGCGGTCATGCTCTGGACTGACGGCAATGCTCGACTCCTGTGGCTCCGGGCCATTGTAGCCCTGCGCCGCGCGATAAATCATGGCCGTGCACGCGTGTGTATAATCGGCGCCCCGCGCACCAGCACACACCCATCGAGGATCATTTATGGAGCGACCCAGCGGCCGCCGACCGGACCAGCTTCGCCCCGTGCGTTTCACGCGCGGCTACACGCGCCATGCCGAAGGTTCGGTGCTGGTCGAGTACGGCGACACCAAGGTGATCTGCACCGCCAGCGTCGACCGGGGCGTGCCGCGCTTCATGCGCGGCGAGGGTCGCGGCTGGCTCACCGCGGAGTACGGCATGCTGCCGCGCTCGACCAACACGCGCATGGACCGCGAGGCGGCGCGCGGCAAGCAGGGCGGACGCACGGTCGAGATCCAGCGCCTGATCGGCCGCTCGCTGCGCTCGGCGCTGGACCTGCGCAAACTCGGCGAGAACACCATCGTCATCGACTGCGACGTGATCCAGGCCGACGGCGGCACGCGCACCGCATCCATCACCGGCGCCTGTGTGGCGCTGGTGCGACGCGCTCGCCGCGGCGAAGCGCCGCAAGATGATCACCGAGGACCCGCTGCTGCACCTGATCGCTTCGGTCTCGGTCGGCATGTACAACGGGCATGCCGTGCTCGATCTCGATTACGCGGAAGACTCGAGCGCCGAGACGGACATGAACGTCATCATGACCGAGCAGGGGGATTACGTGGAGGTGCAGGGCACCGCCGAGGCCAAGCCGTTCAAGGCCGAGGAACTGCAGCAGATGCTGGATCTCGCGCGCCGCGGCACCGAGAACCTGGTGCGCGTGCAGAAAATGGCGCTGAGTGCGCCGCTGCCCGCGAAGTAGCGCGGGCAGCAGGCCGCGCTAGAGCCTCTCGGGCTCGATGTCGTAGTCCATGATCAGCGGCGCGTGCGAGGAGAATTCCTGCACCTTGTACAGCGCGCCGTACTCGATGGTGCCGCGCAGGCCCGCCGAGACGATCTGCAGGTCCACGCGCCAGCCGTCTCCCGCGGCACGCCCGCCCGGCCACCAGGAGAACTCGTCGTCGTCCTGGTTCACGACGCGGAACGCGTCGACGTAGCCCAGTTCGCCGTACAGGCCGTCGAGGTACTGCCGCTCGGCTTCGAGAAAGCCGGGCGTGTCGCCGTGCGCCGCCAGCCTGCTGCACGTCGCGCGCGGCGTGCGCCATGTTCCAGTTGCCGCACAGGATGTACTGGCGGCGCTTCTTGCGCACCTTGTCGAGTTGCGTGCGCAGCTGCTCGTAGAAGCGCGACTTGCGCGCCAGCGAGCCCGCGTCGCTCTCGCTGGCGACCGGGCCGAGCAGGCAGGCGACGCTGATGTTCTCGAAGTCGGCCTGCATGAAGCGCCCCTCGCCATCGGCCTCGCCGAGGCCGAGGCCGGTCATGATCGCCTTGGGCAGCTTGCGGCAATAGATGGCCACACCGTTCGTGGTGCCGTCGATCGCATCGAAGAAATAGCTGAAGTAGCCGTCGGGATTGTATTTCGTGGCGCCCAGCGCGGATTCGGGCGCACGCAGATCCTGCACGCAGATGATGTCCGCGTCCTGGTCGATCGGCCCAGTCGTAGAAGCCTTTGCTGGCTGCCTCGCGGATACCATCCGCGCAGAAACTGATGACGCGCATGCTTTTCCCTGCCTTTATGCGGGCGGCATGATACATGAGCGCCCCGGTTCGGGTAAGAAAGCATGTTTCCGACTTTGTGCGCGCTTTGCGCCACGAGGCGCTGATATACTGCCTCGCGCCCCGAAACAGTGCGTTTCCCGACATGCCCGCCACCAACTTCCGCAACGAGTTCATCGCCCTCGCGCTGCGCCAGCGGGCGTTGCGCTTCGGCTCCTTCACGCTGAAATCGGGCCGCACCAGTCCCTATTTCTTCAACGCCGGCGAATTCAGCACCGGCGGCGCGCTCGCCGCGCTGGGCCGCTGCTACGCGGCGGCGATCGCAGATGCCGGCGTCGAGTACGACATGCTCTTCGGCCCCGCCTACAAGGGCATCCCGCTGGCGGTGGCCACCGCGGTGGCGATCAGCAACGACAGCGGGCGTGACGTGCCCTGCGCCTTCAATCGCAAGGAAGCCAAGACGCATGGCGAAGGCGGCACGCTGATCGGCGCCCCGCTCGCGGGCAGGGTGCTGATCATCGACGACGTGATCACCGCGGGCACCGCGGTGCGCGGCGTGGTCGAGCTGATCGCCGGTGCGGGCGCCACGCATCGCCGGCGTCGTGCTCGGCCTCGATCGCGCCGAGCGCGGATCGGGCGCGGATTCCGCGGTCACCGAGCTGGCGCGCGAGCTCGGCGTTCCGGTCTTCAGCATCGCGCGGCTGGACGACATCGTGCGACTTCCTCGAGCAGGCCGATGACTTGCGGCGAGCACCTGCCGGCAATGCTCGCGTATCGCCGGCAATGGGGTGTCGCCGGCGCCTGAGCGCCGCCGTGCGAATCAGCTGCTAGACTCGTTGCAGCAACCAACCCCGCGCAACGAGGATCGCATGACTTCCAGGCCGTTCCGTCCGCGACGTTCCGGCGCTCTCCCGATGGCTGGGCGTGGCTGCGTTGCTGTCCGCGCTTGGCGGCGCGCCGGCCGCGCTGGCCGAGGAGCGCTTCTACAAGTACGACAATGCCCAGGGCATCACGGTCATCGACGACCGCGTGCCGCCGCAGCTCGCCCACAAGGGTTATACGGTGCTCAACCGCGCCGGGCGCGTGGTCGAGGTCGTGCCGCGCACGTTGACCGCGGAGGAACGCAAGGCGAACCCCGGCGCGGTGCAGGCGATGCTGCGCGCGGAAGAGGCCGAGCGCCAGCGCCGCTACGATGAAGCGCTGCTCGCGCGCTACAGCTCGGTGGCCGACATCGAGGACCTGCAGCGGCGCAAGGTCAACGAGGTGCAGGTGCGGATCAACCTGCAGAAGGGCTCCATCGCCGGACTCAAGCAGCAGCTCGAGAGCGAGCACGCGAAGGCTGCGGATCTCGAGCAGGCCGGGCAGCCGGTAACGGCGGACATCCAGACGAAAATGGAAGAACTGCGCGCCTCCATCGCGGAGGAGGAAGCACGGATCGCCAGGCTCGAGCAGGACAGGAGCACCGTCGCGGCGCGTTACCAGTTCGATATCGAGCGCTTCCGCAGCATCCGCCCCGGCAGTCGCTGAGCGGTTTCAGTCTCCGGCGCGACGGAAGAACGAAGCCGTCAGCACACGCCACTGCTCGGCCCAGTACTCGGTGGGCGAGCGGCGGAATTCCGACCTCACGTACTGGATGATGCGGCCCTCGGCGGCGGCGAGGAGCAGGTTTGCCGCCAGGTTGACCGGCAGCGCCGTGCGCAGCCCCTGCCGCAGTTCCGCCTCGCGCAGGATCTGCTTCAGTTCGGTCTCCAGGCGGTCGAACAGCTGCTGCACGCGGCCGCGCAGCCGGTCCGTTTCGCCGGTGAGCGCATCGCCGGTCAGCAGCCGCGTGATCCCCGGGTTGCGCTCGCAGAAGGTCAGCAGCAGGGTCACTATCTGCTCGCATTGCGCGGCGCGCATCCTGCTCCTCTTCGCGGATGCGCGAAATGCGGCTGAACAGGGTGGTCTCGATGAACTCGATGAGCCCCTCGAACATCTTCGCCTTGCTGGGGAAGTGCCGGTAGAGCGCGGCCTCCGATACGCCGACGTCGGCGGCGAGCGCGGCCGTGGTGATGCGGCCTCCGGGTGTGGCCTGCGAGCATGTGCGCCAGCGACTGCAGGATCTCGTCGCGGCGCGAGGTCTTGTTGTTCATGTCGACGCGGATGTCCCCGGGTGGCGCAGGGCCAACATGCTAGCGATTCGCTCAGGTACCCGCAACGACGGGGGACTTGCGGTTGCAGATCAGCGTGCCCACGCCCTCGTCGGTGAACACCTCCAGCAGCACCGCGTGCGGCACCGTGCCGTCGATGATGTGCGCGCTGGTGACGCCCGATGCGACCGCGTCGAGCGCGCAGCGGATCTTCGGCAGCATCCCGCCACGGATCACGCCTTCGTCGATCAGGCGGTTGACCTCGTCGCGGTCCAGCCCGGTGAGCACCTTGCCGTCGGCGTCCATCAGTCCCGGCACGTTGGTCAGCAGCATGAGTTTCTCGGCCTGCAGCACCTCGGCGATCTTCCCGGCGACGAGGTCGGCGTTGATGTTGTACGAGAGCCCCGCCTTGTCGACGCCGATCGGGGCGATGACCGGGATGAAATCGCTGTGCAGGAACATGTCGAGCACGGCGCGGTTGATGCGGCGCACCTCGCCCACGTGGCCGATGTCCACGATCTCCGGGGCGCTGGTTTCCGCCGTGCGCACGGTGACCGACATGCGCGAGGCTTCGATCAGGTGGCCGTCCTTGCCGGTGACGCCGATCGCGTTGCCGCCGTGGCGGTTGATGTTCGAGACGATCTCCTTGTTGACCGTCGCGCCCAGCACCATCTCGACCACGTCCATGGTCTGGGTGTCGGTGACGCGCATGCCGTCGACGAAGCGCGATTCGATGTTGAGCTTGGCGAGCAGCGAGCCGATCTGCGGGCCGCCGCCGTGCACCACCACCGGGTTCATGCCGACCAGCTTCATCAGCACGACGTCGCGCGCGAAGCTGTCCTTGAGCTGCGGATCGACCATCGCGTTGCCGCCGTACTTGATGACGATGGTCTTGCCGATGAAGCGCTGGATGTAGGGCAGGCTCTCGGTGAGCACGCGGGCTATGTTCACGGCGGCTTCGCGGTTCAGGGACATCGACGGGATCCTTGCGCTTCGGATGTGGTGCCGCATCTTAAACGCAGCCACGGGCCCGGGCGCGGGCCGCGGGAGCGCTGTGCTAAAAACTCACATTCGTTCCGGGCAGCAGGCGCCGGATCTCCGCGAGAAAGGCGGCCTGGATGCGCGCGAGCGTGGCCTCGTCACGGCCCTCGAAGCGGCAGATCAGCGCCGCCGAGGTGTTCGAGGCGCGCACCAGCCCCCAGCCATCGGCGAATTCGGCGCGCACGCCGTCGATGCGGCTGAGGCGGGCGTTTTCAGGCTCGAGCGAGAAGCCGCGGGAAATTGCTTCCATGGCCGCGAACTTCTGCTCCTCGGGCAGCTCGATGCGGATCTCGGGGGTCGCCACGCTGTGCGGCAGTTGCGCCAGCAACTCGTCGAGCGTGCGGTTCTCCGCGGCAAGGAGTTCGAGCAGGCGTGCCGCGCAGTACAGGGCATCGTCGAAGCCGAACCAGCGGTCGCGGAAGCAGATGTGGCCGGTGAACTCGCCGCCGAGCAGCGCTCCGCTCTCCTTCATCTTCTCCTTGATCCAGGAGTGGCCGCTGCGGCACATGATCGGCCTGCCGCCGTTCTCGCGCACCACCGCCGCGAGATCACGGCTGCACTTGACGTCGAACACCACGTCCGCCCCGGGATGACTCGCCAGCACTTCGCGCACGAGCAGCATCATGAGGCGGTCGGCGGTGACGATGCTGCCGCTCGCAGTGACCACCCCGATGCGATCCGCATCGCCGTCGAAGGCGATGCCCAGCGCCGCGCCGGTCTCGGCCACTTTCGCGATCAGGGCCTGCAGGTTTTCCGGCACCGCGGGGTCCGGATGGTGGTTGGGGAACCGGCTGTCGAGTTCGCAGAACAGCGGCACGACATCGCAGCCGAGCTCGCGGAACAGGTCCTCGGCAATCACCGAGGCAGCGCCGTTGCCGCAGTCGATCACCACCTTGTGCCTGCCGTCGACGAGCACGTCGTCGGCAACGGCCTTGATGTAGTCGGCGTCGATCTCGGTGACGCGGTAGCTGCCCTGCCCCTCGCGGAACAGCGCGTGCTCGATCCGCTCGCGCAGCCGCAGGATGCCGGCCCCGCGCAGGGTCTCGCCGCCGATCATGACCTTGAAGCCGTTGTGATCCGCCGGATTGTGGCTGCCGGTGATCATGACGCCGCTCATCGTGCGCAGGTGATGGCAGGCGAAGTACAGCATCGGCGTGGCGACGATGCCGGTGTCGATGACATCGATGCCGGTCGAGAGCAGGCCCTTGACCAGCTGCTCGCGCAGCCGCGGGCTGCTGTCGCGGCCGTCGGCGCCGACCATGATCGACGCGCATTGGCGGTCCAGCGCTTCCGCGCCGATGGCCTGGCCGATCGCATGCGCCAGTTGCGGCGAGATCTGCGCGGAACGGCCGCGGATGTCGTAGTCGCGGAATATCTCCGCGGGAATTTCCAGCGGCGCCTCGCCTTGCGCCTCGACCTCGAACAACCGGTCGACGATCTCCAGCGCATCCGGCGCCGGGCGTGCGGCAACGGCGCCGGGCTCCCGGGTGGCGGGCTGCTGGTCGCGGCGCAACTGCACCAGCGCTTCGCCGAGTCCCGCGAGCTCCTGCCAGTGCAGCGCGGGCAGCGTCGCGGTGGTCTGGCGCTGGCGCAAGGCGAGGTCCGTGAGTTGCGCGGTGTCGGCGTCCAGCCCGGCGGCGAGCGCGCGGAAGGTCCTGAGCACCAGCGTGATCAGCAGCAGGCCCGCGACGACTGCGCCCACAGCGAGCGCCGTGATCCCGAGCGACAGGCGCAGCGACAGTCGCGACGCCGGTTCGAAGCCCGCGTACAGCGGGCGAATGTCGGTCGCAGCACGGTAGGTGGCGCCGGTGTCGCCTTGTGCTCCGCCCGGTCGCAGCACCGGCAGATAGATGCCGTCAGCGCCCTGCGACCACAGCGAGAACTCGCCTGATTCGTGCGCGAGCGGCAGGTAGTCGCGCACGACCGTGGCCAGGTCGGCGCGTGCGAGCACCACGCCACCGGTTCCTTGCGCTGCCGCGACGGGCGCTGCCGCGATCAGGATCCAGCTGCCGTTGTCACGGTACGCTTCCGTGGGCAGTTTCTCGCCGTTGAAAGCGCGACCGACGAGGCGGATCTCGATGTTGTTGCGCAACGACGCCTTGCCAAAGGCGGGGTCGGCGATGCCCAGCGGGCCGAGCTCGATCAGCTGCACGGATTGCACGCCCGGGAATGCGCTTCGGGGCGCGCCGCCCGACGTGGCCGTGCCGCCGGGCACGGTGGCAGCCTGCGCAAGCGCTTGCGCGTGCGCCGCCAGCAGGTGTCCGTATGTCGAGAGCGACAGCGCAGCCTGCCGTGCCGTGGCCTGGGCCCGTTCGCCGTGGGAGAGCAGTTCCATGGTCCAGCTCCAGGCGATCGCGCCCGCGAGCAGCAGGGCCGAGAGGATCGCAATCGCCCGGATGATCAGCTGCCTGGCGGGCGTGAGCCCGGTGCGTTGCCCGGCGGGGGTCACGAGGCCGCGTCCGCTGCCGGTTTGCCCTCGCGGTAGCGGGCGCCGATCGCGGCGACCAGCGCGCGGGCGATCTGCGCCTTGGTTCCGCGCGGCAGTTCGGTCGTGTCGGTCGCCGAGATCAGGCAGACCTCGTTGAACTCGCTGTTGAAGCCGATGTCGCCGCGGGCGACGTCGTTGGCGACGATCAGGTCGAGGCGCTTCGCGGCGAGCTTGCCGCGCGCGTAGGCGACGACATCGGTGGTCTCGGCGGCGAATCCGACCGTGAAGGGGCGCGATTCCAGCGCCGCGACATCGGCCACGATGTCCGGGTTGCGCACCAGCCGCACTTCCATGCGCGCGGCCGACTTCTTGATCTTCTGCCCGGCGCACTGTTCGGGGCGGTAGTCGGCGACGGCGGCGCAGGCGATGAAGATGTCGCAATCCGCCGTGCGGCTCATCACGGCCTCGTGCATCTCGATGGCGCTGGAGACGTCGATACGCGCCACGCGGGCCGGGGTGTCGAGGTGCACCGGGCCGCTGACGAGGGTGACAGCCGCGCCGGCCTCGGCGGCGGCCGCCGCAATCGCGAAACCCATCTTGCCCGAGCTGTGGTTGCTGATGTAACGCACCGGATCGAGGGCCTCGCGCGTGGGGCCCGCCGTGATCATCACGCGCACGCCGTCGAGTTCGCGTGACGCGAACCGGCTTGCCACCGCGGCGAGCAGTTCCGCGGGCTCGAGCATGCGTCCGGGGCCGGTGTCGCCGCAGGCCTGGGAACCGGCGCCCGGGCCGAGCAGGCCCACGCCGCGCTCTGCGAGTACGCCGCAGTTGTGCCGGGTGGCCGGGTCGCGCCACATGGCCTGGTTCATGGCCGGCGCCACCAGCACCGGGGCATCGGTCGCCAGGCACAGCGTGGCGAGCAGGTCGTCGGCCAGGCCATGGGCGAGGCGCGCGATGAAGTCCGCGCTGGCCGGGGCCACGAGCACCAGGTCGGCCCAGCGCGCCAGCTCGATGTGCCCCATCGCGGCCTCGGCCGTCTCGTCGAGCAGCTCGCGATGCACGGGGTTGCCCGACAGGGCCTGCATCGTCAGCGGGGTGATGAATTCGCAGGCCGCGCGCGTCATCACCACGCGCACCGTGGCGCCGGCGTCGCGCAGGCGCCGGACCAGCTCCGCGGACTTGTAGGCGGCTATGCCGCCGGTCACGCCGAGGAGTATCTGCCTGTTGTTCAGCATTGCCATGGGCCGGATCGATCAGGGTGAGGACGTGCCGCAGTGCCGCACGCGGTTCAGCTTCCCGGGGCATTCTAGTATAGTCGGCAGCGACTCATACGCCGCGCGGACAGGGAGGTTCGCGATGACCATCAAAAGTTGGCCCGCCGCCGAGCGGCCGCGCGAGCGCCTGCTCGGGCGCGGGGCAAGCACCCTTTCCGATGCCGAACTGCTCGCGATACTGCTGCGAACCGGCTTGCCGGGCCGCACCGCGGTCGATCGCGCGCGCGAGTTGCTGGGCGCCTTCGGCGACCTGCGGCAGCTGCTCGACGCCGAGCCTGCCGCGTTCTGCGCCACGCACGGGCTCGGCGAGGCGACCTATGCCCACCTGCAGGCGGCGCTGGAGCTCTCCCGGCGTTACCTGCTGAGCCGGATCAGCCGCGGCCGCGCGCTCGGCTCGCCGGAAGAGGTGAGGCAGTTCCTGCAACTCAAGATGCGCTGCCTGCCGCACGAGGTGTTCGCCTGCCTGTTCCTCGACAACCAGCACACGGTCATCAGCTACGAGGAGCTGTTCCGCGGCACCATCGACGGCGCCAGCGTCTACCCGCGCGAGATCGTGAAGCGCTCGCTGGCCCTCAATGCGGCCGCGGTGATCTTCGCGCACAACCACCCTTCCGGCGTCGCGGAGCCTTCGCAGGCCGACCAGCGCCTGACCCAGCGCCTGAAGAGCGCGCTCGGCACCGTCGATATCCGGGTGCTGGACCACTTCGTGGTGGGCGAGTCCGAGGCACTGTCCTTTGCCGAGCGGGGCTTGCTGTGAGCGCCTGGGAAACCTGCGCCCGTGTGACGGGCGGCGAAAGGCGCGCGGGTTCGGAGCGCAAAAAATACCCAATCACGGATGCTGCCTTGTACGACCCCGGGACCTTCTGATATAAAGGCGCGCTCTTTTCGGCAGGCGTCCGCCACGGGCGCGTGCATCGAGCCATAGTCTTCGAGAGGCCCAGTCCATGTCCAAGGTGTGTCAGGTAACCGGCAAGCGCCCGGTAGTAGGGAACAACGTATCCCATGCCAACAACAAGACGAAGCGCCGCTTCGAGCCCAACCTGCACAAGCACCGGTTCTGGGTCGAGGCCGAGAAGCGCTTCGTGACCCTGCGCGTATCCGCCAAGGCCATGCGCATCATCGACAAGCTGGGCATCGACAGCGTGATCGCGGACATGCGCGCCCGCGGCGAGCGGGTCTGAAGGAAACCAAGGAGTAAGCAGCCATGCGTGACAAGATCAAACTGGTTTCGAGCGCCGGTACCGGTCATTTCTACACGACCGACAAGAACAAGCGTACGACCCCCGACAAGCTCGAGTTCAAGAAGTACGATCCCGTCGTGCGCAAGCACGTGGCGTACAAGGAAGCCAAGATCAAGTGAGTGCCTTGCGGCACTGACGAAAACCCGGCTGCGGCCGGGTTTTTTGTTTGTGTCCGGCTGGCCGCCGCCACCCTGCGCGCGAGGCTGCGTGGACCCATGCCCGAACTGCCCGAAGTCGAAACCACCCGGCGCGGCATCCTGCCCTGCCTGCGCGGACGGCGTATCCGCGCGGTCGAGGTCCGCGAGCCGCGACTGCGCTGGCCGGTGCCTCCCGATCTCGACGCGATCCTGCGCGGGGAGGAAGTCGACACGGTCGAGCGCCGCGGCAAGTACCTGCTGGTGCGGCTCGGCAAGGGCACCCTGCTGATCCATCTCGGCATGTCGGGCAGTTTGCGAGTCCTCACTGCGCCGGCAGCCGCTCCCCGCAAGCATGATCATATCGACCTGTTGCTGGAGGACGGGCAGCTGCTGCGCTATCACGACCCGCGCCGTTTCGGTGCCTTCCTGTGGCTGGAGGGCGACCCGGCCGAGCACCCGCTGCTGGCCGAACTGGGGCCCGAGCCGCTCGGCACCGGCTTCGACGGCCTCTACCTGTTCCGCCTGTCGCGCGGGCGCCGCACCAGCGTGAAGCAGTTCCTGATGGACGGCCACGTGGTGGTGGGGGTCGGCAACATCTACGCCAACGAGGCGCTGTACCTGGCCGGCATCGATCCGCGGCGACAGGCGGGCCGCATCGCGGCGGCGCGCTACGCGCGGCTCGCCGATGCGGTGCGCCGGATCCTCGAGGGTGCGATTGCGCAGGGGGGGACGACGCTGCGCGACTACGTCAACGGCAATGGCGCGCCCGGCTATTTCGCGCTCAGCCTGAGCGTGTACGGACGTACGGGCCAACCCTGCGCGGGCTGCGGCGAGGCGATACGCCAGGTGCGCAATGCGCAGCGCAGCACATTCTATTGCCCCCACTGCCAGCGCTGAGCACGGCATACGCAAAAACGTCTATTCTTAGCGGCACCGTGCGCCATGGCGCGCGTCCATAGGCACAAGTTCCTGCAACGGAGACGGAGATGAAAAATTCCAAGGCTTCCCGGCTGGCGGTCGCAATCCTGGGACTGGCGCTGATGGCGCCGTGGTTTGCCAACGCGCAGCCCGTCGACGAGAGCCCGAGTGCGCTCGCCATGGTCGGTGACCTGGTGATTGCCCGCCCGTTGCTCGTCGTCGCCACGGCGGCCGGCGCGGCGGTATTCCTGGTGTCGCTGCCGTTCACCGCAGCGGGCGGCAACATGGACCAGGCGGCCGACACGCTGATGGCCGGCCCTGCGGAGGCCGCCTTTGTACGCTGCCTCGGCTGCAGGAGCAGCGGCCGGCGACAGGCGGTCGTCAACTGAAACCGGGTCAGTGCGGGCCGCGCAGGCGCTCGAACTTCAGCAGTAACTCCTCGCGGCTCTCCACGTTGGCCGGATCCAGCGGGATGCAGTCCACGGGGCACACCTTGCGGCACTGCGGCTCGTCGAAATGCCCCACGCACTCGGTGCAGCGAGCCGGGTCGATTTCGTAGATGTCCTCGCCCGCGTAGATCGCCTCGTTGGGGCATACGGGCTCGCAGACGTCGCAGTTGATGCACTGCGTCGTGATCAGCAGGGCCATGGTGCCCGCCCTTCAGGCCGGATCGGCAAATTTCTCGAGCAGGGCGGCGCGCACGCTCGGATGCACGAACTTCGTGACGTCGCCCTGCAGCGAGGCGATCTCGCGCACCAGCGTCGACGATATAAAGGAAAGATGGTCCGCCGGCGTGAGGAACACGGTCTCGAAGTCCGGATCCATCGCGCGGTTCATGTTGGCCAGCTGGAACTCGTATTCGAAGTCCGACACCGCGCGCAGGCCGCGCAGGACCGCGCAACCCTTGCGTTCCCGCAGGAACTTCACCACCAGGATGTCGAAGCCCACGATCTCGACGTTGCGGATGTGGCCCAGCGCCGCTTCGCACAGGCCGATCCTTTCCTCGAGCGAGAACAGCGGCCGCTTGCGCTCGCTGCTCGCGATCGCGACCACCACGCGGTCGAACAGGCGGCAGGCCCGCTCCACCAGGTCGACATGACCGATGGTGATCGGGTCGAAGGTGCCGGGGTAGACGATCGTTCGCATGTGCAGACCGTGCGGAATCAGTGGCGGGGGCCGCATGGTAGCCAAATACCCGCGGCGCGACAAATGCTGCGCAGGAAAGTTCCCCGCTGCTGGCGGCCGGCGCCTCAGTCCGGTGCCAGGTACAGGCGGTAGGCCACCTGCCCGGCGAATTTTTCGCGATGCAGCAGCCAGCCCGGGGGCAGCCCGGGCGCGGTTTCGGCGACGCCGCATTCGAGGTAGACCCGCGCGCCCGGGGCCAGCAACGTCGAGCCCGCCAGCAGCTGCAGGCAGCGTTGTGCCGTGCCGCCGCCGAACGGCGGGTCGATGAAGACGATGTCGTAGCTGCGATCGCGCATCGCCCCGATCCACGCCACGGCATCGGCCGCCACCAGCTCGGCCGCGCTCGCGCCAAGCCGCTCCAGGTTGTGGCGGACTTCGCGCAGCACCGTCGGGGAAACGTCGACCAGTGTCGCGCTCGCGGCGCCACGCGACAGCGCCTCGATCGCCAGCGCCCCGCTGCCGCAGAACAGGTCCAGGCAGCGACTGCCCGCCAGTCGCGGCTGCAGCCAGTTGAACAGGGTTTCGCGCACGCGATCCGGGGTCGGTCGCAGTCCCGGCCCGGCCTGGAACTCGATGCGCCGGCCGCGCCAGCTGCCGCCGATGATGCGCACCTGGCTGCGCGAAGCGTGGCCAGTGGCGGGGGCCGGTTTGCGTGCTGCCATGCGATGAGCGGGGGGAAGTGAAAAGACGGGGCGAAGGATACCGTATAATCGCCGCCCCTTCCGGATGGTGGCCCCGAACCGTGGTGCTCAGATTCCTTTCACGCAAGAAACCCGGGACCGCAGCGCCGGACACGGCGGGCGCGGAAACGGCGACGGCGGCAGCGGAGCCAGCGGCTGTTGCGGCACCTGCTCCCGTCTCCGGGCCCGAGGCCCCTGCCGCCGTCGCGCCGGTGGTTCCCGCGCCGGCCGAAGCGCCCGCGGCAACGACCGCAGACGCCGCTCGCCCGGGATGGTTCTCGCGCCTGCGTGCGGGCCTGGGCAAGACCCGGAACGCGTTCTCCGAGGGGCTCGGCACCTTGTTCCTGGGGCGCAAGACGCTCGATGACGACCTGCTCGAGGAGCTCGAGACACGCCTGCTGCTCGCCGACGTCGGCATGCCCACGGTGCGCCTGATCATCGATGGCATGGTGCAGCGCATCAAGCGCAAGGAGCTCGACGACCCGCAGGCGCTGTACAAGGCGCTGCAGGAGCAGCTGGTCGCGGTGCTGGAGCCGGCAAGCCGGCCGCTCGCGATCGACGCCGCGCGCAAGCCCTTCGTGATCCTGATGGTCGGCGTCAACGGCGCCGGCAAGACCACCACCATCGGCAAGCTGGCGCGGCGCTACCAGGCCGAGGGCAGGAGCGTGATGCTGGCCGCGGGCGACACCTTCCGCGCCGCGGCGGTGGAGCAGCTGCAGATCTGGGGCGACCGCCACGGCGTACCCGTGGTGGCGCAGCCAACCGGCTCCGACAGCGCCTCGGTGATCTTCGACGCGCTGCAGTCCGCGCGAGCGCGCGGCTGCGACGTGCTGATTGCCGATACCGCGGGTCGCCTGCACGTGAAGGGCAACCTGATGGAGGAACTGCGCAAGATCGTGCGCGTGATGCAGAAGGTCGACCCGAGCGCGCCGCACGAGGTGATGCTGGTGCTGGACGCCGGTACCGGCCAGAACGGGCTGGCGCAGGCGCGCCACTTCCGCGAGGCGGTCGGCGTGAGCGGGATCGCGCTGACCAAGCTCGACGGTACCGCCAAGGGCGGCATCGTGTTCGCCGTGGCGCGCGAGCTCGGGCTGCCCATCCGCTACATCGGCGTCGGCGAGAGCGCCGAGGACCTGCGCGAGTTCGAGGCGCAGGAGTTCGTGGCGGCCCTGTTCGACGATTCCGCGCGCGCCTGAGGGCGGGTCCGGGCAGGAACTTTCGCCTGTTTAGCACTCTAAAGCGACGAGTGCTAGAATGCTCGCGCATGACAGGAGGTGACGTTATGAGCAAGGAACTGCAGCCGCTGATGGCGCTGACGCCCGGTGGCAACATCAATGCGTACATCCAGGCCGTGAACGCGTTTCCGGTACTGACGCAGGAACGCGAGCAGGCCTTGGGCGAGGCGCTGTATTTCCGTGACGATCTGGCCGCAGCGCGTGAGTTGGTGCTTGCTCACCTGCGTTTCGTGGTGCATATCGCCCGCTCCTATTCGGGCTACGGCCTGCCGCTGGCCGATCTGGTCCAGGAAGGCAACGTCGGGCTGATGAAGGCCGTGCGCCGCTTCGATCCGCAGAAGGGCGTGCGCCTGGTTTCCTTCGCCGTGCACTGGATCAAGGCCGAGATGCACGAGTACATCCTGCGCAACTGGCGCATCGTGAAGATCGCCACCACCAAGGCGCAGCGCAAGCTGTTCTTCAACCTGCGCAGCGCGAAGAAGAGCCTCGGCTGGCTCACCAACGACGAAGCCGCGGCGATGGCGCGCGATCTCGGCGTCGGCATCGACGAGGTCCGGCGCATGGAAGGCCGGCTCGCAGCGGCCGACGTCGCCTTCGATGCCGGCAGCGACGATGACGACGACGCGGCGCAGTTCGCACCGGTGCACTACCTCGAGGACCGCCGCTTCGATCCCGCGCGCGAGCTCGAGGACAGTGACTGGGAAGCGTCGAGCCAGGAGCGGCTGGAGCATGCGCTGGAGGGTCTCGACGAGCGCAGCCGGCATATCGTCCAGAGCCGCTGGCTGAACGAGGACAAGGCCACGCTGCACGAGCTCGCGGCCCGCTACGGCGTGTCCGCCGAGCGGATCCGCCAGCTGGAACAGGGTGCGCTCGGCAAGCTGCGCGCCGCGATGCTCGGCTGAGACGCGCCCGACGCCGCTGTCGCCAGGCCTCGCCACGTTGCCAATGAGCAGAGTCGTCACCGTTTGCGGCGCGCTGGGCGCGTTTCTCGCGGTGGCTGCAGGCGCCTTTGGTGCGCACGGTCTGCGCTCCCAGCTGGAGCCTGCGATGCTCGCCGTGTGGGCTACCGCCGCCGACTACCAGATGTACCACTCGCTCGCCCTGCTGGCGCTCGGCCTCGCGCGTCCCGCCGCGCTGGCGCCGCGCTGGCAGCGCGTCGCTGTCGGGTGTTTCGTGGCGGGCATCGTGCTGTTTTCGGGCAGCCTCTACCTGCTTGCGCTGAGCGGCATCCGCGCCCTCGGCATGATCACGCCGCTGGGCGGCGTGCTGTTCCTGCTGGGCTGGGCTGCTCTCGCTGCGGGAGCGTGGCGCAGTGAGCACTGACGAACAACAGCGGCGCGAACGCCCGATCCGCAGTTTCGTCCGCCGCCAGGGCCGCTTCACGCCGGCACAGCGCGACGCGTTCGACTCGCTGTGGGCAGGGCGCGGGCTGGAGCCCGGCGATGCCCCGCTCGATCTGCCTTCCCTGTTCCCCGGTTGCACGGCCTTCGTCGTCGAGATCGGCTTCGGCATGGGCCACACGCTGGTGGAGCTCGCCAGCCGTTCGCCGCAGACCGGCTTCGTGGGCATCGAGGTGCATCGCCCCGGCGTCGGCAAGCTGCTCGCGATGGCCGAGGAGCGCGGCCTGCAGAACGTCCGCGTCTTCTGCCACGACGCGGTGGAGGTGCTGAACCGTGCGATCCCCGATGCCTCGCTCGACGGGCTGCTGCTGTTCTTCCCGGACCCCTGGCACAAGAAACGCCACCACAAGCGGCGCCTGGTGCAGCCGCCGTTCGTCGAGCTGGTGCAGCGCAAGCTGAAGCCGGGCGGCCTGTTCCACCTGGCTACCGACTGGGAGGACTACGGCGCAGCAGATGCTCGAGGTGGTCGAGTCCGTGCCCGGCTGGGTCAATCTCGCCGGCGCGGGTCGCTTCTCGCCGCGGCCGGAATCGCGTCCGCTGACGCGCTTCGAGCAGCGCGGCATGCGCCTCGGGCACGGGGTGTGGGACCTGCTGTTCAGGCGAATTCTCCCAGCACCGCATTGAGGTAACGATAGCCGCGCGCCGTCGTGCACAGGCGCTCGGCTTGCGCCACCATCAGTCCGCTCGCGCGCAGCGCATCGACGCGCGACGCGATTGTCGCGCAAGCCAGCCCGGTGCGCGCCTCGAACTGCGCGACACTCGCGCCTTCGCGCAGGCGCAGGGCATTCATCAGGAACTCGAGCGCGAGCTCGTCGGCCGGCACCGCGGTGTCGGTGCGGATCGACGCCGCCGTTCCCGCGAGGTAGTCCCTGGGCACGCGGGTCTTGCGCGTGCGCAGCACGCGGCCCTGCGCCGGCTGCGTGAGCTTGCCGTGCGCACCCGCGCCGATGCCGATGTAGTCCCCGAAACGCCAGTAGTTGAGGTTGTGGCGGCACTGGTGGCCGGGCCGCGCCCAGGCCGAGACCTCGTACTGCACGTAGCCGTGGCGCGCCAGCAGTTCCTCGCCGCGGTCCTGGATCTCGGCCAGCTGGTCCTCGGCGGGCAGCGGCGGCGGCGCGCTGTGGAAGGCCGTGTTCGGCTCCACCGTGAGCTGGTACCAGGACAGGTGCGGGGCCTCGTGCGCGATGGCCTGCTCCAGGTCGGCCAGTGCCATCGCGGGCGACTGTTGCGGCAGCCCGTGCATCAGGTCGATGTTGAAATTGACGAAGCCGGCGTCGCGTGCGGCCGCGATCGCCGCGTGCGCCTCGCGCGCGTCGTGCACCCGCCCGAGGGCGCGCAGGCAGGTATCCGCGAAGCTTTGCACCCCGATCGAGAGGCGGTTCACGCCGGCGGCGCGATAGCCGCGAAAGCGCCCGGCCTCGGCGCTGCCGGGATTCGCCTCCAGCGTGATCTCGGCATCCGGCGCCAGCGCGAGGCGTTCGCGCACCCCTGCAAGCAGCGAGGCCACCACCTCGGCGGGAAACAGGCTGGGCGTGCCGCCGCCGATGAAGATCGAGCCGACGGCGCGTCCGGCCACGAAGCCCAGGTCCTGTTCGAGGTCATCCAGCAGGCGTGCCGCGTAGGCCGCGAACGGCGGCTCCGTCTCGCGCTGGTAGGAATTGAAGTCGCAATAGGGGCATTTGCGCTCGCACCACGGCAGGTGGATGTAGAGCGCGAGCGGCGGCAGCGTCAGCACGGCTTGCCGAGGGCGAGCAGCAGTTGCCCGAGCGCCTGCGCGCGATGGCTGAGCCGGTTCTTGAGCTCGCGCGGCAGTTCCGCGGCCGAGCAGCCCTCGGCCTCGACCAGGAACAGCGGGTCGTAGCCGAAGCCGTTCTCGCCCGCCGGTGCCTGCAGTATCCGCCCTTCCCAGCGCCCGGCGCAGATCAGCGGCACCGGGTCGGCGGGGTGGCGCAGCAGCGCGAGCACGCAGTGGAAGCGCGCGGTGCGCCGCGCCTCGGGCACGTCGCCGAGCGCCTCGAGCAGCTTGCGGTTGTTGGCCGCGTCGTCGGAGGGCTCCCCCGCGTAGCGCGCCGAGTGCACGCCGGGCTGGCCGGCGAGCGCGTCGACCTCGAGGCCGGAATCGTCGGCGAGCGCCGGCAGGCCGGTATGCGCGGCGGCGTGGCGCGCCTTGAGGATCGCGTTCTCGACGAAGCTGAGCCCGGTCTCCGCGACCTCGGGCACGGCGAAATCGGCCTGCGAGCGCACCTCGATGCCGCTGTCGGCGAGCAGCGCGCGCAACTCCGCGAGCTTGCCGCGGTTGCCGGTGGCGATCACGAGTTCGCGCAGCTGCATCGTCCTGGCCTCAGTCGGCATAGAGCACGTGGTTGAACTGCAGCACGAGCGGACGCGTCTCGCCCGCGGGCTGGATCGCGATGTCGAAGTACTGCGTCTCGCCGGAGACGAAGCCGAACTCGGCGATGTAGTAGACGGCCTGCTCCTCGCGGATCTCGCGAAACTCGAGCGGCGTCTTGCGGATCAGGTCACCGCGGGTGCCGCTCAGCACCGCGCTCACGGTGGCCGCATCGCCCGTGCCGCGGCGCACCGCGATGTTGATCAGCGCGCGGTCCTTCGCCCGCACGATGCCGTAGGCCGCGGCGATGCCGGGCTGCAGGAAGCTGCTGGAGAACACGCTGTAGTGCACTTCGAAGCTGCCGTACTGGCGCATCTCGGCCCGGGCTGTGGTCGCGAGCAGCGCGAGCAGCAGGGCGGCGGCCAGGGTGGCGAAGGGTGATCGGCGCGGGATGTGTTTCATTTGGTCACGTGGTAGATGGCGGTGACGCCGCAGAGATTGGGCAGCAGGCGCGAGGCCGGCGTGGCGCGCTGGTTCGCGTCGACGACGACGCGGTTGATGACGTGGATGTTCTTTTCCCGGCACAGCGCCTCGAAATCCAGCACGGTGCAGAAGTGGATGTTCGGCGTGTCGTACCAGGTGTAGGGCATGAAGCGCGAGACCGGCATGCGGCCCTTGCCCGCGATCTGCAGGCGGCAGCGCCAGTTGCCGAAGTTCGGGAAGGTGATGATGCATTCGCGCCCGATGCGCAGCATCTCGTCGAGGATGATGTGCGGGTAGCGCACCGCCTGCAGCGTCTGCGACATCACCACGGTGTCGAAGCTGTCGCGGTGCGGAAGTTGCCGAGCCCGCGGTCGAGATCCTGCTCGATCACGTTGACGCCGCGCTCCAGGCACAGCGAGATCTTGATCGGGTCGATCTCGAGCCCGTAGCCGCGCACCTGCCGGTCCTGCGTCAGGTCCGCGAGCAGCTTGCCGTCGCCGCAGCCGAGGTCGAGCACGCGCGCGCCGGGTTTCACCCACTGCTGGATGATGTCGAAATCAACGCGCATCGGCGGCGCTCCCGGCGGCAACGCCCGTGTACGCCTGTTCCATGTAGCGCTGCAGTGCGTCGTGGTAGCGCGGGATCGGCAGCAGGAAGGCGTCGTGGCCCTCGTTGGCCTCGATCTCGACGTAGCTCACGTCGCGGTGCGCGGCGAGCAGCGCGTCGACGATCTCGCGCGAGCGCCGCGGCGAGAAGCGCCAGTCGCTGGAGAACGAGACCACCAGGAAGCGCGCGCGCGCGCGGCGGAACGCCTCGACGGCATCGTCGCCGAAGTCGCGCGCCAGGTCGAAGTAGTCCAGCGCCCGCGTCATCAGCAGGTAGGTGTTGGCGTCGAAGTTGTCGGCGAACTGGTCGCCCTGGTAGCGCAGGTAGCTCTGCACCTGGAACTCGGCGTCGGCCTCCGAACCCGGCGCGAAGGAGCCGCTGCGCAGTTCGCGCCCGAACTTGTCGCCCATCAGCTCGTCGGAGAGATAGGTCACGTGGCCGATCATGCGCGCGATCGCGAGCCCCTGGCGCGGCAGCGTGCCGTGCTCGAGGAACCAGCCGTCGTGGAACTGCGGATCGGCCATGATGGCCTTGCGCGCGATCTCGTTGAACGCGAGGTTCTGCGCCGAGAGCTTCGAGCGCGGCGGCGATCACCACGCAGTGCGCGCACGCGCTCGGGATGGTCGATGGCCCAGCGCATGGCCTGCATGCCGCCGAGACTGCCGCCGACCACGGCGGCCCAGCGCTCGATGCCGAGCAGGTCGGCGAGGCGGCGCTGCGTCGCGACCCAGTCGCGCACGCGCACCACCGGGAAATCCGGTCCCCAGATGCGCCCCGTCGCGGGATTGACGCTGCGCGGCCCGGTGCTGCCGGCACAGCCGCCGATGTTGTTGAGGCTGACCACGAAGAAGCGCGAGGTGTCGATCGGCTTGCCGGGCCCGATGCAGTTGTCCCACCAGCCGGGCTTGCGCTCCTCGGGCGAGTGGTAGCCCGCGGCGTGGGCGCTGCCGCTGAGCGCGTGGCAGATCAGCACGGCATTGGAGCGCTCCGCGTTCAGCGTGCCGTAGGTCTCGTAGACGATGTCGTAGCCCGGCAGCGTGCGCCCGCAGGCGAGCTCGAGCGGCTGGTCGAAGCGCTGCGTGCGGGGCGTCACGATGCCGACACTGCCGGCCGCTGCTCGCGCTGCCATGGTCGCGGGTCCGTTGGGGGGCGGACAATCTTGCAACTGCTTGCTTTCCTGTTCAAGCGCGGGCGGGCGCGATGCCGAGATCCGGCGGGATGCGCGTCGGCGCGCGGATCAGCGCCGTCTTGAAGCGGTTGCCGTGCCCGGTGCCGATTTCCACCGCGCTCGCCGCGACGCCGAACTCGCCCGCGAGGAAGCGACACAGCCGCGCGTTGGCCGCACCCTCGCTGGGCACGGCGCTGATGCGGATGCGCAACCGCCCGCCGTGCTCGCCGATGATCCGGTCGGCCGAGGCGCGTGGCTGCACCTGGCAGCGCAGTGACAGCACCTCGCCCTGCCAGCGCCAGAACGGCCCGGTTTCCGCCATCAGAAGCCCAGCACCACGCCGCGCGGCAGCCCGACGCCCTGCGCCAGCCCGCGCAGCAGGATCTCGAGCACGTTGATGATGACGAACACCAGGATCGGCGACAGGTCCAGGCCGCCGAGCGGCGGCAGCAGGCGGCGCACCGGCGCCATCACCGGTTCGGTGAGCTGGTACAGCAGCGCGATGCCCGGGTGATGGCTCTGCGGGGCGATCCAGCTGAAGACGATCAGCAGCAGGATCCCGAAGAAATAGATGTTCAGCAGCAGCGAGGCGATGCCGAGCAGCGACCACGCGAGCAGCAGCAGCGGGTTGCCGACGGAGAAGCCGAGCAGCGCGAGCACGACCAGCGTCGCGATGCACTGGATCGCGAGCGCCAGCACCAGGCTCGCGCTGTCCAGGCGCCCGAGAGGCGGGATCACGCGACGCAGCGGACGCAGCAGCGGGCTCGTGACCTTCACGATGAACTGCGAGATCGGGTTGTAGAAGTCCGCGCGCGCCAGCTGCAGCAGCAGCCGGACCAGCACCGCGAACAGCAGCACGCCGAAGGCGGTCTGGACCAGGTAGCGAAAGATTTCCGCGAAGGTTCCCATGGATGTCGTGGTTCCCGGCTCAGGGCTGGCCGAGCTCGTCGGCGAGCTCGCGCGAGCGGTTGCTGGCCGCTTCGAGCGCGGATTCGAAGACGCGGCGCAGGCCGCGCTCCTCCAGCACCCGCAGCGCGCGCTCCGTGGTGCCGCCGGGCGAGGTCACGCGGCGGCGCAGCTCCACCACGTCGACATCGGTTTCCAGCGCCATGCGGGCCGCGCCCAGCGCGGTCTGCGCGGTGAGCTGGCGTGCCAGCGCCGGATCGAGGCCCAGGTTCTCGGCGGCGAGCTGCATCGCCTCCATCACCAGGAAGAAGTACGCCGGCCCGCTGCCCGAGACCGCGGTGACCGCGTGCATCGCGTCCTCGTCCTCCACCCAGGCCACGAAGCCGATGCTGGACAGGATCTCGTGCGCGGCGGCGCGCTGCTCCGCGCTCACGGCGGGCGTGGCGTAGAGTGCGGTGGCGCTCGCCTGCAGCAGCGCCGGCGTGTTGGGCATGCAGCGCACGATGGCGGCGTCCGCTCCCAGCCAGGCCTGCAGCGAGGCGGTGCCGATGCCCGCGGCGATCGATATGACCAGCGAGCCGCGCTCGGCCACGGCCGCGGCGATGTCGCGGCAGGCGCTGCGCAGCTGCTGCGGCTTCACGGCGAGCACCACGATGTCGGCGCTGGCGGCCGCCTCGTGGTTGTCGGCGGTGGTGTGCACGCCGAGCGCGCCAAGCCGCTCGCGACAGCCCGCGTCGGGGTCGCTGACGCGAATCTCGCGCGGATCCCGGCCGCGCGCGATGATGCCCCCGACCATGCTGCCGGACATGTTGCCGCCGCCGATGAAGGCGATGTTGCTGCGGGTCATCCGCGTCTCCCTGTCATGCGTTGATTCTCCGGGCTCATGTCCCGCGCGGTCCGAACAGCGCGGTACCGATGCGCACCAGCGTCGCCCCTTCCGCTATGGCCGCCTCCATGTCGTCGCTCATCCCCATGGACAGCGTGTCCAGCCCGGCGACGTCGCGCTGCAGGCCGGCCAGGCAGCGCGCGAGACGCGCGAAGGGCAGGCGCTGCGCGGCGAGCCCCTGCGACGGGGCCGGCAGCGTCATCAGGCCGCGCAGCCTGAGACGTGGCAGCGCGGCAATCGCCGTCGCCAGCGCCGGGAGCTCTTGCGGGGTGGCGCCGCCCTTGCTCGCCTCGCCGGAAAGGTTCACTTCGATGCAGCAATCGAGCGGCGGCAGGTGCGGCGGGCGCTGCTCGTCGAGCCGCCGGGCGATGCGCAACCGGTCGATGCCGTGCACCCAGGCGAAACCGCCGGCAATGGCCGCGGTCTTGTTGCCCTGGATGCGGCCCACGAAGTGCCATGTTAACGGAAGATCGGCCAGCGCCTCGATCTTGGGCAGCGCTTCCTGAACGTAACTTTCACCGAATTGCGACAGTCCGGCGGCGTGGGCCTCGCGCACGCGCGCCGCGTCGTGCGTCTTGCTGATGCCCAGCAGCGTGACCGAGCCGGGCGCGCGCCCGTGGCGCGCCTCCAGGCGGGCGATCTCCTCGAGCAGGGCCCGGGTTCGTTCGGCGATCGTGCTCATGCAGTCCCTGTCGGGCGGCGCGGCTCCGCTGGCGGGGCCGGCCGGCCCGTTTCCTTTACCGGTCGGTAGCGTGGTCTATTATACCGAAGGGGCGTGACATGACCTGCGGGACGTCGCGCATCGCTTCACCGCCGGGAAAGCCCATGGATATCACCGAACTTCTCGCCTTCGCCGCCAAGCAGCGCGCCTCCGACCTGCACCTGTCCGCCGGCCTGCCGCCGATGATCCGCGTCGACGGCGATGTCAGGCGCATCAACCTGCCGCCGATGGACCACCGGCAGGTGCACGACCTGATCTACGAGATCATGAACGACAAGCAGCGGCGCGACTACGAGGAGTTCCTGGAAACGGACTTCTCCTTCGAGGTGCCCGGGGTGGCGCGCTTTCGCGTCAACGCGTTCAACCAGAACCGCGGCTCCGGCGCCGTGTTCCGTACCATTCCCTCCAAGGTCCTGACCATGGAGGACCTCGGCATGGGCCAGGTGTTTCGCGAGATCTCGATGGAGCCGCGCGGGCTCGTGGTGGTGACCGGGCCGACCGGTTCGGGCAAGAGCACGACGCTGGCGGCGATGGTCGACTACATCAACGACAACAAGTACCACCACATCCTGACCATCGAGGACCCGATCGAGTTCGTCCACGAGGCGAAGAAATGCCTGGTGAACCAGCGCGAGGTGCACCGCGACACGCACGGTTTCGCCGAGGCGCTGCGCTCGGCGCTGCGCGAGGACCCCGACATCATCCTGGTCGGCGAGATGCGCGACCTCGAGACCATCCGCCTGGCGCTCACGGCCGCCGAGACCGGCCACCTCGTCTTCGGCACCCTGCACACGACCTCGGCGGCGAAGACCATCGACCGTATCGTCGACGTGTTCCCGGCGCAGGAGAAATCGATGGTCCGCTCGATGCTCTCGGAGTCGCTCATGGGGGTGATTTCGCAGACGCTGCTGAAGAAGGTGGGCGGCGGGCGAATCGCGGCGCACGAGATCATGCGCGGCACCCCGGCGATCCGCAACCTGATCCGCGAGGACAAGGTCGCGCAGATGTATTCCGCGATCCAGACCGGATCCGGTGTGGGCATGCAGACCATGGACCAGTGCCTCACCGACCTCGTGGCCAAGCGCCTGGTCACGCGCGAGGCCGCGCGCGAAAAGGCCAAGATTCCCGACAACTTCTGATCGCTGTCACCGCAGCCCCACCCGAACGACCGCCTGGAGAGACCCGTCATGGAAGCCAACGAGGCAGCGAAGAGCGAACTGGAAGTCACCGACATGCTGGCGAGGATGGTCGAGAAGAAGGCTTCCGACCTGTTCATCACCGCCGGTGTCGCCCCCTGCATCAAGGTGCACGGCAAGCTGCACCCCGTCGACGACGTGCCGCTCACGCCGGAACGCGCGCGCGAACTGGTGCTGAGCATCATGAACGAGAACCAGCGCAAGGAGTTCGTGCGCTCGCACGAGTGCAATTTCGCGATCAGCTCGCGCGGCGTGGGGCGCTTTCGCGTCAGCGCGTTCTACCAGCGCAACCTGGTCGGGATGGTGCTGCGGCGCATCGAGTCGAAGATTCCCACCGTCGACGAGCTGCAGCTGCCGCCGATCATCAACGAGCTCGCGATGACCAAGCGCGGGCTGATCATCTTCGTCGGCGCGACCGGCACCGGCAAGTCCACCTCGCTCGCGGCGATGGTCGGCTACCGCAACCGCAACAGCTCGGGCCACATCATCACGATCGAGGACCCGATCGAGTACGTGCACCAGCACAACAAGTGCATCGTCACGCAGCGCGAGGTCGGCATCGACACCGAGAGCTTCGAGATCGCGCTGAAGAACACGCTGCGCCAGGCGCCCGACGTGATCCTGATCGGCGAGATCCGTACCCGCGAGACCATGCAGCACGCCGTGACCTTTGCCGAGACCGGCCACCTGTGCCTCGCGACCCTGCACGCCAACAACGCCAACCAGGCGCTGGACCGGATCCAGAACTTCTTCCCCGCCGATGCGCGCGACCAGCTGTGGATGGACCTGTCGCTGAACCTGAAGGCGATGATCGCGCAGCAGCTGATCCCGACCGTGGACGGCCAGGGGCGGCGCGCGGCGATCGAGATCCTGATCAACACGCCGCTGGTCTCGGACATCATTCGCAAGGGCGAGGTGCACGCGCTGAAGGAGCTGATGGAGCGCTCGACCGAGCTCGGCATGCAGACCTTCGACCAGTCGCTCTACCAGCTCTACTGCGACGGCGTGATCTCCTACGAGCACGCGCTGTCCTATGCCGATTCGCAGAACAACATGCGCCTGATGATCAAGATGGGCACGCAGACCGGCGGCCTCGGCCGCGCCACCGGGCTCGCGATCGACGACACCACGGAAAACACCGGGCAGTTCTTCGGCAAGCGCCCCTGAGGACGCTCGGGCTCTCAGCCCGCGGGGCGGGCGCGTTCGGCGAACCAGCCTTCGAGGATCACGCAGGCCGCGACGCTGTCGAGCGCCGTGCGGCCGCAGTCCCCGGCCATGCGATCGCGCGCCTCGAAGGAGCTCAGGCGCTCGTCCATCAGCTCGCAGCGGATGCCGAAGCGCCCGTGCAGCCGGCGCGAGAAGCGCGCCGCGCGTTCGCTCATCGCGCTGGGCGTGCCGTCCATGTTGAGCGGCAGCCCGACCAGCAGCAGCGTCGGCCCCCATTCGCCGATCAGGCGGCGGATGCGTTCCCAGTCCGGCACGCCGTCGCGCGCCGGCAGCACGGGCAGCGCGGTCGCGGTGCCGGTGAGCGCGTTGCCCACCGCCACGCCGATGCGACGCAGGCCGTAATCGAAGGCCAGCACCATGCCCATGCCGGCTCAGGCGTTGCCGAAGGTGCTGCTGAGCAGCCCGAGGTTGATCCCCAGGCGCGCGGCGGCCGCCTGCGCGCGCTGCTCCAGCGGCACCTCGAACAGGATCGAAGCCTCCGCCGGCAGGCTGAGCCAGGCATTCGCCGCGAGCTCCTCCTCCAGCTGCCCCGGACCCCAGCCCGCATAGCCCAGCGCGATCAGCGCCTCCTGCGGCCCGTCGTCGCGGGCGATCGACTCGAGTATGTCGCGCGAGGTGGTGAGGCTGATCCCGGCGGTCACGTGCAGCGTCGACTGCCAGTGCCAGCGTTGCTCGCGCCGGTGCAGCACGAAGCCGCGATCGGTCTGCACCGGGCCGCCGGCCAGCACCGGCTGGTGGTGGTGGCGCACGAAACCGGGAATCTCCAGGTGCTCGAAGATGTCGTCGAAGCTCAGCTCGAGCGGCCGGTTCACGACGATGCCCATCGCGCCGTGCTCGTTGTGCTCGCACAGATAGGTGATGCTGTGCGCGAAGATGGAATCCTCCATCCCCGGCATCGCGATCAGGAAATGGTTGCGCAGCCGGACGTTCATGGCCGCATTGTCGGCTCCGCGGCGCAACGATGGCAAGCCGCGCTCAGGCTCTCACTCGCTGGAGGTCAGGCGGTTGCTGCGAAACTGCCAGGTGCGGATGATCTCGAGCTCGTCGGCGCGCGCGCGCAGCTCGGGCGGGAACGGTTCGAAAGGCGCCGCGAGCCGCACGATCTGCATCGCGGCATCGTCCAGCAGCGCGTAGCCCGAGGACTGCAGCACGCGCACCTCCTTGACGCTGCCGTCGGGGCGCAGCGCGACCAGCAGGCGCAGGTCGCCGTAGAGCCGGCGCCGCTTCGCCTCCACCGGGTAATGCTGGTTGCCGATGATCTCGATACGCTGCTTCCAGGTGTAGAGGTAGGCGGCGTCGGCGGCGGCGCGCGTCGCGGCCGAGGTCAGGCGCTCCACGCGCGGCAGCCGCGCGTAGGCCTTCTGCTGCGCATCGAGCCGCGCCACCAGCGAGGCGATCTCGGCGCTCGCCTCGGCCGCGCGCGGCGCGTCGGCCTGGGGCTCGGCCTGCGCGCGCCGCTCGGCGGGATCGCGCGCGGCGATGTGCTGTTCGCTGCGGGTGGCCGTCACCGCGGGCGCCGGATCGCGGGCCGCCTCGGGCGGCGCGCCGGGGGCCTGCACCACCGGCTGGATCACGGGCGCATCGAAGGCGCTGGTGACGGGAGCGCCCGGGTCGGTGGCCTCATCGACGCTGCCGCTGCCGCGCTGGTTGGCCTGCGCCAGGAAGTCCGCGGCCGCGTCGGGCGTATCGTGGCGCATCTGCGCCAGCGTCACGTCGAGCCCCGGGGCGCGTGGCGCGCGGTCCTCGCGCGTGAAGCCCACCCCGAGGATCAGCGCGGCGTGCACCGCCACCGCCACCACGGCGCAGAACAGCAGCCGGTCGTTGCCGAGCGCGGGGTCGTCCCAGGGCCGCACCGGGCTCAGCGCCCCAGGCGCGCGTCGATCGCGGCGATGACGCTCGCGCCGATGTCCAGACCGTGCGCCTTGTCGATCTCGCGGATGCAGGTCGGGCTGGTGACGTTGATCTCGGTGAGGTAGTCGCCGATCACGTCCAGGCCCACGAACACCAGGCCGCGCGCGCGCAGCGCCGGGCCCACCTCGTCACAGATCCAGCGGTCGCGTTCGGTGAGCGCGCGCGCCTCGCCGGTGCCGCCGGCGGCCAGGTTGCCGCGCGTCTCGCCCACCGCCGGGATGCGCGCCAGCGCGTAGGGCGCGGGCTCGCCGTCGATCATCAGGATGCGCTTGTCGCCGTCGAGGATCTCGGGAATGTAGCGCTGCGCCATGATCGTGGTGGCGCCGTTGGCGGTGAGGGTCTCGAGGATCACGCTGATGTTCGGGTCGCCGTCGCGCACGCGGAATATCAGCGTGCCGCCCATCGCGTCGAGCGGCTTGAAGATCACGTCGCCGTGTTCGCGCTGGAATTCGCGCAGCTGCGCGGCATTGCGGCTCACCAGCAGCGGCGGGCAGCACTGCGGGAAGCGGGTCGCGAACAGCTTCTCGTTGCAGTCGCGCAGCGACTGCGGATCGTTGATCACCAGGCAGCCGTCGCGCGCGCCCGCCTCGAGGATGTAGGTGGAGTAGATGTACTCGTTGTTGAACGGCGGGTCCTTGCGCATCAGCACCACGTCGAGCCCGCCGAGCGCGATCTCGCGCGGCTCGGCGAGGTCGAACCAGCGCGCCGCGTCGCGGTGCACCCGCAGGACGCGCGTGTTCGCGCGCGCGCTGCCGTCGCGCAGGAACAGGTCCTGCTGCTCCATGTAGTGGAGCTCCCAGCCGCGGTCCTGCGCGGCCCACAGCAGCGCCAGCGTGCTGTCCTTCTTGTAGTTCAGTCCGGCGATGGGATCCATCACCACGCCGAGGCGTATTGTCATCTGCGAACTCCGTCCGGATTTTGGGAGGCCTGCCTGTATTTCCGCACGCCCATGGTCTATTAATTGACGACCGCCGGACAACGATAGCAGAAGCCCGGCCGCTTGCTGAACGCGCCGCGACGCCGTCGCGGCAACCGCGGGAAACGACACGGCCATTATCGGGGATCCTCGCCATGGAACAGAGCTTGACCGGCCTCAAGGTAATGGTCATCGACGACAGCAAGACGATCCGCCGCACCGCCGAGACGCTGCTCGCCAAGGAGGGCTGCGAGGTCATCACCGCCGAGGACGGCTTCGACGCGCTGGCGAAGATTGCCGACCACCGGCCGGATATCGTCTTCGTCGACGTGATGATGCCGCGCCTCGACGGCTACCAGACCTGCGCGCTGATCAAGAACAACAGCGAATTCCGCTCCATGCCGGTGATCATGCTCTCCAGCAAGGACGGCCTGTTCGACAAGGCCAAGGGCCGCATCGTCGGTTCCGACCAGTACCTCACCAAACCCTTCAGCCGCAACGAACTGATCGGGGCGATACAGCAGCACGTCAGGGCGAGCGCTTGAGCGCGCCGGGCAGGAGGGAGTCGATGCCGCGGATTCTGATCGTCGACGACTCGCCGACGGAAAGCTTCAAGATCAGCGGGGTGCTGAAGCGCCACGGACACGAGGTGCTGGCCGCCGAATCGGGCGAACAGGCCCTGCAGGTCGCGCGCGACAGCAAGCCCGACCTCATTCTGATGGACATCGTCATGCCGGGCCTGAACGGTTTCCAGGCCACGCGCCAGCTCACGCGCGACCCGGCGACGTCCGCCATACCGGTGGTCATGCTGACCGCCAAGAGCCAGGAGGCCGACCGCATCTGGGGCGAGCGCCAGGGCGCGCGCGGCTACCTGGTCAAGCCGGTCGACGATTCGGTGCTCGTCGCCACGATCTCGCAGGTGCTGGCCGAGGCCAGCCGCTGACGCGGGCCTGCCATGGCTGCCACCGCTCCCTTCGACCTGCTGCTGGATATCTCCGCCCGCGTGCGCAGCGACGGGGCCGAGGCGCGCCTGCGCATCCAGCCGCACTGGACCGGCGTCGATTTCTCGGTGCTCGGGCAGCGGCTGGTCGCGCCGATGGGCTCGGTCACCGAAATCCTGATGGTCCCGCCGCTGACGCGCCTGCCGCGGGTGCAGCCATGGGTCAGGGGGGTCGCGAACGTGCGCGGGCGGCTGCTGCCGGTCATCGGCCTCGCGGCGTTCCTCGGCGGACGGGCTACGCTGAACTGGCGCGAGCACCGCGTGCTGGTGCTCGGCGACGCCGGCTTCGATTGCGCCGTGATGGTCGACGAGGTGCAGGGCCTCAAGCATTTCACCGCCGAGCCGTTCCGCGAGGGCGCCGCCGGCGTCGTTGCGGAGCTCGCGCCCTTCGTCGACGGGGTCTACACGGGAACCGACGGCGACTGGGCCGTGTTTCGCCCCGATGCGCTGGTCGGGGATTCGCGCTTCCTGGACGCGGCGCGCTAGCGCCGGCCACCGCCCGCGCCGCACGGGCGCGGTCATGCATTGCCACGAGGATGGGAGATAGATGAACGCGAAGCAGAACGTGCCGGCCGCCAGCCCGCCGAATGCCCGGTGGATACTGGTGTGGGGAAGCATTCTCGTCGTGGCCGTGCTGGCCTTCGTCTGGAACCTCTACGTGATCATGCGCGACACCAATCGCGATGCGGGCTACCGCGAGCTGGTCGGCAACCTGCGCGTGCTGTCGCAGCAGATCGAGGCCAATGCGCGCGAGGCCGTGGACGGTGACGCCGCCGCGTTCACCAACCTGGAGCGCGCGCGCGCCGAGTTCGACCGCACCCTCGAGGACCTCGCCAACGGCACGGATGACCTGCCCTCGCCGCGCGAGTTGCTGGCCGACGAACTGGCGCTGATCGGCGAGACCTGGTCCGCGGTCGATCCCGCCGCGGCGACCATCGTCGCGCGCAAGGACAGCATCGAGTTCCTCAGCGAAACCTCGGCGACCCTCGCGGGTTCCATCGAGGACGTGCAGAAGCGCACGGCGCGCATCGCCGACGTCCTCGCCGGCAGCGGCGCCACGGTACGCCAGGTCGCGCTCGCCGAGCGCCAGTCGTGGCTGGCCGAGCGCATCTCGCGCAACCTCGACCGCATGCTCGAGGGCGGCAGCGGCGCGACCGAGGCCGCCGAGCAGTTCAACGGCGACACCGAGCGCTTCGCCGACGTGCTCGACGGCATGCTCAAGGGCAGCGTCGCGATGGGTATCCCGGCGCTCGCCAATGCCGGGGCGCTGGCCGATGCGCGCGAGGTGGAGGAACTGTTCCGCGTCATCGGCGGCGGCAAGCAGCGCGTGCTCGATTCCGCGCCCGATCTGAAGCAGGCGCGCCAGGCCGCCGAGGCGATCGTGCAGAGTGCGCCGAAGCTGCTGAACGCCACCAGCGTGACCTCCGACCGCATCAACAACCTCGAGGGCGAGCGCAAGCTCAACATGGGCAGCGCGCTGGCCTTCGGCGTGCTGATCGTGCTGGCGCTGGTGATGATAGGCATCCAGTGGACGCTGGACACGCGCCGGCGCCTGGCGCAGACCGCCGCGACCAACGAGCGCAACCAGCAGGCCATCCTGCGCCTGCTCGACGAGCTCGCGGGGCTCGCCGACGGCGACCTCACGACCAGCGCCACGGTCACCGGGGATTTCACCGGCGCGATCGCCGACGCCATCAACTACACCATCGACCAGCTGCGCGTGCTGGTGTCCTCGATCAACCAGACCTCGCGCAACGTCTCGCAGGCCGCGGAAGACACCCAGGCCACGGCGCTGCACCTCGCGGAGGCCGCCGAGCACCAGGCCCAGGAGATCGCCGGCGCCTCCTCGGCGATCACCGAGATGGCGATGACCATCGACCAGGTGTCTTCCAATGCCGCCGAATCGGCCGGTGTGGCCGACCGCTCGGTGGCGCTCGCGAACACCGGCTCGCGCGTGGTGCAGAACACCATCGGCGGCATGGACATGATCCGCGAGCAGATCCAGGAGACCTCCAAGCGCATCAAGCGCCTCGGCGAGAGCTCGCAGGAGATCGGCGATATCGTGTCGCTGATCAACGACATCGCGGACCAGACCAACATCCTCGCGCTGAACGCGGCGATCCAGGCCTCGATGGCCGGCGAGGCGGGGCGCGGCTTCGCGGTGGTTGCCGACGAGGTGCAGCGGCTCGCCGAGCGCTCGGGTGGCGCGACCAAGCAGATCGAGGCGCTGGTGAAGACCATCCAGTCCGACACCCACGAAGCGGTGACCTCGATGGAGCAGACCACCGCGGAAGTGGTGCGCGGCGCGCGTCTCGCGGAGGACGCGGGGGTGGCGCTCGAGGAGATCGAATCGGTGTCGAAGAACCTGGCGGCGCTGATCCAGAACATCTCCAATGCCGCGCGCCAGCAGGCCTCCTCGGCCGGCCACATCTCCAACACCATGAACATCATCCAGGAGATCACCTCGCAGACGTCTGCCGGCACCACCGCGACGGCGCAGTCGATCGGCAAGCTTGCCGCCATCACCAACGAACTGCGCAACTCCGTGGCCGGTTTCAAATTGCCGGATGACGGGCGCGGCGCCCGCAGTCGCTGAACCGGAACGGTAGCGCGATGCAACAGGATTTCGTGGCCCTGCAGTGGGTTGGCGGCGAGATCGAGGAGATCGCCGGGCAATTCGGCAAGGCCGTGCTCGGCTTCGCCGACAACGTGTCCGACCAGACCCGCCTGCGTCTGGGCCTGACCCAGGCGCACCAGTTGCACGCCACACTGCGCTTGCTCGGCGTGCCCAGCGCCGAGCAGCTCGCGCGCGAGATCGAGGACACCGTGCAGGCCATGCTGCACGGGCGCATCGAGCCCTCCGAGACCAACCTGCAGCTGCTGCTGGCCGCCGGCATGCAGTTGCCCGCCTATCTGCACCGTGTCGCCGCCGAGCGGCGCGAATCACCGCTCGACGTGCTCGGCCTGGTCAACGAGCTGCGCGGCGTGCGCGCCGAGGCGCCACTGGCGCCGCCGCCGGTGGCCGACACGATCGACACCGCGGAGCTCGCGCCGGGCACCGGCGCGTCGGCGGCGCCAGCCGATGACGAGGACGTGCAGCTGCTGCGGCTCGCGCGGCAGCGTTTCCAGGCCGAGTTGCTGGGCGTGCTGCGTCACGAGGCGACGGGCGAGCGCCTGCGCAACATGGCGAAGCTGTTCGCGCTGCTGGCGCAGCGCCTGCGCCCCGGTGGGCACCGCCTG
Organism: uncultured Gammaproteobacteria bacterium; assembly: GCA_963819895.1. Lineage (GTDB taxonomy): Bacteria > Pseudomonadota > Gammaproteobacteria > Pseudomonadales > UBA5518 > UBA5518. The sequence continues at coordinate 44,956 of CAWFXU010000004.1, forward strand.
TTCTGGCAGGCCTGTGCCGGGCTGGCCGAGGCGCTCGACCAGGGCGGTGTGGCGCTGGACGAGACGGCCATCGCGGTGCTGCGCGAGCTGGACGGCGAGTTGCGTGCCGGCATCGCGCTCGAGCGCGGCCTGTACCGCCGGACTCCCGATCCCGGGCTCTACCGCCGGCTGCTCGAACTGATCGCGCAGAGCCGGCCGGTGTCGGCGCTGCTCGCCGAGATCCAGCAACGTCACCGCCTGACCCCCGACGCGGCCGCGGCGGCCCGGCCCGCGACGCTCGACGACCTGGGCGCCACGGGCGCCGCGGTCGCGGCACTGGCGGCGGACCTGAGCGCGGTGCTCGCGCGGCTCGAGGCGGCCGAGGGTGATGCCTTCAGCATCTCGCGCGTGCTGCGCGAGGTGGAGCCCGATCTGCGCCGTGTCGGCCAGCTGCTGGCGGGGCTCGGCTACCAGGAGGAGCACGAGATCCTGCAGCCGCAGCTCGAGCGCATCCAGTCCGGACTGGTCGGCGGCGCGGACCTCGACGACCGGCTCACCGAGATTTCCGCCGCCCTGCTCGATGTCGACCAGCGGCTGGCGGCGCGCGCCGTCCGGGCGCGCGGCGAGCAGGACGAGCTGGCCGAATCGCGGCGCCACCCGCTGCAGCGCGCGCTGGCCGCGGTCTACCGCGAGGTCCAGGCCGGTCTCGAGCAGGTCAAGCGGACCATCGGCGATTACGTGAGCTCGGCCGCGGATGCCGGCTTGCTCGCCAGCGCCCCGGAGCGCCTGCACACTCTCGCCGGCGCGCTGCGCCTGGCGGGCCTGGACGGGGCCGCGCAGGTGCTGGGCGAATGCCGCGACCATCTTGCCGCCGTGCTCGCGGGCGCGCGGGCGGCGCCCGGCAGCGCGGCGATCGAGGCCCTCGCGGACGCGCTCGGCAGCGTCGAGTACTTCCTCGAGCGGCTCGCGATCGACCAGGCGCCGGCGGAACTGATCCTGGCTCGCGCGCGTGAATCCCTCGCGCGCCTCGCGGCGCAGCCGGAAACCGCCGCGCCCGCGCCCGCGGTGGCGGCGAACGCACCGGAGCCGGAAGCGGCGTTCGCGCAAGCCGAGGAGCACGTCGCCGTTGCGGCGCAAGCGCTCGCCGCAGCGCCGCCCGAGCCGGTGCCGGAGCAGCCGGTGGCACCCGAGCCGCTTGTCGCCCCGGAGCATGTCGCCGCAGTGGCGGACCCCGAGATCGTGGAGATCTTCACCGAGGAAGCGGCGGAGGTCCTGGAGACCATCGCCGCGCAGCTGCCGCTGTGGCGCTCGGCACCGGCCAGCGGCGCGCCGCTGGCCGAATTGCGCCGGGCCTTCCACACGCTGAAAGGCAGCGGGCGGATGGTCGGTGCCGGGCTCATCGGCGACCTGTCGTGGTCGGCGGAGCACCTGCTCAACCGCGTGATCGATGGCGGGCTCGACGCCTCGCCCGCGGTGGTCGAGGCGGTGGAGCGGGCGCAACGGCAGCTGCCGGCGCTGGTGCAGGCCTTCGCCGGCGGGACGGCGGTGGACGAAGCCGCGGTGCGGACGCTGCAGTCGGCGATCGATGCCGTGACGCGGGGCGAAGCACCGCAGTGGGTGCACGCTCCGGTCGAGGCGCCGGAGGAATGGCTGCCCGGCCGCGCAACCGCGAGGAGGGCCGGATGGCCGAAGAGCGGTGCCGGAGCTCGCCGAGGACTGGCGGCAGCGCCGGAAGCGCACAGGCAAGGGCTGCCCGCCGCGGGAGTGCCGGATCCGGAGATCGTGGAGATCTTCACCGAGGAAGCGGCGCAAGTACTGGAGACCATCGCGACGCAGCTGCCGCTGTGGCGCGCCGCGCCGCTTGTCGGTGCGCCGCTCGAGGAGTTGCGTCGGGCCTTCCACACGCTGAAAGGCAGCGGGCGGATGGTGGGGGCGGCGCTGGTCGGCGATCTGTCGTGGTCGGTGGAGCACCTGCTCAACCGCGTGACGGAACGCGCGCTCGAGCCCTCGCCCGAGGTGGTCGCAGCAGTGGAACGCGTGCAGCAGCAGCTGCCCGCGCTGGTGCAGGCTTTCGCCGGCGGCGCGGCGGTGGACGAAGCCGCGGTGCGGGCGCTGCAGGCGGCAGTGGAGTCGCTGACGACGAGCGAAGCGCCGCAGTGGGCGCTCACACCGGTCGAGGCGCAGCAGGAGCCGGCGGCCGAAGAGTTGCTGCCCGTTGTGAGCGCAGCGCAGGAATGGCTGCCGGGCGCGGAACTGCAGGAGTCGGTGGCGGAGGAGCTGTTGCCGCAAGTGGCGGCGCCGGAGGAATGGCTGCCGGAAGCCGGGGCGGTGCCGGAGCTCGTCGAGGAGATGTCACCCGGGGAGCCGGAACCCGTTGCCGAACCGGCCGAGGACGAAGAGGCCGGGCGCCTGCGCGCGATCTTCGCCGAGGAGCTCGCAGACCATCTGCGCGCACTGCGCGACTACCTGGCTGGCGCGGAGCGCGCCACGGTCACGCAACGGCTGTTGCGGACCCTGCACACGCTGCGCGGCAGCTCGCTTGCCGCCGGCAACGAGGCGCTCGGACTGGTGCTCGATGCGCTGGATGAGCTGGTACGTGCCGCGCTGGAGGCCGGCCGTGCCCTGCACGCGCCGGAGCTCGGTCAGCTGCAAAGCCTGTGCGCGCTGCTCGACGCCGTGCTGGCCGCGGGCGTGCACGACAGCGCGGAATTGTCGGCCGACGCCGCGGCATTGCGCGAGCGGGTGCTCGCCTGCGTGCGCGCCGAGCCCGCCCGGGCGCCGGCTGGCGTGCTCGACGCGCGGCTGGCGCGGTTCCTCGAGGAAGCGCTGGAAAAACTGTTCCACGCCACCACGCTGCTCGAGGCGTGGCGCGCGGACCGCGACGCCGAGGTCTCCCGCCGCACCCTGCTCGAGGAGTTGCAGGCCATCGAGCAGCGCGCGGAGCAGCTGAACATCGCCGGAGTGCTCCAGTTGTCGCGACCGCTGCTCGCCGCGTTGCGTCCTGCCGCGCGCGCCGCGGGACGCCCCCCGGCCGAGCTCTTCGAGCTGGCCAGGCACGGGCTCGATGCCTTCCTCGACGTCATGGATCTACCTCGCCGCCGGACAGCTGCCGGAGGCGCCGCAAGCGATCATCGCGCAACTGCAGGAAGCCGCCGCGGCCCAGGCCGCGCCGGAACCCGAGGTCGGGCTCGCGCCGACGCCCGCGCGCGCGGGCGGCGAGGCCGAAGAGGAACTGCTGCGTGCGCGCGTCGGCCGCGACGTGCAGCAGGCCGAGCACGAATTGCTCGGCGTCTTCATGGAGGAGGCCGAGGAGCTCATGGCCGCGATCGACGAGTCGATCGAGGCCTGGCGCCACGACCGCGGCAGTCGCGCGCCCTTCGATGACCTGCAGCGCCACCTGCATACGCTCAAAGGCGGCGCACGCATGGCGGGGCTGCGCTATCTCGGCGAGCTCAGCCACAATTTCGAGACCTTCCTGATCAACCAGGCGGTGCGTTTCGGCGCCTTCGACGACGCCTTCTTCGCGCGCGTCGCGGATTATCACGAGCAGCTGCTGCGCACCATGGACGTGGTCAAGGAGCGCCCGGTGGCGGCGCCTGCGGCTCCCGTTGCCGAGGCCGAAGCGGCGCCGGCAGCACCGGTGCAGGCCGAGCCGGCTGCCGCCGCCCGTCATCGAGGCCGCAACAGCCGCGCCGGTCACCGCGCGTGCCCCCGAGCGCTGCGCCGCGGCGACCGGCCCCCGCCGTGGCGGCGCAGCCCGCCGCGCCGAAGCCGCGCGACGAAGTGGTGCGCGTATCGGCGCAGCTGCTCGAGGACCTGGTCAACCTCGCCGCCGAGACCAGCATCTCGCGCGGGCGCGTCGAGGAGCAGGTCAGCGAGCTGGCCCAGCTGTTCGAGGACATGCAGGGCGCCATCGAGCGGCTGCAGAGCCAGGTCCGGCGCCTGGACATCGCGACCGAGGCACAGGTGCTGTTCCGCCGCGAACGGGCAGAAGGCACGGCCGTCGACGGCTTCGACCCGCTGGAAATGGACCGCTACTCGCAGCTGCAGCAGCTGTCGCGCTCGCTGGTCGAGAGCGCCTCGGACCTGCTCGACATCAAGCGCACGCTGGCCGAGAAGACGCGCGACCTCGAAACCGTGCTGATCCAGCAGTCGCGCATCAACAGCCAGCTGCAGGAAGGGCTGATGAGCTCGCGCATGGTGCCGTTCTCGAGCATCCTGCCGCGGCTCAAGCGCGTGGTGCGCCAGGTGTCCGGCGAGCTGCACAAGCAGGTCGAGCTGGAGCTCGGCAACATCGCCGGCGAGCTGGACCGGGGCATCCTGGAGCGCGTGGTGGCACCGCTGGAGCACATGCTGCGCAACGCGGTCGACCATGGCATCGAGCCGGCCGAGCTGCGGCGCGAGCGCGGCAAGCCCGCGACGGGGCATATCCGCATCGAGGTCGCGCGCGAAGGCGGCGACGTGCTGATCGTGGTGGCCGACGACGGCGGTGGCGTCGATCTCGCGGCCGTGCGCGCCAAGGCCGTCGAGCGCGGGCTGATGGAGCCGGACGCGCGAGCTCGGCGACCACGAGATCATGCAGTTCATCCTGGCGAGCGGCTTCAGCACCGCCGCCGCGGTCACGCAGATCTCGGGCCGTGGCGTCGGCATGGACGTGGTCAGCAGCGAGATCCGCCAGATGGGCGGCTCGCTCGACATCCACAGCGAGCCGGGCCAGGGCACGCGCTTCGTGGTGCGGCTGCCGTTCACGGTGTCGGTGAGCCGGGCACTGCTGGTCACGGTGGGCCCGGAAATCTACGCCCTGCCGCTGAACTCCGTGGAAGGCGTGGTGCGCATGCGTGCCGAGGAGCTCGAGCCACTACTCCGGGCCCGACGCCGCTCCCGTTCGAGTACGCCGGTCAGAGCTATCACGTGCGCCACCTCGGTGCCGTGCTCTATCCCGACGAGCAGCCCGACCAGGGCAGCCTTGCCGACACGGTGCCCGTGGTGCTGGTGCGCGGCGGCGGACAGGCGCTCGCGGTGCAGGTCGACCGACTGGTCGGCGCGCGCGAGATCGCCGTCAAGAGCCTGGGCCCGCAGTTCGGCGCGGTGCCCGGCCTGAGCGGAGCGACGGTGCTCGGCGACGGCTCCGTGGTCGTGATCCTCGACATTCCCGCGATGCTGCGCGCCGATGCGGCGCACGGCACCACCGGCTACGCGCACGCGCCGCGCGGCGCGCAGGAGCACAAGGCCGAGCGGCCGCCGCTGGTCATGGTGGTGGACGATTCGGTGACCGTGCGCAAGGTCACCACGCGCTTCCTCGAGCGCGAGGGCATGCAGGTGATCACGGCCAAGGACGGCGCCGACGCGATGGCGAAGCTGCAGGAGCAGGTGCCCGACGTGATGCTGCTCGACATCGAGATGCCGCACATGGACGGCTTCGAGGTGGTCAGCAAGGTGCGCATGAGCGAGCAGCTGCGCCACATCCCGATCATCATGATCACCTCGCGCACCGGCGACAAGCATCGCGAACGCGCGCTGTCGCTGGGTGCGAACATGTATCTGGGCAAGCCCTACCAGGAGTCGGTGCTGCTGGAGCACATCCATGCGCTGCTCGGGCGCGAGGGGGCGGCGTCGTGAACGCGGCGTCAGGACCGCATGACCTGAGCGCGTTGCTGGTTCCGGTGACCGGAGACCTGCTGGTCGTTCCCGGTGCCGTGGTGGCCGAGATCATCAAGCGCCGCGAGCTGCAGCGCCCGCCCGGGGCGCCCGACTGGCTGCTGGGCACGCTGCTGTGGCACCGCGAGAAACTGCCCGTGCTCTCCTTCGAGGCGCTGAACGGGCATGCCGGCCCCGACCCCGGACACGGCAGCCGGATCGTGATCCTGACCACGCTCTGCGACACCGCACCCGCGCGCAACTACGCGATCCTCGCCCAGGGCGTGCCGCACCTGCTGCTGCTGACCGCGGCCGATGTGCAGGCCGTGGACGCGCCGGCGCTGGGTCCGGCCGAGCGCATGAAGGTGCGCGTTTACGGACAGCACGCCGCGATCCCGGATTTCGATTTCATCGAGCAGCACCTGCGCCGCACCGTAGGTCCGCATTCATGCGGACAGTCGCATCGTCGCGGATCGATCGTCCGGATGAATCCGGACCTACGCGAGATCACCCCACAGGTACTGCAGGATCGCCAGCGCCGCGACCGGCGCGGTTTCGGTGCGCAGCACGCGCGGGCCCAGCGACCAGGGCGTGAAGCCGGCGGCGAGGGCCTGCGCGAATTCGTTGCTGTCGAGCCCGCCTTCGGGGCCCACCAGCAGGCGCACCGCTGCGGGTGCGTCGCCTCGCGCGAGTGCATGGCTGTCGGCGGTGTGCAGCACGAAGCCCGGCGCCTCGGTGCGCGTGGCGAGCCAGCGATCGAGCGCCAGCGGGCTCCTCGATCAGCGGCAGCCGGTTGCGCCCGCACTGCTCGCAGGCGCTGATCGCGACCTGGCGCCAGTGGCGCAGCCGGTTGTCGCCGCGGCCGTGGTCGAATTTCGCGTTGCAGCGCGCGAGCAGCAGCGGCGTGATCGTGGCGACACCGAGCTCGGTGCACTTCTGCACCACCCAGTCCATGCGTTCGCCGCGCGCCAGCCCGATGCCCAGATGCACCGCCAGCGCGGTGTCGCGCGCGGCACCGGTATCGACGCCCACGGCCAGCGTGAGCGAGCGCTTGCCCGCCACCGTGACCGCGGCCTCGAACTCCGGATCCCTCGCCGTTGAACAGCAGCAGCGGCGCGCCGACATCGAGCCTGAGCACGTTGCGCGCGTAGTGCAGCGCCTCGTCCTTCAGTTCGATCGCCGCGCCCGTCGCGAGCGCGGTCTCGACGAACAGGCGCGGTGCGCGCATCGCTCAGAGCAGTCCCGCGCCGCGGGCTATCGCCAGCGTCGGCTCGGCCTGGTTCATGGTGTAGAAATGCAGGCCCGGCGCGCCGCCGTCGAGCAGGCGGCGGCACAGCGAGGCCACGAACTCCTCGGCGAACTCGCGCATACCGGTGGCATCGTCTTCCAGCGATTCCAGCCGGTAGTGCAGCCAGCGCGGGATCTCGGCGCCGCAATTGCGCGCGAAGCGCGCGAGGTTCTGGTAGTTCAGGATCGGCATGATGCCGGGATAGACCGGCTGCGTGATGCCCTCGGCGCGACACGTGTCGATGAACCGGAAGTAGGCGTCGGCGTTGTAGAAGAACTGCGTGAGGCCGCTGTCGGCGCCGGCGTCGAACTTGCGCTTCAGGAAGCGCACGTCCGCGACCATGTCGGGCGCCTGCGGGTGCATCTCCGGGTACGCGGCCACCTCGATCGTGAAGTGCTCGCCGGTGTGCTTGCGCACGAACGCCACCAGCTCCGCGGCGTACACCATCTGCGACATGCCGCCCATGCCCGAGGGCATGTCGCCGCGCAGCGCCACCAGCCGGCGGATGCCGTTGTCGCGGTAGACCTGCAGCAGTTCCAGCACGAGGCTTTCGTCGTCGCCGCCGAAGGACAGGTGCGGCGCGACACGGCTGCCGCGCCGCTGCAGTTCCAGCACCATGTCGCGCGTGTTGCTGCGCGTGGAGCCGCCGGCGCCGTAGGTGACCGAGAAGAACTCGGGCCGCAGCGCCTGCAGCTCGTCGTGCGCCGCCAGCAGCTTCTGCTGCCCGTCCCCGGTCTTGGGCGGGAAGTATTCGCAGCTGAGGCGCATGGCTCGGGTTGAGTTGCCCATGGTCCTCGCTCAGTAGCGGTACTGTTCGTTCTTGAACGGCCCTTCGACCGGCACCTTGATGTAGTCGGCCTGCTGCGGCGTGAGGCGCGTGAGCACGCCGCCGAAGCCGGCGACCATGTGACGCGCGACCTCCTCGTCGAGCTGCTTCGGCAGCACCTCGATGCGCAGCGCGGCCGGCTTCATTTCCGGCTCCAGGTCCGCGAAGCGGCGCTCGTACAGGTAGATCTGCGCCAGCACCTGGTTGGCGAAGGAGCCGTCCATGATGCGCGAGGGGTGGCCGGTGGCGTTGCCGAGGTTCACCAGGCGGCCTTCGGACAGCAGGATCAGGTGGTCGCCCGGTGGCGCGGTTGCGGTAGATCATGTGCACCTGCGGCTTCACTTCCTCCCACTCCCAGTTGCGGCGCATGAAGGCGGTGTCGATCTCGTGGTCGAAGTGGCCGATGTTGCACACCACGGCGCCGCACTTCAGCGCCGCCAGCATGTGGCGGTCGCAGACGTCCATGTTGCCGGTGGCGGTGACCACGAGGTCGGTCTGCGCCAGCAGCTGGCGGTCGATGCTCTCGGCGCTGCCGTCGTTGCGCCCGTCGAGGTAGGGCGACACCACTTCGTAGCCGTCCATGCAGGCCTGCATCGCGCAGATCGGGTCGATCTCGCTGATGCGCACGATCATGCCTTCCTGGCGCAGCGATTGCGCCGAGCCCTTGCCCACGTCGCCGTAGCCGATCACCAGCGCCTTCTTGCCGGCCAGCAGGTGGTCGGTGCCGCGCTTGATCGCGTCGTTCAGGCTGTGGCGGCAGCCGTACTTGTTGTCGTTCTTCGACTTGGTGACCGAGTCGTTCACGTTGACCGCCGGCACCTTCAGCGTGCCGTGCTTGAGCATTTCCTGCAGGCGCAGCACGCCGGTGGTGGTCTCTTCGGTGATGCCGTGCACGTTGTCCAGCAGTTGCGGGTAGCGTTCGTGCAGGATGCCGGTGAGGTCGCCGCCGTCATCGAGGATCATGTTCACCGGCCACGGCTTGCCGTCTTTCAGGATGGTCTGCTCGATGCACCACTCGTACTCTTCCTCGGTCTCGCCCTTCCACGCGTAGACCGCGACGCCCGAAGCGGCGATCGCCGCGGCGGCGTGGTCCTGCGTCGAGAAGATGTTGCAGGAGGACCAGCGCACTTCGGCGCCGAGTTCCGCCAGCGTCTCGATCAGCACGGCGGTCTGGATCGTCATGTGCAGGCAGCCGAGGATCTTCGCGCCGGCCAGCGGCTGGCTGTCGCGGTAGCGCGCGCGGATCGCCATCAGCGCCGGCATTTCGCTCTCGGCGATCGCGATCTCGCGACGCCCCCAGCCGGCCAGCGATATGTCGGCCACTTTGTAGTCGGTGAATGCTTTCTGTGCGGTGGTCATTTGTCTGTTCCTCTGAATATCGTCGAATCGGTGATCTGTTGCTGCCCGTGTGGGTCGGGCGTCGCAGATCGGGCTTTGCAGCCCGACGAGCGCGTTCGGCGCAGTCGCCGAACCCGCGACATCCGGCCATCGGGCATGTGCGACCTGCATGTCGCGCATCGGACACGTTGCCGATCGGCATATGTCAAAGCGCCTTCGCCAGCGCCGCGGCCTTGTCGGTACGCTCCCAGGTGAAGTCGGGTTCCTCGCGGCCGAAGTGGCCGTAGGCGGCGGTGGCACGGTAGATCGGGCGGCGCAGGTCGAGCATTTCGATGATGCCGCGCGGGCGCAGGTCGAAATGCTGGCGGATCAGGTCGGTGATCGCCGCGTCCGACAGCTTGCCGGTACCGAAGGTGTTCACCGAGATCGAGGTCGGCTCGGCCACGCCGATGGCGTAGGAGACCTGGATCTCGCAGCGGTCCGCGAGGCCGGCGGCGACGATGTTCTTCGCCACGTAGCGTCCGGCGTAGGCGGCCGAGCGGTCGACCTTCGAGGGATCCTTGCCGGAGAAGGCGCCGCCGCCGTGGCGCGCCATGCCGCCGTAGCTGTCGACGATGATCTTGCGCCCGGTGAGGCCGCAGTCGCCCAGCGGGCCGCCGATGATGAACTGCCCGGTCGGGTTCACGTGGAACTTGGTGCCCGCGTGCAGCCACTCGGGCGGGATCACCGGGCGGATGATCTCCTCGATCACCGCCTCGCGCAGATCGGCGTGCGAGATGCTCGCGGCGTGCTGGGTGGAGATGACGACGGCATCGACCGCGACCGGCTTGCCGCCTTCGTAGCGGATCGTGACCTGGCTCTTGGCGTCGGGGCGCAGCCACGGCAACACGCCGTGCTTGCGCAGCTGGGCCTGGCGGCGCATCAGGCGGTGCGCGTAGGTGATCGGCGCGGGCATCAGCACGTCGGTTTCGTTCGAGGCGTAGCCGAACATCAGGCCCTGGTCGCCGGCGCCCTGCTCCTTGTTCTCGGTCGCGTCGACGCCGATCGCGATGTCGTGCGACTGCTTGCCGATGGCGTTCAGCACGGCGCAGGAGGCGCCGTCGAAGCCGATGTCCGAGCTGTTGTAGCCGATGTCGAGGATGACCTGGCGGATCAGCGCCTCGAGGTCGACATAGGTATTGGTCGTCACCTCGCCGGCGACGATGGCCATGCCGGTCTTGACCAGCGTTTCCACCGCGACGCGGGCGTACGGGTCGTCCTTCAGGATCGCGTCCAGCACGGCGTCCGAGATCTGGTCCGCCATCTTGTCGGGATGGCCTTCGGAGACGGATTCGGAGGTGAAAATGGAGTATTCGCTCATGGGTGTTTCCCTTTTCTGATCAAGCCGTTCGATGAAAAACCCGCACCTGGATGCGGAATCCGTTACGCAATGCAAGGTAGACGCTCTCGCCCTGGGCGAGTCCCGCGTCCGCCGCCCAGCGCGTCAGCGCCTCGGGCTCGAAACCCAGCCACAGGTCGCCGCAGGCCTCGCGCGCCCAGGCCTGGTCGTGGGCGCAGAGGTCGGTGAGCAGCAGCAGGCCGCCGGGCTTCAGCGCGGCGGCCAGATCCGCGAGCACCACCGCCGGCGATGCCGTGTGGTGCAGCACCATGTTCGCCACCGCGATGTCTGCGGTCGCGGCCAGCGTGCGCGCGTGGCCGCTGTCGGCCAGCACCAGCTCGACGTTGGCCAGCCCCGCCGCGGCGCAGGCGGCGCGCGCCTGTTCGAGCATGGCGGCGGCGTTGTCGATGGCCACCACGCGCCGGCTGCGACGCGCCAGCGCCGGCAGCAGCCAGCCTTCGCCCGGTCCGAGCTCCAGCGCGAGCGCGCAGGGCTCGGGCAGCAGCGTCGCCAGCAGGCCGGCCACCGGGTCCTCGTACTGCGCGCGCGGCGCGATCAGCTCCTGCTGGGCGCGGAACTTGTCGGCATTGGCCGCGAAGAATTCGCGCGAGCTCGCCGCCCGCCCGGTCTGCACCTCGGCCACGCCCTGCGCGGTAAGCGCGCCCGGCGGCACGCGGTCGGCGGCCGCGAAGATCGCCTGCATCACCGGCTCCAGTTCCTCGCTGGGCGCGCGGTGGTGGCGGCCGTAGAAGATCGAGGTGCCTTCGCGGCGCCGGTACACCAGCCCGGCCTCGGCCAGCACCTTCAGGTGGTGGCTCATCGCCGGCTGGCGCATGCCGAAGATGCGGCAGAGCTCGAGCACGCCGTACGAGTCGCGCGCGAGCAGGCGCACGATCTCGAGGCGCAACGGATCGCCTGCCGCGCGGCACAGGCGGCTCAGGTTCTCGTACCCGCCGGGCGGGTTGATGCGGGTGGCAGTCAGCGTCATGGCGGGCAGTCTAGCAGCGGGCGCAACCATATATCAAAAAAATTTGATGGAATAGTTTGCGGGTGGATTACCAATCCGGTGTGCCGGCGGTTTCCAGCACCGGTACGCTGGGGGACAATGGCGCCCTTTTCACGCGCCAGCCGCCTGCAGGAGTCCCGCATGCCCAGCCGTTTCGAACTCGCCAACGCGATCCGCGCCCTCAGCATGGATGCCGTGCAAAAAGCGGAAAGCGGGCATCCCGGCGCGCCGATGGGCATGGCCGACATCGCCGAGGTGCTGTGGAACGACTTCCTGCGTCCACAACCCCGCGAATCCCGGCTGGTTCGACCGCGACCGCTTCGTGCTGTCGAACGGCCACGGCTCGATGCTCCTGTATTCCCTGCTGCACCTGAGCGGCTACGCGCTGCCGATGGAGCAGCTGCAGGCGTTCCGCCAGTTCCACTCGCAGACCCCGGGCCATCCCGAGTACGGCGATACCCCCGGCGTCGAGACCACCACCGGCCCGCTCGGCCAGGGCATCGGCAACGCGGTGGGCATGGCGCTGGCCGAGAAGATGCTGGCCGCGCGCTACAACCGCCCCGGTCACAGCGTGATCGACCACCACACCTACGTCTTCGTCGGCGACGGCTGCCTGATGGAAGGCATCTCGCACGAGGTGTGCTCGCTCGCGGGCACGCTCGGTCTGGGCAAGCTGATCGCGCTCTACGACGACAACGGCATCTCGATCGACGGTCACGTCGAGGGCTGGTTCACCGACGACACCGCGCGGCGCTTCGAGGCCTACGGCTGGCAAGTACTCACTGACGTCGACGGTCACGACGCGGCGGCGGTGAAGGCCGCCCTCGAGACCGCGCGTGCCGAGAGCGCGCGCCCGAGCCTGATCTGCTGCCGCACCGTGATCGGCAAGGGCGCGCCGAACAAGCAGGGCACCGAGCACGTGCACGGCAGCCCGCTGGGCGCGGCGGAAGTCGCGGCCGCCCGCGAGGCGCTGGGCTGGACGCATCCGCCCTTCCACATTCCGGGCGATATCTACGCCGGCTGGGATGCGCGCAGCCGCGGCGCGGCCGCCGAATCCGCCTGGCAGGCGCGCCTCGCCGCCTACCGCGCGGCCTGCCCGGCCGAGGCGGCCGAACTCGAGCGGCGCATGCGCGGCGAGCTGCCGGCCGGCTTCGAGCAGGCCGCCGCCGACTACGTGCGTGCGTGCCAGCAAAAGGGCGAGACCATCGCCAGCCGCAAGGCCTCGCAGAACGCGATCCAGGCGCTGGCCCCGCTGCTGCCGGAGCTCACCGGCGGCTCGGCCGATCTCGCCGGCTCCAACCTCACGCTGTGGAAGGAGGCGCGCGGCGTCAGCAGCGATGACGCCAGCGGCAACTACATCTATTACGGGGTGCGCGAGTTCGGCATGGGCGCGATCATGAACGGGCTGGTGCTGCACGGGGGCCTGCGCCCCTTCGGCGGCACCTTCCTGGTGTTCATGGAGTACATGCGCAACGCGGTGCGCCTGGCCGCGCTGATGCGCATCCCTGCCATCTACGTGTTCACGCACGACTCGATCGGCCTCGGCGAGGACGGTCCCACCCACCAGCCCGTCGAGCAGATCGCGAACCTGCGCGGCACGCCGCGCCTCTCGACCTGGCGTCCCGGCGACGCGGTCGAGTCCGCCGTGGCCTGGCAGCAGGCGATCCTGCGCACCGACGGTCCCACCGCGATGGTCTTCTCGCGCCAGAACCTGCCGCACCAGGAGCGCACCGACGCGCAGCTCGCGGCCATCGCGCGCGGCGGCTACGTGCTCGAGGACGGCGCCGGCACGCCCGAGGCCATCCTGATCGCCACCGGCTCGGAGCTGGCGCTGGCGCGCACCGTCGCGCGCGCGCTGAACGCCGCCGGTCGGCGCATCCGCGTGGTCTCGATGCCCTGCACCGACCGTTTCGACGCCCAGGACGCCGCATACCGCGAGTCCGTGCTGCCCGTCCGCGGTCCGCGCCCGCGTCGCGATCGAGGCCGCGCACGCCGACTACTGGTACAAGTACGTGGGCCTCGACGGCCGCGTGATCGGCATGACCGACTTCGGCGCCTCGGCCCCGGCCGGCGTGCTGATGCAGCACTACGGCTTCACCCAGGACAACGTGATCGCGGTGGTGACCGAGCTGCTGGGCGGCTGAGTCGGCTGCGGGCAGTGGACCGTTCGCGTCGTTAGGCACTTCGTAGCCCGGCCGTGAGCCGGCCACGATGCGGGGTCCCGGAGAGGTGCGCGTCGCGGGCCTTGTCTGTCCGGTCGCCGCAACGGGGCCCGCGGCAAGTACGTCCCTGTAGGCTCTGGCGCCGGCATCCCTGCGGCGCACGGCCCCTTATGCGGCGTACCCGGGCAGCGAGGCCGCTCGGCCTGGACGTTGGTGGAACCACACGTCGCAGGTCGCGAGGCGGGTCATGCATGATGCGGGACCGTCTGCGGCAGGGATGCCGCAGTCGAGCCTACAGGGACGTATTCACGGCGTGTCCCGCGGCATGCATGACCCGGCTCACGACCGGGCTACGGAGTGCCCGCCCGTTGCGGTGACCGGGCAACGAGGCCAGCGACGCTCCGTGCGTGTGTCTCGCACAGTTGACGAGGTCACGGGTGCACGCTGCCGTCCGCTGAACGGCGATGATTTCGGGCTGAGCCGGTAAGGAAGGTTCCGAGCATGACAACACGCGCAGCGATCAACGGGTACGGACGCATCGGGCGCTGCCTGCTGCGCGCGGCGCATGAGCGCGGGCTGGCCGGGCGGCTGGACGTGGTCGCGATCAACGAGCTCGCGAACCTCGAGACCATGGCGTATCTCACGCGCTACGACTCCACGCACGGGCGCTTCCCGGGGCAGGTCGAGGCGCACCCCGGCGCGCTCGTGATCGACGGCCGCGAGATCGCGGTGAGCTCGGTCGAGGCGCTGGACGGGCTGGACTGGGGGCGGCACGGCGTGGACCTGGTGTTCGAATGCACCGGCGCCTTCACCTCGCGCGAGCGCGCGGCCGAGCACCTCAGGCGCGGCGCGCGGCGGGTGCTGTTCTCGCAGCCCGCGGACGCCGACGTCGACGCGACCATCGTCTACGGCATCAACCACGGCTTGCTGCGCGGCGACGAACGGGTGGTTTCGGCGGCTTCCTGCACCACCAACTGCATCGTGCCGGTGATCGACACGCTGGCGCGCGAGCTCGGCGTGGAGTGCGGCGTGATCACCACGATCCACTCCGCGATGAACGACCAGCCGGTGCTGGATGCCTACCACCACACGGACCTGCGCAAGACGCGCGCCGCGCTGCAGTCGATGATTCCGGTCGACACCGGGCTCGCGGCCGGCATCGGGCGCGTGCTGCCCGAGCTGGCCGGGCGCTTCGAGGCGCAGGCGATGCGCGTGCCCACGCTGAACGTGTCGGCGATCGACCTCTCGGCGGTGGTCGGGCGACCGACCACGGTCGCGGGCGTGAACGCGGCGCTCAGGCGCGCCGCCGAAGGCGGGCTCGCCGGCATCCTCGGCTACACCGAGGAACCGCTGGCCTCCTGCGATTTCATTCACGACCCGCGCTCCGGCGTGGTCGACGCCTCGCAGACGCGCGTGAGCGGCGCCCGGCTGATCAAGGTATTGATCTGGTTCGACAACGAGTGGGGTTACGCCAACCGCATGCTCGATGTCGCGCTATATTGGTCTGATGCGGCCCGCGGTGGGCCGACACCGATAACGCGCGGAGACCCGACGCAATGACCGTGAAACTGATGACCGACCTCGACCTGCGCGGCAAGCGCGTCCTGATCCGCGAAGACCTGAACGTGCCGGTGAAGGACGGTCGCGTCACCAGCGACGCGCGCCTGCTGGCCGCGCTGCCCACGATCCGCCTCGCGCTCGATGGCGGCGCGCGGCTGCTGGTGATGTCGCACCTCGGGCGCCCGAAGGCCGGCGCCAGCGACGAGGAGAACGCGCCGTTCAGCCTGGCGCCGGTCGCGGCGCGGCTCGTCGGAGCTGCTGGGCCGCCCGGTGCCGCTGGTGCGCGACTGGCTCGACGGCGTCGAGATCGCCGCGGGCGAGATGGCGCTGGCCGAGAACGTGCGCTTCGTGAAGGGCGAGAAGCAGGACGACGAGGCGCTCGCGCGCCGCATGGCCGCGCTCTGCGACGTCTACGTGATGGACGCCTTCGCCACCGCGCACCGCGCCGAGGCCTCGACGCACGGCGTGGCGCGCTTCGCGCCGGTGGCCTGCGCCGGCCCGCTGCTGGCGGCCGAGCTCGACGCGCTGGGCAAGGCGCTCGCGAAGCCGGCGCGCCCGCTGGTGGCCATCGTCGGCGGCTCCAAGGTGTCGACCAAGCTCACGGTGCTCGACACGCTGTGCGGCCAAGGTCGACCGGCTGATCGTCGGCGGCGGCATCGCCAACACCTTCCTCGCCGCCGCCGGGCTGCCGATCGGCAAGTCGCTGGTCGAGGCCGAGCTGGTCGACGAGGCGCGGCGCCTGATGGGCAAGACCGACATCCCGCTGCCCGAGGACGTGGTGGTCGCCACCGCGCTCAGCGAGGATGCCGTGGCAACGGTGAAGGACGTGCACGCCGTGGGCGCCGACGACATGATCCTCGACATCGGGCCGCGCACCGCGGCGCGTTTTGCGAAGCTGCTCACGGAAGCGGGCACCATCCTGTGGAATGGTCCGGTCGGGGTGTTCGAGATCGAGCAGTTCGCCGCCGGCACGCGGGTGATCGCGCAGGCGGTGGCCGACAGCGCGGCGTTCTCGCTCGCGGGCGGCGGGGATACGCTCGCGGCGCTGGAGAAATTCGGCGTCGGCGAGCGCATTTCCTATGTCTCGACCGGTGGCGGCGCGTTCCTCGAGTATGTCGAGGGCAAGGAGCTGCCGGCGGTCACGATGCTCGAGAGCCGCGGCGCCTGAATCGCCGCGCTGGCCGGCGAGGAGACATGGCATGGCAATGATCGACGGCGTCGAGCTCACGCTCGAGCGCCTGCACTACTTCCACCCGCTGGCGCTGATCGCCGAAAAGCACATCGGCCAGCTGCTCGAGGGCGCGGCGCTGGTGCGGCTGGAGAAAGGCAGGTTCCTGTTCCGCAAGATGCCGCGGGCGGACACCGCGTACTTCCTGCTCGAGGGCGAGGTCGAGGTGCGCGAGTCCTTCGAGAAGCGCACCCAGGTGGATGCGCGCGGCAACCAGGCGCGCTTCCCGCTGGAGGAACTCTGCCGCCGCGGCGCCTCGGTGCGCGCCGCTGAAGGACGCGCTGGTGCTCACGCTGAAGCGCGACGCGATCGACCGCCTGATCGCCAGCGCGGACGAGGGCAGCGTCGACGCGGTGCTGGTCTCGGACGCCGAGGAACGCCTCGAGGAGGCGCGCTTCGACGACGAGTACTCCGAGGACTGGATGGCGCGGCTGCTCGACTCGCCGCTGATGTCGCACCTCTCGGCCACGAACATCCAGCGCTGCTTCATCGAGCTCGAGCGCGTGCCGCTCGCCGCCGGGCAGGACGTGGTGCTGGCCGGCACGCCCGGCGACTACTTCTACATCCTGCTCGAAGGCGAGGCGCGCGTGATCACCGGGGAGGTCGGGCCCCTACAAGGGCCAGCGCTTCGACCTGGTGCCCGGGGACTATTTCGGCGAGGAAGCCCTGGTCGCCGACACCATCCGCAACGCCACCGTGCGCATGACGAGCGACGGCGTGGTCGGGCGCCTCGACCGCGCGCAGTTCGACGCGATCTTCAAGTCCTCGCTGGTGCAGACCATCGATCTGGCGAAGGCGCAGCGCTTCCTCGCCGGCGCCGGCATCGGCTTCGAGATCGTCGACGTGCGCTTCCCGCCGGAGTACAAGCACGGCCACATCGAGGGCGCGAGCAACGTGCCCGTGGTGGTGCTGCGCAAGCGGCTGCGCGAGCTCGACCGCAACCGCACCTGGCTGGTCACGCCCGAGGGTGGCAGGCGCAGCGAACTCGCGGTATACCTGTTGCGCCAGGCGGGGCTCAACGCCTACCTGCTGAACGGTTGAGGCGCCGGCGAGCGCCCTGAGAGGTGCTTGTGACGGTGCAGAGCGATGCTGGCGGGATGTGGCCCGCCGAGACCCACGAGGTGTTGAACCAGCCCGAGCCGCTGGAACCCTTCCATGCCTGGCGCAGCGACGCGGCGCTGCGCGAGGCGGTCGCGCGCGAGGGCGGGGGCTGGGCCGGGCCGAGGCTCGATGCCTACGGCGCCGCGGCCGGCGGCCCGCTGTTCGCGGCCGGCTTCCTGGCCGAGCGCAATCCGCCGCAGTTCCATTCGCACGACCGCTACGGCCGGCGCATCAACCTGGTCGAGTACCACCCCGCCTACCACGAGCTGATGCGCGCGGCGATCGAGGCCGGCCTGCCCTCGCTGCCGTGGACCGAGGCCGCGCGCCGGTGCGCACGTGGCGCGCGCCGCGCTCGAGTACATGCACAACCAGGCCGATTCGGGCAGCGGCTGCCCGCTGACCATGACCTTTGCCGCGATCCCGGCGCTGCGGCCGCAGCCCGACGTGGGCGAGGACTGGATCCGTCGCGCCACCGCGCGCGTCTACGACGGCTCCAACCGCCCCTGGCACGAGAAGGCCGGCATCACGCTCGGCATGGCGATGACCGAGAAGCAGGGCGGCACCGATGTGCGCGCCAACACCACGCGCGCGCGCCCGCTCGCCGGCGGCGGTCCCGGCGCGCTGTACGCGCTCACCGGCCACAAATGGTTCTGCTCGGCGCCGATGTGCGACGGCTTCCTGGTGCTGGGGCAGGCGCCGGGCGGGCTGTCGTGCTTCCTGCTGCCGCGCTGGCACCCCGACGGCGGCCTGAACGGCCTGTACGTGCAGCGCCTGAAGAACAAGCTGGGCAACCGTTCCAACGCCTCCAGCGAGATCGAGCTGCGCGAGGCCGCGGCGTGGATGATCGGTCCCGAGGGGCGCGGCGTGCCCACGATCATCGAGATGGTGATGATGACGCGCTTCGACTGCATCGTCGGCTCGGCCTCGCTGATGCGCCAGGCGCTGGCGCAGGCGCTGCACCACTGCCTGCAGCGCGAGGTCTCGGGACGGCGGCTCGCCGATCACGCGCTGATGCGCAACGTGCTGGCGGATCTCGCGCTCGAGAGCGAGGCCGCGCTGCTGCTGGCGATGCGCATCGCGCGCCGCCTCGACGAGGCCGCGCACGATGCGCGCGCGCGCCAGTTCGTGCGCGTCGCGACCGCGGTGGGCAAGTACTGGGTCTGCAAGCGCGCGCCGGCGCACGTCAACGAGGCCGCCGAGTGCCTCGGCGGCGCGGGCTACGTCGAGGAGTCGATACTGCCGCGGCTCTACCGCGAGGCGCCGGTGAATTCGACCTGGGAAGGCAGCGCCAATGTGCAGTGCGTCGACGTGCTGCGCGCGCTCGCGCGCGAGCCCGAGGCGCTGGAGGCGTTCCTCGCCGAGCTCGCGCCGGGCGCGGCGCTGGATCGCCGGCTCGCGGCCCACGTCGCGCGGCTGCGCGACGATCTCGCGCCAGGGGACGATCGCG
This sequence comes from uncultured Gammaproteobacteria bacterium, assembly GCA_963819895.1. Taxonomy (GTDB): domain Bacteria; phylum Pseudomonadota; class Gammaproteobacteria; order Pseudomonadales; family UBA5518; genus UBA5518. Next base: position 63,906 of record CAWFXU010000004.1, read on the forward strand.
AGCATCGCGCGCGCGAGCTGGTCGGGCGCATGGCGCTGGCGCTGCAGGCCGCGTTGCTGCTCGAGGCGGGCCACGGCGCGCTGGCCGATGCCTTCTGCGCCACCCGCCTCGCCGGACGTGGCATGGTGTACGGGGAGTTGCCGGCCGGGCTCGACTGCGCCACGATCATCGAACGCGCCCGCCCGCAACCGGCCTGAGGCGCGCGGCACCGGGCGCGGCGCGGCGATTGCCGCGGGCGGCGCGAGAACAACAAGGAGAGAGCAGAATGGCGCACACCTATTTCGTGACCGGCGGCACCGGCTTCATCGGCCGTTTCCTGATTCCCAAACTGCTGGACCGCGGCGGGCGCGTCTACATGCTGGTGCGCGAGCAGTCGCTCGCCAAGGTCGAGCAGTTGCGCGCGCTGTGGGGTGTGGGCGAATCGCAGCTGGTCGCGGTGACCGGGGAGCTGGGGCGTCCGCGCCTCGGCGTTTCGCGCGCCACGCTCGCGACGCTGAAGGGCCGCATCGACCACTTCGTGCACCTCGCCGCGATCTACGACATCACGGCGGACGCCGAGTCGCAGGTCGAGGCCAACGTCGGCGGCACGCGCCATGCGCTCGCCTGCGCCAAGGCGATGGAGGCTGGCTGCTTCCACCACGTGAGCTCGATCGCGGCGGCCGGGCTCTACAAGGGCACCTTCACCGAGGACATGTTCGAGGAGGCGACCGGCCTCGACAACCCCTACTACCGCACCAAGCACGACGCCGAAGGGCTGGTGCGGCGCGAAAAGGGCATCCCGTGGCGCATCTACCGGCCCGGCGTCGTGGTCGGCCATTCCGCCACCGGCGAAATGGACAAGATCGACGGCCCCTATTACTTCTTTCCGGCGATCCGCCAGGTCGGCAACGCCCTGCCCGGCTGGGTGCGCGCGGTCATGGTGCAGGGCGGCACCATCAACATCGTGCCGGTGGATTTCGTGGTCGATGCCATGGACTGCCTGATGCACGCGCGCGGCCAGAACGGACAGACCTTCTTCCTGACCGATCCCAAGGGCATAACGACCGGCGACCTGATGCGCGTGCTGCTGCAGGCCGCGCACGGGCCGAAGCTCAGCGTCGTGAGCGGCGGTGCCCTGGAGAAACTGCTCGGGCAGGTGCCGGTGGGACGGCTGCCGGGCGTGGTGCCGCTGACCAGGGCACTGGGCACGGTGATGGAAAAGTACGGCATCCCCGAGGAATCGCTGAAGTTCGTCGGCTATCCCACGCGCTTCGACTCGACCAGGACGCGCGAGCTCCTCGCCCGCGACGGCATCGAGTGCCCGCCCTTCGAATCCTACGCGGACGTGATCTGGGAATACTGGGAGGAGCACCTGGCGCCCGCGGCGCGGCCTCGCCGCGGCCGCTCGCCGTCCTGGGTACGCCTGCTGGAGCAGGCCATCGGGCGCAGTGATCCGCGCCGGCTGGCGCACGCGGTCAAGGGCAAGGTCGTGGTGGTCACGGGCGCGAGCTCGGGCATCGGGCGCGACTGCGCGCTGAAGCTGGCCAAGGCCGGCGCGATCGTCGTGCTGGCGGCGCGCACCCCGGAAAAGCTCGACGAGACGATTCGCGACATCCACGACCTCGGTGGCGAGGGCTACGCCTGTCCCTGCGACATCGCCGACATGGCAGACTGCGACCGCTTCGTGGCGAGCGTGCTGGAGCAGCACGGCCGGGTCGACATCCTGATCAACAACGCGGGCCGCTCGATCCGCCGCTCGGTGCAGCATTCCTTCGACCGCTTCCACGACTACGAGCGCACGATGCAGCTCAACTACTTCGGTGCGCTGCGCCTGATCATGGGCTTCGCGCCCGGCATGCTGGAGCGCAAGAGCGGCCACATCGTCAACATCTCCTCGATCGGCGTGCTCGCGAGCCCGCCGCGTTTCTCGGCCTACGTGGCCTCGAAGGCGGCGCTGGATGCCTTCTCGTGGTGCGCGGCCTCGGAATTCGCCGACCGCAACGTGCGCTTCACCACCATCAACATGCCGCTGGTGCGCACGCCGATGATCGCACCGACCCGGCTCTACGACGCTTTCCCCACCCTCTCTCCCGAGCAGGCCGCGGATCTCGTGATGAAGGCCATCGTCGACAAGCCCAAGCGCGTCGCGACCGGGCTCGGTGTCGTGGGCGCCGTGGCGCAGGCGGTGGCGCCGCAGATCAGCGAGTTCGTGCTGAACCACGCCTACCACCTGTTCCCCGACTCTCCCGCCGCGCGCGGCGCTTCGCCCGGGGAGGCCGACGACAAGCCACGCAGCTCGGTCGACCTGGCGCGCCGCCTGTTCGCGCAGGTATTCAGCGGGGTGCACTGGTGAGGGGTCGGGCTTGCGGGTCGGACTCGTAGGTCGGGCTTCAGCCCGACAAGGGTTCCCCGCCGAACCCGCCAAGCCAGGTGCACCGCCGACGTCGGCATGAATGCCGACGTACATCGACGATCAGTTGAGGTCGGGGTCTTTCCAGTACTTGGTGCCCTGGATGGTGGCCTGCAGCGCCAGGCCGGATTCGGTCAGCTGGTAGACGCGGATGCCGTCGAGCATCAGTTCGCCGCCTACCGCATCACCCTGCCCGCCCGACTTGGCTGCCGCATCGGCCTGGGCGCCCACGTTCAGGCCCTGCTCGATGAAGCGCTCCATGATGTGGCGTTTCTCGAACACGTAGACCGCGCGGAAGTCCTTCACGCCCACGCCGAGGCCGCCGCCGAGCGCGCCCATCTGCATGTAGGTGTGCGCGCCGCTCACGTTGTCGACCACCACGCCGTAGCCCTGGCCCACCGAGGCGAAGATCAGGTAGGCATTCCAGTTCGAGAACACCGCGTAGCCGGGCGCCTGGGCGATCTGCTCCTGTACGGAAGGGTTGACCTTGTACAGATCCGTGAGGACTTCCTTGCGCATGTTCTCGATGTGACGGCGCTTGTCTTCCGTAGTCTGGCCGGCGGCCATGCAGCCGACCAGCAGGACTGCCGCAGCCAGCAGGATCGTCACTTTTCTCATCGAATGCTCCTCGCGAATGAATGCCGCGCCATTGTAGACACATTGCCGCGGCGGCGAAAACCGTGTCATGACAGACGCCGGGCGCTGCATTAGACTCGCGGTCCAGTTCATCGATCCCAGGACCGGATCCGCGGCGCCAGGCTGGCGGACGGTCACAGCCGGAGGTATCCCATGGCATTGATCAGCATGCGCCAGTTGCTGGACCACGCGGCCGAGCACGATTACGGCGTGCCGGCGTTCAACGTGAACAACCTCGAACAGATGCGCGCCATCATGGAGGCCGCCGACGAGAGCTGCAGCCCGGTGATCGTGCAGGCCTCTGCCGGCGCGCGCAAATATGCCGGCGCCAACTTCCTGCGCCACCTGATCCTTGCCGCGATCGAGGAATTCCCGCACATCCCGGTCGTGATGCACCAGGACCACGGCGTCTCGCCCGCGGTGTGCCAGCGTTCGATCCAGCTCGGCTTCAGCTCGGTGATGATGGACGGCTCGCTCGGCGAGGACGGCAAGACCCCGACCGATTACGACTACAACGTGCGCGTGACGCGTGAAACGGTCGCGATGGCGCATGCCTGCGGCGTGTCGGTGGAGGGCGAGATCGGCTGCCTCGGCTCGCTGGAGACCGGCACCGCGGGCGAGGAGGACGGCATCGGCGCCGAGGGCATCCTCAGCCACGACCAGATGCTCACCGATCCCGAGGAGGCCGCGCGCTTCGTGAAGGACACCGGTGTCGACGCGCTCGCCATCGCCATCGGCACCAGCCACGGCGCCTACAAGTTCTCGCGCAAGCCCACCGGCGACATCCTCGCGATCGGTCGCATCAAGGAGATCCACGCGCGCATCCCCAACACGCACCTGGTGATGCACGGCTCCTCCTCCGTGCCGCAGGACTGGCTCGCGATCATCAACGAGTTCGGCGGCGAGATCCCCGAGACCTACGGCGTGCCGCTGGAAGAAATCCAGGAGGGCATCCGCAACGGCGTGCGCAAGGTGAATATCGACACCGATCTGCGTCTCGCCTCGACCGGCGCGATCCGCCGCTTCATGGCGAAGAACCCCTCCGAGTTCGACCCGCGCAAGTACCTGAAGGAAACGGTCACGGCGATGAAGGCGATCTGCAAGGAACGCTACGAGGCTTTCGGCACCGCGGGCCAGGCCGACAAGATCAGGCCGCTGTCGCTGGAAGCGATGTATGTCCGCTACGCCCGCGGCGAACTGAACCAGAAGGTCAGCTGAGAAGGTGACCGGCAGTCCCTTCGCCCAGAGCCGCATTGCCGCGCGCAGCTTCGACCCCGAGGCCGTGCGCGCCGCGATGCGGCCGCTGGAGTTCTCCGGGCTGAGCGTCGTCTCCGGCGCCGAGCAGGACTATTTCGCGTTCTACGGCATCGACCTCGCGCACCGCGTGCCGGGTGTCACCCATCACTTCGGGCGACTCGCGGCGAACGGTTTCGAGATCGCCTGTCATTTCTACGAGCTCGCCGCCGCGCGCGGCACCTGTGTCCTGCTGCACGGCTACTTCGATCACGCGGGGCTCTATGGCGGCCTGATCGAGCACTGCCTGCGTCATGGCCACAGCGTGCTGATCTGGGACCTGCCCGGGCACGGGCTGTCGAACGGTACGCAGGCCAGCATCCACGACTTCGAGGACTACACGGACGCGCTCGCGGCGGTGCTCGATCACCATCGCGATCGCCTGCCGGGGCCGCTCTACGCCATCGGCCAGAGCACCGGGGGTGCGGTGCTGATGAGCTGGGCTTTCCGCAAGTGCCGTTCCGCGGCCGAGTGCCCGTTCGCGCGCATCGCGCTGCTGGCGCCGCTGGTGCGGCCCGCGCGCTGGCACCACGTGAACCTGCTGTACACCGTGCTGCGTCCGTTCCGCAGCGGCGTGCGGCGCAAGTTCATGCCGAACTCCGGCGATACCGAATTCCTCGCCTTCGTCCAGAACGATCCGCTGCAGAGCACGACCCTGCCGGTGCAGTGGGTGGGCGCGATGCGGCAGTGGATCCGCGCGTTCCGCGAGCATCCGGTCACGGACTTCGCGCCGCTGATCATCCAGGGCAGCGCCGACGAGACGGTGGACTGGCGGTGGAACATCCCGATGATCCGGCAGAAGTTCCCGCACGCGCAGCTGCGCATGGTCGACGGGGCGCGTCATCACCTCGCGAACGAGGTGCGGCACCTGCGCGAGGAAGTGTTTGCCCTGCTAGCGTTGGGTTGACGGAGCTCTTCGGTCGCGGGCATGTGGGTCGGCATTCATGCCGACATGCGCCTCGCCGAATGCTCCAGTCGCCATGAATGGCGACCCACATTGCGGTGCCCAACGCTGCCGTCACCACGAATGGTGAACCACGTGCCCATCGACCGCTGAGGTGCTCGTGATGGCCCGTTTCCTGCTGTTGCTGGCTCTGCTGCTCTCGGGTTGTGCGGCGCCGGGTCCTGCGCCGCAACAGGCCGGCGCCGTGGCGAGTCGCGATGCTGCGCTCTCCGGCGCGCCGATCTTCGGCGTCGGGCCGCTGCCTGCCCTGCCCGAGGTCGACATCCTCGCGCTCGACCCGCCCATGCGCGATTTCCTCGAGCGCTACGTGGACCCGCGCGCCAACGGCCACCTCAAGCTGCAGCAGCTGGTTTACGCCGTCATCGACACGGGTACCTTCGGGCTGAACTACAGCGACGCGACGCGCACCGCCGCCGAGACCTTCGCCGCGCGCGACGGCAACTGCCTGTCGTTCACCAACATGTTCGTTGCGCTGGCGCGCGCGGCGGGGCTCGAGGTGCGCTACCAGCAGATCGACATCCCGCCGGACTGGGAGCAGCGCGGCGAGCTCTTCGTGCTGAACCGGCACATCAACGTGCTGGTCGACCTCGGGCCGGCAGCGCAGAAAGTCGTCGACTTCAACATCGCGGACTTCAAGTCGCGCTACGACCGCCGCGCGGTCTCCGACCGGCGCGCCGAGGCCCACTACTACAGCAACATGGGCGCCGAGAAGTTCCAGGCCGGCGATCTGCGCGCCGCCTTCCTCTACCTGCGCCGCGGGCTGCAGGCCGACGACTCCTTCTCGCCGCTGTGGACCAACCTCGGCACCGTGTACCTGCGCGCGGGCGCGCTGGCGCATGCCGAGGCGAGTTACCTGGAGGCGCTGCGCCAGGACGGCGCCGACATGGTCGCGATCAGCAACCTCGCGCGCCTCTACGAGCGCCGCGGCGACAGCGCGCGCGCCACGCACTACCGCGAACTCGCGCGGCGACACCGCGACAACAACCCGTACTACCGCTACCAGCAGGCGCGTACCGCGTTCTTCGCCCGCGACTACGACAAGGCGCTGGAAGACCTCGATTTCGCGATCCGCCGCAAGCCCGAGGAAGATTCCTTCCTCTTCCTGCGTGGCATGGTTCACCTGCAGCGCGGCGACACCCGGCGCGCGCGTGCCGACCTGGAGAAGGCCGAGGCCGTCGCCGCCGACGAATCGCTGAAACGCAATTACCACTCCAAGATGCAATTGCTGCTCCCGTAGGTCCGCATTCATGCGGACATCTGTTCGGCTAAAGCCGAACCTACGGCCGAACCTTCTCGCCCCCGGACATTGCCGACATAATGGGGCTGCCCGGCGACTGGCAGGAGGGATTCGGCGATGAATGACGATCAATGGCTGGAGCGCGCGCCGTGAGCGACGCCGGCGGCGCTGTTGCGCCGTTGATCGAGCAGGCGCGCCAATGCGTGGCGCGCCAGGATTTTGCGCGCGCCGACGCGCTCTACGCCCAGCTGCTGGCACAGGGTCCGGTCGCTGCGCGCATCGAGAGCCTGCGCTACCTCGCGATGCGCGCCTTCCGTGCGGGCGCGCCCGATCGCGCCGCGGACTTCAGTCGCCAGGTCACGACGCTCGAACCTGGCGTGTCGGCGCACTGGCTCAATCTCGGCGTGGCCTGCCAGGCGGCGGCGGACCTGCCGGCCGCGCGCGCGGCCTTCGCCGAGGCGCTGCACCGTGACGCGCGCAACCACACCGCGGCGCTGTGCATCGGCGAGGTGCTCGAGGCCTGCGGCGACCGTACCGGCGCTGCCATGGCCTACTGGCGCGCGATCATCGACGCGCAGGCCAAGGGCGCCTGGCGCAACAACGACACCACGTCGCCCGCGCTGCGCCCGCGCGTGGTGCACGCGATGGATTTCGTCGACATCGAGCGCCCGCGGCTGCTGCAGCAGGTGCTGGCGCCGCTGGTGGAGACCTTCGGCGAGGACGAGATGCGCCGCATCCGCGCGGCGCTGCGGGTCTACCTGCGGCAGGACGTGCCGGACTATCCCGACCCGCGGCAGAAACCCGGTTTCCTCTACGTGCCCGGCCTGCCGACCGCCTCCTTCCTGCCGCTCGATCTGTTCCCGTGGATCGGGGAGCTGGAAGCGTGCACCGCGGCCATCCGCGACGAGATGCTGGCCGCGGTGGCGGCGCGCGAGGGCCTGCAGCCCTTTCACGACCGCGAGCAGCTGAGCCAGCTGGTCGCGGGTGCAGCGGACGAGGGCAGCTGGGACGCGCTGTTCTTCTACCGCCACGGCGAGCGCTTCGACGCAAATTGCGCGCGCTGCCCCGTCACCACGGCGGCGCTGGAGCGGCTGCCGCGCGTCGCGATCCGCGACCACGGCCCGGAAATCCTGTTCTCGCTGCTGCGTCCCGGGGCGCACATCCTGCCGCATCGCGGCGTGACCAACGCGCGCGTGGTCGCGCACCTGCCGCTGGTGGTGCCGCCCGACTGCGCGCTGCACGTGCTCGGTGAGGCGCCGCACGCGTGGCGCGAGGGCAAGGTGATGGTCTTCGACGACACCTTCGAGCACGAGGCGTGGAACCGCAGCGGCGAGCTGCGCGTGATCCTGCTGATGGATACCTGGAATCCCTGGCTCAGCGAGGCCGAGCGCCTGGCGTGCACGCGGCTGGTCGAGCGCATCGGCGACTTTCGCGTCGGCGGCGAGCGCATCGCCGAACGCAGCCGCAGCGACGAGGCCCTGCTCTAGGGTTCAGCCCGCGGGGCTCACATCGAAGGCGACGGTCAGCCGCTCGCCCGGCGCGGCGAACGCCACCGTGCCATGCCACAGGTACGAGGGGAACAGCACCAGCCGGCCGACTCGAGGCTCCAGCGCGAGCTCGGGCGGATCCAGCTCGCGCGGCAGCTGCAGGTCGCTGCGGCCGAACTCCAGCCAGCCTTCCCTGCCCTGCAGCCCTGCGGGCAGCGCGACGTACAACGCCGAGCTGAGCCAGCCCTGGCCGTGGGTGTGCGGCACGTGGAAGCCTTCGCGCTGCAGCAGCACCGACCAGGAACCGGCAAAACGCCAACGCCCGGGACGGCGACGCAGGAAGGGATGCCGCGCATCGGGCGCGAGTTGCGCGAGATAGTCCGCGAGCACGGCCTCGATCGCGCGGCGCAGTCGCACGATGGGCGCTTCGCGACGCACGAGCAGGTTGCCCACGGTCTGCGTGCCGCCGCGCAGCGACTGGTCCAGCGGGTGGTGCGTGGCGAGGTGCATGCCGCGCAGCAGCGCGCCGAGCTCGGCGAAGAAGGCGGCGTCCAGGCCGAAGTCGAACAGCGAGTAGGCGCGTACCAGGCGCGCGACATCGAACAGCGCCGCGTGGCGCGCATCGGCGCAGAGTTTCCAGGCCGTGCCCAGGTTCGCCAGCAGCAGCTGGTCATCGGGATGCTGCGCCAGCACGCGCTCCAGCAGCTGCGCGGCCTCGGGCGCGCGGTTTGCCAGCATCAGGAACCGGGCGTAATCCAGGCTCGCGCCGCGTTCGCCGGGATGCTGCGCCAGGCATGCCGCGAGTTCGCGCCCGCCCTCTGCCGTGCGCCCGGCGGCAACCAGCAGCCGCGCATGCAGGCGACGCGCCTCGGTGCTGCGTTGTGCCGGTGGCAGGCGCTCGATGATCGTGAGTGCGCGCTCGCGCGCGCCGATGCGCTCGTACTGCAGCGCGAGCGCCGTGGCGAGCGCCGGATCGCCGCTGCGCGCGAAGGCCTGCGCCAGGCTCTGCCCGACCCGCGCCGGCTCCCCGGTCTCGAAATGGATCTTGTCGAGCGCCTCGTGCGCCGCGATGTCTGCGGGGTTCTGCGCGAGGATTTCCTCGAACAGCGTGCGCGCGGCATCGGTGCGGCCCGTTTCCAGCAGGATCGAGGCCTGCTCGAAACGCAGCCCCTGCGGCGCGGCATCGCCCGCGGCGGCCAGCGTTTGCAGCGCCGCGTTCGCGTCGCCACGCCTGCGCTGGGCAACGGCAAGGTTGAGTCGCGAGCGGGCATCGGCGGGGTCGTGCGCGAGCTGGGCTTCCAGGTGCGGTTCCGCGGCCTCCCATTCCTGGAGGCGCAGGTGCAGCGAAGCCGCCAGCGCGTGCTCGCGCGGCGTGCAGGCGCCGTGCGCGCCGGGCGCCAGGGCCGCGAGCGCCAGGCGATGCTCGCGGCGCTCGTTGTGCAGCAGTGCCAGGTTGAAGCGCGCGTCACCGAAGTCCGGCTTCAGTGCGATGGCCTTGCCGTAGCAGGCGATCGCGCGCGAGGCGTCGCGCGTGCGCAGGTGGTTGCCGAAGTTGTTCCAGGTCGCGGCATCCGCGGGCCGGCGCGCGAGATGGCGCTCGAAGCAGCGCGTCGCGGCCTCCGCCTCGCCCGCCAGCGACAGCGCCATCGCGGCCAGCGACAGCGCGCCCGCGGGCTCACCGGCCGCGCACAGCGGCTCCAGCGCGCGCGCACACTCGGCATAGCGCCTGGCGCGGAACAGCGCCTGCGCTTCGGTGTAGGTGCGGCGCGCGTCGGGCATCGGTTTCGGGTCGTGACGGTTCCAGGCGCGGATTATTGCAGGATGGCGGCGCCGTGGGTCGGCATTCATGCCGACGTGCCTTTGCGTGTGCTGCTGTCGCCATGAATGGCGACCCACAAAAAAGCCCCTCCGGAGAGGGGCTTGAAGGATGCGGGGTCGCCTCGCGGCAACCCCCGATCACGCCGGATCAGAACTTGGCGCTGATGCGGGTGTAGTAGTAACGGCCCGCGGTGTCGTAGCTGAAGTTCAGCGTGTTCATGTCGCCGTAGTTCGACACGTAGGGCGGCTCCTCGTCCCACAGGTTGCGCACGCCGGCGGTGAACGTGAGGTTCTTCCACTCGTAGTAGCCCTGCACGTCGTGGTAGTCGTACGCATCGGCCTCGCAGGACAGCTGGCTGTTGGCGCAGGTGCTGGCCACGTCCTCCACTTCGTCCATCCAGCGGATGGTGTAGCTGCCGCCCCAGTTGTCGCGCGAGTACGCGGCCACGAAGTTCATCTTCAGCTCGGGGAACGCCGCCGGGTTGTCGCCCTGGTAGGGGTCGGTGCCGAAGTAGCCCGAGAGCTCCGTCGGCTCGATGCCCGGCCCCGAGGTGTACTCGTAGGAGTCGAGCCAGGTACCGTCCAGCGAGAGGTTCAGCGCCCCGTCCCACACCGCGTTGAACACGTAGTTCAGCGAGAAGTCGATGCCCTTGGTCTCGAAGGTCGAGAGGTTGCCGAGGCGGATATCCGGCCCCGACACCAGGCCCAGCACGTTGCGCCGCGGCGAGTTCGGGTTCGGGTTCTCGCCCACCGCGGCCGGGCCGAGGATCAGCGAGCACAGCGGCGAGGAGAAGTTCGCGCTGGTGTAGCAGCCGGTCACGATGTCGTCGACGCCCAGCGAGCCGATGGCGCCCTCGATCTCGATGTTGTACCAGTCCACCGTCGCGGAGAAGTCCTCGAGGAAACTCGGGGTCCACACGACGCCGAAGGTGGTGGATTCCGATTCCTCGGGCTCCAGGTTCGCGTTGCCGCCCTGCAGGCTCTGCGCCTGGTCGGAGGACAGCGTGAAGCCCGGCCGCAGGCCGTCGGCCGCGCAGTTGGCGCGCACTATCGGGTCGGGGTTGGAGTCCCATTCCGTGCAGGGCTCGGTGTAGGAGGCCGCGGTGTTCTCCTCCGGCGAGGCCTGCTCGTCGATGTTCGGCGCGCGGAAGCCCTCGGAGTAGGTGTAGCGCAGCCGCACGTCCTCGACCGGCGCCCACTCCAGGGCGTACTTCCACACGTCCTCCTCGTCGTCGAGGAAGTCGTAGTCGGACAAGCGGGTCGAGATTTCCGCGGTGACCGCGTGCGCGAACGGCAGGTCGGCGACCAGTGGCAGGTTCAGTTCCGCGTAGAACTCGTCGACCTCGTAGTCGGCCTCGGTGTTGGCGCCCGCGTAGCTGTAGACATTGCCGGCCAGCACGTTGTCGTCGTAGGTCAGGCTGCCTTCCTCGGAGCGCGTCTCGTAACCCGCGGCCCACTGCGGCTTGCCGCCGGGCAGCTCGAGGCCGCCGAAGTCGCCGGTGAGGTTGAACTGGATCGTGCGCAGCGTCGATTCGTCCGTGAAGCGGGCGTTCGACAGGCCGTAGGCGATCATTTCCGGCGTCAGCGTGTTGACGGCGAAGGGATCCCAGACGCCCGGGCACGCAGGGTCGTCCGCGCACAGCTCGGGATCGATCAGCGTGTTCATCTTGGGCACGTTGCCGCGGTACAGGTCGACCGAATCGTCGCGGTACTCGGAGCGGTTGTACGACAGGTCCCAGCCCCAGCCGTTGTTCAGCTCGCCCTTCAGGCCGAACAGCCCGCGCCACACGTTGACGTCCTGCTCGGCGCGGCGCCCGCCGGTTTCCACCAGGCGGCGATAGGCGTAGGCCGGCTCGCCGAAGACGTTGCCGGGGTTCGAGGTGGGCACCAGCGGGCCCCAGAAGGTGCCTTCCGGCGCCAGCAGCTGGGCCGATTCACGGTTGGAGAACTGCGTCTCCATGAAGGCGCTGACCGTCCCTACGGGGCTCTCCTCGATCAGGTCGTAGTTGCCCGAGCTGAAGAAGCTGTAGACGTCCTGCGGCGTCACCATGTACGAGGCGGCCGCGAAGTTGAACGCGTCGGTGGCGGCGTTGAAGAGCCGCGGCACGCCGCCGTCCTTCACGAAGCCCTCGGCATACTCGTTGGCCGAGATCCAGGCCGTCCCGGGGTAGGCCGTGTCCGAGCCGCCGCAGTAGCGCTCGCGCGTGCCGGCGGCCAGGCTGCCGCGCTCGCGGAAGGCACACTCGGAGAAGTCGCGTTCGCCCTGCCAGATCTCGTCGCGCTCCTGGTACTGCGCGTTGACCACGATATTGCCGCGATCGAAGCTCTTGCCGAGGGTGATCGCGAACAGCTTCTGCTCGCCGTCGCCCTCGCCGGTCTCGTCGTACTGGCCCTCGATCTCGACGCCGTCGAAGTCGGTCTTGGTGATCAGGTTGACCACGCCGGCGATCGCGTCCGAGCCGTAGACGGTGGAGGCGCCGTCGCGCAGCACCTCGACGCGCTCGATCAGCGAGGAGGGGATCAGGTTCAGGTCCACGTAGCCGCCGACGCCGGCCGAGGCCATGCGGTTGCCGTTCAGCAGCACCAGCGTGCGGGTCGGGCCCAGGCCGCGCAGCGACACGGTCGAATGGCCGGGGTTGGCGTTGTTGACGCTGGAGCCGAAGTCCGCGCCGCTGACCGAGGGCAGGCCGACGAAGAAGCGTTCCAGCGTCGTGGAGCCCTGGCGGTCCAGCGCGGCCTGGTCGAACACGGAAATGGGGCTCATGCTGGTCAGGTCGGTGCGGCGGATGCGCGAACCGGTGACGATGACCTCTTCGATCTGCTCTGCAGCGGGGTCCTGGGCAAGGGCCGGCAGGCTGCCGGTCGATGCCATGGCTCCCACGGCAGCCGCCACGGACAGCGCCAGACGTGATCTCTTGAACATGTGTTGTCTCCTCGTCGATTGGAATTGGATACGGCCCGACCGCCGGCCGGACGCCGTTCACAGGACCTGAGACGAACGACCGTGACACATCCTCAATCGGCGGCCGCGAAAGGAACGTGAATAATTACCGTCGCCGCGATCACTCGATGCGCGTCACGCCCACCCGGCGCCCGCCTTCGACCATGCGCATTTCCCACAGGCCGAGCAGGTTCTTGCGGATCTCCACCTCGGGCGACCCGGCGCGGTGGCGCCAGACCCCGGACATGCGCTGCTGCCAGACCTGGCCGTTCTCCAGGCGAAACAGCGTGCGCCCGCTCCAGCCCTCGAAGGGGCCGGCGATGCGGCTGCGGATCACGGTGGCCTCGGTCTTGCGCGCCTCCTCGCGCACCGCGTCGCTGCTGGTGCGCAGCACCGCGGCCTCCCCGGCCGTGTAGCGCAGCAGCCAGCGGTTGAGGGCCTCGAGCTCGGCCGGCGTGAGCTTGCCCAGGCCGGCGGCGCCGAATTCCTCCGGGTTCATGAGCTCGCGCACGTCGGGCGCTTCGGCGGCGTGGCCGGCATCGGCGCCGAGCAGGGTCATCGCGAGCAACAGGGAAGACAGGAGGGGGTGCCGGGGTGCGTGCATCGGTGGCTGTTCCTGGTGAATGAAGGGGAGATGCGGGCTCAGGCCGGGTCTCCGGCCGCCTCGGCGAGATCCAGTTCGCGCAGGTAGCCGAGGAGCTCGCCGAGCTCGTCGCGGTAGTGGCGCCAGCGGCCCGAGGAGCGCTGGTACAGGGGCTGGCGCACCTGCCACAGGCTCGCGGTGCGCACCGTGCTGGCGCGCGCGTGGAAATCCAGCGCCGCGTCGGTCCAGTCGAGGCCGCAGAAGTCGAGCAGCCGTTCGGTCTGCGCGCGCTGGTCGGCCACGAAGCGATCGTAGTTCACCTCGAGGATGTCGGCGCCGAACAGCGTGCCCCAGTGCCTCATCAGGCGCCGCAGCTGCGCGTGGTAATGCACGATGTGGCGCAGCTCGTTGGCGTAGTTGAAGCGGGCATCGAGGTTCTGGAACCAGACCGAGAGCGCATTGTCGAGCACGTTGCGGTTGGCATGGACGATGCGCGCGCGCGGGAACAGCGCCTTGATCAGCCCCAGATACAGGAAGTTGTCGGGGCGCTTGTCGGTCACGCGCGCCGCCCCCGGGAAGGCCTCGTGAAGGTAGTCCAGGTAGCCGCGGCCGAGCGCCTGCAGCACCGCGGGTGCAACGCCGGCCAGGGCGTCGGGGTAGGGCACGATGTCGGCGCCGACGCGGCGCGCGAAGTAGGGCAGCTCGCCGCCCGTGGTGATCGCCGGGTGCGAGCCCAGCACCTGCTCGATCAGCGTGGTGCCGGAGCGGAACATGCCGCAGATGAACACCGGACTCGCGTCCGCTACCGGCGCGACGCGCTCGAACCACGCGCGCGAGCACTGCGCGATGATCGCGTCGATGAAGCGCTCGTGCGCCGCGGGGTCATAGGGCGGTACGCGCGCGCTGCTCAGCGCGTTCGCGGCGCGGTAATGGTGAAACGCCTGCGCGTACCCGGCGCAGTCGTCGTAGGCCTTGCCGAGGCCGTAGTGCAGGCTCTCGCGCGCCCCGGGCGAGAGCGCCGGTGACTCCAGCTCGGCCAGCATGCGCCCGATCAGCGGGTCGTCGGCGCGCTCGAACCTGCGCAGGTGCGCCACGCGCGCAAAGACCTGCTCGAAGCCCGGGTCGAGCGCGATGACGCGCTCGTAGAGCGCGAGCGCCTCGGCCCGTTCGCCGCGCTCCTCGACCAGCGTGGCCAGGTTGAAGAGCGCGGGCACGTAGTCGGGCTTGCGTTCGATCGCGCGCTGCAGCAGCACCTCGGCCTGCGCGGATTCATGCAGCGCGCTGTGCAGATGGGCCATGCACACCAGGGTTTCCTCGGCCTGGTCGATCCCGAGCTCCAGTGCGCGCGCGTACTCGGCGAGCGCCGCGCGCGGTGCATTCGCCTCGGTCAGCACCTTCGCGTGCAGGTAGCGCAACAGCGGCACACCCGGGTGCATGACTGTCAGTCGCTCGTAGGCGGCTCGCGCGAGGGCGATCTCGCCGGTGCGCAGCGCGAGCTCGGCCTGCTTGGTGAGGTAGCGCGGGTCGGCGGGCCAGGCGCGGGTCAGCGCCTCCAGCGCACCCAGCGCGCCGTGCAGCTCGCCGCGCTGCACCAGCGCCCAGGTGAGCAGTTCCAGGGCCTCGCGGTGCGCGGGCTCCGCGGCGAGCAGCGCGCGGCAGGCCTGCTCGGCGTCCGCCGGGCGGTTCTGGCGCTGGAACTGCCGCGCCGCGTCGAGGAGTCCGGCGGCGCTCATGAGCGACCTGCCAGCGCTCGCTCACGCAGCAGGCACGGCAGCCGGCCAGCCAGTGGGCACGGTTCCACGCCGAGGGCGCGGCCGCACAGGTCGTGTGCTGGCAGATCGTGTGGGCCGTTCCCGGGCATCTGTTTCCCTCGACAACGCGACCCGGACTCACTGCGGCGCGAGCTGGTCGCCAAGGATCGAACGATAGCAAAACGCGCTGGCGATGGCGTCCCGGGATTCTCGAACCGGTCGCTGCCCGGCACGGTGACCAACGCCGCGAGTGAGGGCGGGAACTGCTAGCGTCGCGTCGGGACGGCGCAAGAAATCTCCGGCGCCAGCGCGCGCAGCACGCCGAGATCCTTCCACATCTCCAGCATGCGGTCGAAGGCAGCGGCGTTGCCGGCGTCCTCGCTCAGCCAGCAGGCGAACTCCTCGCGGTCGGCGGCGCTGACGTCGTCCGCGCGCAGCCGCGCGATCCAGGCGGCGGCCTGGTCGAGCGCACGATGCTGTTCTGGCGTCAAGCTGCTCACGTCGGGTTCCGTTCCGGATGCGGCCGGATAATCGCGTGCCGGACTGCCGGCGGCTTCGATTGCTTTTATGCGTCCCGCGCCTGGCGGGTGCGTTCCTGGTCTTAGACGAACGACGGCGGCAATACCTCCACCGCTCGCGGGGGAAATACGCACATTCGGTGGGGTGCAGCGCGGATGGACGAGCGCAACAGCGCCGGGCGCAATCAGGGGATCAGGTGTTCGCGGCAGTGCTTGAGCGCTTCGAGGATGTATTTCTCCACGCTGCTGACCGACACCCCCATCTCCCGGGCGATCTCGGCGTAGGACAGGCCGCGCACGCGATGCAGCATCAGTGCCTGGCGACAGCGCAGCGGCAGGCTCTCGATGGCGCGGTAGACCAGCCCGAGCTGCTGGCGCGCGGCCACCAGCTCCTCCGGCGTGCCATGATCCTGCTGCCCGGTGTCGTCTTGCTGCCGAGCGCCCTCGTCCTCGAGGTAGCGCGCGTGCAACCTGCGCCGGCGCAGCTGGTCGATGGCCATGTTCGAGGCGACCTGGAACAGGTAGGCGCGGGCGTTGTCGAGATCGTCGGCATGCTCGAGCCGGTGCAGTCGCAGGAAGGCGTCCTGGGCGATTTCCTGGGCGTCGTCGATGCTGCCCAGCTTGCGGCTCAGGAAGCGCACCAATGCGTTGCGCTGGCTGCTGATCAATGTCTCCAGCAGCTCGCCGGGCGGTTTGGCCATGCAGTCCCTGGTGTCGATGATCCTGCTCATCCTTCGGCTGTGGGGTTTCGGGTGTCGCGCAACAACCGGCGCGGCCGCGATTTCCTTGCTGCCGGCACGGTGGCGCCTCTGCCGGGCGGCTACGTGATCCGTGGGTGGCGAGTGGCCGCTTCTGCGACGGCCTCACTGGAGGTTAGCACAGGCATTCCCCCCCTCCGGGAGGATTTGTGCCGCAAAAAGCGGCCCATATCCCCAAGGGGGTATACCGCCGTGCGCCCTCAGCCGATCAGGTGGCAGGCGGCCAGACGGCCCTCGGCAACGGGGCGCAGCAGCGGCGCTTCGACGTGGCAGCGCCCGGTGGCGAGCGGGCAGCGGGTGGCGAAGCGGCACCCGGGCAAGGCGTCGAGGGGCGAGGGCGGCTCGCCGGTGGCCGGGACGTGCGCGCGCTCGCGCGCGGCGCGCGGATCGGGCTCCGGGTTCGACGCCACCAGCAGCTGGGTATACGGGTGCAGCGGCGCCGACCAGAGCGCCTCCGCCGGGCCTTCCTCGACCAGCCGGCCGAGGTACATCACCGCGATGCGCTGCGACACGTGGCGCACCATGGACAGGTCGTGCGCGATGAACAGCAGCGTCAGCCCGAGGCTGGCGCGCAACTCCTCCAGCAGGTTCACGATCTGCGCCTGCACCGAGACGTCGAGCGCCGAGATCGGCTCGTCGCAGACCACGAACTCCGGCTCCAGGATCAGCGCGCGCGCGATGCCGATGCGCTGGCGCTGGCCGCCGGAGAATTCGTGCGGGTAGCGCCCCAGGTGGCCGGCGGCGAGCCCGACCCGCTCCAGCCAGTGCGCCGCGAGTGCCCGGTGTTCGCGCCGCGCGCCGCCGCCCTGCAGGCGCAGCGGCTCGCACAGGATCTCGCCCACCGTCATGCGCGGGTTCAGCGAGGCGTAGGGATCCTGGAAGATCATCTGGATCGCGCGCGCCTGGCGGCGGAAATCGGCGGGGCGGTGGCGCCGCGGCAGCGGCCGGCCGGCGTAGAGGATCTCGCCCGAGTCGGGCGCGAGCAGCCCGGCCAGGGTCTTGCCCAGCGTGGACTTGCCCGAGCCGCTCTCGCCGACCAGCCCGGTGACGGTGTCGCGCGCGATCGCGAGCGAGACGCCGTCGACCGCGCGCACGGTCTGCCCGCGCGCGGTGCGGAAATGGGTGTGCAGCGCGCGGATCTCGACCAGCGGCGTCATCGCGCGACCCCGCTCCCGGCGCCCGCGCCGCCCGCGGCGTCGGGGTGGTGCAGCCAGCAGCGCGCGCCGTGACCGGCTGCGAGCGCGAATTCGGGCGGCTCGAGCCGGGCGCAGATCCGCATCGCGCGCGGGCAGCGCGCGGCGTAGGCGCAACCCGCCGGCGGCGCGCGCAGGTCGGGCGGGCTGCCGGCAATCGGCAGCAGGCGCTGCCCCCGCGCGCGCGCCGCGCCCGGCAGCGCCTGCAGCAGCCCGGCGGTGTAGGGATGGGCGTGGCGGTAGAAGATGTCGTCCACCGGGCCGTGCTCCACCACCTGCCCGGCGTACATCACGGCCACGTCGTCGGCCATGCGCGCGACCACGCCGAGGTCGTGCGTGACCAGCACGATGGCCATGCCGTCCTCGCGCTGGATCTCCTGCATCAGCCCGAGCACCTGGTCCTGCACCGTGACGTCCAGCGCCGTGGTCGGCTCGTCGGCGATCAGCAGCGCGGGCTTGCAGGCGAGCGCGGTCGCGATCATCACGCGCTGCAGCATGCCGCCCGAGAACTCGAAGGGGTACTGGCGCGCGCGCTCGCGCGCCGCCGGGATGCGCGTGCGCTCCAGCAGCTCCACGGCGCGCGCGAGCGCCGCGCGCCGGTTCATGCCGCGGTGCGCGACCAGCGGCTCGGCGATCTGCTCGCCGACGCGCATCAGCGGGTTCAGCGCGCTCATCGGGTCCTGGAAGATCATGCCGACGGTGGCGCCGCGCAGACGATCGAGCTCGCGCGCCGGCAGCCCGAGCAGCTCGCGCCCGAGCAGGCGTGCCGAGCCTGCCGTGATGCGTCCGGGCGGTGAGTCGATCAGGCCCGTCACCGCCTGCAGCGTCACCGACTTGCCGCAGCCCGACTCGCCCACCACGGCGAGCGTGCGTCCGCTTGCGACCGCGTAGCTCGCGCCGCGCACCGCGCGCACCGTGCCCTCGCGCGTGGCGAATTCCACCTCCAGCGCCTCGACTGCCAGCACCGGCAGCGCGGGCGCGCTCATCGCGGCTCCGCGCGCGTGTCGAGCGCATCGCGCAGCCCGTCGCCGAGCAGGTTGAAGGCCAGCACCGTGATGCTGATGAAGACGGCCGGCACCGCCAGCTCGTGCGGATGCGCCAGCATGCTGCGGATGCCGTCGTTGCACAGCGAGCCCCAGGACGGCGTCGGCGGCACCACGCCGAGGCCGATGAACGACAGGAAGGCCTCGGTGAAGATCGCGCCCGGGATCGCGAAGGACAGCGTCACCAGCAGCACGCCCAGCACGTTCGGTACCATGTGGCGCAGGACCAGGTAGGGCGTGCCGGCGCCCATCAGGCGCGCGGCCTGCACGTAGGGCTCGTTGCGGATCGCCAGCACCTGCCCGCGCACCAGCCGCGCCGAGGCGGGCCAGCCGAGCAGCACCATCGCGAGCAGCATCGGCATCACGCCGCTCTCGCCGGGACGGATGCCGAAGGCCACCTTGAACAGGATCATGAACAGCAGGAAGGGCAGCGCGACCACGAAATCCGCCAGCCGCATCATCGCGTTGTCGATGCGCCCGCCGAGGTAGCCCGCCAGCCCGCCGTAGAGCAGGCCCGCCAGCACGAACAGCAGCGGCGCCACGATGCCGATGAACAGCGAGGTGCGCGCGCCGTGGATGATGCGCGCGAGGATGTCGCGCCCCAGGTAATCGCTGCCGAGCGGGTGCGCGGGCAGCCGTACCTCGGTGCCGATGCGCTCGTGCCCGGCGCCCGCCGGCAGCAGCCCGCGCCGCTGCGCCGCCGACCACGCGATCGCCTGTCGCGGCTCGACGCGGACGGTGGCGGCGTCGCCCGCCTCGCCGCCCGCGCGCAGCGGCACCACGGAGTAATGGTAGCGGCGTGCCTCGAGCCCGAGCCGGTCCTCGAAGGCCGGCGCCGCGACCTCGCCGAGCGGCACGCCGAGGTCGTCGCGGTCGCGCGGCGCGAGCTCGTGGCGGTACACCGCGTAGGCATCGGCGCCCGCGACCGGCTGCCACGCGAGGCGTACCGCCGCGGTATGCGGCGTGTCGCAGACCCCAAGCCCGAGCGGTGTTCCGGGCGCGGGCGCGCAGGGCGCCGCCGCCGCGGGCTGCGGATCCGCGACCAGCAGCGCGCTGCGCCCCAGGCCGGGCGGGCGCGAGGCCTCGTCGAGACGCTGCAGCGTCGGGTCCACGCGCCACAGCCACGGCCCGGCGAGCGCGCCAAAGATCAGCGTCGCGATCACGGCGAGCGAGCCCATCGCGCGGCGGTCGGCACGCAGGCGCGCCCAGGCGTGCTGCCAGTAAGAAGGCGATGCCTGTGCCGCGGCGCTCTGCGCCGGCTGCAAGGCGAGCGGCAGGAAATCCCCGGCCAGCGGGACGTGGCCGCTCATCGCGCGCGGAGCCGGCGCGGGGTGGGGCGCATCAGCGGGCCTGCGCCACGCGAATGCGCGGGTCCACCAGCCCGTAGGCGATGTCCACGAGGATCACCATGAACACCAGGAAGGCGCCATAGAACACCGTGGTGCCCATGATCACGGTGTAGTCGAGCTGCTGCACCGCCTGCACGAAATAGCGCCCGAGGCCGGGGATCGCGAACACCAGTTCCACCACGAAGCCGCCGGTGGCGATGGTCGCGACCGCGGGGCCCAGCACCGTGATCACCGGCAGGATGGCGTTCGGCAGCTGGTGGCGCAGCAGGATGCGCGCCGGCGACAGGCCCTTGGCACGCGCGGTGCGCACGTAGTCGGCGCCGCGCACCTCGAGCATCGAGGTGCGCATCAGCCGCGTGAGGAAGGCCATGGTGCCGAGCCCCAGCACCAGTGCCGGCACCAGCATGTGCGCAACGCTGCCCCAGCCGGCCACCGGCAGCAGCGACACGCCGGCCCAGGCGTTCAGGCGCAGCACCCCGAGCTGCGCCAGCGCGGCGAGCACGAAGCCCGGCACCGAGATGCACAGCACCACCAGGAACATCACGAGCGCGTCGGGCCAGCGCCCGGCGGTGCGCGCCGTGATCACGCCCCAGAACACGCCGCCCAGCGCCGCGAAGCCGATGGCCAGCACGCCCAGCAGCGCCGAGACCGGGAAATGCTCGCGGATGATGTCGTTCACCTCGCGGTTCTGCTGCGTGAACGAGACGCCGAAGTCACCGCGCGCCATGTTGCCGAGGTAGCGCAGGTACTGCAGCGCCAGCGGCTGGTCGAGGCCGTAGCGCGCCTCGAGGTTGCGGCGGATCTCGGGCGGCACGGCGCGCGCATCGAGCAGCGGATCGCCGGGCACGGCGTGCATGCCGGCGAAGGTCGCGGTCGCGATGAACCAGACGGTGAGCAGTCCGTAGCAGAGGCGTCCGAGGATGAAGCGCAGCATCGGCCATTGATAGCGGCATTGCCCGCGGCTGTAAAGCAAGGCGCGGCGCGGCGATAATCGCCAAGTCAGTCCGGCAGCCGGTTGCGGGGTGTTCCCATGAAGCATCTGATCATCGTCCGTCACGCCAAGTCGAGCTGGGCCGACCCGGGCCAGCGCGATTTCGATCGCCCGCTGAACGCGCGCGGCGAGCGCAACGCCCCCGAGATGGCCGCGCGACTGAAGGCGCGCGGGCTGCGTCCGCAGCTGATCGTCGCGAGCGGGGCACGCCGCGCGCACGCCACCGCGAAGCTGATGGCCGAGGTCTTCGGCTACGCGAAGGCGGACATCGGGATCGTCGACGAGCTGTACGAGGCCAGCCCGCGCGTGTGGCTGGCGCAGATCGGCGCGCTGCCGGCGGGCGTCGACACGGTGATGATGGTCGGTCACAACCCCGAGATCACCGCGCTGGTCGCGCAACTGTGTCCCGAGGCGCGCATCGACAACGTGCCCACCTGCGGCGTGCTGTGCCTGGACTACGAGGTGCGCGACTGGGCTGGCATCGCCACAGCGCAGCCCCGGAGCTGGGATTTCGATTACCCGAAGAACGGCTAGCGTTGTGGGTCCGGCTTCAGCCGGACAAGTGTCCGGTGACAGTCGACCCGGGGTCACCGGTGCTCACGATCGCACCGTGGGTTCTGCTACCATCGTCGCCCCAGCGCAACCCGGTCAGCCCATGTTGCACCCCGTCCTCGAACGCGAACGCCGCACCGTCGCCGCGTATCTCAGCGCCGGCGCCCACCGGCTGCAGTCCCTGCTGCCGCGGGTCGAGCACGACGCCGACATCGAGGCGCTGCACCAGTTTCGCGTCGAGTTGCGGCGCATTCGCACGGGGCTCATGGCGCTGCGCGGAGCCTTGCCGCTGGCGGACGCCGCCGAGCTGGTCGCCGAGTGCCGCTGGCTCGCGGGCCGCGGCAGCGGGCTGCGCGATCTCGACGTGTTCCAGCACCGGCTGACGGAATACCTGGGGCCGGACGGCGAGGCCGATACGCTCGCGCTGCGCCGCCTGCGCGCCGATCTGGGGCGCCTGCGCGGCAGCGCGCGGCGCCAGTTGCTGGGCTCGCTGCGCAGCCGGCGCGCCCACGCGCTGGTCACGCGGTTGCAGGCGCTGGGCGCGCTCCCGGTCGCCGCAACCGGATGGCCCGAGCTGCCCACGGCCGGGGCGGCGTTGTGGCGCAGCTACCGCCGCGTGCGCAGGCTCGGCAAGTCCATCGACGAAACCTCTCCTCCCGAGCACCTGCACGAACTGCGCAAGCGCTGCAAACGCCTGCGCTACCAGCTGGAGATGTATGCGGGCGCTTTCGATGCCGCCGAATTGCCGAACATGGCGCGACGCCTGCGCAAGCTGCAGAACGTGCTCGGCGACTACCAGGACTTCCACACGCACGCCGCGATGCTGTGTGATCTGCGTGCCCGGATCGTGGATTCCGGCGCGCCGGATGCCGCGTACCTCGCGCTGATCGAGCGCATGCTCATCGCGCTGCAGCAGCGCTCGGATGCGGCGCGGGCGCGTTTCGCCTCGCGCTTCGCGCAGTTCATCGACCGCAAGCACCACCAGCGCCGGCGCCAGCTGTTCACGGCCGACCCGCAGCTGGCGCGACCGATGATCGGCAGCGGCGGTTACTGCCACGCCCGGGTTTCCGGCGAGCGCATCGGCCTGCCGGTGGGCAAGGTGGTCTGCGTCGGGCGCAACTACGCCGCGCACGCCGCCGAGCTCGGCAATGCGCTGCCCGAGGTGCCGCTGCTGTTCATCAAGCCGCCCTCGGCGGTGGTCGACATGGCGCCGCAGATCCGCATTCCGGCCGGGCGCGGCGCGGTGCACCACGAGCTCGAGATCGCGCTATTGATAGGCCGCGAACTGCGCGCGGCAACGCCCGAGCAAGCCTGGGCCGCGATCGCCGGTCTCGGGCTGGCGATCGATCTCACGCTGCGCGAGCTGCAGGATGCGCTGAAGGCCAAGGCCCATCCGTGGGAAATCGCCAAGGGCTTCGACGGCGCCTGCCCGCTGTCGCCCTTCGTGCCGCTCGATCCGGCGCTGGACCTGGCGGCGCTGGAGACGCGGCTGGTGGTGAACGGGCGCCGGCGCCAGCACGGCAGCAGCGCGCAGATGCTGACGCCGATCATCGAGCTGCTGTGCTACGCGAGCCACCAGTTCGGCCTGTGGCCCGGAGACGTGGTGCTGACCGGCACCCCCGCGGGCGTGGGCCCGCTGGTGGCCGGCGACCGCATCACGGCCGAGCTGAAGGGCCTGGTGCTGGTGCACGCGGAGATCGTGTAATGTGGGTCGGCATTTATGCCGACATGTGCACCGGGCATGGCGGGTTCGGCGTGCCGAACGTCGGGATGAATCCCGACCTACACAGGCCCACGATCACGCGCGCAGCTCCCGCACCCCGTTCGCGCCCGCCAGCAGCAGCAGGTCGGCGGGGCGGTGCGCGAAGATGCCGTTGCTGACCACGCCCACGATGTTGTTGATCGCCGCCTCCGTCTTCAGGGGCTCGGGCAGCGCGAAATCGTAGACGTCGAGGATGATGTTGCCGTTGTCGGTGGTCACGCCCTGGCGGTAGACCGGGTTGCCGCCCAGCTTCAGCAGTTCGCGCGCCACGTGGCTGCGTGCCATCGGGATCACCTCGACCGGCAGCGGGAAGCCGCCCAGCACCGCTACGAACTTGCTCTCGTCGGCGATGCAGACGAACTCGCGCGCCACCGCCGCGACGATCTTCTCGCGCGTGAGCGCCGCGCCCCCGCCCTTGATCAGCTGCAGCGCGGCATTGGCCTCGTCGGCGCCGTCGACGTAGATGTCGATGCCGTCGACCACGTTGAGGTCGAACACCGGCAGGCCGTGACTGCGCAGCCGCGTGGCCGAGGCCTCCGAGCTCGCGACGGTGGCCGAGACCTGCGCGCGCACGCCCGCGAGCAGGTCGATGAAGCGGTTCGCCGTCGACCCGGTGCCGATGCCGATCACGCTGCGCTCGTCGAGGCGCGCGCGCACGTACGCGAACGCCGCCTCGGCTGCCGCCTGTTTCAGTTCGTCCTGGCTTTTCATCGCTGGCGCAACCAAAGCTTGCCGTGGGGCGGCAAGCTTAAGTGATCGCGCCGGGCGAGGTACAGCGCGAGCCGTCATAGTGGCGGGGCTTTGGCTGGCGCGGCGCCGGCCCGCTCATTACCATGGGTTCTCGCCAATTTTCCGGGACACTGTCCGCGCCATGCCGAAGTCCTACATCAAGCGCATCCTCGACGCGCGCGTCTACGACGTCGCCATCGAAAGCCCCATCGACGAGGCCCCGCAGCTGTCGGCGCGCTTCGGCAACCGCATCCTGCTCAAGCGCGAAGACCTGCAGTCGGTGTTCTCGTTCAAGCTGCGCGGCGCCTACAACAAGATCGTGGGGCTCAGCGCGGCCGAGCGCGAGCGCGGCGTGATCACGGCCTCGGCGGGCAACCACGCGCAGGGTGTCGCGCTCTCGGCGCAGCGCCTGCAGATCAAGGCGCTGATCGTGATGCCGCGCACCACGCCCGACATCAAGGTGATGGCGGTGCGCCGGCGCGGTGCGCGCGTGGTGCTGCACGGCGACACCTTCGACGAGGCGTCCAGGCATGCCTACGAGCTCGCGGAACAGAAGGGGCTGACCTTCGTGCACCCCTACGACGACCCCGAGGTGATCGCGGGCCAGGGCACGATCGGCATGGAGATCCTGCGCCAGCTCTCGGGGCCCATCGACGCGGTGTTCGTGCCGGTCGGCGGCGGCGGGCTGCTCGCGGGCGTCGCGGCCTACATCAAGTACGTGCGCCCCTCGGTGCGCGTGATCGGCGTCGAGCCCGAGGACGCGGCCTGCCTGGACGCGGCGCTGAAGGCGAAGCGGCGCGTGGTGCTGTCGCAGGTGGGCATCTTCGCCGACGGGGTCGCGGTGGCGCAGATCGGCAAGGAAACCTTCCGCATCATCCGCCAGACCGTCGACGAGGTGATCACCGCGAACACCGACGAGATCTGCGCGGCGATCAAGGACATCTTCGACGACACGCGCTCGATCGCCGAGCCCGCCGGCGCGCTGGCGCTCGCGGGTCTGAAGAAGTACGTGCGAGCGCACCGGCGTGCAGGGCCAGACGCTGGTCGCGATCGACAGCGGCGCGAACATCAACTTCGACCGCCTGCGCCACATCTCCGAGCGCACCGAGATCGGCGAGAAGCGCGAGGCGGTGCTGAACGTCACCATCCCGGAAAAGCCCGGCAGCTTCCGCGCGTTCTGCAACGCCATCGGGCGCGGCCGTTCGATCACCGAGTTCAACTACCGCTATTCCGACGCGGGCGCGGCGCAGATCTTCGTCGGCGTGCAGGTATCCCCGGAGCGCAACGACCGCGAGTCGCTGCTCGCGGAGCTGCGCGCCAAGGACTACGAGGTGATGGACCTCACCGACAACGAGATGGCGAAGCTGCACGTGCGCTACATGGTCGGCGGCCGCGCGCCCTCGATCGGCGACGCGGAGATCGTCTACCGCTTCGAGTTCCCGGAGCGTCCCGGTGCCCTGCTGAACTTCCTGAACCGCATGGAACACGACTGGAACATCTCGCTGTTCCATTACCGCAACCACGGCGCGGCCTACGCGCGCGTGCTGGTGGGTTTCCAGGTGCCGCAGGGCGATCGCGGCGCGCTGGCGGAATTCTTCGCCGAGATGACGCGCCGGCACCGCGTCTACAGCTACTGGGACGAGACCGACAACCCGGTCTATCGTTCGTTCCTGCGCTGAAGTCAGCGCGCGCGGCAGTCGATCAGGCCGTCCTCGGTGACGATGGCCGCGAGCGGCACGTCCCACGCTTCGCGCGCGAGCGCCGGCAGTTCCTGGCAGGCGAAGCCGGTGCCGACCAGCACCGGCGCAGCAGCCTCGCGCTGCAGCAGGAAGTCGAAGCTGCGGTCGTAGAAGCCGCCGCCCTGCCCGAGCCGGTTGCCCGCGCGATCGAAGCCGAGCAGCGGCACGCACACCAGTTCGATGTCGGCGGCGGCGATTTCCTGCGCCGCCGCGTGCACCGGTTCCGGGATGCCATACCAGTTCGTGCGCAGCGCGTCGCCGGCGCGGTAGCGCGCGAAGCGCAGCCGCTTGTCGGGCTGCATCACCGGCAGGCAGAACTGCTTGTGCGCGCAACGATCGTCCGCGAGCAGCGGGCGCAGGTCGACCTCGTCGCCCACCGGCCAGTACAGCGCGATGCGCTGCGCGGCGCGCAATAGCGTGGATTCGCCGAGGTGCCGGCAGATCGCCTGCGAGGCGCGCTCGCGCCGGGCCGCGCCGAGCGCGGCGCGCGCCATCGCGGCACTGGCGCCGCAGCGTGCTGCGTGCGGGCATGCATGGCCTCCGGCAGTTGCGCGGGCGATCGACGTGAAGAAGAGGGATTCCCCGGCGCTACCGCTGCCCATGTCGCCCTTGAACCCAGCGGTTCAAGGCGGTGGCCTCAGTGACGCATCAGGCTTTCCGGCAGGCGGACATGCACACAGCGTCGGCGGAGAGACCCCCAGGCAAGTGCTTATCGGCTCGAGGACTAACGGGCTGGCGAATAGTCCAGGGAATCGGCACGCAGTATATCAGCGCGCGCCGGGGCCCGGACGCGGGAAAATCTACATTTCGATCTGGCGGTAATTGCTGAGCGTGTCGTCGATACGGGCGGTCAGGCGGCGCACCCTGTCGTGGACGTCCTGGCTGCCCTTGTCGGACTGCTCGCCGCGCTGGATCAGTTCGTGCGTGATGTTGAGCGCGGCCATCACCGCGATGCGTTCCAGGCCGATCACCTTGCCGCTCTGGCGGATCGCGCGCATCTGCTGGTCGAGATAGCGCGCGGACTCGACCAGCGCATCGCGCTGTTCCGCGGGACAGGCAACCTGGTAGTCCTTGTCGAGAATGTGCACGCGCACGGTCTGCAGCTCTGCGCTCATGACTCCTGCTCCAGCGAGCGCAGCCGCACGATCATTGCCTCGACCTTGGAGCGCGCGTCCTCGTTCTTGCGCAGCAGCTGCGCGCGTTCGTCGCGCAGCATGCGCTCCGCGGCCTTCAATGTCCTGATCTCCTGGTCCATCCTCGCGCAGAGGCGTATCAGGTCATCGACGCGTTGTTCGAGGGCTTTCAATTGCTGGCCTTCCATTGGATGCCTTCATCGCATCGCGAGCTTCCGGTACTATAGTGACGCCTTCGACGACGGTCAATTCGAGCCGCCGCGCCACGGCCCCCGATCATCATCGTCGCCCCGGAAAGCGTGTATGGATTTCGATTCTGAGAGCATCGCCGCGCTTGCGGCCGATATCGGGGACGGCCTGTCGGGCGCGCGGCTGCACGGCGCAATGGTCGGCGGATTGTGCGGCGGTGGCGCCGACGGGGGGGTCTGGGAGCCGGTGCTCGAGGCCGCGCTCGGCGACGCGCCGATCGGTGCCTGGGAGCCCGAGCTGCGGCAGATGCTGTCGCTCACGGAGGCCGCGCTCGCGGATCCCGAATACACCTTCGAGCCGATGCTGCCCGACGCGGGCGAGCCGCTCGCCGATCGCGTGCAGGCGCTGGCGGACTGGTGCGACGCCTTCGTGCTCGCCTATGCGGCGGCCGCGCGCGATGCGGAGCGCGAACAGATGTCCGACGAGGCGGGCGAGCTGCTCGAGGACCTCACCGCGATTGCCGGCGGGCTCGATCCCTCCGGGATGGGCGAGGACGAAGACGACGAAGAAGACTACATGCAGATACTCGAATTCGTGCGCATCGCGGCGCTCAACCTGTATGCGGAGCGCCACCCCGGCGCCGACGCAGTGTTGCACTGAGCCTCGCGCGCATGGCATCGGCGCAGCCGCATCCGCGCATCGGGCCGCGCGACTACGCGCGGCGGCGCCGCGAGTTGATGGCCCTGATGGGCGAGGGCAGCATCGCGATCGTGCCCTCGGCGCGCCAGCTCATCCGCAACCGCGACTCGAGCTTCCCCTTCCGCCAGGACAGCGATTTCCATTATCTCTGCGGCTTCGACGAGCCGGAGTCGGTGCTGGTGCTCGCGCCCGGACGCCGCCACGGCGAGTTCCTGCTGTTCTGCCGCGAGCGTGACCGCGAGCGCGAGAACTGGGACGGCCTGCGCGCCGGCCCCGAGGGCGCCTGCGAGCTCTACGGCGCCGATGACGCCTTCCCGATCGGCGATCTCGACGACATCCTGCCGGGGCTGATCGAGGGCCGCGAGCGGCTCTACTACGCGATGGGCAAGCAGCCGGAGTTCGACCACCAGCTGATGAGCTGGATCAACAAGATCCGCGCCAAGGCGCGCACGGGCGCGCATCCGCCGGGCGAGTTCCTCGACCTCGATCACTTCCTGCACGAGCTGCGCCTGTACAAGAGCGCCGAGGAGCTGCGCGTGATGCAGCGCGCCGGCGCGATCTCGGCGGCGGCGCACCTGCGCGCGATGCGCGCCTGCAGGCCCGGCATGTTCGAGTACCAGCTCGAGGCCGAGCTGCTGCACGAGTTCATGTACCACGGCGCGCGCTCGCCGGCCTACAGCAGCATCGTCGGCGGCGGCGCCAACGGCTGCATCATGCATTACGTCGAGAACAGCGCGGCGCTGCGCGCCGGCGACCTGGTGCTGATCGACGCCGGCTGCGAGTACGAGCACTACGCCGCGGACGTCACCCGCACGTTCCCGGTGAACGGGCGCTTCAGCGCGCCGCAGCGCGCGCTGTACGAGGTGGTGCTGGAGGCGCAGCTCGCCGCGATCCGCGAAGTGAAGCCGGGCCAGCACTGGAACCATCCGCACGACGTCACGGTGCGCGTGATCACCGAGGGCCTGCGCGACCTGGGGCTGCTCGACGGCGAGCCCAACGAGCTGATCGAGCTTGCCGCCTACCGCACCTTCTATATGCACCGCGCCGGGCACTGGCTCGGGCTCGACGTGCACGACGTCGGCGACTACAAGATCGGCGGCGAGTGGCGCGTGCTGGAGCCGGGCATGGTGCTGACCGTGGAGCCGGGCATCTATATCGCGCCGGACAATCGCGATGTGGCGAAGAAGTGGCGCGGCATCGGCATCCGCATCGAGGACGACGTGGTGGTCACGAAGAGCGCGTGCAAGGTGCTCACGGCGGACGCACCGAAGTCCGTGCCAGACATCGAACAGCTGATGGCGGGAGGGGCATGAACGCGGACAGTCACGACATCGTGATCGTCGGTGGCGGCATGGTCGGCGCGAGCCTGGCCTGCGCGCTCGCCGCGGGCGGGCGCTTTTCGCGCGTGGCGCTGCTCGAGGGCTTCCCGTTGCTGGAGCGCAGCGGGCCCGCGGTGTACCAGCCGAGCTTCGACGCGCGCTCGACCGCGCTGTCGCTGAGCAGTGCGCGCTTCCTGGCCGCGCTCGGGTTGTGGGATGAGGTGCGCCGCCACGCGCAACCGATACGCCGCATCCACGTCTCCGACCGCGGGCGCTTCGGCTCGACGGTGATGGATGCCGCCGAGGAACGGCTCGAGGCGCTGGGCTACGTGGTCGAGAACCAGTGGCTCGGCAACGTGCTGCACGACGGCCTGCGTGCCTGCGCCAACCTGACGCTGCTGGCGCCGGCGCGCGTGGACGCGGTGCGCCGCCGGGGCCCCCGCGTGCTCGTGCGCGCGAAGCTCGCGCACGGCGAGCAGGAGCGCGAGCTCGATGCGGGTCTCGCCGTGATCGCCGACGGCGCGCGCTCCGGGCTGGCCGCGGCGCTCGGCATCGTGGCGGAGCAGCAGGACTACGGGCAGCAGGCGCTGATCGCGAACATCGCGCACCGCCAGCCGCACGAGGGCCAGGCCTTCGAGCGCTTCACCGACGCCGGACCCATGGCGATGCTGCCGCTCGTCGATGCGCCCGACGGCAGCGCGCGCAGCGCGCTGGTGTGGGTGCAGAAGCCGGAGCTGGCCGAGCAAGCGCGCGCACTGCACGAACGCGAGTTCCTGCGCGAATTGCAGCAGCGCTTCGGCTACCGGCTCGGCCGCCTGCTGCGCGTGGGCGAGCGCCACCTCTATCCGCTGTCGCTCACGCGCGCCACGGAACAGGCGCGCGCCGGCATCGTGCTGCTCGGCAACGCCGCGCACGCGCTGCACCCGGTCGCGGGGCAGGGATTCAATCTCGCGCTGCGCGACGTGGCCGCGCTTGCGCAGACGCTGGACGAGGCCTGCGCGCGCGGCGAGGCGCCGGGTGCGCTCGATGTGCTGCAGCGCTTCGTCGCGCGCCAGCGCACCGACCAGGAACGCACCATCGGCTTCAGCGACGCGCTGCCGCGCATCTTCGGCAGCGGCCTGCTGCCGCTGGCGGCGGCACGCGATCTCGGCCTGATCGGGCTGGACCTGCTGCCCTCGGCCCGCAGCCTGCTGGTACGGCACGCCACGGGGCTCGCGGGCGAATAATGAAGACGGCAGGCAGCACGGAGCACGGCATGGGCGGACGTTACGACGTGGTGATCGTGGGCGCGGGCATCGCGGGCTCGGCACTCGCGGCGGCGCTCGCGCCCGCGGGGCTCGAGATCCTGCTGCTGGAGGCGGGCGCGCTGCCCGAGGGCCTGCCGCCGGTGGCCCGGCGCATCGACGCGGTGGATCCACGCGTGAGCGCGCTCAGCATCGCCTCGGTGCGGCTGCTGCAGGACGCCGGCGCCTGGCAACGGTTGCCCGCGGGCGTGGCCAGCCCCTATGAATGCATGCGCGTGTGGGAGGAAGACGGTTCGGGGCGCATCGGCTTCGATGCCGCCGAGATCGCCCAGCCCGTGCTCGGGCACATCGTCGAGAACCGCTGGGTGGTCGCCACGCTGCTCGCGACGCTGGCCGCGGCGCCGAACGTGACGGTGCGTGGCGGCGAGCGGCTGCTCGCGCTGGAGCCCGTGGCGGGTGGCGCGCCGCGGCAGCGGCTACGCCTGGATTCCGGCGCCTCGCTCGAGGCGGCGCTGGTGGTCGGCGCCGATGGCGCGCGCTCCGCGGTGCGCGAGTTGTGCGCGATCGGGACGCGCCACGGCGACAGCGGGCAGCAGGCGATCGTCGCCACCATCGAGACCGCGGGCGCGCACCGGCGCACGGCGTGGCAGCGCTTCCTGCAAAGCGGGCCGCTGGCGCTGCTGCCGCTCGCGACGCTCGCGGGCGAGCACGCCTGCTCGATCGTGTGGAGCGCCGACGAGGCGGTTGCACAGGCGCTGATGCAACTGGACGACGCCGCGTTCGCCGCGCGCCTGACGCGCGCCAGCGAATCGTGCCTCGGCGAGGTGCGCGCGGTGTCCAGGCGCTTCGCCTTCCCGCTGCGGCCGCTGCACGCCGCCGCCTACGTCGCGCCGGGCGTGGCGCTGATCGGTGACGCGGCGCACGTGATCCATCCGCTCGCGGGCCAGGGCATCAACCTCGGCCTGTCCGACGTGCGCGTGCTGGCCGCGGAGATCGGCCGCGCGCGGGCGCGCGGACGGGCCATCGGCGATGCCGAGGTGCTGGCGCGCTACCAGCGTCGGCGCCGCGGCGAGAACGCGGTGATGCTGCGCGCGATGGACGGCTTGCGCATGCTTTACGGCGACGACCGCCCCGGCGTGCGCCTGGTGCGCAACATCGGCATGAGCGCGGTGCACGCGCTGGGGCCGCTGAAGCGCGAGTTCATGCGCCGCGCGATGGGCATCGACTGAGGGCGCGCCCGAACGGTAGAATCGCCGCCGTCCGCAATTTCACCTCTTTCCCGATACTGGGGGAACCGATGAGCAACATCCCGGCCGACCGCAAATACGCCGTGACCCACGAATGGGCCCAGGCCGACGCCTCCGGCATCGTGACGGTCGGCATCAGCGACCACGCGCAGATCGCGCTGGGCGACGTGGTGTTCGTGGAGCTGCCCGAGGTCGGCGCGCACATCGACGCCGGCGACGAGGCCGGCGTGGTCGAGTCGGTGAAGGCCGCCTCCGACATCTATGCGCCGGTGTCTGGCGAGGTCATCGAGGTCAACGAGGCGCTGGAGAGCTCGCCCGAGCTCGCCAACAGCGAGCCTTACGGCGAGGGCTGGTTCTTCCGCATGCGTGCCGACAACATCGAGGAGCTCGACGCACTGCTCGACGCCGAAGGCTACGAACACAGCCTGGACGAGGAATGAGGCCCGGACCGGGAGCGCTCGCGTGAGCGAAGCCGGCGCGCTGCCGCGCCTGCAATTGCGGCGCAACGAGGACCGGCGCATCCGCCAGGGCCACCACTGGGTCTACAGCAACGAGATCGACACCGCCGCCACGCCGCTGAAGCAGTTCACGGCGGGCGAGCAGGTGCAGTTGTGCACGGCGAGCGGCAAACCGCTCGGTGTGGCCTTCGTCAATCCGCACTCGCTGATCTGCGCGCGCGTGCTCGACCGGCACGCCGGCGCGGCGCTTGGCGCGCAGTTCCTGCGCGAGCGCCTGCGCACGGCGCTCGGCCTGCGCGAGCGGCTGTTCAGCGAGCCCTGCTACCGCCTGGTCTACGGCGACAGCGACGGCCTGTCCGGGTTGATCGTCGATCGCTACGGCGAGGTGCTGGTGGTGCAGGTCGGCACCGCGGGGATGGAACGGCTGGAAGCCGAGCTGATCGCCGCGCTGGTGGATCTGCTCTCTCCCGCGGGCATACTGCTGCGCAACGACGCCTCGGTGCGCGAGATGGAGCAGCTCCCGCTGTACACGCGCGTCGCCTGGGGCGAGGTGCCGGAATTTCTCGAGCTCACGGAGAACGGCGCGCGTTTTCGCGTCTCCGCCACCGGCGGCCAGAAGACCGGCTGGTTCTACGACCACCGCATGAACCGTCGCCGCGTCGCGGAGCTGGCGCGCGGGCAGCGCGTGCTCGACGTGTTCAGCTACGTCGGCGGCTGGGGCGTGCAGGCGGCCGTGGCCGGCGCGCGCGCCGTGACCTGCATCGACAGCTCGCAGCCGGCGCTCGAGATCGCCGCGGCCAACGCGGCGCTGAACGGCGTCGCCGGGCGCATGGATTTTCGCGCCGGCAACGCCTTCGACGAGCTGCACGCGCTGGCCCAGGCCGGCGAGCGCTACGACATCGTGGTGCTCGACCCGCCGGCCTTCATCAAGCGCCGGCGCGACCAGAAGAGCGGCGAGAACGCCTACCACCGCCTGAACCGCGAGGCCATGAGCGTGCTCGCCGACGACGCGATCCTGGTCTCGGCCTCGTGCTCGATGCATCTCGAGGAGGCCGCGTTGATCGACATCGTGCGCATGGCGGCCTTCCACGCCGGGCGCCAGGTGCAGATCCTCGAAATCGCGGGGCAGGGCCCCGACCATCCGATCCATCCCGCGATTCCCGAAACGCGCTACCTCAAGACCGTGATCGCCCGCGTTCACCGCTGATTTGTCCGTGCCGGACCGAATGTGGAAGAATACCTCCGTATCCGGGCGTCTCCGGGTGCGGCAGACGGCGGACCATCCGAAGTGATCGACGAGCAGGGATACCGGCCCAACGTGGGAATCATCCTGGCGAACAGCCGGGGCGATCTGCTGTGGGCGCGCCGGCGCGGCCAGAATGCCTGGCAATTCCCGCAGGGCGGCATCCACGAGGGCGAAACGCCCGAGCAGGCCATGTACCGCGAGCTCGGCGAGGAAGTGGGGCTCGAGGAGTCCGACGTCGAGATGCTGGCCTGCACCGGGGGCTGGCTCAAGTACCGCCTGCCGCCGCAGTTCATGCGCAACCGCAAGAACCCCAATTTCGTGGGCCAGAAGCAGAAGTGGTTCCTGCTGCGCCTGGTCTCGGAGGACCAGCGCGTGCGCGTGGATGCCCACGCCACGCCCGAATTCGACCAGTGGCGCTGGGTCAGCTACTGGTATCCGCTGGGGCAGATCGTCGCGTTCAAGCGCGAGGTCTACCGCCGCGCACTGTGGGAACTGGCGCCGCGCCACCAGAGGCTCGTGCGCAATGGCGCCTGAACCGGGCGCCCCCACCTCGATGCTGAAATCCCTGCGCCGCATCGTGCAGGAGGTGGTCAGCGCGCCCGACCTGCCCGAGACCCTCGCGATCATCGTGCGCCGCGTGCGCGAGGTGATGCGCACCGAGGTGTGCTCGGTCTACATCCACGACCCCGTGACCGACCGCTACGTCTTCATGGCGACCGAGGGCCTGAACAAGGCGCTCGAGGGGCGCTTCAGCCTTGGATTGGGCGAGGGCCTGATCGGCTACGTGGCGAAGCGCGAAGAGCCCCTGAACCTCGACAACGCCGGGGCGCACCCGAACTTCAAGTTCATCGAGGGCTCGGGCGAGGAAGTGTTCAAGTCCTTCCTCGGCGTCCCGATCATCAACCACCGCCAGGTGCTGGGCGTGCTGGTGGTGCAGCAGCGCGAATCGCGCCGCTTCGACGAGGACGAGGAAGCCTTCCTGGTCACGATGTCGGCGCAGCTGGCCGGCGTCATCGCCCACGCCGGCGCCGTCGGCAGCTACCGGGGCAAGCCGCGCGACCCGTCCAGGCGCGCCACCGAATTCCCCGGCGTACCCGGCTCGCCGGGCATCGCGGTCGGACGCGTGGTGGTGGTTTCGCCGCCCTCGGACCTCAAGAGCGTGCCGAGCCGGCCCTGCGCCGATCCCGAGGCCGAGGTGCGCCTGTTCCAGGACGCGGTGCAGGCGGTGCGCGAAGAGGTGCTGACGATCCGCGAGGAGCTGAGTGGCCGCGTGCGCCCCGAGGAGCTCACGCTGTTCGACGCCTACGTGATGCTGCTCGACGACCACGCGCTCTCGGGCGAGGTCATCGAATGCATCCGCGGCGGCGTCTGGGCGCAGGGCGCGCTGAGCCAGGTGGTGCTGCGGCACGTGCGCACCTTCGAGCTGATGGAAGACGCCTACATCCGCGAGCGCGCCACGGATCTGCGCGACCTCGGCCGGCGCATCCTGGCGCAGCTGCAGGCGGGCTCGCGCGGGCGCCTCGAGTACCCCGAGCACACCGTGCTGGTCGGCGAGGAGATT
Organism: uncultured Gammaproteobacteria bacterium; assembly: GCA_963819895.1. GTDB lineage: Bacteria > Pseudomonadota > Gammaproteobacteria > Pseudomonadales > UBA5518 > UBA5518. The sequence goes on from CAWFXU010000004.1 coordinate 98,735, forward strand.
CCCGCCTCGATCCTGGCCGAAGTGCCGCAAGTGCGCCTGGCCGGCATCGTCTCGGTGTCGGGCTCGGGCAATTCGCACGCCGCGATCCTCGCGCGCGCGATGGGCGTGCCGACCGTGATGGGCGTGGTCGACCTGCCGTTCGCCGAGATCGACGGTGCCGAGATCGTCGTCGACGGTCACGAGGGCCGCGTGCTGGTGGACCCGGCACCGGAGCTGCGCCAGCAGTACCTCGAGGCGATGGCGGCGGAGCGCGCCGACGCGCGCCAGATGGAGAGCTGCATCGACCTGCCCTGCGTGATGACCGACGGGCATGCGGTGAAGCTGCTGGTCAACACCGGGCTCAACTCGGAACTGATGCGCACGCTCGGCCGCGGCGCCGAGGGCGTGGGCCTCTACCGCACCGAGATCCCGTTCCTGATGCGCGAGCGCTTCCCCACCGAGGAAGAGCAGCGCCTGATCTACCGCGAGCAGCTCGAGGCCTTCGCGCCGCGCCCGGTCACGATGCGCACGCTCGATGTCGGCGGCGACAAGTCGCTGCCGTATTTCCCGATCAAGGAGGAGAACCCCTTCCTCGGCTGGCGCGGCATCCGCGTGACGCTGGACCACCCGGAGATCTTCCTCGCGCAGGTGCGCGCGATGCTGAAGGCGAGCGCGGGCCTGGACAACCTGCGCATCATGCTGCCGATGATCAGCAACACGCTGGAGCTCGACGACGCGCTCGCGCTGCTGTCGCGCGCGCGCGCCGAGCTCTGCGAGGAAGGCTGGGCCCTTGCGACACCGCAGGTGGGCGTGATGGTCGAGGTGCCCGCGGCCGTGTACCAGGCCGGCGATCTCGCCAGGCGCGTGGACTTCCTCTCGGTCGGCAGCAACGACCTCACGCAGTACCTGCTGGCGGTGGACCGCAACAACGCGCGCGTCGCCGCGCTCTATCACGCCTATCACCCGGCGGTGCTGCAGGCGCTGCAGGAAGTGGTGCGCGCCGCGCACGAGATCGGCCGCCCGGTCAGCATCTGCGGCGAACTGGCGGGCGACCCCGGCGCGGCACTGCTGCTGGTGGCGATGGGCTACGACATGCTCTCGATGAGCGCCACCAACCTCGCGCGCGTGAAGGCGACGCTGCGCCGCTTCTCGCGCGCCGACGCCGCGGCAACTGCTCGGCGAAGTGATGCACATGGACAACTCGCGCCGCATCCGCGCGGCGGTCGAGGATTGCCTGCGGCGCGGGGGCATTGCGGTGCGGCCGCGCGGCTGAAATATGTCGCCCCGTCAGCCGCGATCAAAGCCCGCGCTGCTTGCGCACGTCCTCGATGGTGCCGGCATTGCGCACGCGCTGGTAGCCCAGCGCGCTCAGTCGCCGTGCCGCCACGAATGAACGCACGCCACCGCTGCAGTACAGCGCGATCTCGGCGTTGCGGTCCGTGGTGAGCGTCGCGATCCGTTCCGCGACCTCGTCGTGAGGCAGGTTGGGATCACCCTCGATACGGTCTGCCGCGTGCTCCTCGGGACTGCGCACGTCGATCCAGAGGATTTCGGCGCGTGCGATGCTGGCCGCGCCAACGGCCAGGCAGACGCCAGCGAGCACATGCTTGGTCGTTCGCCACATGACCCGGGCCCTCCGCTGAACCACGATCTCACCGCACGCCCCGCGGGCGGCAGCGCCTGTCCAGTGCGACAGTTGCGGCGCGGCCAAGTTCCTCCGTGCTTGCGGCATCATTCGGCAAGCCGGAGTATTCTGCCACCGCATGGTCGCGCGCGAGCCTCGCGCGTGACGCGGAGCTTCCGCTCGGGCCGCCGGGCGCAGCCGGGTTTGCGCTTGCCCACAATGTGGCCTCGAAAACCGAGGTCGATGCGGTCATGGCCGAGGCGCGGTTCGCCGTGCAGGCCGGTGTAGTCCGTGGGTTCGGCTTCAGCCGATCATTGTCCGGCTGAAGCCGGACCCACGTCGAAGCGGTACTGCACCGTCGCCTGCGCCACGCCATCCGCGTCGAAGCTGCGCTCGGTGAACTCCACCCACCCGTCCCGGTGCACGCGCACGCAGGCCGAGGTGCGCGTGCCGTAATCCGGCGAGCAGATGAAGCGCGGTCCGAGGCGGCGTTCCTGTTCCAGTCCCACGCCGGTGTCGGGCAGCGCGTGGTCCGGCGGCACCGTGCGATCGGCGAGCAGCGCGAAGATCGCCTCGGGTTCGGGGTGAGCGCAGAGCAGCGCCGACAGTTCCTCGCGCACACCGAGCAGTTTGGGCCACGGCGTGTCGAGCATGTCGTTCGACAGGCCGTACACGCCGGGGTCCAGCCGTTGCATGTGCGGGCCGTGGTTGCCGAGGTAGTACAGGTCCCCGGCGATCGCGCCGGCCAGCAGGTTGAATCCGGCGTACTCCTCGCAACTCGCGCGCAGCCGGTTCATGTGTTCGCGCGGCGGCTCGGTTCCGAGCAGGAAGTCCAGCGTCAGCATGCCGCGCGAGCGCGCGGCGGGTGGCGCCGGGTGCCCGCGACGGTTGGTGATGGCCGCGAAGCGCCCGCTGCGCGTGATGCCGAGCCAGGTGCCGCCGGCCTCCAGGTCGCGCCCGGCGCAGAGCGCCGGGTGATCGGGCCAGAAATGCGCCGCCTGCGTGGGTCGGGCGTGGAACTCGTCGCGGTTGGCCGCGATCACCAGCGGGAACTCGGGGTGGCGCTGCCAGGCCAGGGCGATCAGGCACATGCGGGTGGGCGCTGGAGGGATGGCAGGGCATAATAGCCCGCCGCCACGCCGGCCGCCTACGCCCGCGGTGCGCCGCTGCGCCGGCGCCGCCAGCCGCACCGTCGCGGATGCCCCACGGAGCCTGTTGATGCTGCATCACCCGAATTTCGATCCCGTCGCCGTTCAGCTCGGCCCGCTGAAGGTCCACTGGTACGGGCTGATGTACCTGCTCGCCTTTGCGGCGGCGTGGTGGCTGGCGCGGCTGCGCGCGCGGCGCCCCGGTGCGCCGCTCACGCCGGACCAGGTCGAGGACCTGATCTTCTGGGGCGCGATCGGCGTGGTCGTCGGCGGGCGGCTCGGTTATGTGCTGTTCTACGGTTTCGATCACCTGGTCGGCGATCCGCTGTGGCTGTTGCGGGTCTGGGAAGGCGGCATGGCCTTCCACGGCGGCCTGCTCGGCGTGATCGCGGTGATGTGGTGGTTCGCGCGCAAGCACGGGCAGCACATCGGCGACATCTTCGACTTCGTCGCGCCGATCGTGCCGCTGGGGCTGGGCTTCGGGCGCATCGGCAACTTCATCGGCCAGGAACTGTGGGGGCGGCCCACCGAGCTGCCGTGGGGCATGGTGTTCCCGCGCGATCCGCTGGCGCTGGCGCGCCACCCCTCGCAGCTCTACCAGGCCGCACTCGAGGGTCTCGTGCTGTTCCTGATCCTGTGGTGGTATTCGGCGCGCCCGCGGCCCCGCTTCGCGGTGTCCGGGCTGTTCCTGCTGTTCTACGGGCTGTTCCGCTTCGCGGTCGAGTTCGCGCGCGAGCCCGACGCGGGCATCGGTTTCGTTGCCTTCGGCTGGATGACCCGCGGGCAGATGCTGTGCCTGCCGATGATCGCCGCCGGCCTGGCGATGTTCGTGTGGGCGCAGCGCCGCGCGGCGCCCGCCAGCGGCGCGCCGCTGGCCTGAGCGGAGAAAGACGATGCACCAGTTCCAGCAACTGCTGCGGCACATCCTGGAGAACGGCCGCGACAAGGGCGATCGCACCGGCACCGGCACGCGCAGCGTGTTCGGCTACCAGATGCGCTTCGACCTGGGCGAGGGCTTCCCGCTGCTCACCACCAAGAAGCTGCACCTGCGCTCGATCATCCACGAGCTGCTGTGGTTCCTGCGCGGCGACACCAACATCCGCTACCTGAAGGAGCACGGCGTCTCGATCTGGGACGAGTGGGCGGACGCCGACGGCGAGCTCGGCCCGGTCTACGGCTACCAGTGGCGCAGCTGGCCGGCGCCCGACGGCCGCCACATCGACCAGATCGCGCAGGTGCTCGAGCAGATCCGCACCAACCCCGACTCGCGCCGCCTGATCGTGAGCGCCTGGAACGTGGCCGACGTCGACAGGATGGCGCTCGCGCCCTGCCACGCGCTGTTCCAGTTCTACGTGCAGGACGGGCGGCTGTCCTGCCAGCTCTACCAGCGCAGCGCCGACGTTTTCCTGGGCGTGCCGTTCAACATCGCCTCCTACGCGCTGCTGACGCTGATGGTGGCGCAGGTCACGGGGCTCGCGCCCGGCGACTTCGTGCACACCTTCGGCGACGCGCACCTCTACAGCAACCACCTCGAGCAGGCGCGGCTGCAACTGACGCGCGAGCCCTTGCCGCTGCCGACGATGGCGCTGAACCCCGCGGTGAAGGACCTGTTCGCGTTCCGCTTCGAGGACTTCGAACTGCGCGGCTACCAGTCCCACCCCCACATCCCGGCGCCGATCGCGGTATGAAGATCACGCTGGTGGTGGCCATGGCGCGCAACCGCGTCATCGGCCGTGACAACGCCCTGCCCTGGCACCTGCCCGAGGACCTGAAGCACTTTCGCGCGCTCACCATGGGCAAGCCGATCGTGATGGGCCGGCGCACCTTCGCCTCGATCGGCAAGGCGCTGCCCGGGCGCACCAGCATCGTGATCAGCCGCCAGCCGGGCCTGGACCTGCCCGCGGGCGTGCTGCTCGCCGCGAGCGTGCCCGACGCCCTGGTGCTCGCGCACGAAGTCGCCGCGCGCGACGGGGTCGAGGAGTGCATGGTGATCGGCGGCGCCGACATCTACCGCCAGTGCCTGCCCCTGGCGGAGCGCATCCAGCTCACGCTGATCGAGCAGGAGGTCGAGGGCGACACCGTGTTCCCGGAGTTCGCGCACACGCAGTGGCGCGAAACCGCGCGCGAGCGGCACGCCAGCGCCGCCGATCCCGCGCTGCGCTTCAGCTTCCTCACGCTCGATCGGGTGCATCCATGAAGAGACATTCGGCGAAATGGGGCGCGCTCGGCGCATCGGTGTCGCTGGCCGCGTGGCTTGGCGCGGCGCTCGCGCGCGCGGAGCAGCCCCTGGAGGACATCTACCGCGTGAGCCAGGCCTCCACGCAGGCCGCGCAGGCCTCGCAGGCGACGGTCGAGCGCATCGCCGACGAGACCCGCGACCTGTTGCAGGAATACAAGACCGTGATGAAGCAGGTCGACGGCCTGAAGGTCTACAACGCGCGGCTCGAGAAGCAGATCGCCGGGCAGGAGGAGCGCATCGCCGCGACCGGGGCCTCGATCGACGAGGTCACGGTGCTCCAGCGCCAGATGATGCCGCTGCTGGTGCGCATGATCGACGGGCTGGAGTCATTCGTGGCGCTCGACAAGCCCTTCCACCTGGGGGAGCGCCGCGATCGCATCGCCTTCCTGCGCCGCAACCTCGACCGCTCCGACATCCTGCTGGCCGAGAAATACCGCCAGGTGATGGAGGCCTACCGCATCGAGATCGAGTACGGGCGCAAGATCGACACCTACAAGGACACCATCACGATCGACGGCGCCGAGCGCGAGGTCGACGTCCTGCGTGTCGGGCGCATCGCGCTGCTGTACCAGACGCCCGACCAGCAGGCCGCCGGTTTCTGGAACCCGACGCAGGGTGGCTGGGAGCCGCTGGAGGGCAACGAATACCGCAGCGCGATCCGGGAGGGCATGCGCATGGCGAACAAGCAGGCCTCCATCGATCTGCTGACGCTGCCGATCGCCGCACCCGAGGCGAGGCGATGAACACGTTGGCGAAGACCATCGCCGTGCTGCTGGGCGCCGGCGCGATCGCGCTCGGTGCCGCCGCCGACGAGCCCGGGCCGCAGTCGCTGCAGCAGCTGCTCGAGTTCGTGAAGCAGGGCCAGGCCGTGGATGCGCAGGAAGCGCGCGATCGCGAGGCGCGTTTCCTCGCCGACAAGGCCGGGCAGCAGGCCGAACTGGAGCGCGCCAGGGCGTTGCGCGCGGAGCAGCAGAAGCATTCGGGCTCGCTGGAAAAGCGCTTCGAGGCCAACGAGCGCGCGCTCGGGAAGAAGCAGGCGCAGCTGCGCGAGCGGCTCGGCTCGCTCGGCGACCTGCTGGGCCACGTCACCGCGGCCGCGGGCGATGCCCGTGCCACCTTCGAGGCCTCGCTGACCGGCGCGGAGCTCGGCAACGCGCGCGTCGCGAAGGCCGACGAACTGGTGAGCCTGGCGGGCAGCGGCGTCGACCTGCCGACCATCGAGCACCTCGAGGCCTTCTGGTACGAGCTGCAGCAGGAGATGGTCGCCTCGGGCAGCGTGACGGCCTTCGCGGCCCCGGTGATCCGCCCCGACGGCAACCAGGCCGAGACGCCCGTGGTGCGCGTCGGCGTGTTCAACATCGTCTCGGCCGAGGGCAAGTACCTCGACTACCAGGGCGACAAGGGGCTGCTCACCGAGCTGCCGCGCCAGCCCGGCGGCGGTTTCGTCGACGCGGCGGCCGCGCTCGCGGCGGCGACCGGGGGCGTGCACCCCTTCGGCATCGACCCCACCGGCCCCTCGGGCGGCTCCTACCTGGCGGCGCTGATCGAGACGCCGTCCTTCGGCGAGCGCATCCGCCAGGGCGGGGTGATCGGCTACATCACGATGGCGCTCGGCCTGTTCGGCGCCATCCTCGCCGCCTGGCGGCTGGTGGTGCTGGCACGCATGGACGCGCGCGTCGCCGCGCAGCTCGCCAGCCCGCGCGCCAACCCCGACAACCCGCTGGGGCGCGTGCTCGCGGTGCACGAGAACAATCCGCACATGGACATCGAGACGCTGGAGCTGAAGCTCTCCGAGGCGGTGATCCGCGAGCTGCCGCACATCGAGAGCGGCCTCACGCTGCTGAAGATCATCGCCACGGTGGCGCCGCTGCTCGGGCTGCTCGGCACGGTCACCGGCATGATCGTCACCTTCCAGGCGATCACGATCTTCGGCGCCGGCGATCCCAAGGCCATGGCCAACGGCATCTCGCAGGCGCTGGTGACCACGGTGCAGGGGCTGTGCGTGGCGATCCCGATCGTGCTGGCGCACACGCTGGTCGGCAACCGCGCGCGCAAGATCACGCAGATCCTCGAGGAGGAGACCACCGGCATCATCGCCGAGCACACCGAGTACGCGCAGAGGAACGGACTGATGTTCGCGCTCTACGAGGCCATGCACGGCATCCGTCGACTTCGTCGCGGCCGGCGGCCCGGTGCTGTACGCGGTTGCCGGGCTGACCTTCGTGATGTGGACGCTGGTGTTCGAGCGCGCGTGGTACTTCCGCTTCGGCCTGCCCACCGACGTGGGCGCGATGCTCGCGGCCTGGGAGGCGCGCCCCGAGCGCCGCTCGTGGCATGCGCACCAGGTGCGCCGCGCGCTGCTGTCGCGCCTGGGGCTGCGCATCGACCGCAATCTCGCGCTGATCCGCACCTGCGTCTCGCTGTGCCCGCTGCTCGGGCTGCTCGGCACGGTGACCGGCATGGTGGTGGTGTTCAACGTGCTGGCGGTCAGCGGTGGCGATACCCGCTCGATGGCCGAGGGCGTCTCGCGCGCGACCATCCCGACCATGGCGGGCATGGTGGCCGCGATCTCCGGCGTCTTCGCCAACATCTACGTCACGCGCGTCGCGCAGCGCGAGCTGCTTGCTCGCCGAAGACCGCCTGACCACGGACCACTGAGCCGCCGCCATGCGCCGCAACCGGGTGTTCAGCCGCGAGGAGCATTCCGCGTCGGGCGCGATCGACCTCACGCCGATGCTCGACGTGGTGTTCATCCTGCTGATCTTCTTCATCGTGACGGCCTCGTTCATCAAGGATGCCGGCATCGAGGTCGACCGGCCCGAGGCGGTGACCGCGGAGCAGAAGAAGAGCACGCGCATCCTGGTGGCGGTGTCCGCCGACGACCAGGTCTGGATCGCCGGCCGCCAGGCCGATCCGCGCACGGTACGCCGCGAGATCGAGCGCCTGCGCGCGCGAGAATCCCGCGCGGCGGCCTGGTGGTGCAGGCCGATGCGCGCTCCAGCGCGAAGGCGGTGGCGGCGGTGCTGGACGCGGCGCGCGCCGCCGGCATCGAGGACGTGTCGCTGTCGACGCGCAGGCACTAGCGTGATGTACCGGTGGCGCTACGTGTTCGCGGCGGCGCTGGGTGGCGCGGTCACGCTCGCGCTGCTGTTGCTGATGCACTCGCTGATCGCCACCGGCGAGCGCGCGCTCGACGCGAGCACGCCGATCCGCATGGCGGACATCACGATGCCGCAAACCCGCATCGAGCCGGAGTTCGTGGCGCGCATGCCCGACAGGATCGAGGAGCCCGAGCGGCCGCCGCCTGCCGTCGCGCTGCCCGAGTCGCCGGATTTCGGCGCCGCCGGCGGGCTGGTGGTCGACATGACGGCAGCGCCTGCGCCGGAGCTGCAGATCGACACCGGTCCCGACGCCGCAGCGACGGACGGCGAGTACCTGCCGATCGTCAAGGTCGCCGCGGTCTACCCGCGCCGGGCCCAGGCGCGCGGCATCACCGGTTACTGCATCGTCGAATACACGGTCACCACCAGCGGTGCCACGCGCGATCCGGTGCCCGTGGACTGCTCGCCGCCGGGCGTGTTCGAGGAAACCTCGGTGAAGGCGGCACTCGAGTTCAAGTACAAGCCGCGCGTGATCGACGGCCAGCCGGTGGAGGTCGCCGGCGTGCGCAACCAGTTCCTCTACGAGCTCGACGAATGATGCGCGCGGCTGGGCGCGGCTGCCGTGCTGCTCGCGCTGCCTGCCCTGCTCGCGCCGGCGGGATTGCCGGGCGCGGGACGGGCGCAGGCCGAGGACGCGCGGCCGCAGGAGCTGCAGCGCACGCCGACGCTGCGCAACGAGGTCTACGCAAGGCTCGCCACCGCGCAGCAGGCCGCCGAGGCAAGGGATTTCGCCACCGCCGAGCGCCTGCTCGCGGCGCTGCAGCGCGAGTTTTCCGGCACGCGCGCGCTGAACAGCTACGAGCTCGCCAACGTCCACAATTTCTACGCCTTCATCTACTACTCGCAGCAGAAGTACCCCGAGGCGATCCGCTCCTACGAGAAGGTGCTGGCGCAGCCCGGCCTGCCCGCGGCGATGGCGACCGGCACGCGCTACAGCCTGGCGCAGCTCTACGTGGTGACCGGGGACTGGACGCGAGCCGCCGCGATGCTGGAGTCCTGGTTCGCGGTCGCCGAGGAGCCGGCGCCCGAGGCCTGGATGCTGCTGGCGCAGGCCAACTTCCAGATCAAGCGCCACGACCGCGCGCTCGGCAACATCGACAAGGGCATGGCGGAGGCGCGTCGGCGCGGCATGGCGCCGAAGGAGAACTGGTACCTGCTCGCGCGCATGATCCACTACGACAAGGGCGACCTGCGACGCACGGCATCCGTGCTCGAGGTGCTGGCAGGGCAATGGCCGAAGAAGGACTACTTCGTGCAGCTCGCGGCCGTCTACGGCGAGCTGAAGGACGCGCAGCGCCAGCTCGCCGCGATGGAGACGGCCTACCTCGCCGGCTGGCTCGGCACCGAGCGCGAGTTGCTGAACATGGCCTACCTCTATCTCGGCGGCAACATGCCGTGGAAGGCGGCGCGCGTGCTGGAGAAAGGCGTGGAGGCCGGACAGATCGAGGCCAGCGCAAAGAACCTCGAGCTGACCGGCATCGCGCTGCGCCAGGCGCGCGAGAACCGCCGGGCCATCGCCTGGCTCGAGCGCGCGGCGGCGCTCGCGGGCGATGCGGAAATGTGGGCGCGACTGGCGAGCCTGCAGCTCGACGAGGATGCCAGCGAACAGGCCGTCGCGGCCGCGCGCAAGGCGCTGGCGATGGGCGGCGGGCGCCGCCCCGACAACACGCAGGTGGTGCTCGGCATGGCGCTGTACAACCTGGGGCGCTACGACGAGGCCCGCGCCGCGTTCACCGAGGCCGGGCGCGACCCGCGCTCGGAGCAGGTCGCCACGCAGTGGCTGCACTTCCTCCAGACCGAGATCGCGCGCGCCGCGCAGCTGGCCGAGGAGGTGTAGGTCGGCTTCAGCCGACGCCTGCCGCCGGATGCGCCGCCTGTCGGCTGAGCCGACCTACGGATCTTGTCGAGATCCCGCACCGCGCCCTTGTCGGCGCTGGTGCACAGCATCGCGTAGGCGCGCAGCGCCGCCGAGACCTTGCGCGGCCGTGCCTGCGCGGGCTTCCACGCCGCGGCGCCCCTGGCGTCCATCGCCGCGCGCCGGCGCGCGAGCTCCTCGTCGCCGACCAGCGCCTCGATGGTGCGGCCCGGGATGTCGATGCGGATGCGGTCGCCGTTCTCGATCAGCGCGATCGTGCCGCCCGCGGCCGCTTCCGGCGAGACGTGGCCGATCGAGAGCCCCGAGGTGCCGCCCGAGAAGCGGCCGTCGGTGAGCAGCGCGCAGGCCTTGCCGAGGCCCTTCGACTTCAGGTAGCTGGTCGGGTAGAGCATTTCCTGCATGCCGGGGCCGCCGCGCGGGCCCTCGTAGCGCACGATCACCACGTCGCCTTCCTTCACCAGGCCGTGCAGGATGTGCTCCACCGCCTCGTCCTGGCTCTCGCAGATGTGCGCCGGTCCCTCGAACACCCAGATCGACTCGTCGACGCCCGCGGTCTTCACCACGCAGCCGTCGCGCGCGATGTTGCCGTACAGCACCGCGAGCCCGCCTTCCTGCGCGTAGGCGTGCTCCGCGTTGCGGATGCAGCCTTCGGCGCGGTCGAGATCCAGCGTGTCCCAGCGCGTGGACTGGCTGAAGGCCGTCTGCGTCGGGATGCCGGCGGGGCCGGCGCGGAAGAAATCGTGCACCCGCGCATCCTGCGTGCGCACCACGTCCCAGCGCTCCAGCGCATCGCGCAGCGTCGGGCTGTGCACGGTGGGCACGTCGGCGTGCAGCAGTCCGGCGCGATCGAGCTCGCCCAGGATCGACATGATGCCGCCGGCGCGGTGCACGTCCTCCATGTGGTACTTCGGCGTGCTGGGCGCGACCTTGCACAGTTGCGGCACGTGGCGCGAGAGGCGGTCGATGTCGGCCATCGTGAAGTCCACCTCGGCCTCGCGCGCGGCGGCCAGCAGGTGCAGGATGGTGTTGGTCGAGCCGCCCATCGCGATGTCCAGCGTCATCGCGTTCTCGAAGGCCCGGAAGCTCGCGATCGAACGCGGCAGCGCGGACGCGTCGTCCTGTTCGTACCAGCGCTTGGCGAGATCCACGACCAGGCGGCCGGCTTCCAGGAACAGCCGCTCGCGGTCGGCGTGCGTCGCGAGCGTGCTGCCGTTGCCGGGCAGCGAGAGCCCCAGCGCCTCGGTCAGGCAGTTCATCGAGTTCGCGGTGAACATCCCGGAGCAGGAGCCGCAGGTGGGGCAGGCCGAGCGCTCGTACTCGGCCACGGTCTCGTCGGCGGCCGCGTCGTCGACCGCAATCACCATCGCGTCGACCAGGTCGAGCTTGTGCTCGGAGAGCTTCGTCTTGCCGGCCTCCATCGGCCCGCCCGAGACGAACACCACCGGGATGTTCAGCCGCAGCGCCGCCATCAGCATGCCGGGCGTGATCTTGTCGCAGTTCGAGATGCACACCAGCGCGTCGGCGCAGTGGGCGTTCACCATGTACTCGACCGAGTCGGCGATGATGTCGCGCGAGGGCAGGCTGTAGAGCATGCCGTCGTGGCCCATCGCGATGCCGTCGTCGACCGCGATGGTGTTGAATTCCTTGGCCACGCCGCCGGCCTTCTCGATCTCGCGCGCCACCAGCTGGCCCATGTCCTTCAGGTGCACGTGGCCCGGCACGAACTGCGTGAAGGAGTTCGCCACCGCGATGATCGGCTTGGAGAAGTCCCCGTCCTTCATGCCGGTGGCGCGCCACAGCGCGCGCGCGCCGGCCATGTTGCGGCCTTCGGTGGTGGTCTTCGAGCGGTATCTGGGCATCGTGGTGTCCTGCACGCGGGTGATTCGGCGGCCGCAGGCGCGGCGCGGGGTCGTCATTTTATGCCCTTGGCGCGCTTTCTCCCACGACTGCGACACGCCGGACATACGTCAGGCGTGTCAGAGGCCGCGAATCCGAGTCCGAGCGGCCTCCGACTCGCCGGTCGTGCGCGTGGCTGCGTCGCCGCGCCGCGGTGCCCGGCCGCCGCAACGGCGGCTCGCGGCAAGTACGTCCCTGTAGGCTCTGGCGTCCACATCCCTGCGGCGCACGGCCCCTTATGCGGCACGCCTGGCACGCTGGCGGCTCGGCGGGACGTTTGCGACACCGCGATTGCCTGCTGCGTGTTACCCGGCAGCCGCAGAGGGGCTGTCGGCGAGGGATGCGGCGCCGATCGCCGGGACGTTCCACGGCGAGCCCCGACAGGGCGGCCAGGCGTCGACGCAGCGACCGCCCGGCACTGGCGGCCGGGAGCGTCAGGCCAGGTCCTTGATGAGCACCAGCGAGTTGCGCTGGTAGTTGTAGAGCTCGCGGCGCTTCTCCGGGAGCTCGGCGAGCTCCGCGGCGCGAAAGCCGCGCTCGACGAACCAGTGCGCGGTGCGCGTGGTCAGCACGAACAGCCGGTCGATGCCCTCGGCGCGCGCGCGCGCCTCGATGTGCTCGAGCAGGCGGTTGGCGCGGCCGCTGCGGCGGTAGACGGGATCGGTGGCCACGCAGGCCAGCTCCGCGGTGCGATTCGGCAGGTCGGGGTAGAGCGCCGCGCAGCCGATGATCGCGCCGTCGCGCTCCACCACGCTGAAGCAGCCGATCTCGAGCTCCAGGCGCTCGCGCGAACGGCGCACCAGCGTGCCGTCGTTCTCCAGCGGCGCAATCAGCTCCATGATCCCGCCGACATCCTCGATGCCGGCGATGCGGATGCTCTCGTAGGCATCGCGGTTGATCATCGCCCCGATGCCGTCGCGCGTGAACAGCTCGTGCAGCAGCGCGCCGTCGGTGTGGAAGTCGAGGATGTGGCAGCGCTCCACGCCCTGCTGGCAGGCCTGGATCGCGGCTGCCAGCGCCGGCGTGGCGTTCGCGACCTGCGCGGTCTGCGCCAGCGTGAGCGGCAGGTCGCGCAGCGGCTGACCGCCGGCGTCGGTGAGTGGCGCGCCCTCGAGCAGGATCAGCTTGTCGGCGCGCAGCGCCGTGGCCGCGGAGACCGCCACATCCTCCTTGGTGAGGTTGAATATCTCGCCGGTGGGCGAATAGCCGAGCGGCGGCAGCAGCACGATGTTGCCGAGCGCCAGCTGCGCGCGGATGCCCTCGTGGTCGACGCGGCGCACCTTGCCGGTGTGCTGGTAATCCACACCCTCGAGCACGCCGAGCGGCTGCGCGGTCACGAAGTTGCCGCCGCAGACGCGGATGCGCGCGTTGTGCATCGGCGAGTTCGCGATGCCCATCGACAGCAGCGCCTCGATGCGCGCGCGCAGCATGCCGGCGGTCTGCACCGCGAGCTCCAGCGCGCGCGCGTCGGTCACGCGCGTGCCGTGCACCACGCTGCTCGCCGCGTTCGCCGACTGCAGCCCGGCCTCGACCTGGCTGCGCGAGCCGTGCACCAGCACCAGGTTCACGCCCAGCGTCGAGAGCAGCGCGATGTCGTGCACGATCGAGGAGAACATCTCGTCGGCGACCACCTCGCCGCCGCACACCAGCACGAAGGTCTTGCCCTTGTGCGCGTTGATGTACGGCGAGGAATTGCGGAAGGAGCTAACGAACTGGGGGAATGACCCGCTCATCATCAGGAATGCCCGTCCACGCAGAAACGCTGGATCATCTTCTGCAGCACGGTCACCATCGGCTCGACCTGGAACTGCTCCATGTATTCGTTCGGCTGGTGCGCCTGGCGTATCGAGCCCGGCCCCATCACCACGGTCTGCATGCCGAGGCGCTGCAGCAGCGGGCCTTCGGTGGCGAAGGCCACGTTGCCGGCGCTGTAGCCGGTGAATTCCTCGGCGGCGCGCACGACCGGCGCGGCGGCATCCTCGGCGAAGGGGTGCAGGCCCGGGAACAGCGGACGCATGCTGATGCCGAGGCCGGTCTGCGTCGGCGATGCGCTCGAGCCGCGCGCGGATCACGGCGCGCAGGTCCTCGAGATCCATGCCGGGCAGCGGGCGCAGGTCGAAGTGCAGCTCGCACTCGCCGCAGATGCGGTTCGGGTTGTCGCCGCCGTGGATGCAGCCGAGGTTCAGCGTCGGCACCTCGACCTCGAACAGCGGGTTGCGGTGGCGCGCGGCCAGCTCGTCGCGAAACGCCAGCAGGTCGGTCATCACGCGCTGCATGCCTTCCAGCGCGTTGCGCCCCAGCGCCGGGTTCGAGGAGTGCCCCGAGTGCCCGGTCACCGTGATCGCTTCCATCATCATGCCCTTGTGCATGCGCACCGGCCGCAGGTCCGTCGGCTCGCCGACGATGGCGTGGCGCGCGCGCGGCTTGCCCGCGGCCACCAGCTGGTTGGCGCCGTCCATCGAGCTCTCCTCGTCGGCGGTCGCCACCAGGATCAGCGGCTCGCGCAGGCGCGCCTCGCGAAAAGCCTGCGCGGCCTCGATCGCGACCGGGAAGAAGCCCTTCATGTCGGTGGCGCCCAGGCCGTAGAGGCGCTCCTCGCGCACCGTGAGCCCGAAGGGGTTCATCTGCCACAGCTTCTCGTCGAAGGGCACGGTATCGGTGTGGCCCGCGAGCACCAGCCCGCCCGGGCCCTCGCCCAGCACCGCGATCAGGTTGACCTTGTCGGCGCGCGAGGGCATCTGCTGTATCTCGCAGCGAAAACCGAGCGCCTGCAGCCATTCGGCCAGCAACTCGCACACGCCGCGGTTGCCCTCGTCCCACTCGGGCTCGGTGCAGCTCACCGAGGGCGATGCCAGCAGGCGGTCGAACATCGTGAGAAAGTCGGGTACGCGGCGTGACATGATCTGTCCAGTCCTTGATCCCGGCGGCTGAAGCGGCCGGTTGAGAGCGAGTATAAGGGAGCGCGACGTTTCCGCGGAAACGTCCACGCCCGATTCGGCGACGATGGCTTCGATGTCGTGCACGCGCAGCGGCGGCTTCGGCTGCCTCCGGCAGCAGTTCGCCTCGAAGTCGTCCGTTCCAGACGAACGCAAGCCGATCGTTCAGGCGGTCACACCCTGGATCTGCGCTTCGTAATCCGCCAGCCGGCCCTTCACGGCGCGCGCCCCATAATGGAATGCCAGCGCCGCTGCCGGCCAAAGGCGAATTTCGCTGCCGTCGATCGTGGTCTTGCCGAACCTGCTGCGCGTCGTCGCCCAGGCCACCGGCAGCCTATGCTGGCGCACGAACTTCATCAGGCCCTTGAGCGATTCCGGCCTGTCCACGTGTCGGTCGCTCCATTTGATCTCCAGCGCCGCCATCGGCTTGAGCGCCGGCGACAACTCGACGAGATCTACCTCATTGCCCTCGGCTCCCCAGCGCGCGTAGTTCAGCCGCGCGTCTTCGTGGAAGCGCTGCGCGAACAAGGCGGTCTCCACCAGGTGCCCGAACTCCCGTTCGTCCGGATCCTTGGCGCCGAACAAACCGGTGTACATGGCCGAGTTCGTCAGATAGACCTTGAAATTCCGTTCGCGCTGGTAGCGCTTGCCGTCCTGGTCGACGCGGAAGACCCGCTTGATGAGGAAGGCCGCTTCCAGGTATTCGATGTATCGCTGTATCGTCTGCTTGCCGACGCCGCTGCGCTGCGAAAGCTGCTCGAACGAGACCTCCTCCGCGGTGTTGAAGGCCAGCAGGGTGAACAGCGAGTTGAGCTCCTGGATGTCCTTGATGCCGTACAACTGCGGCAAGTCGCGCAGCAGCACCTTGTCGACGATGTCGGATTTGACGAATCGTTCAGGGTTGCCGCGCACCGTGGGTGACAGCGCCAATTCCGGGTAGCCGCCAAAATTGACGTACTCCACGAACTGCTCGTTCAGTCGCCCGATGTCTTCCAGCGCATAGAGCGCGGGCTCTTCCTCGCGGATGGCCGCGGGCTCCGGCCGGAGTTGCAGGTATTCGGAGAAGGTCAGCGGCGGCAGCAGGAAGTCGGTGAAACGCCCCGCGCCGGATTCGGTGCTTTGCCGCTTGAGCGCCGCCGCTGCCGAGCCGGACACGAGAATGCGCAGGTCGGGGCGGTGATCGACCAACGATTTGAGGTACTTCTCCCAGTCCTTGTGCGACTGGATTTCGTCGAAGAACAGGTAGCGCGCGCCTTCGCCGCTGGTGGCGCTGTCTTCGATCTGTCGCACGATGGCCTCGAGCGATTGCCCGTGCAGCAGCGGATGATCCATTTCTACGTAGGCGATGCGCGTTGCGCCAACGCCTCGTTCCAGCAGGTCGGCGATCAGGTGGCGAATCAGGATGGTCTTGCCCACCCGACGCGGCCCCAGCAGCACAACGGCGCGGCGGAGTTTCTCGTCCAGGAGAATTTGCCGGACCAGGGGCAGATAGGCGCGCGGTCGCAGCACCAGCGTGCCCTCGTCCATCTGGCCGCTGGTCCACCAGGGGTTCAGCCGCTTAAGATGCTCTGCAACCTGTTGAGTTGAAACGTCTTTCATGGGGATTTCCAGTTAAGCACAGTGTGCTGTGCTTAAATCTAGCACGCCCGCTCCAGCTTCTGGAACAGCGAGTGTCCTGAAGGACGGGCACTCATCGCCAGTACGACGCGATCGATGCCCAGACCGTTCAGGTGAGAATCATGGAGATCAGACCGATCCGAACCGAGGCCGACCATCAGGCCGCGCTCAGCGAGATCGAGGGGCTGATGCGCGCACGCGCGAACACGCCCGAGGGCGACCGGCTGGACGTGCTGACTACCCTTGTCGAGGCGTGGGAGGCCCGCCACTTCCCGATGGACCTGCCGGATCCCGTGGAGGCGATCAAATTCACGATGGAGCAGCAAGGCCTTACTCCGGCCGACCTCGTGCCCGCCATCGGACAACGCAATCGCGTGTATGAGGTCCTGAACCGGCAGCGCCCTCTCACACTGCGCATGATCCGCGAACTGCACGACCGCTTCGGGATTCCTTTCGAGGCGTTACTCAAAGCGGGTTGAACCGACTGGCAAGCACCTTGTCGGGCGAGACGGGTCCATCGCGAACGGCCGGATTGCCGGTTCGTCCGCCTCCTCATCGCCACCCGTTCAGCGTCATCAGCCCCCCGACCGCCATATCCAGGTCCATCCGGCTGCCATCCCACAACGAGCGCGACGTTTCCGCGGAAACGTCCATACCCGATTCGGCGACGATGGCTTCGATGTCGTGCACGCGCAGCGGCGGCTTCGGCACCTCGGGCAACAACTCGCCATCGGGCCGGAAGAACAGGAACTTGCCGTCGTCGCGCCGCGCCAGCGCGAAGCCGCCTTCGTGCAGCAGTCCGTGATGGTGCCGGCAGAGCAGCACGAGGTTATCCAGGCGCGTCTCGCCACCGTCGGCCCAATGCCTGATGTGGTGGGCATCCACATAGAGGTGATTGAGGCAGCCGGGAAAGCGGCAGCCCTTGTCGCGGTGCGCCAGCGCGCGGCGTATCGCCGGCGGAATCGTGCGCGAGCGGCCGACATTCAATCGTGCGGAATTCCCGGCGCACGCGGGGATGAACCGGGTCTGGAGTCTTTCGCGCGGTGCGGCTAGAGTCGGCGGCCGAACGGCCCGACGCGGCCACAACTCTTCACGCGGGGTCAGCCTGTGACGGTACGCAAGCCGGATCATTCGCAATCGGACTTCTTCGATGCGACGCCTCGCCGCGCGCCGGCGCAGGAGCTGCGCATCGCGCCGCAGGGCGCCGCGCCGCTCGGCAAGGAGCAGCAGACCTTCAACCGCCTGGTGCGCAAGGTCGAGATCCTGCGCGAAAAGCTCGCCGAGTGGGCGGCTTTCGAGCCACAGCACCACCGGCGCGTGGTCAGCGAATTGATGCCGCTGCTGCGCCAGCTGGGCGAGGAACGGCGCGCGACGATCCTCACGCTGGCGCGCATCCTCGCCGGCAAGGCTGCCGGCGGCAGGCCGGGCAAGGCGGAGCAACGCAACATCGAGAACCATCTGCTGGAGCTCGCGTGCGCCCATCTGGAAGACGATCCGCAGGATGCGGAGATCGTCGCGATCCACGATCAGTATGCCGGTATCGGCTTTGCCGAGGACCAGGAGCTGGACCGCGAGCTGGCGCGCGGGATGGTGGCGCAGATGTTCGGCGTCGAACTGGAAGACCACGAGCTGGGCGGCTCGGTCGAGGACGCCATTGCCGCCGGCGCCGCCAAGGCGCGGCAGGCGGCCGAGGAGCAGGCCGAAGCGGCGCGTTCGCGGCGCGCCGAGCGCTCCAGGGCGCGCGCGGGTGCCACGGACAAGGCCACGGCATCCGAGCAG
Organism: uncultured Gammaproteobacteria bacterium; assembly: GCA_963819895.1. Taxonomy (GTDB): domain Bacteria; phylum Pseudomonadota; class Gammaproteobacteria; order Pseudomonadales; family UBA5518; genus UBA5518. The sequence continues at coordinate 116,990 of CAWFXU010000004.1, forward strand.
GCCGCGAAGGAAGTCAGCCAGTCGGTGCGCGAGGTTTTCCGCAAGCTGGCCAGCGCCCTGCATCCGGATCGCGCCGGCGACGAAGCCGAACGCCTGCGTCGCCACGAACTGATGCAGCGCGTCAACCACGCCTACGACGAAGGCGACTTGCTGACCCTGCTGACGCTGCAGCTCGAGACCGAACAGATCGACGCCGCGCACCTGGCCGGGGTGTCCAGGGTGCGCCTCGGCCACTACAACAAGGTGCTGCGCGAGCAGGTCAGGGAGCTCGAGCAGGAGCTCGCGGGCATCACTGTGCATTTCGCCCGGCTTACCGGCCAGTCGCCGGCAAACGTGACTCCGGCCGCGGTGCAACACGGGCTGAAGCGTGAACTCGCCGAGCTGAAGCAGGACATCAAGGGCCTCAAGGCGCATCACGCCCTGATGCAGGATCCCGCGGCGCGCAAGCGCTGGCTGCAGCAGCACGCGCGCGATCTGCGCGAGGAAGAGCGACTGGACGGGCTGCTGGACGCCTTCCTGGATGCGCCGGATGCGTTTGTGGACGCGCACTTCGATCCGTTCCGGGGGCCGGGGAGCGCGCCCAGGCGCGGCCGCAAGCGCCGGCGCTGATTCCGCGCCGTACGCCCATCCCGCGCGCGCCGCAGAGCGGCCTTGCCAGGATGCGCTACCATCCGTCCTTCACCATCGCAGGAACCCGCACCGCATGTCCGAACCCAAGACCCTGAGCGCCGGCAAGCCGATCGACCAGGGCGAACTGATGGACGCGCTGGCCGCCGACGGCCTGATCGACGCGGCCGACGCGCGCCGGCTGCGCTACACGCCGCGGGCCCGCGAGGGCGTCACGCGCCACCCGGTGAATTTCGTCGCCGACCAGCAGCTGGTCTCGCCCGCCGACGCCCGGCCGCTGGGTATCGAGCGCGTGCTCGGCTGGCTCGCGCAGCGCACCGGGCAGGCCGTCTACCACATCGACCCGCTGCGCATCGACGCCGCCGCGGTCACCGCGGTGATGTCCTTCGCCTTCGCCAAGCGCCACCGCATCCTCGCCGTCGAGAGCACGGCCGAGGCGGTCGTGATCGCCGGCGCGGAGCCGCTGGTGAGCGCGTGGGAGCCGGATCTCGCGCGCACGCTGAAGCGCCCGATCCGCCGCGTGATCGCCGACCCCGCCGACATCGACCGCTACGCCGTGGAGTTCTACAGCCTCGCGAAGTCCGTGAGCGGCGCCAGCGGCGCGCGCGGCGTGCAGACCACCGCGGGGCTGGCGAACTTCGAGCAGCTGGTGGAGCTCGGCAAGCTCAAGGACCCGGACGCCAACGACCAGCACATCGTCAGCATCGTCGACTGGCTGCTGCAGTACGCCTTCGATCAGCGCGCGAGCGACATCCACCTCGAGCCGCGCCGCGAGCTCGCCAACGTGCGCTTTCGCATCGACGGCATCCTGCACAGCGTCTACCAGCTGCCCACACCGGTGGCGATGGCGGTGACCAGCCGGCTGAAGATCCTCGGGCGCATGGACCTCGCCGAGAAGCGCCGGCCGCAGGACGGGCGCGTGAAGTCGCGCACCCCCGCGGGCAGCGAGATCGAGCTGCGCCTCTCGACGCTGCCGACGGCCTTCGGCGAGAAGCTGGTGATGCGCATCTTCGACCCCGAGGTGCTGGTGCGCAGCTTCGCCGACCTCGGGCTCGCCGACGAGGACCATGCGCAGTGGCGCGGCATGGTCGAGCAGCCGCACGGCATCGTGCTGGTCACGGGCCCCACCGGCTCGGGCAAGACCACCACGCTGTACTCGACGCTGAAGCAGCTCGCCACGGCCGAGGTGAACGTCAGCACCATCGAGGACCCGATCGAGATGGTCGAGCCCGCCTTCAACCAGGTGCAGGTGCAGCACGGCATCGGTCTCGATTTCGCCAGCGGCGTGCGCGCGCTGCTGCGCCAGGATCCCGACATCATCATGATCGGCGAGATCCGCGACCGCGAGACCGCCGAGATGGCGGTGCAGGCCGCGCTGACCGGGCACCTCGTGCTCTCGACGCTGCACACCAACGACAGCCCCTCGGCGATCACGCGGCTGCTCGAGCTCGGCATCCCCTCCTACCTGATCCGCGCCACCGTGCTCGGCGTGATGGCGCAGCGGCTGCTGCGCATCCTGTGCCCGCACTGCAAGGTGCCGGCGGCCATCGACGACGAGGTATGGAGCCGCCTGGTCGCGCCGTGGAAGGCGAAGCCGCCGGCCACGGTCTACGCGGCGAACGGCTGCCTCGAATGCCGCAACACCGGCTTTTCGGGCCGCCAGGGCATCTACGAGATCCTGCGCGTGGACGCCGCGGTGCAGCGCGCGGTGCGCGAGGGCTGCGACAGCGAGGAGTTGCGCCTGATCGGCATGCGCGCCGGCATGAAGACGCTGCGCCTGGCGGGCGCGCGCAAGATCGCCGCCGGGCTCACCACGCTGGAGGAGGTGCTGCGCGTGGCGCCGATGGACAGCAGCAGGGACGGCGCATGAACGTATTGCCTGTGGACCAGGTTCCATCGCCGTTGCGTGCGGCGCTCGAGCGCGACTGGCAGGAAATCCTCGCGGCGCTGGAGCCCGCGGCGCGCGAGGCCGTGCAGGCACGGCTCGCCGCCGATGCCGGGCTGGCCGCGGCGCTGGCGCGGGTGCTCGGCTGCAGCCAGTTCGTGGCGCAGGCGCTCGCGCGCGACAGCCGAGCTGCTGCCCGGGCTGCTCGCGAGCGGCGACCTGGCGCGCAGCTACGACGACCGTGAATTCCGCGAGCGCCTGGCGCGCGTGCTCCCGGCCGATGCCGACGAGGCGCGGCTCGCCGCGGAGCTGCGCCGGCTGCGCCGGCGCGAGATGGTGCGCATCGTGTGGCGCGACCTTCTGCGCGCGGCGGACCTGGTCGAGACCACCCGCGACCTCACGCTGGCTGGCCGAGGCCACGGTCGAGGCGGCCGTGGCGCACGGCCACGCCCAGCTCGCGGCGCGCCACGGCGAACCGCGCGGACGCGACTCCGGTGCGCCGCAGCGCCTGGTGGTGCTCGGCATGGGCAAGCTCGGCGCCTGCGAGCTGAACCTCTCCTCCGACATCGACCTGATCTTCGCCTACCCCGAGCAGGGCGAGACCGACGGCGAGCGCGCGCTCAGCAACCAGGAGTTCTTCACGCGGCTCGGGCAGCGCGTGATCAAGGCCATCGACGCCAAGACCCAGGACGGTTTCGTGTTCCGCGTCGACATGCGCCTGCGCCCCTACGGCGACGCGGGCGCGCTCGCGCTCAACTTCGACGCGATGGAGGAGTACTACCAGGACCAGGGCCGCGACTGGGAGCGCTACGCGATGATCAAGGCGCGCGTGATCGCGGGCGATCGCGCTGCCGGCGAGCAGCTGCTCGCGGCGCTGCGCCCGTTCACCTACCGCCGCTACATCGACTTCAGCGCCATCGAGTCGCTGCGCGGCATGAAGGCGATGATCAACCGCGAGGTGCAGCGCCGCGGCAAGACCACCGACGTGAAGCTCGGCGCCGGCGGCATCCGCGAGATCGAGTTCATCGCGCAGTCCTTCCAGCTGATCCGCGGCGGCCGCGAGACCGCGCTGCAGGAGCGCCGCCTGCTGGTGGTGCTGGAGCTGCTCGGCCGCCTGGGCCACTTGCCCGCCGCGGTGGTGGCGCGAGCTCGGCGAGGCCTACGTGTTCCTGCGCAACACCGAGCACGCGATCCAGGCCCGCGCCGACCAGCAGACGCAGGCCCTGCCCGAGGGCGAGGACGACAGGCTGCGGCTGGCCTTCGCGCTGGGCTTCCCCGACTGGCACGCCTTCGAGGCCGAGCTGGAGCGCCACCGCGCTCACGTGCGGCGCCATTTCGCCGACGTGGTCGCCGCGCCCCACGAGCAGCCGCGGAACCGGCCGCGCCCGATGCCTGGCGCGCGCTGTGGGCGATGGAGAAGGAGCCCGGGCGGCTGCTGGAGCTGCTCGAGGCGGCGGGCTTCGAGGATCCGGCGGACACGCTCAAGCTGCTCGGCGCGCTGCGCAATTCCAACCGCCTGCAGGCGCTGCAGACCGCGGGCCGCGAGCGGCTCGACCGCTTCATGCCGCTGCTGCTGGCGGCGGCCGCGGCCACGCAGCACCCGTCCGTGGTGATCGCCCGCACCATGCCGCTGGTGGAGTCGGTGCTGCGCCGCAGCGCCTACCTGGTGCTGCTGGAAGAGAACCCCGGCGCGCTGGAGCAGCTGGTGACGGCTGTGCAGCGCGAGCCCGTGGATCGCGCAGGAGCTGGCGAACCACCCGGTGCTGCTCGACGAGCTGATCGATCCGCGCGCGCTCTACACGCTGCCCGATCGCGCGACGCTGGCCGCCGAGCTGCAGCAGCACATGCTGCGCATCCCGCTCGACGACCTCGAGGCGCAGATGGAGGCGCTGCGCTACTTCAAGCTCGCCCACCGGCTGCGCTGCGCCGCCTCCGAGGTGACCGGCGCGCTGCCGCTGATGAAGGTCAGCGATTACCTGAGCTTCCTCGCCGAGACCATCCTCGGGCACGTGCTCGCGGTGGCCTGGCATTACCTGGTCGAGCGCCACGGCACGCCGCAGAAGGCGAGCGGCGTGTCCTGCGACCCCGACTTCATCGTCGTGGCCTACGGCAAGCTGGGCGGCATCGAGCTCGGCCACGGCTCGGATCTCGACCTGGTTTTCATCCACGACGCCGACCCGATGCTCGCGACCGACGGCGTGCGCGCCATCGAAAACGGCGTGTTCTTCACGCGCCTCGGGCAGCGCATCATCCACGTGCTCACGGCCTACACGCCGCTCGGCCAGCTCTACGAGGTCGACATGCGCCTGCGTCCTTCGGGCGCGGCCGGCCTGCTGGTTTCCTCGCTCGCGGCCTTTCGCGAGTACCAGTACCACCAGGCCTGGACCTGGGAGCACCAGGCGCTGGTGCGCGCGCGCCCGGTCGCGGGCTGTCCGCGGCTCGCGGCGCGCTTCGAGGAACTGCGCCGCGAGGTGCTGGCGCAGGCCGCGTGAACCGGCGCAACTGCGCCGCGACGTGATCGAGATGCGCGAGAAGATGCGCGCCCACCTGCTGAAGCCCGAAACCAGCGGCGGTAAAAGTCCGCGTTTCCATCTGAAGCAAAGTGTCGGCGGTATCGTCGATATCGAATTTCTGGTTCAATACTGCGTGCTGGCCTGGTCGGGAGACCAGGCGGCCTTGAGCGTTTATACGGACAACATCCGCATTCTCGAGGCACTGAGTGAGAGCGGCCTGATGGCGTCATCCGACGCGCGGGTGCTCACCGAGGCCTACAAGGCCTATCGCACCGTGGTTCATCGACTCACCCTTCAGCAGCAGGACGACATCGTGCCCGCGGGCGAATACCAGGCGCTGCGCGATGAGGTCGTGCGGGTGTGGGATGCGTTGCTGGGCAGTGAACAGACCGGGGGAGAACAACACATGAATTTCGACGATCGTGACGGCGTGATCTGGTTCGACGGCAAGCTGGTGCCCTGGCGCGAGGCGCGCACGCACGTGATGACGCACACGCTGCACTACGGTCTGGGTGTGTTCGAGGGCGTGCGCGCCTACCACACCGCCGACCGCGGCACCTGCATCTTCCGCCTGCAGGAGCACACCAGTCGCCTGTTCGGCTCGGCGCACATCCTGCGCATGGACATGCCCTTCGACAGGGAAACCATCAACGAGGCGCATCGCGCCGTGATCCGCGAGAACGGGCTGAAGGAAGCGCTATCTGCGCCCGCTCGCCTATCTCGGTTCCGAGGCCATGGGCCTGCGCGCCGAGGGCCTGAAGACCCACGTCGTCGTCGCCGCCTGGGAATGGCCGTCGTACATGGACCCCGAGGCGCGCGAGCGCGGCATCAAGGTGCGCACCTCGTCGTACACGCGCCACCACGTGAACATCACGATGTGCAAGGCGAAGGCGGTCGGCAACTACACCAACTCCATGCTGGCCCTGCGCGAAGCCGTCGAGAGCGGCGCCGAGGAAGCGCTGCTGCTCGACAACGAGGGCTACGTGGCCGAGGGCAGCGGCGAGAACTTCTTCATGGTGCGCGCCGGCAAGATCCACACGCCGGAGCTCACCTCCTGCCTCGAGGGCATCACGCGCGACACCGTCATGCGGCTGGCGCGCGACATGGGCCTCGAGGTCGTGGAGCGGCGCATCACGCGTGACGAGGTGTACATCGCCGACGAAGCGTTCTTCACCGGCACCGCCGCCGAAGTCGTGCCGATCCGCGAGGTCGACAGCCGCACCGTGGGCAGCGGCCGCCGCGGCCCGCTCACCACCGAGCTGCAGGCGCGCTACTTCGACCTGGTGCGCGGCAAGCGCGCCGATTACCCGGAGTGGCGGGCGCCCGTCGCCGGCTGAACGGCGCCTTCGGCGCGGCCGCCACCGCGGCCACGGCCCGGCGCCCGGATCAGGGCGCCGGCGCCTGACCCAGGATCTCGACCACGCTTCCTTTCGGATCCGCGCAGCGGTGCAGCGGCGTGAGCAGCGGGCGGTAGTGCTCCAGCTGCAGCGCGAGTTCCTCTTCCCCGCGTTTCACGTGAATGATCCAGTACGCGTTGCCCGCGAGCGGCACGCGCCGCTCCGCGATCAGCAGGTTCGCGTCGTGCGCGGTCTGGTAGTCCCAGCGCGCGCCGCTGGTCCACGCCAGCTGCTTGTCGTTGGTGAAGACCGGGCTGCCGGGCGGCAGGTTCGCGCGCAGCCAGAGCGCGCACTCGTTCACGTAGGGCTTCGGCCGGTCCAGGCCCAGCAGCAGGTCGAGGCCCGCCAGCAGCAGCGCCGCCGCGACGAAGGCGGCGCGCGCCGTGGCGCCGCGCGCGAACACGTGCGCCGCGAGTGACTGCAGGCTGCGCGCGGCCGGCGCCAGCACGAGCATGACGGCGAGCATCACGTAGCGCGTGTCGAGGAAGTGGCGGTAGGCGATGAACGCGGCCGCGATCAGCACCGCCCCCGCGAGCATCGTGGCGTAGGCGCGACGATTCGCCGCCACGGGAGCCACGCCCGAGCGCCACATTCCGCGCGCCAGCAGCAGGAACTGCAGCGGACCGAGGCCGTTGAGGATCTTCGCGACCAGTATCGTCAGCAGGCCGCCCGCGAGCGACAGCGCGGCGACATCGCCCGAGTGCGGATCCAGCACCACGCGCGCGTAGCGGTCGGCGGACGCGAGGAAATGCGCAGGGATGTCGCGCCACAGCGCCGCGGGCACGTCGTTCGCATCGCGCATGGGCTGCGCGAACGTGCCGGGGTCCAGCGCGGCGACCAGCGCCAGCGCGAGCGCCATGGCGCCGAACACCAGTCCCCACGCCAGCAGCACGCGCAGCAGCGCGGCGTCGCGCGCGCGGCGCGGCCCGAACAGCAGCAGCGGCGGCAGCAGCAGGCCGAACAGCAGGGCTTCCGGGCGCTGCGCGGCCGCGAGCAGCGTGGCCGGCGCCCACACCAGCAGCCAGCGCGTGCGCGCCTCACCCAGGTGGCGCAGCCACGCGCAGAACGAGACGAACAGCAGCGCCCAGTAGCCGATGTCGCGGACGATGAAGCCGAAGTAGTTGTTCAGTTTCGGGTGCGCGAGGATCAGCAGCGCCGCCCACGGCAGCACGCCGCGATCGTCGTAGAGCAACCGGCAGAATTCCGTGAACGCCAGCACCAGCAGCACGCAGAACGTCGCATCCAGGCACAGCGCGCTGTGCGTGATCGAGAGGCCGGTGAGGGCGTGAATCGAGGCGATCAGCCACGGGTAGAAGGGGCGGTCCCATAGCGCGAAGGCCGCGGCAAGACCCTCGTCGCCAATGCGCTCCGCCAGCAGCAGGTAGAGTACGCCGTCCTCGTTGACCAGCGGACTGCGCAGGTTCGCGAACGCGAACAGCGCCAGCGTGAGCGCGGCGAGCAGCAGGTAGAAGCGCGACAGCCCCGTCGTCGAGGTGCTCATTGCGCGCTGGCGCCGGCGGTGACGCGGAACACTTCGATGCGCGCATCGCGGCCGTTGTCGAAGCGCGCCAGCGACGCGAGCCGCGACGCATAGGCCGCGAGCGCGGCATCCAGGGCCGGGTTGCGCTCGTCGCGGCGCAGGATCCAGTACTCGACACCCGCGAGCGGCGCACGTTGCGCGGCGATCAGGGCATCCCCCTGCGACACCTCGTCCCAGTCGAAGCGCCCGCCGCTGTAGAACGCGAGCGTGTGGTCGTTGCTGAATACGCGCGCATCCGCGGGCAGCTTGCCCTGCATCCACGCGATGGCGTGGTGGCGGTTGTCCTTGCGGGTGCCGAAGCTCACCAGGCCGTCGGCCACGAGCAGCACGATCGCGATGCCGAGCACGAGGTGGAACGCGCCCTGGCGGCGTTCGCGGCGCGCGCTCCCGGCGAGCGAGCGCAGCGCCAGTGCCGCCGGGATCAACGCCAGCAGGCACGGCATCACCAGGTAACGGTCGGCCACGAACTGGCGCGCCAGCACGAAGCTCACCACGATCAGCAGCGCCGTGCCGGCGAGCACGCGCCAGGTCCCGCGCGCGACCGAGGGCAGGCCGGCGCGCCCGGCCGCGATGCCCCAGCCGAGCAGTGCGCAGTAGACGAGACCGAGCGCCGCGGCGAACTTCAGCGCCAGCACCGTCATGAGCCCCGCCGCCAGCGATACCGGCGCGAGCGCGCCGACGCGCCGGTCGAGCACCGTGTCCGCGTAGCGGGCCGTGGCGCCGGCGAAGCCATTGCCGATCGTGGCGGCGAGCGACTCCAGCGTGGCGGCGAATGCGTCGAGCGGCGCCTGCAGCATGTCGAAACGCGCCAGCACCAGCAGCGGCACCAGCGCCAGCAGCCCCATGCAGGCGTAGAGGCGCGCGGCATTCATGATGCGCGTGGCCAGGGTCTCGCCCTGCAGGCAGGAAAGCGGCAGCAGCGCCATGTAGACCAGCGCCTCGGGCCGGAACGCCGCCGCCGCAGCGCCGAGCAGCGCCCACCACAGGCCGTGGCGCCAGCGCAGCGTGGCCTGGTAGCGCAGCAGCGGCAGCAGCGCGCTCGTCATCAGCGCCCAGAAGCCGAAGTCGCGCAGCACGAAGGCGCGGTACTCGTTCAGCAGCGGAAACAGCAGCACCAGCAGCGCGATCCAGGGCGCGAGCTCGCGCTCACCGCAGAGCGCCGCGGCGAAGCGCGTGAAGCTCAGCACCAGCAGTGCGAGCAGCGCGGTGTCGAGCAGGTGCGCGCTGGCGAGCAGCGGGAGCCCGCTCAGCTGGTGCAGCCCCGCGATCAGGATCGGGTAGAGCGGGCGGTCGAACAGCGCGAGCGCCGCGGCGATGCCCTGGTCCGCGGCCTCGCGCGCCAGCACGAGGTAGAACACGCCGTCGTCGTTGACGATCGGGTCGCGCAGTATCGCCAGCGCCGACAGCGCGCAGCTTGCCGCGATCAGCAGGAGATACAAGTGGCGTTGGTTCTCGCTCCGTGAACCCAGCATCTGGCAGGTCGAATCCGCATGTCGGCAAGGCGCCCGGTAGTATGCAGCAAGGGTGCCCTCAAGTCAGCCGCCACGTGCCCGCAGTGCCGGCGCCGCGGGCCGCCTGTGCTAACATCGCCGCCGCCTTTCGGGGGGCGCGTCGGACGATGAAAGTGCTGTTGACCGGAGTGAACGGACAGGTGGGCTGGGAGCTCGCGCGCCGCGTGCCTGCCGGTGTCACGCTCGACGCCACCGATCGCACGGTGCTCGATCTTGCCACCGACGATGTCGCCGCGCGCGTGATCGCGCGCCGCCCCGACGTGATCATCAACGCCGCCGCCTATACCGCGGTCGATCGCGCCGAGAGCGAATCCGCGCTCGCGCACCGCGTCAACGCGGACGGGGCCGGCGCCCTCGCCCGCGCCGCGCGCGAGCTCGGCGCCCGGCTGGTGCACGTGTCCACCGATTTCGTCTTCGACGGCAGTGCCTCGCGGCCCTACGCGCCCGGGTGCGCGCCGGCGCCGCTCGGCGCCTACGGCGCCAGCAAGCTCGCCGGCGAGCGCCGCGTGCTGGAAGAATGCGCGGGCCGCGCCGTGATCGTGCGCACCGCCTGGGTCTATTCCGCGCACGGCGGCAACTTCGTGAAGACCATGCTGCGCCTGATGCGCGAGCGCGAGCGCGTGGCGGTGGTGGCGGACCAGGTCGGCACGCCCACCTGGGCCGGGCTGCTGGCCGGCGCGCTGTGGGAGCTGGCGCTGCGGCCCGAAGTGGACGGCATCCTGCACTGGAGCGATCTCGGCGTTGCCAGCTGGTATGACTTCGCGGTGGCGATCCAGGAGGAGGCGCTGGCGCGCGGGCTGCTGGAGCGCGCGGTGCCGGTGGAGCCGATACGCACCGAGGACTATCCCACGCCGGCGCGCCGCCCTGCCTACAGCGTGCTCGACAAGAGCGCCACGCTGGCCGCGCTGGCCGCGCCGCGCCTGCACTGGCGCGCGGCGCTGCGCGCGATGCTCGACGATCTCAAACGCAACGGATGAAGGGAACCCCATGACACGCAGACTGCTGGTCACCGGCGCGGCCGGTTTCATCGGCGCGAACTTCTGTCACTACTGGCACGCCCGCCACCCCGGCGACCGGCTGGTGGCCTACGATGCGCTCACCTACGCCGGCAACCGCGCGAACCTGCGCGCGCTGGACGGCGCCGACACGTTCCGTTTCGTGCACGCCGACATTGCCGACACGGCCTGCGTCGCCGGCCTGCTGCGCGAGGAGGCCATCGACACCATCGTGCACTTCGCCGCCGAGAGCCACGTCGACCGCTCCATCGACGGTCCCGATGCGTTCATCGCCACCAACGTGGTGGGCACGCACAGCCTGCTGAAGGCGGCGCGCGAGGTCTGGCTGGGCGGCAAGGGCGCGGTCGAGCACCGCTTCCATCACGTGTCCACCGACGAGGTCTTCGGCTCGCTCGAGGCCGATGCGCCGGCCTTCACCGAGACCCTCGCCTACGCGCCGAACTCGCCCTATTCGGCCAGCAAGGCGGCCTCCGACTACCTGGTGCGCGCCTACCACCACACCTACGGCCTGCAGGTGACGACCAGCAACTGTTCGAACAACTACGGGCCCTGGCACTTCCCCGAGAAGCTGATCCCGCTGTGCATCGTGAACATCCTGCAGGGCCGCAGCCTCCCGATCTACGGCGACGGACGCAACATCCGCGACTGGCTCTACGTCGCGGACCATTGCCGCGGCATCGAGCTGGTGCTGCAGAAGGGCGCGGTCGGCGAGACCTACAACATCGGCGGCAACAACGAGTGGGCGAACATCGACATCGTGAACCTGCTCTGCGCGCTGGTCGACGAGGCCTTCGCCGCCGACGCGACGCTGGCCGCGCGCTTCCCCGACGCGCCGCCCGCGCGCGCAAGCGCAGTGCCGCGATCTCATCACCTTCGTGCGCGATCGCGCCGGCCACGACCGCCGCTACGCCATCGACGCGAGCAAGATCAACCGCGAACTGGGCTACGTGCCCGCCGAGAGCTTCGAGACCGGCATCCGCAAGACCCTCGACTGGTTCCTCGCCAACGAACCGTGGTGGCGCGCGATCCTGGACGGTTCCTACCGCAGCTGAATCCCGAATATTGGCTGTGGCGTATTGGCGCGGAGCGTCGCTGGCTGCGCTGCCCGACCCTGCCTCGCGGGGGACGTGCAAGTACGTCCCTGTAGCTCAGCGTCGCATCCCTGCGACGCACGGCCCCGCACGGCATGGCGCCGCCAGCACAGCCGCTCGGCTGACGCTCTGCCGATCCGCGAAATTCGGATCATGCGCTGTTTCGCAGGGACCGACATGCTGCGAAGGCGTTCGCAGCACGCTGCCGGCGCAGCGGCCTGTGCTGTCGCCGCATAGGGGCGTGCGCCGCAGGGATGCGGCGCTGAGCTACAGGGATGTATTTACGGCGTCGTCCGCGGCGACGGCGGGCAGCGCGAGCGCAGCGACGCTCCGCGCCTGCTGGAATTGTTCGGCTGAAGCCGAACCCACGGATGCAGGCGCTACAGCTTCGGCGCCTCGGCGAAGCCGAGGCCGGCGGCGTCCTTGGCCGAGAGCACCGGCGGCTTGCCGTCGACGAGGGGCCAGTCGATGCCGATCGCGGGGTCGTCCCAGCGCATCGACACCTCGTGCTCGGGGGCGTAGAAGTCGGTGCACTTGTAGACGAACTCGGCCGATTCCGTGGTGACGTAGAAACCGTGCGCGAAGCCCGGCGGGATCCACATCATGCGGCGGTTCTCGGCCGAGAGCAGCGCGCCGGCCCAGCGGCCCAGCGTCGGCGAATCGCGGCGCATGTCCACGGCCACGTCGAAGACCTCGCCCGCGACCACGCGCACGAGTTTTCCCTGCACCTGCTGCGTCTGGTAGTGCAGGCCGCGCAGGATGCCGCGGGCGGACTTGCTGTGGTTGTCCTGCACGAAGTTCGTCGGCAGGCCGAGGCGGGCGAATTCGCGCTGGTTCCAGCTCTCGAAGAAGAAGCCGCGCTCGTCGCCGAAGACGCGCGGCTCCAGCACCAGCACGTCGGGGATTGCGGTGGTGATGATCTGCATCAGACCGGACTCCCCTCGCTGGCGATGCGCTCGAGGTAGAGGCCGTAGCCGCTCTTCTTCAGCGGGTGCGCCAGCGCCAGCAGCTGGGCGCGATCGATGAATCCCATGCGGTAGGCGATCTCCTCGGGGCAGCTGATCTTCAGGCCCTGGCGCTCCTCGACCACGCGGATGAAGTTGGAGGCATCCAGCAGCGAGTTGTGCGTGCCGGTATCGAGCCAGGCCGCGCCGCGGGTGAGGGTCTCGACGCGCAGCTTGCCGCGCTGCAGGTAGATGCGGTTGACGTCGGTGATCTCGAGCTCGCCGCGCGCCGAGGGCTGGATCGACTTCGCGATGGACACGACCTCGTTGTCGTAGAAGTACAGCCCGGTCACGGCGTAGTGCGACCTGGGATGCGTGGGCTTTTCCTCGATGTCGACGGCGCGGTTCTGCGCGTCGAAGCTGACCACGCCGTAGCGCTCGGGATCCTGCACGTAATAGGCGAACACCGTGGCGCCATCGGTCTCGAGCGCCGCCGACTGCAGCTTCTTGCTCAGACCGCCGCCGTAGAAGATGTTGTCGCCGAGCACCAGGCAGACCGGCCGGTCGCCCACGAACGTCTCGCCGATCAGGAAGGCCTGCGCCAGGCCGCCCGGTTCGGGCTGCACCGCGTAGGCCAGGTCCAGGCCCCACTGCGAACCGTCGCCCAGCAGGTCGCGGAACGCGTCCTGGTCGCGTGGCGTGGTGATGATCAGGATCTCGCGGATGCCGGCGAGCATCAGCGTCGCCAGCGGGTAGTAGATCATCGGCTTGTCGTAGACCGGCATCAGCTGCTTGCTGACCGAGCTGGTGAGCGGGTGCAGGCGCGTGCCGCTGCCGCCCGCGAGCACGATGCCGCGGTAATTCGTCTGTTGCATGAAGCCGGATCCTTCAGCGTGTGGCGCAAGCAGGGGATTATAGAGGCAGGACGATTACGATTCCTCCAGCAAAGTCCCGCGGCATGGATTTTCGGGGGGGCGCTCAGTAGAATCCGCCCCTTTGCGCGCCGGCAGGCCCCGCGTGCGCGCGTTCGACACGGTGTCCGCGAGAGGTTCCTGATGGAAGCCCTGAACCCGGCACGGTTGCCCCTCGACCGTCACCCGGAAGCCCTGACCCTGCAGGATCTGGAGCCGGTCCGGCCCCTGCGCATCTGCCTGCTGGGCTACCGCAGCCACCCTTACGGGGGCGGCCAGGGCGTGTACCTGCGTTACCTCAGCAAGGCGCTGCTCGAGCTCGGCCACCGCGTCGACGTGATCTCGGGTCCGCCCTACCCGCATCTCGACCCCGGCGTGCGCCTGATCGAGATGCCGAGCATGAACCTCTACGAGACCGGGCTGCTGTCGCTGCGCCCGCGCCACCTGCGCTCGCTCAGCAATATCATCGAGTGGCTGAGCAAGCTGACCGGCGGCTTCGCCGAGCCGCAGGCCTTCGGGCGGCGCGCGCTGCGCTACCTGCGCGAGCACCGCGGCGACTACGACATCGTGCACGACAACCAGAGCCTGAGCTACGGCATGCTCGCGCTGCAGCGCGAGGGCGTGCCGCTGGTCACCACGATCCATCACCCGATCACCAGCGACCTGCGCCTCGCGCTGGCCGCCTGCCGCTGGTGGTGGCCGCGGCTGCTGACGCGCCGCTGGCATTCCTTCCTCGGCATGCAGGTGCGCGTGGCGCGCGGGCTGCGCCACGTGGTGACGGTATCGGAGTGCTCGCGCGGCGACATCGCGCGTGATTTCGGCCTGCCCGCCGAGCGCCTGACGCTGGTGCACAACGGCGTCGACACCGAGGTGTTCGCGCCCGCCGCCGGCGTGGCGCGCAAGCCGCTGCAGCTGATGGCCACCGCCTCGGCGGACCAGCCGCTCAAGGGCCTGGCGGTGCTGCTGAACGCCTTCGCCGCGCTGCTGCCCGCGCATCCGGGCCTGCGGCTGCTGGTCGTGGGCAGGCCACGGCCGGGGGGCGATACCGAAAAGCTGATCGCGCGGCTCGGTCTCGGCGCACACATCGACTTCGTGAGCGGCATCAGCACCGCGGAGCTGGTGCGCCTGTACCGCGAGGCCACGCTGGTCGTGGTGCCCTCGCTGTACGAGGGCTTCGGCCTGCCGGCCTCGGAGGCGATGGCCTGCGGGGCCCCGGTGGTCTCCTCGGACGGCGGCGCGCTGCCCGAGGTGGTGGGCGATGCCGGCGTGCTGGTGCCGGCCGGTGACGCGACAGCGCTCGCCGGCGCGATCGCGGCCCTGCTGGCCGACCCGGCGCGACGCACCGAACTGGGGCAGCGTGCCCGCGCGCGGATGCTCGAACTCTTCTGCTGGCGCCGTTCGGCGCGGCAGATGACGCGTTACTACGAACAGGTCCTGGCAGGCGATGGAAACCGTCAATCTTGACTACGTGCCGATCCGGCGCGCCGACCGCGTGCTGGATCTCGGCTGCGGCGAGGGCCGCCACGCCATCGCGGCGTGGCTCAGGGCCGAGGCGCACTGCGTCGGCATCGATCTCAGCGTGCAGGACGTGGCGACGGCCGCCGCCAGGGCGCGCCCGTTCGCGGCCGGGCGGCCCGCGACCGCCCATGGCAGCCTGGCTTTCGGGGTGGGCAACGCGCTGCGGCTGCCGTTCGCGGACCACTGCTTCGACGTGGTGATCTGCTCCGAGGTGCTGGAGCACATCGGCCCCTACCGCGAGGTGCTGGCCGAGATCCGGCGCGTGCTGAAGCCGGGCGGCGCCCTGGTCGCCAGCGTGCCGCGCTACTGGCCCGAGCGCATCTGCTGGGCGCTGAGCGACGCCTACCACGCCAACGCGGGCGGGCACATCCGCATCTTCCGCGCCGCGCGGCTGAACCGCGACATCGAGGCGCTGGGGTTTCGCCGCTACCGCCGGCACTGGGCACATGCCTTGCATGCGCCGTTCTGGTGGCTCAAGTGCCTGCTGTGGGAGCGCCAGGACGAATCGCGGCTGGTCGCGCTGTACCACCGGCTGCTGGTGTGGGACCTGATGGAGCGCCCGCGCCTCACGCGCTGGCTGGAGGCGCTGCTGAACCCGGTGCTGGGCAAGAGTGTCGTGATGTACTTCCAGAAGGCCCCCGTCCCATGAGCGAGCTCTATCTCAGCAAGGGTCTTTATCCGGCGGAATTCCTGCGTCCCAGCGTGGATTTCATCCTCGCGACACAGCAGGCCGACGGCTGCATCCCCTGGTTCCCGGGCGGCCACGCCGACCCGTGGGATCACGTCGAGGCCGCGATGGGCCTGAGCATCGCGGGCGAGTTCGACGCCGCCGCGCGCGCCTACCGCTGGCTCGCCCGCACCCAGCTGCCCGACGGCTCGTGGTGGGCCAGCTACAAGGACGGCGAGGTGCTGGAGCGCGGGCGGCGCGAGACCAATTTCGTGGCCTACATCGCCACCGGCCTGTGGCACCACTACCTCGTGAGCGGTGATCGCGACCTGCTCGAGGAACTGTGGCCCGCGGTGGAGCGCGCGATCGAGTTCGTGCTGTCGCAGCAGAGCGTGCACGGCGAGGTGTGCTGGGCCGTCGATGCCGGCGGGCAACACCATGGACGACGCGCTGGTCACCGGTTGCAGCTCGATCCACAAGAGCCTGGAGTGCGCGATCAACATCGCGCACACGCTCTACCGGCCCTGCCCGCGCTGGGTCGAGGCGCGCTGGCGCCTGGGCGAGGCGCTGCGCCACCGCCCCGAGCGCTTCGACCGCACCTGGGAGAGCAAGGCGCGCTTCTCGATGGACTGGTTCTATCCGGTGCTCGGCGGCGTGTTCGGGCGAGCGCAGGCGAAAGCGCGGCTCGCCGGGCGCTGGCACGTATTCGTGAAGGAGGGCATGGGCTGCCGCTGCGTGTCGGACGAACCGTGGGTGACCGTGGCCGAATCCTGCGAGCTCACGATGGCGCTGCTCGGTGCGGGCGACCATGCGCGCGCGGCGAAACTGTTCAGCTGGCTGCACCAGTGGCGCGACCACGACGGCGCCTACTGGACCGGCTATCAATGGGTCGAAAACATCATGTGGCCCGAGGAAAAGCCCACCTGGACCGCCGGTGCGATCCTGCTCGCGGCCGATGCGCTGACCGGGCACACCGCCGCGAGCCGCCTGCTGACCGAGGTGCGGTTAATCGATTCGCCGCAGGAGGCCAAGCGTCTCAACGCGCGGCAGTTCTTCGTACAGCCCTGAGGCGAGCGCCAGCCGGTAGATCGTGTACGGCGCCTGGCCGCCGTCGGCGGGGTCCGGGAAGATGTCGTGGATCGCGAGCAGGCCGCCGGGAACGAGGTGGCCGCTCCAGCCGCGGTAATCGGTCATCGCCGCCTCCAGGCTGTGCCCGCCGTCGATGAACACCAGCGCGAGCGGCGTGCGCCAGGCGCGCGCGGCGACCCGCGTCGGGTGCCACCACCGGCACCACCGTGTCTTCCAGCCCCGCGCGGCGCATCGTGGCGCGGAACTCGCGGAAGCTGTCCATCAGTTGCGCCGTGCCGTCGTAGAGCGCCGGGTCGTGGTACTCCTCGCCGCGCTGGTGCTCCTCGGAGCCACGGTGGTGATCCACCGCGAACAGCACGCCGCCGGCGCGCTGGCAGGCCGCGCCCAGGTACACCGTGGACTTGCCGCAGTAGCTGCCGATCTCGAGGCAGGGGCCGAGCGGCGCGCATTCGAGCGCGGCGCGGTAGAGTGCGGCGCCTTCGACCGGGCTCAGGAAGCCCTTGACGCTGTCGATGTCGAGCGGGAGTGCGATGTCCATCTGCGGTTCCGGTGCTTGTGGTGGCGGGGGCGGCGCGCACCTTAACCCCGGTGGCGCACGGCTGGCAAATCGGCTGCGGGCGGACATTGTTCGGCTAAAGCCGAACCTACGGCGCACGGGGCGATCGCGTATGCTTGCGCCGATCGCGCACGTGCCACGGACCGCAAGAGACAGCGAGGCGATGAGCATTCCCTTCGACACCAGGGTTCTCGTGGTCGATGACTTCGAGAGCATGCGGCGCATCGTCGGGCAACTGCTCCACGACATGGGCTTTCGCGACATCGCGCTCGCGGACGATGGCGCCACGGCACTGGCCATGCTGCGGCAGGACGATTTCGGTTTGCTGGTGACCGACTGGCACATGCCGCAGATGGATGGCATCGAGCTGGTCAGGGCGGTGCGCGCCGACCCCCGGCTCGAATCCCATCCCGATCCTGATGGTGAGCACCGAAGCGACGCGCGAGCAGATCATCGAGGCGGTGAAGGCCGGCGTGAACGACTATGTCGTCAAGCCGTTCACGCCGCAGATATTGCAAGCGAAAATCGGGAAGCTGTTCGAGCCCCTCGCCACAAGGGCGCGCCCGTGATCAGGTCGCCGGGGTGCTCGCCGTAGGGGGCTTCGGTTCGACCAGCCACCTGTTCAGCGCGACCACGTCCTCGGGGCTCAGGATGCCGGCCTGCTTGCGCAGGCGCAGCAGCCGCACGACGTAGTCGTAGCGGGTGTTCGCGTAATCGCGGATCGCCGTGAAGAGCACCTGCTGCGCGTTCAGCACGTCGACCACGTTGCGCGTGCCGACCTCGTAGCCCGCGGTCGTGGCATCCAGCGCGCTCTGCGCCGAGACGATCGCCTGCTTGCGCGCCTTCACGCGCTGCACGTCGGTGGTGACGAACAGATGCAGCGAGCGCGTGAACTGGATCGTGTCGCGCATGATGCTGGTGTGCGTTTCGCGCGCCGTGATGTAGTTCTCGTAGGACTGGCGGCGCTGCGAGCTGATGCCACCGCCGGCGTAGAGCGGCATGCTCAGTGTCAGCATGACGCTGTTGCCTTCCACGTCGACCGAGGTGGGATATCGCGGATTGGTGCGGTTGCCTTCCAGGTCACGGAAGATGTTGTCCACGTTGTCGCCGTCGGTGGACGTGTCCATCAGGGTGAGCTGGCCGCTGAGCTTCGGCAGGTGCTGCGCACGGCTCGCCTGCGAGGACTGCATCGCGGCCTCGGCGGCGTAATTGGCCACCTTGAGGCCCAGGTTGCCTTCCATCGCGAGCTCCACCCAGCTCTCGGCGGTGGCGGGCTGCGGGTCGACGACCGGGAACTCCTCGCTCAGCAGCCACAGGTTCGCGTGGTCCTGGCCGGTCAGCACGGCCAGCGCCTCGTAGGCCACGCCGAGGTTGCCCTCGTCGGTGAGGCGGTCGACCACCGCGAGGTCGTTGGCGGCGCGCGCCTCGTGCACGTCGGTGATCGCGATCAGCCCGACGTCGAAGCGCTGCTGCGTCTGCTCCAGCTGGCGCTGGAAGGCGGCCTCGGCGGCGCGGCTCGACTTCAGGTTGTCGATGGCGCGCAGCACCAGCACGTAGGCTTCCACGGTGCGCACGATCAGTTCCTGCTGGTCGGCGGCGAACTGCACCTCGGCCTGCTTGCTGAGTTCCTTGCCCTGCTTGAAGCTGAACCACGCCGGCACGTCGAACAGCTTCTGCGACAGCGTGAGGTAGTAGTTCTCCTGATCTTCCTCGACATCGTAGTCGCTGCTGCTGGTGAAGGTCTGGTCACCGATCGGGATGGTGCG
Organism: uncultured Gammaproteobacteria bacterium; assembly: GCA_963819895.1. Lineage (GTDB taxonomy): Bacteria > Pseudomonadota > Gammaproteobacteria > Pseudomonadales > UBA5518 > UBA5518. Next base: position 136,021 of record CAWFXU010000004.1, read on the forward strand.
CGTGCTCTTCTGCGTGACGTCGGTCTCGCCGTACTCGGCCTGCGCCCCCACCTGCGGCAGCAGCTGCGAGCGGCCCTGGACCTCGAATTCGCGGCCCGCGCGATAGGTGGCCTCGGCGGCCTTGATGACCGGATCGTTCTTCACCGCCAGCTCGTAGATGTCGAGCAGCGTGTCGGCACGCAGCGCCGCGGGCAGCAGCAGCAGGCTCGTGGTGATCAGCGCGCGCAGGCGGAAATGCAGCATCGGATGCCTCATGGATCGGTTGGGAATTCGGCGGCAGCGTCGCGAGTTTAGCAGAGGGCATCCTTCCTTAATAAGGGCAATAACTGCCCGCCGCGGGGCTCGCGGGATTTGTGCCGTCAAATTCCGCCGCCCCGCCATGGGCGTGCGGAAATTGCCTATATACTTCGGCTCCATGAGCTTCCCCCGACATGCCGGCCAGGCGGCGCCGGGCCGCGGCGCCGCCGTGACACCCTGTTCGCCGTTGCAGATCCACCACGCCGAATGCGAGGTGAACTTCCTGCGCCTCGAAAAACTGCTGCCGGGCTTCGCCGCGGGACAGGCGCGCCACATCGGCACGCGGCTGCCCCACGGCGGCATGGACGTGCTGCACCTGCGCGTCGCCGAGCGCTGTCCCTACACCGCGGAAGTGGTGCTGCGCCAGCAGCAGCCCGTCTGGGGCGCGCGCGGCGCGCAATTCACGGTGCGGGCCTATCTCGATGCGCGCATGGCGGAGGTCGTCGGCTGCGCGCGCGTGCGCCGGCTGCTGGCGCGCTACGACTACCCCAACGGCAATGGCCTGGCACGCGACGAGAAGTGGCAGGCCAACCGCCTGCTCGGCGAATGGCTGGCGCACTGCCTCGCCGAGGGGCATGCGCTGCACGCCGCGGCGCTGGCCGACGGCGACTGAAGGCGCCGCCTCCGATGACGGACACGCGCGTCGATCTCGCTCTGTCGGGATCCTGTGTCCGCGTGGCGCAGGTCACCGACACCCATCTCGAGGAGCTGCGCGGCGGCACCCTGCTCGGCATGGATACCGACGCGAGCCTCGCGCACGTGCTCGACCTGCTGCGCGGCCCGTTGCGGCCCGACCTGCTGCTCGCCACCGGCGACCTGGCCAATCACGGCTCCGAGGCCGCCTACGTGCGCGTGCGCGAGAGTTTCGACGCCCTCGGCCTGCCCTGGTTCTGGCTGCCGGGCAACCACGACGCCGGGCCGCTGATGCACGGCGTGATCGGCCGCGGCCGGCCGATGATCCGTTGCGTCTGCGTCGGTGCCTGGCAGATCGTGATGCTCGATTCCACCGTCGCCGGCCAGGTCGGCGGGAGCCTCGGCGCCGCGGAGCTGGCCCTGCTGGATCGCCTGCTGGCCGCCGAGCCCGCGCGCCACGCGCTGGTGTGCCTGCATCACCAGCCGGTGGCGATCGGCTGCGCCTGGCTCGACGAGCAGATGGTCGCCGACGCCGACGCGCTGTTCGCGGTGCTGGCGCGCCACCCGCAGGCGCGCGCGCTGCTGTGGGGTCACGTGCACCAGGAGTTCTCGGCCGAGCGCGGCGGGTTGCGCCTGCTCGGCTCGCCCTCGAGCTGCATCCAGTTTGCCCCGAACAGCGAGGGCTTTCGCCTCGACGAGCAGGCGCCCGGCCTGCGCTGGCTGGAGCTGCATGCCGACGGACGCCTGGAGACGCGCGTCGAGCGCGTGACCGGCGTGCAGCTCGGTTTCGAGCGCGACTCCGCCGGGTACCTCTGAGAAGCGCCGCTCCTGTATCATCCGCCGCGCTCGCCGTTCCACCACAGGGAGAAGCATGGCAGTCAGCGCCGAATACAATGCCGAGGCCATCGAAGTACTGACGGGGCTCGATCCGGTGCGCAAGCGCCCGGGGATGTATACCGACACCACGCGCCCCAACCACCTCGCGCAGGAAGTCATCGACAACGGCGTCGACGAGGCGCTGGCCGGTTTCGCGCGCTCGATCGACGTGGTGCTGCACGCCGACGGCTCGGTGTCGGTGACCGACGACGGCCGTGGCATGCCGGTCGACATCCACCCCGAGCAGGGCAAGCCCGGCGTCGAGGTGATCCTCTGCACGCTGCACGCGGGCGGCAAGTTCTCCGAGGGCAGCTACCAGTTCTCCGGCGGACTGCACGGCGTCGGTGTATCCGTGGTCAACGCGCTGTCGCTGGAACTCGAGGTCACGGTCAAGCGCGACGGCAACGTCTACCGCATGCGCTTCGCCAACGGCAACAAGGCCTCCGAGCTCGAGATCATCGACACCGTGGCCAGGCGCAGCACCGGCACGACGGTGCGCTTCAAGCCCGATCCGCGCTATTTCGACACCGTGAAGTTCTCGGTTTCGCGCCTCACGCACCTGCTGCGCGCCAAGGCCGTGCTGTGCCCGGGCCTCAACATCACGTTCACCGACGAGGCGACCGGCCAGCGCGAGGCGTGGTACTACGAGAACGGCCTGCCGGACTACATCCGCGGCGCCACCGCCGAGTACCCGACGCTGCCGGCGGAGCCCTTCGTCGGCAGCTTCAGCGGCAAGACCGAGGCCGTGGACTGGGCGGTGCAGTGGCTGCCCGAGGGCGGCGAGCTGATCACCGAGAGCTACGTGAACCTGATCCCGACCGCGCAGGGCGGCACGCACGTGAACGGGCTGCGCACGGGTTTGCTCGAAGCCCTGCGTGAATACTGTGAATTCAGGAGCCTCCTTCCGCGAGGTATCAAGCTCAGCGCCGAGGACCTGTGGGACCGCTGCGCCTATGTGCTGTCGGCCAAGCTGCGCGAGCCGCAGTTCAGCGGCCAGACCAAGGAGCGCCTGTCCTCGCGCGAGGCGGCCGCGTTCATCGCCGGGGTCGCGCGCGACGCGTTCTCGCTGTGGCTCGGGCAGCACACCGAGGAAGGCGACAGGCTCGCCGAAATGGCGGTCTCGGCCGCCGCGGCGCGCCTGCGCAAGAGCCGCCAGGTCGAGCGCAAGAAGATCACCTCGGGACCGGCGCTGCCGGGCAAGCTCGCCGACTGCTCGGCGCAGGATCTCGACCGCACCGAGCTGTTCCTGGTCGAGGGCGATTCCGCCGGCGGTTCGGCCAAGCAGGCGCGCGATCGCGTGTTCCAGGCGATCATGCCGCTCAAGGGCAAGATCCTGAACTCCTGGGAGCTCGACAGCGGCGAGATCCTCGCCTCGGAAGAGATCCACAACATCGCCGTCGCGCTCGGCGTCGATCCGGGCTCGGCCGATCTCGAGGGACTGCGCTACGGCAAGGTCTGCATCCTGGCCGATGCCGACAGCGACGGGCTGCACATCGCGACCCTGCTGTGCGCGCTGTTCGTGCGCCATTTCCGCCCGCTGGTCGAGGCGCGGCGCGTGTTCGTGGCGATGCCGCCGCTCTATCGCATCGACATCGGCAAGGACGTCTACTACGCGCTCGACGAGTCCGAGAAGGAAGGCGTGCTGAACCTGATCGAGGCCGAGAAGAAGAAGGGCAAGGTCAACGTGCAGCGCTTCAAGGGCCTCGGCGAGATGAACCCGCTGCAGCTGCGCGAGACCGTGATGACCCCCGACACGCGCCGCCTGGTGGAGCTCACGATCAGCGACGAAGACCACGCCGAGCAGCTGCTCGACATGCTGCTGGCGAAAAAGCGCTCCACCGACCGCCGTGACTGGCTGGAGCGCAGCGGCAACCTGGCGGAGCGCATGTGAGCCCGGCACCGGATCCAGACCCGGCGCGCTGCGCGATCGAGGCGCGCGCCGGGGGAGTCACGCTGGTGCTGTCGGGTGACTGGACGGTGGCGCGCGGTGCGCCGCGCGCCGCGGACGTGGTGCCCGAGCTGCGCGCGCAGGCGGCGCGCGAGCTCGGTTTCGACTGCGACGCGCTCGGCAGCTGGGACTCGCTGCTGGTGATGCTGCTGCTCGGCATCGACGAGGAATGCACGCGCGCCGGCATTGCACTCGATACCCGAAACCTCCCCGAGGGCGCGCTGCGGCTGATGGCGCTGGCGCGCAGGGTGCGGCCCGAGAGTCACGCGCCGCCGGCGCGCGCGCCGTGGTGGCGGCGCCTGCTCGCCGGCGAGCCGCTGCTGCGGGCCTGGGGCGAGCTGCGCGAGGCGCTCGCCTTCCTCGGCGAGCTGCTGATCGCGCTGGCGAAGCTGTGTGCCGGGCGCGCCAACACGCGAGCGCGCGATTTCCTCTGGTTCGTGCAGCAGGCGGGGCCGGCCGCGATCGGCATCGTCACGCTGATCAGCGTGCTGGTCGGCATGATCCTCGCCTACCTCGGCTCGGTGCAGCTGCGCCAGTTCGGCGCGCAGGTCTACGTGGCCGACCTGGTCGGCATCGGCATGGTGCGCGAGATGGCGGCGCTGATGACCGGCGTGATCATGGCCGGGCGCACGGGCGCGGCCTATGCCGCGCAGCTCGGCACCATGCAGACGCGCGAGGAGATCGACGCGATCCGCACGCTGGGCATGTCGCCGATGGAATTCCTGGTGCTGCCGCGCCTGCTGGCGCTGGTGCTGGTGATGCCATTGCTCACGCTCTACAGCGGCGTGCTCGGCATGTGCGGCGGCGCGCTGGTGGCGATCGGGATGGACGTGTCGTGGACGCAGTACCTGCACGAGACGCGGCTCGCCGTGAACCTGACGCACATCTCGACGGGCCTCGCGAAGAGCGTGGTCTTCGGGCTGCTGATCGCGCTCGCCGGCTGCCGCGCGGGCATGCAGTGCGGGCGCAGCTCCGAGGCGGTGGGCAAGGCGACGACCAGGGCGGTGGTGACCGCCATCGTGTCGCTGATCGTCGCGGACGCGGCGTTCAACATCGTCTACCAGCGGCTGGGGATCTGAGCGATGAGCACTCCGGTGCCGCATATCGAGGTCCGCGGGCTCACCATGAGCTACGGATCCCGCGTGATCCAGAAGGACCTCGACTTCACGGTGAACCGCGGCGACATCTTCGTGATCATGGGCGGCAGCGGCTGCGGCAAGTCGACGCTGCTGAAACACATGATCGGCCTGTACGAGCCCGCCGCCGGGGAGATCCTCTACGACGGCGCGAGCTTCCAGCGCGCCGGTGACGAGGAGCGCGATCGCATGCGCCGGCGCTGGGGCATCACCTACCAGGGCGGCGGCCTGTTCAGCGCGATGACGCTCGCCGAGAACGTCGCGCTGCCGCTGCAGCAGTACACGCCGCTCGATGCCGCCACCATTGCCGAGCTGGTCGCCTACAAGCTGGCACTGGTGGGGCTGGCGGGCTTCGAGGACTACTACCCCTCCGAGATCAGCGGCGGCATGCAGAAGCGCGCCGGGCTCGCGCGCGCGATCGCGCTCGATCCCGAGATCCTGTTCTTCGACGAACCCTCGGCGGGCCTCGACCCGATCAGCTCGCGCCTGCTCGACGAGCTGATCCTGCACATGCGCGACGCGCTGGGGGCCACGGTGGTGATCGTGACGCACGAACTGGCGAGCATTTTCACGATCGGTAACAATTCGGTCTTTCTCGACGCGGAGACGCGCACCATGCTCGACCACGGCGACCCGCAGCGCCTGCTCACCGGCAGTGACCACGAGGTGGTGCGCCGCTTCCTGTCGCGCAGCGCGGGCGAAAGCGCATGAGCGGCAAGCCCAACCCCACCGCGATCGGCGCCTTCGTGGTCGGGGCGATCGTGCTGCTGCTCGGCGCGACGCTGTTCTTCGGTGGCCAGCTCTTCGCCGGGCGCTCCGGCAAGTTCGGCGCCACGGTGATCTTCACGAGCTCGGTCAAGGGCCTCGACGTCGGCGCGCCGGTGACGCTGCGCGGCGTGAAGATCGGCGAGGTGACCGACATCCACGTGGCCTTCGACGAGCGCACCGGCGAGTTCGTGATCCCGGTGACGATCTCGGTGAACCGCGAGGACCTCGGCATCGCGAAGGACGTCGCGACCAACACCAACCTGCAGGTGCTGATCGACCGGGGACTGCGCGCGCAATTGAAGACGCAGAGCCTGCTGACCGGGCTGCTCTACGTGGACATGGTGTTCAAGCCGGAGTCGCCGCCGCGCTACGTCGATTTCGAGACCGGCGAGCCGCAGCTACCGACCGCGCCCACCGGGCTCGAGGCGATCATGGAGCGCATGAGCGAGGTCGACCTGCAATCGATCATCCAGAACGCGGACCAGACGCTGCGCGCGGTCTCCTCGCTGCTCGCCAACCCCGAGACGCAGCGCGTCCCGGCGAACATCAACGCCACGCTGACCGATGTGCGCACGCTGATTGCGAACACCGACCGCCAGGTCGCGCTGCTCGGCGCGCGCCTCGACACGCTGGCCGGCTCCGCCGACGGGACGCTGGGCGCGCTGCGCGTGCAGGTGAAGGAAACCGGCACGCGGCTCGATGCCAGCCTGCAGACGCTGGACCAGACCCTGGCCAGCCTGCGCCTCACCTCCGACGAGGCCGGCTACGCGCTCTCGGAGCAGTCGCCGGTGTTCCACGAACTGACGCGCACCGCCGCCGAGCTCGGACGCGCCGGCCGCGCGCTGCAGGCGCTGGCCGATGGGCTGGCGCGCGAACCGGAATCACTGCTGCGCGGGCGCAGCGACAGGAGCGACGAATGATGCCGACAGCGCGCCAGCTGGCGCCGGTTCTCGCCCTGGCCGCCCTGCTGGCGGCCTGCGGCTCCACCCCGCGCACGGAATACTTCCTGTTGAGCGCCGAGGCGCCACCGGCGGCGGCGCGCGCGCAGCCCGCGATCGGCATCGCCGAGCTGAACGTGGCGGAGTACCTGCAGCGCCCCGAAATGGTGATCATGGAGAGCGCCAACCGCCTGAGCCTGCGCGACTACCACCGCTGGGCCGAGCCGCTGGTCGACGGCGTGCAGCGCACGGTGGCGCTGAACCTGGGCGCCCTGCTCGAAACCGATGGCGTGCGCGTGCGGCCGTGGCCGCGCGAATGGTCGCCGCAATGGCTGCTCAGGCTGAACATCGCGCGTCTGGACGTGCGCAGCGATACGGTGGAGCTGGTCGCGACCTGGTCGCTGGCGCACGGCAGCGAGACGCGCGAGCGCAGCAGCCGGCTCGCGCGCGCGCGCACCGGCACGTCCGCGGACTCGGCCGCGGCCGACATCAGCGCGCTGCTGCTGGAGCTGAGCGGGCAGATCGCGTCCGAGGTGCGCGCCGGCAGCGCCGGCGCGGATGACGCGCCGCCCCAAACGCAATAGCATCACGGGCCGGAGACAGGCATGACCGAGACCCAGGCGCCGCCCAGCGGCGACATCGAGCGCATTCGTCTGCGCGACTACACCGAGAAGGCGTACCTCAACTATTCGATGTACGTGATCCTCGATCGCGCGCTGCCGCACATCGGCGACGGCCTGAAGCCGGTGCAGCGGCGCATCATCTACGCGATGCACGAGCTGGGGCTGCGCTCGAGCGCCAAGTACAAGAAGTCCGCGCGCACCGTGGGCGACGTGATCGGCAAGTTCCACCCCCACGGCGACAGCGCGGCCTACGAGGCCATGGTGCTGATGGCGCAGTCCTTTTCCTACCGCTATCCGCTGATCGACGGCCAGGGCAACTGGGGCTCGCCCGACGATCCCAAGTCCTTCGCCGCGATGCGCTACACCGAGTCGCGCCTCGCCGCCTTCGCCGAGGTGCTGCTCGCCGAGGTCGGGCCGGGCACGGTGGACTGGATGCCGAACTTCGACGGCACCATCGACGAGCCCGCGGTGCTGCCGGCGCGCGCCCCGCACATCCTGCTGAACGGCACCACCGGCATCGCGGTCGGCATGGCCACCGACATCCCGCCGCACAACCTGCGCGAGGTCACGGCCGCCTGCATGCAGCTGCTCGATCGCCCCGGGACCACGGCGGCCGAGCTCACCGAGTGGGTGCGCGGCCCGGATTTTCCCACCGAGGCCGAGATCATCACGCCCGCGCACGAGCTGCGCGCGCTCTACACCACGGGCCGCGGCAGCCTGCGCGCGCGCGCGGTGTGGATCCGCGAGCAGGGCGATATCGTCGTCACCGCGCTGCCGCACCAGGTCTCCGGCGCGCGCGTGCTGGAGCAGATCGCCGCGCAGATGCAGGCGAAGAAGCTGCCGATGGTCGCGGACCTGCGCGACGAATCGGATCACGAGAATCCCACACGGCTGGTGATCGTGCTGCGCTCGAACCGCGTGGACGCCGACGGGCTGATGTCGCACCTGTTCGCGAGCACCGATCTCGAGCGCAGCTACCGCGTGAACATGAACGTGATCGGCCTCGACGGACGCCCCGGCGTGCGCGACCTCGCCGCGATGCTGCGCGAATGGCTGGATTTCCGCCGCACGACGGTGCGCCGGCGCCTGCAGTACCGGCTGGACCAGGTGCTGCGCCGCCTGCACATCCTCGACGGCCTGCTGGTCGCGTTCCTCAACATCGACGAGGTCATCGCGATCATCCGTCACGAGGACAAGCCCAAGCCCGCTCTGATGGCGCGCTTCGGACTGAGCGACGAACAGGCCGAGGCCATCCTCGAGCTGAAGCTGCGCCACCTCGCGAAACTGGAGGAGATGAAGATCCGCGGCGAACAGGCCGAGCTGGCCGCGGAGCGCGACACGCTGCGAGAAGACGCTGGGCTCGCGAGGCGCGCCTGACCACGCTGATCAAGAAGGAGCTGCAGGCGGTGGCCGAGGAATACGGCGACGCGCGCCGTTCGCCGCTGGTGAGCCGCGAGGAAGCGCGCGCCTACAGCGAGACCGAGCTGTTGAGCTCGGAGCCGGTCACGGTGGTGCTGTCGAAGATGGGCTGGATCCGCGCGGCCAAGGGCCTCGACATCGATGGCGAGAAGCTGAGCTACAAGTCGGGCGACGCCTTCAAGATGCGCCGTGCAGGGGCGCTCGAACCAGTCCGTGGTCGTACTCGACTCCACGGGGCGCACCTACTCGCTGGCGACGCATTCGCTGCCCTCGGCGCGCGGACAGGGCGAGCCGCTCACCGGGCGCATCAACCCGCCCTCGGGCGCGACCTTCGCCGGCGCGCTGATGGGCGAGGATGCGCACCTGTACCTGCTCGCGAGCGATGCCGGCTACGGCTTCGTCGACGAAGCTCGAGGACCTGCAGACCAAGAACCGCGCCGGCAAGGCCGTGCTCACGCTGCCCGAGGCGGCGCAGGTGCTGGCACCGGTGCGCGTGCACGACGCCGCGAAGGAGCTGCTGGTCGCGGTCAGCAACGAGGGCCGCATGCTGGTGTTCCCGGTGGCGGAGCTGCCGATGCTCGCGCGCGGCAAGGGCAACAAGATCATCGGCATCTCGGGCACGCTGCTGCGCACGCGCGAGGAATACCTGCTGGGCGTCGTGGTGATGGCGCCGAACGCCACCGTGGTGGTGCACAGCGGCAAGCGCTTCATCAGGCTCAAGGGGTCGGACCTGGACGCCTACCGCGGCGAGCGCGGGCGGCGCGGCAACAAGCTGCCGCGCGGCTTCCAGAAGGTGGACCGCATCGAGGTCGCGACGGACTGAAGCGCATGAAGAAGATCGTGCTCATCAACATCTCCGGCGAGGACCGCCCCGGCATCACCTCGATGGTGACGGGGATCCTCGCGGCGCACGGCATCAACGTGCTCGACATCGGCCAGGCCGTGATCCACAGCCACCTGGCGCTCGGCCTGCTGGTCGAGATTCCCGAGGAGCGCGAGACCTCCGGCGCGCTGAAGGAGTTGCTGTTCCACGCCCACGAGGCCGGGCTGCAGTTGCGCTACACCGCGGTCAGCGCCGGGAGCTACCGCGAGTGGGTGGCGGGCCAGGGCAAGCCGCGCCACATCGTGACGCTGCTCTCGCGGCGCATCCGCGGCGAGGAGATCGCGCGGCTCACCGAGATCGTGGCGCGCCACGGCCTGAACATCGACAAGATCACCCGTCTGTCGGGGCGCGTCTCGCTCGATGCCGCGGCCGAGAGCGACCGCGCCTGCGTGGAATTCTCGGTGCGCGGCGACCTCGCCGATGCCGCGGCGGTGCGCCGCGACTTCCTCGAGCTCGCCAGCGAGCTCGACGTCGACATCGCCTACCAGGAAGACAACATGTTCCGCCGCACCCGGCGGCTGGTCGCCTTCGACATGGACTCGACGCTGATCGAGGCCGAGGTGATCGACGAGCTCGCCAAGCGCGCCGGCGTCGGCGAGCAGGTCGCGGCGATCACCGAGCGCGCGATGCGCGGCGAGATCGATTTCAGCGAGAGCTTCCGCCAGCGCGTGGCGCTGCTCGCGGGGCTCGACGAGGGCGTGCTGGAGGAGGTGGCGGCGGAGCTGCGCCTCAGCGAAGGCGCCGAGACGCTGATCGCGACGCTGCGCCGCATCGGTTTTCGCACCGCGATCATCTCGGGCGGCTTCGGCTTCTTCGGCCGGCGCCTGCAGCAGCGCCTGGGTATCGACTACGTGTTCGCCAACGAGCTCGACATCGCGGACGGTCGCGTCACCGGCCGCGTGGTGGGCACCATCGTCGATGGCAAGCGCAAGGCCGAGCTGCTGCGCGAGATCGCCGCGCGCGAGTCCATCTCGCTCGAGCAGGTGATCGCGGTGGGCGACGGCGCGAACGACCTGCCGATGCTGAGCATCGCGGGTCTCGGCATCGCCTTCCGCGCCAAGCCGATCGTGAAGGAGTCGGCGCGCCACGCGATTTCCACGCTGGGCCTCGACGGGATCCTCTACCTGCTCGGGATCAGCGATCGCGAGGCCGGCGGGCTCTGAGCGCGCTCCTCAGGCGAGGTCGGTGAAGTCGTAGTGCATCTGCGGCTGGGGTGCCTGCAGGTAATCGCCCTGGATGAAGTTGACGCCGAGCTGCCACAGCACGGCGAGCACCCCCGCGCCTTCCACCTTCGGCATGATCGAGGCGATCTGCTCGCGGTGCAGCGACTCGACCAGCGGCTTGAGCAGCGTGTTGGTGCTCTCGGTGTCGGCCAGCGCCGGGGCCAGCGCCTCGGCGATGCGCGCGAACTGCGGGCGCAGGTGCAGCAGTTCCGGGATCGGGTTGTTGCCCGTGTGCACGTCGGAAACGCACAGCTGGCAGCCCAGGCTCGCGAGCCGTTCGGCGAGATGCTTCGCCTGCTTGAGGTGCGAGCTGGCGGTGCGGTGCGCGATCGCGATCACCAGGCAGTCGGGCGGCACCGCGGCCGCGCGCAGCGTTGCCGCGAGCCAGTCCGCGAAATCGGGATCCAGCACGCTGCCTCCGCCCACCGGCAGGATCAGGCGCGTCTCGGGGTGTGCGGCGCGGTGCGCCGCGAGCTTGGGCAGCGCATCCTGCGCCACCAGCTGGTCGAGCTCGGCGCTCGATGCGCCGGGGCTGGTCTCGGCGAGCCAGTCGAGCGCCGGACGGTCGGACGGCTGGTGCCGTGCCTGCACCTCGTAGTACTCGCTGCTGTCACCGCGCAGGCTCACCATCGGCTGGAACAGGATGCGCAGCTCCCCGGCGCGCAGCGCCTCCTCGATCGAGACGTCGCTCGTCGTCGCTCCCGCGGCGGCGGCCGGCGCGCCGGCGCTGGCGAGCCCGATGCGCTCGGGGTCGGCGGCGCGCAGGCGCTGCGCGCGCTCGACGGTGCCGAGCAGCGCGCTCCAGCAGCGGTCGAGCAGGGCCTCCACCGTGGCGTCGCGCCCCTCGCCGAGCGGACAGACCTCGACGCAGATGCTGCAGCTCACGCTTTGCGCGCCGACTTCGTGGATGTGGCCCGCGACGGCATCCACCGCGCGGCGCGCGTCCGCGAGCGCACGCGCCGGGTCGCTGTCGGCCAGGTGCACGGCGAGCACGTCGTCGGCGGCGCGCAGCGGTGCCTGGGCCCAGCCGACGCTGCGCGCGATGAAGACGCCCAGTTCGTCCACCAGCCGGTTCGCCGCGCCGACGCCGAGATTGCGGCAGTGCTGGTTGTAGCCGTCCACCGCGATCAGCAGCAGCTGCCCGCCGGCGGTGGCGGACAGGGTTGCAGTCAGCACGGCCAGGCCGCCGGCGCCCGCCGCTGCCGGAGCGTGCGCCGCGGCCGCCGCCGGCGCGGCGCGCACCAGCACCTGCATGCAGGGCTCGCCCTCGAAGCTCGCGGTCGTGAGCACCAGCTGGCCGGCGAACTCGCTGCCGTCGGCGCGCGTGCCGGTGAAGTCGATCGCGGTCTGCACTTGCGGATTGGCGCGGTAACGCTTGAGCGCGTCCTTGAATTCCTGCTGCTTTTCCGCCGCGATCAGGTCGACCAGCGGAATGGAGCCCAGCTCCTCGACGCCGGCGTAGCCGAACAGCTCCGCGTAGAGCTCGTTGGCGTGGACGTGCATGCCGTCCACGACGTAGGCGATGGCGTCGCGCGAGGCCGCGAGCAGCAACTCGCAGCGCTCGGCGATCTCGGCGTACTGCAGGCGCAGCGCGGCGAGTTCGCGGTGTTCGCGCCGGGCGCGGATCTCGCGGCAGGCCGCCAGCAGCAGCCGCGCGTCGTCGTCCTCGCCGACCACGTCGCGGGCGCCGGCGCGCTGCCACGCCAGCGCCTCGGCCCCGCAGCGGGTCGGCGGCGCGCACGATGCAGGGCAGATCGCTCGCGCGTTCGGCGAGCAGGGCCAGCGCCTCGGCGGGCGCAATTTCGGGGTGCTTCTCGTGCGCGATGAACAGGTCCCACTGCGGGTCGCGCAGCATGTCGCCCAGATCGCGCAGGGAGGTGATGCGGTGCGCGCGCACACTGTGACCGGCATCACGAAAAAAGGCGAGGCAGCTTTCCAGGGAAGCCTGTGATTCGCAGCTGATCAGGAGCTGTAGGTTGTCGTTCTGCTGCATTCGAGTGGGCCATCAGGGCCGCGACGCCATCGTCGCAGGGCCGGTCTGGGCAGTGTAGAAGACCCCCGCCGGAGGCGCCAATTCGGGCACGGGACGGGACGGGCGCGGTGTGACGTATGCCACGCTGCCATCGCGGGGCCGATCGGAGTATCATCCGCGCCCATCATTTTGCCGCGAACCCTGCAGAGGCACACATGGCGTCCTTTTCCACCAATGAATTCAAGCCCGGCCTGAAGGTGATCCTCGACGGCGATCCCTGCTCGATCCTGGAAAACGAGTACGTGAAGCCCGGCAAGGGGCAGGCCTTCAACCGCGTGAAGCTGCGCAACCTGAAGAACGGCCGCGTGTGGGAGCGCACCTTCAAGTCAGGCGACTCGCTCGAAGGCGCCGACGCGGTCGACAAGGAACTGCAGTATCTCTACAACGACGGCGAGTTCTGGAACTTCATGGATCCGGAGAGCTTCGAGCAGTACACCGCCTCGAAGGACATCGTGGGCGATGCCGGGCAGTGGCTGAAGGAGCAGGACACCTGCACCGTCACGCTGTGGAACGACTCGCCGCTCACCGTTTCGCCGGCGAATTTCGTCGAGCTCGAGATCGTCGAGACCGATCCGGGCCTGCGCGGCGATACCGCGACCGGCGGCACCAAGCCGGCCAAGCTGTCGACGGGCGCCATGGTGCGCGTGCCGCTGTTCCTCGACGTGGGCGACGTGGTGCGTGTCGACACCCGCACCGGCGAGTACATGAACCGCGTCCGCGGCTGAGAACGCCCGTGCCGCGCGACGGGAGTCACTGGCGTCCCGGCGCCGGCATCGAAACCCTGCGGCGGCGCGCCGCGATCATCGCCGCGATCCGCGCGTTCTTCGCGGCGCGCGGCGTGCTCGAGGTCGACACGCCGCAGCTCTGTCCGGTCACCGCCACCGACCCGCTGCTCGAGAGCATCCCCGCCCTCCCCTTCGGCGACGATCAGGCCTGGTTCCTGCAGACCAGCCCCGAGTTCGCGATGAAGCGCCTGCTGGCCGCCGGCAGCGGGCCGATCTACCAGATGGCGCACGCCTTCCGCCGCCGCGAGTGCGGACCGCGCCACAACCCCGAATTCACCATGCTCGAGTGGTACCGCCCCGGCTTCGACACCGCGGCGCTGGTCGCCGAGGTCGCGGAACTGGCCGGCGCGGTGATCGGCGCGCGCGCCACGCGCCGTGACGCCTGGGCCGCGCTGTTCCTGCGCCACGCCGGTCTCGATCCCTTCGCCGCCAGCGACGCGGCCCTGGCCGAACGCGCCGCGGCCGTCGCGGGCGAGGCCGCGCGTGGCTGGTCCCGCGACGAGCTGCTCGACCTGCTGTTCAGCGAGCTGGTGGAGCCGCGGCTCGGGCACGACTGCCTGCAGTTCGTGGACGCCTTCCCGGCCTCGCGCGCCTCGCTCGCGCGCACCACGCTCGATGCCGCCGGCAACCCGGTGGCGGACCGCTTCGAGCTGTTCATCGACGGCTACGAGATCGCCAACGGCTACAACGAGCTGTGCGATGCCGACGAACTGCGCCGGCGCATGGAGGCCGACAACCGCGTGCGCGCCGCGCGCGGCCTGCCGCCGAGCCCGCCCGACGAGCGCCTGCTCGCGGCAATGGCCGCTGGCCTGCCGGAATGCGCCGGTGTCGCGCTGGGGGTCGACCGGCTGATCATGATCGCGCTGGGCGCCAAAGACATCGACGAGGTGCTCGCCTTTTCGGCCGGGCGCGCCTGAGCGGCACGCACGCATCCGATCCGGCGTGCCGAGCGCCGGACCCGTGCCGCCAGCGATGAAAGCTTCGAACCGGCGCACCGAGGGGCGAACCCGTGCCGCCAGCGGCCGCCGCCTGGCACGTCCCTGTGCAGCGGCTACGCGTGTTGCCGAAATCGCTCCCGGCGATTTCGGCATCCACATGTCCGCTCGCGGCACGGGTCCGCCCCTCGGCACGCCTACCGTTGGTGCTCGACGGCCCGTGCGCAGCTTCGAACGAAACCGGGAAATTCCGGAAAGAGTGGATTTGCGCAGGCGCGAGCTATCCGCGCGAGTGGGTCAGACTCGGTTACCACGGCATCTCCGAGCGGCTGTGCTGGCCGGGCGTGCCATGCGGGGGCGTGCGTCGCAGGGATGCGACGCTGAGCTACATGGACGTACTTGCGCGTCCCCCGCGGGGTACGCCCGGGTAGCGCAGCCAGCGACGCACCCTGCAGTGCCTTCAGTTCAGCAACGATCCAATCCGCTGCCCCATGCGCAACGGCGAGCCCGCGACGAGCGCCTCGTCCCAGCTCGCGACGCCGCGCGGCAGCAGCAGGATCACCGTGGAGCCGAGCTGGAAGCGGCCCATCTCGGCGCCCTTCTGCAGCGTGCGCGCGGCGACATCGAGTTCGTAGTCCACGTTGAACACGTGCCGGCCGGCCGGCGTCACCGGGCCGGTCCACACGGTCTCGATGCCGGCGACGACCATCGCCCCGACCAGCACCATCGCCAGCGGTCCGTGCTCGGTGTCGAACAGGCAGACCAGGCGCTCGTTGCGCGCGAACAGCCCCGGCACCGACTCGGCCGTGACCTGGTTCACCGAGAACAGCTTCCCCGGCACGTAGCGCAGCGCGCGCAGGCGTCCGCCGAGCGGCATGTGCACACGGTGGTAGTCGCGTGGCGAGAGGTAGATCGTGGCGAAGGAGCCGTTCTCGAACAGGCGCGCGTCGGCGGCGTCGGCCAGCAGCTCGGCGGCGCTGAACCAGTGGCCCTTGGCCTGGAAGATGCGGCCGTCCTCGATCGCGCCGAGCTGGCTCACCGCGCCGTCGGCGGGCGACGTGAGCACCTGCGGCGCCGCGTCGACGGGGCGCATGCCCTCGCGCAGCGCGCGCGTGAAGAAGGCATTGAAGTGCGGGTAGACGGCCGGATCCGGCTCGGCGGCCTCGCTCATGTCGACCGCGAAGTGGGCGATGAAGCGGCGGATCAGCCAGTCCTTCAGCGGCTGGAAGCGCGAGCCCGCGAGTACCCCGAGCAGGCGCGACAACAGGTGCTGCGGCAGCAGGTGCTGCGCCGCGATGAAGAGGCGGTCGCGCAGGCTGCGCGCATCGGCATTCATGATGGTTCTCCGGTGATTTGCAGGTAGCTCGCGTAGCGCGCCGCGCTGACCGTGCCCGCCGCGACCGCCTCGCGCAGCGCGCAGCCGGGCTCGTTGCGGTGTATGCAGTCGCGGAAACGGCAGCGCCCGAGGTAGGGACGGAACTCGACGAAGCCGTGCGCGGTGCGCGCGGCGTCGAGGTGCGCGAGGCTGAACTCGCGGATGCCGGGCGAGTCGATCAGGTCGCCGCCCGCGGGCAGGTGGTAGAGCCGCGCCGCCGTGGTGGTGTGGCGGCCCTTGGTCACCGCGTGCGACAGCTCGCCGATGCGGATGTCCTGCTCGTGCGGCAGCAGCGCCGAAATCAGCGAGGACTTGCCCACCCCGGACTGGCCGACGAAGGCGGTGGTATGCCCGGCCAGTGCGGCGCGCAGCTCGTCGAAACCGCCGGCTTGCACGGCCGATGCGTGCAGCACCGGGTAGCCGATGGCGCGGTAGACGCCGAGCAGCGGTTCGAGCGCGTCCGGATCGCTCAGCAGATCGGTCTTGTTCAGCAGGATCAGTGCCTGCAGCCCGACATCCTCGGCCGCCGCGAGGTAGCGGTCGAGCAGGTTGGCGTGCGGCGGCGGCTCCGGCGCGATGACGATCACGATGCGATCGAGGTTCGCGGCGGCCGGGCGCAGCGTGCCGTGCATGTCCGGGCGGCTCAGCACGGTCGCGCGCTCGTGGCGCGCCGTGACGATGCCGTGCGTGCCGTCGCGATGCCACACCACGCGGTCGCCGGCGACCAGCGAGTCGATGTTGGAGCGCATGTGGCAGCGGCACACGGTGCCGGGTGCGCGCGCATCCTCCACGTCGACGCGCTTGCCGAAGCGCGAGATCACCACGCCGTCGAGCGCGGGCGAGTCGGGATCGGGCTCGCTGGCGGCGTGCTCGGTGCGCCGGCGCTGCAGCTTCTCGACGCGGCGCGCCTGGTTCTGGCTCAGCTTGCGTCCGGCCATGGGCGGTTCAGCGTCTCAGCGCGGCGAACGCCGCATCGCGGCGGGTGCGACGGCAGGCGAAGCGGGGGAAGGCTTGTTGCATAATGCGGGCGGAACGGGGCTTTGTCATCGATCGTGTGGCGGGGGAGTCTAGCATGATGCTCGAGGACGGATTGATCTGGGTCGACCTGGAAATGACGGGGCTCGACCCGGACCGCGACGTGGTCATCGAGATCGCGACCATCGTGACCGATGCGCACCTGAACGTGATCGCGGAGGGGCCCGTGCTGGCCATCCACCAGAGCGACGCGGTGCTGGCGACGATGGACGAGTGGAACACGCGCCAGCACGGGCAGTCGGGGCTGACGCAACGCGTGCGCGAGAGCCGCCTCGACGAGGAGGCCGTCCAGGACCTGACGCTCGAGTTCCTGCGCCGTCACGTGCCCGCCGGCAAGTCGCCGATGTGCGGCAACAGCATCTGCCAGGACCGGCGCTTCATGGCGCGCCGCATGCCGCGCCTCGAGGCCTTCTTCCACTACCGCAACCTCGACGTCAGCACCGTGAAGGAGCTCGCCCGCCGCTGGCGCCCCGACGTGCTCGCCACCGTCACCAAGCAGGGCAGCCACCTCGCGCTCGACGACATCCGCGATTCGATCGCGGAGTTGCGGCATTACCGCGAGCACTTTTTCCGTATGACACCATGAGACGATTGCGTTGTGCGTCGCTGGCCTCGCGGGCCCGGGCGTCACAACGGGGCACGCGGCAAGTACGTCCCTGTAGGCTCTGGCGCCGCATCCCTGCGGCGCACGGCCCCTTATGCTGACGCCCGGCGCACCGTGAGGCCGCTCGGCAAAGTTCGTGGTACCACAAACGAAGGTCGCGAGGCGGGCCATGCGTGATGCGGGACCGTCTGCGGCATGGATGCCGCAGTCGAGCGCTACAGGGACGTATTCACGGCGTGTCCCGCAGCATGCATGGCCCGCGCTCGCGACCGGGCTACGGAGTTGTGCCTTTAGAAACGGGTGCCCATCATCGAGTGGCGAGTTGCTCCAGCGCCCACGCCACATGCTCGCGCACCAGTTCCGAGGGATGTTCTGAACGCGCCCGCAATGCGGAACGTGCGGCATCCGTCGCCGGGCCGTTGCCGAGCGCGACGGCGAGGTTGCGCAGCCACCGTTCGTGGCCGAGGCGGTACAGCGGCGTGCCGGCGGCGCGTTCGGCGAATTGCTCCGCGCTCCACGCGAACAGTTCAACGAGGGTCGCGGCATCGAGGCCGTGGCGCGGCGCGAAGTCCGCCTCGCAGCTCGGGCTGCGCGAACTTGTTCCACGGGCACACCAGCTGGCAGTCGTCGCAGCCGAACACGCGGTTGCCGATCAGCGGGCGAAGATCTTCCGGGATCGCGCCCTGCAGCTCGATGGTGAGATAGGAAATGCAGCGCCGCGCGTCGAGCACGAAGGGCGATACGAACGCAGCGGTGGGGCAGACGTCGAGGCAGGCGGTGCAGCTGCCGCAGTGCATGCCGGCGAACCCGGCGTCCACCGGCAGCGGGATGTCGGTGAAGATCTCGCCGAGGAAGAACCACGAGCCCGCGTGCGGATCGATCAGCATGGTGTTCTTGCCGATCCAGCCGAGGCCGGCCTTCTGCGCCACGCCGCGCTCCAGCACCGGCGCGCTGTCGACGAACACGCGCTGCGCGCTGCCCGGGCGCTCGGCGAGGATGCGGTCCGCGAGCCGCGCGAGCCGCGCGCGCATCAGCTTGTGGTAGTCGCGTCCCAGCGCGTAGCGCGAGACATAGGCGCGCTCCGGGTCGTCCAGGATCGCGAGCGGCGCGGCGCCGTCGGGGCGGTGGTAGTCCATGCGCACCGAGATCACGCGCAGGGTGCCCGGCAGCAGTTCCTCGGGACGCCAGCGTTTCGCGCCGTGGCGCGCCATGTAGTCGAGCTCGCCGTGAAGGCCTTGCGCCACCCACTCGCGCAGTCGCTCGTCGTGGGGCGACAGGTCGGTGCCGCAGATGCCGAGCGACTGGAAGCCCAGCTCGCGCGCCCAGGCACGGATACGGGCGGCGAGATCCGTCATGCCGCCCGCGGCGTCGAGTGGGGGTGCGTCGGTCGTGGTCATCGGCAGCGGCCTGCAGCGTGTGGCGATCGGGTCGCGGGAATTTGGCCGGCCCCGCGGCAAGCATAACGGAGGCATCGCGTACAATGAAAACCGGTCCACCGGAGAGCCGTCGCGATGCATGATGCCGAGCCGCAGCCCGCGCTGTACACCGCCGCCGAGACGCGAGCGCTCGATCGCGCCGCGATCGACGGTGCCGGCATTGCGGGCATCGTGCTGATGAGCCGCGCCGGGCGCGCGGTGTTCGAGCTGCTCGGCGCGCGGTATCCCGGCGTGCTGCCGATCCACGTGGTCTGTGGCACCGGCAACAACGGCGGCGACGGGTTCATCGTGGCACGGCTCGCGGCCGATCGCGGCCTGCCGGTGACGGTATCGCTGCTCGGCGAGCAGGCGCGCATCGCCGGTGACGCGCGTCTCGCGCTGGAGGCCGCGCTCGCGGCAGGCATCGAGGTGCGGCCGTTCACGCCGCAGACGCGTTTCGATGCGGGCGTGATCGTCGATGCGCTGCTCGGCACCGGGCTCGGCGGGCCGGTGCGCGAGGCGCACGCGCAGGCCATCGCGGCGATGAACGCCAGCGGGCTGCCCGTCGTGGCGGTCGACATTCCCTCGGGGCTGTGCAGCGACACCGGCTGCGTGCGCGGCGTGGCGGTGCATGCGGCGCACACCGTCACCTTCATCGGCCGCAAGCGCGGGCTGTACACCGCGGCGGCGCGCGATCATTGCGGCGAGCTGCATTTCGATGCGCTCGGCGTGCCAGGGGAAGTGCATGAAACGGTGCCGGCCGGGGCCGAGCTGCTGTCGCTCGGCGCCCTGCTGGCGGCGCTGGCGCCGCGCGCACGTAGCGCGCACAAGGGGCGCTTCGGACACGTGCTGGTGATCGGCGGCGGGCGCGGCATGGCTGGCGCCGCCGCGATGGCGGCCGAGTCGGCCGCGCGTTGCGGCGCGGGGCTGGTGTCGCTCGCGACCTGGCCGGGCAACGTGGCCGCGACGGTGGCGCGCCGTCCCGAGGTCATGGCGCACGGCGTGGCGCACGGCCACGAGCTCGAGCCGCTGCTCGCGCGCGCCAGCGTGCTGGTGATCGGCCCGGGGCTGGGTCGCGGGCCGTGGGCGCAACAGCTGCTGGTGCGCGCGCTCGCCACCGGCAAGCCCGCGGTGCTGGACGCCGATGCGTTGAACGCCCTCGCCGATGGCGAGGTGCCGGCGGAGCTGCCGCGCGCGCAGTGCGTCGTGACGCCGCATCCCGGCGAGGCGGCGCGGCTGCTCGGCACCACGACAGCCGGGATCGAGGCCGACCGCTTCGCGGCGCTGCAGCACCTGCGGGCGTTGTTTCCCGGGGCGGTGGTGCTGAAGGGCGCCGGCACCCTGGTGGCGAGCGGTGCGGCCGGCGGTCGCACCGGCGTCTGTCCCCTACGGCAATCCCGGCATGGCGAGCGGCGGCATGGGCGACGTGCTGAGCGGGGTGCTCGGCGCGCTGCTGGCGCAGGGGCTCGCGCCCGGCGAGGCGGCGCGTCTCGGCGTCTGCCTGCACGCGCGCGCCGCGGATCTCGCGGCCGCCGCCGACGGCGAGCGCGGGCTGCTCGCCACCGACCTGGTGCCGTGGTTGCGGCGCCTGCTGAACGCCGGCGCGCCGGCGGAGGCCGGCGTGTGAGCGTCGACCCTTCCTGCGCAGCTGCCCGACGAGGACGCGACGGTCGCCTTCGGGGCGCGGCTGGCGGCCGCGCTCGGCGGACGGCGCGGTGATCTACCTGCATGGCGAGCTCGGGGCCGGCAAGACCACGCTGGCGCGCGGGCTCCTGCGCGCGCTCGGGCACACCGGTTCGGTGAAGAGTCCCACCTATACCCTGGTCGAGCCCTATGCGATCACGGGTCGTACCGTGTTCCATTTCGACCTCTACCGGCTCGCGGATCCCGAGGAGCTCGAATTCCTCGGCGTGCGCGATTACCTGCAGCCCGGGGCGATCCTGCTGATCGAATGGCCGGAGCGCGGCGAGGGGCACCTGCCCGCGCCGGACCTCGAGCTCTGGCTGGAATGCGCCGGCGCCGGGCGGCGTGCGAGCTGGCGCGCATGCAACAGCCGCGGCGCGGCAATAGTTGCCTCGCTGGGCGCCGGCGCCGGGCGTGCGCAATCCTGAGCCATTGCTATATTTGGGATCGGGATATTCCGCGGATTCGGGGACGGATGATTTCACGGCCAAAAAACTCGGCGTGCGCCCGCATCGGCCTCGGGCTGGTGTTCGCCCTGGGCAGCCTGCAGGCGGCCGCCGGCGTTGCGGTCGAGGGCCTGCGCCTGTGGCGCGGCACGGATCACACGCGCCTCGTGTTCGACGTGGACGGCCCGGTCCGTCACAGCCTCACGGAAATGCACGATCCCGAGCGGCTCATCATCGACGTCGAGAACGGCGAGCTCGCGGCGGCGCTGCACGCGGTGGACATCAGCAGCACGCAGGTGGAGCGCATCCGTAGCGGCAAGTACGGCCCCGACCGCCTGCGCATCGTGCTCGACCTGCACGGCAAGGTGCGCCAGAAGAGTTTCGTGCTGGGGCCGAGCAGCGGCCAGGGCAACCGCCTCGTGGTCGACCTGTTCGGCCCGGTGCCGCGCCAGGCGCGGGCGCCTGCCGTGACGACGATTGCCGCGGTGCCTGCCGCGCCGGCGGTAGCCGCGAGCCCGGCGCCGCCACCTCGACCCGAGCCGCAGCCGCAACCGCAACCGGTGGCGCGTAGCGAGGAGCCCGCCCCTGTCGTGCGCGCGCCCCTGCCCAGGCCGCCGCTGCGCGGTCGCAGCATCCTGGTCGCAATCGACGCCGGGCACGGCGGCGAGGATCCGGGCGCCATCGGACCGGGCCGCATCCGCGAGAAGGACGTGGTGCTGGCGATCGCCAGGGAGCTGGAGAAGAAGGTCAACGCGACGCCGGGCTATCGCGCCACGCTGGTACGCAAGGGCGATTACTTCATTCCGCTGTTCAAGCGGCGCGACATCGCGCGCGAGTCCGGCGCCGACCTGTTCGTCTCGATCCACGCCGACGCCTTCACGCACTCGCGTGCCCGCGGCAGCTCGGTCTACGCGTTGTCGCCGCGCGGCGCCACCAGCGTCTCGGCCGCTTTCCTGGCGCAGCGCGAGAACGGCGCCGACCTGATCGGCGGCGTCGACCTGGGCGCCAAGGACAAGGTGCTCGCCAGCGTGCTGACCGACCTGTCGATGACCGCCACGATGGATGCGAGCCTCGGCGCCGGCGGGCGCGTGCTGAATTCGATGGGGCGGATCGCGCACCTGCACAAGCGCCGCGTCGAGCAGGCCGGCTTCGCGGTGCTGAAGTCCCCGGACATGCCCTCGATCCTGGTCGAGACCGGCTTCATCTCGAACCCGCTCGAGGCCGAGCGCCTGGGCAATGCCGGCTACCAGCGCAACATGGCCGCCGCGATCTTCGGTGGAGTGAGCGACTACTTCATGAGCAGCCCGCCGCCCGACACGATGGTCGCGATGAGCGTGCGCGCCGGTGCCCGCCCCTCGGAGTACATCATCACGCGCGGCGACACCCTGGCTGGAATCGCCGAACGCTATCGTGTTAGTGTCGCCGACATCGTCAGGACCAACGGGTTGGGCGGTGGAAACGACATCCGGGCGGGACAGACCATCGTGATCCCGCAGACCTGATCATCCGCTTTCGCGCCCTTCCGCTCATCGCGGTAATTCCAGCATGGGGCGCATCCAGCAGCTCAGCGACTCGCTCGCCAACCAGATCGCGGCCGGCGAGGTCGTGGAACGGCCTGCGTCCGTGGTCAAGGAACTGGTCGAGAACAGCCTCGATGCCGGCGCCGGCCGCGTCGAGATCGATCTCGAGGACGGCGGCATGCGCCTCATCCGCATCCGCGACGACGGCGAGGGCATCGCGGCCGACGACCTGCCGCTGACCATCTCGCGCCACGCCACCAGCAAGATCCGCACGCTCGAGGACCTCGAGAAGGTGCTCAGCCTCGGTTTTCGCGGCGAGGCGCTGGCGAGCATCGCCTCGGTCTCGCGCCTGGGCATCAGCACCGCCACCGCGGATGCGCCGCACGGCAGCCGGCTGGAGTTCGCCGCCAGCGGCGAGCCGCGCATCGCGCCCACCGCGCACCCGCGCGGCACCACGGTCGAGGTGCACGACCTGTTCTTCAATACCCCGGCGCGGCGCAAGTTCCTGCGTGCCGAGCGCACCGAGTACGGCCACTGCGAGGAAGTCGTGCGCCGGCTGGCGCTGGGGCGCTTCGACGCCGGCTTCACGCTGCGCCACAACCAGAAGGCCACCTTCGCGCTGCGCGCCTGCGCCACGCCCACCGAGCAGGAGCAGCGCGTCGCCACCCTGTGCGGGGCGCCCTTCCTGGAGAGTGCGCTCGCGCTCGAGGTCGAGGCCTCCGGGCTGCTGCTGCGCGGCTGGGTCGCGCAGCCGACGTTCTCGCGCAGCCAGGCCGACCTGCAGTACTTCTTCGTGAACGGGCGCGTGGTGCGCGACCGCCTGGTCTCGCACGCGGTGCGCCAGGCCTACCGCGACGTGATGTACCACGACCGCCACCCGGCCTTCGTGCTCTATCTCGAGATCGACCCGGCGCTGGTCGACGTCAACGTGCATCCCACCAAGAGCGAGGTGCGCTTTCGCGAGTCGCGGATGGTGCACGACTTCCTGTTCCACACCCTGCACCGCGCGCTGGCGCAGGCGCGCCCGGGCGGCGCCGAGACGCCGGCGCGAACGGCGGCGATCGACTCTGCCGCGGCCCCGCTGCCGGTGGCGATGCCGGGGGCCCAGCACGGGCTGTGGCAGCGCCCGGATGCCGCGGCGCTCGCCGAAACCGTGGCCGCCTACCGCGCGCTCGGCGAATCGTCGGTGTCCGCGGACCACGCCGTGGACGCCCGGCGCGGTTGTCGAGGAGAGCGACGGCGACGTGCCGCCGCTCGGCTACGCGATCGCGCAGCTGAAGGGCATCTATCATCCTGGCGGAGAACCGCGACGGGCTGGTGGTCGTCGACATGCACGCCGCGCACGAGCGCATCACCTACGAGCGCATGAAGGCCGCGCGCGATGCCGGGGGCGTGCGCGCGCAGCCGCTGCTGGTGCCGCAGGTGGTCGCGGTCAGCCGGCGCGAGGCCGATTGCGTGGAGCAGCACGCCCCCGCGCTGGCGGAGCTCGGGCTCGAGCTGCAGCGGGCCGGCGAGGAAGCAGTGATGGTGCGCCAGATACCCGTGCTGCTCGCGGGCGCCGACATCGCCGCGCTGGTGCGCGACGTGATCGCGGACCTGCTGGAGTACGGCAGCAGCGCGCGCATCGAGGCGCACGCCGACGAGATCCTCGCCGGCATGGCCTGCCATTGCTCGGTGCGTGCCAACCGCCAGCTCAGCATCACCGAGATGAACGGCCTGCTGCGCGACATGGAGCGCACGGAGCGCAGCGGCCAGTGCAACCACGGCCGCCCGACCTGGGCGGTGCAGTCGCTCGCGGAGCTCGACCGGCTGTTCCTGCGCGGCCGATGAGCACGACCGTGACCGGCGCCGACCGGCGCCCGCTCGCCGTCTGCCTGATGGGGCCGACCGCCTCGGGCAAGACCGCGCTGGCGCTGGCGCTCGCGGACCGCCTGGGCTGCGAACTGATCAGCGTCGACTCGGCGCAGGTCTACCGCGGCATGGACATCGGCACCGCCAAGCCCGAGCCGGCCGTGCTCGCGCGCTACCCGCACCGCCTGATCGACATCCGCGATCCGGCCGAACCCTATTCGGCGGCCGAGTTCCGCCGCGACGCGCTGGCCGCGATTGCGGAGATCCTCGCCGCCGGCCGCACGCCGCTGCTCGTGGGCGGCACCATGCTGTACTTCCGCGCGTTGATCCACGGCCTCGCGGACATGCCGGGCGCCGACCCGGCGATCCGCGCCGGCATCGCGGCGCTGGCGGCGCGCGAGGGCTGGGATGCGGTGCATCGCCGCCTCGCGGAGGTGGATCCGCGAGAGCGCGGCGCGCATCGAGCCCGGCAACCGCCAGCGCGTGCAGCGGGCCCTCGAGGTCTTCCT
Source organism: uncultured Gammaproteobacteria bacterium (assembly GCA_963819895.1). Lineage (GTDB taxonomy): Bacteria > Pseudomonadota > Gammaproteobacteria > Pseudomonadales > UBA5518 > UBA5518. Next base: position 160,955 of record CAWFXU010000004.1, read on the forward strand.
GGCCAGCGGCCGCCCCATGAGCAGCCTGCACGCCGCGCAGCTCCCGGCCCCCGACCTGCCCTGCCGCCTGCTGCAGCTGGCGCTGGTTCCCGCGGACCGCGCGGCGCTGCACCGGCGCATCGCCGAGCGCTTCCACGCCATGCTGGAGGCCGGCTTCCTGGACGAGGTGCGGGCCCTGAAGGCGCGCGGCGACCTGCACCCGGACCTGCCCTCGATCCGCAGTGTCGGGTACCGCCAGGCCTGGGATTACCTGGACGGGCAGATCTCGCGCGACGGGATGATCGAGCGCGCGGTCGCCGCCACGCGGCAGCTCGCCAAGCGCCAGCTCACCTGGCTGCGCTCGTGGCCGGACCTGGAAATATTGCCGGCCGATGACCCGGAACCCGACAAATTGCTGACAAAGGCCTTGAAACTGGTCGAAGCCGCCGCCATCTAAGGGCGGACGAGTGCGGAAAGCTTTAGAGTGCACATTCTATTCCTCGCTCGTACCATGCAATCGGGTCAACTGGCCTGAAACGCGTCCGAGTGATCGGGCTTCATTGCAATCAGCCCCGCGGGGGCTGCACTAGGAGAATGCTTTAATGTCAAAGGGGCAAACCTTACAAGACCCTTTCCTGAACGTGCTGCGCAAGGAGCGCATTCCGGTTTCCATCTACCTGGTGAACGGCATCAAGCTGCAGGGCCAGATCGAATCCTTCGACCAGTTCGTGATCCTGCTGAAGAACACCGTCAGCCAGATGGTCTACAAGCACGCGGTGTCCACCGTGGTGCCCTCGCGCCCGGTGCGTCTGGCCTCTGCCGACGAGGGCGACGAGGCCGCCGAGTAAGGTGTTCTTCGAACGCCCGGAGAGCGGTGAGCGCGCGGTGCTCGTTCACCTCGAACTGGGGGGCGGCAGCGCGCAGGAAGATCCCCGCGAACTCGAGGAGCTGGTGCTGTCCGCGGGCGGCGATCCGGTGGAGTTCGTCTTCGGCCAGCGCGACCGCCCCGATCCCAGGCATTTCGTCGGCACCGGCAAGCTGGCCGAGATCGAGGCGGCCGTAAGGGCGCACGACGCGGCGCTGGTCATCTTCAACCACGCGCTGAGCCCCTCGCAGGAACGCAACCTCGAGCGCGCGCTCGGCTGCCGCGTGATCGACCGCACCGGGCTGATCCTCGACATCTTCGCGCAGCGCGCGCGCTCGCACGAGGGCAAGCTGCAGGTCGAGCTGGCGCAGCTGCGCCACATGTCGACGCGCCTGGTGCGCGGCTGGACCCACCTCGAGCGCCAGAAGGGCGGTATCGGCCTGCGCGGTCCCGGCGAGACGCAGCTGGAAACCGACCGCCGCCTGCTGCGCGATCGCATCCGCATGCTGCTGCGCCGCCTGGAAAAGGTCCACTCCCAGCGCGAGCAGGGACGCCGCGCGCGCCAGCGCGCGGAAGTGCCCACGGTGTCCCTGGTCGGCTACACCAACGCCGGCAAGTCGACGCTGTTCAACACGCTGACGGGCGCCGGCGTCTACGCGGCCGACCAGCTCTTCGCGACGCTCGATCCCACGATGCGCCGCTGCACGCTGCCCGACGGGCGCCCGATGGTGCTGGCGGACACGGTGGGTTTCGTGCGCCACCTGCCGCACCAGCTGGTCGAGGCCTTCCGCGCGACGCTCGAGGAAGCGCAGCTGCGCCGACCTGCTGCTGCACGTGATCGATGCCAGCGCCGCCGACCGCGAGGACACCTCCTTCGAGGTCGAGAAGGTGCTCGGGGAGATCGGCGCCGACAAGGTGCGCCGGCTCGAGGTCTACAACAAGATTGATCTGCTGGAAGCCGCGCCGCGTATCGACCGCGGCGAGGACGGCAAGCCGGCGCGCGTGTGGGTGTCGGCGCAAAGCGGCGCCGGACTGGACCTGCTGCGCGAGGCGATCGCCGAGCTGCTCGAGCAGGACCTGGTGCAGGAATGCCTTCCGATCAGCGCCGGCGCAGGGGCGCCTGCGCGCCCGGCTGTACGAGAAAGGCGCGGTGCTCGCCGAGCATGTCGACGAGCAGGGGCAGATCAGCCTCGAGATCCGGCTGCCGCGCGTGCTGCTCGCGCAGCTGCTCGCCGCGGAGAACGCGGATGCCGCGACGCGGCCGGCCGCTGCACACTTCTGATAGAATCCGGCGCTCATTTGCGCACGCGCAACCCATAACCGGCGGGAGATCAACATGGCCTGGAATGAACCAGGTGGCAACGGCAAGCAGCGCGATCCGTGGGGCGGCGACCAGGGCCCGCCGGATCTCGATGAGGCGTTCCGCAAGTTCCGCGAAAAGCTCGGTGGTGCGCTCGGGGGCGGCGGCTCGGGGGATGCACGCTTCAACGGCGGTATCGTCGTCCTCGTGCTGCTGCTGATCTTCGGCGTGTGGTTCTACCTCGGCATCTACGTGATCGACGAGCAGGAGCGCGGCGTGGTGCTGCGCTTCGGCAAGCTATCACCAGACGCTGGACCCCGGCCTCAACTGGAAGCCGCGGCTGATGGACCAGGTGGTCCCGGTCAACGTGACGAAGGAGCGCCAGTACGGCTCCGAGGGCAGGATGCTCACGCAGGACGAGAACATCGTCGAGTTGCAGATCGTCGTGCAGTACAACATCAGCGACGTGAAGGCCTTCGTGCTCAACGTGCGCGATCCCGAGTTCAGCCTGCGCCAGGCCACCGAGAGCGCGCTGCGCCACGTGGTCGGCAGCACCAGGCTCGACCAGGTGCTGTCCGAGGGCCGTGGCCAGATCAGCGACGAGGTCAAGGTGAAGCTGCAGAGCTACCTGGACAACTACGGCACCGGCATCCAGGTCGTGAAGATCACGATCCAGGAAGCCAGGCCGCCGGCGCAGGTCAAGGCGGCGTTCGACGACGTGATCAAGGCCAAGGAAGACGAGGAGCGGCTGAAGAACGAGGCCAGCGCCTACGCCAACGGCATCGTGCCCGAGGCGCGCGGTCGCGCCCAGCGCATGCTCGAGGAGGCCGCCGCCTACCGCGGCAAGGTCGTCGCCGAGGCCCAGGGCGAGGCGCAGCGCTTCGAGAAACTGCTCGCCGAATACCGCAAGGCGCCCGAGGTCACGCGCGAGCGTCTCTACCTGGATGCCGTGCAGCGCGTGATGAGCGCGACGCTCCAAGGTGCTGGTGGACGTGCCCGGCGGCAACAACGTGCTCTATCTGCCGATCGACAAGATGGGCGCGGCCGGCGGCGACGCTGCCGCCGCGCCGCGCCAGGGCGCCGCGCCCACCGACAACGTCGGCGAGGTGGCGGACGAGGTCGTGGACAGGCTGCGGCGTGAGGCCGCCACGGGCACCGGACGTGCAAGGGAGCGACGCTGATGAACGGAAGGATAATTGCCTATTCGCTGCTGCTGGTCGTCTCGCTGGTGGTGCTGCACGGGATCGCTGTACGTGGTGCGCGAGACCGAGCGCGCCGTGGTGCTGCGCTTCGGCGCGCTGATCGACGTCGACAGCGAGCCCGGCCTGCACGTGAAGATTCCCTTCGTCGACGAGGTGCGCAAGTTCGACGCGCGGGTGCTGACGCTGGATGCGCCGGCCGAGAGCTTCTACACGCTGGAGAAGAAGCGCCTGATCGTCGACTCGTTCTCGAAGTGGCGCATCGACGACGTCGAGACCTACTACCGCGCCACCGGCGGCGACGAGAACGCCGCGATGATGCGGCTCGCGGCGCGCGCCAACGACGGCCTGCGCAACCAGTTCGGCAAGCGCAAGCTGCACGAGGTGGTCTCGGGCGAGCGCGAGAAGCTGATGATCGACCTCACCGCCGAGCTGAACGCGGCCGTGAAGCAGTCGCTCGGCATCGAGGTGATCGACGTGCGGGTCAAGAAGATCGACCTGCCCGAGGAGGTCAGCGAGGCGGTGTTCAACCGCATGTCGGCCGAGCGCGAGAAGCTCGCGCGCGAATACCGCTCCCAGGGCAAGGAGCAGGCCGAGAAGATCCGCGCCGACGCCGATCGCCAGGTCACGATCATGGAGGCCGAGGCCTACCGCGATGCCGAGCTCGCGCGCGGCGAGGGCGATGCCGAGGCCTCGTCCATCTATGCCGCGGCCTTCGACAAGGACCGGGAGTTCTACTCGTTCACGCGCAGCCTCAAGGCCTACGAGAACGCCTTCTCCGGACCCGAGGACGTGCTGGTGCTCGATCCGAAGAGCGACTTCTTCCGCTACCTGAACGACTCCGGCGGCCGGCGCTAGCGCGGATTCGATCGCGCCGGGCTTTGTGATAGGATGCGCCGCGCCCGCCTGGGGCGGGCGCATCCCGCAACGCGTTGACCGGGTCCCAGGCCAGATGTGGCACGATCTCTGCCGTGGCTTTCTGCCTGATGCTCGTCATCGAGGGGATCATGCCGTTCCTGTCGCCTTCGGGCTGGCGGGCGATGGTGCTTTCCGTCACCGGGATGAGCGACCGGGCGCTGCGCGTCGCGGGACTGTGCGCCATGGTCGCCGGCACGGCACTGCTGTACGCCATCAACTGAAGCGACGCTCCACAGGATTCGCGATGACCGGAACCGATACGTCCGCCGCCGGCGAAGAGCGCTGGCTGCTCCCGGAGGGGATCGAGGAACTGCTCCCCGAGCAGGCGGCGCGCGTCGAGCGTTTGCGGCGCGAGCTGCTCGATCTCTACGGCCGCTGGGGCTACGAGCTGGTGATTCCGCCGCTGATGGAGTTCACCGATTCGCTGCTGATCGGGCTCGGCAAGGACCTCGACCTGCAGACCTTCACCCTGACCGACCAGCTCTCCGGGCGCCTGCTCGGCATCCGCCCCGACATCACCGCGCAGGCCGCGCGCATCGACGCCCACAGCCTGCGCCGCGACGGGCCGGTGCGGCTGTGCTACGCGGGCAGCGTGCTGCACACGCGCCGCCGCTCGCCCTTCGCCTCGCGCTCGCCGATCCAGCTCGGCGCCGAGCTCTACGGCGACGCCAGCGCGGCCGCGGACCTCGAGATCATCAGCCTGATGCTGGAAACGATGCGCCGCCTCGGCGTGCGCGACGTGACGCTCGACCTCGGGCACGTGGGCATCTTCCGCGCCCTGATGCAGGACCTGGCGCTGGACGGCGCCGGTGCAGGACGCCGTGTTCGAGGCACTGCAGCACAAATCGGCCCCGCGAGATCGCGGCGATCGTCGCCGCTGCCGGCCTCGACGCGGCGCGCGCCGGGCCTGCTGCGCCGGCTGGCGGGACTGAACGGCGGGCGCCAGGTGATCGATCGCGCCGCGCAGCTGTTCGCCGCGGCGGCGCCCTCGGCCTGCGCGCCGCTCGCCGCGCTCGCCGACGTGGCCGACAAGATCGCCGCGCGCATGCCCGGGGTGAACCTGCATTTCGATCTGTGCGAGCTGCACGGCTACCACTACCACACCGGCCTGGTGTTCGCGGCCTACGTGCCGGGGCAGGGCGAGGCCATCGCCAACGGCGGACGCTACGACGATATCGGGCGCGTGTTCGGGCGCGCCCGCCCGGCCACCGGCTTCAGCTTCGACCTGAAGACCCTGCTCGGCCTGCTGCCGGCGGCGGATGCGGCGCCGCGCTGCGGGGTGTTCGTCGATCACGCGCTGGCGGATGCGGCGTGGAACGAGATCCAGCGCCTGCGCGACGGCGGCGAGCGGGTATTGCTGGGGCTGCCCGGTCAGCAGGGCAGCGCATGTTGCGATCGGGAGTTGCGTCGCGCGGGAGACGCATGGCACATCCATACAGTCTGACAGGCAACGGGACATGGCAAAGAACGTAGTGGTTCTCGGCACCCAATGGGGTGACGAGGGCAAGGGCAAGATCGTCGACCTGCTGACCGAGAACGTCACCGCGGTGGTGCGCTTCCAGGGCGGCCACAATGCCGGCCACACGCTGGTGATCGACGGCGCAGAAGACCGTGCTGCACCTGATTCCCTCGGGCGTGCTGCGCGACGGCGTGCTGTGCCTGATCGGCAACGGCGTGGTGCTGTCGCCCGAGGCGCTGCTCGACGGAGATGGCCGAGCTCGAGTCGCGCGGCGTGCCGGTGCGCGAGCGCCTGCGCCTGAGTCCGGCCTGCCCGCTGATCCTGCCCTACCACGCGGCGCTCGACATCGCGCGCGAGACGGCGCGCGGCGACGCGAAGATCGGCACCACCGGACGCGGCATCGGCCCGGCCTACGAGGACAAGGCGGCACGGCGCGGCCTGCGCCTCGGCGACCTGCGCAACGCCGCGCGCTTCGAGGCGAAGCTGCGCGACGTGATGGACTACCACAACTTCGTGCTGCGCGAGTACTACAAGGCGCCGCAGATCGACGTGCAGCAGACGCTCGAGCAGAGCCTGCGCCGCGGCGAGACGCTGCTGCCGCATGATGGCCGACGTGCCCGCGCTGCTGCACGAGTACCGCATGGCGCGGCAAGCGCATCCTGTTCGAGGGCGCGCAGGGCGCGCTGCTCGACATCGACCACGGCACCTATCCGTTCGTGACCTCGTCGAACACCACCGCCGGCGGCACCGCCACCGGCAGCGGCTTCGGCCCGCTGTACCTCGATTACGTGCTGGGCATCACCAAGGCCTACACCACGCGGGTCGGCTCCGGCCCGTTCCCGACCGAGCTGTTCGACGAGGTGGGCGCGCACCTCGCGCGGCGCGGGCACGAATTCGGCGCCACCACCGGGCGCCCGCGCCGCTGCGGCTGGTTCGACGCGGTGTCGCTGCGCGAAGTGGTGCGCATCAACAGCGTCAGCGGGCTGTGCATCACCAAGCTCGACGTGCTCGACGGCCTCGAGACCATCAACATGTGCGTGGGCTACGAGGACAGCTCCGGCCATATCGTGGGCACCCCGCGCGACAGCGCCGATTTCGAGAGCCTGGTCCCGATCTACGAAACCGTCGCGGGCTGGGACGGCTCCACGCTCGGCATCACCGAGTGGGACCAGCTGCCGCTCAACGCGCGCCGCTACATCGAGCGCATTGCCGAGGTCGTCGGCGTCGGCGTGGATATCGTGTCCACCGGCCCCGACCGCACCGAGACCATCATCCTGCGCGATCCCTTCGGCCAGGCCTGAGAGCCCGGCTTCTCGCCGCGCCCGGCGCCCGGCTGTCAAGCGCCGGGTGCTGGACGTAGTTGCATTTTCAGTTAGAATGATTTCGGCCGGACTCGTTGCGGGTCCGGTTGTCATTGGTGCTAACGCTTTTTTTCGGGCGTCGGGGTATTAGCACTTCCAGTCTGCCACGGCGCCAGGATGATGAAGCGAATGAATATCTACGTTGGAAACCTGCCCTACACCGTTCGGGACAACGACTTGCTTGATCTGTTCCAGACCTACGGGAATGTGTCCTCGGCAAAGGTCGTGATGGACCGCGAAACCGATCGTTCGAAGGGCTTCGGTTTCGTGGAGATGTCCTCCGACGATGAAGGCACCAATGCCATCAACAAGCTCAACGGCCACGAGATCAACGGCCGTGCGCTGCGTGTGAACGAAGCGCGTCCCCGCGAAGACCGTCGTCCGGTGGCGGCGGCGGTGGCGGCGGTGGCGGTGGCGATCGCCGTCCGAAGCGCTGGTGAGATGCTGCGGCGCACGGATGCGCCGCGTGTGACCAGGGCTGCGGGCCACCGGCCCGCGGCCAGCGCGTTTCAGATGGGTGCCGGGCAGCCCAGGGCGTAGAAATCCGCGATTTCTTGCCAGGCCTGCTCCGCGCTCTCCACGTAGCGGAACAGCCCGAGGTCCGCTTGCGCGATATTGCCTTCCTCGACCAGCAGGTCGAAGTCGATCAGCCGGCGCCAGAACTCCTCCCCGAACAGCAGCACGGGCACGCGCGTCGACTTGCCGGTCTGGATCAGCGTCAGCGTTTCGAACAGTTCGTCCAGCGTGCCGAAGCCGCCGGGAAATGCCACCAGGGCCCGCGCGCGCAGCAGGAAGTGCATCTTGCGCAGCGCGAAGTAGTGGAACTGGAAGCACAGCTCGGGCGTGATGTAGGGGTTCGGCTCCTGCTCCGTCGGCAATACGATGTTCAGCCCGATGCTCTTGCCGCCGGCCTCGTCGGCGCCACGGTTCGCCGCTTCCATGATCCCCGGCCCACCACCCGTCACGACCACGAGTCGGCAGCCGTCGATGTGCTCGCTGTTGCGCGTGATCAGCGCGCTGAGCTTGCGCGCCTCCTCGTAGTAGCGGCTGTTGTGCAGCCGGCGTTCGGCGCGCGCCAGCGCGGTCTTCGCCCGTGAGCTGCGCGGCCTGGCCTCGAGCGTCGCCGCGTGCCGCGGCGACCTCGACCGCGGCCTGCTCGGCCGACACGTGGCGCGCACTGCCGAAGATCACCACCGTGGAGTCGATGCCGTGCTCCTGCTGGATCAGGTCGGGCTTCAGCAGCTCGAGCTGGAAGCGCACCGGGCGAAGCTCCTCGCGCAGCAGGAATTCCGTGTCGGTGAAGGCGAGCCGGTAGGCATTGCCGCTGTATCGCCCCGCCTTGCGGCGCGACGTCGCGGCGTCCTCGCGCGCGCTGGGGAAGATGTTTTTGCTCAGCTCCCTCTTGCTCTTGCTCCTCGTCATGCACTGCTCCTGGATGATCGCCGGGCCGGCGATTATGGCCCAGCGCGGCCGCGTCTGCGGGCCTGCCGCCCGAACCGGCGCCGATTTGACTTGCCCCCGGGCGCAGGGTAAACACGCCCGGATGCACAGGCGCACGCCGCTGCGAGCGCATCGTCACCGAAAACAACGCAGGAGACACGCATGGCAGCGGGCGGCACACTGACGCACGAGTTCATTCCCCCGCCGCCCGGCGAGATACTCGGGCACCCGAAACCGCTGTGGATGCTGTTCTCCGCCGAGTTCTGGGAGCGCTTCTGTTACTACGGCATGCGCGCCCTGCTCGCGGTATACGTGGCCGCGACCTTTTTCGGCCACCTGCCCGAGGGCGAGGCCAATGCGCAGGCCAGCCTCACCTACGGCGGCTACACGGCGCTGGTCTACGCCACCGGGATACTCGGCGGCTACATCGCCGACACCTACCTCGGTTACCAGCGATCGATCATCCTCGGCGGCGCGCTGATCGCGGTCGGCATGTTCGTGCTGCTGATCCCGGACCTGCAGTGGTTCCTGCGTGGGGCTGGCCGTGATCGTGGCCGGCAACGGCCTGTTCAAGCCCAACATCTCCACCATGGTCGGCGCGCTCTACGCGCCGCAGGACGCCAGGCGCGATTCCGGGTTCACGATCTTCTACATGGGCATCAACGCCGGCGCCTTCGTCGCGCCCATCATCTGCGCCTCCGTTGTCGGCGCCAGGTTCGGTTACCAGTACGGCTTCCTGGCGGCGGGCCTCGGCATGGTGCTCGGCATCGTGGTGTTCCATCTGCTCGCGGGCATGCTCGGCCACATCGGCAAGGCGCCCACCGGGCGCGAAGGCATCAGGCCGGTGCTGGTCGTGCTGGGCGGCGCGGTGGCGATGGTGCCGCTGATGTGGTTCCTGCTGAGCAGGAGCGCGGTGCTGGGCTACGTGCTGATCGCCCTGATGCTGTTCCTGGTGGTGTATTTCATCGACCAGCGGTGTCCGTTGCCGGTGACCGCGTGCAGCTGCAGCGCTACGGCGCGATGCTGCTGCTGTTCCTGGCGAACTGCCTGTTCTGGGCACTGTTCGAGCAGGCCGGCTCGTCGCTCAATTTCTTCGCGCGCGATTTCGTCGATGCGCCGTTCCACTTCACGCTGTTCCAGTCGGCCAACCCGCTGTTCATCCTGCTGCTGGCGCCGCTGTTCGCGCTGCTGTGGCCGGTGCTGGACCGCCGGGGGCGCAATCCCTCGATTCCGCGCAAGTTCGCGATCGCGCTGATCGGGGCCGGGCTCGGCTTCCTGCTGCTGGCGCTGGCGATCGAGGCCACGCCGCAAGGGGCGCAGGTGTTCTGGCTGTTCCTGGCGCTGACCTACCTCATCCACACGATGGCCGAGCTCTGCCTGTCGCCGATCGGGCTGTCGATGGTCACCAAGCTGGCGGCACGGCACGAGGTCGGCATGGCGATGGGCGGGTGGTTCCTGTCGACCGCGATGGCGAACTATTTCGCCGGCCTGATCGCCGCGGTTGCCTCCGGTGGCGGCGCGCACGGCGCGGCCAGTTCGCTGACGCAGTACGCCGGGACGTTCATGCAGCTGTGGTGGCTGGCACTGGTGATCGGCGGAGGCTACTTCCTGTGCGCGCCGCTGATCAATCGCCTGATGCACGGGGTGAAGTAGCGGCGGACGATGCGCCGCGGCAAAAAACACCCCGGCTCCGGGCAGCGATGCTGTCCGGAGCCGGGCGTAGCACAACGTCGAGAAGAGAGATGGTGCCCAGGAGAGGACTTGAACCTCCACTACCTTTCGATAACTAGCACCTGAAGCTAGCGCGTCTACCAGTTCCGCCACCTGGGCCTCAGGGGGCTGGCGGGAAATTCTCCCGCGAACAGGGCGCGCACTCTACTGAGCGACATCCGCTGTGTCAATCCCTGTGCGTATAATGCGCGCAAGATACATCGCGGCCACGCCGCATCCTGGAGAACACCATTGGTCTCACGCAAGAAACCCGGCAGCGAGCGCGACCCGCGCCAGGCCGACGAAGCCGCACGCTACGACAACCCGATCGCGAGCCGCGAGTTCATCCTCGCCACGCTCGACAAGGCCGGCGTACCGCTCACCCTGGACGAACTGGCCGAACAGCTGGACCTCGAGGCCGAGGACCGGCGCGAGGCCCTGCGCCGGCGCCTGCGCGCGATGGAGCGCGACGGGCAGCTGATGTGCAACCGCCGCGGCGCCTACGGCGCGGTCTCGCGCATGGACCTGGTGCGCGGCAAGGTGCAGGCGAGCCGCGAGGGCTACGGCTTCCTGGTGCCGGCCGAGGGCGGCGAGGACCTGTACCTGCACGGACGCCAGATGCGCCAGGTCTTCCACGGCGACGAGGTGCTGGCGCGTGCCAGCGGCACCGATCAGCGCGGCCGTCGCGAGGGCACCATCGTCGAGGTGCTCAAACGCAACACCGAGCTCATGGTGGGGCGCATCCGCCTCGCGCAGGGCGTGAACTTCGTGGTGGCCGAGAACCCGCGCATCCAGCACGAGGTGCTGGTGCGCGACGCCGACTGCGGTGATGCCCGCGAGGGGCAGTACGTCACGGTGCAGATCCTGACGCAGCCGGCGACCGATGCGCCGCCGACCGGACGCGTCGTCGAGGTGCTGGGCGATCACATGGCGCCCGGCATGGAGATCGACGTCTCGCTGCGCATGTACGACATCCCCTGCACCTGGCCGCCGGAGGTGACGGACGAGGCAGCGGGCTTCGCGCCGGAACCCAAGCGTGCCGACAAGGCAAGGCGTTTCGACCTGCGCGCCCTGCCCTTCGTGACCATCGACGGCGAGGACGCCAAGGACTTCGACGACGCGGTCTACTGCGAGAAGCGCCGCGGCGGCGGCTGGCGGCTGTGGGTGGCGATCGCGGATGTCTCGCACTACGTGAAGACCGGCACGGCGCTCGATGTCGAAGCGCGCCGGCGCGCCACCTCGGTCTATTTCCCGGGGCGCGTGGTGCCGATGCTGCCGGAGGAGCTCTCGAACGGGCTGTGCTCGCTGAAGCCCGAGGTCGACCGCCTCGCGCTGGTCTGCGAGATGGAAATCGGCCGCGACGGCGCGCTCGGCAAGCACTGGTTCTTCGAGGCGGTGATCCGCTCGGCCGCGCGGCTCACCTACACCCGCGTGGCCACGACGCTGGCCGGCGAGGATGCCGGCATCGCCGCCGGAACTGGTGCCGCACCTCGAGACCCTGCATGCGCTCTATCGCGCCCTGCGCGCGGCGCGCGACGAGCGCGGCGCGATCGACTTCGAGACCACCGAGACGCGCATCGTGTTCGGCCCGGACCGCAAGATCGAGGAAGTGGTGCCGGTGGAGCGCAACGATGCCCACAAGCTGATCGAGGAGTGCATGCTCTCGGCGAACGTCGCCACCGCGCGCTTCCTGCAGAAGCACAAGCTGGCCGGGCTGTACCGCGTGCACGAGGGGCCGGGTGGCGAGAAGCTGAGGTCGCTGCGCGAGTTCCTCGGCGAGCTCGGGCTGTCGCTGCGCGGCGGCGACAAGCCGCAGCCCGGCGACTACCAGCAGCTGATCGCTTCGGTGCAGGAGCGCCCCGATCGCCACGTGATCGAGACCGTGATGCTGCGCTCGCTCTCCCAGGCGCGCTACCAGCCCGAGAACCTCGGCCACTTCGGGCTGAACTACCCGGCCTATGCGCATTTCACCTCGCCGATCCGCCGCTATCCCGACCTGCTGGTGCACCGCGCCATCCGCGCGGTGATCCGCGCGCCGGAGGAAAGCACGCAGGTGCGCCGCGTCGAGGACGCGAAGCCGATCGCGCGGCAGAAGTCCTACCCGTACGAGCTGCAAGCAGATGGTCGAGTTCGGCGAGCACTGCTCGATGGCCGAGCGGCGCGCCGACGAGGCCGTGCGCGACGTGATGAGCTGGCTGAAGTGCGAGTACCTCGAGGACCGCGTCGGCGACGTGTTCGACGGCGTGGTGAGCGGCGTCACCGGCTTCGGGCTGTTCGTCGAGATCCAGGAGGTCTACGCCGACGGGCTGGTGCACGTTTCCAGCCTGCAGAACGACTATTACCACTTCGATGCCTCGGGCCACCGCCTGATCGGCGAGCGCACCCGGCGCGTCTACCGCCTCGGCGACCGCATCCGCGTGCGCATCGCGCGCGTGGATCTCGACGAGCGCAAGGTCGACCTGCTGATCGACGAGGACGGCGCGCCGGGCGGCGCAGCGGGCGGTGCGCGCAAGGAGCGCAAGGCCGAGGGCAAGGGGCGCAAGCCCGAAGGCAAGGAGCGCGGCGGCTCCGGATCGCGCCGGCGCCGGCGCTGAGGAGGCGCGGGTGAAGGAGCGCGAACGCATCCACGGCATGCACGCGGTGGCCGCGCTGCTGAAGCGCAGCCCGGAGCGCGTGGAATCGCTCGCGGTGCTGCGCGGACGGCGCGACCGGCGCCTCGAGGAAGTGCTGGCGGCGGCGCGCGCGCAGGGCATCGCCGTGCGCGAGCTCCCGCGCGAGGAGCTCGACCGGCTCGCGCCCGGCGTGAACCAGGGCGTGGTCGCCGAGGTGCGCGCGGCCGCGGTGCTCGACGAGAGCCATCTGTTCGACGAACTGCTGCCGGGGCTCGCGGGCCCGGCGCTGCTGCTGGTGCTGGATGGCGTCACCGATCCGCACAACCTCGGCGCCTGCCTGCGCTCGGCCGATGCCTTCGGCGCGCACGCGGTGATCGTGCCGCGCGACAACTCGGCGCCGCTGAACGCCACCGCGCGCAAGGTGGCCTCGGGGGCGGCCGACGTGGTGCCGCTGGTGAGCGTCACCAACCTCGCGCGCACGCTGCGCGCGCTGCAGGAGGCCGGGGTGTGGATCGTGGGCGCCGCGGGCGAGGCCGGGCAGAGCATCGCCGCGGTGGACCTGCGCGGCGCGGTCGCGCTGGTGATGGGCGCCGAGGGCAGCGGCATGCGCCGCCTCACGCGCGAGCATTGCGACCACCTGGCCTCGATCCCGATGTGCGGCGAGGTCAGCAGCCTCAACGTATCGGTCGCCACCGGCGTGTTCCTCTACGAGGCCCGGCGCCAGCGCAGCGCCTACCGACGATCTGACGCGGTCCGGCCATTCGAGTCCTGCGTGGGTCGGCATTCATGCCGACATGATGTCACGTGCCAATGTTCGGCTGAAGCCGAACCCACCCTGAGCGAAATTTGCACAATTTCACCCGCCCGGATTGCGCCGCAGGGTCCACTTCTCTAGAATCCGCCCTCCCTTGCGCCAGCCGCGGGGGAAATCCCTGCCTCACCGCCGTTGCGGGAGGCTGTTCAAACCGCAGGGAGTGACAATGCGACACTACGAAATCGTGTTCCTGGTCCATCCGGACCAGAGCGAACAGGTGCCTGGCATGATCGAAAGATATACCCAGGCCGTGACGAAGGACGGCGGCAAGGTACACCGCCTGGAAGACTGGGGTCGTCGTCAGCTGATGCACCTCATCAACAAGGTTCACAAGGCACACTACGTGCTGATGAACGTCGAAGCGTCCGACGACGCGATGAAGGAGCTGGAAACCACGTTCCGCTTCAACGACGCGATCCTGCGCCACCTGATCATCCGCCGCGACGAAGCGGTCACCGACGAATCGCCGATCATGCGCGCCGAGCGCGAAGGTCGCGACCGCCGCGGCCGTGGCGACGACGGCGAGCGCCGCCGCCCGCGCCAGGAGCGCGAGGACGAGCCCGCGGAAGAAGAATCCGAGTCCGCGTAAGGCGCGACCGGTTTCCAACTCAGGTATCAGTAGAATCGAGGAGTCAGGCCCATGGCCCGTTATTTCCGTCGTCGCAAGTTTTGCCGTTTCACCGCCGAAGGCGTGAAAGAGATCGACTACAAGGATCTCGACGTCCTGCGCGAATACATCAACGAGACCGGCACGATCGTGCCGAGCCGCATCACGGGGACCAAGGCGAACTACCAGCGCCAGCTGTCCGTCGCGATCAAGCGCGCTCGTTTCCTGGCGCTGCTGCCCTACACGGACCAGCACCGCTGACAGCGGCCCGCCCCCGGGCGGGTCCGGAATTCAAGGTATGCGTGCCCTTGCCGAGTACGTGATGCGCGGGCGCCGGGAAGCCATTGCTGGTTTCCACGATGGCCGTCGCATTGCCCATGTTCTTCTGGCTCGGCGCAGCGGTGGTCGGCCTGGTCACGCTGCGCAAGGGTGTGCGCGAAGGCGCTTTCGTGATGCTGTGGGCCCTGTTGCCGGCAGCGGTGGTGGCGTACTTCGGCGAGATCATGCCCGTGGCCGCGCTGCTCGGCATCACGGTCGCGGCAGGGGTATTGCGCCTGACGGTGTCATGGTCGTGGGCGCTGTGCACGTCGGCGCTGCTCGGCCTGGTGCTGGGTGGCGGCCTGCTCACGATCGGTCGCGGCTATCTCGCGCAGGTCGAGAAGCTGTTCGCGGAGCTGGTGGCCGGCATCGGCCAGCAGGCGGCGGAGAAGGGCACCGAGGCGACGGTGGCGCTCACGGCCCCCGGGGCGAGCGACATCGCCGGCATGTTCGGACTGATCCTCGGCGTGACGCTGGCGGTCTGCCTGATCATCGCGCGCTGGTGGCAGGCGGCGCTGTACAACCCGGGCGGCTTTCGCGTGGAGTTCCACGCGCTGCGCCTCGACCGGGCGCAGGTGCTGGCGCTGCTGGTGATGGCCTTCGGCTTCGGCGCGCTGGGCGAGGGCTTCAGGCTGTGGGCCTGGGTGCCGCTGGTGCCGCTGCTGTTTGCCGGCATCGCGCTGGTGCATGCCCTGGCTGCCGCGCGCGGACGCGGCGGGTGGCTGGGATTGTTTTACGCGGCGCTGCTGGTGCTGGCGCCGCTCAAGCAGTTCATCGTGGTACTGGCCGCGATGGACAGCTGGCTGGATATACGCGGCCGCTGGCTGAAGAAGCCCGGCGGCTGAAGTCGATGAATTCGGGAATCTGGTGAGGACGATAGCAATGAACGTCATTCTGCTCGAGAAAGTTGGTGGACTGGGCAACCTGGGCGACCAGGTCAAGGTAGCGGGCGGTTACGGCCGCAACTTCCTGATCCCCTACGGCAAGGCCGTTTCGGCGACCGCCGACAACATCGCGCGCTTCGAAGCGCGTCGCGCGGAGCTCGAGAAAGCCGCCGCCGAGCGCAAGGCAGCCGCCACGGCGCGCGCCGAGAAGCTCGCGGGCCTGGTGGTCACGATCAAGGCCAACTGCGGCGACGAAGGCAAGCTGTTCGGCTCGATCGGCACCCGCGACATCGCCGAGGCGATCACCGCGACCGGCACCGACGTGGGCAAGAGCGAAGTGCGCCTGCCGACCGGCGTGATCCGCAACACCGGCGAGTTCGACATCGACCTGCATCTGCACGCCGAAGTCACGCAGACCATCAAGCTGTCTGTCACTCCGCTCTGAGGACGGCGCCGCCATGGCTGTCGGCCGGCTGCGGTTGACAGCCATTTTTGCGCGGTGGGAACATCGCGCCCTCAGATCTGCGGGCGCGCACCATGGCTGATTCACCGTTCCAGCCGGCAAGGAACCCGGGCCCCGTGCTGGACGTCAGCAGCCTGAAGATCCCGCCGCACTCCATCGAGGCCGAGCAGTCCCTGCTCGGCGGCCTGATGCTGGTGAACGAGACCTGGGACCGGGTCATGGAACTGGTCACCGCGTCCGATTTCTACCGCCACGAACACCGCCTGATCTTCGAGGCGATGACCGCGCTGGCCGCGGGCAGCCACCCCTTCGACGTCATCACGCTCTCGGAGCACCTGAACGGCATCGACGAGCTCGACAGCGTCGGCGGCCTCGCCTACCTCGGCGAACTGGCCGCCAACACGCCGAGCGCGGCGAACGTGCAGTCCTACGCGATGATCGTGCGCGAGCGCTCCACGATGCGCCAGCTGATCGCCGCCGCCAACGAGATCGCCACGCGCAACTTCAACCCCGACGGGCGCAGCGGCGCGGAACTGCTCGAGGAAGCCGAGAAGCGCATCTCGGAGATCAGCGAGAACCGCGTGACGCGCGGCGGCCCGCAGGGCGTGAACGACCTGCTGCGCGGCGCGATGCACCGCATCGACGAGCTCTACGCGAGCAAGAGCCGCATCACCGGGCTCAGCACCGGCTACATCGACCTCGACGACCGCACCTCCGGGCTGCAGCGCTCGGACCTCATCATCGTCGCGGGCCGCCCCTCGATGGGCAAGACGGCCTTCGCGATGAACCTGGTCGAGCACGCCGTGCTGAAGCAGGACAAGCCGGTGCTGGTGTTCTCGATGGAAATGCCGGCCGAATCGCTGATCGTGCGGATGCTGTCCTCGATCGGGCGCATCGACCAGCAGCGCCTGCGCAACGGCCAGCTGCTGCAGGAGGACTGGCCGCGCCTCACCGCGGCCGTGACCGCGCTGAAGGACCGCCCGCTGTTCATCGACGACACGCCCGCGCTGTCGCCGGCCGAGGTGCGCGCACGCGCGCGGCGCCTCGCGCGCGAGCACGGCGACCTCGCGATGATCATGATCGACTACCTGCAGCTGATGCAGGTGCCGGGTTCCTCCGAGGGACGCACCAACGAGGTCTCCGAGATCTCGCGCAGCCTCAAGGCGGTGGCCAAGGAATTCAAGTGCCCGATGGTCGCGCTGTCGCAGCTCAACCGCTCGCTGGAGCAGCGCCCGAACAAGCGTCCCGTGATGTCGGACCTGCGCGAATCGGGCGCGATCGAGCAGGACGCCGACGTGATCGCGTTCATCTACCGCGACGAGGTCTACCACGAGGACACGCCGGAGAAGGGCGTGGCCGAGATCATCATCGGCAAGCAGCGTAACGGCCCCATCGGCACCGTGAAGCTCGCGTTCCAGCGCGAGTTCACGCGTTTCGAGAACCTGGCGCACGGCGCCTACGAATACTGACGCGCGCTCTTCGTGGGTCCGGCGTAGGTTCGGCGTAGGTTCGGCTTCAGCCGAACATTGTCCGGCTGAAGCCCGAACCTACGAATCTCATGTCCGGATGAATCCGGACCCACGAACATCGGCTACAACCAATCGCAGGCTTTGAATGCGCGCCGCTGGTGGTTAGAATGGCGCCGTCCGCACGCGGGTGTAGTTCAATGGTAGAACTGCAGCTTCCCAAGCTGCTAGCGTGGGTTCGATTCCCATCACCCGCTCCAATCCCTTCCCATGACATCCCGTCACTCGTCCAATGCGATGCTGTCGCGCGACCCGACGCATCAGCAGGAGCGTCGCGAGCTTGCAGTAGCTCCAGCGCGCGACCAGCGGCTCCATGAGCTGCATGTTGCGGCGCGCGACAGCCCAGCAGTGGCGCAGCACCCGGATCTCGTCTGCAGTTTGCAGTTCCGGCAGGATGGCCGCCAGCGCACGACGCGCGCCCTGAAGCTCACCGAAGCGTTCCCCGAGAATGGCCTCGATCCCCTCGCGCTCCAGCGCGTCGCATGCCGGGCCGTGGCGCTGGCGGCGCGCAAGGTAGCGCGCGATCAGCGCACCGCCCGCGGCGGTGAGCCTCGCGAACCCCTCGGGCAGCTCCGGCGCGACCCCGAGCTCCAGCTGTTGCGCCAGCAGTTCGTGCAGCCCGTCGCCGTCGTCGGCTGCCGCGGGAACGACCGCTTCGACCAGTTCCTCTTCCAACCCGTGATACAGGCCGATCGCCTCGCAGCAGGCGATGTCGCACACGGCCTGGTAGCCCAGGTTCAGCGCGAGCGTGCTCTTCCAGTCGCCGAGTCGCACCAGCACGGGCATGGTCAGCACCGAGCGCACCAGCAGGTGCACGAGGTAGTAGATCGCCTTCTGCCGGTCGAGCGTCACGCCGGCCTTGCGAGCGTAGTGCTGGACGTACGGCGTCAGGTCGCCCTGGCAGCTCGGCGTGAAGTAGTCGCGTAGCCACAGGTTGCCGACGTCCTCCATCGGGTCACCGTAGTGCGCCCACTCCCAGTCCACCACCGCCGTGACGTGGTGGTCCGCGAACAGGAAGTTGCCCGGCCCGGTGTCACCCTGCAGCAACACGGTACGCTCGACGTGGCGCGGCACGTGGTTGATCAGCCAGCGCCTGCCGAAGGCGCCCAGGATAGTGCCGGAGTCGATCGGCAGCGTCGCGAGACGCGGGTCATCGACTGCGCGCAGCTCCATCAGCGAGTGCTCCTCCGGCGTGGGCGGCATGTCGAAGCGCGGCAGCGCCAGCCGGCCGATGTCGATGCGGTGCATCTCGGCCATGATGTCCATGAAGTGCATCATCACGTCGTGCTGCTCGTCGTGCGGCGCGTTGTGCAGATCCGCGCGTCCGGGCTCGAAGGACTGTATCGTCACCGCGTGCTCGGGGTTCCACCCGAGGATGCGCTGCGTGGGGATGCCGGTGCGGGTGGAGAGGTATTCGATCAGTGCGGTTTCCCGTTCGAGGTCGCGGGGATACGGCCTTCCGGCAGCAAGCTCGCGGTCGATGCGCAGGAAGTAGGACTTCGGCGTGCCGCTCCCGTCTTCGACCAGTGCACGCCACGCCTCGCGGCGCACGCTCATGCGCTCGATGCCGAGCACCTGCCCGCCGGTGCGCTGCGCAATCCAGCGGCACGGCGCCCGCAGGGAAGCTGAGAGTGTCTACGGTTCCGTTCATCGGCGACTCCGCCCGGTGGGTCAGTAGGAAATCCGGCGCATCGCCATGTCGCCCATCGCGTCGCGCAGCAGCGCGCGTTCGCGGGTTACGCGCCACAGCAGCAGGTCGAGAAAGGCGGTATCGCCCTCGCGCGCGGCGGCCGGGGCGCGTGCGACGAGCGCCTGCATGGCATCGCCGTGGCTCGCGAAGCGTCGCCCGAGCAGGGTCCCGGCGCGCTCGACGTCCTCCTGCTCGTAGCGCGCACGGCCGTAGGCGAGCAGCGCGGACTGGATCTTCTGCAGCTGCAGCAGACGGTTGATCCGATGGCCGGCGAAGGCATCGGTGGTCGCGGGCAGCAGCACCTGTGCCAGGGACTCCTCGACGTGGCGACCGAGGAAATCGAGCTCGAAGGGTTCCGCGGGCAGCGCAGGTTCCGGCGGCAGGCTGCGCCCGGCGAGTTCGGCGAGTTTCTCGAGCATCGCGTGACGGTTCGAGTGGCCGTAGACGTAGAGCATCGCGAGGTCGAGCTGCGCATTCGGCCGCGAGAGCGCGCGGTGGATCCCGACGCACCATTCGGCGATCACCAGCACGACGGCATAGTCGAGGCTGCGGCGCGCGACGGGCCGGCCGCTGATCTGCGCGAAGTCGGCGACCAGGCGTTCGGGCGTGCCGAAGTCCACGCCGAGCGAGCGTGCCAGGATGCAGGCGAGGTCTTCCAGCGGGTGCCCGATCCGCGCGAGCTCCCAGTCGATCATCGCGGCTATCGAGCCGTCCGCACGGAACAGGAAGTTGCCTGGACCGACGTCGCCGTGGACCAGCACCGAGGGCGCATCGGCATCCGGCACGTTGTGGCGCAGCCACTCGAGCGCGAAGTCCACCGCCGGGTCCTTGAAAGTGACCGTGTCGGTGTAGAGCGGCTGCCAGGTGTCGAGTGCCGCGCCGATCGCGGCGCCGATAGTTTCGCGCCCCGCGTAGTCAGCGATGCCGAGTTCCGCCGGCGGTATGCGGTGCAGTTGCACCACGCAGCCGATCAGCGCGCGCTCGATGGTGCGCTGGGTCTCGTCGCTCACCTTGACGTGGTAGCTGGTCGTGCCCTCGACGTGCTCCATCAGGATGGCATTCAGTTCCGGCGAATAGGCCAGCACGCGTGGCACGGGGTAGCCCCGCTCCGATAGCGGCTTCAGGAAGCTCCACTCGCGCCCCAGCGTGAAGCCTGTGCCGGAGAGCGGCCCGCCGCCAGTGTCGACGCGCAGGAAGACGGGCGTTGCGCCCTCGCGCTCGACGCGGTAGCTGCGCCGCGAGGCACCGCCCGGGATCAGCGCGAGGCGGCTGACCGGGACGCCGGTCTCGGCTTGCACCCAGCGCGCGAGGCGCTGCTCGGCTTGCGTGTCCATGCGAAAGCTTCTCCGTGACTCAGGCGATGATCGCCAGGCTGGTCAGCACCAGGCGGATCAGCTCGGCCTGCCGGTGCACGTTGGTCTTCGCGAACACCGAGCGCAGTTGCGTGCGCGCGGTGTGCTCCGAGATGCCGAGCTTGTCCGCGGCGACCGTGATCGGCGAGCCCTGCAGCAGTTCGTCGATCAGCGCGATCTCCGCGGGCGACAGCCCATAGAGCTGCCCGAACCGCCCGAGGTAGATGTCGCGGTTGCGCAGTTCGTCGTTCAGGAACACCGCGACGCCGCAAGGCGCTTCGGGATCCCGTGGCTGCGGCGGCAGGATCGGACGGAAGAGCATCTGCACGTATTCTCCGCTGCCCGGATCCGTGACGCGCAGGAACTGCCGTTCGCCTTCGGCGGCATGGTGCATTGCCGCGATCACCGCCTCCACGCGCGGGCTGCCCGCCTCGACCGCACCGCCGCGCAGCTGTCCGTCCTCGACGCACAGCAGTCGCGAGCGTTCGAGGATCTGCTGGGCCTGCCCGTTGACGCGCACGATCACGCCGAACTCGTCGACGATCACGAGGCCGAAGGCCAGCTGGTCCAGCGCGCCGAGGTGCGCGTTGCGCTCGAGCAGCAGCCGGCGCCGCTGCTCGTGCAGTGCGAAGGCGTTGGCCAGGTACGGCAGCAGGCGCACCAGCAGCGACTTCTCGGGCAGTCCGAACGGGTTGTCGCGCTGGCGGCGCGAGAGCCGCAGGATCGCCGGGTGCGGGCCGGCGGTCAGCACGTTCAGCGCGAGGATGTCCGTCGTGCCGTCGGGCGCGAGCAGTTCGCGGTAGAACGCACTGTCGCGCAGCGCCGCCGGGGAGATCACGTCGGCGAGCGAGCAGGGCACGCCCGTGGGCATGCCACGGAAAGGATCGTCGCGGTACTGCGCGTCGCGATAGACATCCTCCAGCGCCCTGACCGTGTTCCACGAGTAGAGCTCGCCGCGGTCGCCCGGACCCGGAAGGCGCAGGATCAGCGTGCACGCATCGAGGTTCATGGTGGCCGCGAGGTTCGCGAAGAAGGGCGTCCAGGATCCGCCGGGTTCGAGGGCGCCGTAGAGGTCCAGCAGCAGTCGTTCGAAGCTGATCACCGAGCGCTGCGGCATCAGTCCTCCGCGTCCTGGGCCGGCGCAGGGCCCGGGATGGCCACCGTGTCCGCGATCACCGTCGTCACCATGCTGTCGAGGTCGAGGAAGCGTGCGAGATCGGCGGCGTGCGCGGCACTCGCCGGCGTCTGGTACCAGGCCGCCGCGTGCCGGAACGCGGTCTCGCTCTCCCACACCGTCAGCGCCATGCCGTCGAACGGCGGCTGCGGCTCGCCGGCCGCCGCTTCGAAGAGGGTGAGCTCGGTGTGGCGGATCTCGGGGTGGTCGCGGCTGTCCCACTGGCGCGTGTGCTCGGCCCACGCGCGCCAGGCGGCGTCGCGGTCGGCATCGGCGCGAAAACGCACCAGCGAGAGGACTTTCATGCGGCAGGCAGCTCCGTGCTCGGGATCGGTCGTTTCGGGTCAGCCCGCGGGGATTTCCCGTCGGCTTCGCCAGAGGCTGGTGCTCCAGGCGTCCTGTTCCTCGCCGTAGATTACGCCGGTCGGTCCCTCCCACTCCATCAGGAAGAGCCAGGTGACGAGCCGCGCGTACGGCAGGTAGGCGAAGCGGTTCAGCGGCCGTCCGCGCAATTCCACGACACGTCCCAGCGTGTCGACGAGCCGCAGCTCGATCCAGCGCAGTTCCCCGCCGTGGTAGCACACGCGCCGGTGTCCTTCCTTGAGCTCGGCCTTGCGGCCGTCCTGCATCACGTAGCCCTTGAACACGGTTTCGAGTTCGCCTCCCGGGGTCGAGTAGGCGAGAAAGGCGAAATCCTTCGACTGGCCGTGGCAGTAGCCGAGGCGGATGTCGTCACCGAGGATGCGCGGTCCCCAGGAGCGATCGCGGATCCCGTGGCAGTCGATGCGGTGACGCCGCCCGTCGAGCTCGAGCGTGCCGGTGTAGCGCCCCGGCTGGTCGATGTGCCCGGCGAAGAATTCCGAGGTGCCGTGCGCGGAGGTCTCGTCGGGGGGCAGGATGCCCTCGAAGCGCATCTCGAGGCGGGCATCGCTGCCCTCGTAGCCCATGTCGTAGACCATGCCCGGCTCGACGCACTTCAACCACGTGCCCGTGGGTAGCCGCATGTCGCGCATGTCCACGGGCGCCGTGATCGGCGCGTTGACCTCGTAGCGGTATACCGGGATGTCCCACGGCAGGTAACCGCGAGCGTCCCAGACGAGGCAGCCGCCGCCGTAGATTCCCGCCACGGGGCGGAACCAGTTGTAGAAGTAGACCGTGATCGCCGCCTCCGGGATCCAGGCGCCGAACCAGACGGTTTCCGTCCACCACGGCTCCGTCGGCGAGTAGCAGTGGAAGCTGTCGACGGTGTCGGCGACGACGATGGGTGATTGCATGTCTCGGGCTCCACTAAGCGCTGCGAACGCCGCTGACTCGCGCCCCACGGCACGTACTGCGGCAGAAACGAAAATCAATATAGGGGCAGTCGTTCCATATTTACTCCGCGCGTTCGCGCTGGAAATAGGTATCGAGCACGATGCCCTCCGGCGGTTCGAAGTAGGCGCGAACCTCGCTCACGCGACCCGCGTCATCGACGGTCCAGACCTCGATGCCTTCCATCGTGAAGTCCCGGCCGCCAACCCGTCCGTGGTTGCGCAGGGTGATCGCCGCCTGGTTGCCGCACACGACGAGGCGCGTGAGCTCCAGCGTCCACGCCTGGCCGTTCGTGAAGGAGTTGTCCCAGCTCCTCTGCGCGGCCGCACGGCCAGATTTCGGGGGCGAACCGACCGGGTCGTGGAACACGACGTCGTCGGCGAAGTTAGCGATCCAGGCCTCGCGCTCGCCGGCATTCCAGTGGCGAAAGTGGTTGTCTATCGCCTGTCGAACCTGCTCGGGCGTGGGCATGGGGGGCGATTCTCTCGTCGGGACAGGTGCATCAGCGGACAATGACTATAGGGGTAGTCCTCCGGAACCCGGAATACTCAAAACGAATGATTGTGGTCGCGGGCCGTGATCGTGTGGAATGACGCGCAGAACGACCATAAGATCCCGGAGGGAAACCGCATGAAAAGCCCGATCACGTCCGTCCGTCGCCTGCCGCTCGCCGCTCTCGTGTTCGCTGCCTTCGCGCCTGCAGCAGCAGCAGAGCAGGCACTCGAGGAAGTCATCGTCACCGCGGAACGCACGGAGAAGAGCCTGCAGGAGACGCCCATCTCGGTGTTCGCGCTGAACGCCGACACCATGGAGCGGCTCAACATCGCCAACGTCGCCGACCTGGGATCCTCGGTGCCCAACCTGAAGATCATGCCCTTCGGCGTGAGCGCCACGACGCTGCGCTTCTTCATTCGCGGCATGGGGACCGTCGACAGCCAGATCACGCTCGACTCGCCCGTGGGCATCTACCTCGACGGCGTCTATCTCGCGCGCTCCGTGGGCCTGGTCGCCGACGTCGCCGACATCGAGCGCGTCGAGGTGTTGCGCGGTCCGCAAGGCACGCTGTTCGGGCGCAACACCACCGGTGGCGCGGTCAGCATCGTGACGAAGCGGCCCAGCGAGGATCTGGCGTTCTCGCAGTTGCTGAGCGGTGGTGACTACGGCCTCTTCAAGTCGCGCACCAGCCTGAACCTGCCGCTCGGCGACACGGCTGCCGCGAAGTTCACCTACCAGCACCACGAGCGCGACGGCTGGATCGAGAACGAGGGGCAGGGCAACGACTTCCACGCCTACGATCGCGACGCGCTGCGCGCCGACTTCCGCTGGCGCCCGCACGAGAAGGTCACGATCGACTACAGCTACGACCGTTCCGAGAACGACTTCACCGGCAGCTACTACCACCTCGGCGAGGTCAACGCGAACTTTGCCGGCGTGCTCCAGCCCCAGCCGGATCGCGTCGACGAGGCCTCGCTCGCGCTGCCCTTCGAGGACAGCAGCGCCGAGACCAGCGGTCACACGCTGGTCGCCGCCATCGAGACGCAGATCGGCACGTTCAAGTCGATCAGCGCCTATCGCGAGGTCGAGGAGGATGCCTACCAGGACTACTCCGGCAACCCGATCATCCCGGTGTTTCGCAACAACCGCTTCCGGGCCGAGCAGGACCAGTTCTCGCAGGAACTGCAGCTCGCCGGTGCCTGGTGTGACGACCTGGTCGATTACATCGCGGGGCTCTACTACTTCGAGGAGAGCGGCGAGGAGGTCGCCGACGACGAAGTCACGCTGATCGACCTGCCGCTGCCGCGGGACATCGAGGCGGACAACGAGACCTGGGCGGCGTACGCGCAGGTGGGCTGGCGCCCCGCGCAGGGCTCGCCGTGGAAGCTCAGCCTCGGCGGCCGCTACACCGAGGACAAGCGCGAGGGCGACAACCACATCGTGCCGCCAGGTGACGACGACTGGTCGAACTTCACGCCCTCCGTCACGGTGTTCTACGACCTCGACGAGAACAGCAGCCTCTATGCGAAGGTCGCCTCCGGCTACAAGGCCGGCGGCTTCAACATGCGCCAGGCCGAGTTTGCCGACGCCTACGACGAGGAGACCCTCGTGACCTACGAGATCGGCTGGAAGACCGAGCTTCTCGAGCGCCGGTTGCGCTGGAACGGCGCGGTGTTCTACTCCGACTACGAGGACATGCAGCTCGATATCCTCGTCGGCTGCCCCACCTGCACCAAGACGCAGAATGCCGGCACCGCGGAGATCAGCGGCCTCGAGACCGAGCTGAGCCTGCTGCTGGGCGATGCGGTGCGCGTGGACCTGTCCTACGGCTACCTCGATTCGGAGATCAACGACGTCGAGGGCGACGACGCGAGGCTCTATCACCTGCCGAACGCGCCGGAGCACATGGTCGCCGCGATGCTCGACTGGCAGATCGCGCAAATGGCGGCAGGCGACCTCAGCCTCTCCGTCGACTGGAACTGGCAGGACGATTCGGTGACCGGCGTGAGGGAGCTCGTCGGCATCGACGTCGACGCGTACAGCCTTGCGGGCGCGCGCCTTCAGCTCGAGGGCGATGACTGGATCGGCAAGGGAAGCTTCCGCGTGGCGGGCTGGGTGCGCAACATCTTCGACGAGGAGTACTACGTCGACACCTTCGGCAGCTTCAACACCATCCACGCCAATCGCGTTGCCGTCTACGGCGATCCGCGCACCTGGGGTGTGGATGTCGAGTACCGGTTCTAGGATGCGAACGGCGGCAGCGGGCGTGGCCGGCAGGCTGGAGGGCAAGGTCGCGATCGTCACGGGCGGCGCCCGCGGCACCGGCGCGGCGATCGCGAGGATCTTCGTCGACGAGGGTGCGCGCGTGGTGCTGGCCGACCTGCGCCGCGAGCAGGGCGAGGCGCTGGCGGCCTCGCTCGGGCGCGCCGTGCTGTTCGTGGAGTGCGACGTTTCGCGACGCGAGCACTGGCAGCGGCTGGTGCAGCGCACCGGCGAGGCCTTCGGCCCGCCCGCGGTGCTGGTGAACAACGCCGCGCTGCTCGACATGGCGCTGCTCGATGCAGTCACTGAGGAGACGCTCACCCGGCTGTTTCGCGTCAACCAGCTCGGTCCGGTGCTGGGGATCCAGGCGGTGCTGCCGTCGATGCGCGCGCTCGGCTACGGCAGCATCGTGAACATCGGCTCCACCGACGGGGTGCTCGGCTCCGACATGGGGCTGGTCGCCTACGGCACGACGAAGTTCGCCTTGCGCGGCATCACGCGCATCGCCGCGATCGAGCTCGGCCGCGACGCGATACGCGTCAACTGCATCATCCCCGATTCGGGAAACATCGAGATGAGCGCGCCCTTCCTGCCGCCGGGGGCCGACCACGACGAGCTGATGCGCCAGCACGTCGAGCAGATTCTGAAGCCGCCGCCGTGGGCGACGGGATTCCACCGCTACGAGGAGATCGCGCGCATGGCGCTGTTCCTCGCCTCGGACGAGTCCTCGGGCTGCACCGGTGGCGACTTTCCCGTCGACGGAGGCTACATCGCCGGGCGTCGGTCCCGGCCCTGAGGGAGGTTCGCATGATCACGCTCGTATGCCCCGTGAACCGCCGTCCCGGGCTCAGCCCCGAGGACTACCATCGCCACTGGCGCAACGTGCACGCGCGCCTCATCTCGGGTACGCCCACGCTGGCGCGGCACCTGCTCGGCTACACGCAGTACCCCGCGTCGCCGGCCAGTTACCGCGATGGTCAGGAGCCGCCGTGGGACGGCGTCGCCGTGGCGCAATACGCCGATCGCGCGGCGATGGACGCCCTGTTCGCGGAGCCCGACTACCGCCGCCTGCTGCAGCCCGACGAGGAATACCTGAGCGATCCCGCCGCCGTGCGCTGGATTCTCTGCGAGCGTGTGAACCGCGTGATCGGCTGACGGCATCGCCGATGCCCGCGCTGCAGTGCGGAGGACCGTGCGCAGCGGCGGCGCTCGAGCGCAACGCGGGCATTGTTCATCGTTGCACCGTGCCCGGGCTCACCGGCTCGCCGAAACCGCGCAACAGCAGGCGCGTGAGTTCGTGCATCGGGCCGAGCGGCCGCCCGGGCGGCCGCAATCCGTCGACGAATCCCCCCGCGCGCAGCCGCGCGAGGAGCTCCGCGTTGCGGGAGATCACGTGCACCGGCACGTCCCAGGGCGCGCCGGGGCCGGTCACCGCACCGATCGGCTGGTGATCCCCGATCACGATCAGGACCAGTTCCGGATCGGCGCGTTCGGCCAGGAACGACGACAG
This sequence comes from uncultured Gammaproteobacteria bacterium, assembly GCA_963819895.1. GTDB lineage: Bacteria > Pseudomonadota > Gammaproteobacteria > Pseudomonadales > UBA5518 > UBA5518. Next base: position 188,204 of record CAWFXU010000004.1, read on the forward strand.
CCACTCGAAGGTGTAGCGAAAGGCATCGATGTAGTGCGGCGTGGGGTGAGTCCAGTCCTCGGGCGCGGCGAGCGCCGCGGCCCGCTCCGCCTCGGTGTAGGCCGCGGGTCCGGGGAGCGCCGTCCAGTCGCTCCTGAACGGAGCGATCGGGACGAAAGGCGCGTGGGTGCTCACCGTGGGAAAGACGACGAAGCGCGGGCCGGGGTTCGCGAGCCGGCCGGCGGCCGACAACTCCTCGCGCTCGAGCAGCGCCATCGCGGCCTGGTCCGGCACCTGCCAGTAGCCGAATGGCGGGCCCCGGTAGCCGAGCGTGTCCAGTTCCCCGTAGCGATCGAAACCCCAGAAGCGTCCCTCCGGCCACGGTCGCTGGATGCCCGGCATCCAGGCGACGGTGCGATAGCCGCTCGCGGCGAAGTGAGCGACGAGCGAGGGCCGACGGCTGCGGAGCAGGGCCGCGTAGGTGTCGGGTTCCCGGGTGTCGATGCCGGAGAGCAGCGCGGCATGGGCCAGCCACGAGGCGCCGCCGAAGGTCGGCGAGACCACGCGCGCCGAGACGACCTCGCGACCGCTCCCGGCGATCGCCCGCGCGAATGCCTCGCGGGCCGGCTCGAGGGGGCGGGCAATGTGCGCGGCGTCCAGCGTGATCGCGCCGTAGGCCTCGAGGAACAGCACCAGCACGTCGGCGCCGCGCAGCACCGAGAGATCGGCGTCGAAGGCGGGGCTCGCCGGCAGCAGCGCGTCCGCGCGCTCCGGCGAGAGCGATCTCGCCAGCGCGCGGACCTGCTTCGCGACGGTGCCCGAGACCGGCTCGGCGAAGACGCCCTGCACGGGCGGGCCGAGCCGCGGCGCGAGCAGCCACAGCAACGTCAGCGCCAGCGCCGCGAGTGGCACCACGCGCGCCGCCGCTGCGTGGGCGAGGCCGCGAGCGAGCAGCGACAGCAGTGTCCGCAGCAGCAGGAACAGCAGCGCGAGCAGCAGGACGCTACCGAGCAGCGCCGCGCCGACCTTGCCCCAGTCCTGCTCCGCACCGGCCATGCGCAGCACCTGCCAGGCGTGCTGCCCGTCCCAGTAGAGATCGACGGGGCGCCCGAGCAGCGCCCGGCTGGTCACGTCCGCGTAGCGGACCAGCACGCCGAAGCAGGCGAGCGCGGCCAGCCAGGCCGTGGCGCGCCGGGACAGCCCCGCGTGACGGCGGATCCACAGCGCGAGCGCCAGCACCAGCAGGGCCAGTTCCGCCGACACCCGGGTATCCGGGACCACGCCCATCCCGGGCCAGCGGTTGACGAAACTGAACAGCGTGTTGAGGGCGAGCAGCGACAGGACGAGCCCCGCGACATGCCACGAGCGCTTCGAACTCATCGCCGCGGGCGCGCCGTTTGTTTAGCATGGTGGCGCGTGCAGGGCGACGGCCCGCCGTGCATCGACCCTACAGGAATCCCGATCCCGTGCATCAAGACCGCTGTTCGCGCTGGCAGGACCACACCCCGCGGAGTCTCGCCGCACTCGCTGCCTCGGGCGCCGTGGCGGTCTGGCCGCTGGCCGCGATCGAGCAGCACGGCGAGCACCTGCCGCTCTCCACGGATCTCGATATCGCGCTCGGGCTCACGGACTCGGCGCTCGGGCAGCTGCGCGGCGATGTCCCCGTCTGCGTGCTGCCACCGCTCGCGATCGGCATGAGCCGGGAGCACACGCATTTCCCCGGTACGCTCAGCCTGTCCGCGCAGACCGCGCTCGCCGCGATGACGGAGATCGGCGAGGGCGTGGCGCGCGCCGGCTTCCGCCGGCTGGTGATGCTGAACAGCCACGGCGGCAATCGCGCCGTCATCGACCTGGCCGCGCTCGCGCTGCGCGAGTCGCGGAACATGCTGGTGGTGCGCGCGAACTACTTCCTGATCGCGGCTCCGCCGGATGCCCTTCCGGACGCGGAGCTGCGCCACGGCTTGCACGGCGGCGCGCTCGAGACGGCCCTGATGCTGCACCTCGCGCCGCAGGCCGTGCGCCTCGATATGCTCCCGCAGGCGCGCAGCCTCGGCGAGACCATGGCCGGCCCGGGCAAGGTGCTGGGGCCGGAGGCCGAGGCGGGCTTTGCCTGGATGGCCGAGGACCTGAACCCGGGCGGCACCACCGGCGACGCGCGCCTCGCCAGCGCGGCGCTGGGCGCGCGCCTGGTGCGGCACTACGGCGGGAAGCTGGCGCGGGTCATCGAGGAAAGCTTCGACTTCGACCTGGCGCGTCTCGGCTCGCATGGCTGAGCGCTCAGGATGCCAGTCCGCGCTCGGCACTGGCCGCGATCCCCGGTCGGACCTCCTCCTGCTCGTCGAGGAGGGCGTGGAGCAGGTGGCCGTGCCGGTCTGCCATCGCCGTGAGGTAGCGGCGGTTTTGACCGGTCAGCAGCCCGAACAGGGGCTGGCGGTTCGCCACCTCCGTGCCGGCCTCGCGCAGGGCGGCGATCTTCGCCGGGTTGTTGGTGAGCAGGGTCACGCGCGTCACGCCGATCGCCGCGAGCATGGCGTGCGCGATGCGGTAGTCGCGCTCGTCGTCGCCGAAGCCTATGGTGCGATCCGCATCGATGGTGTCGAGGCCTTCGTCCTGCAGCCGGTAGACGCGCAGCTTGTTGCCGAGCCCGATGCCGCGGCCTTCCTGCGCCAGGTAGAGCAGGATGCCGCCGCCCTGCGCGCTGATCGCGGCGATCCCGCGCTGCAACTGCTCGCCGCAGTCGCAGCGCTGGCTGCCGAACACGTCGCCGGTGAGGCAGGCGCAGTGCAAGCGCACCGGCACGGCCTCCAGCCAGCGCTCCGGGTCGCCGATCAGCACGGCGACGTGTTCCTGCAGTCCGCCGGGCTCGCGGAACAACACGAAGCGGCAATCGCCGACCTCTCCGAGCGGTACCCGCGCGTCCCCGGCGCGGACCAGCAGCGGCGGGGCGCCCGAACAGAGCGCCGCTGCCTCGTCGCAGCGCACGCGCAGCAGTTCTCCCTCGCGCACCGCGGTCTCGGCCGCGGCGGCCCGCTGCGCGGGGATCCTTGCGGCAAGTCCGGCCGGCAGGACCCGCGCGCGCCTCAGCATCCGCACCGCCACCTTGCCCGCCGGCGTGCAATCGCCGAGCAGCGCGTCCTCCGCCAGGGTCTGTCCGCGCTGCGCGGCGAGCCGCAGCAGTTCCGCGGGCGATGCCGGCAGCGTGATCGCCAGGGCCGCGGATTCGTCGGTGATGCGCCGCGACATGGCGGCGAGCCGGTGCCGGGTGAGCAGCAGTTCGCAGCTGTCCGCGCCGAGTTCGAGGAAGCGCGCGAGGCTCGCGGGCGTGACACTCTCGACCGGGTGAACCAGGGTGTCGCCCGTCGCGTCGGCGAGCAGGACGGGCAAGCCCCGGTGCAGGTCGAAAATCGCGCGCTCGGCTTGTCGCATCAGCTTTCCCCCTGGTCGATCCCGGTCTGCCGCGCCGTGCGTAGCGCACGGAAGGACTCGTGAATGTCGCGTGACCATACTACCGAAGCCGAGGCCTGGTCCGAGATCCGCGCTGCGCTCCCCGGCGGCGCCGGGGTCCACCCCCGGGCCGACGGCACAGCAGGCAAGTACGGAATCCGGTTCCTGCCGGATTCGTCCTGGACCTGCGACGGCCCGGTCTGCGATGCCGCCCGCACGCTGCTCGAGATCTTCGCGCCGCTGGTCTCCCGCGGCGACGGCCTGGTCATCGGGCAGCTGGGCCAGAGTCTCGATGGCCGTATCGCCACCGACAACGGCGCCTCGCACTACATCAACGGCGAGGCCGCCCGCGTCCACCTGCATCGCCTGCGCGCGATCGTCGATGCCGTGGTGATCGGGGTCGGCACGCTGAACGCCGACGATCCGCAACTCACGGTCCGTCACGTCGAGGGGCGCAACCCGGTGCGCGTGCTGCTGGATCCCGAGGGTCGCGCGAACCCGCGGAGCCGCGTGTTCCACGACGGCCAGGCTCGCGTCGTGCACGTGAGCGCGTACCGCGCCGGCGCGGGAGTGGCGCGCGCACCCGCGGGCGTCGAGACGCTGGTGCTGCCGCGGCACGCGCAGTACGGATTCGATCCGGCCACGCTGCTGCAGGCCCTGGCGGCGCGGGGGCTCGGCCGGGTGCTGGTCGAGGGGGGCGGTCTCACGGTCTCGCGCTTCCTGCAGGCCGGCGTGCTGCATCGGCTGCACCTGATGGTCGCGCCGATGCTGATCGGCTCCGGGCGCCCCGGTGTGTGCCTGGCGCCGATCACCTCGCTGGATGCGGCGCTGCGCCCGCGCTGTCGCGTGTTCGCGTGCGGCGCCGACAGCCTGTTCGACCTGGCGCTGGATGGCGCGGCCGGCCCCGTGTCGACCTCAGCCGGGCTCGCCTGAGGCGAGACCCCCGCGCCCCGCGGGGGTGGCGCCCCCGCCGAGCAGGATCCACGCGCCCGGAAGCGCGGACACCAGCACGACCACACCGTAGAGCAGCGACACCGCGACGCCCTGGGCCGCCGGCAGACCGGCCAGCAGCCACACCGCGGCGGCGGCTCCCTCGCGGATGCCCCAGCCGGCGAGCGAGATCGGCAGGGCCATCGCCAGCAGCACCCAGCACACCAGCGGTGCCAGTGTGAGCGCGGCGGCCTCGACGCCGAGCGCGCGGGCGCAGCAGAGGTAGACCGCGACATAGCTGCTCAGCAGTGCCAGCGAGACCAGCAACTGCCGTGGCCAGGCCGAGCGCCCCAGCAGCGCCCGCCCGAGGTCGCGCGAAAAGCGCGCGAGCGCGGGCCCGGCCCGGCGTGCGGCGAGCACCGCCAGCACGGCAGCAACGGCGGCGATCGGCGCCGCGGCTGAAGCGCCTCGCGCGAGCCAGTCGCGAAGGCCCTCGCGCAGGGGCGGCGCGAGCGGCAACGACAGCACGGCGCAGGCGAGCAGCACGAACTGCCCCGCGGCGCGCTCGATCACCACCGCGTGCCAGGCTTCGCGCGCCGGGACCTCGGTGCGGGCGTGACGCCACGCGCGGGTCGCATCGCCGGCGACGCCGCCCGGCACCACCTGGTTCAGGAAATTGCCGAGGCAGTACTCGCTGACCGCCCTTCGCATCGTCAGCGGCACGCCGAGCAGCCGCGCGGTCAGCCGCCAACGCCACGCGGCGAGCAGCAGCTGCGGCACGGCGAGCAGCAGCGCGAGCACCAGCCACGGGGCGGAAACCGCCTCCACGGTCTCGCGCAGGCTGGACGGACGGATCCAGGCCACGATTGCCGCGAGCAGCAGCACGCTCGCCACGGCGCGCAGCCACGCGCCGCCCGGCAGGCGACCGGCGCGTCGCGGCCCGCTCACGCCTCGCCACCGCATGACGGCTCGCCCGCGCGCGGGCAGGCGAAGAGGTCCACGTGACCCACGGTCAGCACGAAGGCGGGATCGTCGAGCGCCGCCCTGCGCCGGGCGTGCCACGCGCGCAGGCGCGCGCTCGCGGCGGGCTGCTGTTCCAGCGCCGCGAGCAGCCAGCCGTCGATCAGCGCGGCCGCAAGGGCCGCGTCCCGCGCGTGCTCCATGCCGAGCTGCCACGGGCTCGGTGCCACGCGCACGCGGTAGCCCAGGCAGCGCAGGCGCCCGGCGAGGTGCGCTGGCGCATCCGGGCCGAGCGCGGCGCCGACGCCCTTGTCGCGCCGCTGGTGCGCGTTGAAGGCCGAGCGCACCAGCGCGTCGTCGGGATCGGCGTCCTCCGCGCCCGCGCGCCGGCAGCCCCACTCGCCGTCCACCGACAGGCTGAACAGCACGGCCGCGCCGGCACTGGCGCAGGCCTCGGCCAGGCGGTCGAGCCACGACGCGCCGACCAGGTCGATCAGCGCCGAGGCGCAGACGAGGTCGGCGCCCCCGAGATCTGCGGCCGTGAGCGCGGACAGGTCCCGGCACTCGGGCCGCAGCGCCACCGGGTTGCCCGCGGCATCGCGCAGGTCGGCGCAGTCACGGGCGGCGCGCTCGAGCAGCGCCGCGTCGTGATCCAGCAGTCGCCAGGATTGCGGGCCGGGCAGGCGCGGCGCCAGGAAACGCGGGTTCGATCCGCTGCCCGTGCCGAGGTCCACGCAGGCGTAGGGCACATGTCCGCGGCCGCAGAGCCAGTTGGCCGCGAGATCCGTGAGTTCGCGCGCACGGGCGGCGGCATCCGCGCCCTCGCGCAGCGCGAGCCAGTCCGCGTCGAAGCGGCTGTCGGGGTGAGGCGCTTGCCCGTGTTGCGCGGGGTTCACGACGGATCCGCCGCCAGGGCGGCGGCAAACTCCCGTGCCGCCTGGCGCCAGTCGCGGAGCGTCCCGCGCGCCAGCCGCGCCGCCTCGCGCAGCCGCGCCCTGGCGCCGGCATCGCGCAGCAGCGCTGCGAGCGCCCCGGCGAGTGCCGCGGCATCGCCGGGCGGCACCAGCACGCCGGCTCCGGGAGGCAGGGTTTCGGCGAGCGCCCCGCCACGCGTGGCGAGCACCGGCAGGCCGTGGGCAATGGCTTCGCTCACCACCATGCCGTAGCCCTCGAACAGCGAGGGCAGCACGAACAGGTCGGCGCCGCAGGTAGTGTTCGCGGAGCAGGGGCGGCGCCAGTTCACCGGGCAGCGCGATCCTCGCGGCGAGCCCGCTCGCCGCGATTGCCTGCATCACGCGCCGGGCATGCGCGGGGTCGCGGGTGGTGCTGCCGACCAGCGTGCAGGACCACGCCAGGGAGCGCAGTGCCGCGAGCGCCTCGATCAGCACCAGGTGCCCCTTGCGCGGCGTCAGGCTCGCCACGCAGAGCAGTCGCGCGGGCTCGTGGTCGGCCGCGGCCAGCGGCGCCGGATCGACACCCGGTTCGACCACGCGGATGCGCGCGGCGGGAACGTCGTAGCCGGCGAGCTGGCGCGCGGTGAACCGGCTGGTCACCACGATCCGCCGCGCGCAGGCGAGCGCGGCGCGCTCGCTCGCCGCCAGGGCCTCGCGCACGGCCGGATCCAGGCCCGTTTCCTCCGCCAGCGGGTGGTGCACGAGGGCGACGAGTTCGAGCCTGCGAGGCGTGGGCGCGCGCCACGTCGGGCAGGCCACCGAACACCAGCCCGTCGATCACCACGCGCGATCCGTCGGGGTGCAGCGCGAGGCAGTCCTCGAACGCGCGGCGCGCCCGCGCATCGGGCAGGGGAAAGCTCCCGTCGAGCCCGTGCGTGGCCACTCGCCAGCCGAGCTCGCCGAGGCCGGCGGCGATCCGCGCGTCGTAGAGGTAGCCGCCGGTGAGCTGCGCCGGCGAGCCGGCAACGACGAAACTGCAGGCCGGGCTCACAAGCCTCCTTCGTAGCGCGCCCACGCAACGTGGGACTCGTGGAGCGTGACCGACAGCGCGTCCAGGCCGCGCGCGCCGGCACCGAGCGCGCCGGCGCGCACCTGCGCCGCGACCCGCTCGAAGATCGTGCGCGCCATGAACTCGGTGGTGGTGTTGCGGCCCGCGAACGCGGGGTCCTCGTCGAGATTGCGGTAATTGAGCGCATCGAGCACCCGCTTCAGGACCTGCGCGGCGAGCCCGATGTCCACGACCAGGCCGTCGTCGTCGAGTTCCTCGCGCCGGAACGCCAGGTCCACCACGTAGGTCGCGCCGTGCAGCCGCTGGGCCGGACCGAAGATCTCGCCCCGGAAGCTGTGGGCGATCATGATGTGATCGCGGACGTTGAGGCTGTACATGCGCTCGTCTCCTTGGCGGCGGACCGCAAGCGGGTCTCAGGGTTGTTCGTAGCGGACGCGGTGGCAGAGTACCCCGGCGGGATTGGACGCGAGGCGCTGCAGGTTCGAGGGCAGCTGGTGGAAGGAACCCTCGTCGTTCAGGAGCGCGTCGAGGCGCGCATCCCGGAGCAGCTCCAGCGCGGTCTGGAGCCGGCGGCGGCTGTCCCAGCGCGGCACTCGGCCGGGCGGCAGTCGCCCGACCTGGCTCGACTTCAGCGTCAGCCGCCGGGAGTGGAACGCGCCGCCGAGCGGCAGCTCGACGGCTCGCGTGCCGTACCAGCTGAGCTCGACCACGGTCGCTTCGGCCCCGGCCAGCCGCAAGGCGGTGCGCAGGCCTGCGGGGTGGCCGCTGGCGTGGATCAGCAGGTCGCGCTCGCCGCTCGCCTGCTCCGGCGGGCAAAAGCGGCAGCCGAGCAGCGCGGCAAGCGCGCCGCGCGCGGGATCGACATCCAGCAGCTCGACGTCCGTTCCCGGGATCCGCGCGCACAGGAATGCAACCAGCGCTCCGACCACGCCCGCGCCGATCACCGAGATCCGGTCGCCCGGCCCGGGCGCCGCGTCCCACACCGCGTTCAGCGCCGTCTCCATGTTGGCGGCGAGCACGGCGCGTGCGGCCGGCAGCCCCTCGGGAAGCGGCGTCACCGCGCCGGCCGCCACCACGTAGCGCGACTGGTGCGGGTACAGGCAGAACACCGTGCGTCCCACGAGTGCCGGGTCGCCGGACTCGACCACGCCGACGCTGGCGTAGCCGTACTTCACCGGGAACGGAAACTCGCCCTCCTGGAACGGCGCGCGCATGCGCTGGAACTCGCTCTCGGGTACTTCCGCGCGCCACACCAGGCTTTCGGTGCCGCGGCTGACGGCCGAGTAGAGCGCGCGCACCAGCACCTCTCCCGGGCCGGGGTCGCGCAGCGCTTCGCGCCGGATCTCGCCCCGACCGGGGGCGATGACCCAGAATGCCTCGGTGCTCTGCGTCATGCGTAGTCTTCCTGCGCCGGGTGCCGCCTGCCGGCAATGTGCCTGCGAGTGTATCTTCTACGTCCCGACCCGAGTACCGGACGACCATGCAGACTCTTCTCTCCGGCCGGACGCATCCCGGCGTGATCGCCGAGCTCGCGCTGGGGCTGTTCGCGGTCGTGCTGCTCGCCTCGCTCGCCTGCCGCTTGCTCGGCGCGCCCGCGGCCTTCCTCGTGGCGGCGATGATCGTCTACCTGGCGATGGCCGCGCTGCTGGCGTGGCGGCTGCCGCGGGGCAGCCGCCTCGGTGCCGCAAACCGGGTCACGCTCGCGCGCGGCGTGCCGGTGTGCCTGCTCGCCGCGGCGCTGGTCGCGCCTTCGTGGCTCGGGTCGCACGCCCACTGGCTGGTGGGCAGCGCCGCGCTGGCGCTCGCCGGCGACGGCCTCGACGGCTGGGTGGCGCGTCGCACGGGTACCGAGAGCGCCTTTGGCGCGCGCTTCGACATGGAACTCGACGCCTTCCTGATCCTCGTGCTCAGCCTCTGCGTGATCGCGGCCGGCAAGGCGGGCGCCTGGGTGCTCGCGATCGGGGGCATGCGCTACCTGCTGGTGGCGGCGATGCGGCCGTGGCCGTGGCTGGCCGCGCCGCTTCCCGAGAGCCTGCGGCGCAAGGCCGTCTGCGTCTGGCAGGTGGCGAGCCTGCTCGGCGCGCTTTCGCCGTGGGTGCCGGTGCGCGTCGCGGGGATGCTGCTGGCGCTCTCGCTCGCGCTGCTTGCGTGGTCCTTCGCCCTGGATGTACGTTGGCTGCAGCGCGCCGCACGCGCTGCCGGCCCGCAGGCCGGGCCCGAAACTCCAGCCATCCGCACGGATCCCGACCATGATCGCTGACGACCGCCGGTCCCGCCGCCCGAGAACCTCGCGGGCGGTGTTCCTTGTCCTCCTGCTCGCGAGCCTTTGCGCGGTGCCGGCCTCCGCGGAGCCGCGCGAGTTCGTGATCGACCCCGATCACTTCGGCATCTCCTTCCGCGTGAGACACATCGGCTATGCCGATACGCTCGGCATGTTCCTGCGGGCCAGCGGCCGTTTCGTCTACGACGAGGCGACGCGCACGCTGCACTCGGCGCGCGTGGTGGTCGACACGGCCAGTGTCTTCAGCAACCACGACAAGCGTGACGCTCACCTGCGCGACGCCGACTTCCTCGACGTGAAGTCGCATCCCGAGGCCGTGTTCGAGGCCACCGGCTACGAAGCGGCCGGGGAGGGGAAGGGCAGGCTGCGCGGGACGCTGACGCTGCTCGGCCAGAGCCGGCCGGTCGAACTCGCGGTCACGTTGAACAAGTCGGCCGTCTACCCGTTCCCCCCCGGTGTGGCCCGGCACACGCTGGGGATATCGGCCAGCACCACGCTGCGTCGCAGCGACTGGGGCATGGACTACGCGGTCGCCAACGGCCTGGTCGGCGACGAGGTGCACATGAGTTTCGAGTTCGAGGCCAACCGGCAGTAGCCCGACGCGCCCGGACAGGGCGCGGGCCTTCGGCTTCAGAACATGGCGCGCAGGATTTCTTCGACTTCGAAGCCCAGCACCACCAGCCAGGCGAACATCGCGATCCCGACAGCGGCGGCCGAGATGTCCTTGATGATGCCGATTTTTTCGTTGTGCCGGGTTTCGACGAAATCGCACAAGGCCTCGATGGCGCTGTTCATGATTTCCGCAAACAGCACCAGTGCCGTGACGACGATGATCAACACGGAATCTATCCAGTCGCGTGCAACCACGACGGCAGCCAGGACCAGCAAGGAGAAAACCAGTTTCCAGGCGACGCTGAAGTCGTACACCACGGCATAGCGCAGGCCCGAGTAGATGGTGCGCAGCTTTCTGAGCGGGTGATAACCGGGCTCGCCGGTACCCAGGAACTTGTGTCTCATGCCGCGCCTCCTGTCGCCCTGCCTTTGTCTTCCTGGATTCCCCGGGACGGCAACAAGGCATGCAGGCCGCAAACCCATAATGCTCCCGCGAACAGCCCGGCGAGAACATCGCTGGGGAAATGCACCTGCAGATAGATGCGCGACAAGCCGACCATCAGCACCACGACAAGCAGCATCACCGCGAGCGGAAACGCCCGGCGCTGCCCGGCGACGAGGAACAGCGCCAGGGCCGCCGCCGAGATCTGCATGCTGTGCGCGCTCGGGTAGGACCAGTCGCCCGGCATCGAGGACACTGCCGGAAACAGATCGGGGCGCGGACGCATCAGCCAAAGCTTGGTCACGTGGCTCAAAACGGAAGACCCGAGCAAGGCCAGCAGGACGAAACCCGCCTCGTGCCGACGTCCGCGATCAAACAGGATCCACGCCAGCAACCCGGCCAGGGGAAGCAACAGCGCCAGGGAACCCAGCCATGTGATACCCGACATCAGGCGGTCAAGCGTCACGCCGCGCAGTTCATGCGCCAGGCCGAGGCCGGCATGATCGAAATTGCTCGCGATGCATCGCTCGCCAGGGCAAACGAGCAGCGCACCGCCGGCCAGTATCCCCAGGCACAGTGTCCACGCCACGAATACCTGTCGCATGCGACTTCCCTCGTGCAAACAGATCACCGACGAGTCCTTGCGGAGTCCGGGCTCATCGTGCAGGGCTCCGGTCAGGCCTGGCTCCCCGGCGCTGTCGATTATGCACCCTGCCGCCCGGGGAATCAGCGCTCGAGGGGGGCAAGGATCGCAAAGGCCCACCCGTTGCACGCGTAACGGGCGAGCCCCTGCGTCACGGTGCGCATGAGCGGTGACAGCGCGGCGTCGCCATGGTGAAGCGCGCCTTCGGCGATGACGATTGCGCGCGATGCGCGGCGCCTGCCGCCGAGGAAGTAGCTTCCCTGCGGTTGCTGCAACAGATTCCTGACCCAGAAAGATCGCTCACCCCGGGCAGTGCTCACGACCCGGTAACGGCCCAGGCGCACGCTCCACAGCGGCGTGCGCCGCCGTTTCCCGCTTTTGAATCCCGCCGTCTCGAGTACGATCAGGCCGACAGGTGCCAGCGATGGAGATCCAATGCCCCTGCGCACAGCGGGTTCGACCACCGAATTGAGGCTGCGGAACAGCTTTTGTTCGAGTCCGGCAAAATCAACAGCCATGCCATGGTTCCTTGGGGAATGCGCTCGCCGGGGTGCATTGACGACACGCGGTGCTGGTACGAAGGTTTCCGGCTTGCGGATCAATCGGAAAGCAGGCCGATCATCGAACCGCTCTTTGGCGTGCGTGTGGAAGACGCACAGCGAGGCGTGATGCGGTCGGATCCCGCCGCGAAGCCCGATTGTTAGCGTTTCGTAAATTGTCCTGCCCCGCCGATGCCGATACGGTGTCGGACAATTGACCCGCCGACAAGAGGTGATCCGCGATGAAGGAATTCAGGGGCCGCGTGGCCGTCGTGACCGGCGGGGCGAGCGGGATAGGCAAGGCTCTCGCGAAGGCCTTTCTCGGCGAGGGCATGAAGGTCGTGATCGCCGACGTCGAGCAGAAGGCGCTCGCAGCCGCCACGCAGGAACTCGGCGCAGGCGTCACGGGCGTCGTCTGCGACGTATCGAAGTTCGAGTCGGTGCAGGCTCTGGCAGACACCGTATTCGCCACCCACGGCGCCTGCCACATCCTCTGCAACAACGCGGGTGTCTCGGCGCCGAACCTCGACCTCTGGGAGACCGAGCCCTCGGATTTCCAGTGGGTGCACGGCGTCAACGTGAACGGCGTCGCCCACGGCGTGCAGGCCTTCGTGCCGCGCATGATCGCTTCGGGCGAGGAGGGCTTCGTGATGAACACCTCTTCGGGCGACGGTGGCATCTCGCCGCTCGCGCAGCAGGTGGTCTACGCGTCGAGCAAGGCCGCGGTCTCGATCATGACCGAGTGTCTCGGCGCCCAGTTGCTCGGTCGCGGCACGAAGCTGCGCGCGGCCATCTTCTACCCCTCGGGCGGCATGCTGAAGACCGGCATCTGGACCACCAAGCGCAACCGGCCGCAGGAGCTCGCGCGCAGCAAGCAGGTGGACGCCGGCCGCGAGACCACCTTCGATGACTTCATGGAAGGCGCGCGCAAGGCGGGCTTCGAGATGCCGGTGCAGGATCTCGACGAGCTCGCGCAGTTCGCCCTCGCCGGCATCCGCCGCGGCGACTTCGTGATCATGATCGGGCGCGAGAGCATGGAGGCCACCCTGGTCGAGCGCGCGCGCAAGCTTGCCCGCGGGGAGTGCCCGATCGAACTGCAGCACATGGGGCTCGGCTGAGATGTCGCGCGTCGTCGTCATCAGCTCGGACTGCCACGCCGGCGCGCTGCCGGCCACCTACAACGAGTACATGCCGAAGAAGTACCACGAGGCGGCCAATGCCTGGTGGCTGGCCTACGCGCGCGAGATGTACGCGCGCGCCGGCACCTTCTTCGACCAGGAGGCCGTCGCGACCTACGCCGAGCAGGCCGGCGAGGGCGGCGCGCGCATGCGGGCTTTCTCGGACCCGGACCTGAAGCTGAGCGATGCCGACATCCTGCGGCATGCTGACCGACGCGAGCAGCCCTTTCGCGCCGCGCCGCGGCGAGTTCGACCCCGCGGTGCGCCTGAGGGAGCTCGACGACGACGGGATCGCGGGCGAGGTGATATTCCCGCAGATGGCACCCTTTGGCGCCGGGCTCATGCAGTATCGCTACCCGGTGACGCCCGGGCAGAGCTTTGCCGGCTGCCAGGCCTACAACCGCTGGCTCGCGGACCTCTGCAAGACGAACCCGAAGCGCCACGCGGGCGTCGCCCTGATCGACGTCGAGGATATCGGCGCCTCGGTGCAGGAGATCCGCGCGGCGAAGGACATGGGCCTGTGGGGCGGCGTGCTGCTGCCGACCAGTACCGGTGCGCATCCCTTCTACCACCACCCGCGCTACGAGCCGCTGTGGGCCGTGTGCGAGGAGCTCGAGATGCCGCTGCAATCGCACTCGGGCTGGTCGCCGGACTACGGCGACGTCCCCAGCGCCACGGCGATGTTCATCAGCGAGGTCGACATGTGGGCGCAGCGGCCGTTCACGGCGTTGCTGTGGTCGGGTGTCTTCGAGCGCTATCCGAAGCTGAAGTACGTGCTGACGGAAACCGGCGTTGGCTGGGTCGTCGAGAAGCTGCGCGTGCTGGGATTCAAGGCCGAAAACCCGATCTTCAGCCACTTCAGCAAGGGCCTGTCGCTGTCTCCCGCGGAGTATTTCGCGCGCAACTGCTACATCGGCGCGTCCTTCATGGCCGAGCACGAGGGACGTTTCCGCCACGCGATCGGCGTGGACCGCCTGATGTGGGGTTCGGACTATCCGCACCTCGAAGGCACCTGGCCCAACACGATGCAGTCGATCAACGCGACCTTCGCCAAGTATCCCGAGGACGAGATCCGCGCGATCCTCGGCCTCAACGCCGTGAAGGCTTACGGCTTCGATCCCGACGCCATGCAGGCGATCGCGGACCGCATCGGTCCCACGGTCGCCGCGATTCGTGGCGAGACCTGATTCACGCGAACGCCCGAGAGGCTAGGAGCAGGCACATGGACCGCTACCTCGTGATTTCTTCCGACGGGCACGCCGGGCCGCGTCCCGAGGTCTACCGCGATTACCTCGACCCGAAGTACCGCGCCGAGTTCGACGTGCAGCACGCGGCGCGCATGGCGGCGCTCGCGCAGGCCGGCGAGATGCTCGAGATGCGCCAGGAGACCATCCGCTGGGCCGAGGGCAAGGGCCACGGGCTTGCCGGCGCCTGGGACAGCGAACGCAGGAACGAGATCCTCGACGCCGACGGCGTGGCGGCGGAGGTCCTGTTCGTCGACGGCCTGACCGAAGCGAACTCGCCGCCCTTCGGCGGCGACCTCGGGCTGCAGCCGGTCGGCGTGGTGCCGGAGCTGCAATGGGCGGGCGCGCGCGCCCACAACCGCTGGATGGCGGAGTTCGTCGCGGCTTGCCCGCTGCGGCGCTTCGGGCTCGCCTCGGTCACGCCGTTCTGGGGCGTCGACGAGGCGGTGAAGGAGGTGCGCTGGGCGCGCGACAACGGTCTGCGCGGCATCATGCTGCCGCACATGTTCACCGGGCAGGATCCCTACCACCACCCGAAGTACGAGCCGCTGTGGACGGTGTGCGAGGACCTCGGGATGGTGATCCACTTCCACTCGGGCGCCGCCCCGATGCACGAGTACTTCGGCGCCGCGATCTTCGGTACGCAGGCGAGCAGCGAGCCGCCGGTGTCGTTGCCCGGCGCGCTCGGCATCTACGTGACCGAGGTCGCGTGGTGGCTCACGCGCCCGGCGGTGTTCATGATCTGGGGCGGCGTGTTCGAACGCCACCCGAAGCTCAGGGTCGCGATCACCGAGGGCAGCACGATCTGGGTGCCGGAACTGCTCGCGCTGATGGACCAGCGCTACGGCGACCATCACTTCTCGGCGAAGCTCGGCACCGGCTACAAGGCGCACCTCACGATGAAGCCGAGCGAATACTTCCGGCGCAACATCCGCGTCGGCAGTTCGGCGATGTCGCGCCGCGAGGCAGAGCTGCGCCACGATATCGGGCTGCAGACGATCATGTGGGGCAGCGACTACCCGCACCCCGAGGGCACCTGGCCGGTCACGCGGCAGATGCTGGTCGAGGTCTTCCGCGGCATGCCCGATGCCGAGATCGAGGCCATGCTCGGTGGCAACGCGGCTGATTTCTACGGCTTCGACCGCGCGGCGCTGGCGCCGCTGGCCGCGCGCATCGGCCCCGAGAAGACCCTGTTTCGCGTGTAGGTCGGCCTTCAGGCCGACAAGGGTTCGGCAACGCCGAACCCGCCATGTCCGACAAAGCTCGCCATGAATGGCGACCCACATGGCAGGCACCTTCCGTCACGAGGAGACAACGATGAGAACCAGCCTCGACCAGTACTGCATCAACGTCACCGACCTGGAGCGCTCGGTGCGCTTCTACGAGCAGGCGCTCGGCCTCACGGTCACGCACCGCATAGAAATCCCGAACGTGAGCGAGGTCGTGCTCGCCGGCGCGAGCGGCAACCGCGTGCAACTCGCGCGGCACCACGACCACCAGGGACCCATCGAGCACGGCAGTGCGCTGTGGAAGCTCTACCTCGACACCGACGACTGCGCGGGCCTTTACCAGCGCGCCATCGCGGGCGGCGCCGAGGCGGTTTCCGGTCCTCAGCACCTCGAGCAGTGGAACGTCACGGTCGCCTTCTTCAAGGATCCCGACGGCTACCTGTTCGAAGTCGTCCAGAGCCACGCCTGATCGAACGCCCGGGCCCGCGAACTGGAATTGCGCGGCTTCGACACGCGGCGCATCGAGATCGGCACCTCGGTGGTGCCGACCTACCCGCGCCACCCCGTGGCTGCTGGCGCAGCAGGCGCTGACCGCGGCCGGTGCCGGTGCCGGTGCTGATCGCGGCGCCCGCCGCGGGCATGCCGCGCATTCCATTTCCCGGCGCCCTTGACGCAAACCGCTCCGTGTGATCGGATGCGGGCGCGTATCGTGAAACTACCTCGGCCGGCCGCGGCGGGGCTTTTCGACTTTGCCGCGTGTCACAACTCGTTCAACAACAAGAACTGGGTGATGACCATGCGCAACAAATCAATCAGCACCAGATTTTCCACTGCGCGCGCCGCCTCGACGGTGCGTGGCTATCTCGCGCACGCGCGGCAAGTGGCGCTGCTCGGCCTCCTGCTGCCGCCGCTGGCGTTCGCCGCGGAGCCGGAGTGTGCCCCGCCGGCTCCGGGCGAGCCGATCTTCATCACCGGGCAGTGCGTCGACCCGCGCTTCAACGGCGCCGAGTGCACCGCTCCCGAGTGGCGGACCGATCCGGTGGACCACCACTTCGTGGCCTGCGAGTTCCCGGGAACCGATGCCCGCTTCACGATGACCTTTCCGCCGCAGGACAAGTACGAGGGGCGGTTCTTCATGAACACCCACCCGCTCTACACCGATCCCCCTAACGTGCCGGCGAACGACATCGCCTTCGGGGTCGCGAGCGGTGCCTACTTCGTGCGCACGAACATGGGCGGATCCGAACAGGCCAGGGCGCCCGAGGACACGCTGGAGCCCGGTTTCGATGCCGCCTCGGGCGGCTACCGCATCAACGCGGCGGCGGCGAAGCACGCCGTGGCGGTGGCGCGGGAGCTCTACGGCGACCACGATCCGCACGGCTACCTCTACGGCGGCAGCGGCGGCGCCTACCAGACCATCTGCAGCGCCGAGCACACCGCGGGCGTGTGGGACGGCTATGTGCCCTTCGTCATGGGGACTCCGCACGCCATACCCAGCATGTTCACCGTGCGGATCCACGCGCTGCGCATCCTGCGCCAGCGCAACAAGTTCCCGGAGATCATGGACGCGATCGATCCCGGCGGCAGCGGTGATCCCTACGCCACGCTGAACGCGGAGGAGGCCGAAGCGCTCGACGAGGCGACACGAATGGGCTTCCCGCCGCGCGGCTGGTGGAACCACCCGACGCTGACCGGCGGCCCCCTGCGCCTCGTCGCCGGCTACGTGCCGCTGACGGATCCGCACTACACGGAAGATTTTTTCACCACGCCGGGCTACCTCGGTTTTGACGATCCCTTCGGCTCCGTCGCGGCGGCGCGCGTGCAGCACGCAACCGCGGTCCGCGGCGCGTTCGCGGACCCGCGCATTCCCTTTCCGGGAATACTGATCGTGGAGAGCTTGCCCGAAGGCAACAAGGACCTGTCCGGTGCCGACCTGGTCATCGAGAGCGGACCCGGTGCCGGAAAGCAGATCCCGCTGTTCGGCTCGCTCGAGCTGCCGGTCGTGGGCACCGTGCTCGCGCTGCAGTTCGGCGTGGACCCGGCGGTGCTGGGCGAACTCACGCCCGGCGTGCAGGTGCGCATCGACAACTCGGGCTACCTCGCGCTCCAGACCTATCACCGCCACCAGGTGCCGGAGTCGGACGAGTTCTACGGATGGGACCAGTTCCTGGACAAGTACGGTCGCCCGCTCTATCCGCAGCGTGACGTCCTGATCGGGCCCATCGGCGCGTTCAACGGGGCGGGTTGCCTCCCCAGCGGGAATTTCGCGGCCCCGATGGCCCTGGTGCAAAACCTGATGGATATCGACGCGATGCCCTGGCAGGCCGACTGGTACCGCAGCAAGGTGCTCGAGGCCCAGGGGAAACAGGGGGCGGATGAACGTTTCCGCCTCTGGTACACCGACCACGCCCAGCACACCTCCCCGGCGGCTGGCAGCACGGCCGCCCTGGCACGCACGATCAACTACGCCGGCGTGCTGCAGCACGCGGTACGCGACGTGAGCGCGTGGGTGGAGCAGGGTGTGAATCCGCCCGCCAGCACCGCCTATGACGTGGCCGACAGCCAGGTGCTGGTGCCCGACAGCGCGGGCAGGCGCAAGGGCATCCAGCCGGTGGTGCGACTGAGGGCCAACGGCAGCGACCGCGCCGAAGTCTCGGTGGGGCAGCACGGTCCGCTTCAGCGCGTGGGTGCAGGCGCCACCCGATGCCGGGAAGATCGTGGGCGTGGAATGGGACTTCGAGGGTGTGGGTGACTTCCCCGTCGCCTCGGAACTCGCGCACATCCGGGGGACGCAGAGCATCGAGATGACGTACTCCTACGATACGCCCGGCACGTATTTTCCCGTCGTTCGCGGCACGTCCCAGCGCGAGGGAGACCCCGACCATGCCTTCGCCCGGGCGCAGAACCTCGGGCGGGTGCGGGTCATCGTGCGGTAGGAGCCGGGATCGCCTCAGATGCTGTTCAGGGGAATGTGCGGCGCCACTTTGTCGAAGAAGTGGCGCAGCGTTTCCCAGCTGAGATCCGCATCCAGCCCGCCCACCAGCGGGTGCAGCATGAAGGCGTCGTGCGGCGCCATGGTCCGCGCCGCGCGCCAGCACCTCCTCGGGACGCAGCACCTGGTAGGTGCCGATCTTCTTCAGTTCGTCGGCGTCTGACTGCCGCGCTGAACAGCATGTCCAGCGTGCTGCTCTGCTGCCAGCGCGCGTAGCAGTTGGTCTCGTACAGGCAGAACGGCGCGAGGCGCGCCCAGTCGCGCTCGGGCTCCTCCGACACGTACAGGAAGCCCATCGGCAGCTCGCCCTGGAAGCGCGGCTGCTTGCCGAGCGCCTGGCACTCGCTCACGTAGATCTCGTTCAGGTGCGGCATGCCGCCGATGAAGGCGTCGGCCTCGCGCGCGGCGCGGCGCGCGGCCGGTGCGGCGCTGCCGCCCATGAAGATCGGCGGGTGCGGCTGCTGCAGCGGGCGCGGGAAGATGCGCGCGGGGCGGCCGCGGTAGGTGAACGGCTCGCCGCTCCACGCCGCCTTCAGCGCGCGCACGCCCTCGTCCATCAGGCTGCCGCGCTCGCGCGGATCCACGCCGAACATCGCGAGCTCGGAGGCCACGTAGCCGCCCAGCAGCAGCACCTCGGCGCGGCCGTGGCTCAGGTGATCGAGCACCGCCACGTCCTCGGCCACGCGCAGCGGGTCCAGGTAGGGCAGCAGCACGTTCACCTGCAGGCGCACGTGGCGCGTGAGGCGCGCCGCCGCCGCGGCCAGCACCAGCGGGCTCGGCAGGTAGCCGTCGTCCGAGCCGTGGTGCTCGCAGAAGTTGATGGTGACGGGCAGGCCGAGCGAATCGATCCACGCGATCTGCTCCAGCGTGGTGTCGTACATCTGCGCCAGCGACACGGAAGTGGTCGCCGCCGGCGCCCGGCATTCGTATTTCACGCAAACATAGGCCATCGTCTGTCGGTCCTTGTCCTGGTGCACGGTGGAGGGCGCAATCATCGCAGGCCCGGCGGCGCAGGGCGAGCCGGGCGCGCCGGCGCCATGCTGTCCGTGGTGTAATCAACGCGCGCCGCTCGCGCCGGCATAATCGGCCGCGGCGCAGGCCGCCCATAACAACAACCGCCACACGGGACGCCGTCATGGCCGAACAGAAGCTCACGTTCTGCCGCATCTGCGAAAACCAGTGCGGCCTGAAGCTCACGGTCGAAGGCGATCGCATCGTGCATGTCGAGCCCGACACGGAGCACGTGGCCTCGCGCGGCTTCGCCTGCAACAAGGGCCTCACGCTCGAGAACGTGCGCGCCTCGCCCGATCGCGTCACCACGCCGCTCAAGAAAGTCGACGGCCGCTTCGAGCCGATCGGCTGGCCGCAGGCCCTCGATGAAATCGGCGCGCGGCTGCGCGCGATCCGCGCGCGTCACGGCGACGACGCGGTCGGGCTCTATTTCGGCAACCCGATCAGCTTCAGCCTGCTGATGCCGGTGCTGATCACCGGCTTCGCGCAGGGGCTGAACACCGCCAAGGTCTTCACCACCGGCAGCCTCGACTGCAACAACAAGTTCCTGGTCGGCAAGCACATGTACGGCTCGCCGATGGCGCTGACCTTTCCCGATGTCGACGCCACGCAGTTCCTGGTGATCATCGGCGGCAACCCGGCCATCTCCAAGATGAGCTTCATCAACCTGCCGGACCCGGTGCGCCGCCTCGAGGGCATCGTGCAGCGCGGCGGGCGCGTGGTTCACCTCAATCCGCGCCGCACGGAAACGGCAAAGGCCGTCGGCGAGCAGGTGTTCATCCGCCCCGACACCGACGTGTTCTTCCTGCTCGCGTTCCTGAATGAAGTCATCGCGCGCGACGGCATCCGGCGCGACATCGTCGATGCGCACATGAACGGCTTCGACCAGGTCGCGGCGCTGGTCGCGCCCTGGACGCCGGAAAAACAGGCCGAGGTCACCGGCGTGCCGGCGCAGACGCTGCGCGAGCTGGTGGCCGCCTACCTCGCGGCCGATGGCGCGGCGCTGTACGGCTCCACCGGCATCAACCAGGGCAGCAACGGCAGCACCGCGTTCTGGCTGCTCGAGGTCATCAACGCGGTCACCGGCAATCTCGATCGCCGCGGCGGCTCGCTGATGGGCCGCGGCATCGTCGATTACGCGAAGGCCACCGCCAACGCCGACGCGAAGGTGTTCCGCTCGCGCATCGGCAACACGCCGAGCTTCCTCGGCGCGCTGCCCACCGCGCTGCTGGCCGACGAGATCCTCGTGCCCGGACCCGACCAGGTGCGCGCGATGTTCGTGATCTCGGGCAACCCGCTGCTGACCGGCACCAACAGCGCGCGCATGGCGCAGGCCTTCCGCCAGCTCGAGCTGCGCGTCAGCATCGACCTGGTGCGCAACGAGACCGCGGAACTGGCCGACTACATCCTGCCCGGCACGCACTTCGCGGAACGGCCCGACCTGCCGTTCTCGTTCTTCACGTTCTCGGGCCTGATGCCCGAGCCGTGGATCCAGTACACCGACCGCATGGTGGCGCCGCCGGGCGAGGCGCGCGACGAGAGCTGGATCCTGGCGCGGCTCGCGCGGGCCTGCGGCGCGCCGCTGTTCGGCTCGCGCCTGCTGCAGGCCGTGCTCGATGCCGGCGAGCTGGCGCGGCGCCTGCCGATCGTGGGGCCGCGTTTCAAGGCGGCGCCGGATCGCGTGCTCGACCTGATCCTGCGCGTCGCGAAACTCGGCGGCACGCGCGGGCTGCGCGCTTTGCGCACGGCAAGCGACTGCCGCGCAACGGCGGCAACAACTACCTCGGCCAGCGCGTCATCACCGCGAGCGGCAGGGTGGAGCTGGCGCCGGCGGCGCTGCTGGAACTCGCCGCGGCGCGCCTGCCGCGCAGCCACGAGCAGGCGCTCGGCACGCGCGATGAATTCCGGCTGATCACCCGGCGCGAGCGCTACACGCACAATTCCTGGGCGCACAACGACCCCGCCTTCGTGAAGGGCCGGCGCCACACCAATTACCTGTACATGCACCCCGAGGACGCCGCGCGGCTGGGACTCGGCGAGGGCGCGAGCGCGCGCGTCGAATCCGCGGCCGGCGCGCTCGAGGTCCCGGTCGCGATCAGCGCCGACCTGATGCCCGGCGCGGTCGCGCTGCCGCACGGCTGGGGTCACCAGGCGGCCGCCGGCTTGTCGGTGGCCTCGCAGACCCGCGGCGTCAACGCGAACATCCTGGCGGCGGACGGCCCCGATGCCATCGAGCCGCTGTCGGGCATGGCGCAGTTCAACGGCATTGCCGTGCGCATCAGCGCCGTCGGCACGAGCGTAGCGGTCCACGCTGCAATCTGAGGACGGCGGGACGCCGCGAGCTTGATCGCATGCCGCCGGCACCGTAGCCTGCGGCGATCAATGGCTACCGGGGAGAGAGCCGCGTATGGACCCCTTGCTGCCGCCAGTGTTCCTGCTCGCTTATTTCGTCGCGTTCTTTGCGTTCGCCTTCGTGTGGCGCTCGCTGCGGGTATGGCGGCGCACCGGCGTCAATCCGGTCGTGCTGCCGGCCGGCGACGACGCGTACGCTTACGTCGGCCGTGCCTTCAAACTCGTGATGGTCGGCTGCGGCGTGGTCGCCGCGCTGCCGGTGCTGGCCGCGGACGCGCCGCGCTGGCTCGGCGCGTGGACGGCGCTCGCGTCGGTGCCGGCTGCCGTGTGCGGCTGGCTGCTTCTCGTTGTCGCGCTGTTCTGGCTGCTGGTCGCGCAGGCGCAGATGGGTGCGTCGTGGCGCATTGGCATCGACAGCGCGCGCGCCACCGCGCTGGTGCAGCACGGGCTGTTCGCGCGCTCGCGCAACCCGATCTTCCTGGCCATGCGCGTGGAACTGCTCGGCTTCTTTCTCGTGCTGCCCAGTGCCGCAAGCGCCTCGTTGCTGGTCGCCGGCGAGATCCTGATGCAGGTGCAGGTGCGGCTCGAGGAGCAGCACCTGGCCGCGCTGCACGGCGCGGCCTACGCGGACTACTGCGCGCGCGTGCGGCGCTGGTTATGATCGGCCGAACACCCGGGAAAGCATCGGCATGAAGCTCTATCACTGTCGCGATTCACGTTCGCTGCGCCCGCTGTGGGCGCTGGAGGAGATGGGCATTCCCTACGAGCTCGAGGACCTGCCCTTCCCGCCGCGCGTGTTCCGCAAGGAGTACCTCGGCATCAACCCGCTCGGCACGGTGCCGTATTTCGTCGACGGCGAGACGCGCATGACCGAGTCGGTCGCGATCTGCCACTACCTGGTCGAGCGCTACCGCCGCCACGACTTCGGGCTTGCGCCCGATCATCCCGAGTACGGCAGCTACCTGAACTGGCTCTACCACAGCGACGCCACGCTCACCTTCCCGCAGACCATCGTGCTGCGCTACCGC
Organism: uncultured Gammaproteobacteria bacterium; assembly: GCA_963819895.1. Classification (GTDB taxonomy): domain Bacteria; phylum Pseudomonadota; class Gammaproteobacteria; order Pseudomonadales; family UBA5518; genus UBA5518. The sequence goes on from CAWFXU010000004.1 coordinate 211,030, forward strand.
CACCTCGAGCCGCCGGCGCGCCAGCTGCCGCAGGCCATCGAGGACTACCGCGGCTTCTTCCTCGGCCGCCTCAGGCTGCTGGATGCGCACATCGCCACGCGCGACTGGCTCTGCGACGGGCGCTTCACGATCGCCGACATCTGCATCGGCTATGCGCTCTACCTCGGCAGCCTGCCGCTGATCGACGTCGCCGACGGCTATTCGCCGCAGGTGCGCGCCTACCTCGCGCGGCTCGTGGAGCGCCCCGCGTTCCAGCGCGCCGCGGCCCTGGGGGCGCCGCTGTTCGGCTGAGGAGGGCGTCGCAAACCCCTGCACGCGCGGTGTAGGAGCGCAGCCGCGATCGCGCCATGGCCGCTACACTATGCGTGGCGGCCGGCATGTCGCGCGGCTCCTGGACACTATATTTGACTGCCACCCCGCACATCGTCGGAGTCCGTCCTGCCTCCATGCCCGCCTCGACGCTGATATTCGCCCCGTCGATCGCCGGCACCGTGCTCAGCATCGCGGTGGCGGTGATTGCCGGCACGCGACGCTCGGGACCGGCGTGGCCGTGGATGGTGCTGCTCGGCGTTGCCGTGGCCTGGTGGTGTTTCGGCCAGACCTTCTGGATCCTCGCCGACACCCCCGCCGATGCGATGCGCGTGAACCAGGTGCAGTACGTCGGGGTGCAGTTCGCCCCGCTGCTGTGGCTGCTGGTGGCGCTGGCGCAGACCGGGCACCGGCGCTGGCTGCGGCCGTGGCGCGTGGCGCCGCTGCTGGTGGTGCCCCTGCTCACGCTGGCGCTCGCGTTCAGCTACCGCCTCGATCAGCCGAACTGGCTGTGGTCGGGATTTCACGTCGATGCCGGCTCCCCGGTGCCGCGCGCGAGCTACGGGCCCTGGTTCAGGGTCTTCGTGGTCCACAACTACGCGCTGTTCCTGACGGGCTGCGTGTTGCTGGGCAATCACTACGTGCAGTCGCCGCACTACCGGCTGCAGTTCTGGGTGACCAGCGTGATACCGGGGCTGCTGCTGGGCGCGAACGTCGCGTTCGTCACCGGCTTCTGGCCGCTGCCGCTGGATCCCACGCCGCTCGCTTTCGCGCTCGGTTTCGCGCTGCTCGGCTGGGCGCTGCTGCGCCACCGGCTGTTCGACCTGCGCCCGCTCGGGCGCGGCATCGCGTTCGACAGCCTGGGCCAGGGCGTGCTGATCGTGGACGCGCAGGAGCGCGTCGTGGATCTCAATGCGGCCGCGAGCCGCCTGCTGCGCCGCGGCCCGGCGATGCGTGCTCGGCCGCCCGCTCGTGTCGGTGCTGCCGGGGCTGGACCTGGGCGCCGTGCCGGACGGCCAGGCGGAGCTGGGCATCGCGGGGGGCGACTACGCCGAGTTGCGGCTGCAGATCGGCGTGGCGCCGATCCGCGCCGGGCGCGGCGCCGCGCAGGGCGTGGTGCTCACGCTGCACGACGTCACGCGCGAGCGCGCGGCGCAGCAGACGCTGCTGGAGGTGCAGCGGCGCCTCGAGGAGGCCAACCGCGAGCTCGAGCGCGTGGCGCACACCGACATGCTCACGGGGCTGGCCAACCGCCGCCTGCTGCTGGCGCGCCTGGAGATGGAATTCTCGCGCGCACGACGCCACGGCACCCCGCTGGCGCTGCTGCTGATCGACCTCGACCGGTTCAAGCAGGTCAACGACACCCGCGGCCACCTGGTGGGCGATGCGGTGCTGCGCGCCACCGGCGCGGAACTGCGCGCGCTGACGCGCCCCGAGGACATCCCCGCGCGTTACGGCGGCGAGGAACTGGCGCTGCTGCTGACCGACACCGGCGCCGACGGCGCGCGCACGGCGGCGCTGCGCGTGTGGCAGCGCCTGCGATCGCTCGAGCACGAGGATCCCGCAACGGGCGGCACGTTCCGCGTGAGCTGCTGCATCGGCGTGGCGCTGCTGGATCCGACGGATTCCGAGGCCAACGACCTGATCGCGCGCGCCGACGCGGCGCTCTACGCCGCCAAGGCCGACGGGCGCGACTGCGTGATGCTGAACCTGGATGGCGTGATGGAGCGCGAGCCGCAGGCCGTCATCGAAGCGGCGGTGGCCTGATCCACCGTGGGTTCGGCTTCTGTGGGTCCGGCTACCGTGGGTTCGGCTTCAGCCGAACATTTGCACAAGCCGAAACAATGTTCGGCGGAATCAATGTTCGGCTCCGAACTACGCCGAACCTACATGCCGGTCTCGGCGCGCAGCCTGGCGAGGCGCGCGCGCTGCTCGTCCGCGTCGGGGGCGACGAGGGCCGCTGCCGCGTCAGGGCTTTGTTCCGGCGCCGGCAGTTGCAGCACCTCGCCCGCCACGATGCGATCGCACACCGCGCGGTAGCGCTTCTCGAACACCGGGAAGGCCTTGGCCTCGGGCGTGGATGCCAGGAAGAACCAGCCGGCCTCGCGCCCGGCATGGAATACCGCCGGATGGCTCCAGCGCTGCGCCTGCTTCGGTTCGGGCGCCAGGCAGGCCTCGCGGTAGGCCGCGTGCGCATCGGGCAGGCCCTGCGCCTGCAGCGTCGCCTCGCGGCAGCAATCGAGCATGCGGTGCAGCGTCGGCAGGTATTCCGAGGTCTCGATGCAGCGGCGTGCGCCGAGCAGGATGGTCTCGGTGCTGTGCCCGGCCAGGCTGTCCAGCCACAGGCGCTTGATCTGGTTCAGCTGCTCGGCGTCGTGGTAGGCGCTGTAGTACTGGTTGTGGTAGTTGAGGCGAAACAGCGCGAAGACCTGGTTGATCGCGTCGACCAGCGCCGGGTCGCGGCGGTGCTCAGTCCGCCCAGCTCCGGTCCGTGAGGTCCTCGGCGAGGCTTCGAGATCGCGTATTGCCCGTTCCACCAGGTCTTTGCCGTGTTCCATGAGTCTGCTCCGCGGTGTCGCCCGCTCGGTGGCTGCGCGCCCAATGATACTTCACGTGCTGCAGGAACTTGCTGTTCCACGAGGGATAGACCTCGCCGGAATCGGTCCAGAACATCAGGAACTCGGGCAGCAGCGCACGGGCGAAGGCCGCGTCGATATTGGCCATGCGCAGGATGTCGTAGACGTCCGCCGCCGGCTCCCAGTTGGCCGGGATGCGCCGTGGCTCGCTGTCGAGGTCCATGGTCTGGGTGTAGCGCGCCCACTGGCGCTTCACGTGGGTGACGAAGCGCGAGTTCCAGGTGCGCGAGGCCTCGCGCCGCTCGGTCCAGTACAGCACGAACTCCGGCACCGCATCCTCGATGAAGTGGCGGCTGACGCCGGCGCGCACGAGGATTTCCATCGCGTCGGGCCCCGGCTCCCAGTCGGCGCCGATCGGGCGCGGCACGTCTTCCTGCACCTCGGTGTTGGCTTCCTGCTCGCGCCAGCGCCGGATCACGTGGGCGCGGAACTTCGCGTTCCACGAGAAGGCCGGCTCGCCGCGGTCGGACCAGTACAGCACGAACTCGTCGAGCTGCGCCTCGGCGAAGGCGCGCGTGATGCCGTGCAGCGCGAGCTGGCGCAGCACTTCCTCGTCGGGCTGCCAGCGCGTGGCGATCAGCGCCTTGCTGCCGCCGGGCTTGCTGTCGGCGGCCCGCGGCGCGCGCGCGGCCGGGGCGGCGGCGGGCTCCTCCAGCGCGAAGCGCAGGCAGTGCGTCTGCTCGAGCGGCGGCGAATCGATCGCCAGCACGCCCTTGTCGCGCAGGCTGGCGCTGATGCGCTGGCAGTCGCGCTCGCTCCAGAACGGCAGCAGCCGCAGCAGTTCCTCCTTGTCGATCTCGTGCCAGCGCGCGCCCGGGCGCGCGCTGAACTGCGCGGCGTCGTGCAGCAGCTGCAGCATCACGGCCTCCTCGAGGCCGATGGTGGCGGCCAGCGTCGGGGAGATGAGCAGCGTGCGTTCGTGGATGAGACTCGATGCCATGGCAAGGATTCGGGATCTGCGGCGACACGGCGCGCCCGGGAGTTGGTGTGCAGGCGTCGGCCCTGCGACAATCGGGCGCTGGGGTTGAACGGTCGCCAAGCGTAAGGATCGGGCGTGGCAAAGTCCAGAGTGGTTTACGTCTGCCAGGATTGCGGTTCCGAGCAGAACAGATGGGCCGGCCAGTGCCCCGATTGCGGGGCGTGGAACACGCTCAGCCAGTTCGTCGAGGCGGGGGCGCCGCGCGGCATCGGCGGCGCGCGCCGCGGCGGTTATGCCGGCGCGGTGGCCGAGCTGCAGACGCTGGACCAGATCGATCTGGCCGAAGTGCCGCGCTTCTCCACCGGCTACAGCGAGTTCGACCGCGTGCTCGGCGGCGGCGTGGTGCCGGGCTCGGTGAACCTGATCGGCGGCCAGCCCGGTGCGGGCAAGAGCACGCTGCTGCTGCAGGTGATGTGCGCGCTGTCGCAGCAGATGGAGGCGCTCTACGTCACCGGCGAGGAATCGCTGCAGCAGGTGGCGCTGCGCGCGCACCGCCTCGGGCTGCCCACCGACAAGCTGAAGATGCTCGCCGAGACCAGCGTCGAGTCCATCCTGGCCACGGCGGCGAAGCTCGCGCCGCGCGTGATGGTGATCGACTCGGTGCAGGTGGTGCACTGCGAGGACGTGCCCTCGGCGCCCGGCGGGGTGGCGCAGGTGCGCGAGAGCGCCGCGCAGTTCACGCGCTTCGCCAAGGCCGGGGGTGCTTCGATGTTCCTGGTGGGCCACGTCACCAAGGACGGCACGCTGGCCGGTCCCAAGGTGCTGGAGCACATCATCGACTGCTCGATCATGCTCGAGGAGGAGGGCGACAGCCGCTTCCGCTCGCTGCGCGCGGGCAAGAACCGCTTCGGCGCGGTGAACGAGCTCGGCGTCTTCGCGATGACCGACCGCGGCATGCGCGAGGTGCGCAACCCCTCGGCGATCTTCCTCTCGCGCGGCGAGGTGATTTCGCCCGGCAGCGTGGTGATGGTGGTGTGGGAGGGCACGCGGCCGCTGCTGGTGGAGATCCAGGCGCTGGTCGACGAGAGCATGGGCAGCAACCCGCGCCGCGTGGCGGTGGGCGTGGACCAGAACCGGCTGTCGATGCTGCTCGCGGTGCTGCACCGCCACGGCGGCCTGCAGCTCGGCGACCAGGACGTGTTCGCCAACGTGGTGGGCGGCATCAAGGTGGCCGAGACCAGCGCCGACCTCGCGCTGCTGCTGGCGATAGTGTCGAGCTACCGCGACCGCAGCATCGACGCGGGGCTGGTCAGCTTCGGCGAGGTGGGGCTGTCGGGCGAGATCCGCCCGGTGCCCAGCGGCGGCGAGCGCCTGCTCGAGGCCGCCAAGCACGGCTTTCGCCGCGCCATCGTCCCGCCTGGCCAACGTGCCGCGCAAACCCGTCGAGGGCATGGAGGTGGTGGGCGTCAGCAATCTCGCGCAGGCGCTGGATGCGCTGTAGGTCGGGCTGTAGGTCGGGCTTCAGCCCGACAAGGGTTCGGCGCAGCCGAACCCGCCGGGATCCTGTTCCACTCCTGTCGGCATGAATGCCGACCCACAGGGTCGCGGGCATGGCCCGCTCCTACACGCACCTGTCGGCATGAATGCCGACCCACAGGGTCGCGGGCATGGCCCGCTCCTACGGGAATCCGGCACTGCGCCCGATTTTTTGTAGGAGCGGGCCATGCCCGCGACCTCATGCGTATCAGGCGAAGATCTCCGCGAGGAAATTCACCAGCGCCCGCCACGAGCGGCGCTCGGCGCTGTCGTTGTAGACCGTGCCGAAGCCGGGATCGTTCGCCTCGGGCACCGTGAAGGCGTGCAGCACGCCGCCGTAGGCGTGCAGCTGCCAGTCGACGCCGGCGTCGCTCATCTCCTTGCCGAAGGCCACGACCTGATCGGGCGGCACCATCGGGTCGGCATAGCCGTGCAGCGCCAGCACCTTCGCCTTGATCGGCTGCGCAGCGAGCCCGTTCGGCAGCAGCAGCCCGTGGAACGAGATCGCGCCGCGGATATCGGCGCCGCTGCGCGCCAGGTCCAGCGCGCACAGGCCGCCGAAGCAGTAGCCCATGATCGCGATGCGGTCCGGGTCCACGCCCGGCTGCGCGCGCAGCGTCTGCAGTCCGGCCAGCAGGCGGTCGCGCAGCAGCGCGCGGTCGGCCATGAAGGGCCCGATCAGCGCCGAGTTCTCTTCGTTGTTCGCGCCGAGCACGCCCTTGCCGTAGTTGTCGAGCGCGAAGGCGGTGTAGCCGAGGCCCGCGAGGGCCTTCGCCCTCCCGATCGCGAAGTCGTCGCGCCCGGCCCAGGCGTGGGAGACCAGTACCGCGGGGCGCCGTTCCCCGGCCCTGGCGGGGTTGGCAAGAAAGCCTTCCAGCACCGCGCCGGCATGGCTGTATTCGACGAATTGCTGCTGCATGGCGGAAACTCCTCGCTCAATGACCGCGGATCTTGGACTGGGTCTTCTCGGGGTGGCCCTCGAGGTGGCGCACGCGGTGCTGGGCCGACTCGGCGAAACGCTCCAGGATGGCCTTCAGGTCCGAGCTCGCGGCGACCTTCGCGTAGCCGGCGTCGGACTGCAGGCGGGGACTGACCGTGAAACCCTGCCCGTCGCGCGACAGCGCCACATCCTCGTAGTGCACCTTCACCGCCTCGCCGAGGGCCTTGCCCAGCAGTTCCTGGGCCGTGTAACTGAAAAACTTCTTCGCGTCCTCCGACGACTCGGCGTGGTTCAGGCTGTTGCGCAGCTTGGGCGCAAGCTCGTGCTCTACGCGTGAAAACGAGATGAAGTCGGTCATCGAATCAGTGCTCCTCGACGGTGTGGCGCCCCCGGACGGGGCGTGCGTTGGCATACTACCCTCGGCTGCCGGCGCGCAGCAAACCCGCGCGGACAGGGGCGCCGCAGCGCCCCGAGCCGCCGCGGCGGGTAGTCGGGAGCGGCCCGGATTGCTGCTATGATGGCCCGCTTCAGGCACCCGCCAGACATCCGATGCGCAAGACCAAGATTATCTGCACCATAGGCCCCGCGACCGGCTCCTACGAGATGCTGGAGCGGCTCTACGCGGCCGGCATGAACGTCGTGCGGCTGAACATGTCGCATGGCGACCACGAGTCGCACGCGCGCGTGATCAAGGCCATCCGCACGCTGAACCGCAAGGTGCGCTACACCGTGCCGGTGATGCTCGACACCCAGGGCCCCGAGATCCGCACCGGGCACCTCTCGGCGGAACTGGACCTGCGCGAGGGCCAGGAGATCACCATCGTGGTGCGCGGCGCCGAGCACGTCGAGGAGAGCTCGATCCAGATCGACTACGCCGACATCATCAACGCGGTCGAGGTGGGCGACAGGATCACCGTCGACAACGGCCTGATCAACCTCGAGGTGCTGAGCAAGCAGGAGCGCGTGATGCGCTGCCGCGTGGTCGACGGCGGCTTCCTGAAGAGCAAGCGCCACGTGAACCTGCCCGGCATCCGCGTGAACCTGCCGGCGATCACCGAGAAGGACCGCCACGACATCCAGTTCGGCATGGACCAGGAGGTGGACTACATCGCGCTGTCCTTCGTGCGCGAGGCCAAGGACGTGCGCGAGCTGCGCGAGTTCCTCGGCGAGAAGGCGAACAAGATCAAGATCATCGCCAAGATCGAGGACCAGGAGGGGGTGCGCAACCTCGACGAGATCGTGCAGGAGGCCGACGGCATCATGGTCGCGCGCGGCGACCTCGGCGTGGAGGTGAACTTCTACGAGCTGCCGACCATCCAGCGGCGCATCGTGCGCACCTGCGCCGAGCAGGGCAAGCGCGTGATCGTCGCCACCCACCTGCTCGAATCGATGATCCAGAACCCGGTGCCCACGCGCGCCGAGGTCACCGACGTCGCCAACGCGGTCTACGAGGAAGCCGACGCCGTGATGCTCTCGGGCGAGACCACGATCGGCAAGTACCCGGTCAAGTGCGTCGAGTACCTCGACCGCATCTGCCGCGCGGTGGAGCCGCACCGCGGGCTGCGCTTCACCGAGAAGCTGGTGCTCACCGAGCAGAAGCAGAGCCTCGCGGCGAGCGCGGTGCACCTCGCGGAGCTGATATCCGCGCGCGGCATCGTGGTGATCACGCGGCGCGGGCGCATGGCGAACTACGTCACCAACTGCCACCCGCACACGCCCGTGATCTACGCGTTCACCAACGACTCGCGCACGCGCCGCCTGCTCGCGCTGAACCGCGGCGTCTGCGCCTACCGCAGCAACTTCAGCACCGATCCGGAGAAGACGCTCGCCAGCGCCTTCGCGATCCTGTTGCAGCGCGAGGGTTTCCGCGTCGGCGACAAGGTCGTGGTGATCTCCGACATCCTCGAGGGCGCCGGCGTCGAGGCCATCCACGTGCGCGAGGTGCCGGCGCTCGCCGCCGTCGCCGCCGTCGCGGATTTCCCGGACGAGGACCAGGACGCACCATGAACCGCCCGCCCCCACGTGGGTCCGGCTTCAGCCGGACATTCGCAGAGCGTCCGGATAAATCCGGACCCACGGAATATGGACGCACCGCATGAATGAGAACATCGACGTCACGGTGCGCTGCGAATACCGCGCGGACAGTTCCGACCCCGCGGCCTCGCGCTACGCCTTTGCCTACCACATCACGATCAGCAACCGCAGCGCCGAGCACGCGCAACTGATCAGCCGGCACTGGATCATCACCGACGGCAACGAGCGCCGCCAGGAAGTGCGCGGCCTGGGCGTGGTGGGCGCGCAGCCGCGCATCCCGCCGGGCGAGTCCTTCGAGTACACCAGCGGCGCGATGCTCGAGACCGCCGTCGGCACCATGGAGGGCAGCTACCGCATGGTGCGCGACGACGGACGCGAGTTCAGCGTGCCCATTCCCGCCTTCCGTCTCGCGGTGCCGCATGCGGTCAACTGACCTGGCGCCGGTGCTGGAATTCCTGCGCTGCGCCACGCCCGATGCGTGGGTCGAGGCCGCGCTCTCACGGCAGGAACTGCTGCTGATAGACCACGCCAACTGCGAGAAGAAGGCCGCGAGCACCGCGCTCAACCTGATGTTCCGCTATTCCGGCGACACCGAATTCCTCGGCGGCCTGTCGCGGCTCGCGCGCGAGGAGCTCAGGCATTTCGAGCAGGTGATCAAGCTGATGCGCGCGCGCGGCATCGCGTACCGCCGCATCGACGCGGCGCGCTATGCGCAGGGTCTGCGCGAGCTGGTGCGCACGCACGAGCCGGCGCGCCTCGTCGACACGCTGATCGCCGGTGCCTTCATCGAGGCGCGCTCCTGCGAGCGCTTCGCGCGGCTGGCGCCGCATCTCGACGCCGAGCTCGCGCACTTCTACCGCTCGCTGCTGCGCTCGGAGTCGCGCCACTTCCGCGATTACCTCGCCGCGGCGCGCAAGGCCGCCGATGGCGCCGACATCGGGCCGCGCATCGATCTCTTCGCCGAACGCGAGCGCCAGCTGATCGAGGCGGAAGACACGCAGTTCCGCTTCCACAGCGGCCCGCCGGCCGCCGGCGCGTCGTACCCGGACGTGGCGGAGGCCTGAGCGGATGCCCGCGACGCGTCGCAAGGTATTCATCGGCGCGCTGCTGCTGGCGCTGACCGGCGCCGTGATGCTGCCCGCCCTCGTGCCGGCCGCCGACGACGCTCCGGTCGCCGTTGCCGCGCCGCGCGTGGAGATCTTCACCACGCCCTCCTGCCCCTTCTGCAAGGCGCTGCGCGCCTACCTGGACGCGCGTGGCATCGCCTACATCGAGCACAACGTGAACGCCACGCAGGAAACGCGCGCGGCCTTCTACGCCAGCGGCGCGCAGGGGGTGCCCGTGGTCATGATCGGCGAGCGCGTGATCGAGGGCTTCAATCCCGTGGCCATCGAGTCCGCGCTGAAGGCCCTGTAGGTCGCCATTCCTGTGGGTCGCCATTCATGGCGACTGCAGCAACCGGGAAGTCACATGTCGGCATAAATGCCGACCCACAGGCCGACCCACGGGTCAATAGCGCCAGTAGCTGCGCGACAGGATCACGAGCACCGGCAACACCTCGAGGCGGCCCCAGATCATCGCCACCGACATGATCCACTTCGCCGCGTCGTTGATGCCGCCGAAACCGCCGCCGGTGTCGCCGTAGCCGATGCCCATGTTGTTGAGGCAGCCCGCGGTGGTGCCGAAGGCGGTGAGCGGGATCGAGCCCCGTGAAACAGAGCAGCAGCGTGAAGACGCCGGCGCTGATGATGTAGAGGCTGACGAAGGTGACCACCGCCTGCACCGCCGCGTCCGGCACGCTGCGGCGCGCCAGGCGCACCGAGAGCTGCGCGTTGGGGTGGATGAGCTGCATGATCTCGCGCTTGACCTCGCGCACCAGCAGCAGGACGCGCATCGACTTGATCGCGCCCGAGGTCGAGCCGACGCAGCCGCCGAAGAAGCTCGACACGATCAGCAGCATCACCACGGCAGCCGGCCAGCCGGGGTAGCCCACGGTGTTCATCCCGTTGCCGGTGAACACCGACGCCGCCTGGAAGAAGCCGTGGTACGTGGCCTCCCAGGGCGCGAAGGTTTCCGACAGCCACAAGGTCGCGATCGTGATCGCGGCGACGACCCCGAACACCGACAGGAAGAAGCGGAACTCCACGTCGTTCACCCACGGCCGGATGCTGCGCGACTGGATCATGCGGAAGTACAGCGCGAAGTTGGCCGCCGCGAGCAGCGAGAACACGCCGCCGACGATCTCCACCGCCGCGCTGTCGTACAGGCCGAGACTGGCGTCGTGGGTCGAGAAGCCGCCCAGCGACATCGTCGACATGCTGTAGCAGACCGCGTCGAACCACGGCACGCCCGCCAGGTGGTAAGCCAGCGCGCAGATCAGCGTGATGCCGGAGTAGATCAGCCACAGGCTCTTCGCGGTGTCGGCGAGCCGCGGCGTCATGCGGTCTTCCTTCATCGGTCCGGGCGTTTCGGACTGGTACAGCTTGGCGCCGCCCACGCCCAGGTAGGGCAGCAGCGCCATGGCGAGCACCACGATGCCCAGGCCGCCGAGGAAGTTCAGCTGCGCGCGGTAGTAGATGATGCTGCGCGGCTGCGCGTCGAGGCCGCTGAGCACCGTGGCGCCGGTGGTGGTGATGCCGGAGACGGACTCGAACATCGCGTCGACGAAGCGCAGGTGCAGGCCGCTGTCGATGACGAAGGGCACCGCGCCGCAGGCCGCGAACACCACCCAGAACAGCACCACCACCAGGAAGCCGTCGCGCTGGCGCAGCGGCGTGGAGTTGCGGCGCGTGGCCAGCAGGCCGCTGACCCCCGTCGGCGACCAGCAGCAGCATCGCGTTGATGAAGGTGTGCACCTGCGTGCTTCGCCGAACTGCACGGCCACCAGCACCGGCGGGATCAGCGAGACGCTGAACAGCAGCACCAGCACGCTGCACATGCGGATGCCGGTCGGGATACGCCCAGTCATGAATCCGGGCCGTGTCCGGGCATGGGGGTGGGCGATCGCCGGTCGCAGCGAGCCCGGTGTTCGCGTCGGGCATCGGGCACCTGCGATCGGGTTGACGCGCGCATTCTGTGGCCGCGCGTCGCGCCGATCAATACACCGGCGGCGTCATGCGCCGATGCTGTAGTCGCGGCTGCGCTCGCGCGTCGCGGCCACCCCCAGCGCATCGCCGCCGGTGGCGGGAGCCCGGGCCGCCGCGCCGTCGGGGTACACGCTGAACAGTTGCAGCCGCAGGCGCAACCGCGCGCCGGGCACGAAGAGCGCGGTGTCGTGGTGCAGGTGCGGCAGTTCCACCGACAGTGCCTGGCCGCCCTCGTCCACGCGCACCTCGGCGCGCACCAGCGCCCCGGTGCGCTGCACCGCGGTCACCGTGACGCCGATGCCGTGCGCCGCCTTCCTCGGCCACGCGCAGGTCCGCCGGGCGCACGTAGACCGCCAGCGGGCCGGCGGGGTGGATCTGTTGCGTCGTGAGCGGCCGGTCGGCGCCCTGGATGCGCAGCGCCCGCCCTTCTGCCGTCGCCGGCAGGATGTTGGTGTTGCCGAGGAACTCGAACACGAAGGGCGAGGCAGGATGTTCGTAGACCTCGTTCACGCTGCCGGCCTGCTCGATGCGCCCGCGATTCATGATCACCACGCGGTCGGCCAGCTCGAGCGCCTCCTCCTGGTCGTGGGTCACGAATATCGTGGTGGTGCCGATGCGCTGGTGCAGCTCGCGCAGCCAGCGCCGCAGATCCTTGCGCACTTTCGCGTCGAGCGCGCCGAAGGGCTCGTCGAGCAGCAGCACGCGCGGCTCGATCGCCAGCGCGCGCGCCAGCGCCACGCGCTGGCGCTGGCCGCCCGAGAGCTGGTGCGGGTAGCGCGCGCCCAGACCGCCGAGCTGCACCAGCTCCAGCAGTTCCCCGGCGCGCGCCTCGATCGCGGCCGGCGCGGGGCGCGTGCGGCGCGGCCGCATGCGCAGCCCGAAGCTCACGTTGTCGCGCACGCGTCATGTGCTTGAACAGCGCGTAGTGCTGGAACACGAAACCGACGTGGCGCTCGCGCACCGCGCGCGCGGCCATGTCCTCGGCGCCGAACAGCACGCGGCCGGCGTCGGCGAACTCGAGCCCCGCGATGATGCGCAGCAGCGTGGTCTTGCCGCTGCCCGAGGGGCCGAGCAGCGCGATCAGCTCGCCGTCGGCGATATCGAGATCGACACCGTTCAGCGCCTGGAAGCCGGCGAAATGCTTGGTGATGTCCTGGATGCGGATTTCCATGGTGCAGGTGCCTCAGTGACCGTGTGAGCGCGCGAGTTCCGCACCGTGGCGGGCCTCGAGGAAGGATTTGAGCGCCAGCGTGAGCAGCGCCAGCAGCGCCAGCAGCGACGCCACGGCGAAGGCCGCGGCGAAGTTGTACTCGTTGTAGAGGATCTCGACGTGCAGCGGCATCGTGTTGGTCTCGCCGCGGATGTGCCCCGAGACCACGCTGACCGCGCCGAACTCGCCCATCGCGCGCGCGTTGCACAGCAGCACGCCGTAGAGCAGGCCCCAGCGCACGTTCGGCAGCGTCACGTGCCAGAAGCGTCTGCCAGCCGCCGGCGCCGAGCGACAGCGCGACCTGCTCGCTGTCGGTGCCCTGCTCCTGCATCAGCGGGATCAGCTCGCGCGCGACGAACGGGAAAGGTCACGAAGATCGTCGCGAGCACGATGCCCGGCACCGCGAAGATGATCTGCAGGTCCATGCTGTCGATCAGCGGCCGCGCCCAGCCCGAGGCGCCGAACATCAGCACGTAGATCAGGCCGGCGACCACCGGCGAGACCGAGAACGGCAGGTCGATCAGCGTGGTCAGGAAGGTCTTGCCGCGGAACTCGAACTTCGCGATGGCCCAGGCGGCGGCAACGCCGAACACCAGGTTCGCCGGCACCGCGATCGCGGCGACGATCAGGGTGAGCCGTATCGCGGCCAGCGCGTCGGGATCGGTCAGTGCCTCGACGTAGGTGCCCAGCCCGTTGCGCAGCGCCTCGGTGAAGACCGCAGCCAGCGGCAGCAGCAGGAAGGCGCGCGAGGAAGGCGAGCGCGAGCGCGACCAGCGCGCGGCGCACCCACGGGGCCTCGGTGATGGCCGAGCGCTGCGATGCCGCGGTGCCGGCCTTGATCGTCAGGGTGGTGTTCATCTCAGCTCTCCCTGGCGGCCGCCGGGCGGCGGCTGCGGTGGCGGTTGGACCAGGACTGCAGCGCGTTGATCGCCAGCAGCATCGCGAAGGAGATCACGAGCATCGTCGGCGGCGACCGCGGTGGCGCCGGCGTAGTTGAACTCCTCGAGCCGGATCACGATCAGCAGCGGCGCGATCTCGGAGACGAACGGGATGTTGCCGGCGATGAAGATCACCGAGCCGTACTCGCCGACGCCGCGCGCGAAGGCGAGCGCGAAGCCGGTCAGCAGCGCGGGCAGGATGCTCGGCAGGATCACGCGCGTGATCGTCTGCCAGCGCGTCGCGCCCAGCGAGGCCGCGGCCTCCTCGAGCTCCTGCTCGGCATCGCGCAGCACCGGCTCCACGGTGCGCACCACGAACGGCAGGCCGATGAACGTCAGCGCCACCACGATGCCGAGCGGCGTGTAGGCCACCTTCACGCCGAGCGGCTCCAGCCAGCTGCCGATCCAGCCGTTGCCGGCGTACAGCGCGGTGAGCGCGATGCCGGCCACCGCCGTCGGCAGCGCGAACGGCAGGTCGATCGCGGCGTCGAACAGGCGCTTGCCGGGGAACTCGTAGCGCACGAACACCCAGGCGATCAGCAGGCCGAACACGGCGTTCAGCGCCGCGGCGAGCAGCGCGGTGCCGAAGGAGAGCTGCAGCGCGCGCGATCACGCGATCCGAGCTCACGATCTGCCAGATCTCGGCCGGGCCCAGCGTCGCGGCCTTGAAGAACACGCCCGCGAGCGGGATCAGCACGATCAGCCCGAGCCAGAACAGCGTGTAGCCCAGCGCGAGCCGGAAGCCCGGGATCGGCGAGCGCGGTGTGCCGCCGCTTTGGAAGGGATTGCGCGTAGTGACGGCGCTGATGCTCACGGGCCTTCTCCTGCTCAACGGTTCGCGAAGATCTGGTCGAAGATGCCGCCGTCGGCGAAGTGCTCCTTCTGCACCTTGGCCCAGCCGCCGAAGTCGGCGTCGATCGTCACCAGCTCCAGTTTCGGGAAGCGCGCGAGGTCGGCCGGATCGGCGTGCTCGGGCGATACCGGCCGGTAGTAGTGCTTCGCGGCCAGGCGCTGTCCCTCGGGCGAGTAGAGGTAGTCGAGGTAGGCGGCGGCGACCTTCAGCGTGCCGTGCTTGCGCGCGAACTGGTTCACCGTGGTGACGGGCGGCTCGGCCAGGATCGACAGCGAGGGCACGACGATCTCGAAGTCTTGCCGGTCCCAGCTCGTTCACCGCGAGGAAGGCCTCGTTCTCCCACGCCAGCAGCACGTCGCCGATGCCGCGCTGCACGAAGGTCGTGGTCGAGCCGCGCGCGCCGGTGTCCAGCACCGGGGTGTTGCGGAACAGCTTCGCCACGAAGTCGCGCGCGGCTTGCTCGCCGCCGTACTTCTTCTCGGCGAAGGCCCAGGCGGCCAGGTAGTTCCAGCGCGCGCCGCCCGAGGTCTTGGGGTTCGGCGTCACCACGGTGATGCCGGGCTTCACGATGTCGTCCCAGTCCCTGATCTGTTTCGGGTTGCCCTTGCGCACCAGGAACACGATCGTCGAGGTGTAGGGCGAGCTGTTGTGGGCACGCTGCTTCTGCCAGTCGGCCGGCAGCAGGCCCTTGGCCGCGACCGCGTCGATGTCGGCCGCGAGCGCCAGCGTGACCACGTCGGCCTCGAGGCCGTCGGTCACGGCGCGCGCCTGCTTGCCCGAGCCGCCGTGCGACTGCTTGATGGTGACCTTGTCGCCGGTCTGCTTCTCCCAGTGGGCGGCGAAGAGCGGCGTTGTAGTCCTCGTACAGCTCCCGCGTGGGGTCGTAGGAGACGTTCAGCAGTTCGACGTTCTCTGCCGATCGCGGCGCCGGCGCCGAGCGCGAGTGCCAGGGAAAGGAAGCGGAATGTGCGTTTCATCGTCGGATGCTCCAGGGTGGTGTCGTGTGATCAGTAGTTGAGCTGCAGGCGCGTGAAGAACGCCTCTTCGTCGTCGCGGTCCCCGCCGTTCGCGGCGCCGCCGTCGAACTGCGTGACGGTGTAGTTCGTGAAGGCCTTGAGGTTCGGCGTGATCGTCCAGTTGAGCCCCACCGCCCACACGTCGGCGCTCTCGACGGATCGCGTCGGATCGGCGAAATTCAGGTCGAAAGCGGCGTCGTCGATCTCGGAGCGTGGACCAGCGCAGCGCCAGTTCCCAGGCGCCGCCCGGGCGCGTGGGCTTGATGCCCTTGAAGCCCTGGTCCTCGCCGGTGATCGACCAGACCGCGGTGATCTGCGCCGCCTCGTTGGTGAACTCCTCGGTGCGGGCGCCGAGGGCGACTTCCTGCGCCGACTCGATGTACTCGGCCATCACGCCGAAGGGGCCCACGTAGGCGTAGGCCTGCGGCGTGATGCGGGAGTGGTCGCCGTCGGCGGTGGCGGTGGCGACGTAGTTGAAGATCGTCGTCTGCGCCGGGCTGCGGTAGCGTGGCAGGAACGCCTGGGCGTTGTTCGGGGAGGCGGCGCGGGTGTCGTTCTTGCTGAACTTCTCGCCGTGGCTGCCCGCCACGCCGAAGCCGATGCCGGGAACGGGCTCGAAGAAGACGCGCGCATTGAGCTCCTGTTCGCCGTCGAAGTCGGCGTTGGTGGCGTCGCGCCCGTCGGGGGCGCCGTTGGTCACGGCGAACTCGAGGCCCAGGCGCTTTTCGAGCAGGCTGCGTGTAGAGCGCCAGGCCACGGTCGCGGTTGGGCGCGAGCTCGGTCGGGAACGCGCGCTCGATGAACACCAGCGAGCTGCCGGACTGCAGCCGCTCGAGGCCGACCGGGGCCTTGAACTGCCCGGCGCGCAGCGCCAGGTTCGCCGGCAGCGTCCAGTCGATATAGCCGTCCACGAGGTCGGCATCGTCATTGGCGAACTCGGGGGTGAAACGGAACGCGGCCTTGCCGAGCTTGCCTTCGAGCGTCGGGCGCACGCGGCGGAACAGGAAGGTGTCGGCGTCCTTGTCGTCGTCGAGGCCGAAGCGGCCGTCGAACTGCAGCAGGCCGCGCAGTTTCAGTTCGGCCTGCTTGTCGGGGCTGACCAGCGCGAAGCCGTCCAGGCCCGCCTTGACGGTGCCGGCGGTGGCAGCCTTGGCCTTGTCCCCGACGTAGATCTCCTCGGAGACCTCCTGCTTGCGGTTCAGCAGGCGTACCGTCTGCTCCAGTTCCTGGATGCGTTTCTCGAGCTCTTCGGTCGTCGCGGCGCCGGCGGCGCCGCTCAGCAGCGTGCCGGCAATCAGGCCGGCGGTGATGGGCAGGGTCTTGCGCATGGCTGTGTGTTCCTTGATCGGGTCGTGGCTTTGTGGCTTCCGGTGGCCCGGTCAGTCCGATGCGGTGAGGGTCGATGACGAGGGGCGTGCGGCCGGCGTGTCCAGCCGCAGCTTCTCGCGGCGCTCGATCTGCACGATGCGCCCGTAGTGAACCGTGATTTCGACGGAACCGAAGCGCAGGCCACGCAGGGCGGTCTCGATGCGCTCCCAGGTCTGGGAGAGGTCGGGGTCGGTGGCGTCTTGCATATATGCCTCGGTTCGGTTGCTTGCGATTTGATATATCCAAATCGCGTGCCAGCTTTCTGGAAACCAGATAAACATAATGTAAACAATGGGATATACATCAGTGACGGGTTGGACTGGCAGTCGAGCCGCAAATAGTTACGTTGTATTTAACGTGTTAATAGCTAAATATCACGCTCTAGTAGTGATATTTAGCGGGTGAGCGAGTGATGGCCGAGAACAACCTGATGCTGGCGCTGTGGCGCGAGGCGGGGCGCCATGCCGATGCCACCGATTCCATCCCGCTGCTGGCCGGGCTGCTCGCCGCGAGCCTGCCGGTCAGCGGGTTACGGCTCGACGAGCGCAGCCACGAGCTCTCGGACCTGGTGACGCTGGCCGAGTGGAGTGCGCGCAACGGACTGGGACAGCGCGGGCAGTCGCGCGGATGTTCGGCGGCGGGGATGGCGGCCTTCGAACGCTGGGCCGCGCGGCGCGAGACTGGTCGAGCGCGCACCGGGCGAACACTGGCCCACGGTGCTGCGCGATATCGATCCGGGTACCGACCGCGACTGGGCGCTTGCCGGCCCGTTGCTGACCGGCGACGGCGTGGTCGGGCTGGCGGTGCTGCGCGCGCCGCGCGCCTTCGGCACCGCCGAAAAGACCCTGTTCCAGGCCGCGCTCGAACCGCTGGCCGCGGTGGTGGGCAACGATTTCCGCCTGCGCGAGATCCGTCGCCTGTCGGCGCGTGCCGAGGCCGACCGTGATTCGCTGCTCACGCGCCTCGGCCGCGACAGCCTGAACGAAACCGTGGTCGGCGCCGACGGCGGCCTGCGCGCGGTGATCGAGCGCGTCGAGCAGGTGGCGCGCACCAGTGCCTCGGTGCTGCTGCTGGGCGAGACGGGTTCCGGCAAGGAAGTGATCGCGCGCGCGATCCACGAACGTTCGCCGCGGCGCGACGGGCCGTTCATTCGCGTCAACTGCGGCGCGGTGCCGCCGGACCTGATCGATTCCGAGCTGTTCGGGCACGAGAAGGGCAGCTTCACCGGTGCGCTGGGGGTGCGCCGCGGCTGGTTCGAGCGCGCCGACGGCGGCACGCTGTTCCTCGACGAGATCGGCGAGCTCGCGCCCGCGGTGCAGGTGCGGCTGCTGCGCGTGCTGCAGGACCACGTGGTGCAGCGCATCGGCGGCGAGCGCGAGCAGACCGTCGACGTGCGCGTGGTCGCGGCCACGCACCGCGACCTGCCGGAACTGGTGCAGGAAGGGCGGTTCCGCGAAGACCTGTGGTACCGCATCGCGGTGTTCCCGATCATCCTGCCGCCGCTGCGCGAGCGCCCGGAAGACCTGCCGGCGCTGGCGCGGCACTTCATCCAGCGCGCCGCGAAACGCGCCGGGCCTGCACGAGCCGCCGCTCGACGAGGCTGCGCAGGAGCGCCTGGGCGCCTACCCGTGGCCCGGCAATGTCCGCGAACTGGGCGCGGTGATCGAGCGCGCGGTGATCCTCGGACAGGGCGCGCGCCTCGACGTGGAGGCGGCGCTGGGGCCGGCGGCGGCGCCGGGGCTCGACGCGCGCCGTGGCGGCCGCGGATGCGACGCCAACGCTCGGGCAGGGCGCCGCGGTCGGGGGTGCCGCGGCCGGCATCGTGCCGCTCGAGCAGGCCATCGCGGCGCACATCGAGCACGCGGTCGCGTTGTGCGGCGGACGCATCGACGGCCCGCACGGCGCCGCGCGCCTGCTGGGGCTCAACACCAGCACGCTGCGCTCGAAGATGCGCAAGCTGGGGCTGTCGCGCGGCAGGCTCGGTTAGCGACGTCCGCAGGCGGGTCGCGGGCATGGCCCGCTCCTACAAAAATCGGGCGTGTGCCGGATTCCCGTAGGAGCGGACCATGCCCGCGATCCGGCACGCCTATCGTTGCGGTTCGTGCCGTACGCTTCGCCCGGTGGGTGTAGGAGCGGGCCATGCCCGCGACCGGATGTTAGGCTGCGTGCCGTTCAACGCGCACCTGAGGAGTCATGCGATGAGATATTTCCGTTTGCCCGTTGCCGCCCTGCTCTGGGCCATCGCCGCCCACTGCCGCGCCGACGAGGTCGGCTGCGTCTCGACGGTGTTCAAGGTGCTGGGGCCGAACGACAAGATCTGCATCGAGTCGTTCCGCGATCCCGCGGTCGAGGGCGTGGTGTGTCACGTCAGCCGTGCGCGCACGGGCGGGATGAAGGGCGCGGTCGGGTTGGCCGAGGACACCTCGGATGCGTCGATCGCCTGCCGCCAGGTGGGGCCGATCACGATCCGCGGCAAGCTCGAGGACGGCGAGGACGTGTTCAAGGAGAGCCGCTCGCTGGTGTTCAAGCACCTGCAGGTGGTGCGCTTCCACGACAAGCCCAACAACACGCTGGTCTATCTCGCCTATTCCGACCGCCTGATCGAGGGCTCGCCGCAGAATTCCATTTCCACGGTGCCGATCATGCGGTGGCAATAGCGGTCGGCGCGGCTTGTCCCGATCGAAACTGCACGCACTGAACTGACGCCAACGTCAGGCGCGCCGAGGGGCGGGCCCGCTCCGCGAGCGGACATGTGGATGCCGAAATCGCCGGGAGCGATTTCGGCAACACGCGTAGCCGCTGCACAGGGGACGGTGCAAGGCGGCGGCCGCGGGCGGAGCGGGCCCGCCCCTCGGCGCGCCGGGTCGCAGGCACACCGGTCGCGGGCATGGCCCGCTCCTACAAGGACGGCGCACCTCGCGGGCATGGCCCGCTCCTACTTCAGGACGGCTTCGACGGGGATATCGATCGTCACCTCGTCGCCCACGTTCGGCGCGTACTTGCCGGCGTTGAAGTCCGAGCGCTTCACCGTCACCGTGGCGTTGGCGCCGATCGCGTCCTTCTGCAGCATCGGGTGCTTGATGTTCTGGAACGAGGTCACGCGCAGGGTCACCGGCTTCGTGACGCCCTTGATGGTCAGATCGCCTTCCACCGCCGCGGGCTTGTCGCCCTCGAATACCACGTTCGTGGACTTGAAGGTCGCCGTCGGATAGGTGGCGGTATCGAGGAAGTCCGCGCCCTGGATGTGCTCGTCGAACAGCGCCACACCGGTGTCGACGGACGTCATGTCGATCACGATGTCGACCGAGCCGGTGCGCGCCTCCTTGTCGAACACGATCGTGCCGGTGGTCTTGTTGAACCGGCTGAGCTGCGTCGAGAAGCCGAAGTGGCTGTACGAGAAGCGCGGCAGGGTGTGGGTGCCGTCGACCACGTAGGTCTGCGGCGCCGCGAATGCGGGCGCGGCAACGGCGCCGGCGAGCACGAGGGCGGCGGAAAGCGTGGCGAGTTTCTTCATGGTCATTCTCCTTGCTGGGGGTTGGTGCCGGAATCGGCGGTGATACGGAACGTGACGAGAACTTCGTTGGCGACGATGTCGAAGGCGGACCAGGCACCCTCGCCGATCGCGAAATCGCCGCGCTTGATCGTGAAGCGGCCCTCGAAGACCGCGCTGTCGCCCTGCGTCGTGACGGTCGCGGGCACCACGACGGCCTGCTCGCGGCCCTTGATGGACAGCGTGCCGCTCACTTCGTAGGCCGAGTCGCCGAGCGCCTTCACGCCCTGCGAGACGAAGCGCGCACGCGGGAAGGACGGCGTGTCGAACCAGGCCTTGCCGGCCACTTCGTCGTTGCCCTCGGGCGAGCCGGTGTCGATGCTCGCCAGCTCCACCTCGATGCGCGCGCGGGCCGCCTCGGGCTGTGCCGGGTCGAAGCTGAGCTCCCCGTCGAAGCGGGTGAAGCGACCTTCGAGCCCCACGCCCATCTGCTGGTAAGCGAAGGTGATCGCGCTCGCCTCGGGGCGAAGCGCGGTGTATTCGAGCGCGTGGGCGCCCGGGGCGAGTGCGGCGCCGAAGGCGAGCGCGAGTGCGAGGCGTTTCATGATTGCTTCTCCGTGGTGCGGCGGGGCAGCATCCGCGCGAGGATGTCGTCCCGGTCGATGAAATGATGTTTCAGCGCGGCGCCGGCGTGGCCGATGACCAGCACGGCGAACAGCATGTTCAGGCTGAAGTGCACCTGCAGCAGCGCGTCGCCCAGCGCGGCGTCCTTCGCCAGCAGGTCGGGCAGCGGCAGCACGCCGAAGTACACGGTCTGGAAGCCCTTGGCCGAGCTCATCAGCCAGCCCGACAGCGGGATCGCGAACATCAGCAGGTAGAGCAGCCCGTGCGTCGCCGACGCCACGCGGCGCACCAGCCGCGGCATGGCGTCGGGCAGCGCCGGCGGCCGGTGCGCCGAGGCGCCACGCGAGCCGCAGCGCCACCAGCAGGAAGGCGGTGACGCCGGCCCACTTGTGCCACGAATAGAGCTGCAGCTTGCGCGGCGACAGCGGCAGCTCGTGCATGTAGATGCCGAGCGTGAACAACCCGATCAGCAGCAGCGCCATCAGCCAGTGCAGGGTCTTCGCGGTCACGGTGTAGTGGTTCATGCGCGGTCTCCGGTGGTTGGCGGCTCGAAGGCCCAGGCGTCCATCGCGAGCACGTAATCGTCGATGCCGGCGTGGAAGCGTATCGCCTGCGCGGTGTCGCCGCCCGCGCCGAGCGCGACGAACAATGGCAGCAGGTGCTCCTCGCTCGGGTGCGCCTGCGCGGCGCCCGGCGCCAGGCGCCGGTAGTCGAGCAGGGCGTCAATATCGCGCGCGGCGAGCCGTTCGGCCACCCAGTCGGCGAAGGCGCGCACGTAGTCCGGCGCGCGGCCGCCGTCGCGCCGCGCCAGCGCGTAGTCGCGCAGGTTGTGCGTGACGTTGCCCGAGCCGATCGGCAGGAAGCCGCGGGCGCGCAGCGGCGCCAGCGCCTGGCCCAGGCGCCACGCGCCCTGCGTACCGTCCCGGCCCTGGATCGACAGCGGTATCACCGGCACATCGGCCTCGGGGAACATCAGTCGCAGCGGCACCCAGGCGCCGTGGTCGAGGCCGCGCGCGGCATCGGCTTCGCCGCGGATTCCCGCGGCGCGCAGCGCCTCCAGCACCTCGGCGGCGGCCTCGGGGCTGCCACTGGCCGGGTAGTCGAGCGCGTAGAGCGGTGCGGGAAAGCCGTGGAAGTCGTGGATCGTCTGCAGCCGGGCGGCGCAGCCGACGCGCGGCAGCGCGGTGTCCCAGTGCGCGCTGACCACGATGATCGCCCGCGGCGCGGCCAGCGCAGCGGCGCAGGCTCTCATCGCCGCCCCGGCCGCACCCGGGCGCAACGCGAAGGTCGGTGCGCCGTGGGGAACGAAGAGTGCGGGCTGGGTTGTTGTCACGGGTGTGGCTCTCCAATCGATGGACGTACTTTATGCTCCCTTTGGATGCTCAAATAGCCGACAATCGGCAAATCTTTATTGCTGGAATGGCAACAATGGATCGGCTCGAGGCGATGCGACTGTTCATCCGGGTGGCCGAGCGCGGCAGCTTTGCCGCGGCGGCGCAGCAGCTCGGCGTGGCGCGCTCGGTGGTCACGCGCCAGATCGCGGCGCTGGAGGCCCACCTCGGGGTGAAGCTGATGGCGCGCAGCACGCGGCGCATGACGCTGACCTCGGCGGGCACGGCCTATCTCGAGAAGTGTCGCGTGATCCTCGGCCTGGTCGACGCGGCGGAAACGGACATCGCGGCCGAACGGGTGGCGCCGCGCGGGCCCATCCGCGCCAGCCTGCCGCTGAGCTTCGGCTTCGCGCGGCTGGCGCCGCTGCTGCTGGATTTCGCGGCGCGCTATCCGGAGATCAGCCTGGACATGGATTTCAGCGACCGGCGCGCGAACCTGATCGAGGAGGGCATAGACCTGTCGATCCGCATCACGCGCCGGCTCGAGCCCGGCGACGTGGCGCGGCGCATCGGCAGCGGACGCCAGCTGGTGGCGGCCTCGCCGGATTACCTGGCGCGCCACGGCCGGCCGCAGCAGCCGGCGGACCTGGCGCACCACGAGTGCCTCGGTTACACCGCCGCCGGCAGCCAGCGCTGGAGCTTCGAGGTGGGCGGGCAGACCGAGCACGTGGCGGTGCGCAGCCGCATCAGCGCCAACAACGGCGAGGTGCTGGCCGAGGCCGCGGCGCAAGGCATGGGCATCGCCTGCCAGCCCGATTTCATCCTCGCGCCTTTCCTGGAAGCGGGGCGCCTGCAGACGATACTCGAGGAGTTCCCGGTGCCGGAGCTCGGCATCTACGCCATGCTGCCCGGCAACCGCCAGATCCCGCACCGGGTGCGGGTGCTGCTCGATTTCCTGGCCGAGAGCCTCGCCTGAAGCCGCATCAGCCGCGGCGGCGGGGGCTGGTTCCCCGGCGTGGCGGGCCTTATGCTGCGCGCCTTTGCGCAGAGCCGGCAATCGCCCGGCACAGGCAGTGAGTGGAAACCTCGGGGATGAACACGGCACTTTCCCAATGGCGGCAGACGTTCCGCAGCCACGCGGCGTTCGCCGCATGGCATGCCGCCAACGGCGCGGTGCTGGACGACCAGTGGCGCCCCACCATCGCGCTGCAGGCCGCGCTGCGCGACGCCAGGGCCAGCGCCTCGGTCCCCGGGTACTGCTGGACATGCCAGGCGCCCTCGCAGTTCCTCTATGACCTGCAGTATTCGAACGGCCGTGACGTCAACTGGCGCGAGCGCCTGGTCTGCGCGCGTTGCGGGCTGAACAACCGCCTGCGCCTGACCGTGCAGGTCATCGACGCCGAGGGCCTGCGCGGCAGGGGCTACCTGACCGAGCACGTGACGCCGCTGGCGCGCCTGCTGCGGGAGCGTTTCCCGGGGCTGGTCACCAGCGAATACCTGGGCCCGGACCATGCGCCCGGGCAGGTGTCGCGCAAGGGCATCCGCCACGAGGACCTGCGCCGCCTCAGCCTGGCCGATGCCGGCACGGATTTCGTGGTCAGCTGTGACGTGCTCGAGCACATCGCCGACTACGCCACGGCCCTGCGGGAGCTGGCGCGGATTCTCGTCCCCGGCGGGCTCGTGCTCCTGACGCTGCCCTTCCTGCTGCATGCCGCGGACAACCTGGTCCGCGCGCGGCTCGAGGGCGGGCGCCTCGTGCACCTGCTGGAGCCCGAGTACCACGGCGACCCCGTGGGCGGCCAGGGCGTGCTCTGCTATTACCACTTCGGCTGGCAGCTGCTCGACGACCTGCGCCGGGCGGGCTTCGCCGATGCCTGGCTGGACCTGTACTGGTCCGCCGACTATGCGAACCTGGGCAGCCCCCAGGTCTTCGTCATGGCGCGCCGCTGAACCGCCGGCCGCCGCCCATGTCATCGCGTCCCCGCCTGCTGTTGATCTCCCACGACCTGGGCGGAGGCGTCGAACGCCACGTGCGCGACCTGCGTGCGCTGCTGGCCGCCTCCGCCGACGTCGACCTGCTGCAGGCGCGCGATGCCGCGACGGTGGTCATGGAGGCGGCCGGGGCCGAGCCGGCCTGGTGGCGCTTCGATGACTGGGACGACGTGGTCGCCGCGCTTGCCGCGCGCGGCTATGACCGGCTCGGCATCCACCATGTGCACGGCTTCCCGCCCGCCATCCTGGAACTGCCGTCGCGCCTGGGCCTGCCCTACGACCTGACGGTGCACGACTTCTACCCCTACTGCCCGATCCATTCCCTGTCCACGCCGGAAGGCGGCTACTGCGGCGAGCCCGATGCCGCGGGCTGTGCGCGCTGCGTGCTCGGGCGCCCCCACCCCTGGGGTCTGGCCATCGGGGAGTGGCGCGAGCGCATGCACCGCTTCCTCGCCGGGGCGGCGCGGGTCATCGTGCCGTCGCGCTTCGTGGCCGGGCGGCTCGCGCTCCACTTCCCCGACGTGGCGTGCCACGTGCGGCCGCATCCGCCGCGGCAGGAGTGGCTCGAGCCGGCGCGGCGCCCGCGTGAAGGTGGGCCTGCTCGGCGGCCTGGCCGCGGTCAAGGGACTCGCGACCGTGCTCGCCAGCGCCCGCCTCGCCCGCGGCCTGGAGCAGCCGCTCGCGTATTGCGTGCTCGGCTACCCGTCCAGCGCCATCCCGACCTGGCCGGAGCTGCCCATCCAGGTTCGCGGCGAGTACCGCGATGCCGACCTGCCGGACCTGCTCGCGCTCGAGCGCTTCGACGTGCTGTGGTTCCCGGGCCGGATCCCCGAAACGTATTCCTACACCCTCGACGTGGCCCTGGCGTCGGGGCTGCCCGTCGTCGCGAGTGACCTGGGCGCCGTGGCGGAGCGGCTGCGCGACGAAGGCAGCGGGCACGCTGCTGCCCGCCGACGCGCCGGCGGAGCGCTGGAACGAAGCCCTGCTGGCGGCAGCCGCAACCGGCCGCAGAGCCGCCGCGATTGCGGGCGGCGCCGACCGGCGTCGCGCCTACCTCGACTGGTTCATGGCCCCGGTGACGGCTGCGCCGCGCGCGACGCTCGCGCCGATCCGCGGCGCCCGCCGGCAGCCTGGAAATCCTCGCGCAGCCGCCGGCGATGGCACAGCGCGCCCGTTGCCGCTGGAGACGCTCTACGAGCACGGGGTCGAATGCGGACACCGCGAATCGCGCCTCGCGCTGAAGCGCCGGCTGGAGGAAGTCAGCCGCGACTACGCCGTGCTGGCCGGCCACGAACAGCGCGCCGGGCAAGCCCTGGTACGAGATTCTCGACCAGGCCGAGGACAGCGCGCAGCAGGTCCATGCTGCGCCACGACGCTGCGAGCGTGTCGCGGCGACGAGATCGAGGCGCTGCGCGCGGATCTCGACGCGCTCGCATCGCGAAATCGCCCGGCTGCACGACCACATCCAGCTGCAGGAGCAGGACCTCGACCGTGCCCGGGGCCGCATTGCCGAGCTGGAGGCGAGCACCTCGTGGCGCATCACCGCGCCGTTGCGTTGCGTCGGAACGGGCCTGCTGCGGCTGCGCCGGCAGCGTCGAGCCGGCTGACGCGGCGCGGGCGCTACCTGGTCGAGCGCGTTCCGCTGGCACTGCACGTCCTCGCCGAGGACGGGCCGGCGGCCCTCGCGGCCCGCGCGCGGGCGAAGCTGCGCGCTCCGCGCTTCGTCGCGACGGCGCCCCCGCAGGCCGAGCTGGTCGCGATCGGGCCGCTGCGCCTCGCGACCTGCGACGCCGCGACGCCGCCCGCGGTCTCGATCGTGATCCCCGTCTACGGGCACCACGACCACACCTTCAACTGCCTGCGCAGCCTCGCCCGCTGCACGGCGCTGGCGCGCGTCGAGGTCATCGTCGTGGACGACGCCTCCCCGGAGCCGGCCGCCGCGGCGCTGGCCGCGGTCGACGGTGTGCGCTTCCTGCGTGCCGATGTGAACGGCGGCTTCATCGCCAGCTGCAACCTCGGCGCCGCGGCGGCGCGGGGCGAATTCCTGGTCCTGCTCAACAACGACATCCAGGTCACCGAGGGCTGGCTCGAGGCGCTGCTGGCCGTGTTCGACGCCCGCCCCGACGCCGGCCTCGTCGGGGCGCGGCTGGTCTATCCCGACGGCAGCCTGCAGGAGGCCGGCGGCATCGTGTGGCGCGACGGCTCGGCGTGGAACTGGGGCCGCGGCGACGACCCCGAAAAGCCTCCCTACCGCTACCTGAGAGCGGTCGATTACTGTTCCGGCGCCTGTCTCGCGCTGCGCATGAGCGACTGGCAGGCCCTCGACGGCTTCGATCGCGCCTACGCGCCGGCCTACTACGAGGACACCGATCTCGCGTTCCGGGTGCGGCAGCTGGGCAAGCGCGTCTATTACCAGCCGGACGCGACCATCATCCACTACGAGGGCGTCACGTCCGGCACCGAGGAATCCGGGGGCGTCAAGCGTCACCAGGTGATCAACCGCGAGACCTTCCTGGCGCGCTGGCATGGCGTGCTCGCCACCCATCGCCCCAACGCGGTCGAGCCGGCGCTGGAGGCCGACCGCGCGGCCGTCGCGCGCGTGCTGGTGGTGGAGGCCTGCATGATCACGCCCGACCACGACTCCGGCTCGGTGCGCATGCAGGCCATGCTCGAGCTCATGGTCGGGCTCGGCTGCAAGGTGAGCTTCGTGGCCGACAACCTCGAGTACCGCCAGCCCTATGTGCGCGCCCTGCAGCAGGCCGGGGTCGAGGTCTGGCACCACCCCTTCGTCGCGTCCGTGGAGCAGCTGCTGCAGGAGCGCGGCGGCGAGTACGACCTCGTGCGTGATCTGCCGCCACTACATCGCGGCGGGCTACATCGATGCGGTGCGCAAACACGCGCCGCGGGCGCGCATCGTCTTCGACACGGTCGACCTGCACTACCTGCGCGAGCAGCGCCTGGCCGAGCTGGAGCAATCCGCGTCGCTGGCGGCCGCGGCCGCGACCACGCGCCGCCAGGAGCTCGGGATCATCGGCAAGGCGGATATCACGCTGGTGGTGAGCCCGGTGGAACAGGAACTGCTGGCCACCGAGGCCCCCGGCGCCGACGTGCGCGTGCTGTCGAACATCCACGAACTGCGCCCCGCCCCGCCCCCCTGCGCCGAGCGCGAGGGCCTGATCTTCGTCGGCGGCTTCCGCCACCCGCCCAACGTCGACGCGGTCAACTGGTTCGTCGGCGAGGTCTGGCCCGCGGTGCGCGCGCGACTGCCGGGGGTGGAGCTCAGCATCGTCGGCAGCAACATGCCGGCGGCCATCCGCGACCTGGCCGTCGCGGGCGTGCGCGTGCTGGGCTACGTCGAGGACATCGACCCGCTGCTCGACGCCGCGCGCATCTCGATCGCGCCGCTGCGCTACGGCGCCGGCGTCAAGGGCAAGATCAACCAGGCCATGGCCTTCGGGCTGCCCGTGGTGGCCACACCGATGGCGGCGGAGGGCATGGGCCTTCGCGACGGCGAGGAACTGCTGGTCGCCGAATCGCCGCAGGACTTCGCCGATGCCATCGTGCGCCTGTACGGCGACGAGGCCCTGTGGCAGCGCCTCGCCGAGGGCGGGCGCGACAACGTGCGTCGCCACTTTTCGCGCGCCCATGCCCGCGAGATCCTGGCCGCGATGCTGGGGCTGCCGGACCCGGCCAGCCACGAGTCGTAGGCAGCGGGCCATGTTCGTGGGTCGGGCTTCAGCCCGACAAGGGTTCGGCAACGCCGAACCCGCCGCGGTCCCGTCAGGCACCTGTCGGCATGAATGCCGACGCGCACAGGTGTCGCGGGCATGGCCCGCTACGCGCTGTAGTCCGCCGGCCACGGCCAGCCCAGCTCGATCTCCAGCGTGGCGCCCGCGGGCAGCGGCCGTTGCGCCGTGTCGAGCAGCAGCCAGGATTGCCCGCCGTGCAGCGCCACCCGCGCGTGCCCCGGTGCCTCGCTCAGCGACAGCCCGTCGTGAAGGGCCGACAACGCCGCCAGGTTTTCGCCGGCGCGCCAGCTCCACAGCGTTTGTCCGCCGGCCTCGATGCGCAGCGCGTGCAGCTGCACGTGGCCCGTCGCGGTCGGCGAGGTTCAGGCGGATATGGCTGCGCGGCAATGCTTCCGGCAGCGTCACCCGCAGGCGTTGCGCGTCGCTTCCCACTTCTCCCCAGGCGATCGCCTCGCGGTCGGAGTCGTCGCGCTCGTCCGCGTTGCGGTAGAACACGCGCAGCGGGAAGGCGTCGGACCGGCAGGGCGGGGGCTCGGCGGGCGGTGCGGCCGGCGGCTCCAGCCCCGCGCGCACCAGCCACTGGTAGCACAGCGCATGGGGCGAGGCGAGCAGCGCCTCGCGCAGCGCCACCGGCAGCGTCTCGAGGCGCAACTTGAATTCGCTCTCCAGCAGCGGCCGGAACACCGGCGCCCAGGCGTGCGCGTGCAGGCCGCAACGGGCCAGCAGGGCGGCCAGGGAATCGCGGGTGAAGAAGCGCAGGTGGCTGCGGTCGAGCAGGCCCTCGTCGCGGTACTCGAAGCGGCCCTCGAGCAGTGCGGCGACCAGCCCGGCATAGGCCACGTTGGGCACCGAGACCAGCAGCATCCCGCCCGGCGCCAGCAGTGTCTTCAGCTGTTGCAGCACCGGCTCGGCGTGCACCACGTGCTCGATCACGTCGGCCGCCACGATCACCTGGTAGCGCGCGCCGCCGAGCGCGTGCGTCCAGGTCGAGTTGCGCGAGGTCGCCGAGCACCAGCCGGCGGCAGTACGGCCGGGCCTGCTCCGCCATCGCGGGATCCAGTTCCACCGCGTCCACGGTGCAGCCGAGCGCCTCGCGCAGCTCGCGCGTGAAATAGCCGCTGGCGGGGCCGAGTTCCAGCACCGTGCTGCCCGGCGGCACCCACGCCGCCAGGCGCTTCAGGGAGTCGTCCGGGCCGATGCCGCCGGGCGCGCGCTCGTAGCGGTGCGCTGGCGTTGCCGCTGTCGGGTCGTGCATGTCCATCACTCAAAAAAAGGCTTCTGGCGAGCGCCCCGGCCGCATTCCTGCGGTTCCGGGGCTCGCGCGCGCCAAAGAATTCGTGATCACGATATCATTGCCCGATGAAAATCCTTGAAAAGAGCGTCTACACGTGTTCGAACAGGCGCGCCGCGCTGCCGCTGGTCGAACAGCTGTTCGAGTTCACTGCGCACGAGCTGGCGTCGATTGCCGCGCTGGATCCCGGTTGCCTGTCCGCCATGGTATCGAGCCTGGAGCCCTTCGGCATCGAGCCCGGGCTCGCGGCGTTGCCCGGTTGCGGGGCGAGCCAGGATCCGCGCCTGCGGTTCGCGCAACTCTACGCAAACTGCGCGCTGCTGTTGCAGCGCTCTGCCGGGCACCGCGTGTTCCACCACGACTGCCTGCTCGAGGAAGGCCTCGGCTCGTGCCGCACGATCTACGAATACGAACACGACGAGGTCGGCACGCGGGCGGGGGATCTGGCACTCCTGCTGCTGCAGCGGCTCTGCATCCCGCTCGACTGGCAGCCGGATACGCTGGACACATCGCGCTCCACGGCCGAACTCGTGGCTGAATTCCGGCGCCAGGCAGCCCCACTGGCCCTGCCTGCCGACACGCGCGCGCTGATCGCGGCCGCTGCCGCTGCCCGCATACCCTGTCTCGATATGGACCGCGCGCCCTTCGAACCGCGCACGGGCGAGTTCCGGATCAGGCCCCGCGGGCTGCTCAAGCTCGGCCACGGCCGCTACCAGCACATTGTCGACGGGACGTTCTGCGTCGATCGCTCGAACGCCGTTGCGCCATTGCTGCGCGATCGCGCGGAAATCCTGCGCACGCTCGATCGGCTCGGCTTGCCGACGCCTCTGCGCGACCCGGACACGACGAACTGCTGCACCCTCGGTCGGGCGCAGCGATCGGCAGGCCGGATCGGCTACCCGCTGGCGCTGAAGCCCGGCATCAAGGCGCGCGGCCAGGGTGTCACCCTGGACATCCGGGATCCCGGCCACTTCGAACGGGCCTTCGGGATGGCGCGCGAGTACAGCCGAAACGTCATCGTGGAGCGCTTCGTCGCCGGAGCAACGTACAAGCTGATCCTGGCCAACAGCGAATTGGTGGGCATCGTCTGCCTGTCCGGCGAAGGTGCGCCGGCGCTCGACGCAACGGCACTGGCACACCCCTCGATCGTCGCGAGCGCGCTGGCGGCGGCTCGCGCAGTGAACGCCGGCCTGCTGGTGCTCACGCTCGTGTGCCCGGATATCTCGCTGGCGCCGGGTTCGTCGGGGGCGGCATTCGTCGACCTCGACGTGGCGCCGCGACTCGATGCCTTCCTGGCGCCGGATTCGCCGCTGCTGCAATCGGCGGCGGTTCATTTCGTGCAGTGGCTGTTCCCGCCCGGGTCGGTGTCGAGGATTCCGATCGTCGCGGTAACCGGCACCAACGGGAAGACCACCACGAGCCGGATGCTCCACCGGATGTTTCTCGATGCCGGGCGCGCCAGCGGCCTGGCCTGTTCCGACGGCGTCTATGTCGGGGATCGGCTGGACTGCGCGGGCGACCTGGCGGGCGTGCCCGGCCACTATCGCCTGTTCGAGAATCCCGCCGTGGAGTGCGCGGTGCTGGAGACGGCCCGTGGCGCCATCGCGAGCATGGGCATTGCCTACGACGAGTGCGCGGTCGCGGTGTGCCTCAATGTCACGCCCGATCACCTCGATCATTGCGGTATCCACTCCCTGGAGCAGATGGCCCGGCTGAAGCGCACGGTGCTGGAACGGGCGGTCGAGGGCGTGGTGCTGAATGCGGACGACCCCCGTTGCCTGGCAATGGCCCCGGGGCTGCGTGCCAGGAACGTTTGCCTGGTTTCGATGCAGCGCTCGCTGGGCGAGCTGCGCGCAAGCCACGCGCACTGCGACCATTTCGCGCTGCTGGAGCACGCGGACGGGGAGGAGTGGGTGGTGCTCTACGATCAGGGCAGGAGGATCCCGGTGGTGCAGGTCGAGCGGATTCCGGCCTCCTGCGATGGCCTGGCCAGGCACAACGTCTCCAATGCGCTGCACGCGATCGCCGCGGGCTACCTGGGCGGGATCGCGGTCGCGGCGATGCGGGCATCGCTCTCGCGTTTCGTGATGGACTTCGAGCACACGCCCGGGCGGCTCAATTTCCACGACGCGGGAGCTTTCCGCTTCCTGGTGGACTACGCGCACAACCCGGACGGCATTGCGAAGCTCTGCGAGTTTGTCGACCGGCTGCAGCCCGCGGGCAGGAAGCTGGTCGCATTTTCCTGCGCGGGGTACAACCCGGATTCCATCATCGTGGGCAATGCGCATGCGGCGGCGGGTCATTTCGATGCGTACGTCTGCTACAACTTCCGGACGAATTGCGAGAAAGGCTATGTCGAGGTGCCGCATGTGCTGGCCCGTGCGTTGAAGGAGCGTGGTGTGCCGCCCGGGCGTGTTTTTGTCGAACAGGGCGCATCCGATGCGTTCGACCGGATCTGCGGCCTGGCGCAGCCGGGTGACCTCGTGGTCTTCCTGCCCGGGCACAGCGACAGGGCCCGCATCTGGGCGCGGGTGGTTTCCGGCGATTTCCCCGCGGTTGGCAGCGCTTTGCGCGACGATCGCGGCTACGCGGGCGAGGCCCGGGTGCAGGCTCGACGTTGAGCACCGTTTTCCCGCGGGATTGCGATCGCACGGGAGCCTTGCCCCCGGACACGGCGTCCGGGGACCTGCGCGAGCATCGCACCGAAGTTCGCGAGCTCGTCGGCAAGGAGATCGGCAAGCTGGACCATTACGCGGACGCCCTGCGGGCGAGCCTGCGGGAACCCGGGGCGAGCGGGGTCGATGCGCTGCTGATCGGGCGCACGCTGGCGGCCGTGGAAGAGGCCAGGCGCGATCTCGAGGGCCTGCTGGGCTTCGTGCAGCGCGAGGACGAGCGCGCCGTGTTCGCGCGAAACGATCAAGTACGCCGGCTTCGCCCTGCGCCGGAGCGTCGCGGCGCGCACGCTGCTGCTCAGGCACACGCCGACGCTCATGGGCGCGCCGCACGTGCTCGACCCCGCGCAGAATCACAGGCTCTGCCCGCCGCTGCACATCATCGACTACGCGCGCAACGCCTACCTGCAGTTCCAGGAATCGGAGTCCGGGGCCCCGAAGCACATCGTCGATCATCCCGTTCTCGCGGCGTGCGCGCGCTCCATGGCGGCAACGCTGCACGGCGGGATCGCGCTGGATTCCATCCTCTTCTCGAGCGCCATGGGCGCGATCGACTCGCTGCTCGATTACATGGGTGCGAGCGCGCGCGCCGCGGGAGCGTTCAACGTCATCGGGCAACGCTGCTGGTTCGAGATCCGCCAGTACGTCGACCAGGGCTGGCCGGAGGCGTTCCGGCAGATCGACGAGCTCGATCCACTGGCGCTCGACGAGGCTATCGCCAACCCCGAGGTGTTCGGCGTGATGGTCGAGCTCGTGGCCAATCATCCCGACATGAGCGTGATCGATCTCGAGCGTGTCGTGCGCCGGATCAGGGCCACCCGTTTTGCGCGCCCGAAGCTGATCGTCCTCGACGTGGTGCACACGCCGGACGTGAAGGTGTTCGAGCGCTGGTTTGCCGGCGACATGCCGGCGAACCTGTGCGTCGCGCTGGTCGTGAGCGGCGTGAAGTTCATGCAGGCCGGCTGGGATATCAGCAAGTCGGGCCTGCTGCTCCTGCGTTGCGACGAGCGAGCCTTCCGTCACCAGGACTACACGCTGGCGCAGAAACTGCTGGAGATCCGCTCGGTCTCGGGACGGGCGCCCTCGATCGAGGAAGCGTACCTGGCGGACCTGGAAACGCCCGCGAGTTTCCGCTCGCGCATGACGAGATACGACCGGAACACGCGCTACTTCGCGACCGCGCTCGATGCCTGGATGCGCGAGAGCAAGCTCGGTTACATCAGCTCGCCGTGGCTTCCCGGCCATCCCGGGCACGAGGTCGCGATGTCCGTCTACGGCACGGGCGGACGGCTGCTGTTCCTGTATTTCGCGCCCGAGCGCATCGGGCAGGCCGAGCTCGGCGGGCTGTTCAAGGCGTTGGCGGCAAGGGCCGAGGACGAGGGCATCAGCCTGATGGCCGCGCCGTCCTTCGGGCTGGCGACGCCGCATGTCCATGTCGTGATCAGGCCCGGTTTGCAGACGTCGCTGCGCGTGTCCACCGGCAGCACCAGCATGCGCGCAACCGGGGAACTGCTGCAGTTCTTCATCCGGCAGCTGAGCCGCTTCGTACGATAGTTGCCGCCACGCACACTTCCGCAACCCGAACAAGAGGCATCGAGGGGATGACAGAATCGCAAGCACGCCGATTTGCGGATTTCGACCACCAGGTGGCGCACAGCCTGCTGGCGTACGCGGGGCGCGTGAGCCGTCGCGGCTACGTGAGCAATACGCTGGGGAACATCGCCATCAGGGTCCGCCATCCGCGCGATCCGGCGCACGGCATCGTGTACACCAAGCACATGGGCGTCTCGCTGGAGGAGATGACGGTCGACAACGTGATCGTCACGGATGTCGAGAGCGGCGAGCTCCTGCACGGATCCGTGCGCCCGAGCATCGGCCACCTGATGAGCCGCACGCTGTTCCGGCTGCGGCCGGACGTCGGGGCCGTCATGCACCTGCACGTCGACGAACTGATCGCGTACTTCTCGGTGAGCGCGCAGCGGCACTTCAGCTTCGTCTCCGCCGACGCCGCGCTGGTGCTCGCGAAGCCGGTGTGGATCCTGGGGCCGAACGTCAATGTCGAGACCGACGCATCCCTGCTGCCGGAGTTTGCCGACAGGACCAACTGCATCGTGATGCCCAACCACGGCGTGACCACCATGGGCCGGGACGTCTCCGAGGCCTACCATCGGTTGACCACGGTGACGGCCGAGGTGCGGCGGATCCTGCTGGGATTGCAGGTGGCCGGACTGACCGGCACGGCCGTCAACTGGATACCGGAACCCGAGGTACAGCAGATGTTCCGCGACGCCGGCCGGGTGGTCTACGGGGAGGCGTGACGCGCGTCCCCCTCGTTCGGCTGAAGCCGAACCTGCAATCAGCGCGTGATCGGCTTGTAGCGGATGCGCCTGGGCTTGGCGCCTTCCTCGCCGAGGCGCTTGCGCTTGTCGGCCTCGTACTCCTGGTAGTTGCCGGCGAAGAAGCTCCACTGCGACTCGCCCTCGGCGGCGAGGATGTGCGTCGCGATGCGGTCCAGGAACCAGCGGTCGTGGCTGATCACCAGCACGCAGCCGGCGAATTCCAGCAGCGCGTCTTCCAGCGCGCGCAGCGTCTCGATGTCCAGATCGTTCGAGGGTTCGTCGAGCAGCAGCACGTTGCCGCCGGCGATCAGCGTCTTCGCCAGATGCAGCCGCCCGCGCTCGCCGCCCGAGAGGTTGCCCACGATCTTCTGCTGGTCGCCGCCCTTGAAGTTGAAGCGCCCGAGGTAGGCGCGGCTCGGCATCTGGAACTTGCCCACGGTGAGGATGTCCGCACCGCCGGCGATCGCCTCGAACACGGTCTTGTTGTCCTCCAGCCCCTCGCGCGACTGGTCCACCGAGGCGAGCTTCACGGTCGGCCCGATGCGGATGGTGCCGCTGTCGGGCTGTTCCTTGCCCAT
Source organism: uncultured Gammaproteobacteria bacterium (assembly GCA_963819895.1). Taxonomy (GTDB): domain Bacteria; phylum Pseudomonadota; class Gammaproteobacteria; order Pseudomonadales; family UBA5518; genus UBA5518. The sequence continues at coordinate 245,941 of CAWFXU010000004.1, forward strand.
CAGCATGCGGAACAGCGTGGACTTGCCCGCGCCGTTGGGGCCGATGATGCCCGACGATCGCGCCCTGCGGCACGCTGAAGCTGAAGTTGTCGATCAGCAGGCGGTCGCCGAAGCCCTTCGAGACCTTGTCGAACTCGATCACCAGCTCGCCCAGGCGCTCGCCGGCCGGGATGAAGATCTCCTGCGTCTCGTTGCGCTTCTGGTAGTCGGCGTTCGACAGTTCCTCGAAGCGGTTCAGGCGCGCCTTGCTCTTGGCCTGGCGCGCCTTGGGGTTGCTGCGCACCCACTCGAGCTCCTGCTTCATGGTCTTGATGCGCGCGGCCTCGCCCTTGGCTTCCTGCTCCAGGCGCGCCTCCTTCTGCTCCAGCCACGAGGAGTAGTTGCCCTTCCACGGGATGCCGTGGCCGCGGTCGAGCTCGAGGATCCACTCGGCGGCGTTGTCGAGGAAGTAGCGGTCGTGGGTGATCGCCACCACGGTGCCGGGGAAGCGCTGCAGGAACTGCTCCAGCCACTCCACCGACTCGGCGTCGAGGTGGTTGGTGGGCTCGTCGAGCAGCAGCATGTCGGGCTTGGACAGCAGCAGCTTGCACAGCGCGATGCGGCGCTGCTCGCCGCCGGAGAGCTTCTCCACGGAGGCGTCCCAGGGCGGCAGGCGCAGCGCGTCGGCCGCGATCTCCATCTGCGTGTCGGAATCGGTGCCGGCGGCGGCGATGATCGCCTCGTACTTCGCCTGCTGCTCGGCCAGCTTCTCGAAATCCGCGTCGGGCTCGGCGTAGGCGGCGTAGATCTCCTCGAGCTTCTGCCTGGCCTCCAGGATCTCGCCGAGACCCGCCTCGACTTCCTCGCGCACGGTCTTCGCGGGGTCGAGCTGCGGCTCCTGCGGCAGGTAGCCGATCTTGATGCCCGGCTGCGCGCGCGCCTCGCCGAGGATGTCGGTGTCCACGCCGGCCATGATGCGCAGCAGCGTCGACTTGCCCGAGCCGTTCAGGCCGAGCACGCCGATCTTGGCGCCGGGGAAGAAGGACAGCGAGATGTCCTTCAGGATCTCGCGTTTCGGGGGCACCACCTTGCCCACCCGGTTCATCGTGTAAACGTACTGCGCCATGGCCGGCATCCGCTCGCTGGGTAATGGAAAGAGGGCGGCGAAATTACCCCACGGGCGCGCGCGTTGGCAAACGCGGCAGGATTTCGCACTCCGGCCAGGCCGCGGCGGGCGGCCCTATACTGGGCGCCTTGCCTGTCCCGCTGTACCGGAGTGCCGATGAAACCGTGGCGATTGCTTTTCCTGACCGTGCTCGCGTGGCTTGCCGCGCTGCCGGCGCAGGCGCTGGTCGAGGACACCGCCTACGCCGCGACGCGCATCGTGCGCCTCGACGGGCGCGAGTTCGCCACGCAGGTGAACCACACGCGGCTGCGCGAGCGCATCAGCGCCAACGTGAGCGGCGTGGACGTGACCGTGATCCTGCGCAGCGACCGCAACATCGCCTGGCAGCTGATGCCGCAGATGGGCATCTATGCCGAGGCCGACGTATCCGCCATGGACACGCCGGCCAGTGTGCGCATCGTCTCCAGCGAGCCGCTGGGCGAGGAGACGGTGGCCGGGCGTAGCGCCATGAAGTACAAGGCCGTGTTCCAGACCCGCAACGGCGGGCAGCACCAGGGCTTTTTCTGGCAGGACAAGTCCGGCGTGCACGTCAAGCAGCAGTTTCCGGTCACCGACCGCGACGGGCGCACGCGCCTGATCGAGACCGAGTTGCGCGACCTCAGAGTGGGCGCGCAGGACCCGGCGCTGTTCGAGGTGCCCGAGGATTATCGCCACATCGACGTCGATATCGGCGCGGTGCTGGGGGAACTGTTCGGGTTCTGAGCGCTGTCGCCCGACCGGCAGCCCGCGCGCAGTCGCGCACCAGTCGTGCGGCGACTTCACCCTGCTGCCGGTCGTCATTGACCGCCAGTCGGATCAGGACGTTGGTGTCCACGGCCATCACTGGCGGTATTCCTGGCTTTCTTCCTCGGTGAGCTCAAGCGGCTTGCAGAGTTCCTCGGCAGGAACCGGCGGACCTTCGTACTGCAATATCCCCCGCAGATCGGCGAGATCGAGTTTTCCCTTGGGCATTTTCGAGCGCATCGTCAGCCCGCTGGGCGTCGCGATCAGTTCGAGCTCGGTACCTGCTTCCCAATGCAGGGCTTCCCGGATTTCCTTCGGGATCACTACCTGGCCCTTGCTGGACAGGGTGGTGACGGTCACGGCTGAACTCCGACGGTAAGAAAGTAAGCAAGACCGCATGGTCGACTCTTGATCGCACGCTGGCAAGCGCTGCGCTGCGCCAGCGCACGGTGCGGTCTGCCCCGGGAGCGCCGCGTCGGGCGCGTGCGGCGGCGCTCGGCGTGGATGCGACAGGCGCTCGGGACGCGCATTGCGGGCTGCGCAGGATGCCCGCGCCCTCTTCGAGGGCAAGAGCGTGCGCCGCATCGTGCGATCGAGTGGCGCCTCTGCTTTCGCTGGACGGAGCAGGGCGCGGAGGATGTGGAGATCGTGGACTACCACTGACTGGAATCGAACCATGGTTGCACCTGTGAACGGAATGCCGCCCATTCACCCCGGTGAACTGCTGCGGGAAGACATGGAGGCGCTCGGACTGTCCGCGCGCGCGCTGGCGGATGCGATCGCCGTGCCGCACAACCGCGTGGCCGCGATCCTGCGCGGCGAGCGCGCCGTCACTGCCGATACCGCGCTGCGACTGGCGGCGTTCTTCGGCACCAGTGCCGAAGTGTGGATGAACTTGCAGGCGGCCTACGATCTCAAGTGTGCCGAATTGCAGCATGGAAAGGCGATTCGTCTGGCTGTCAAGCGTCGGGCGGCGTGAGCCGGTCACCGGGCGCGGCGGCTTCCGACGCGCTCGTGAGCGAGGGCTCTACTCGACGGACAGGGATGGGGTTTCGCCTCCCCCGAGCAACTTGAGCTGGTTCTGCAGCCAGCCCACCAGCCAGAAATTTCCCGTGGTGCAGAACATCTTCGCGTCCTCCAGCAGGGCCTGGTGCACCCGGATGGCCAGCGTGCGGGCGCCGGCGTGTCCGGGGTCTGCGTTCAGCACGATGTCCAGCAGGTGCAGGGCCTGCTCGTGCTCACCCGCCGCGGCCTTGCGCCCGGCGAGTTGCACCATCGCGTCGGCTCCCGCCAGTTGCACCAGCTCGGCGTGGACCGTCTTCTGCGGCACGCTGTAGAGCTCCGTGGTGGACTCGTGCCTGAACCAGCCGGCGTAGTTCTCCCAGATGGCGCGGATGCTCCAGCTCACCTTGCCGTAGCCCTGGCCGACCTCGCATTCGGGCGGCAGCCCGATCTCGTTCTGCAGCGTGTACAGGTCCTTGCCCTCGTTCATGCCCTTCACCACGGCGTCGTGCACATGGCGGATGGCATCGCGGTAGGCGGTGAGCTCGGTGCGGATCAGTGCCGCGCCGACGACCGGTTCGTGGTGGCCGTAGAGCAGCAGCTCCGCCTCCAGGTCCAGCACCGTCTGTGCCGCCGCCGCGCAGGTCAGGGCATCCCGGTAGCGGTCACCGCGGATCGTCACCAGGTTGGGGAAGTGGCCGAAGGGGCAGCCGAACAGGTTGCCGGTGAACACGATCCGGTGCTGCGGCAGCCACACCACCAGCGAGTCGTTGGTCTCCGCGCCGGGGGCCGCGATCAGCACGATGTCCAGTCCACCCAGCGAGAATTCGTGGCGCTCCTCGAAGAGGACATCCGGCGTGGGGCGGTCCTGGGGGTTGATGGCCACGTAGCCGGCCGCGGCGTAGCGCGCGAAGACCTTCGCGAACTCGTCCTGGAAGCGGAACGCCGCGCGGGCGCCGCGGAATGCCTGCAGGCGCGCATCGTAAGCCTGGTGCTCGGGGTTGCCGGCCTGCGCGATGTAGACCAGTCCCGGGTGCAGGTCGCGAAAGTACTGCACGCCACCCACGTGGTCCACGTGGCCCTGGGTGGTGACCAGGTACTTGATCGGCGTGTCCGAGAACCTGCCGAGGTTGTGCCGATGTACCGGCGCCTCGAATCCCATGCCGCTGTTGATCAGGATGCCCCCCTCCGGGGTCTCGATCAGGTAGACGTTGGAATTGCCCTCGGACAGGACGATGAAGTCGTTGATGCGTGCGCATCCGCTGTCGAATTCCGCGGCGGCGGGGGCGATGCGGCGGGTCTTGTACAGAGGCTCTCTCATGATGCGGGCTCCCTTGTCGTCGGCGGGCACCTTAGCATTTCGGCACCAGGGCCGGCGCGGCCGCCTTCCACGTTTCGGGCGTTGACACCTGGGCGAGGCGCGGGCGATCTTGCGTACTTTCTTCGGCAACCAGGGGAAACGCATGGATATCGCACTGGTCGCGCGCCGCCGCCACAGCTGCAAGGCCTTCGACGCCGACACGAAGATCCCGCCGGAGCTCTTCGGCCAGCTGCGCGAGCTGCTGCGCTGGAGCCCCTCGTCGACCAACTCCCAGCCCTGGCATTTCGTGGTCGCCGCCACGCCCGAGGGCAAGGCGCGGGTGGCGGAGAGCGCGCACGGCCTGTTCGCCTACAACGCGCCGAAGATCCTGAATGCCTCGCACGTCGTGGTGCTGTGCGCGCGCCGCGACATGGAGCCGGAGTACCTCGACGCGCTGCTCGCACAGGAACAGGCCGACGGACGCTTCGACTCCGAGGAGGCGCGCACGCGCCAGGCGCAGGTGCGCGGCTTCTACGTCGGGCACCAGCGCACGGCCGGCACGCTCGACGCGTGGATGGAAAAGCAGGTCTACCTCGCGCTCGGCGGCCTGCTGCTCGGCGCCGGCGCGCTCGACATCGACGCCTGCCCGATGGAGGGCTTCGACGCCGCGCTGCTCGACGAGACGCTGGGGCTGGCGGCGCAGGGCTTCGCGGCCCGGGTGATCGTCGCGCTCGGCTACCGCGGCGCGGGCGACTTCAATGCCGCGGCGCCGAAGTCGCGGCTGCCGGAGGCGGTGGTGTTCAGCGATATCTAGACGTGGGTCGCCATTCATGGCGACAGCAGCAGTCGGAATCGCGCCTGTCGGCATGAATGCCGACCCACAGCGGGTGCAAACCAGGCCGGCGCGCGACATTTGTGCGGCTTTTGACCGTTCGCGCGCCGGCCGCTTCGGGTAAAATGCGCGGCTTTTCCAACTGCCACGGGCCGCGCGCCCCGGGGGAAACGCCATGTTCGACAAGACGCTCAACGTTGCCGATTACGATCCCGAGCTCTGGGCCGCGATCCAGGCCGAGGAACGGCGCCAGGAGGAGCACATCGAGCTGATCGCCTCCGAGAACTACACCAGCCCGCGCGTGCTGCAGATGCAGGGCACGGTGCTCACCAACAAGTACGCCGAAGGCTACCCGCACAAGCGCTACTACGGCGGCTGCGAATTCGTGGACCGCGCCGAGGAGCTCGCCATCGAGCGCGCGAAGCAGCTGTTCGGCGCCGACTTCGCCAACGTGCAGCCGCACTCGGGCTCGCAGGCCAACAGCGCCGTCTACCTCGCGCTGTGCCAGCCGAACGACGTGGTGCTCGGCATGAGCCTGGCGCACGGCGGTCACCTGACCCACGGCGCCAAGCCGAACTTCTCCGGCAAGATCTACAAGGCCTTCCAGTACGGCCTGGATCCGGCCACGGGCGAAGTGGATTACGCCGAGGTCGAGCGCCTGGCGCTGGAGCACAAGCCGCGCATGATCGTGGCGGGCTTCTCGGCATACTCGCGCATCATGGACTGGGCGCGTTTCCGCGCCATCGCCGACAAGGTCGGCGCGTACCTGCTGGTCGACATGGCGCACGTCGCGGGCCTGGTCGCCGCGGGTCTCTACCCGAACCCGGTGCCGCACGCCGACGTGGTCACCACCACCACGCACAAGACGCTGCGCGGCCCGCGCGGCGGCCTGATCATCGCGCGCAGGAACGACGAGATCACCAAGAAGCTGAACTCCGCCGTGTTCCCCGGCGGCCAGGGCGGCCCGCTGATGCACGTGATCGCGGCCAAGGCCGTGAGCTTCAAGGAGGCGCTGGAGCCCGGCTTCAAGGTCTACCAGCAGCAGGTCGTGGACAACGCGCGCGCGATGGCGCGCACCTTCATCGAGCGCGGCATCGACATCGTCTCGGGCGGCACCGACAACCATCTGATGCTGGTGAACCTGATCGGCAAGCCCTACACCGGCGCCGACGCCGACGCGGCGCTGGGCGAGGCCAACATCACGGTGAACAAGAACGCCGTGCCGAACGACCCGCGTCCGCCGGCCGTAACCAGCGGGCTGCGCGTCGGCACGCCGGCGATCACCACGCGCGGCTTCGGCATTGCCGAGACCGTGCAGCTCACGCACTGGATGTGCGACGTGCTCGCCTCGCTCGAGAACGGCACCAGCGAGCAGGTCATCGCCGAGGTTCGCGCGAAGGTCCTCGATATCTGCAGTCGCTATCCCGTCTACGGCTGATCCTGTGGGTCGACATTCCTGTGTGTCGACAATCCTGTGGGTCGGCATTCATGCCGACTTGTGCCTTGCCGGATGCCGCAGTCGCCATGAATGGCGACCCACAGACGATGGCGACCCACAGACGATGGCGACCCACAGACAATCGCGACGACTGCCTTTCGCCAGGCACAAGCCGGTGTGAAAGACACCGCCGCCCACCTTCCCTGAGTGCGCGCGACCCAGGCCCTTTTACTTTGCGCGTATGACATTGCACCGCTATTCGTGAACCAGCCCGCCTCGCGGGCGATCGGAACTGCTACTAGATTGGTTGCAGTCCCTTGCCGCCGGTCAGCGCCATGATGCCCAGGAACAGGATACCGTCCCAACGCGCGCCTGCCGCGCGCCTGGCCGCAACGGCGTGCGTGGCATTGCTGCTTGCGCTCGGGCTTTTCGCCACCGGCGCCAGGGCGGAAGCCGCCCCGGACGAGCTGGAGCGACGCCTCGCGATGGACGAGGACTCCGCGCCGGTGATGCTCGACGGCCGGGTGCTGTTCAGCCTGAGGGGAACGGCGCTGGTGCCGCCGGGCAAGCGCGCAGACAAGGTCACCGAGCGCCTGCGGCAGTTCGCCGACGACACGTCGATACCGGTCGAGGCGCTGCAGGCGGAGGACGACGGGGAACTCACGCGCATCGTGGCGGGCGAGCGCGCCATCATGGTGCTGGCCGATCTGGATACCGAGGGCGTGCCGCGGCGGCGCCTCGCGGAGGTCCTGGTGGCCGATCTGCGCAAGGCGGTGCAGACCTATCGCGACGACAGGACGCCGCGGGTGCTCCTGGTTCACACCGGCTACGCCGTGCTGGCCACGCTCGCGGCGGCCGCGGTGCTCTACGGCCTGGTGCGGCTGCGGCGCTGGGCGATCGCGCGGCTGCGCCGGCGTTTCGCCGGCGGCGGCGCGGAGCTGAAGATCCAGTCGATGCAGCTCGTGCAGGCGCGCCAGGTCTGGTACGCCATCCGCGGCCTGCTCAACGCCACGATCACGGTGAGCGTGCTGGCCATCGTCTACCTGCACCTCAGCACGGTGCTCGGACTCTACCCGTGGACCAAGCCGCTCGCCGACGAACTCTTCCAGCTCTTCCTGCAGCCGCTGCAGGTGATGGGGCTGGCCTTCCTCTCCGCGCTGCCGGATCTCACGTTCATCTTCGTGCTCGTGCTGGTCGCGCGCTATGTGCTGAAGGCCCTGCACCTGATGTTCCAGGGCATCGAGTCCGGCGCGATCAGTTTCGAGAACTTCGACCCCGAGTGGGCTCCGCCGACCTACAAGATCGTGCGCATCCTCGTGATCGCCTTCTCGGTGGTCGTGGCCTATCCCTACATCCCGGGCTCCGAGTCGCAGGCCTTCAAGGGCGTGTCGCTGTTCCTCGGCGTCATCTTCTCGCTGGGTTCCTCGTCCGTGATATCGAACGTCATCGCCGGCTACACGATGACGTATCGTCGCGCCTTCCGCCTGGGCGACCGCATCGCCGTGGGCGAGGTCACGGGCTTCGTGACCGAGACCTCGCTGCTGGTGACGCGCCTGCGCTCGCTGAAGAACGAGGAAGTCGTGCTGCCGAACTCCGAGATCCTGGGCAAGGCGGTGGTGAACTACAGCGCGCTGGCGCGCAGCCAGGGGTTGATCGTGCACACCACGGTGGGCATCGGCTACGAGAACACCCTGGCGCCAGGTCGAGGCGATGCTGTGCCTGGCGGCAGGGCGCACGCCCGGACTCGAACGCGATCCGCCGCCCTTCGTGCTGCAGCAGACGCTCGGGGATTTCTGCGTCGTCTACGAGATCAACGCCTTCACCCGCGATGCCGCCGGCCTGGCGGGCCTGTACACCGTCCTGCACCGCAACATCCTCGACGTTTTCAACGAGTACGGCGTGCAGATCATGACGCCGGCCTACGAGGGCGATCCCGAGGTGCCGAAGGTGGTGCCGCGCGAGCAGTGGCACCTGGGCGCCCGCGCCAGCCGCGCGGAGGCCGACCGGAGCCGAGTGACCGCACTGCGGCGCCGGGCCGCCGGGGCCCCAGGTCAGGCAGTCCGGGGGCGGGGCAAGGAAGCTCCGCGGGTCGCTGCGCAGCCGCGCCGCGAGGCGCGGCAGCACCGGCGCAAGGCGGGCGAAACCGATACCCTGCGAGCGCATCGCCACCCACAGCGCCAGGCCGAAGCTCACGGCCAGGTTGACCAGCCCGATCAGCACCACGCCGACGCAGGCGCGCGCGAATATTCCCGCGGGCGGCGCGAAATCCATAGCAACGAGCGCGTAGCCCAGGTTCGCCGAGGAGAACGCCACGTGACGAATGTCGAGCGGCAGGCCGAGCAGCGCGCCTGCCAGCGGCGTCAGGCCGAGCATCAGGCCGAAGATCAGGTTGCCGCCGAGTCCCCCGGCATTCTCCGCCAGGTAGCGGCCGGTGCGCGCGGCGCGCTCGCTCGCCGAGCAGGGCGCACAGCCAGCGCAGCTGCGCGATGCGATCCTCGAGCCGCATCGATGCCGCGCGGTTGTCGAGGTAGCCCGATACCAGCCCGGCCAGGAACAGCCAGATGCCTGCGATCGCCGCGTGCGCGACCAGCAGGCTGCGCAGCGGATCGAGCTCGGCGAGCAGGTGGGCCGCCTTGTCCGGGGAGATCGGCGGTGGCGCCTGCTGTGCGAGCGCCATTCCTGCCAGCACGGCCACGGGCAGCGCCACCAGCACGT
>CAWFXU010000005.1:0-141276 GCA_963819895.1 uncultured Gammaproteobacteria bacterium
ATGTCCGCGGCCAGTTGCAGCATGGTGACGATCGGGAACCAGCGCAGATCCTCCGACACATCCGGACCGCGCGGTTTCTGCAGCCAGGCGGGCGCGCGCCAGGCGGAGCTGGGCTCGAAGAAGGTGATCGGATCGCTGGCGTACTGCAGAACGATGATGCGGAAGCCTTCCCAGTCCTGGTCAGGCTCCTCGCTCCCTCCGCCCTGGTTCATGAATCGGACCACCGCACCATCGCGAAAGCTCGGCAGCCAGGCTGGTGGATCCCGGATTCCTGTCCCGGGTCATGCGCCGCCAACTCTCGTTGCGAAACGGCGGACCGACCCAGAGCACGCCGTCGAACGGGTCGTCGATGATGTCGAACAGGTCGAAGGAAAGGTCGGAATTGAGCGACCCCAGACTCAGTCCGCTGAGAAACAGGCGTGGTCGCGAGTCGGGGGTAGGCCGCGCGAGTGATCGTAGATCGCCACGAACAGGCCCTTGCCGTTTCGCACCGTAAGCACCTCCGGTCAGCAGCGTCAGGGACTGTCCAAATAGGAATACTGCACGGCCACGGTGGCGATGTCGCCACGAACAGGTATTCGAGCGGATCCGGCCGCCGGTCCATCCAGCTGGTTCCGGTCGGTTGCCAGCACGATGACCGATCGCTCGAAAGCTCTCGACGCGCTTTAGCTCCTCGAGCGCCAGCCGCGCCCGCGCCTCCGGCGTACGGCCGAGTTCAGTCCGACGTAGACACGGATCGGCGCAACCAGGGGGGTCTTGAAAAACGATTTCAGGGCTTCGGCATCGGGTCGCCGGAACACGAAACGGCGTCCTGCCGACCGCAGGCGGCCCAGTCGACCAGGGGGTCGGGGCTTCCGTTGCTCCGGGCGCGAGGGGGGGGCAGGTCGTCTTCGATCAGCAGGTCCAGTTGCTGGAACGATGGTCGGGCGGTTCGTGAGCAGAAAGCTGAACAGTACCGCGTTAATCGCGGACGAGAACACGCCCACCGAGACGTACGCCGCTCACCAGGTACGAGAGCACGCGACGGCAGAACGCCGCGAGACGTCGCGACAGGTCGGAGTAGGTGCCGAAAGAGGCGCGTGAGCAGCAGCAGGAAATGAACACTGCGACCGCGACAGGCCGACGATCGTAGGCCGGCAAGCCCGACGGCCTCCTCCACGCCCACCACTTCCCGATCGTGTTCTGCGAGTCGATCATCTGCCAGAGAAAGGCGAGTGCGACGACCAGGCACAGCGCGCCTGATCCGGCGAGCGCTAGGATGCTGCGCCGAGCCGCTGTCCCGCGACGGCAAGCGCAGGAGTTCGACAGCATAAGGACAGGGCCGCAACGCCGAGACCGTAGCCGAGTGCGAACGATACGCCGGACAGGATACCCTGGACGGCAAATGGCCGCGGCAGCAGCGATGGCGACAGCGAGACGGCAAAGAAAACCGTCCCGACGAGCACACCAACGAGGCTCAAGCCGCGAACCAGGCGCAGCGGCAGTGTCGAATTCATTGAGAGCTCCTTGATTCCTGGCCGCGCCATGCATCGAGAAGGGCCATGATGTGAGGGATTGCCGGCGGCTCGGGGTCGGACGCGAAAACGCGCGCCAGCATGCCGCGATGCGAAGCGCTGACAAGGATCGGCTCCGGCGCGCCGGAGACGGCCAGCGATTCGGCCGCGACGACGCCGTCACCCAGCGCCGGAGTGGACTCCAGCAGTACCCCGCCGATGATTCTGATCGGTACGGTTACCGGCCAGGGGCGTGCATTCAGCTGTTCGAGGAACCCGCTGCCGGGCACCAGGTCGATCTTGGCGGCGCCGGTGCCATCGCGAAGCCCGCCGAGCGGTGAGAAACCCGATTGCCGTCCCGCCGCCCATTGGTCCCGCAGTTCCAGCCACACGCGCAGTCGTGCCCAATCGGAGCCCTGGTTAGGGGTGCCGGCGAGAATGACGCCCTGTACCGAAGCACCGGCAACCCGCGACGGCACCGCAACCGGGTGCCGCCACCGCGACACGAAATCACGAATGACCAGTCCGCCCATGCTGTGGCCGACGAGCACCAGGCGCTGGTCCGCTGGAAGGTCCGACCAGGAAGCGGCGAGCAGGTCCGCGCTGATGTCGATCCCCTGATCGTTCGGGTAGAGAAACTCCCAGGTGTCGAAACCGGCCGCGCCGAGTGCGGGCACCAGATCGGCCCAGATTCCGCCCGGCTCGTCCAGTCCGTGCACGAGCAGGACGCCGGGCCGACGCTCAGGGTCGACGCCGGTATTGCGCCGGAAGATCCCGTACCCGTTTCCGGGCGGCAGCATTGCCCTCGGCAGCCGGGTTTGCAGCTGCTCCTGCACCTGGCCGCGCAAGTGTCGCTCCTGCTGCGGGTGGCGTTCGGCCCACCCGCTCCAGAGCCCGATGGCGACCGCCACGAGACCAAGCACCACGGCGCCGAGCAGCCCACGTCGTCGCGTGCGTTCGATCATTCAGCACAGGCGACTGCGCCAGCCCCCTCGGACGGGCTGGCTGGGAGTGATGATCGTCGACATGGGTGCTCTCTTGACGCGCTGCCGGCGAATTCTACACAACACCGGCCGCCCGCGGCTCGACGTTTTCGTGCAGGCCGTTCCTGGCCATTGCGCGGCCCCTCCATATGCTGTAATTAGGCGTCACTCCGCTTTCCATCACCCCCAGGAGATTCGCTTATGTTCTACATGCGTCGGACCCATCCGGGGCAGCCCGGGCGCTTCGCGCTGCTGCTGGCAACGGTAGTGCTGCTGTCAGCCTGCGCCTCCGGTCCGCAAGTGCGGAGCAGCGGCGCGGGCGATATCGACTTCGGCGCTTTCCGGACGTTTGCCTTTTTCGGCAGCCTGAGCACGGACCGCGCGGGCTACAATTCGATGATCTCGCAGCAGCTCATGGCGTCCACCCGGCGGGAGATGGAGGTGCGCGGTCTGCAGTTCGTGGCCGATCCGGCCCAGGCCGACCTGCTGATCAACTTCTATGCCGATGTCGCGAACGAGCTCCGCGTGCGCAACACGGGGCCCGCGTGGAGCGGGCCCACCTACTGGGACCACCGGCGTGGCCGTTATGATCCGTGGCGTGGCCACCGCGGCTGGCCGTCGCATTCGTCGGTCGATGTTCAACAAATCACCCGCGGCACGCTGAGCGTGGACGTGGTTGAGGCGCGGCAGAACATGCTGATCTGGGAGGGCATGGCCAGCCGGCGCCTGACGCAACGCACGCTCAACGATCTCGGACCGGCGCTGGACGAAGCGACCCACCATATCTTCCGCGAATTCCCGGTGGCGCCACGGATGTAGGCGTAGAGAGCTGCCGACAGCAGCCCGGCCAATTCCAGGCATGGCTTCGCCGGCGAGGCGCTCCTGGCCCTTGCTGGCGCTGACGGCAGCCGTCGTTCTGGCCGCCGGTTTGCTGCCGGCAGTGCCACAACCCGTCGATTACCACGACTTCGCGGACAAGCGCGCATTCCTCGGGATCGACAACTTTATCGACGTCGCCTCCAATGGCGCGTTTCTGGTCGTGGGGCTTGCGGGCCTGCTGATCGTGCGGCTTCGCCGCGCGCACTTCGAACGACGGGCCGAAAGTGTGCCCTACATTGTGTTCTTCCTTGGCGTGGCGCTGACCGCGGCCGGTTCCGCCTGGTATCACCTGGCGCCGGACAACGAGCGATTGGTCTGGGACCGCCTGCCGATGACGATCGCCTTCATGTCGCTGATCGCCGCTCAGCTGGCCGAGCGCTTCGACAGCCGGCTCGGCCTGCTGCTGCTCGCGCCCCTGCTGGCCGTGGGCATGGGATCGGTCGTTTACTGGATCGCCAGCGAGCGGGGCGGCGCGGGCAATGTCGTGCCCTACGTCGCGCTACAGGCTTACGCGGTCGGCGCACTGCTGTTCCTGGCCGCCAGGCACCCGTCGCGCTACAGCCGCGGCAATGACCTCTACGGGATCTTCGGCGCCTACCTGCTGGCCAAGGTCCTGGAGTATTTCGACCGCGAAGTCCTGGCTTTCGGCCACCTGGTCAGCGGGCATGCGCTGAAGCATGTCGCGGCCGCGATCGCGGGGCTTCTGGTCTGCCGCATGCTGTGGTTGCGCAGGCTGGTGCCAGGTCGCGGGGTATCAATGGCCCCGCAGCAGCGCCATGCCGAAGGCGAGCGCGACTGCGACTAGGGCGATACCCGCCACGGCCCACTGCCGCAGCAGCCAATCCAGAGATACCAGCATACCGCCAAGGGCAGCCGTTGCGCGGCGGGCCGGGCGCGCGAGCGCGCAGTATCGCCTGCCCCACGGGCAGGGGCGGAGGCCGCAGCGCGAGACCGGCCGCCAGCACCGCTCCAGCGGCGAAGACGATGAGCGCCGACCCGATCTCCTTGATGGAGAATGCACCTGACAGCGCATCCGGCAGGCCGGCGCGCGTCGCGATGAATCCGAGCAGGAGCGAGCCGAGCGCCAGCGCCAGCGCGGCGGCCTCGGCCAGGCGCGAGACGGGTTTGCGCAGTTCCAGCGGACGATCGGCGCGGCGCAGCGCGAAGGCGAGCACCAGCACCACGTAGCTGGCCGTGAGCAAACCGCCCGCATGCAGCACGATCTCCCACCACCACTGCCCGCTGCCGGCGGCGGCGTCGAGCAACAGTTTCTTGGCGACCCAGGCGCCACCGGGCGGCAGCCCCATCAGGGCGACGCCCGCCAGCGCAAACGTCGCCACGCTGGTCGGCAGGGCGCGTCCGGCGCCGGCGAGATCGGCGATGCGATCGTGTCCGAGGGCATGGTAGAAAATGCCGGCCGCCATGAACATGGCGGCCTTGGCGAGCGCATGGGAAATCGCCTGCAGCATGCCGCCGTCGAGAACGGCGCCGCGCTCGAGGAAGGAGCCCGCGGCGTCGAAGGCGAGCGGGAACATCAGGAACAGGTAGCCGATCTGGGCCACGGTCGAGTACGCGACCAGCAGCTTCAGGCGCTGTTGCCGCAGCGCGACCACGTTGCCGACCAGTATCGCCGCCGCGCCGAGCCCCGCCAGCAACTGCGCGGAGGGAAGCGTCACGATGCCCGGCAGCACATCGAACCAGAGCCGGACGAGGAGAAACCAGGAGCCTTTGATCACCAGCCCCGACAGGATCGCGCTGGCCGCGGCCGGCGCGCCCGCATGGGCCGGCGGCAGCCACAGGTGCAGCGGGAACAGTGCCGTCTTGGCCAGCAGGCCCGTGGTCATCAGGGCCGCGGCCGCCAGCACCGCGGGCTCTACCCGGATGCGGGCGGCGAGCAGGGCGATGTCGAGGGTGCCGTAGGCGCCGTAGAGCAGCACCGCCCCCAGCAGATAGAACACCGATCCGAGCAGCGCGTAGAGCAGGTAGCGCAGCGCCGCCCGCAGCGTTTCGGCCCGGCCGTCGAGCGACACCAGCGGAACCGCGGCGAAGGTGAGCAGCTCGAGCGCGACGTACAGGGTGAACAGGTCGCCGCTGACGAAGACGAGGTTCAGCGAGCCCCAGATGGCGAGCAGCAGGGTCCAGAACACCAGGGGCGCGCGGGCCTCGCGCTCTCCGGCCGGGGTCGTGAAACTGCTGCGCGCATACACGGCGATTCCGAGAATCACGGCCGCCACCGCCAGCATCATGACGATGGTCAGCCCGTCGGCGCGCAGGGCAATTCCGAGCGGCGGCGACCAGCCGCCCAGCAGGTAGACCAGCCCGGTTTCCGCCCGGCCGAACGCCAGGGCGGTAGCGACGGCATTGGCGATCCCGGCGGCGATCGTGACTGCCGCGACCCACGTGACTGCGCGGCCACCGAGGGCAAAACCGGCCAGCACGCCGACGAAGGGCAGCATGACCGCCAGCACGAGCAACAGGCCGCCGGAGGTGGACGTCATTGTCTCTGCCGCTCCATCCGCTCAATGGCCGGGCGCATCGCCGTCCGCCGACGGCGGCGGGTCCGGAGCGAGCGTCGCCGATCCTGACTCTTCGAACAGCCGCAGCAGCAGCCCAACCGCCAGCGCGGTGGCGCAGAAGGCCACGACCAGGCCGGTGATCAGCAGCGCCTGCGGCACCGGATCGCCGCCCCAGCCGGCCGCCGCCCCGCGGCGGGCGATGGCGCCGAACAACATGAACACGCCGCCGCCCAGCACATTGAAGGCGATGAGCTTGCGCAGCGGAGGCGGATTGACGATCACCGCATAGACGCCGATGCCGACCAGCAGCGCGGCGCACAAACCAAACAGCGTCGCCGCGTCCATCACGTTTCTGCCCGCGCGGGCGGGCCCGCCACGATCAGTGCCAGGGTCAGCGCGAGCGAGGGAAACAGCGCCCACTCGATCAGCACGATCAGCGGTTTCGCCAGGCCATCAGGGTAGGCGAGGAACGCGCCGGCGATTACCACGCCGGCAGCGCCCACCGCCATGAAGACGACCGGACCGGCAACGAGCGCCAGGCGCAGCGTGCGGCGGTCGGTCCGTGGCGTGTCGGAAAGCCCGGCAAAAATCGCGAGCAGCCACATGGCCGCGAGCAGGGCGGCGCCCTGGAACTTGCCGCCCGGCAGGTCGGCACCGACCCAGAAGATGTACACGCCGACGATGATCCCGATGGGCGGCAGCACGCGTGCCAGGAAGGCGAGAGGCCCCTGGGGGTCGACCTGGTGCAGCGGCCCCGGACGCCCGCCCCAGGCCCGGTCCGGTGCCACCGACCAGACGCCGATCAGCGCAAAGAGCACCACGGTTGCCTCCAGCAGCGTGTCCATGGCCCGAAACGCGAGCAGCACCGCCGTCAGGGGATTGCCAACGCCCGTCGCCGCGATGTTGGCGGCAGTCTCATGCGCCAGCGTGGGGGCCGGATCGGGCAGCGTGAGCACGGCTATGCCGAGCGCCCCGGTGACGCTGCCCGCTAACACAGCGGCGACCAGGTGCGTCAGCCGCCCGGGCCGCTCGCTGCGCGCTGGACGCTCGGTCTTGCGCAAGCGGGTCGCCGCGCCGAGCAACAGGGCGCCGGTCAACCCGCTGCCCAGCGCCGCCTCGGTCAGGGCGACGTCGACGCCGTGGAGCTGCACCCACACCAGCGCGAGCAGCAGTCCGTAGGCGACGAAACCGACCACGGCGGTAAAGGTGTCGCGCGCGACCACCGTCCAGACCGCCAGCGCCAGGACCAGAACGGCCAGTCCGATGTTGAACGCGGCCATCATTCAGGCGGTACCGTTCGGCGCGCGACGCGCGCAATCAGCTGGGAGGCGGCGGCGCCGGCCAGCAACGCGAGCAACCAGATCACGACCAGCTTCAACGCATGCCGCCAGTCCTGGGCGTGCGGCAGCAGGCCCAGCACGATCAGGCCGAGCCCCAGGTTGTCGGCCTTGGTGAGTGCGTGCAGCCGCGTCAACGCATCGGGAAAGCGCAGCAGCCCCACGGTTCCGGCGAGGAAAAACACCACGCCGGCCGCTACGGCAATCACCGTGAACAGGTCCAGCGCGAAGCTCATTCGTCCGCCCCGGAGTCATCCGGCGAGTGGCCGGGAGCGCCCTTGTAAAAGGCGATCGAGGCGAAGGCCGCCAGCAGCGCCAGTGTCAGCGCGACATCGACGGCCGCGCCAATGCCCGTGACCGCCGCCAGCAGCAGCACCACCGCCACTCCACCGGTACCGAGCAGCTGGGCCGCCATCATCCGTTCGGCATCGCCCGGGCCGCGCAGGATGCGCAGCAGGCCAAGCGCCACCGTCGCCAGCACCGTCGCGGCTGCCGCGAGCAGGAACCCGCTCACGACACTGGCTCCTGCGGCAGCACGCGGGAAAACGCGGTTTCTTCCACGGCCAGTTGCTCGGCAATCGGTTGCCGAATATCGAGGCAATGGTAGAGCACGCCTTGCGGCTCATCGCCCAGCGCCACGGTACCCGGCAGGAGGCTGGTCACCGAGGCGAAGGCGTTGCGTTTTGCGCCTTGCGGATAGTGCGAGGGGTAGGAGATCAGGCCGGGGCGCAACGACGGGTGCGGCGCGAAAGCCTGGCGCGCGACATCGACGCCGGCCACGACCGATTGCCAGAGAAAGCGCAGACCGTAGCGCGGCAGGCCAGCCAGGCGCAGGCGAAACTCCCCGGGTGGAAGCAAGGCCAGGCTGGTCCACGTGGCCGCCGCCGCCGCCGCCAGTCCGACCACGAGGTCGGCCGGCTTGAAGCCGATCAGCAACACCCACAGCGCGAAATAGCCCACGCCACGCGATATCCAGCTGCTGCGCATCTGCCGGTCGCTGGTCGCCGTCATCGCCGCTCCGGATGGCTACACGGGGCGCTGGACAACGTGAACCTCCACCACCATGGCGGCCAGGCGATCGAACAGCCGCGCATCCGCCAGGATCGGCCACCAGTCATAGAGCAGGATCTCGAGCGGCCGCCACAACGCCACCCAGGCACCGATGATGAAGCTCTCGTGCAGGACGCTGCCGACCCCGACCCATTTCCCGATCAGGGTCGACGCCGCGACGAAGCTCACGCCGATCAGCAGGCTCCAGCCCCCGATGCGCAGCATGCGCCGCAACCCGGTGCGCGTCGCCACGCCGCGCTGGGCAAAATACTCGTGCACCGCCTGCGGCAATGCCGCCAGATCCTCGGCCGCACTGGCGCCGCCGGAGAGGCTGACGGTCAGTACCAACGGCGCGTTGCGGCTCAACTCGCGCGCCGAATCGATGATATAGGCTTCGGCCTTGGGGTCGAGATCGCGCTCGCCGAACGGCGACGGATCCATCGAGTTGAACAGCTGGCGGATCTCGCCGACATGGACGTCGATGCGTGCACCACGATGGGGTGAGCCTTCGCGCATCATTGCCTGCTTCGACGTTACCGCCACCCCGACCTCCGCCCAACTGATGAGCGACAATACTGCCGGCCGCGCGCCATCGTCAATTCCTGCCGGCAGCCTTGTCGCCGGTCTCGGCCGGCGGCCCGCGTTCCGGCCTGGTGATGGCCTGGATGGCGGTGATCACCGGCACCAGCACGGCGGCGACGATGCCCGCGGCGAAGCCGTTGTTGTAGAGGTTCAGCCCGGCATGCACCGGCCCGACGGTCAGCGCGGCCGACGAATGCACGAAGCCGGCCAGGGCGATGAAATCGCGGTGGGCGTGATGCTTGGTCGGCATGGTGCACGGGATGGCGGGTTCGGCGGCTCTGATCCTGTTCAGCCTCGAAGCCTTGCGTTCACCCGCCTGCGGCATCGCCTACATCGCCCTGTTCGGATTGGGCTCGATTGTCGGCATGGCGGCACTCTCGGCCGTGATCGCCCTGCCCTTGCGTTTGAGCTCGCACCGCCTGAGCCGGGTCCGGGGCGGCGCCATTGCCGCCGTTGGAAGTCAGGCCCAATAACTTGATGCTGGCCAGGAGGGTCGGCTTTTCACTGCATGCTGCCACTGTGTGTGCGGCTCATCAATGTGGCGAGGTGGACATTCGAATCCGGGCACTGTCGGCCACGAGCAGTCGTGCGAGGCGCACGCCAGTTCCAGTCATTGCTGGAGAATTTCGGCTCTCTCTCTGCCGGAATCTGCGATAACACGCAGTTGCGCGGGGTCATTCACGGTCAGTGACTTGTAGCTGAGGGTGACGAGTCGACGGCTCGAGAACTCTCTGAGGACTCGGCTGAACGTCTTCCTGGAGACGTTACAGAGCATCGCGAGCTCGGTCTGCGAAGCGGGGATTTCGGTCGGGAGGTCCGCCTCCGGGTTCGACACCCAACGCCGGCCGGCCAGGCGCAGCAGGACGGCCGCGCAGCGGGCCGAGACATCCCGGATCAGGAGGTCGGCGGCGCCCTGTGTCGCGATATCCACCCAGTAAACCGCGTCGCGTCCCAGTTCGGCAACCCACACCGGGCTACGTCGAAGCAGTGCTTGCAGCTCATCGCCAGGCACGCGCAGGAGTTCCACGTCGGTTCTGGCGACCGCGGTGATGCGACGAATCCGCCCGACGAACGCAGCGAAGGTACCAAACCATTCTCCGGGCCACAGCATATGCACAAGCACCGCGTCCGGGGAGGTAAACCTGCACTGCGCGGTGACCACGCCGGAACTGATACCGTATAGGTCACCCCCGACATCGCCCGCCCGGTAGAGCACGCTGCCTGCTGCATAGGATTTCGGGCGGGCCAGCGCCAGGATTTCTCGCCTGAACTGCGGATCGCAACCTGCCAACCACCCGCGGATCGGGAAGTCGGCTGGAACGCTGGGGCCACAGTTCTTAGCCATCCTGACTCATCTCCGGAAATATCTGGGTGCCACCACAATTGGGTCAATTTACGCAAAGTGCACCAAAGCGTCGTGCTATTAAGGTGCAAGCGTCGACGGGCACAGTGACGCATCACATTCCGAACCGCGGCGAACCTATCATGAGCAACCGTCTTCTAACAATTGTGGCCTGTGCATCAATTTTCTGGTTCCCGTCCCTCGGCGCGCGCGCCCAATCAACGGACCCCGGCGGCGCACAATCGCCGCCGTCCTGGCACAGCCCGTCGCTGACCACCGAAACCGTGACAGGGCCGAACGGCGCCGTCACGACCCGCACGGCGCTCAGCGCCAACGCGCGGCTGGGCGTGACGGATACGAAAGTCGCCGAGCAGGTCGCCGCAGGCGTGTATGCCCTGCG
The DNA here is from genome assembly GCA_963819895.1 of uncultured Gammaproteobacteria bacterium. Classification (GTDB taxonomy): domain Bacteria; phylum Pseudomonadota; class Gammaproteobacteria; order Pseudomonadales; family UBA5518; genus UBA5518. The sequence goes on from CAWFXU010000005.1 coordinate 10,583, forward strand.
CGGCTGGGGCATCGCGCACAGCTTCGCCATCGAAGCGCCGAACGGGTGGATCATCGTCGACACCGGCGACTCCACCCACGCCGCCGCCGAGATGCGCGAGACGCTCGAACGCGCGGTCGGCAAGAAGATCAAGGTCGCAGCCATCCTGCTCACGCACTGGCACTACGCCGACGGCACCGGCGCGTGGCTGGACGAGGGCACCGAGATCTGGGGGCACGAGCACCTGGACCGCAACCGCAGTGCCTCCGGCGGCATCAGCGTCATGGGCGGCTATCTCCTGTCGCGCGCGATCGCGCAGTTCGGCGTGTTCCATCCAACGACGGGTCCCGACGCGTTCCCGAACCTGCTCAGTTTCACGCCCGAGAAGTTCCTGCTCGTGTCGAGCTACCAGCCGCCGACGAAGCTCTTCCCGGACGGCAAGGTCATCGACGTGGTCATCGCCGGCGAGCCGATCCAGGTCGCGCCGAATCGTTCGGACACGACGGACAGCGTCGCGTTCTACTTCCCGAAGCGCCGGCTGCTGGTGACCAACTTCCTGGTCATCGACACGATCTTCAACATCTACACGCTGCGCGGCGGCGCGTTCCGGAATCCCGAAGTCTTCGTCAACGACGCCCGCTGGGTCGAGTCCAAGAACGCCGAGATCCTGCTGGACATCCACGGACCGACGCTCAGGGGCGAGAAGGTCGTGCGGGAGGCGCTCGAGCGCTCCGTCGACTCAGGTGCAGCTCATCCACGACCAGACCCTGCGCCTGATCGCCAGCGGCCTGGGTCCCCGCGAGGCGGCCGAGAGCGCTCTACATGCCGCGCCACCTGCGCGAGGGGCGCGAGGGCTACGGGCAGGTCGAGAGTCACGTCCGGCAGGTCTACAACGGGACCGTCGGCTGGTTCGACGGCGACGTCTACGAGATCAATCCGCTCTCGGTGAGGGAAGAAGCCGAGCGCACGGTGCAGGCGATGGGCGGCCGCGCGGCGGTGGAAAAAATGGCCACGCAGGCGGTGGCCGACGGCGGGCTCGCGAACTGGCGCTGGGGACTCAAGCTCACCTCGCTGCTGCTGAAGCTCGATCCCGCCGATCGCGGCCGCGCGGAAGGCTCGCGCGACGGCAGCCCGCGCCCTCGGCCAGCGCACCGACTCGGCCAACGCGCGGGGCTTCTACATCACCGAGGCGCTGCAGCTCGAGGGCAAGCTCCTCGTGCAGGGACAACCGGCGACGCTGGATGGGATCCGCACGTTCCTCAGCACGCCGCGCGCCGAGCGGCTGGCGGCCGTCTCCGTCGAGCAGAACCTGCAGTTCGTCCGCTACCTCGTCGATCCGCGCAAGGCCGAGGGCCAGCGGCTGGTCTTCACCCTCGCGGCCGAGGGCGACCCGCAGATCAGGCGGGTCGAACTGCGCAACAGCGTGCTCGTGATATCCCCGGTCGCCTCCCGCGGCGCACGTCACGTCGACGTGACGCGGAGCGAGCTGGCGGATTTCGTGCTCGGCAAGGGTGCGCCGGCGAAGGGCGGCGGACCGCTGGCCGAGCTGGATCGCGTGCTGGATCGAAGCCGGCTGCTGCCACCGACGACGCCCACCCCGGCGGTGCTCGATGCCAAGGGCGACTTGAAGTACAACGACGGCCTGGAACACTAGCCGCGCTTCGTTGGCGTTCGGCGTCATATGCACGTCACCCTGCAAACCACTTGACGATAGGAGGAACAAAGTCATGCAACCTACGGCCCTGAAGTTCGTTGGTGTCATCGCCACGCTGGCACTTGGAGTGTGCTCCCTTGCCCACGCGGCAGACGCAGCCGCAGAGAAGCGCGGGGCGCAGACGGCACCGTCCTGGAGCAGCCCGTCCCTGCGCAGCGAAACCGTCGTCGGGCCGAACGGCGCCGTGACGACGCGCGCCGCGCTGCTCGCCAACGACAAGTGGGGCATCGGCGACACGAAGCGCGTCGAGCGGGTCACCGACGGCGTGTACGCGATGCGCGGCTGGGGCATCGCCAGCAGCTTCGCGATCGAAGCGCCGGCCGGCTGGATCATCATCGACACCGGCGACTACACGCGGGCGGCCGCGGAGATGCGCGCCATGCTCGAGCAGACGCTCGGCCGCAAGGTCAAGGTGGCCGCGATCCTCCTGACCCACTGGCACTACGGCAACGGCATCGGTGCGTGGCTCGACGAGGGCGCGGAGGTCTGGGGACACGAGCACCTGGACCGCAACCGCAGCGCCTCGACCGGCATCAGTGTCCTGAGCGGCACCTACCAGGCACGAGCGGCCGCCCAGTTCGGCGTGTTCCATCCGCAAAGCGGTCCCGATGCCTTTCCGAACATGCTCGGCTTCACGCCCGAGAAACTGCTGGCCGGGTCCAGCTACCAGCCGCCCACGCGGCTCTTCGAGAACGGCCGCGTCGTCGACGTGGTCGTCGCCGGCGAGCCGGTGCAGGTCGCTCCCCTCCGCTCGGACACGAGCGACAGCGTCGGCTTCTATTTCCCGCGCAAGCGCATGCTCGTGACCAACTTCATGGTGCCGGGCGGCATCTTCAACGTGTATTCGCTGCGCGGCGGTTCGTATCGCAATCCGGCGGTGTTCATCCAGGACGCGCGCTGGATCGAGTCGAAGAACGCGGAGATCCTGCTCGACATCCACGGCCCCACCCTCAAGGGCGAGGACGCGGTGCGCGACGCCGTCCAGCGCGCCGTCGACCAGGTGCAGCTGATCCACGACCAGACGCTGCGCCAGATCGCGCACGGCCGGAACGCACGACAGGCGGCCGAACAGGTGTACATGCCGCGCAACCAGCGTGGTGACTGGGAGAACTACGGGCAGGTCGAGAGCCACGTGCGGCAGGTCTTCAACGGCACGATCGGCTGGTTCGGCGGCGACGTGTACGACATCAATCCGCTGTCCGGGAACGAGGAAGCGGCGCGCACCGTGCAGATGATGGGCGGCCGCGCCGCCGTTCGGAAAGCGGCCGCCAGTGCCAACGCACAGGGCGGGCTCGCCAACTGGCGGTGGACGCTCAGGCTGACGTCGCTGCTGCTGGAACTCGATCGCGAACGACGCCGAGGCGCGCAAGCTCCGCGCCGCGGCGGCGCGCCAGCTCGGACAGCGCACCTCATCGGCCAACGCGCGCGGCTGGTACCTGACGGAGGCGCTGCAGATCGAAGGCGGGATGCAGTTCAAGGGCCAGCCGCTGACGGTCGACGCGATCCGTCGCTTCCTCGGCACGCCCACCGCGCAGGCACTCGTCGCGGCATCCGTGGACGAGAACCTGCAGTTCGTGCGCTACCTCGTCGATCCGCGCAAGGCCGAGGGCTAGCGCCAGACGTTCACGCTCGCGGTCGAAGGCGACTCGCGCATCTGGCGGCTCGAGCTGCGCAACGGCGTGCTCGTGATCACCGATGCGGACGCCGCGGCACCGACGCACCTCTCGACTCACGCGACAGGAACTCGCCGCCTTCGTGCTCGGCACGCGCCCGACGTCGACGGCCGACGCGCTGACCCAGCTCGACCGCGTGCTCGATCGAAGCCACCTGATGCCCCCGGGCGCGGTGGAGTCCGTGATGAAGGGAATGAAGGCGGTCGGCGACTTCGAGCACTAGCCGCGCTGCGTATGTGTGCGCCAGTGACGGTGGTCGCGGAGTCCGGGTCAGTCAGTTGCCAACCATCAGAGGATCGATCATGACCGAGGTACGCAGGGCAGTTCAGGCAGGCTCAGCGGTGGCTGCATTCGCGGCGACAGCCCTCATCGCCAGCACCGCCGCAGGCCGGCGGGCTGCTGCTCTACGAGTTCGGCACGGCCGAGCCGGGACTCGCCGCGGCAGGCTATGCCGCGCGTGCGCAGGATGCATCGACGGCGTTCACTAATCCGGCTGGCATGACGAAACTCGACGGCACGCAGGTGCTCGTAGGCGGCCAGCTGATGTGGCTGAACACGCAGTTCTCGGTCGATGGCACCACTTCGCCCGGTCTCGGCAGCGGCGACGGCGGCCGGGCATTCGGCTCGAACGGTTACGTCCCGGGCGGCGGCGCCTTCCTGACGCATCGCGTGTCGCCCGATCTCGCGCTGGGCTTCGCCGTGGCGGGCAACTTCGGCTCCATGCTGGACTACGACGACGACTGGGTGGGTCGCTACCGCGTGCAGGACGCCGACCTCGTCGGCGTATCCGTCATGCCGTCGATCGCGTATCGCGTGAACGAAAGGCTTTCGCTCGGCGCGGGCATCAACGGCATGTACGGCATGTTCGACCAGAAGGTCGCGATCAACAGCGCGGTGCCGTCGCTCAGCGACGGGCGGCTCGAGATCGACGACGATACCTGGGGCTGGGGCGGCAACGTCGGCGTGCTGTACGAGCCGACGCCGGGCACGCGCCTCGGACTCACGTACACGTCGCAGATCGACCTCGATTTTCGCGGCCAGGCGCAGTTTTCGGGGATCGGCCCGATCCTGACCGCGCTGCTGCAGTCGCGCGGCCTGCTCGATGCGCGCGTGGATGTCGGCGCCAAGGTGCCGCAGCAGGTGATGGGGAGCGTGTACACCGAGATCGACGACCGCTGGGCGTTGCTCGGCAACGTCGGCTGGCAGGACTGGTCGGAATTCGGCGAGGTCGAGATCGGCATCGACAACACGCAGAACCCGATCAGCCTCACCAACCCGCTGTCGTTCGACGACACCTGGCACCTCGCAGTGGGCGCGCAGTACCGCCTGAACGATCAGTGGAAAGTGAACGCCGGCCTCGCCTACGACTCAGGGTTCCAGGACGGCAACGACGTCTCGCCGCTGTTCCCGGTCAATTCCGCGTGGCGACTCGGCGCCGGGGGCGAACGCCAGGCCAGCGAATCGTTCAAGTGGGGATTCACGACGGCGCTGCTCTACGGCGGCAACATGGACGTCGACAAGCGCAGCACGCTGCCCCCAGTGCTCGGCGGGCGCGGCAATCTGGTGGGCTCGTACGACCAGTCGCTGGCCGTCGTGCTGACCGTGTACGGTAACTGGGCCCTGTGACCGGGTGCGGGCGACTGGTCGCCCCCGCCGGTGACCGCCGCCCACGCGCAAGTCAGCCGCCGCCTGCGATCAGGCCGGCGCATAAAAGAGGAGACGAGAATACCGGACTTGTTCCAGATCCGACTTGTTGCTACCGTTCGTATCCGTTGCGGCCCGGACACCTGCTGCCGAGCAACTCCGGAAACTCAACGAGACAAGCTGACAAGCACCCGTCTCCAAGCGAGCGGGGATACAAACAACATCATTCTCCCGAGGCAAGTATGAACACTGCACGCGCGCGAAACAGCTCGTTTTCCCTGAGCACGATTCTCCTGAGTCTCGTCGTGATGCTGGCGCCGCTCGCGTCCGCCGAGGAGCAGGCTGAAGCCCCCGGGCTGACCTTCGACAACCTGGTGCCGGTGGAAGGCTCGACGTTGGGCATGGCCTATATCGATCCGGATGTGGACTTCAGTGTGTTCAGGCGCGTCGCCATCCTGGAACCGCATGTGGCGTTTCGCAGCAACTGGCAGCGGGATCAGAATCGCACCCGCAGCCGCAACATCACCGCCCGTGATATGGAGAGAATCAGACAGGACGTCGCCACCACGTTCGAGCGGGTGTTTACCGAGCGCCTGGAAGCAGCAGGGTATGAGGTGGTAGACGTGGCGGGGGATGACGTACTCGTCCTGCGGCCGGCAATCATCGACCTCGATATCACTGCACCGGACACCCGCACGGCCGGTCGCTCCCGCACGTACTCGGCTTCGACGGGTGCGGCTACGCTTTACATCCAGCTGTTCGATTCCGTCTCTGGCGAGATCGTCGGCCGGGCCGCCGACCGCCGCGCCGCGCGCAGCCCCGGCGGCACGATCAGCTGGACCAACAGCGTCACCAATCTTGCGGACGCCCGCCGCATGATGGGCGGCTGGGCCGACACACTGGTCGGGTTCCTGGACCGCCACTACAAGAAGAAGTAGCAAGCACATGAGCGACGGCGCGGGCCCGCAGACGAGCTCGCGCCGTCGCTTGCCCGACGGCGGTTTACGGGACGGGCCCCAAACCCGCGCGATCCCCTGCCGATCCCTGATCGCCAGCCTCGGCTCGATGAGTGCCGATTTGCACAGCCGCAGGCTGCCCTGCCCCGCCGGCATCGCTTCGACACGCCTTGCACCGTGGGGAAACCTGTCACCCGATGCGATCCTGGTATCGAGGGGATGCAAGCGTCACCAGATTTGATGTTAGAGTCGCCCGGCTGCTGGATGAAGTGACTGCGAACAATCGCGAAGGCGGAAACCAAATGGCGTCGAACGAACAGAAGATGTCACGCATGGCGCTGACCGCCATGGTGGTGGGCGGCATGGTCGGCGCGGGGATCTTCTCGCTTCCCAGGACCTTCGCCACCGCCACCGGCCCACTGGGCGCGGTCATCGCCTGGCTCATCGCGGGCACGGGCATGTACATGCTGGCGCGGGTGTTCCAGGCGCTTGCCGAGCGTCGGCCCGACATCGACGCGGGCGTCTACGCCTACGCCCGTGAAGGCTTCGGGGACTACCCCGGTTTCCTGTCGGCCTTCGGCTACTGGATCGGCAGCTGCATCGGCAACGTGTCGTACTGGGTGCTGATCAAGTCGACGCTGGGCGCGTTCTTCCCGGTCTTCGGCGACGGCAACACCGTGATCGCCATCGCGGTGGCCTCGGTCGGCATCTGGCTGTTCCACTTCCTGATCCTGCGCGGCGTGCAGCAGGCGGCGTTCATCAACAGCATCGTCACGGTCGCCAAGGTCATCCCGATCATGGTGTTCATCGTGATCCTGATCTTCGCGTTCAGGATCGATCTGTTCAGCTTCAACTTTTACGGCGGCGACCTGACGAACGGCCTGTTCGAGCAGGTCAAGGCGACGATGCTGGTGACGGTGTTCGTGTTCATCGGCATCGAAGGCGCCAGTGTCTACTCGCGCTTCGCCAAGGAACGCGCGGACGTCGGCAAGGCGACGATCCTGGGCTTCATCATCGTCACCACGCTGATGGTGCTGGTGACGCTGCTGCCCTATGCCGTGCTGCAGCGCGCCGACATCGCCGGCATGCGCCAGCCGTCGATGGCCGCGGTGCTCGAATCGGTGGTCGGCCCCTGGGGTGCGATCTTCGTCAGCGTCGGGCTGCTGGTGTCGGTGCTCGGCGCCTACCTGGCCTGGGCGCTGATCTGTGCCGAGGTCATGTTCGCCGCGGGCAAGTCGAAGGACATGCCCAAGGCCTTCGCCAGGGTCAACAAGAACAACGTGCCGGTCGTGGCGCTGTGGATCGACCAGCATCATCATCCAGCTGATCGTGATCACTACCTACTGGTCGCGCGACGCGTTCTCGCTGATGCTCAACCTGACCAGCGCGACGACGCTGATTCCCGTACCTGTTCGTCGCCGCCTACGGCCTGATGATCGCCCGGCGTGGCGAGACCTACGAGCTACGGCCCGAGGAGCGCACGCGCGACCTGATCCTGGCCTCGCTGGCCGTGGCCTACACGCTGTTCATGATCTACGCCGGCGGCCTGAAGTTCATCCTGCTGTCGGCGATCCTGTTCGCGCCCGGCACGGTGCTGTATTTCATCGCCCGGCGCGAGCAGGGCAAGCCGGTCTTCGACAAGACCATCGGACTGGGTCACGTTCGGCGTCATCGTCGCCGCCGGCCATCTACGGCGTCTACGGTCTGGCGACCGGCGCCATCTCCGTCTAACCCGACTCACTCAACACATCAGGAGCTCCAATCAAGGCACAACTGCAGAGCGAAGTCAAGTTCGGCGTGCACTCGGAAGTCGGCCAGCTGCGCAAGGTGATGGTCTGCGCGCCCGGGCCGCGCGCATGCGCGCCTGACGCCGTCCAACTGCGACGCAGTTGCTCTTCGACGACGTGCTCTGGGTCGAAAACGCCAAGCGCGACCATTTCGACTTCGTCAGCAAGATGCGCGACCGCGGCATCGAGGTCGTGGAGATGCACAACCTGCTGGCCGAGACGCTGGCCGTGCCCGAAGGCAAGAAGTGGATCCTCGACAACCAGGTGGTGCCCGACCAGGTCGGCCTGGGCTTCATCGACGAGCTGCGCAGTTTCCTCGACGGCCTGAGCGACCGCGATCTGGCCGAGACGCTGATCGGCGGCCTGTCGACGCAACGACTTCCCCGAGTCGGCGGGCGGCACGGCGCTTAAGGTCGTACAGCGATGCAGCCGGTGTCACCGAGTACCTGCTGCCGCCGCTGCCGAACACCCTGTACACGCGCGACACCACCTGCTGGATCTACGGCGGCGTGACGCTGAACCCGCTGTACTGGCCGGCGCGCCACGAGGAAACCATCCTCACCACCGCGATCTACAAGTTCCACCCGGACTTCGCCGGCAAGGTCAACGTCTGGTGGGGCGACCCGACCGAAGACCACGGCCTGGCCACGCTGGAAGGCGGCGACGTGATGCCCATCGGCAAGGGCAACGTGCTCATCGGCATGAGCGAGCGCACCTCGCGCCAGGCCATCAGCCAGCTGGCGGCGACGCTGTTCAGGAAGGGCGCGGCCGAGCGGGTGATCGTGGCCGCGATGCCGAAGATCCGCGCCGCCATGCACCTGGACACCGTGTTCACCTTCGCCGACCGCGACTGCGTGCTGCTGGCGCCGGACTTCATGAACCAGACGCGCACGTTTTCCTACCGGCCGAGCAGCCATCCCAGCGGCGTTGAACTGCACGCCGAGAACAAGCCGTTCGTCGACGTGGTGGCCGCGGCGCTCGGCTTCAAGAAACTGCGCGTCGTCGAGGCCGGCGGCACCGACTACCAGCGTGAACGCACGCAATGGGACAGCGGCGCGAACCTGGTGTGCGCGTCGCCGGGCGTCGTGTACGCCTACGACCGCAACACCTACACCAACACGCTGCTGCGCAAGCAGGGCATCGAGGTCATCACCATCGTCGGCGCCGAACTCGGCCGCGGCCGGGGCGGCGGCCATTGCATGACCTGCCCGATCATCCGCGACGCGGTCGACTTCTGATCCAGTGAGCGCACCCGAGCCATCACCGCCGCCAAAGCGTTCGTTCAGGTTCCCCGGCGCGGTCACCACGCTGGCGATCGTGACCGTGCTGGTCTGGGTGGCGGTGCTGTTCATTCCTGCGGGCAGCTACCAGATGGGCCCGGACGGCTCGCCGATTCCCGGCACTTTCGTGCAGGTGGACTCGCCGCTGTCGTTCGAAGAAAAGTTGCAGCAGCTGATCCTGGCGCCGATCAACGGCATTTACGGCCTGCGCAACGCCGACAACAAGTTCGTCGATACCGAGACCGCGGGCCGCGTGTTCGGCCAGATCGGCATCATCGTCTTCATCATGTCGATCGGCGCGTTCATCTCGGTCAGCTTCGCCACCCGCAGCCTGGAAGTCGCAGTCGCGACGCTGGCACACCGGTTGCGCGACAAGGGCTGGCTGCTGATCGCCTCGGTGATGGTGCTGTTCTCACTGCTCGGCTCGACGATGGGCTTCTCGGTCGAGACGCTCGGCTTCTACGCGCTGTTCATCCCGCTGATGTCCGCGCTGGGCTATGACCGCCTGGTCACCGCGTCGATGATCATCCTCGGCGCGCTGTCGGGGGTGATGGCGTCCACCGTGAACCCGTTTTCGATCGGCGTGGCCGCCGGTGAGGCGGGCGTCTCCATCGGTGACGGCATCGGGCTGCGGGGCGTTCTCTGGGTCGTTCTGACCGGCATGACAATCGGCTGGGTGTTGCGTTACGCCGCACGCGTTCGCCGGGATCCGGCGGCGTCGCTGGTCGGCTGGGACGACGATGCCGAGGCGCCGCCCCCGTCCGCTGACGCCACGACCGCGCAGCCCGCCACCGAGGTCCGGCTGACAGGCGCGCAGAAGTGGGTGCTCGTGATCACCGCCGTGCGCCTTCGGGCTGATGATCTTCTCGGTCATTCCGTGGTCCAGCGTGCTTGGCGGCAGCACGGCGCCCGCCGAGGACTATTTCACGCATGAGGTCGCCGGCGCGCAGCCGTTCTGGTTCGAGCTCAACTGGTGGTTCCCGCAGCTGGCGATGCTCTTCATCCTGGCTTCGGTGCTGGTGGGCATCGTCGCGGGCATGGGCGAAAAGGAGACCGTGCGGCTGATCGCCGCCGGCGCCTCGGACATGATGGGTCCGGCGCTGGTGGTGATGCTGGCCGGCGGGGTGTCGGTGATCATGAACAACACGCAGACGCTGGACACCATCCTCTACTCGATGGAACGGCTGGTCAGCGGCGCCTCGGCGGGGTTTTTCGTCTTCCTGACCGTGCTGGTCAACATTCCGCTGGCTGCCCTGATCCCCTCCAGTTCGGGACACGGGGCGCTGGCCATGCCGCTGCTGGCGCCGCTGGCCGACTTCGCCCAGGTCAGCCGGGCCAACACCATCACCGCGTGGGTCATGGGCCATGGCCTGGCCTTGATGATGGCGCCCACCAGCGTCGTGCTGGTCGGAGGGCTGGCGATCGCGAAAGTCGGTTACAACAAGTACCTGCGCTTCGTCTGGCCGCTGTTGCTGGCGCTCTTCATCGTTTCGACGCTGATGATTGGCGCCGCAGCGACCTTCGAATAAGGGCGCCCGATGAGAGTTTGCATCCGCGAGCCGCTCCTGCAGGATTGGAGCGATATTCCCGACGGCGAGCCTGGTGTGGAGGCCTGATGTCCAGATCCCCGTTCAACGCCGAAAGCGAATCGGACTGGCTCAGGGCCGCCCCCGCCGAGCGCTACGATGCCGGAAGGTCGCGGCGGGAAACCGTTCCCCTGGAGGCCCATGTCGAGGCTGCCCGGGAAACCGGTCGCGCCGATCCACTGACCATCCTGGCCGAACAGGACAAGACCCGACTCGCTGAACTCGTCCCGCTTCGGTATGGCCGGATGAGTCGCACCCCGTTCACCTTCCTGCGCGGGGCAGCAGCCGTCATGGCAAGTGATCTCGCCGCCGGTGCCAGGACCGACCTGCGGGTCGAGCTCTGTGGCGATGCCCACCTGGGCAACTTCAGGTGGTACTACGCACCCAATCGGGAACAGGTATTCGATCTCAACGATTTCGACGAGACCCTGCCCGGCCCCTTCGAGTGGGACGTCAAGCGTCTTGCGGCGAGCGTCACGGTCTCTGCGCGGGCAAACGGTTTTCCGGTCGCAGGCCCGCGCCGCCACGCGGTCTGCGATGCGCTACTACCGCAAGTTCATCGCCGAGACATCGGAACTCAGTCCGCTCGATCTGCACTACTACCGCTTCAAATCGCAGGCCGCGCTGGAGCGTATCGAGAAGCACGGCAAGACGCACCGGAAATGGAAAGAGGAGGTCCTGGCAAAGGCCACTCGCAACAACAGTCTGCGTGCCTTCGACAAGCTGACCGACGTCGTCGACGGTCGACGCGTCATAGTCCCCGATCCCCCGTTGATCGTCCGCGCCGACGACATGATCGCCGCGGACGAGTCGGACGCAGTGGGCAGGTTCCTGGATCGCTACCGCCAGAGCCTGCCGCTCGACCGGCGCATGCTGCTCGACCGGTTCTCCCTGGTGGACATCGCCAAGAAGGTCGTCGGGGTGGGGAGCGTGGGCACCCGCTGCCTGATCGTGCTGCTCGAGGCCGGAGATGGCACGCCCCTGTTCCTTCAGTTCAAGCAGGCGGTGCCATCCGTCCTCGAAGCCCATCTCGGGGCCAGCGCCTTCGAGCAGGCAGGTCAACGTGTTGTCGAAGGCCAGCGCCTGATCCAGGCAACCAGCGACGTTCTCCTTGGCTGGGCGCGCTGGCAGGAGCCGGGCGGACAGGAGATCGACTTCTACTTCCGCCAGCTCTGGGACGGCAAGGGCAAGATCGATGTCGAGGAACTCGGACCCAAACGGCTGGCCGCCTACGCCGGCATCTGCGGAAAGGCCCTGGCCTTCGCGCATGCGCGTTCGGGGGATGCCATGACGATCCGCGGGTACATCGGTGATGACAAGGCCTTCGACGACATCATGGTCGAATACGCCGACCGGTATGCGGACATCACCGAACGCGATCAGACGCGGCTCTGCGAGGCAATCGACGACGGCGCGATAGAAGTCGTGCGCGATATCTGAGCCGGATCACGTCGCCGGAAGGCTATACGGACAGCTCCCCGACGAGAACGCTCCGCGGCAGCACCGAGATCGCCATGTGCTCGGCGACACTGTAAATGCGCCGCAGCTTGTCGAGCATCTCGAGCTGCACGCGGTGCTTGAGCAGGCGATCCGGGTCGTCCCCGGCGAGACGCGCGGCCTGCTTGCGGTGCAACTCGGCAGTGAGTTCCAGGATCGCCTCGCGACTCGCGACAACGGCCTGGGCCGCCCGCTCGTCATCCTCCACCAGTGCCCGCAGCGCGGAATGCGCCGACTCCTGTATCGTCTGAAACAGCCGTTCCAGCAGCTCGGTGGTCTCTTTCGAGACAGAGATATCCGCCTCCTTCAGGGTCCGGGCCAGCGGGGCCAGTTCGCGGCTGATCGCCGCGCTCAGGTTCTCGATTTCGCCGGTGGCCGCAACCAGCCGTGCATGCTCGTCAGCTTCGGCGTCGCTCAATTCGGCACGCCCGACATGCTGCAGATAGGCGAGCACCGCTTCTCGCAGCACCACGACCTGGTCATGTTGCTGCGACAGTTCGCTGAGATCCCTGGATCCGAAGGCCGACCTGACCTTCGCCAGCATCGCGTCGGTCAGCTCGCCCATGTGCCCGAGCTCCATCCGCGCACGCTCCAGGGCCATCGATGGCACCTGGATCAATTCGTCGTCGAGATACCGGGGACGGATGATTGCCTTCTCCTCGACCGCCCGGTCCGGGATGATCCTGATGGCCATCGTCGCAAACAACGCGGCGAACGGCAGGAAGAGCACCGTGTTGGCAGTAGCCCAGATGGTTGCGGCATTGGCGATCTGGCGCGGCACCTCCTCGGCGAGCCGCTCCACACCCTGCAGATGCGCGGCCACCGGCGAAACCATCTCGGCGAGTCCCGCGAGCTGGGCGATGAACGGCAACCAGATCACGGCACCCAGCACATTGAACAGGACATGCACGGCTGCCGCGCGCTTTGCATCCTGTGGCTTGCCGATCGCGGCGAGTATCGCCGTGATCCCGGTGCCGATCTTTGCCCCGAACAGGATCGCGATACCCGCCGGCAGGGAAAGCAGCCCCTGGGTCGCCATGACCACCGAAAGACCTATGGTTGCCGAGGACGATTGCACCAGTGCCGTGAACACCGCGCCGGCCAGCATCCCCAGCACCGGATTCTGCAAGGATTGCAGCAGCTCGGCAAAGCCCTCGTGCGTGCGCAACGGCGACATGGCCGAGCCCATCGTCGCCATGCCGTAGAAGATCAGGCCAAGCCCCATGAGCATGGCGCCATAGTGGCGTGCGACGCCTTGCTTCCAGACGAAGCTCATGAAAAACCCGATGGCGATCAGCGGATAGGCAAGGGCGGTCGTGTTGAACGCCACGATCTGTGCCGTGACCGTGGTGCCCACATTGGCGCCGAATATCACCCCGACCGACTGCACCAGGGTCATGATCCCGGCACTCACGAAACCCACCACGAGTACCGTGGTCACCGAGGACGACTGGATCACCGCGGTCACGATGGCCCCGGTGATGGCACCCAGCACGGCGTTGCCTGTCAGTTTGGCCAGCAGCGCGTTCATCTGCTTGCCGGCGGCCGCCTTCAACCCGTCGGTCATCTTCTCCATGCCGTACAGGAAGAGCGCGAGTCCGCCGAGCAGCTCGATGGTCATCGTCAGGGGGTTCAGTTCAGTCATGATCAACCTCGCTGCAATGGTGAGCCATACTACAACGGCAGCTCGCCCGGGATCGACTCACCGTTGCGCGCCTGCCCGAACGGGTCGTGAAGTGTGGCGTGGGTTGGCCGCCGCGCGCAGGGGCCTTATGATGCCAGCCGTCGAAGGACAGCGCGGTGGTTCCGTTCGGAAGCGACAAACCGGGATGGCAACGTATGACGTCGACAGGGTTGATTGGACTGGGCCTCATCGGTGGCGCGATCGCCCGGCGTCTTGTCGAGACGGGTGACGCGCCGTTCGTGTTCGATCTGCGCGCCGAAGCGGTCGACTCCGCGGTGGGCGCAGGCGCGATCGCGGCACGCTCCATCCGCGAACTGGCGCAGCGGTGCGACATCATCCTGGTGTGCGTGCAGAACGACGATCAATGCGTTGCCGCGGTCGGCGGCGCGGGCGGTGTGCTCGAGGGCGCGCGACCGGGCACCTGCGTTGCCGTCCTCTCCACGATCCTGCCGTCCACGATCGTCACGCTCGCCGAGCGTGCCGCCGGTCTCGGCATCCACCTCGTGGACACGCCCGTGGCTGGTCGCGGGATGTTCAGCGTCGCGGACGGCACGATGTCGGTACTCATGGGCGACGACGGCGAGCTCGTCGCGCGGCTCGAGCCCACGCTGCTGCGCTTCGCGGCACGTGTCGTGCCGGCCGGCCGGCTCGGCAGCGGAGCCGCGCTGAAGCTCGCACACAACGTCATCGTCTATGCCGGCTTCGCGGCCATGCTCGAGGCGCTCGAGCTCGCCCGGGCCGCCGGTGTGCGCGACGGGCTCGTCGAGGACGTCGCGCAGACCAGCGGCGCGCTGTCGATGTTGAGCCTGTTCTTCTACATGCACCGCCCCGGCGAGTCGCATAGCGCAGACGAGGAAGCGGCCCTGCGGGTCGCCGCCGCGCTCCTCGACAAGGATCTCAGCGATGCGGTCGCGCTCGCCGAGACCCACGGCGTCGCGGCGCCCATCGCGCGGCTGCTGAGTCATTCCGGCGCGGAGATATTCCTGGGCGGCCGCAGTCCCTGAGCCGTTGCGAGGCGACGGGTGATCTCGTCATCGACTCGCCGGGTTCCTTCTCCCCTCAGGCCGCCGAACTCGGTGCGGAATCGCGTATCGGAAATTCCCTCCGGCAGTCCCTGAAAGTCCGGCAGCAAGTCGTCCCTGACCATGCCCCGGCTGATTCGCAGCTGCATGTCGCGCGCCGCCGTCGCATTGCCGGTGGCGGCACCGGCGAACATGATGCCCGCGCGGTTGGCCATCATGTCGACGAACGAAAAGCCGGACCCGCCGGGCGTGGAATCCATCAATTCCTTGCCGATCCCGATCGTCATCGCGCGGCCTTCGTCGGCGACGATCACCAATCCGGCGCTGACCCAGAAATGCCGGGCCAGATCGTTCCGGCCACGCAGCGTGATTCGATTCCGCAGTCCGCGAACCTCATCGATACGTGCCGGGTCGATCCGGCGGCGGGCGACGTCGGCCACACGCTCTTCACCGAGAATGACGCTCAGCGCCAGGATCGCCGCCCTGTTGGGGAAAACCGCATCGCTCCCGTGCGAATTGTCCTCGGCGAAGGCGAACGCAGCGTGCAACAACGCGTCGAATCCGTCGTCTCCAGCCGGAATGTCCGCGGCGAAAGCCAGCACATGATTCCCGGTGTACCGGGCGGCCGCGTCGAGATCATCGCAGACGTCGCTCGACGATCCCCAGACGAAGATCCCCATCGCGAAGACGACAAGCGCGCCCAGCGCAAGCGCGCTGCGGCGCAGCGCCAGCCCCATCAAGGCCCCGATGACCGCGGTCGCCACACTCAACTGCACTTGCCCCGGGATCGGGAAGTAGCCGAAGTTGATCCATTGGCTCGCCACCGCCAGCAGCGGGGACGCCAGCAGCACCGTTGGCGCCGCCCATCGCAGCCGCCAGTGCCGCACCAGAAGCGACAGCAGTACGCCAATCAGCGCGAAGCCGATTCCGCGCAGGACAATCGTGCTGACCGCGCGGGCGACCGGCTCCGACAGGCCGATCAATGCCTGCATGTTCCTGACCGACCAGTCCGGAGCCGAGAGCGGCCGAGGGTCGGGAAGCCAGCTGATCGCCAGGAACCAGGCAAGCAGCAGCGCCAATCGAAAAGCCCACCGCGAACCCGACCTCGAAAGTGGTTCTGCAGTTGTTGCTGACGGGTAGGGATCGGGATGTCTCATCGGACGATCAGTATAACGACTGGTTCGAGCACGAGAATGCCGTTATCAGTCGCCGGCCCGCGCGGCAATCGTATCGGGTACACTGCGGAAGGTACTATCGAAGACCACATTCCAACCAGGCCGGAGAGATTCAGTTTGCTCAAGCAACCCCTCGTTATTGCGGCCACACTCATGGCAGTCTGCAGCAACCCGGCTGCTGCCCGTCCCTACCCCGGCGTGTCCGGGCTGGCCGCATCCGCCGACAGCGCGAAAACGGCGGCCACCAATCCCGCCGGGATTACCCGGTTCACGCAACGGGCGGCGGCGGCGGAGCTCATGTGGTTTTCCAGCGAATCGGACTGGGAGAGCCAGTTCAGCAACAGCAGCCGGGAGTTCAACTCCAAGGATTCCGGCGATACCTTTGTGCCGCGCGTGTTCTACCTGCAGCCCGTCAGCGACAATTTCAGCGCCTCGTTCACCTTCCTTGGCGCCGGGTTTTCCGATGACCTCGGGGACTGGCCGGGCCGCTACTTCCTCAAGAGCTATGACTCCACCCGGGTCAGCGCCTTTCCCAGCCTGGCGTATCGCATCGACGATCAGTGGTCCGTGGCCGGCAGCGTTGCGATCACCTACTCCAGTTTCGAGCAGGAACGCGCCGTGCGGAACATATTCGATCCGGGATTCGGCGACGGCAAATCGGAGCTGGAGACCGACGGAATCGACTTCGGCTTCGGCCTCTCGACGCTTTACCAGCATTCGGCGACCACGCGCCTGGGGCTCACCTACCAGTCGGAGGTCGATCCGAGCCAGGACGCCGACAGCGAGTTTTCCGGGCTGGGGCCAAATACCGAAAGCGGTGATGACACGACTGGGACTCATCGGCGCGGATATCCGCGTGGAGAGCACCTCGCCGCAATCGGTTCTGGCGGGAATCTACCACGAGTTCGCGAACAACCACGCCGTCACGGTCGATGTGTCCTGGGTGGATTTCAGCGAATTCCGGCTGTCCGAGTACTACTTCAACGGAGACATCCTTCGCTATCAACGACACGGACTACAACGACGTTTACGCCGTATCCACCAGCTACACCTGGCCGGTGTCGCCGCGCTGGATGCTGGGGGTGTCCGCCCTGGCAACCAACCAGATGATCGACGACGACGAGCGCGACATCACGTTCCGCCTCGATTCCGTCTGGTCAGTCGGTGCCGCCGCCGAATGGCAGTGGACGGATTCACGCAGCGTGAAAATGTCGCTGAGCTATCTGGACCTCGGCGACGCCCCGGCCACCACGCCCGCAATTCCGGGTGTTGGCTCCCTGGAAGGTGAATTCAAGAGCCGGGACGCGATTCTGTTGCAGGTCGGGGTGACGTGGGGCTCGCTGTAGGTCGCCATTCATGGCGACAGGCGCATACGCAGCGCGTCGCGATCTTCATGCGCGCCAGTCCTCGCGTATCATCCCGGCGCCCTTCTCGGCGATCATGACGGTCGGCGCCGTGGTGTTGCCTCCGCAGATCTTCGGCATGATCGAGCTGTCGACGATGCGCAGGCCCTCCAGCCCGTGTACGCGCAACCGCGCGTCGACCACGCTGTCGCGCTGCGACGGCCCCATGCGGCAGCTGCCGACCGGGTGATAGTTGGTGCCGCCGCCATTGCGGCAGAACGCCTGCCAGTCCTCGCTCGTGCGACAGTGCGCGGTCACGAGATCGCGCCTCACCAGCTCGCGGAAGCGTCGGCGTCGCGAATATCCGCGCCGTGCGCTGCGCACCCGCGGCCAGCGTCGGCAGATCGTCCGGGTGCGAGAAATAGCGGAAGTCGATCAGCGGATCGGCGCGGTGGTCGGGCGAGGATATCCGCACCGTGCCGCGGCTCTTCGGGTGCAGGATCATCACGTGGCAGGACATGCCGTGGCGCCAGTAGATCTGCCGGCCGTGGTCCATCGCGAGCCCGATCACGAACTCGTACTGGATCTCGGGCTTCGGCGAATCGGGCCCGAGCCGCATGAAACCCGTGAGCTCGGCAAAATTCGTCGCCAGCAGCCCGCGCCGCTCGCGCACCCAGCGCCAGGCGCCGCGCGCCAGTGCGAAGCCGGCCGCGGGCGAGACGCCGAGCAGGTCCGGGTCGCCCGGGATGTGGTAGCCGAGCACCACGTCGATGTGGTCGTGCAGGTTCCTGCCCACCGCCGGCAGCACGTGCACCGGCGCGATGCCGTACGGCGCGAAGTCCTCGGGGTCACCTACGCCGGAGAGCTGCAGCAGCTTCGCCGACAGCAGCCCGCCGGCGCACAGGATCACCTCGCGCCGCGCGCGGATCGCGCGCCGCTCGCCGTTCGCGACGACTTCGACGCCCACCGCGCGGCGGTTCTCGACCAGAATTCGCGTGCACTCGGTTTCGCAACGCAGATGAAGGTTGGCGCGAACGCCGAGGTGCGGATGGATGTAGGCCTGCCCCACGTGATGACGCTCGCCGTGCTTCATCATCACCTGCACGCTGTTGAAACCTTCCTGCTCCGCGCCGTTGAAGTCGGGATTGAAGGGCAATCCCGCCTCGGCGCAGGCCCGTTTGCACGATGGCGTGGTAACGGGTTGTCGGTGCGCAGTTCCTCGACCCACAGCGGCCCCTCGTTGCCGTGGTACTCGGTCGCGATGCGTCTGGTTGTTCTCGGCCTTGCGGAAATACGGCAGCACCTCGGCGTAGCTCCAGCCGGGGTTGCCCATGGCGGCCCACTCGTCGTAGTCGCTGCGGTGGCCGCGCATGTACATCAGCGTGTTGATCGAGGTGCCGCCGCCGAGGCCGCGCCCGTGCGGGTGATAGTCGCGCCGGTGGTTCAGCCCGGGATCGACGACGGTCTCGAAGCCCCAGTTGTTCGTGCCCTTGCGCAGCGCCGAGCGCGAGAACGCCGGCCGCGGTGTTCGTCGCGAGGAAGCCGCGCCGGTCGGGGCCGGCCTCGATCAGGAGCACGCTGAACGCGCGGGTCCTCGCTCAGGCGCGAGGCCGTGACGCAGCCTCCGGGGCCGCCGCCGACGATGACGAAGTCGAACTCTTCCACCGTTTGCCGCCGCTTCAGTCGAGGATCGCGCCCTCGCAGGCCTGCCGCACGTGGCGGCGGTAGCGCCGCATGAAGCCGTGCGGTACCTCGTGCTCGCGCGGGACCCACGCGGCGCGACGCGCGCGCAACGTGGCCTCGTCGACGTGCAGCGTGAGCCGGCGGCCCGGCACGTCGATCTCGACGAGATCGCCGTCCTCTATCAGCGCGATGGGCCCGCCCAGGCTCGCCTCCGGGCAGACGTGGCCCACGCAGGGACCGGACGTGGCGCCGGAGAAACGGCCGTCGGTGATCAGCGCCGTCCTGCCGAGACCCGCGAGTTTCAGCGCCATCGTGGCGCCGAGCATCTCCGGCATGCCGGGTGCCCCGCGCGGCCCCAGGTAGCGCAGCACCACGACGCTGCCCGCGGCGATGCGCCCCGCAGCGATGGCCTCCAGCGCCGCCTCCTCCGAATCGAAGCACACCGCGGGGCCCTGGCACTGCAGCATGTCCTCGGCGACGCCCGCCTGCTTGATGACGGCCGTGTCCGGGGCGAGGTTGCCGCGCAGCACGGTGAGGGCGGCCGTCGGGCGGAACGCCTGTTCCACGGGCGGGATCACCGCCGCGTCGCGGATCCCGGCGGCCTCGAGCGTCGCGGCGAGCGGCTTGCCGGTCACGGTCATCGCGGAAGTGTCGAGGAATCGCTCGATGCGCTTGAGCACCGCGGGCATGCCGCCGGCGACCCACAGGTCCTGGATGCCGTAGGGACCGTTGGGACTCACCGCGAGCAGCGTCGGCACGTGGGCAGCTGCCTCGAAGTCTTCCATCGTGAACGGCAGCCCGGCCGCGTGCGCGATGGCCGGCAGGTGCAGCGCCGTGTTCGTCGACGCGCCGATCGCCATCGCGGTCGCCACCGCGTTGCGCAAGGCCGCGGCGGTGAACATCTGCCGCGCGTTGAGCCCTTCCGCGACCATCGCGACGATGCGCTCGCCGCTGCGCCGCGCCGCGGCGAGCTTGTCGGCATGCCAGCCCGGGATGTTGCTGCTGCCGGGAATGCAGATGCCGAGGGCCTCGGCGAGACACTGGAAGGTGTTCGCGGTACCCATGATCTCGCAGGCGCCGCAGGTCGAGCAGGTCGCCGACTTCAGCAGATGATAGAGATCGTCGTGGTAGTCGCCGTGGTCGATGGACTTGCGCGGATTGTCGGTGTTGCGCACGTCCATCTGGCCGGGGCCGCCCGCGAGGTACAGCGCAGGCAGGTCGAGGCGCGCCATCGCCATCATCATCGCCGGGTTGATCTTGTCGCAGCCCGCGATGAAGACCACGCCGTCGTAGGGCTGCGAGCGCAGGTGCGTCTCGAGCATGTCGGCGATGAGGTCGCGCTGCGCCAGCACGAAGCGCATCCCGTCGTGCGCCATCGCCACGCCGTCGCAGGGCGCCGGCACGTTGAACTCGGCGCACTCGCCACCGGCCGCGACGATGCCCTCGCGCACCTTCTGCGCCAGCCTGTCGAGGTGCGAGTGCCCGGTGGTGAGCTCGGTGTGCGAGTTGGCGATCGCGATCAGCGGACGCGCGGCAAAGCGGTCGGTGTCGTAGCCCGCGCCGTGCAGCAGTCCCTTGCGGAACAGGTTCATCACCGGACTGGCACTGCTGGAAATGATGTCGCTGCGCTTGGCCATGGTCTGGGTGCTCTCCTCCGGGCGATGGTATCCGCACGCGCCGCGCCCGCTGCGCCGCCGCACGTTCAGCATGACTTCCGTGCCCGACCGCGGCAAGGAGAGAGCCCTGCGGCGCAAGCGCGCGAGTCGCGCCGCGTCGACCAGGTGATGCGGAGCGGGGTGTGCGCGCCGCAGCCGGGTGCTCGATCCGCGGGGTACGCAGGCTTCAGCTCGCCGGCAGCGTGACGACGGCCGAGCCGGTCGCGTGGTTGCCGTCACTCGTGGCCGCCTGCACCGAGACCTCGATCAGGCACTCGTCCCCCCGCCGCGTCACCGACAGCACTTCGCCGGTGAAGCGCAGCGTCCGGTGGGGCACCGCGGGCACGCCGAGCTTCACGCTGATTTTCCTCACCCACGCCTCCGGGCCTGCCCAGTCCGTGAGGAAGCGCGCCACGAAACCGTTGGTCGACAGGATGTTCAGGAACACGTCCGGCGCGAAGCGCGACTGCGCGTAGTCCTTGTCGTGATGCACCGGCATGAAATCGCGGGTCGCGATCGCCGTGGCGGCAATGATGGTGTGGGTCAGCTCGACCTCCATCGGCTTCACGGGATCGCCTGCGCGGATGTCCGCCGCGCGCAGCGAGCGGCGCCCGATGTCTGCATAGACCTGGCGCATCGCGGTCGTCTCCCGGACTCACTGGCCGATGGTGGAAGGATCGAACTTCAGCACGCGGAAGCGCTGCCGGCCGACGCTCGCGCCGTTCTGGTCGACGTACTCCTGCGTCCAGGTCAGGAAATAGCCCTGGCCCAGCCCCGTCTTCTTGCGCGGCGAGACGGACTCGACGATGACCTCGGAGCGCAGCCAGTCGCCTTCGCGCAGCGGACGGTCGAACTCGAGCTCGGAATTGGTCGCCAGCACGCCGGTGAAACCGACGCGATCGAGCAGGGCGAGCGGACTCGCCGGGTCCATCTCCTGCGGGGCGCCGCTGCGCTCTCCGATGCCGGCGAGCACCGGGCGCTGCATGGTCCAGGTCTGCAGCATCGCCGGCGGCGCGATCCGGCCCCTGAAGCGCGTGCGCGCGGCGACCTCCTCGTCCTCGTAGACGGGGTTGCGGTCGTCGAAAGCGTCCACCCAGTGCCTGATCATCGGCATGTTCACCGGGTCCGGGGCGCGGTTGGCGCCCTCGGTGCTCAGCTTGCGGCCGACCCAGCCCTGCAGGAAGGCATCCAGCGCCGGCTGGTCGGTCTTGAAGCGTTCGATATCGGGTTCTGCCGTCACGGGCGCGGGTCCTCGCGCTGAAAAGCCTGCATCATGGAAGCCTGCCCCGGATCGCCACCGCAGTCGAGCCGTGCGAGGTCGGCGCGGAACTCCGCGACGAGTTCCGCGAGCGGGCTGCCGCGCGCGAGTCGCGTTGAGACGGCCTCGCACCAGGGCAGCAGGTAGCGCGCGCGCAGCTCGCGCACCAGCACCGGCTCTTCGGCCTCGATCGCGCAGGCCAGCACTTCGCAGACGACACCGAGCTGGTCCGGCGGCAGTTGGTGTTCCGACCAGCCGAGCCCGAGATGGTCCATGACGCGCAGCAGTGCCTCGCGCGCGGGGGCGCCGTCGATCCCGATGCCTGCATGCAGCAGGAGCGGCACCGGGGCCTCGGGTCCGTGGCAGAGCGACCAGTAGTCCACGCGCGCATCCGCGAAACGCCCCGGCAGCCCGAGCGCGGTCCAGGCATCCTCGCGCGCGGCGTCGTCGCCGAGCGGGCTCCACAGCCGGGCCCACGCCAGCATCGCGAGCGCGTTCTCGCTCGCCATGCCGCGCGAGCCCGATGCCGAGCAGTCGTTTGTCACGGCGCGCTACCCGAGCGACAGCCAGTCGGTGCTGACCGATTTCAGCCCGGCGCGCTCGGAGCGCTCTCCCTGCCAGATCGCGATACCGAAGCGCTTGTGCGCGGCGAGCGCGTCCCACGCATCGAGCGCGAAGCGCACGCGCCAGCGCTCCTCGGCCCACGCGCCCTGCGCGCTCCACGCGGCCGGCGCCTCGCCGCGCTGCATCGTGCCCAGGCCCTCGGCATGCAGGCGCCAGGGGCGTTCGCGGTCGGCGCGCCAGTAGACGGCCTCGACGGCCTGACCCGGTGCGCCCATCGTGATCCACGGCGCATCCGCGGTCGTCGGCACCAGCACGGCGCAGGCGTCGACGAAGCGGTCCGTCTGCGCGCCCATGCTGCGCTGCGCTTCGGCGCACGCCCACGCGAGCTCGATCAGCAAGCCGCCGCTGCCGGTCGTCTCCACGCGCACATCGGCCTCGGGCGTTGCGGGTACGGTGCGCTCGGCATAGGCCTTCATGATGTAGCCGCCGGGTTGCATCGCCGGCGGCGCCACCATCAGGGGAACCCTCTTGCGCAGCATCATCACAGCACCTCGCGCGCTGTTGGCATCGAGCCGGAAATTGTCTTCCCACACGTAGGAGACGAGCGTGTCCATCAGCTCGCTCGGCTCGCCGCGCCGCCGCTTCCCGCGCTCGGCGAGCAGCGTGGCCATCGCCTGCTCGACCGCGGGGCCGAAGAGGCTGCGCAGGAACTCCATCGGAATGCGCATTTCGGGCAGTCGGTCTGCCCTCGGCGTCGAGCTTCGGCGGGCTGAGCGGCGGCACGTAGAACACGTTCGGCCCGAGGCCGAATTCCGGGTGCAGCGGCATCGCGACCTTCCACTGGTCGACCAGCTTCCAGATCGGCCCCTCGCGGTCATCGACGGAAGCCGACGAAGCGCAGCCGTCCGGGGCACTGCCGCGCGCAGGCCGGCGCCACGCCCTCCTCGACGCGCGGCAGGCAGAAGATGCACTTGGTCGCGACCTGGCGCTGCGGGTCGAAGTAGACCTTCTTGTACGGGCAGGCCTCGACGCAGAAGCGGTAGCCGTGGCAGCGGTCCTGGTTCGACCAGCACGATGCCGTCTTCGCTCGCGCTTGTCGATGGCGCCGCGCGGACAGGCGTCGAGGCAGGCCGGGTGCGTGCAGTGGTTGCAGAGCCGCGGCAGGTAGAAGTAGTGGTTGTCCTGCGGATACTGCGCCGGCGCCGTGGTCCTCGTCCCAGTTCGGGCCCCACTTCGGCTTGCCTTCCGGCTTCAGCCATTCGCTTGCGGCCGTGCCGACTTGGAGGCGATCACGTCGCTGGTGGTTGAACGTCCAGGCGCGCCCGTAGTCGGCGTCGATGTCCGGCACGCTGCGCCGCGCTTGCACCTCGCCGTTCGCGGTGCGCCCGCCGATTCGGCGTACTGTCGCCGGGATAGCCCTTGCCGGGCATGGTCTCGACGTTGTTCCAGTAGGCGTAGTCGGTGCCCTGGTCGTGTTCCACAGCTTCTTGCAGGCGATCGGTGCAGGTGTGGCAGCCGAGGCACTTGTTCAGGTCCAGCACCATCGCGACCTGGCGTCCTGGCAGCGGCACCTCGTATTGCATGGGCTCGCTCCTTCGCTCGTGGCCGTTGCGTTCAGGCCGGATGCGCCGTACCGCTGCGTGCTCGTTCCGCGGTCGACAGCGCGCGGATGTCGACGCGCGTGTCCTGCACGGCGGTGCCCGGCTCGCAGATGGTCGAAGCGCGCAGCCGAGCTGGCCTTCGCCGCCGGCGAAGTGCAGCGGCTTCATCGAGGCCCGGGATCAGCCACTTGTAGGACTTGTGGTCCGGGGAACTGGTGCGGCTCCCAGGCGTGGAAGTAGTAGGCCACGCCCGGCCGCACCATCGTGCGATACCTTGACGCGCATGTGCATGCGTGCCGTAGTCGTTGAAGAGTTCGGCGTAGTCGCCGTCGGTGACGCCGAGCTCCGCCGCATCGCGCGGGTTGAGTCAGCATCGCGGGCTCGCCGCGCTGCAGCCGCAGCATCATCGGCGTGTCGCGCCAGACTGCGAGTGGATCGACCAGCGCGCGTGGCAGGAGACCATCTGGAACGGGTAGTCGCCGCCGGCCTTCGGGCTCGGCTTGTGCGTCGGCAGCGACTTCGCTGCGCGGCGATGAACCAGGGATGGTCGATGTAGAACTGCTGGCGCCCGGTGTAGGTCGGCCAGCGCCACTTGTGCTCGGTGAAGCGCGTGAGCGTGGTCAGCACGCCCTCGCCCTTCCAGTCGGGGTTGTAGATCGCTGGTCGCGGCAGGCGTTGGCGCCGGTGCTGGCGTACTTGCGCGATGCCGGTCTCCTTCAGCGTCGGCGATCGTGCACGCCGCCGGCACGCTGGGGCTCGCGTCGAGGATGTCCTGCGTCACCTTGCTCGGCGTCGTGCGGGCCGTAGGCGCCGTGAACGAGTAGCGCTCGGTGCAGGTCCTTCAGATCGACCGTGCCGCCGGCCGCAGCCGTCGAACGGCCGGCAGCTCGCGTTCGCGCGCGATGCTGCTCGATGCGCTGCGCCAGCAGCTAGTAGATCTCCCACTCGTCCTTCGACTCGCCGACCGGCGGCACCGCCGCATCGCAGTAGTGCAGGTACGGCACGTAGGCCACCGGGTACTTGATGCCGGGCTTCTCGTAGTAGCCCGCGGCCGGCAGCAGGTAGTCGGCGTGCATGGCCGGTGAAGCGTGAACTTCGGGTTGACGTCGACCGACGAGCTCCAGGCTCGGCCAGAGAGTGCCTGAGAGCATCTGCTGCGGCAGGTTGGTGCGGCGCAGCACGTTGCTGCCGCCGGTGAACCAGACCTTGACCGGCGCTGCGCGGCAGCCGGCATCCAGCCCTTCTCGCGCGCCTCGTCGTTGTAGGCGTCGAGCGAGCGCGGATACAGCGTAGTCCTGCGCTCTCTCGCGCGAGCGTCCTCCGCGATGCCCTGGTGGTTGTAGATTCTGCGTCTGACCGCGTTGGTGCGTGCAGAGCTGACTCTTCGGTCTCGCACCTCGCGCGCCATGCTCGCGACGTCAGGCTGCGGCTGACTTGCGCTTCGCACCAGGTCGATCGCCGAGGTTGAACAGCTCGCCGGCGACGCAGCGACGCCGCACAGCATCGCCGACCATGCCGCGCAGGCCCCGTCGTGTTCCGCCTGCAACTGCGCGCCGAAGCCGTCAGATCGATGAACCATCCGGTGGAGTGGATAGCCGGCGCCCTTCTTGCCGATCGCGCCCTTGAGCGCGAGGCACAGGATCTTCGCGCGGTTCATCAGGTCGGAATGCACGTAGCGGTTGCGAACCCCAGCTCGACAGCACCATCGGGCGCTGCGCGCGCGCGAAACCCTCGGCGAAGTGCTCGGATCTGCTCGGGGTGCAGGCCGGTGACCGCCGCCGTGGGCTCGACGCTCCACGGCTCCAGCGTGCTCGCGCAGCAGCGAGCCGACCGTGGCGACGCCGACCTCGCTGCCGTCGTGCGAGCGTACATCGAACCACTGCCCTCGATCGGCACCGGGTCGAGCTCGCCGAGGGCGACGCGTCGCGTTGCCGGATGCGCCCTCGCTGCCGGGCGCGAGCACGCGCGCTCGCGTCGCGCGATCCCAGAAGTAGAGCCGGTCGTCGCGTGCCGCCGCTCGACCAGCGTCGGCCTCGCGCAGGAAGCGCGCCGGTGTCGAGCCGCACCAGGATCGGCAGGTCGGTCTGCTCGCTGCACGTAATCCACGTCCGACCGCCGGCTGTCGCCAGATGTGGCGCGCGGTGCACAGCGCGAGCGCGGCGTCGGTGCCCGGCGCCGATCGGCAGCCACTGGTCGGCGTGCATGGCGGTGGCGCTGTAGCTGCGGGTCGATCACGACGAGCTCGGCGCCGTTGTAGCGCGCCTCGTAGAGGAAGTGCGCGTCGGGAATCTGCGTGACCGACGGGTTCATCATCCAGACCACGAGGAAGTCCGACAGGAACCACTCGTCGCGAGGAGCCGCCGATGTGCGCGAAGCCGAGGGTCAGCGTGGCGCCGAGGTTGAGGTCGCCGATCTCGGCCCAGTCGTCGGCGACAGCGCCGCCCGACATCATCGAAGAACTGGAAGCGCGCCGGCGGTGGTCGCGCCCTGGTCGAAGTTGCGGGCCGAGATCCTGCGACGATCGCGTCGGTGCCGTAGCGCTCGGCGATGTCGACGCACTTCGTGGCGATCTCGTCGATCGCCTGATCCCAGCGAGATCTTTTCCCACTGGCCCGCAGCCGCGCTCGCCGACGCGCTTCAGCGGCACCGTGAGGCGGCTGGGGCCGTACATCACCTCGGTGTAGCAGGCGCCCTTCTGGCAGCCGCGCGGA
This sequence comes from uncultured Gammaproteobacteria bacterium, assembly GCA_963819895.1. Lineage (GTDB taxonomy): Bacteria > Pseudomonadota > Gammaproteobacteria > Pseudomonadales > UBA5518 > UBA5518. The sequence continues at coordinate 37,395 of CAWFXU010000005.1, forward strand.
TTGAAGTCGGGCACGCCCGCTTCGGACTGGTCGTAGGTCGCGGTCTGCTCCTCGCGCACCACGACGCCGTTCTTGACGTAGAGATCCCACTCGCAGGCGCTGCGGCAGTTGGCCCAGCCGTGCGAGCCCTTGGCAATGCGATCCCAGGTCCAGCGTTCGCGGTAGAGGTCCTCCCAGCTGCCGATCTTGCGCGCGGCGCGGCCCGCCTGGTGTGTGTCGGCGCGCACGCGCAAATGAAACAGCGGCAGCGTCTCGCTCGCGAGCAGCGCCGCCGCAGCGGCGCCGTACTGCAGGAAACGACGGCGGCTCACCTTGAACGCGTGTTCCGGGACCGGCATGCGACACCTCCTGGCGGCGCGGGGGCAATCACTCTCGCGCGCAGCTCAAAACGCTGCGAACGATTATCAGGCACCGTCGACGTGTGGAATCTTGACGTGGCGCAAGCGTACTGGATGCCTTTCCCTTACGGTTTTGTTAGCCGATGCCCGGAGCCGTTCGCATGCACCGCCAGCCCGCGTACGCACGTGGACTTGCCGACAGGCCATGCAAGGCGGCACACGGGCCGAACCGCGGCCTGGCCGGCGTCCTCGAGCGTGCTGCTCGTGGACTTTTCAGGCGCTTGTGCTGTAATGCAGGTCGCAAAACCGCCTGAGCGGCAGATTCGGGAGGCTTGTCCTCCGCACCTTGGACGCGCGATCTTGTCAGTCATGAAAACCATCCTGTTCGCAGCGCTCGTGGTTCCCGTCGTGCTTTCGACATCCTCCCTCGCGTCGGCCGCCGAGTGGGGCGCGCTCGAGCTGCTCGGCGGTCGCACCGAGCCCGGGACGAAGTCGCAGCTCTCGTTCGTCGCGCAGCGCTCCTTCAGTCGAGACACGCTCGACACCGATGTCTTCGTCGTGCGCGGCGCGAAACCGGGACCGACCCTCTGTCTCATCGCCGCCGTCCACGGCGACGAGATCAATGGTGTCGAAATCGCCCGGTACTCCTATGCCGAGAGCGATCCCGCGACGCTGTCGGGCACGCTGATCTCGATCCCGATCGTGAACGTCTGGGGCTTTCGCAGCGGGAATCGCATGTTGCCGGACCGCCGCGACCTGAACCGGGGCTTCCCCGGCACTCGCACTGGCAGTACCGCGAGCCAGACCGCCTTCAATCTCTTCGATCGCGTGATCCGGCACTGCGAGTTCCTGGTCGACCTGCACACCGGCAGCAACGATCGCTCGAACCTGCCGCAGATTCGCGTCGACCTCGACAACGAGGGCGCACGCGGACTCGCGCTGGCCTTCAACGTGGGCGTCGTGCTCGGAGGCAGCGGACCGCTCGGCTCACTGCGTCGTTCCGCGGTCGATGCGGGCGTTCCGGCGATCATCTACGAGTCGGGCGGCCCGAACCGCTTCGAGAAACACGAGATCGCCCAGGGCATCGCCGGCGTGCAGAGCGTGATGAAGCACCTGCGCATGCTCGAGGGGGCGCCGCCCAAGCCGGACCCGCAGCGGATCTACCGCAACACCTCGTGGGTGCGCAGCCCGGGAGGTGGAATCTTCCTCACCGAACGCAGCCTCGGCGAAGAGATCGCGCAGGGAGACCTGCTCGGGACCGTGACCGACCCCCACAGCAGCGTGCGCGTCGAGATCCTGGCGCCGTTTCCGGGAACCCTGATCGGGATGGCCAATCCGACGGTCGTGCTGCCCGGCTTTGGACTCTTCCACCTCGGTCGATCCGGTGAAGTGATCGCGCCGGAGCCGCGCACGCCGACGGACCAGGATCTCGAGCCCGACGGCGAGTAACGACCGATTCGAATGCTGCGTGACTCGCTGCCCACACGGGGGCGACCAGCTGCCGATCCAGGTTCAAACTGCCGGCGCTGAAGCGGGCGGCGCGACGCCCTGGCCCTTGCGCGAGCCGTACGCGTGGCTGTAGACCCATGTGAACTCGGCGCCGAAGAGAAAGATCTGCGCCGAGTAATAGACCCACAGCAGGACGACGACGAGCGACGCGGCGGCGCCGAACAGTGTCGTGATGCCGCTGCGACCGATGTAGACGCCGATCAGGAACTTGCCGGCGAGGAACAGCAGCGACGTGAATGCCGCACCGACCCACACGTCGCGCCACGCGACGCCGGCACGCGGCATCACCTTGTAGATCATCGCGAAGATCACCGTGAGGAACACGATGTTGAGCGACACCTCGATCGCGTTGGCGACCGTGAGCCAGCCGACGGACTGCGGGTCCCACCAGTGGCCGACCGCGGCAAGCGCTGCGCTCAGCGCGAGCGAGACGATGAGCAGAAAGCCAAGGCCCAGGATCATGCCGAACGACAGCATCCGCGCGCGGATCAGCGTCCACAGGCCGGAGCGCGGCGCGCGTTGCGGAACGCGCCAGATGCGGTCGAGCGCATCCTGCAGTTCGGCAAACACGGAGGTCGCGCCGACGAAGAGCAGCGCCGAACCGAGCGCCGTCGCGAGCACGCTCTCCGAGCTGCGCCCCGCTTCTTCGAGCAGGCCCTGCACCGCCGACGCGCCGTGCGAACCGAGCATGCCCTGCAGTTGATAGTAGATCTCGCCGCGCGCCGCCTCTTCGCCGAACACGAGCCCGGCAACCGCGATGACGATCAGCAGCAGCGGTGCGATCGAGAACATCGTGTAGAACGCGAGCGCCGCGCCCATGCTCTGGGCATAGTCGCTCACCCAGTTCTGCGCCGCGGCGCGCAGCAGGGCCGCGAGGTCACGCGGCCTCATGGCCGGCAAACCGGCCCGCGGGCGCCTCGAAACCCGGTTGGCTTCCCGGCTTCGGGCGAGGCGGTCGCGAGCAGCCGGCTCACAAGCTGCCGTCGCGCGACAACAGCACCGCGATCGGCCGCGTGCTGGCAAACTTCGACAGCACCGTCACGAGAATCGCGGTGATCGGCACCGCGAGGAAGGCGCCGGGAATTCCCCAGAGCTCGGACCAGACGGCCAGGCTCACGAGAATCGCGAACGGACTCAGGTTGAGCGAATTGCCCATCACGCAGGGGTCGAGAAAGTTGCCGATCAGGAACTGCACGACGGTCAGCGCCACGACGAGCGAGACGACGAGTCCCGGATCGGCGAACTGCACGATCGCCATGATCGCGGGGAACATCACCCCGAGCACCGAGCCGAGATAGGGAACGAAGTTGAGGATTGCGATCAGCACGGCCCAGAAGCCGGTGAACTCCAGGTTGAAATAGCGCATCACGACCCAGCTCACCGCGCCGAGGAAGACGCTCAGCACGGTCTTGAGGGCGAGATACGAGCCGACCCGAAGATTGATGTCGCCGATCAGCCCGCGCAGCCGCGCGAGATGGCCCGGGTCGTCGGCCAGGTGCGCGAGCTTGCGGTCGAAGCCATGCTGCTCGACGAGCAGGAACACCGCGTAGAGCAGGACGACGACGATCGTCACCGCGATCGACGACACCGACGCGAGCATCGAGCCGAGCAGCACCTGGATGTTGATGCGCGCCAGCATGTCCTGGCGCAGCGTCGCCCAGGTCGGTTCGGTCTCGATGCCGAACAGCGTTGCGATCTCCTGCGCCGCGGCGAGCAAGGTCGCCTGGTACTGCGGCGCGAGCGCGATGATGTTGTCCCGGTTCGTGATCAGCAGATAACCGGTCATGAGCAGCGCCAACCCGATGACGACGATCGACAGCAGGTAGCGCAACTGCACCGGCAGCCGCGGGCCGATGAGCGGTACGCGCTGCAGCGCGTGCGTCAAACCGACGATCACGTAGACAACGACGGCGCCGAAGACGACCGGAACGAGCACGTCCTTGCCGATGAACAGCAGCCAGCCGGTGATCACGGCGAGAATCACGCCGAAGACGAACGCCTGGAATTTTCCGGCCATGGGTGAATATACCGTGAGGGCATCGGCGCTCTCGCGTGTGCGGACGGCCCGATAACCACAGGAAGGATAAAGCCCCTCCCGACCGAAGCCAACCCGCCCGGCCCACCAAGTCCGCTGCCCCTCGTCGGGGCGCGAGGCGAAAAGGAAACGCAGCACGAACGGGATGCTTGTGACCCATCGGCCGTGCGGTGGCGTTCCCGCAACAGATCGCGGGCGTGGCCGGCACCTGCGGCGGAATTGCGGCGTGGGTCGGCATGCATGCCGACACCGCGACGATACGCGCGGGTTCGGCGTTGCCGAACCCTTGTCGGGCTGAAGCTCGACCCACAGGGCGTTACGTGTTGCGGCGGCAGATCCTGCCCAGCGTCGCACGACGTCAGTCGTCTTGCTGCACGGCTGCGGCGAACTCGCGGAAATCGTCGAGATGACGGGTGCTGATCGCGAATACGACGGCCCAATCGACGCGATCGTAGTTGTGAACCGCAATGTTGCGGAAGCCGACTGCGGCACGGAGTCGTGCGGCGAGCTCGTCGCTGATGACCCCGAGTGCGGCGAGCGTGCTGAATACCTCGCCCATCGTCTGGGGCGCTGGCGCTGGTAGCGCTGATCAGGTGACTGCCGATGACACACAGTTGCACCGCCGACTGAGATTCAGGACCAGGATGTCCTGAATGTCCGGATCCGCACGAGCAGATCCTGGCTGGCGGGCGCTTCTGTTCGACCCGGCGCACACAGCGCGCGAGCGACTCCAGCTTTTCGTGAAGAATTAGCCGATCCACGCGGCGCGGCGCTCGCTGAGGATGCGTTCACGGAGCGGGAGGAAATCCGCTGCATTCAGCACGTGCCGGGTAACGAGTTGAGCGTGCACGTCAGAACCGCCCAGCAGTCGCCTACCCTTCAATGCTTCGCCCAGTACCGGCTCCGGCGCATGGTAAAGGTCGACGAGATCGACCGGGCAGCCGGTCGCCAGCGCAACCGCCTCGATGATGGACGCACGTCGCGCGGCGGCCAGCGGCGAATGCGCGAGAACCGCCAGATCCACGTCGCTATCGGGGCGCGAACGCCCCGAAGCCCTCGAGCCGAATAGCAGCGCGAGCCGGATTTCCCGGAAGCCCGATAGTGCGTGCAGCAATTGGTCGTCGAGGATGTCCATGCGCGCATTGTAGTCTCGGCGGACGCGCAATCGCCAACTGCATCATGCGCTCACGGTCGCGCGCATGGCGCGCTGCACGGCAGAAGCGTCGGTCGGCGTACGACCTGCCGGCGCATCACATGTCTCGCCGGCAGATCCCGCCCACCTCGTACAGCGCGCCCGAGATCTGCCCCGGCGAGGCGACCGTCGCCGCGCTCATCAGCTGCGCGAAAAGGTGCCGCGCTGTTCGGCCACCTGCTGCAGCGCCGCCAGCGCCTGCGCGTCCACGCCATACGGCTGCCGTCCTGCTAAGCTTGCCCCGCCATATGACATGACGGGCAGCGAGGCAGCGCAGGTGGCAAGTCTGGTGTTCCTGGAGAGTTTTCGCATCGCGGCCGGCGATCCGCGAGGACGCGTGCGCGTCGAGGCAACCGTCGCCGAGGCCTGGGGCATCGTGCACGCGCACGGAGGCGTGGTGATGGCCGCCATGCTGCACGCCGCGGAACTGGCGCTGGGACGCACGGATTTCCGCATGGCGAGCGCCTCGGCGATGTTCTGCAGGCCCGTGCCCTGCGGGCCGGTGGAGGTCGAAGTGGACATCCTTCGCAACGGCCGCGGCGGCGCGCAAGCGCTCGCGACGCTGCGCTGCGCGGGCGACGACGACCCCGCGCCCAACGCCGTCGCGACGGTGGTGTTCGCGGCGGCGACCGGCGGGTGGCCCGAGCACCACGGCCTGCGCCGCCACTCCGGGCTCGCAGCCCTGCCGGACGCCCACGCGCCTCGCTTCGGCGTCGATTCCGGCGGTCGCGCCCTGATGCCCTTCTTCGAGGAAACGGACTGGCGCGCAGCGGCCGAACAGCCCGCGGATCCGCTACGGCGCCTCGCGTGGTTCGCGTTCCGCGAGCCGCCGCTGCGCGAGGACGGCACCTGGGTACCGGCAATGCTGGCCGTGCCGGGCGATGCGCTGGGACTGGCGGCCGTCCCGCCGGTGAGCGCCGTCATGGGGCCGCTCACCTCGCCGTCGCTGCAGATCTCGATCGAGTTCGCGGCACCCGCCCGTGGTGCGTGGATCGGCATCGATTCCCGCTGCCACCACTGCGAGGGCGCGATCGCCTCCGGCGTGGCCACGCTGTGGAGCGCCGACGGCACGCTGGTGGCCACCGTGGGCCAGAGTGCGTTGCTGCGCAAGGCGCGGGCCTAGCGCGGCGCCGGGGGCGCCTTCAGGGAGGCCCGGCATCGACGATCGCGCAGAGGGCACGCACCAGTTCGGCCACGAAAGCGTCGCGGCGCCTCGCCTGCGCCGTAGCGCCCGCTGCCTGGGCGCGCTGGCGCGAGGCGAAGGCCGATAGCCCGTGGTACATCAGCACTTCCACCAGCACGCTGCGCGAGGCGCGCATGTGCGGCGTGACGCGGGGTATGAGGCGCCGGAACAGCGCATCGAGCTGTGTGTCGTTCCGCAGGTCGATGCCGAGCTCTCCCCGAAGCGAGGCGAACTCGGGGCTTTCCATGAGCTGTCCGTTGATCCGCAGGTAGGCGACGCCGGACGCGCCCTCCGCGAGCTTGTCCGCCAGCGGCACGACGATGGCGCCCATCAGGTCCGCGAGCCCAAGGCCGGCCTTGCCTTCCAGCGCGTCGAGCAATTCGAGGCGCCGCGCGTTGATCCCGGCCGAATGCTTCCGGAGCACGGCCTCCAGCAGGCCGCGCTTGTTGCCGAAGTAGTAGGCGGCGGCGTTGCGGTTCGACTGGCCCGCGGCTTTGTTGACCGCCAGCAGCGTCACGTTGTCGATGCCCTTGTCGGCGAAGAGCTGCTCGGCCGTGTCGACGAGCTTCGCCCGGGTCCTCTGTCCGTCTATGCGCATCGGTACCGCGGGATCCTCCGGGTGTCAGGTGCCGTCGAGTTGCCTGTCGCTCTTCCAGGTGCTGGCGCGACTGGCCACGCGGCCCTGGTCGCCTGCGCTGAAGAGCAGGTCATTGTAGTGTCGCCCCGGCGGGATGCTATCGAACATCTCCGGTTTCTCGAATTTGTAGTACAGCACCTTGCGGTTGGCATTGGCGCCGGTCGGGGCCGGCGTGCAGTGCAGGGTGTCGCCGTGGTGAAGCGTGACGTCCCCGGGCTCGGTGTCGAGCGCCACCACCGGCAACCCGCCTTCCTGTCCCATCTCCAGGACGTGGTTCGAACACCGGTGCGAGCCCGCGAGGAACTTCACCTGCCCGTTCGCGGCACTGGCCTGGTCGAGCTGGATGCCCAACTGGATCAACGGGCACATGACCGGGTGCCCGCCGAGGTCGCAGTCCTTGTGCCACAGCAGGTTCGCGAGCCCGCTCCTCACGCCGGGCGACTTGATGAACACCATCGGTCCGTCCACGCGGTCGAGGCAGACGCGGTGGCGCGGATCGGCCAGGGCGCCCAGCGTCTGCACGCGCGGGTCGAGGGCGAACTCGTCGAAGAACGCCGAGAAGCGGTTGAGGTAGTTGATCCGTGTGGGCACCTCGGTGCCGTCCTCGAGCACGGACCACCACGACTTGCCGTCGTCGGGCCGCGACGCCCGCATGGCCGCGACCACTTCGGCCCGGATCGCGGCGGTCTCCGCGGCCGTGAACACGCCCCTGACGTGCAGGTAGCCCATCGCGTCGAGGCTGGCCCGCATGTCATCGCGCAGGGCCTCGAAGTCACTGAAGTCGAATGCGCGGGCCAGAGGGAACGCACGTCCGCGTGCTGCGTCCTGTTCCGCGAGTGTGTTTGCGTTGTAAATGGGGCGCCCGCAGTAGACGGCCCGCAACGCCGGCTCCCAGCGCCTGGCCTCCGTGATGTCCCCGGCCGTCACCTGCAGCCTGCGGGTGGCCACCAGGCCCGAGATGCTCAGCAACTCGTGGAAGAAGTCGCCGAAGGCGCCCTCCTCCAGCAGCACCTGCGTGGCGCCGTGCGCGCCGGGCGTGATCGTCAGGAAGCCGTCGAAGGCGTAGGTGTAGCTGGCCCCCGATGGGGTGACGAGGCTCAGCGAACCCGCGCCCTGCAGATCGTGCTGCACCAGGTGGTGACGCGCCGCGATCAACTGCTGAACCTGCTGGCGGTGGAATGCGTCGAAATCGACCGGAGGGAACCTGCTCGCGCGGTCGGGAAGGAAAATCTGCTCACTCATCGTTGCCTGCCTCGCCGGTGAGGTTGGCACGAAGTAAAACACAGGTACTAATTAATTCCAACGCTTACTTAAGATCCCGGGAACCGCAACACAGGTTTTCCCGGCACCGGACCCGCACATTGTGGGTCGCCATTCACGGCGACGGCAGCATTGAAGTCCGCATCAGCAACCGGACAGGTACTCGTCGGCATGAATGCCGACCCACATTGAATGCGGGTCCACAGTGAAGGTCGACCTACATGTTGCGGCGGTAGATCCCGCCCACCTCGTACAGCGCGCCCGAGATCTGCCCCAGCGAGGCGACGCTTCACCGCGCTCATCAGCTCGGCGAACCGGTTGCCGCGCTGCTCCGCCACGCGCTGCAGCGCAGCTTCTTCTCGCTCCGCCTGCATGCATGCACTCCGACGGCATAGCGGCCAGATGATTCCTCGGGTTCCAAAATGCGCGTTGAACGGGCAACATGAAAATATGAACAGGAAGCGAGAGGCGAAGATGGCCAGAAAAGCCGCCCCGAGGAGCTCGCGTGCCCGTGAGCCCGATAACCTGCAGGCCCACATCGACAAGGCGCTCGCACTGAGCGGCAGGACCGATACGAGCCGCATTTACCAGATGATGCAGTTCTATTTCGATCCGCAGCTCCTGCATGTCGAGCGCGTCGACACGGAACGCCCGAGCCTGTTCGTCTCGAACCACGCGAGCTGGGGCTGGGAGGGGGGCTTTCTCCCGTCAGCCATACGCGAGCACACGGGCATGCTGCCGCGATTGTTGACCCACGCCGACGTGATGCTGGGCCCGCTCGGGGACACCCTGATGAACCTCGGTATGGTGCTCGCGAACCGCAAGGTCTGCGCCGCGCTGATGGACGCGGGAGAAAGCATCCTGGTCTTCCCGGGCGGGACGCGCGAGGGTGCAAAGCGTCGCGGCGAGCTGTACAAGCTGTTCTGGGAGGGCCGGACCGGCTTCGTGCGGATGGCCATCAAGCACGGCTTCACGATCACGCCCGTTGCCAACATCGGCCCCGACGAGATGTGGGACATCCGCTGGGACCGCGACGACATCGCGGACACGTGGGTCGAGTCGCTGCTGCGCCGGGTCAGCGGTGAAATGTTCGACTCCAACCTGATTCCGCCTGTTCCCAGCGGGATCCTCGGCACGCTGCTGCCGCGCCCGGAGCGCCTCTATATCGCCTTCGGCGAACCCTTCGACACGCGCCCCTTTGCGGGCCGCGAGGACGACCGCGCGGTGCTCGAGGCGATCAAGGACGCCGTGCAGGCGCAGCTCGAAGAGCTGATCAAGGAAACACTCCTCCAGCGTGCGCGGCGCCGCCACGACATGCACTGGCTCCGCCGCTTGCTCGCCCGATACTAGAGTAGAGCCCGCGGTCGTCGGCTCGACGTCATCCGGCTCGCGGCGCGCTCGACACGCCCTCCTCACACCGCGACCCGGAACCGACGCGTTGCGCCGCGTCCGCGAGCTCGGCGACGGCCTGCTCCAGGTGATCGGCCACCCTGGTGAGATCCGGGAACGCATCGTAGGTGTACAACCCGAAATTCAATTTTTCCACATAACTCCATACGGTGATATTGATCGCGGGAGCGACCCTCACGTTGCCGACGGAGACGAGATTCTCGACGGGCCCGTGAGTCGTGTAGAGCGGTGACGCGGGCCCGCGGACGTTGGACACGATGACTGCACCCGGCGGCTGCATACGGCCCACGACGCGGCGCATCAGCCACGAGCGGCGCGTCCGGCAATGACGCGCGCTCTTGCAGGTAATTGCGCAGGGCGCCGGCCGTGACCGCGAGCACCACGTCGTTGATGATGACGCCGCAGGTCCTGGCGATTCCCAGCACCAGCGCCAGAGGCACCGTCGTGAAGTAGAACACGCGGCCCGGTGTGAGGGAGCCGCCGTCTGCCAGCGCGGGGGTGCGGGATCCAGGGGCCCGTTCGCGATCCCGGAGATTGCCCGGCACAGCTCTTCCCGGTCGGCCGCGTCCCGACGTGCGCCTTGGCGCTCTCGAAGTCGTACGCGCGACTGGCCTCCTCGGAGAGCAAGCAGACCTTGATGGTATGCTGGGTCTCCCGCGGACCGTCGTCGTAGACGAACAGGGCGTCGAAGCCGGAGAGCTGTCGCATGGTGCCCTCCTGCCGGTGTCAGCAGATCATCGAAGAATCCATGCGTTATTCGATCGGATTGCATCATCTTCGTGACGCTGCCGGGAGGTTTGCACATGCTCGACGAGGATATCCGCAAGCGGGCACTGAAGATGTACCCGTGGCTGTGCGCGCGTTGCGCTCGCGAGTTCAACGGCAGGAATCTGCGCGAGCTGACCGTACACCACAAGGACCACGACCACGACAACAACCCGGAGGACGGCAGCAACTGGGAACTGCTGTGCCTGTATTGCCACGACGAGGAGCACAGCAAGTACAGCGGACCTTCGGCGGGCCTCGGCGCCAAACGCGTGGCCCCGGGAACCCACAGGCCCTTTGCCGCGCTGGATGCGTTGCTCAAGGGCCGGCAGAAGTAGGCAGCGGCGGCGTAGACGTCCCAGGAAACGTAAGGACGGCACCTCAACTCCTCGATCTCGGTGGCAGTAAGGCCGAACAGGAAGAAGTTGTCTTCCCCGACCTCGTCGCGTATCTCGATGTTGGCGCCGTCGAGTGTGCCGATCGTCAACGCACCGTTGAGCGAGAATTTCGGGCAGAACCCGCGCTTCCTGCAGCTAAACGCAACCAACCACTCGTTGTGGCAGGACTCGCAGAGCACCCGGAGAAAGCCGTGCTCGAGCCGGCCGCACTTCAGATACGCCTCGAACTCCCTTTCCACGTACGCGGGCTATGGTTCAATTTGAATACCGCTCCTCGCCCGCACAAGCTCGAGAAGCGCAGTGCCGACCCATCAGGCGCGCGGGGCGGTTCCAGCAGGAGGTCGCGGGCATGGCCGCTGCCTGTGGGTCGCCATTCATGGCGACAGCAGCATCGAAGCCTGCAGCAGCAAGCTGACAGGCACTCGTCGGCATGAATGCCGACCCACATGAATGTCGACCTACATGTTGCGCCGATAGATCCCGCCCACCTCGTACAGCGCGCCCGAGATCTGCCCCAGCGAGGCGACCTTCACCGCGCTCATCAGCTCGGCGAACAGGTTGCCGCGCTGCTCCGCCACCTGCTGCAGCGCCGCGAGTGCGGCCGGCGCCTCGCCGCCGTGCAGCTGCTGGAAGTGCGCAAGGTTCGTGATCTGCGCCTGCTTCTCTTCCTCGCTGGAGCGCATCAGCTCGCGCTCCTCGATGGTCTCCTCCTGCCCGGGCGGCGGCAGGAAGGTGTTCACGCCCACGAGCGGCAGCGAGCCGTCGTGCTTCCTGCTCTCGTAGTACAGGCTCTCGTCCTGGATCTTCGAGCGCTGGTACATGGTGTCCATCGCGCCGAGCACGCCACCGCGCTCCGAGATGCGCTCGAACTCCGCGTACACCGCCTCCTCGACCAGGTCGGTCAGCTCCTCGACGATGAACGAGCCCTGCCACGGGTTCTCGCAGAAGTTCAGCCCGAGCTCGCGGTTGATCACCAGCTGTATCGCCACCGCGCGGCGCACGCTCTCCTCGGTCGGCGTGGTGATCGCCTCGTCGTAGGCGTTGGTGTGCAGGCTGTTGCAGTTATCGAACAGGGCATAGAGTGCCTGCAAGGTCGTGCGGATATCGTTGAAGCTCATCTCCTGCGCGTGCAGGCTGCGCCCGGAGGTCTGGATGTGGTACTTCAGCATCTGGCTGCGCGGGCTCGCGCCGTAGCGCTCCTTCATCGCGCGCGCCCAGATGCGCCGCGCCACGCGCCCGATCACCGTGTACTCCGGGTCCATGCCGTTGGAGAAGAAGAAACTCAGGTTCGGCGCGAAGTCGTCGATCGACATGCCGCGCGCAAGGTAGTACTCGACGAGTCGTGAAGCCGTTGGACAGCGTGAAGGCGAGCTGCGAGATCGGGTTCGCGCCGGCCTCGGCGATGTGGTAGCCGCTGATCGAGACCGAGTAGTAGTTCTTCACGTCGTTGGCGATGAAGAACTCCTGCACGTCGCCCATCATCTTCATCGCAAAGCCGGTGGAGAAGATGCAGGTGTTCTGCGCCTGGTCCTCCTTGAGGATGTCGGCCTGCACGGTGCCGCGCACGCGCGCGAGCGTCTCCTGGCGGATGCGCGCATAGGTCTCGGCATCCACCACCTTGTCACCGGAAATCCCGAGCAGCCCGAGCCCCAGACCGTCGTTGCCCTCCGGCAACGGGCCCTCGTAGCGCGGGCGCTCGCGGCCGGCGAAGTACGCCTCGATCTTGCGCTGCGCGGCCTCCCACTGCCCCGTCGCTTTCAGGTGCTTCTCGACCTGCTGGTCGATCGCGGCATTCATGAAGAACGCGAGGATCATCGGCGCCGGCCCGTTGATCGTCATCGACACCGAGGTCGAGGGGTCGCAGAGGTCGAAGCCCGAGTAGAGCTTCTTGATGTCGTCGACGGTGGCGATCGAGACGCCCGAGTTGCCGATCTTGCCGTAGATGTCGGGACGCACGGCCGGGTCCTCGCCGTAGAGCGTGACCGAGTCGAAGGCCGTCGAGAGGCGGTTGGCGGGCTGGCCGCGCGCCACGAAGTGAAAGCGGCGGTTGGTGCGCTCGGGCGTGCCCTCGCCGGCGAACATGCGCGTCGGATCCTCGCCCTCGCGGCGGTACGGGAACACGCCCGCGGTGTAGGGGTAGTAGCCCGGCAGGTTCTCCTTCAGCAGGAACACGCAGCAGCTCGCCCCAGCCTCGAGTAGCGCGGCGCGCCGATCTTCGGGATCTGCAGCCGGCTCAGGCTCTCGCGGTAGTTGTCGCCGCGGATTTCCTTGCCGCGCACCGTGTAGCTGTACTGCGGCGTGCGGATGCCCTCGAGGCGCGCGGGCCACTCGCGCAGCAGCTTCAGCGAATCGGCGTCGAGCTCGTCGATGGTCGCCTGGTAGCGCTGGCGCAGCACGCGCAGGCTGTTGTCGGCGTGCGCCGCGGTGAGCGCCTCCGGCGCGTAGCCGACCAGCGCCGGCGGCAGCAGCGGATCGGCCAGTTCGCGCAGCGCCTCGTGCAGGTGCTGCGCGCGGTCGGCGAGCTCGGCCTGGTGCAACGCAGCGGCATTCACGCCGCGGCCCTGCTCGGCGATCTCGGCGAGGTAGCGCACCCGGTTGCCCGGAATCAGCGCCACGGACTTGGGCTCGCGCAGCGTGACGTCGATGGCCGGCGCCCAGCGCGCGGCGTCCAGTTTCAGCTTCTCCGCCATGCGCGTGCACAGGCTGTGGAACACCCAGTTCACGCCGGGGTCGTTGAACTGGCTCGCGATCGTGGGATACACGGGAACCTGCTCGTCGGTGAGCGCGAACTGGTTGTGGTTGCGCCGCCACTGCTTGCGCACGTCGCGCAGCGCGTCCTCGGCGCCGCGCTTGTCGAACTTGTTCAGCACGATCATGTCCGCGAAGTCGATCATGTCGATCTTCTCGAGCTGGCTCGCCGCGCCGTACTCGCTGGTCATCACGTAGATCGAGAAGTCGACGAGGTCGACGATCTCCGAATCGCTCTGCCCGATGCCGGCGGTCTCGATGATCACCATGTCGAAGCCCAGCGACTTCAGGAACAGGCTCACGTCGCCCAGCATCTCGCTGGTGGCGAGGTGCTGGCGGCGCGTGGCCATCGAGCGCATGTAGATGCGCGCCGAGTCCAGGCTGTTCATGCGGATGCGATCGCCCAGCAGCGCCCCGCCGGTGCGCCGGCGCGTCGGGTCGACCGCGAGCACCGCGATGCGCCGCTCCGGGAAATGACGCAGGATGCGCGCCAGCAGCTCGTCGGTGAAGCTGCTCTTGCCCGCCCCGCCGGTGCCGGTGATGCCGACCACCGGCACCTGCCCCGCGCGCAGCGTCCATTCCTTGCGCAGGCGCGCGAGCTCGGTTTCGCCGAGCAGTCCCTCCTCGATCGCCGAGACCATCTGCGCCACCGCGATCTCGTCCTCGATGCGGACCTGCTGCGGCCGCACCGGCGGCACGCGCTGCTCGGCGGTGCGCTGCACCAGGTCCTCGATCATGCCGACCAGGCCCAACTGCATGCCGTCGCGCGGATGGTAGATGCGCTCCACGCCGTAGGCCTGCAGCTCGTCGATCTCTTCCGGGGTGATGGTGCCGCCACCGCCGCCGAACACGCGGATGTGCGGTGCACCGTTCTCGCGCAGCATGTCGACCATGTAGCGGAAGAACTCCATGTGCCCGCCCTGGTAGGAGCTGATCGCGATGCCGTCGGCGTCTTCCTGCAGCGCCGCGCGCACGATCTCGCGCACGCCGCGGTTGTGGCCGAGGTGGATCACCTCGGCACCCTGCGCCTGGATCAGGCGGCGCATCACGTTGATGGCCGCATCGTGCCCGTCGAAGAGCGAAGCGGCGGTCACGAAGCGCAGCGGCTTGGCCGACTCGCTGCGCTCCTCGGCGATGTTCTGTGTGGATGCGATGGCCATGGGGAATTCCTCCGCTCGCGACAGGGCGAATGTTATCGCCGGACCGCGCGAACGGGTACGCGTACCCGCCCGGCGCTTGCCGGTACCGGGATTCAATTTGCCATATTGTCCGACAATAGGTCAATATGGGCGCGATGACGAAACGGTTGGGCAGTGACCTGCCGCACCGCGCTCGAGCTGAGCTTTGCGGGCGAGTGACCAGGCGAGCCATCCTTTTCCTGTCCATCCTGAACTTGCCTTACCATCGACTGCGCCTCCCGGCCGGGCTGCAGAATCACCGCCAGCCAGTCGCAGATTTTTTATCCCGTTTTTATATCCGCCCGAACAGAATGTGCGTCAACGGCACGGGCCAGCAAATCTGCGGACCCGCCTGATTCCGGAGGGCTGTGATGCGCATCCTGCTGCGCGAGGATCCTGGCGAGCGGAGACCGGGGCTTTCGAGTTACCTCGGAGCGGGCGTCGTCTGCGCGCTCACCGTGGCACTCACCCTGCCGCTCCTGGGACGGGTGGACCTCGCCAACATCGTGCTGTTGTTCGTGCTGGCGGTGGCGGGCATCGCGACGCGGTGGGGTCGGGATCCCGCCGTTTTCGCATCGTTTCTTGCCGTGGCCGGGTTCGACTACTTTTTCGTTCCCCCGCGCTTCTCCTTCACGGTGGCTCATGTCCAGTACCTGATCATGCTGGTTGTCATGCTGCTCGTGGCCCTGCTGATCAGCCACCTCGCCAACGCGTATCGCGCGAAGGCCGCCGAAGCCGAGCGCCGTGCCGCCGACGCGAACCTCCTGCAGGGGCTGGCCGGCGCGTTGTCCGCGGCACTGACGGTCGATGACGCCGCAGGCATTGTCGCGGGGTTTGCCCAAAGTCACCTCGGCGGCGACGCCGTCCTGTACCTTCCGGACGAGCACGAACACCTGGCGGCGACCAGGCCGCTCGCGCCGCTCGCTGCTGCCGAACTGGCGGCCGTGCGCGGCGTCTACGCCAGCGAGCAGAGCCCCGTCTCGTGCATGGAACTGCGCGAGGGCTTCATGAGCTTTCTGCTGCTGCTGCGCGGCGCGACGCGCATGCGCGGCGTCCTCGCGCTGCACCTGCCGGCGGGCGCCTCGCTGGAGGCTGCACTGCTG
The DNA here is from genome assembly GCA_963819895.1 of uncultured Gammaproteobacteria bacterium. Classification (GTDB taxonomy): domain Bacteria; phylum Pseudomonadota; class Gammaproteobacteria; order Pseudomonadales; family UBA5518; genus UBA5518. Next base: position 53,151 of record CAWFXU010000005.1, read on the forward strand.
CAGGGGATCGGGACGCAGGTGTGCACGGCGGTGGAGCGCATCCACTTCACCGACGTCGCGAAGGCAAGCGCGCTCGAATTGCAGTCCGAGCGCTTGCGTAATTCCCTGCTCGCCGCGATATCGCACGACCTGCGCACGCCGCTGACCGTGCTGTACGGCCTCGCCGACTCGCTGGCAACCGGCTCCGGACGCCACGATTGCGCGGCTGGCGTGGCGACGTCGATCCGCGACCAGGCGCACCACCTGCATGGCATGGTGGAAAACCTGCTGGAAATGGCCCGACTCACCGGCGGTCGCGTGGAACTTCACCGCGACTGGCAATCGATACCCGAACTGGTGGGCGCCAGCATCCGCAACCTGCAGCCGGTGCTCGCCGGGCATCCCCTGCGTCTCCACTGGGCCCAGGACCTGCCGCTGGTGGAACTGGACGCGCTGCTGATGGAGCGCGTGATCTGCAACCTGCTGGAGAACGCCGCCAAGTACTCACCGCCGCAGGGCGCGATTGCCATTGGCGCGGAACAGGATCCGGACGGCGATTCCCTGCGACTCTGGTTCGACAATGACGGCGCGGGATTCCCGGCCGGTCGACTCGAGCGGGTCTTCGAGAAGTTCGAGCGCGGCGAGGCCGAATCGTCCCTGCCCGGCGTCGGGCTCGGACTCGCGGTCTGCAAGCTGATCGTGGAAGCGCACGGCGGGAAGATCGAGGCGCAGAACCGCCCTGGCGGCGCGCGCGTCGTTATCCGGCTGCCGCTCGGCTCTGCGCCGCCCGCGCCACCCGAAGAGGGAGCGGAGCATGGCTGAGCCGGCTGGATCGCGGCCCTGTGCGTCTGCTGCTGGTGGAGGACGAGCCGGACATCCGCCGGATGGTCCGCTCGGCACTGGAGCAGGAGGGCTACCGGGTGAGCGAGGCGTGGACCGTCAGCGGCGCGCTGATTGCCGCCGCCGACTGCCTGCCGGAGCTGGTGCTGCTCGACCTCGGTCTGCCGGACGGTGACGGCGTGCGCTTCATCACCGAATTCCGCGTGTGGTCGCAACGCCCCGTGCTGGTGCTTTCCGCGCGCAACACCGAAGGGGCCAGGATCGCGGCACTGGATGCCGGCGCCGACGACTTCCTGAGCAAGCCGTTCGGTGTCGGCGAAATGCTGGCGCGCATACGCGCCTTGCTGCGACGCGGTGCGCGCGACGATGCCTCGCAGCAGCCGGCACGCATCGAGTTCGGCGACGTCAGCGTGGACCTCGCCCGGCACGAAGTGATCCGCGCCGGCGTTCCGGTGCATCTCACGGCGCGCGAGTTTCGCCTGCTCGCGGTGCTGGTGGCCAATGCAGGCAGGGTGCTGACGCACCGGCACCTGCTGCGCGAGGTCTGGGGCGCCGGTCACACCGGGGACAGCCACTACCTGCGCGTCTACATCGGACACCTGCGCCAGAAGCTGGAATGCGAGCCGGCATTGCCGCGCCACATCCTCACCGAGATAGGCATCGGCTATCGATTCGTCCCCTGATCGCAGTGAAATGAACAGGAGTCTTACCTTGAACAATCCCGCACAAGCACCCCGCCGCAGCGTGCGCGCGCTCGCGCTGGCAGCGATCGGCGTGGTTTACGGCGACATCGGCACCAGCCCGCTCTACGCATTCAAGGAGGCCTTCGCCCCGCAGCACGGCCTCGAGGTCTCGGAGCCGCACGTGCTGGCGGCGCTTTCCTCGCTGTTCTGGGCCGTGATGATCGTGATTTCCGTCAAGTACGTGGGCGTGGTGCTGCGCTACGACAACGCCGGCGAAGGCGGCGTGCTGGCGCTCACGGCGCTGGCGCACCGCTCGTCCCCTGCCCGCGCGCGCTGGTCCGCGTGGTTCATCGGCGCCGGCGTGTTCGCCGCGGCGCTGTTCTACGGCGATGCGCTGATCACACCGGCGATCTCGGTGCTGTCGGCGGTCGAGGGAATCGAGGTCGCGACGCCGCAGTTCGCGCATTACGTGATCCCGGTGACGCTGGGCATCATCATCGGCCTGTTCCTGATCCAGCGCGTCGGCACCGGTCGTGTCGGGGCGCTGTTCGGCCCCGTCACGCTGGTCTGGTTCCTGAGCATCGCCACGCTCGGTGCCATCAGCATCGCCGATACGCCAAAGGTGTTGCTGGCACTCAATCCCGCGTACGCATGGTCGTTCGCGGTGCGGGAGCCCGGTGCGGCCTTCGTGCTGCTGTCGGCGGTGTTCCTGGCGCTTACCGGTGGCGAGGCGCTGTATGCCGACATGGGGCATTTCGGCGCGCGGCCGGTGCGGCTGGCGTGGTATGGCGTGGTCTGCCCGTCGCTGCTCGTGAATTATTTCGGGCAGGGCGCGCTGGTGCTGCGCTCCGCGGAGGCGGCACGCAACCCGTTCTACCTGCTTGCGCCCGACTGGCTGTTGTTTCCGCTGGTCGTGCTCGCCACCCTGGCCACGGTGATCGCCTCGCAGGCGACGATCACGGGCGCGTACTCGATGACGCTGCAGGCCTCGCGCCTCGGCTACCTGCCGCGGGTGTACGCCGTGCACACCTCCGACACCGAGCGCGGGCAGATCTATGTGCCGGCGGTGAACTGGATGATGCTGATCGGCGTGCTCTGGCTGGTACTGGAATTCCGCTCCTCCGGAGCGCTGGCCGCGGCGTACGGGATCGCGGTTTCCGGCACCATGATCATCACCACGCTGCTGACGCTTTGCATCACCTGGATGGCGAGCACGCGCTGGCGACTCTCGCTGCTGGGGGCCCTCGCGCTGTTCGGGGTGCTGGAACTGCTGTTCTTCGCATCCAACCTCACCAAGTTCGCCTCCGGCGGCTGGCTGCCGCTGGCCCTGGGCCTGCTGATCTACATCCTTCTCACGACCTGGCACAAGGGCAGCGCGCACGTCGCGGCGCAGCGCCGGCGCATCGACATCGCGATGGCGGATTTCCTCGCGAATCCGGCACCCGAGGTGCCGCGCGTCAGGGGCACCGCGATATACCTCGCCTCCGATCCGGGCATCGTGCCCAGCGCCCTGTTCCACAGCCTCAAGCACTACCAGGTCATGCACGAGCAGGTGGTGTTCCTGAACGTGGTAACCGAGGAGGTGCCCTGGGTGGATGCAGGGCAGCGCGCGCTCGTGCACCTGCTCGCTCCGTCGATCTACGGCGTGACGCTGCGGTTCGGTTTTCGCGAAGAACCCGACGTGCCGGCGGCGCTCGAGAACGTAGCGACGCAGGGGCTGGAAATGGAAACGATGCTGACCACGTTCTTCGTCACGCGATCGCTGATCGTCGAACGGCCGGGCACCATGTCGTCATGGCGCGGCGCATTGTTCGGCTGGATGATGCGCCAATCCGAGAGCGCGGCCAGCTACTTCCGCCTTCCGGCGAACCGGGTGGTCGAACTCGGAACCCAGGTGATGCTCTGAGCCGGCGCGGCCGGCCAGTGCGCGCCGAGTTCTGTGGCGCGGAGCATCCGCGTTTGCTACCGTCGACAGCGTCCTATCCCTGTGCTCCGACACGCGCAGCCCCCGCAGGAGACCGACGCCATGAGCGATGACTGGAAGCAGACCGCCTGCATACTCTGCGAGTGCAACTGCGGCGTGGAAGTGCAGCTCGGCGGCGACAACGGGCGCCATATCGTGCGCACCCGCGGCGACGAGGCGCACCCCGCGTCGCGGGGCTACCTGTGCCAGAAGGCGAGCCGGCTCGATCACTACCAGAACGGGCCCGACCGCATCACGCAGCCGTTGCGCCGGCGCGACGACGGCAGCTTCGAGGCCATCGACTGGGATACCGCCATTCGCGAGGTCGCGGCCCGCTTCGCGGCGCTGCGCGAGCGTCATTCCGGTGCGAGCATCTTCTATTACGGCGGCGGCGGACAGGGCAATCACCTGCCGGGCGCCTATGCCGCCGCGACCCGGCGCGCACTCGGCTCGCGCTACCGCTCCAACGCGCTGGCGCAGGAGAAGACCGGGGAGTTCTGGGTCAACGGACGCCTGTTCGGCAATGGCGTTCGCGCCGATTTCGAGCACTGCGAGGTGGCGGTCTTCCTGGGCAAGAACCCCTGGCAGTCGCACGGCATCCCGCGTGCACGCATCACGCTGCGCGAGATCGCCCGCGACCCGGCACGCACGCTGATCGTGATCGATCCGGTGCGCACCGAGACGGCCGAGCTGGCCGACATCCACCTGCAACCCCGGCCCGGCACCGACGCCTGGCTGCTGCACGCGATGCTCGGCGTGCTGTGGCAGGAAGGACTGACGGACGCCGGCTGGATCGCGGCACGCACCACGGGCATCGAGTCCCTCGCCGAGCGGCTCGCGGCCATACCGGTCGCCACCGCGTGCGCGGCCTGCGGCATCGCCGAGGAACAGGTGCGGCTCGCGACGCGGCGCATCGCCGCTGCCGGCAGCGTGGCCTGCTTCGAGGACCTCGGCGTGCAGATGAACCGCCACTCCACGCTCGTCAGCTACCTGGAAAAGCTGCTCTGGCTGCTGACCGGCAATTTCGCGAAGCGCGGCGCGCAGTACATTCCCGCGGCGATCCAGAGCCTGTTCGGCAGCGGCGCCTCCAGCCAGCGCAGCCCGGTGGCCGGCGCGCCGATCATCAGTGGCCTGGTACCGTGCAACGTCATCGCGGAGGAGATCCTCAGCGATCACCCCGACCGCTATCGCGGCATGCTGATCGAGAGCGCGAACCCGGCGCATTCGCTGGCGGAATCCGCGCGCTTTCGCGAGGCGCTGCGCGCGCTCGATACCGTGGTCGTGATCGACGTCGCCATGACCGAAACGGCACGCCTTGCCCACTACGTGCTGCCGGCCGCGACGCAGTACGAGAAATGGGAAGCGACCTTCTTCAATTTCGAGTTCCCGCGCAACTACTTCCACCTGCGCCGGCCGCTGTTCGACGCGCCCGCGGGCGCACTGCCGGAAGCCGAGATCCACGCACGCCTGGTCGAGGCGCTCGGCGCCATGCCCGCGGACGTGGTGGAGGACCTGCGTGCCGCGGCGCGCGCGCGGACGCGACAGCTACCGCGACGCCTTCTTCGAGACGCTGCAGCGCCAGCCCGGACTGGCCGGCATCGCGCCCGTGTTGCTGTATCGCACGCTGGGCCCAACCCTGCCCGACGGCGCGGCGGCCGCGGCGGTGCTCTGGGCCCCGCTGCAGATGTTCGCGCTGCGCGAAGCCGCCGCACTCGCGCGCGCGGGCTTTGCCGGGAGCGATGCCGGCGAGCGCCTGTTCGATGCGATCCTCGCGGGTCATTCCGGCGTCGTGTTCGCCGAGGACGATTTCGATGCCTGCTGGACGCGGCTGGCAACGAACGACGGGCGCATCCACCTGGCGCTGCCGGAGCTGTTCGCGGACTGGGACTCGCTGGCAAGCCCGCCGGCAGCGCCCGACCCGCGCTTTCCGTTCGTGCTCTGCGCCGGCGAGCGCCGCGACTACACCGCCAACACGATCTATCGCGACCCGGACTGGCGCCGCAAGGGACGCGAGGGAGCGCTTCGCGTCAACCCGGACGATGCGCGATCACTCGGCGCCGAGGACGGGGGCGTGCTGAAACTGGTCACGCGCGCCGGCGAGGCGCTGGTGCGCGTCGAATGCAGCGAGCGCATGCAGCCCGGACACGTTTCGCTGCCGAACGGCCTCGGCCTCGACAACCAGTGCGCGGACGGCGCCGTGCGGCGCACCGGGGTCGCGCCGAACGAGCTCACGCTGGCGCGCGACCGCGATGCCTTCGCCGGCACGCCGCTGCACAAGTTCGTGCCGGCCAGGCTGGAGCGTGTTCAATGACATCCAATAGTGCACCAGGAGAGCGCGGATGAAGACCCTGCACGATCTGCCACTGCAGATATTCCGGATGATCGAATCCGGGGTCGTGGCCGAATTCGCGACCGTCTCGGCCACGGGCGTGCCGATCGACACGCCGACCTACTATTTCCCCGCCGACGACATGTCGACGATCGACCTCGCGACCGGCCTGCCCAACCCCGCGAAGGCCGAGCGGGCGCGGCGCAACCCGAAGGTCGGGCTGCTGATCGAAGGACGGCCCGAGGAGCCCATCGTGGTGATCCGCGCCCGTGCCGCGGTGCGCGACCGCGATATCCAGTCGAACGCCATCCGCTACCTGGCCGAGACCGGATACAAGGGCATCAGTCACGGCATCACCTGGGAGAAGGCCCGGCTGGCCGTGACCTACTGGTCGCGCATCATCGTCGAGAACACGCCGGAGCGTATCTACTGGTGGAGCAACCGCGCGGCGCTCGACGGGCCGCCGCAGGTCTGGAGCGCGGATCCGGCCACCGTCTGGCCCGAATCCGATCCGGCGCCGGCTGGCAGGATGAACCCGTCCGCGTGGCCCGTGCGCGACTGGCGCATCGTGGCCGGGGATGCGGTAAAGAGCGGCAACGCCTGTCATCTCTGCGTACTCGACGGTGACGGATTTCCCGTGCCGATGCGCGCGCACGCATTCGATGTGGTGGGAGACGGTTTCCGCCTGAGCATGCCGCAAGGCATGCCGTGGGAACTGGCGGGTCCGGCCTCGCTGACCTTCGCCGGCTTCCAGACCTTCGTCGGCCAGGCGTTGCCATCGCCCGGCAGCGTCATTTTCCGGGTCGATCGCGCCTTGCCGCAGCACCCCTCGACCTACGACACGAAGCAGGTGCTGCAACCGAGCGAGGACACGAAAGCCAAGGCCTGGGCGCGGCTCGAGTACGAGGCGGCGCGCCGTGGCCAGGCGCTGCCGGTGATCCCCGACGAGCCGCCGGAACGCACCCGCATCGCGAAAATCCGCATGGCCCGCATCGAGAGCGATGCACCGATCACCGGGATCTCGGTCGGGCACGGGAACCGCACGACCTGAAACCCCGCAACCAACGGAGAAATCACATGCACGTCGAACATGCCAAACCCCGTGTCGGCAGCGTGGTCACCATCGATCGCGCCGATTTCCTCGGCGGGCAAACATGCCGACGAAATCTGCACGCTGCTGGTCGAGCGGAGCGCGCTCGTCTTTCCGGCGATGCACCTCGACGACGAGGAGCAACTGCAATTCGCGAGCACCATCGGCGAGGTCTTCCTCGTCGGCGACAAGGCCTTGCAGAACATCTCGCTGGATCCGGAAATGAGCGCGGTGGCCGACTACACGCGCGGCGCCTTCTACTGGCACATCGACGGCGCCAACGATCCCGTCCCCGCGAAGGCAACGATGCTTTCCGTCAGGACCATGCCCGCCGAGGGCGAAGGCGGCGATACGCTCGTCGCCAATACCTACGCCGCGTATGCGGACCTGCCGGACGCGGAAAAGCAGGCGCTCGAAGGCATCAAGGTTCGCCACGCGCTCGAGGCGTCGCAGCGCTACGTCAACCCGACGCCAAGCGTCGCCGAACTCACCCGCTGGCAATCCCGCCCGTCGCAGACGCATCCGCTGGTCTGGCATCACCACCACGGCCGTTCGTCGCTCGTGCTCGGCAATACCTGCTTCTACGTCGAGGACATGGAGCTGGCCGAAGGCAACATGCTGCTGTGCCGCCTGATGGAGTGGGCGACGCAGGAGCAATACATCTACCGCCACAAGTGGGCCGAGGGAGACTTCCTGCTGTTCGACAACACCGGCACGATGCACCGCGCGGACTGGTATCCGCTGGACAGCAAGCGCCTGATGCGGCGCACCACCCTCAAGGGTGACGAACCGGTCACCGCGCGCCTCGATACGCGCGCCCTCGGCGGTCAATAGAGTTCGTGCTGGCAGGAGTGCTGCAGAGCAGCTTCGGTCCGCCCGATGGCCCCCTCATCCGGAGCCTTCGGACGCAGCAACAGGACGAACGGCGTGGCGAACATGCCGATCGTTCCTGCGGCAACGGCCAGCCAGTCCATCAGGCTGGCGCGTGCGGGAGCGCCATCGATCGGAGCGGATCGCGTCGTCTCGCTCACATGGCTTGCCGCCCCTGCTCGGCAAGGATCGCATTCAGCTCGTCGCGGGCCGGGCCGTCCCCCGCGACGGGATCGGCAGCCTCAGGCCGCGGATCGCTGCGCGCGGAAATGCGGTATCACCTTCTCGCCGATGTTGCGGATGGTCTCCATGATCGCCTCGTGCGGGATGCCACCCATCTGGAACATGAACAGGATCTCGTCGGCGCCGGCTTCCTTGAGGCGCGTGACGTAGCGGATGCAGTCGTCCGGGGTGCCGTAGGCGTCCTGCGCAACGGTGTAGTTGCTGGTGTGCTCGTCGCCGGCGGTGATCTTCTCTTCCGACAGGTAGGTGATCAGCTGCTCCTTCTCCTGCGCCAGGATCGCGGCCTGCTCGTCGGCGCTGAGGTTTTCGTCGACCGTGGGCTTGGGTCCGCCCTGGTACCAGTGCGCGATCGCCTCGGCGAAGAAGCGCTGCCCGCGCAGGCCGACGCGGCGCGCCTTCTCGCGGTCCTCCAGCACGCAGGCCGCGCACAGCGCCGCCAGGTGCTCGGTCGGGCGGTAGCCGACCTGGTCCTCGGGCTTGCGGTTGCGGAAATGCTCGCGGTAGATGGCGTTCTTGCGCGCGATCTCGTCCGGGCCGCTGAAACCCAGCACCAGCGCGCCTATGCCGCGCGAGCCCGCCAGCTGCAGCGTGGCCTCGCGGGTGCAGGCGTAGTAGAGCGGCGGGTGCGGCGTCTGCTTGGGCTTGGGGTGGATCGGGCGGCGCGGAATCTTGATGTACTTGCCGTCGTGCTCGATCTCCTCGTTCACGAAGATCTTCGGGATCAGGTACATCGACTCGTCGATCATCGGCTGCAGTTCGTTCAGGTCATAGCCGAAGGTGCCGGCCTCCTGCTGCGTGCCGCCCTTGCCCATGCCGAAATGCACGCGCCCGCCCGAGAGGATGTCCAGCGTCGCGATGCGCTCGGCGACCTTCACCGGGTGGTTCATCGCCGGCGGCAGGCAGACCACGCCGTGGCCGATACCGAGCGTGGTGGTGCGGCCGGCCAGGTACGCCAGGAAGGTCTCCGGCGCCGACATGTGCGCGTACTGCGTGAGCGCGGTGTGCTCCACGGCCCAGACGGTGTCGAAGCCCATCTTCTCCGCGTACACCGCCTGCTCCACGCATTCGAGGAAACAGCGCTGCTCGCTCTCCGGCGAGGTGTCCACCATCTGCGCTTCGTAAATGATCGAGAACTTCATGCTCGCTTGCCCTTGTCCCGGATTATTAATTTTGGTCCATGATGCAGCCGGCCATGGTCGGCCGGGCGCGCAAATTGCCGGAATCCCGGCACATGCATCAGCCTCCAGCGGCGGCATCGCCCCGCAACGAACCGGCATCTTTGCAGACGGCGCAGCCGATGTCCTTATTCATTTGGATTAGTACGGGTGGCCGGGGCAAGGGCTCGCATAACGACCCATTCGGGTACATACTTCCGGCGGACTGGTCGCGGCATCGCCGCAGGTAGTGGCTGGTTGTTAGCTGATTGTCGATATAAGCAAAACCATACGTCAGAGGTGACACATGCCCACTCACGCATCCGGACCCCGGTTCCGCGCCAGCGCGCTCGCTCTCGCCATCGCCGCCACGGGCGGCATCGCCGCTCCCGCCTCGGCCCAGGACGCACGGGCCGGCGCTCTCGAGGAAGTCATCGTCACGGCGCAGCGCCGCGAGCAGTCCCTGCAGGACACCCCGATCGCGATCACCGCGTTCACCACCGACAAGCTCAACGATCTCGGCGTATTCGACGTCTCGCAGGTGGGCGACTTCGCGCCCAACGTCACGATCCAGAAGCAGCCGTCCTCGAACTCGAACATGAACATCGCCATCCGCGGCGTCGGCCAGGGCGAGACCTCGCTGCTCGCCGACCCGAAGGTCGGCTTGTACATCGACGGCGTCTTCATGAGCAAGACCGTGGGCGCCGTGTTCGACGTCGCGGACCTGGAGCGCATCGAGGTGCTGCGCGGCCCGCAGGGCACGCTGTTCGGCCGCAACACCACGGGGGGTGCGGTCAACGTGACCACCAAGAAGCCGACCGGCGAGCTCGGCGGCAAGGCCGAGGCCTCGGTAGGCAACTTCGGCTACATGCGCTATGGCGGCAACCTGAACCTGCCGGCGGTCGCGAACCTGGCCGCGAAAATTTCCTACAACCACATGGAAACCGATGGCTGGGCGGACAACAACTACGACGGTCCCCCGCAGCAGCCGGCGACCCGCATCGAGGAGGACCTGGCCTCCGAGGACAACGACAGCTACCGCATCGCGCTGCGCTGGACGCCGACCGATAGCCTGAGCTTCGACTATTCCTACGACAAGACCGACAACGAGGGTGTGCCGGCGCCGTTCCAGGTCGTGAAGGTGCACGACAACATCTACAACTACGACGGCAGCCAGACGCCGTTCCCCTACACCTTCCTCGGCGGCTCGCTGTACCAGCAGATGGCCGCCACCGTCGGCGACCCCGAGGATCGCCGCGACGACTACGAGCTCGATGCCGTAACGACCGAGTGGCTCGAGGTCGAAGGCCACAGCTTCGTCGCCGAGTGGGAAGCCACGGACAGCGTCACGCTGAAGTACATCTTCGGCGACCGCGAAACCGATTCCGGCTACGAGAGCACCGACCTCGACGGCGGCGCCTATACGGGGCGCGACCTGTTCTATGGTGTATTCGCGGGCAATCCGGGCGAGATCCGCAAGCCCGGTTTCAACGCCGCGATCGACGTGGGCACCATCGAGATGCAGTCGCACGAGTTCCAGCTCATCGGCTTGGCCTTCGACGAGCGCCTGCACTACACCGGCGGCCTGTTCTATTACGAGGAAGAGACCGCGCAGGACAACCCGCAGACCTTCTCGCTGCCGATCGCATTCGTTGCAACCCGGGGCGCCAACACGCCGGTGCTCGGGCCGTTGTACGACGCGGCCGGTTTCTGCCCGCCTGCACTCGGCGGCGCGGTCTGCGTGGGCTCGCAGCGCCTGCCGATTCCGGGCGCAACGGATCCCTACATCGCCGGATTGACGGACTTCTACTACGGCCAGGACACCGAGTCGTGGGCGGCCTACGGCCAGACCACCTATGCCGTCACCGATCAGTTCGACCTGACGCTCGGCATCCGCTACACCGAGGACGAGAAAGAGGCGTTCCTCTACAACCAGAACATCGCCGGCTTCACCAAGGACGACCCGATCACGGCCGACGACAAGTGGGACAACATCAGCTACAAGATCAACGGCAACTACGCGTTCACGGATGAGCTCAGCGTCTACCTGACCTATGCCACCGGCTACAACGGCGGCGGCTTCAACGCGCGCGCGAGCAACGTGGCCTCGTTCCAGACACCGTTCGAGGAGGAGGAAGTCGAGACCTGGGAGCTCGGCCTGAAGTCGGAATGGTGGGACAACCGCGTGCGCTTCAACGCCGCGATCTTCACCAACGACTACACCGACATCCAGATCGCGCAGTTCGAGGCGGGCACCGGCGGCGCGTCGAGCCGCATCGTGAACGCGGGCCAGGGCACCTACGAGGGCTTCGAGTTCGACCTCGTCGTGGTACCGGTCGACGGCCTCACGATCGACATGACCTACGGCTACCTCGACGCCGAGTTCGACGAGTACCTGGCGCGCAACCCGGCGACGAACCAGCTCGTGGACATCTCGGCAAACACCACGGTGGCGCAGGCACCCGAGAACACCGCGTCGCTGGGCGTGCAGTACGACTTCGAGCCCTTCAGCTTCGGCGCGCTGTCGGCGCGCGTGGACGTGGCGTACAAGGACGAGTTCGTGTTCCACCCGTTCCAGAACCTCTACGACTCCGCCGATGACCGCACGCTGGTCAACGGGCGCCTCAGCCTGAACGACATCAAGATGGGCTGCTGCGAGAAGGGCGCACTGCGCGTGTCGCTGTGGGGCAAGAACCTGACCGACGAGGAGTACCGCAACTGGGGCATCGACTTCGGTTCACTGGGCTGGGCGGGCAACGTCTTCGGCGAGCCGCGCACCTACGGGCTCGACGTGGTCTACAGCTACGAATGACCTGAGCACCCGCTCACGACGACAGGGCGGCCTTCGGGCCGCTCTTTTTTTGCGCGCAATTCAGCGATACGCCGGGAAAAAGCCGGCCTCAGGCGCCAACGGCATCGAAGCCGATGCGCATCTCCTTGATGCCGTTGACGAAGAACGAGCGCACGTAGCGCGGCGGCGCGAGCAGGCGCGGGTTGCGCAGGCGCGGGATGATCTCCTCGAACATCACGCGCAGCTCCAGGCGCGCCAGGTGCGAGCCGATGCAGAAATGCTGGCCGATGCCGAAGGAGCGCAGCTGGTTGTACAGATCCGGCATGCGCTCGGCGCGACGCACATCAAAGCGCATCGCGTCGGCGCCGAACACGCGCTCGTCGTGGTTGATCGCGTGGTAGTGCAGCAGCACCTTGTCGCCCTTGCGGATCTGCTGGCCCGCAAGCTCCACGTCCTGCATCGCGGTGCGCCGCATCGCGATGAAGGCGGTGTTGTAACGCAGGATTTCCTCGCAGGCGTCCGCGATCCGGTCGGGGTTGTCGACGAGGTACTGCAGCTGGTCCGGGTTCTCCATCAGCAGGCGCATGCCGTGCGCGATCACGGTGCGCGTGCTCTCGTTGCCGCCCACCAGCGTGAGCACGAACATCCAGCCGAACTCCTCGTCGCTGAGCGGCCGCCCGTCGATGCGCCCGTCGAGCAGCGCGCCGAGCACGTTCTTCTTCGGCGCGCGATGGTGCTCCGCGGCGAGACGCATCGCGTACTCGATCACCTTCAGCGAGGCGAGCTGGCCGTCGAGCTCCGACACCGACATGTCGGGGTCGTCGGCGAAGATCATCGTGTTGGTCCAGTTGAAGAAGTCCTTGCGGTCGGCCGGGTCGACGCCGAGCAGCTCCAGGATCGCCAGCAGCGGCAGCTCCGCCGCCACCTCCTCGACGAACTCGCACTCCCCGCGCGGCAGCACGGCGTCGACGATGCGCCGGGCGTGCTCGCGAAATACCGGCTCGTAGGAATCGACCGCGTTGGGCGTGAAGGCCGCACGCATGATGCGGCGCACCTTCTGGTGCAGCGGCGGGTCCATGCCGATGATGGTCTTGCGGTGGATCGTCTCGACCAGATCCTGCGAATACTCCGCCGGGAACGGCGAGCGTTCGGCCGACGAGAACAGCTGCGGGTGCTTCGAGACGTAGTCGAGCTCGGGCTGTCCCACGATTGCCCAGTACGGCACGCCGGTGCGCGGATCATCGTACTGGGCCACGGGCCCTGCAGCGCGGTAGCGCGCGAGTTCGGCGTAGGGCATGCCCTGGGCGTAGGTGTCCGGGTCGATCAGGTTGGCGAACGGGCAAGCGCTCATGGTGCTCTCTCACAATTTACTAACGCTCGATAGTCTATCGACGCCCGTTCCGCGCCGTCCAGAGCGCGACGCGCCAGGCGGATTACGCACGCGTAATCTCCGTGCAACGCCCCGCTGCGCTTGCGACACAAATACCGCGGGCCGGCGCATTTCCCGCCGAGCACATACAATTGAGGCGCGAGTGGTCGCCGGCCCGTGGAGCAGCGGCGAGGGCGTTCTTTTTTCGAGGAGAATCGGATGACGGATTGGCTGTGCGGCTTCGCGCTGTTCGCCGGTATCTTTTGCGGCGAAGCGGGCACCACGCTGAGCGGTTACGTCGAGGGCGAGGTGCTGTTCGTCGCACCGATCGCGGTGAACCGCATCGCGACGCTCGCGGTGCGCCGCGGCGACGAGGTCGAGGCCGGCGCGACGCTGGTCACGATGGACGCCGACGACGCCCGCTTCGCGCTGCAGGCCGCGCAGGCGCGGCTCGCCGAGGCCGAGGCACGGCTCGGCAACCTCACCACCGGCAAGCGCTCGGAGGAAATCGCGGTGATCGAGGCCAACCGGGCCGCGGCAAAGGCCGACCTGGCGCAGGCCGAGCTCGACCTGCAGCGCGTGACCGACCTGGTGCGGCGCAAGATGCAGAGCCAGGCCGATCTCGACAAGGCGCGTACCGCGCACAACGTGGCCGCGGCACGGCTGCGCGAGATGGACGCCAACCTGCAGGTCGCCGGCATCGCCGCGCGGGTGCAGGAAATCGATGCCGCGCGCCGCGTGGTGGATGCCGCTGGCGCGGAACTGCGCGACGCCGAATGGCGACTGGCGCAGCGCACCCTGACCGCACCTGCCAGCGGACGCATCGAGGAGATCATCCGCTACGCCGGCGAGACCGCCGGACCCGCCGCGCCGGTGCTGACGCTGTTGCCGCCGGACAACCGCAAGCTGAAGCTGTTCGTACCGCAGGCGCAGCTCAGCCAGGTGCGTGTCGGCGACACCCTCGCGCTCGGCTGCGACGGCTGCGCGGCCGGGCTCCAGGCGAGAGTCAACTTCATCGCCAGCGCCCCTGAGTTCACCCCGCCGGTGATCTACTCGGTGGAAAGCCGGCAGAAGCTCGTGGTGCTGGTCGAGGCCGAGTTGCTCGGCGAGGCGCGCCGGCTCGCGCCCGGGCAGATCGTAGACATCACGCTCGGGGCGCCGGCCCGTTCATGAACGTCATCGACGTCAGCGGGCTGACGAAGCGTTTCGGCACCACGACGGTGGTCGACAACATCAGCCTGCGCGTGCGCGAGCGCGAGATCGTGGGCTTCCTCGGGCCGAACGGCAGCGGCAAGACCACGACGATCCGCATGCTGTGCGGGCTGCTGCGGCCCGACGCTGCCGCCGGCAGCTGCCTCGGCTTCGACGTGCTGCGCGACGCCGAGCACATCCGGCTGCAGACCGGCTACATGACACAGAAGTTCTCGTTCTACGAGGACCTCACGATCCGAGGAGAATCTCGACTTCGTCGCGCGCCTGTACGACCTGCGTCCGCGCCGGCAGAAGGTCGAGGAAACGCTGGAGCGCATCGGTCTCGCCGACCGCCGCCGACCAGCTCGCCGGAGCGCTCTCCGGCGGCTGGAAGCAGCGCCTCGCGCTCGCGGCCTGCGTGATGCACGAACCGAAACTGCTGCTGCTCGACGAACCGACGGCCGGCGTCGATCCGCAGGCGCGGCGCGAGTTCTGGGACTCGATCCACACGCTGTCCGACTCCGGCGTGACGGTGCTGGTCTCGACGCACTACATGGACGAGGCCGAGCGCTGCCACCGCATCGTCTACATCATGGACGGCGAGATCCTCGCCGACGGCACCATCGCGGAGTTGCTCGCCACTGCCGGGACTGCACACCTTCACGGTGCAGGGACCCGGCGTGGCGCGAGCTGCGCCCGCGGCTCGAGCGCCAGCCCGGCGTGGAACAGGTCGCGCCCTTCGGCGACACCCTGCACGTGACCGGCACCGACCGCGCGGCGCTGCTCGCCGCGATCGAGCCGCTGCGCGTCGACGGCGCCGGATACTGGATCGAGGAAGGCAATACCTCGCTGGAGGACCTGTTCATCCATCTGGCGGCGCAGCGCCGCCGCGGGGCATCCGATGCGCGCTAGGCCGGGGCTGTCGTCGCGCGCCTGGCGACACAGTTGCGCCAGCTCTCGCTGCGGCGCATCGGCGCGGTGCTGATCAAGGAGTTCATCCAGCTCAGGCGCGACCGCATGACCTTCGGCATGATCCTCGGCCTGCCGCTCGCCGAACTGGTGCTGTTCGGCTTCGCGATCAACACCGACCCGAAGCAGCTGCCGACCGCGGTGTTCGTGCAGGACCACAGCGCCTACAGCCGCGCCGTCGTCAACGCCTTCGAGAATTCCGGCTACTTCCGCATCGTGCACGAGAACACGCAGCCAGGCCGAGGGCGACCGCGCAGCTCGCTGCGCGGCGAGGTCACCTTCGTGCTCACGATTCCCGAGGACTTCACGCGCGCGCTGCTGCGCAACGAGCGCCCGCAGGTGCTGCTGCGAGGCCGACGCCACCGACCCGGCGCTGCCTCGAACGCGCTGGCCGCGGCAACACAGCTCGCGCACATGCTGCGCTCGCGCACCAGCACCTCGCCGCCGGCCGGCGTCGAGGCGGGGGCGCCGCCGTTCGAGCTGGTCGCGCACCGCAGCTACAACCCCGAGGGCATCGCGCAGTACAACACGGTGCCCGGGCTGCTCGGCGTGATCCTCACCATGACGATGGTGATGATGCCGGCGCTGGCGCTCACGCGCGAACTGGAGCGCGGCACCATGGAGAACCTGCTGGCGCTGCCGGTGTCGCCGGTGGAGATCATGCTCGGCAAGGTGCTGCCCTACATCGGCATGGGCGCGATACAGGTGCTGATCGTGCTCGGGGTCGCACGCTGGATGTTCGCGGTGCCGATGCTGGGCTCCTACCCGCTGCTGTTCGCGATGGTGGCCGTGTTCGTCGTCAGCCTGGCCACGATCGGCTACCTGATCTCGACCGTCGCGCGCAACGCAGATGCAGGCGATGCAGATGACGTTCTTCTTCTTCATGCCCTCGATGCTGCTGTCGGGATTCATGTTCCCGTTTCACGGCCTGCCGGGCTGGGCGCAGGCCATCGGCGAGGTGCTGCCGCTCACGCACATGCTGCGCATCGTGCGCGGCATCATGCTGAAGGGCGCCGGATTCGCCGAGGTCGCGCCACACCTCGGCTCGCTGCTGCTCGTTCCTGCTGGTGGTGACGACGCTCGCGCTGACACGCTTTCGCCGCACCCTCGACGCCTGACACCGGCCCACAGGCGCGCTCTGCGCCGCTGACGCGGCCGCAAGCCCCGACGTTGACACATTGTCGGACAACAGACAGTATCGCGGCTCCGCCATCGCGCTTCCACCAGATGCGCGGGCTTTCGGAACCGCCGCATGTCAGAGAACCCCGGCTTCGGCTTCACGCCGTTCAAGCGCGCCCCGGCCTACCAGGTCGTGAGCGAAAAGATCCGCGAGGCGATCCTCGACGGGCGCATCCCCGCCGGCAAGCTGCTGCCCACCGAGACCGCGCTGGCCGGGCAATTCGGCGTGACGCGCTCGACGGTGCGCGAGGCCATCCGGCTGCTCGAGCAGAGCGGCCTGCTGGGGCGCGCCGGGCGCAAGCGCCTCGAGGTGCGCCTGCCTTCGCTGGAATCGGCCTCGCGCTCGGTCAACGCCGCGATGCAGATGCACCGCGTCACCTTCAAGGACCTGTGGGAGGTCTCGATGGGGCTGGAGCCGCTGGCGGCGCGCCTCGCCTGCGCCACGGCCGACGCGGACTTCAAGCGCCGTCTCGCGATCAACCTCGAGCGCACGGCCGCGGCGATGGACAACGACGAGGAACTCCTGGAGGCCGAAATCGAGTTCCACGACCTGGTCGCGCAGTCGACCGGCAACCACGCCCTGCTGCTGGCGCGCCAGCCGCTGAACCAGCTGTTCTACCCGGCCTTCCGCCCGGTGATCGAGCGCCTCAAGCCCGGTCGGCGCATCCTCGAGTCGCACCGGCGCATCCACGAGGCAATTCTCGCCAACGATCCCGACACGGCCGCGCAGTGGGCCGAAAAGCACATGCTCGATTTCCGCCGCGGCATCCTGATGGCGAAGCTGGATTTCGCGGGACCGGTGAACCCGAACACGCTTGACGCGCACCCCGGGCGCACGCAAGCTCCGCCGCAGACATGAATAACGCCATCACGCCTCGCCTCGAACTCGTCACCTGCGTGCTCTTCGCCGCCGCGCTGCTGCTGACGCTGGAGCTGGACCTGTTGCCCTCGCTGCTCGCGGGATTGCTGGTCTATGCGCTGGTGCACCTGCTGGTGCCGCTGCTGCGCCTGCCGGTGTTCGGCCATGAGAGAGCACGACTGGTCGCGGTCACGCTGATCGCCACCGTGGTGATTGCGCTGATCGCGCTGGCGGCCGTGAGCCTGAGCTCCGTCCTGCGCCACAGCGGCGAGAGCGTGCCGGTGCTGGTGCACCGCATGGCGGAGATCATCGACAACTCGCGCGATCGCCTGCCCGCGTGGCTGCTCGGATACGTGCCGGCGGACGCCGACGCGCTGCGCAGCGCGGTCGTGACCTGGCTGCAGGACAACGCCCAGTTCTTCCAGGTGGCCGGCACCGGCTTCGGCCGCGCGATGGCGCACATCCTGCTCGGCATGGTGGTCGGTGCACTGCTGTCACTCGAGGCCGCAAGCTCGCGCCACGGCTCGGCACCGCTAGCCCGCTGCCTGGCCGAGCGCGCGATACGGCTGAGCGACGCCTTTCGCCGCGTCGTGTTCGCGCAGTTCTGGATCTCCTCCATCAACACGGCGCTCACCGCCGTGTTCCTCGTGGTGGTGATGCCGCTGCTCGGCGTCGAGCTGCCGTTCACGAAGACGCTGATCCTGATCACCTTCGTGGCCGGGCTGATCCCCATCCTCGGCAACCTGATCTCGAATACCGCGATCTGTGTCGTGGCGCTCAGCCAGTCGCTGTTCCTCGCGCTCGGCGTGCTGCTCTACCTGGTGGTGATCCACAAGCTCGAGTACTTCCTGAACGCGCGCATCGTGGGCAGCCACATCCAGGCGCGCGCCTGGGAGATCCTGCTGGCCATGCTGGTGATGGAAGCCGCCTTCGGCATCCCGGGGCTGATCGCCGCCCCGATCTTCTACGCCTACGCCAAGGACGAGCTCGCCAGCCGCAATCTCATCTGAGCCCTGTGGCTCGCCATTCATGTGTGGGTCGCCATTTATGGCGACAGCTGCATCCTACACGGCACCTGTCGGCATGAATGCCGACCCACAAATGCCGACCTACAGCAGTTCCTTCGCCAGGAACTCCATGTTGGAGACCGTGAGGTCGAAGTCCCCGCTGTGCCCGATCAGCAGCGAGGTCACGCGCGTCTTCTTCCAGTCCTGCAGGCGCTCGCGGATGCGGCCTTGCGGGCCGAGCAGCGAGATCTCGTCGACCAGCGCATCGGGGACCGCATCGACCGCCTCCTGCTGGCGTCCGGAGAGGAACAGGTCCTGGATCTTCTGCGCGTCGTCGGCGTAGCCCATGCGCCCCAGCAGGTTCTTGTGGAAGTTCATGCCCTTGGCGCCCATGCCGCCGAGATACAGCGCCATGGTCCACTTGCCCGGCACCAGCGCCTGCTGCAGGTCGTCGTGGATCGCGAGATTCACCATCGCCGCAATCTCGAAATCCGGGCCTGCCGCCTGCAGGCTGTCGGCAAAGATGTCCATCTTGTACGGCGAGCAGAAGATCGGCAGCCAGCCGTCGAAGGCCTCGGCCGCGAGCGCGACGTTCTTCGGCCCCTCGGCACCCAGGACCACGGGAATGCGCTTGCGCAGCGGGTGCGTGATGCTCTTCAGCGGCTTGCCGAGCCCCATGCCGTCCTTGCACGGCAGGTCGTACTGCTCGCCGTGGAACTCGACGGGCTCCTCGCGCGCGATCACCTGGCGGAAGATCTGGATCCACTCGCGCGTGCGCTCCAGCGGCTTCGTGAACGGCTGTCCGTACCAGCCCTCCACCACCTGCGGCCCCGACACGCCGACACCGAGGATCAGCCGCCCGTTGGAGATGTGATCCAGCGTGAGCGCGGTCATCGCGGCACAGGTCGGCGTGCGCGCGGAGATCTGCATCACGCCGGTGCCGAGCCGGATTCGCTTCGTCGAGGCCGCGATCGCCGCCAGCGGCGTGAAGCAGTCCGACCCGTAGGCCTCCGCGGTCCACACGGAATCGAAGCCCAGGCTCTCCGCGACCTGCGCCAGTTCGATGAACCGCGGCGTGGGGTGCTTCTGCCAGTATCCGAGTTGCAGTCCGAGTTTCATGGTTGTTCTCCGTGCGGGTCGCCCGAGTGGTGCAACGAGTATAGGGCGGCGCGGTGCGCGGATCAGTGACCGCGGCGTCGCGCGGCGGCTGACCAAAGCGCTCAGCGCGCGGCTTGCCGTTCCGTAACTTGCCGCCCGCCGCCGGTGCGCCCTACCCTCGCCGCATCATCACCCCGGGGCATATACAGCACATGTCACAGCAGGCCGCCAACAAGGATCTGGTCACGCGTTTCTGGAACGAGGTCTACGTCGCGCGCGACTACGACGCGGTCGGGCGCTATTTCGCCGCCGACGGCGTATACGTCGACGTGCCCGTGCCGGATTCCGCGGCAACCGGGCCGCAGGCAGTGGCGATGCGGCTGCGCATCGGGCACGAGCCGGTGGAGCGCTTCACGCACGAGATCCACCGCATGATCGCGCAAGGCTCCACCGTGATGGTCGAGCACACCGAGACCTGGCATTTCCACACCGGCGAAGTGGTCGCACTGCCGTTCGTGTCGGTGATGGAAGTCGAGGGCAACATGATCCGGCTGTGGCGCGACTACTGGGACGTCAACACGCTGATGTCGCAGGCGCCGCAGTGGTGGATCGAGCACATCATGAAGTTCAGCGTCGCGGATTTCGCGCATGGAAACCTGTCCACGTAGGTCCGGCTTCAGCCGGACATTGTCCGTGTAGGTCCGGCTTCAGCCGGACGATGTTCGTGTAGGTTCGGCTTCAGCCGGACAATGTCCGCGTAGGTCCGGCTTCAGCCGGACGATGTTCGGCTGAAGCCGAACCCACGGGTGCCGGCGCTATTCGCGAAAGCGCTGCAGGTAGGCGATCAGATCGGCACGGCGCTGCGGATCCGGTACCCCGGGCGTCATCATCGTGGTGCCCGGCATGAACGTCGTCGGATTGGCGAGCCAGGCGTCGAGGTATTCCGGTGTCCAGACGAGACCGGAGTCCCGCAGCGCCTGCGAGTAATACGCGAAGCCTTCCTGCGTACCGGCCTTGCGGCCGAAGATGTTCCACAGCGACGGGCCGTTCTGGTGACCGGCGCCCTGCTCGGGCCAGTGACAGGTGCGACAGGAACCGAACACCACGCGCCCGCGCCCGGCATCGCCTGCGGGCATCTCCGCCATCGCCAGGCCGCTCAGCAGCGCCAGCGCCACGCCCGCGATCCGCACCCTGTTCATCACGCCGTCTCCCTGGCCGCGTGGCGGCCGGCGCGTCGTCCGAAAAACGTGCAGTCTCCAACCGATATGCCGCTGGCGATGTACGGCGCGGTGGGCAGGCCGGCGGTGGTGCGCCCGGCGGCATAGAGCCCCGGGATCACGCTGCCGAAGACATCGAGCACCTGCGAGTCCACCGTGGTCTCGAGCCCGCCGAAGGTGTGCGAACAGCAGAACGCGCGCGTGACGTCGAGCTCGTAGAGTCGCAACGGCGCCTTCGCGAGCGGCGCGAGGAACTTCGGGTGCTTGTGCAGCAGCGGGTCCTCGCCGCGCGCGGCGGCCGCGTTGTACGTCGCGACCGTGTGCGCCAGCGTGCCGGCGACGAAGCCGCCTGCCGCCTCGAGCTCCTCGATGCTCGCGGCCTCGGCGAGCAGCGGCATGCGGAAATCGCCCGGATCGTAGCTGCAGTCGGCGTCGGTCACGAGGAAGGCCTTGCCGTGCTGCGCGTAGGCGGTCTCGTGGCCGATGCACGCGTAGTACGAATCCTCGGCAATGAAGCGCTGCGCGCGCGCGTTGACCACGATGCCCTTGATCACGCGCTCGGGCGGATAGACCGGCAGGATCGCGAAGCCCTGGTGCATGCGCACGGCCGCCGCGCCCACGCCCATGCCCATCTGGATGCCGATGCCCAGATCCCCCGCATTCGCCCATGGCGTGGAGCACTCGTAGAGCTCCGGCGCGTAGCGGCGCACCATCTCGCGGTTGTGGATGAACCCGCCGCAGGCGAGCACCACGCCGCGGCGCGCGCGCGCCGATTTCGTGACCCCGTTCTCGGTGAACTGGATGCCCGTCACGCGCCCGTCGCTCTCGCGCACCAGGCGCTCGCAGGACACGCCGGTCACCATCTTCACGCCGGCGGCCTGCGCCGCCGCGAGCAGCGCCTCCATCATCGCGCGCCCGCCGGTGTGCCCCATCACCGCGGGCACGTGGCCGCGCGGTGCCGGACGCGCGATGTCGCGCCACGGGTGCGCCAGCTCGCAGCCCGAGTAATAGAGCGAGGAGTCGTCGTAGGGCAGTTCCTTTTCCTGGCTGAACTTCTCGATGTAGCGCACGCCGTGGTCGACCATCCACTGGAAGTGCTCGAGGCTTGCCCTCGCAGTAGAGCGCGATCTTGTCGAGCCGGGGATGCAGGCCGCCCGCCGCGACGATGAAATCGTGCATCGCCTCGACGCTGTCCTCGAAGCCCAGCGCCTTCTGCAGCGGCGTGCCGCCGCCCATGTAGCACACCCCGCCGGACATCGCCGAGGAGCCGCCCAGCTTGGGCAGGCGCTCCAGCACCAGCACCTCGGCACCCGCCGCGCGCGCCTCGATGGCCGCACTGATGGCAGCAGCGCCGGAGCCGGCGATCACCACGTCGGCGGTGCGGTCCCAGGCGCGCACCTCGCCGCTGGCGGCGGGCGCGCGCGGTTCACAGCCCACGCCGGCCGCCAGGCCCGCCAGGCCCAGGCCCGCCAGCACGCGACGGCGTGATCGATCGGTGTCGCTCATGCATTCACTCCGCCGGTCTCCCTGATCGCGCGCGGCACTCAGCTCTCGGTGAGCATCGCGAGCAGGATCCGGCGCAGGCGCTGCAGGTGGCGCTTCACGTCGAAGAATTCGGGCTCCAGCACCACCTCGATCACGTAGCCCGTGAGCATGCAGTGCGTGGTGTAGATCGCTTCCTGCATGGCGCGGTCCGTGAGCGGGCAGTCATGGAAGATGCGCCGCCACAGCGCGAGGTGCGAGTGGTGGTTCAGCTTGATGCTGGCGCCGCCGCCGGCCTCGGCACGGCTCGCCAGCAGGATTTCCAGCGTCGCCATGTACTCGTCGCCGCGGTAATGCTCCCACGCCGCGTTGATGAAGCGCTCCACGCGCTTCTCCAGCGAGCCGCGCGCGAACTCCTCGCCCGACATCGACTCGTCGAATTTCTCGTGCGAGCGCGCCAGCACCTGTTCGAGGATCTCGTGCTTGCCGCCGAAGTGGTGCTGCACCGCACCCCAGGACACTCCCGCCTTGCGCGCGATGCGCGTGGAACTCGCCGCGGCGAAGCCGCCTTCGCGGATCAAGCGCGATCACCGCGTTGATGATCTTGTCCTGGGTCGCCTTGCTCTTCGCCGCCTGGCGTCCGAGTTCGACGGGTTCCGTGATCACTGCAGGTCTGGCCATGGCTGCTCCGAAAGCGTTTCATCCGGGGACGCAGCGCGCCACCGGATGAAATCCTGGTTCCTCAAAACTCGTAGGTCACGTCCACGCCCCAGGTGCGGCTCTCGCCGAAGGGCGCGACCATCTGTGACCACGGGAAGCTCTCGATGCCGTCGAGCAGGTATTCCTCGTCGGCGAGGTTCTTGCCCCAGACGGCCACGGCGGCGCGGCCCTCGCCGAGACAGAGTTCGCGCAGCGTGAGCCGCGCGTTCCACAGGTCGTATTCGGGGATGTTGTAGCCGAACGTCGGCGTCGACACGAACTCGGACTCGTCGATCGAGGAGTAGTTCACGTTGAGCACGAGCTCGCCGTAGCCGAATGACGGAAAGGTGTAGTCGAGGTCGGCCGTGAACGAATTTTCCGGCGCGCTCGGCAGCGCGTACTTCGCGGTGTTCACGAGGTTTGCGCCGGTGGCGGGGTCGATGACCTCGTCGACGCTCGCGTCGAGGTAGCCGTAACCGAGCGTCAGCAGGAGGCTGTCGGTGATCAGCGCCGTCAGGTCGAGCTCCGCGCCGTCGATGGTCGCCTTGCCGGCGTTGTACAGCACCGTGTTGGTCGGGTCGCCGATCGCGGCGAAGGACAGCTGGATGTCCTCGTAGTCGCTGGTGAACACCGCGGCATTCAGGCGCACGCGGTCATCGAGGAACTGCGACTTGATCCCCGCCTCCCAGGTGCCGACCGTCTCCTCGCTGACCGGGGTGGTCGCCGCCACCACCGACGTGCCGCGAATGTTGAAGCCGCCGGTCTTGTAGCCCTCGACGTACTTGCCGTAGACGTTGACGTCGTCGGTGATGTCATAGGACACCGTGAAGTCGGTGCTGGTGTTGTCCCAGGTGTCGTCGGCCTGCGCCGAGAAGAACTGGAAACCAGCCACGGATTGCGCGGTCTCGATCTCGCGCTCGTCCTCGCTGTAGCGCACGCCGAGCGTCAGGTGGAGCTGCTCCAGCGCCGCGGGAGTCCAGGTGAAGTGCCCGTAGAGCGCGGTGGCGTCGTTTTTCGCCGTGCTGACGCGCCGCGGCAGCTCGAACTCGTTCAGGGTCATGTCGGGCGGATACGGCGGGTAGTAGGCGAGCGGCAGGGTGATGTAATCGATCGTATCCTCGTCGCCCTCTTCCTCGAAGTAATAGGCGCCGAGCACGTACTCGAGCCCCCCGTCCATCAGGTTGCCGAGCAGCTGGAACTCCTGCGAGAACTGGTCCTGCTCGTTCAGGAACGGCGCATTGGCGAAGAGCCGCGTGGTGACGGGGTTGGCGCCGTAGTCCTGGTAGATGTCCTGCTCGACCTCGCGGTAGCCGGTCAGCGACTTGAACGTCAGGTCCTCGCTGATTTCCCAGGCGAGCGTCAGGGAGTGGCCGCCGACCTCGACATTGCTCTCCTCGAAGGGCACGCGGGGCGTCACGCTGTCCTGGCGGTCAGCGTTGAAGGGAACGCTTTCGAAACCGAACAGCGAGGGACCGATGTTCTGGTAGTAGATCGTCCCGGAATCGACATCGGAGTAGTCGTAGGCGTAGTCGGCGCTGAAGTTGTCGGTCGGCGACCAGTTGATCGCCAGACGCCCGGCCGCGCTGTCGTTGTCGCCGAAGTTCGGGCCCTTGCCCTCGTTTTCGATCCAGCCGTCCTTCTCCGAGCTCAGCAGGCTCAGCTTGGCGGCGAAACCCGCCGCGCGCGGCGTGTCGACCTCGGCGCGCGCCTTGACGTAGTCGCGGTCGCCCGCGCTCAATCCGCCCTTGAAGCCCCACTCGCCCCTGGGTTTGGCGGTGATCATGTTGATCGCGCCGCCAATGGTATTGCGGCCATAGAGACTGCCCTGCGGACCGCGCAGCACCTCGATCCGCTCCAGGCTGGCGACCTCGCTGCCGAGACCGATCGAACGGGCCATGTAGATGCCGTCGATGTAGACGCCGACGCTGGGGTCGGTGGACATGCCGACGTCGTTGTTGCCCACGCCGCGCATGTAGGTGCGCAGCGAGGCCTGGCTGTTCGGGAACTGGCGCATGAAGAGGTTCGGCACGCTGAACTGGAGGTCGCCGAGGTCATCGACGTTCAGCTTCTCGAGACTGTCGGCCCCGAATGCCAGCACCGAGATCGGCGTGTCCTGCAGCGAGGCCTCGCGGCGTTCGGCGGTAACGATCATCTCCTCGAGCGCCGCGCCCCGCGACCCGTCGTCCTGGGCCTGCGCCCACGGCGCGCCGGCACCGGCTATGGCCAGCGCCAGCACGGCCGGCGCGAAACTGCGTTTGCGGATTGCCATGTTGTTCTCCTCTTGATGCACTGTTGTTGTCACCTCCCAATGCTAGAGGCTCGATCAACATAAAACATTCTGTAGCAATGGTATTTTTGGTCGGCCAGGGCCGCCCTCACACGGCGACTCCTGCGCGCATGCCATCCTCCACGGCCTTGCGCAGCAGCCCGGGGCCGGTGCAATCGCCGATGGCGTGGATCTCCCCGACGCGCCCGGCCAGCGCATCGGCGAAGCTCGTGTCGGGCGCCGGGTCGCCGGCGATGATCACCGTGTCCGCGGGCACGCTGCCCGCGCGGCCGCCGTACTCGAAGCGCACGGCATCGGCGTCGATGCCGGTCAGCCGCACGCCGCCGAGCACCTCGACGCCGAGGCGGTCGAGCGCGCTCAACTGCTCCTGGCGACGCTTGGGCCCGACGTCCTGTGCGAACCACTGTTGCTTCGGCGATGAGGCTCACGCGCCGGCCGCGGTGCGCGATGAAATCGGCGAGCTCCACCGCGGGCAGGTCCGAACCGATCACGCACACGCGCTTGCCGAGCGGCAGGAAGTGCCGGCTCGCCGCGCGCACATGGCCCGGGCGCAGCCACGGCTGCACGCGCGGCATCACGTGCCGGCCGAGCAGCTTCAGCAGCGCAGGCCAGCGCGCCGCCTCGTCGGCCGAAAGCGTGCCCGCGAACCAGCCGCGCACCTCGGTCGCGTCGTAGACGTGCGCCGCCTCCATTCCGGGGATCACCGGTCGGACCATCCTTGCGCCCGTCGCCACGACCACCGCGTCGGCATCTGCGCACTCCCCGGGCGCCAGCGTGCGACCCAGCTCCACCGTGACCGGCAGGCGCCTCATCTCGCCGAGCAGGTAGTCGAGCAGGCGCTGGTTGCCCGCGTGCACGATCGAGGCATGGAACAGCGAGCCGCCGAGCCGCCCGCCGCGCTCGACCAGGCGCACCGCGTGGCCGCGCAGCGCCGCCACGCGCGCGGCCTCCATGCCCGCCGGCCCGCCGCCGACGACCAGCACGCGCTTGCGCGCGGCGGCCGGCGTTGATCGCGAGCTCGGCTTCGCGCCCGCTCTGCGCATTGACGGCGCAGTTCATGTTGGCGTCGAAGGGCGCGATCAGCATCGAGTCGATGCAGTTCTGGCACGACAGGCAGCGGCGGATCTCGTTCGTGCGTCCGCTGAGCACTTTCGCGGGCAGCTCCGGGTCCGCGAGCAGCGGTCGCGCCATCGCCACCATGTCGGCGTCGCCGTCGGCGATGATCTTCTCGGCGAGGGCCGGGTCGTGGATGCGCCCGACCACCATCACCGGCACGTTCACGACCTTGCGCACCGCCGCGGCCACGGCGGTGTTGTAGCCGTCGCGATACTGCGAGCCGCAGACGATCTGCGCCACGATCTTGTCGTGCGAGACCCCGCCGCTCACCTGGAAGGCGTCGATGCCGGCCTGCTCCAGCAGCGGCGCGATCAGCTGCGTGTCGTTCAGCTCGCGCCCGTCGAAGGCATCCTCGTTGCCGGAGATGCGCAGCGTGATGGGGAAATCCGCACCGGCGCGCTCCTTGATGTGGCGGATCACGCGCAGCAGCAGGCGCGTGCGTCCCTCCACCGTGGCGCCGGTGTACTCGTCCTCGCGGCGGTTGCGCACCGGGCACAGGAAGCTGCCGAGCAGCATGTAGCCGTGCGCGGCGTGCAGTTCCATGCCGTCGTAGCCGGCCTCGCGGGCGCGCACGGCGGCATCGCCGTACTGCGCGACGATGCGCTCGATCTCCTCGCGCTCCAGCACCCGGCTCGGCCAGCCGGTGCCGGCATTCACGTTGACCGAGGGCCCGACCGGGTCGGTCATCGATTCGGGACCGGGATGGGAGATCTGCGGCTGGATGCGCGCGCCGTGGGCATGCACCCGTGCGACCAGCTCGCGGTGCCCGGCGATGAAGCGGTCATCCCCGAGGCTGAGCGATTGCGGCTGGTAGCGCTGGGCGACGTCGACGGAGCACATCTCCACCGTGATCAGTCCCACGCCGCCGCGGGCGCGCGCCTCGTGGTAGCGCATCAGCCGCTCGGTCACCTCGAAGTCCGCGCTGCCGTAGTTGGTGGTCATGGCCGACATGACCATGCGGTTCCTGAGCGTCATCGCGCCGATGCGGATCGGGCTGCTCAGGTGCCGGTACGATTCCATTGCCGTTTTTCTCCTGCTGGCGCCACTATTGTCATGGTAACCGGCTTGCCGTAGTATAAAAACAATTCATCACCAATCTTTTTTGCGAGAGGGCAGCCACCATGAGCCAGAGCAGCGAAGCGAGCCGGTATCGCCCGATCCCCGTCGTCAGCGGCGCGGTTCCCGGCCGGGGCCACTTCGAGGAATTCTGCGCCCACCCGGCCTTTTTCCTGCAGCGCGCCTTCCGCGAGTGCGGCGAGGTCTGCGAGTTCGACCAGGGCGGCATGCGCACCGTGCTGATGGTGGGCCCCGAAGCACACGAAGCCGTGTTCCGCGCCCCCGACGAGCAGCTGAGCGCCCCGGCCGCCTACCAGTACATGGTGCCGATCTTCGGCCCGGGCGTGCAGTACGGCGCCCCGATCGAGGTCGAGCGCCAGCAGTTGAAGATGCACGCCAAGGGCCTGCGCGCCGAGCGCCTCAACTACTACGCGCCGATCGTGGCCAGGGAGGTCGAGGACTGGGTTGCCGGCTGGGGCGACGACGGGCGAGATGGACTTCTACGAGGCCTTCGCGGACCTCACGATCAAGACCTCCACGCACTGCCTGCTGGGTGCCGAATTCCGCTACTCGCTGACCGACGAGTTCGCGCGCCACTACCATGACCTCGGCGCGGCTGCCGATGCCGCCGGCACCGTGGACCACGCGCAGCAGAAGGCCGTCTACGACCGTCGCGACCGGGCGCGCAAGGCGCTCGGCGACCTCATCATCGAGCGCATCAACCGCCGCCGCAACGCGGGCGAGACCCACGACGACCTGCTGCAGGTCTACATGGACGCCACCCTGCTGGACGGCAGCCACCTCAGCGACGAGCAGGTCGCCGGCATGGTGGTCTGGTTCATGTTCGCCGGGCATCACACCAGCGCGAACACCGCCGCCTGGACCCTGGTGGAACTGGCGCGCTACCCGGAGTACGCGGCCGAGGTGACCGCCGAGGTCGACCAGCTGTTCGCGACGGAGACCGAGTTGAGCTTCCGCGCGCTGCGCAAGCTGCCGCTCATGGAGGGTTTCATCCGCGAGATCCTGCGCGCGCACCCGCCGCTGAACGCGCTGTGCCGGCGCGTGATGCAGGACTTCCACTACAAGGACTACCTGATCGAGGCGGGCAAGAACGTGATGCTCTCGCCCTACGTCGCGCACCGGCTGCCGCAGTACTTCCCCGACCCGGAGCGCTTCGACCCGCATCGGCCGGAACCCGAGAACGTCTTCGCCTACATCCCCTTCGGGGGTGGCCAGCGCAAGTGCGTCGGCAACGCCTTCGCGATCCTGCAGGTGAAGACCATCTTCGGCACGCTGCTGAAGGAATTCGAGTTCGAGCTCGCGGGGCCGCCGGGCGAGTACAGGGAGATCATGCCCTCGCTGATCCTGCGCCCCTCCGATCCCTGCATCCTGCGCTACCGGCGCCGCAAGCACTGAAACCACGACAACCCTCTGGAAAAGGAGAACGCAATGGATTTTACGGGCAAGGTCGCGATCGTCACGGGCGCGGGCGGCGGCATCGGCGAGGGCTATGCCAACGCCTTCGCGGCGCGCGGCATGAAAGTGGTGGTGGCGGAACTGAACGCGGAGGGCGGCGAGCGCGTCGCGGCGGCCATCCGCGCCAGGGGTGGCGAGGCGCTGTTCGTGCGCACGGACGTGAGCGACGAGGCCTCGGCGAAGGCCTGCGCCGAGGCGGCGGCCACCGCCTTCGGCGGCATCGACTACCTGGTGAACAACGCCGCGATCTTCGGCGACATGCTCAAGGCTGGCTATCTCACCGTCGACCTGGCCTACCTCGAGAAGTTCATGCGCGTGAACGCACACGGCTGCCTGATCATGACGCGCGCCGCGCTGCCGTACCTGGAGAAGCGCCCGGGTGCCGCCATCGTGAACCAGTCCTCGACCGCGGCGTGGATGAACGCGGGCTACTACGGCGTCGCCAAGCTCACCATGAACGGCATCACCACCTCGCTGGCGCGCGAGCTCGGCCCGCGCGGCATCCGCATCAACGCGATCGCGCCCGGCCCCACCGAGACCAGCGCGCTGCAGAAGACCGCCGGCGAATACGCGCAGCAGATGATCAAGACCATGCCGCTGGCGCGCCTCGGCCAGCCGCAGGACATGGCCGATGCCGTGCTGTTCCTGCTCTCCGACGAGGCGAGCTGGATCACCGGGCACATCCTGAACGTGGATGGCGGGCAGCTGATGCGCGTGTAGGTCGGCATTCGGTGTGGGTCGGCATTTATGCCGACTGGTGCCTTGCCGCATGCTGCTGTCGCCATGAATGGCGACCCACAGGGCTTGTAGGTCGGCATTCATGCCGACTGGTGAACCTGACGTGGCGGGTTCGGCGTGGCCGAACCCTTGTCGGGCTGAAGCCCGACCTACAGCCCGACCTACACGCGCAACCCTGCAAAACCGCTCAGAAGCGGTAGGTGCCCTGCAGCGCGTAGCTGCGCGGCCGGTCGGTGAAGGCGTAATACGCCATCCCCGTACCGCCGGTCAGCGTGCCGGCCAGCACGCCCGTGCCACCATAGGTATGCGTGCGCTCGTCGGTGAGGTTGCTGCCGATCAGCGCGACCTCCCAGGTGTCGCTGCTGCTCTCGGCCAGCGCGATGCGCGCATTGACCTTGGTGAAGGCATCCTGCTGGCTGCGCGGGTCGAGCTGCGGCGTCCACAGGTACTCGTCGGTGTACTGCAGGTCCACCATCGCGCGCAGTTCCAGCGCATCCGTGACCGGGTAGTTGAAGTCCGCCGTCACCACGCCTTTCCATTCCGGCGTGAACTCCTTGCGCTCGCCGCTGGCGTCGCACTGTGACAGCGCCGCGTTGGTCACGCGCTCGGGCTCCAGCTGCGCCTGCCCGAACCAGCACTGCGCCACGTCGAAGTCGTCGAACTCGAAATCCAGGTAACCGAGCGAGCCCGAGAGCGTGAAGTACTCGTGCAGCATCCAGCGTCCGTCGAGCTCCATGCCCTGCGTGGTCGCCTTGCCGGCGTTCTGCACGTTGAAGCCCACCACGCCGTCGAACACCGAGGTCTGCAGGTCGTCGTACTCGGTGTAGAACAGCGCGCCGTTCAGCTCGGCGACGCCATCGGCCAGCGTGGCCTTGAAGCCCAGCTCGAAGCTGGACGCCTCTTCCTTGTCGAACTCCCAGGCGCCGATCACGTTGGGGCCGGTACCGGGCACCACGACGGCCGGGTCGGGGTGGGCATTGGAACGGTTGTCGTAGCCGCCCGACTTGAAGCCCTCGACGTAGCTCGCGTAGAGCATCAGGTCCCCGGTGGCATCCCACTGCACGATCAGCTGCGGCGTGAAGGCGTCCTCGCTGCGGCTGTCCTCGAGTTCGTTGGGCTCGATGGCGAGCCGCCCCCAGAGCGCGTTGTACAGGCCGGAGCGCGGATCCGTGGCCGGAACCTCGAGGCCGGCCGTGTCGAAATGGGCCTGCTTGCGGTAGCCGTCCTTGTCCTCCTGCGTATAACGCGCGCCGAGGATCAGGCGCCACGCCTCGGTGACGTTCCAGGTCGCCTGCCCGAAGGCGGCCCACACCTCCGTGTCCTGCTCGAACACGCGGCGGGTGCTGATGCCCGCGAAGGGATTCGCCAGCAGGCGCAGCAGGCTGTCGGTCGGCACGTTGATCACGTCGCCGAAATCGAGGCTGCTGTCCTGGTAGAAGGCACCCACGATGTAGTCCAGGGTCTCGCCGCCCGGCGAGGTCAGCCGGATTTCCTGGCTGAACTGGTCGTAGTCCTCCGACAACGCGCTGTTGTCGAGTATCGGCGCGGCGGTGTAGTCGATGTCGTAGGTCTCGCCGGTTTCGTACTCGACGTAGCCGGTCACGAAATTCAGCGTGTGGTCGCACCACTCGTAGTTCGCGTCGAGCAGGAAATTGTCGACGTCGTTCTCGCTGGTGTCCCAGGGGCCGGCCGTGCGCTTGTCGTTGTACTCGCCGTCGTCGGGCACGAAGCCCGTGATCTTCGGGCCCGGTGCGCACGCCGGCATCGATCAGGGCATTGAGGTTGGCGACGAAGCGCGGCAGCGCCGTCAGGTACGACGTGCCGGTGCCCGGCGGCAGCCACTCGCCGACGATGTCGTTCACGAGCTCGATGTTGCGCCCCTCGGTGTCGAACTGCGCATTCTCGTACTTGAACCGGATGCCCAGCTCGTCGGTGGGCTGCCAGTGCAGGCCGAGGCGCACGACCTGTTCCTCTTCCTGCGTCTCGTCGCGGTCGTCGAGCGCGGCGTTCTCGACCCAGCCGTCGATCTCGCGGTACAGCACCGACAGGCGGCCGCTCAGCGTTTCGGTCGAGCGGGCCGCTGACCACGAAGCGGTAGTCCTGCTCGTCGGCGTCGGGTTCGTACAGCACCTGTGCCGAGCCCTCGAGCTCGTCACTGGGCTTCGCGGTGATCAGGCTCACGGCGCCGGCGATGCTGTTCTTGCCGAACAGGATCGGCTGCGGGCCGCGCAGCACCTCGACGCGCTCCATGTCGAACAGCGGCAGGCGCGTCAGCTGCGCCTTGCCGAAGTAGACGCCGTCGTTGTACATGCCGACGGACTGCTCGAAGGACTGGTTGATGCCCGAGCTGATGCCGCGCACCGTGATCGCCGAGGAAATCCCGGTCTGGTTCATCGAGAAGTTCGGCACGTAGGCGGTCAGCTTCTCGAGGTTGGTGATGCCGACCTGTTCCATCTTCATGCCCGATACCGCGTTCACGGAAATCGGCACGTCCTGCAGGCTCGCGGTGCGCTTGGTGGCGGTGACGATGATCTCTTCGAGCTGGATCTGCGCCAGGGCGGCGGGCGCCAGGGTCGCGATGATCGAGGCACAGAGCAAAGAGCGCCGGAACGGTGCTTTCATGGCGTGTCTCCCACAGGTTTCTTGTAGTTGGTTCGTGCGGCTGCAGACGATACGGTACTGAGCATAGACCGCCCGACGCGGGAAGGGCAAACGGTATCGGTGAGTGCGCGGGGCCGCGCCGGGGCAGCCCCGCGCAGGGCTCTCAGGAAGCGGCGGGATAGTCCGTGTAGCCCTTCGGGCCCGGCGTGTACAGCGTCGCGAGGTCGAAGTCCGCCAGCGGCAGCCCGTCGCGCAGGCGCCGCACCAGGTCGGGGTTGCCGATGTAGGAGCGGCCGAAGGACACCGCCGCGGCCTCACCCGCGTCGAGCACACGGTCGGCCGCAGCGCGGTCGAAGCTGTCGTTGACGATCAGCGGCCCGCGGAAGTGCTCACGCGCGAGCGCGAAGGCGTCCAGGCTCCGGCGCGGCGAGCGGATCACGTGCAGGTAGGCGAGCCGCATCGGGCTCACCGCATCGAGCAGCGTCGCGAAGGTCTCGTGCGGGTTGTCGTCGTGCAGGTCGTTGAACGGATTGCCGGGGCAGATGCGCATGCCGACGCGGCCGCTGCCGGCCACCGCCGTCATCGCCTCCAGCACCTCGAGCACGAAGCGCACGCGGTTGTGCACGCCGCCGCCGTAGGCATCGCTGCGCTGGTTGGTGCCGGTGGAGAGAAACTGCGCCGGCAGGTAGCCGCTGGTGCAGTGCAGCTCCACGCCGTCGAAGCCCGCCTTCAGCGCGCATTGCGTGGCATGGCGGTATTCGCCGATCACGCCGGGGATCTCCTCGAGGCGCAGCGCACGCGGTTCGTCGAGATCCACCATGCCGGCGGCATCGGTGTAGATCTGGCCCTTGGCGCGCAGCGCCGACGGGGCCACGGTCTCGGCCCCGGGATCCTTGTTCAGGTGGCTGCCCACGCGCCCGCAATGCATGAGCTGCGCGACGATGCGCCCGCCCTCGGCGTGCACCGCGTCGGTCACGGCCCTCCAGCCGGCCACCTGCGCGTCGGTATGGAGGCCCGGCGTGCGGCAGTAACCCTTGCCGTTGGCGCTGGGCTGCACACCCTCGCTGACGATCAGCCCGGCGCTGGCGCGCTGGCGGTAGTACTCGACGTTCAGTGCGGTGGGCGCGTCGCCCGGGCCGGCGCGACTGCGCGTCATCGGCGCCATCACGACGCGGTTGGCGAGCTGGATGTCGCCGAGTTGCACGGGCTCGAACAGCTTTGCGGTCATGGAAACAGGACTCCTGTGATCAGGTAGCGCAAGGGGCGCGGCCGCCGCAGCGACGGCCGCGGGATGTCAGCGTACGCGGATGCGCGGCTCCGCCGTGGTGCGGCGCATGCGCTTGAGGAACTCGCCGACCGGCGCGGGGGCGGCGACTTCGGGCTCGTCGCTGGTCGGCGGATTGGCCCAGAATTCCTTCCACGAGGGAAACAGTTCGTGGTACGCGCCGTCGTAGGGCTCGCGGCCGGGCCAGCGCATCTTCCTGTCGCCGATCGGCGGCTTGTTGAGGTCGGTGGCGTACCAGTAGCACGGCAGGCGGCGGCGGAAATACCACGTGCCGTCGACGCGCTCGTAGTTGTCCCAGTACAGCATCTGCATGATGACCCACTCGGGCCCGGTCTCGTGCTCGTTCTTGGAATACACCACGCCGTGCGCGTGATCGGCGTCGTCGAACTCGATGATGTGGTTGCCGATGTGGTGCGAGGTGCCGGTGAACTGCAGCCGCAGGGTGTCGTCGAGCCAGCGCTTGAGGTGCGCGCGCCCGGTCTTCTCGCGGCTGACGCGGATATCGGGCGCGAACAGGTTCACGTGCGCATCGAGGTCGCGCATGTCGAGCGACAGCGAATAGCGCGCGGCGAGCTGGCGAATGGCCTCGGTGGACTCGAGGCGCTCGATACGGGCCAGGAGGTCGGTGGATGCGCTCATGCAGCCCCCGTCAGGTCACGTCGAATTCGTTCATCGAGGCGGCGCCGGTCGCCAGCTCGCAGGTCTTGCCGCCATCCACCACGAGCTGCGTGCCGGTGATGTAGGAGGCTTCGTCGGAGGCCAGGAAAAGGATCGCGTTGGCCAGCTCCAGCGGTTCGGCGATGCGCCGCAGCGGCACGCCCGCGGCGGTCGCCAGCTGCGCCTCGCGCGTCGGGATCGCGGCTTCCGTGCCCGGCGTCATCACCACGCCCGGCACCACCGCGTTGACGCGGATGTTGTGCGCAGCTCCCTCGAGCGCCGCGGTGCGCGTCAGGCTCAGCACGCCGGCCTTCGCCGCGCCGTAGGCGGCGGTGTACATCGAGCCGAGCAGCCCGCACACCGAGGAGACGTTCACGATGGCGCCGCCGCGCTGGAATTCCATCACGCGGAACGCCGCCTGGATGCCATGGAAGGTGCCGTCGAGCGTGACGCGGAAGTTCGAGTGCCAGTCGTCCTCGCTGGAGTCGACGATCGTGGCGCCGACCATCGAGTAGGCATTGTTCACCAGGATGTCGAGCCGGCCGTCCTGGCGCTCGATGCCGGTGACCACGTCGGCGAAGGCCTGGCGGTCGCTCACGTCGAGCAGCACCGCGCGCGCCGAGCCGCCGTCGGCCTGGATCGCGTGCACCACCTGTTCCAGCGGCTCGATGCGCCGCCCGCAGACGATGACCGTCGCGCCCTCCTCGGCGAAACGCCGCGCGGTGGCCGCGCCGATGCCCGTACCGCCCCCGGTGACGAGGGCAACCTTGCCATCGAGTCTTCCTGCCATGTTCGTGTCCTCGTGAAGGGTGGATGCGCGCGCGGCGCTCAGAGCATGTGCCAGCCGCCGTTGGCGGCAAGCGTCTGGCCGGTGAAATACGCTGCCTCGTCGCTGGCGAGGAACAGCGCGGTGCTGGCCACTTCCACCGGCTCGCCCATGCGCCCGAGCGGGATCGAGGCGAGCATCGACTTGGCGTAATCGGGGCTGATGCCGGCCATCATGCGCGTGTTCATGGCGCCGGGGCAGATCGCGTTGACGCGGATGCCGCGGCCGCCGAGCTCGCGCGCGAGGCACTTGGTGAAGCCGAGCACCGCGGCCTTCGAGGCGCAGTAGTGCACCGCGCCGGTGCCGTTCAGGCCCGCGGTGCTGGAGATGTTGATGATCGAGCCCTTCGCGCCGCAGCGGATCATCAGGCGCACGGCCTCGCGGCAGTTGTAGAACATGCCGTTCAGGTTGATGTCGATGACCTTCTGCCAGCCGCTGTCCTGCATGTCGATGATGTGGTCGAGATGCACCGTCGGCGTCTCGCCGCGCGCGATCTGCTCGTTCATCGCCGCCATGCGTTCGTAGAACCTGTCGTAGCCGTCGTTGGGCGCCGCGCCGATGCCGGCGTTGTTGACCAGCACGTCGAGGCGGCCGTAGCGGCGCTCGACCTCGGCATAGACCGCCGCGACCTGCGCACTGTCCGAGACGTCCGCGGTGAGGGCGCAACAGTCGCCGCGCGCGTTGATCAGGCCCAGCGTCTCCTCGGCATCGCCCGCGGTGAGGTCGAC
Organism: uncultured Gammaproteobacteria bacterium; assembly: GCA_963819895.1. Lineage (GTDB taxonomy): Bacteria > Pseudomonadota > Gammaproteobacteria > Pseudomonadales > UBA5518 > UBA5518. The sequence continues at coordinate 88,933 of CAWFXU010000005.1, forward strand.
CACCACCACCGCCGCGCCTTCGCGCGCGAACACCTCGGCCATCGCGCGGCCCATGCCGAGCCCCGCTCCCGTCACCAACGCCACCTTGCCCTGCAGCCGCATCGCGCGCACTCCTTCTTGTTCGACGCCCTTCGTGGACTGCGCACTATAGCGACGCGGTCGCGGTCGCGAAAGCACGCCAGCGCATCCGGAATGTGCAAAAGAGTTCGCGCCGGACGGCGCGATCCAAGCGCGAAACGCGCGACGCAGGCCCGGCCCGCGCGCCGGCCGCGATCAGTCGAGCAGGCGCTCGATCGCCTCGACCGTGGCCGCGGGATCCGGGCCGACGTGGATCGCGAGCATGCCGAGCGCCCGCGCCGCCGCCACGTTGGCCGGGTGGTCGTCGAGGAACACGCAGCGCGCGGGATCGGGGCCACCGAGCTGCTCCAGCGCCAGGGCGAAGATGCGCGGATCCGGCTTGCGCACCCCGACATGGCTGGAATCGACCACGAACTCGAACAACTCGTCGACCGGGATCAGCGCGCGCCAGCCGTCGCCGAACTCGCGCACGTTGTTGGTGATGATGCCGGTGCGGTAGCCGGCGCCGCGCAGCCCGCGCACCGTCTCGACCAGCGCACCACGCGCGCCCGCCCCGCCCCCGTTGTCCGCCATGCGCGCGAACAGCTGGTAGATGTCGATATCGAGCCCGTGTTCGCGGCCGAGCGCGAGGATGTGCTCGCGCGCCGCCTCGAGCGCGATCTCGCCGCGCTCGAGGCGGTGCCAGGGGTGCTCGCCGTCGTGCGCGTACGAACCGAACACGATCGCGCTGACGCTGGGCGGGTCGGCGCCGATCGTGCGCCCGAAGTCCTCGACCGCGGCGAACGGCGAATCCGTGAACACGCCACCGAAGTCGAACAGGAAGGCCTCGATGCGGCGCGTCACAGCTTCAGGTTCCAGAACAGGGGGTTGCTGATGCCGTAGCGCTCGAAGGGCCCCATGAAGCAGTACTCGAACAGGCCCCAGCCCACCTTGCCGCCGGCCTCGAAGCGGCAGGGCGAGTCGATCAGGCCGAAGAAGCGGCCGCGGTCGCGCTCGTGATCGAGCGTGAGCCCTTCCACCACCAGCGGGCCCTTGTACATGCCGTGCTTCCAGTCCGCATCGACCCCGTAGCCGGTGCCGATGAACAGGTACATCGGCAGCAACGGCGTGCACTGCACCTCGAGCGCCCCCCCGGGCGCCTCGGGGAAACGGATCGTGGAGGCCGTGATGAACTCCTTCGCCGCGTCGAACGTGTGCTCGTACTCCGGCCGGCCCAGCCACTCCGGCTCGCGCGCCGGATCGGCCCAGATGCGCATCGCTTCCTCGAGCTCGCGGCGCCCGTCGTCGAGCTCGTTGCAGATGTACAGGATGGAGTGGTCGTCGAACTGCATCGGGCAATAGTTCCACATGCCCTGCATGCTGTGGCTGCCCTGGTGGATGCCGGGGGGCTCGTGCTCGCCCACCGGGCGGATGCCCCAGGAGCGGTCGCGGCTGCCCTTCCAGCGATCCGGGGTCACCGCGTGGCGCTCGCCGTCGATCTCGAGCCAGCCGCTCCAGCAGCCCGTCTGCGCGAAGCGCACCGAGTCGAAGAACACGCGACCCTTGCGCCGCACGTACTGGCGCGGCTCGAGGAAGGCGGGTATCGCGCCGTCCCAGACCAGGTCCATCGCCAGGCCCCACTCGTTCGGCTCGAGCACGAAGCGCAACCGGTTCAGCCCCTCGAGCACCTCGATGCGGATCGGGCCCACCGAGGTGTCGACGCGATCGCCGAGCTCGCGCGAGGCGCGCACCACGCGGTGCGTGTTGCCGCGGCGCAGCGCGACGAAGGCGTCCTGCACGGCGAGGTTGGGGTATTGCCCCAGGCCCATCACCATGAACAGCTCGCCGCTGGAGTTGTGCAGGTTGAAGTAGTAGCGGTCGTAGAAATTGCGGTCGCTGGTGCCAACGTGGCGCAGCGTGTCGGCGATCTGGTGCAGCGGATAGTCGTCCATCGGCGACAACGACTGCGCCGCCTGCCACTTGTTCACCATGACACCACTCCTTCGTTGAGGTATTGCCAGCGATCGTGCCCCATCACGACGCGGTGACGGCGGCCGGGCACGTCGGGATCCGCGTCGGCGTAGCCGGCATCCCCGGCGTAGAGCGACTGCGTCGGCAGGCCGGCGCGTATCACGAAGTGCGGCTCGAACACCGGCGGCTCGCGCCGCGCCACGCGCGCCAGCACCTCGGCCACGTCCGCGCAGGCGGCCAGTTCGGTCAGGGTCACGAAGGTCGGCGGCATCATCTCGATCTCGCCGCGCGCGCGCTTTTCCAGCGCCTCGTCCGGGCGCACCCACTGGTGCTCGTCGATCTCGCTGCCGTCCACGGTGACCGAGTCGTCCGCGGGCGCGCGCGCCACGAAGAACCACGTCGCGTAGCGCTTGGGCATCACCGGCGGCGTGGTCCAGTGCGCGTAGTAGCGCAGCGAGTCGATGTCGATGTGCAGCTCCGCCTCCTCGCGCGTCTCGCGCACCGCCGCGAGGCGCGCGGCCGCCAGCTCGTTCGGCGCGGCGGCGATCTCCTCCGGGTCCACGCGCCCGCCGGGGAACACCCAGTTGCCGCCGGCGAAGCCGAGCGCGGAATTGCGGCGCAGCAGCAGCGTGTGCAGCCCGTCGGGCGCATCGCGCAGGAGAATGACGGTGGAGGCGGGACGGATTGCTGTCATGGGTCACCCGGCGTTCGAGGCCTGCGACTATAAGACATGCCGCGGGCGGTGCGACATTAACTCTGGTTAAGCGCGCGCCGCCGCCCGGCGGGGCGGCGGCCGGCGCAACGCTCAGACGTTCAGCAGCAGGTGCTCGCGCTCCCAGGACGAGATGGTGCGGTTGAAGGCGTCGTACTCGGCCAGCTTCACCGAGCGGTAGGCGCGGATGAACTGCTGGCCGAGGATGTCGACCACCGCGTCGTCCTCGTCGATGTAGCGCAGCGCCTCCTCGAGGCTGCGCGCCACGGTGATCTCCTCGTCATAGGCGTTGCCCGGGCAAGGCGCCGTCGGCACGAGCTTCTGCTTCATGCCGAGGTAGCCCGCCACGAGGCTCGCGGCGATCGCGAGGTACGGATTGGCATCGGCACCGGCGAAGCGGTTCTCCACGCGGCGCGCGCGCGCATCGCTCACCGGCACACGGAAACCCGTGGTGCGGTTGTCGTAGCCCCACTGCAGGCTGATCGGCGCGGATATCTCGCGCGTGAAACGCCGGTACGCGTTGACGTTCGGCGCGAACAGCGCAATGAGCAGCGGAACGTATTTCTGCAGCCCGCCGATGTAGTGCAGGAATGTCTCGTCCTCGCTGCCGTCGGGCCGGCTGAAGATGTTGCTGTCGTCGTCCAGGCGCAGGATGCTCTGGTGGATGTGCATCGAGCTGCCCGGCTCCTTGGCCATCGGGCGCGACATGAAGGTCGCGAAGACATTGTGGCGCAGCGCGGTCTCGCGCATGGTGCGTTTGAAGGTGAACACCTGGTCGGCGAGCGCCAGCGCGTCGCCGTGCAGGAAGTTGACCTCGAGCTGCGCCGCGCCGGCCTCGTGGATCAGCGTGTCCACGTCGAGGTGCTGCGCCTCGCAGAAGTCGTACATGTCCTCGATGATCGGATCGAACTCGTTCACGGCATCGATGCTGTAGGACTGGCGCGCCGACTCGGGCCGGCCCGAGCGCCCCAGCGGCGGCTCGAGCTCGTAGTCGGGATCGGCGTTCTTCTTGACCAGGTAGAACTCGACCTCGGGCGCCACCACGGGCTTCAGGCCATCGCGCTCGTACAGCGCGAGCACGCGCCGCAGCACGTTGCGCGTGGCCAGCGGATGGGGATTGCCCTCCATGTCGTAGCAGTCGTGGATGATCTGCGCGGTCGCGTCGTTGGCCCACGGCACGACGCGCATGGTCGTGGGATCGGCCCGCAGGTTCATGTCGCGGTCGCGCGGATCGATCAGCTCCCAGTAGTCGTCGGGGTAATCACCGTTGACCGCCTGGGCGAGGATGCCCTCGGGCAGGCGCAGGCTCTCCTGCTTCATGAACTTGTCCGCGGGCACGAACTTGCCGCGCGCATTGCCGGTCATGTCCGGCACCAGCACCTCGACCTCGGTGATGCGGTTGTCTATCAGCCATTTATGGATGGTATCCATGGGGTTCACTTTTTCGCGTGATGGAAAAGGGCGTTGCCGGCGTCACCATGATAATCCTCAATTGCCTGCCGCGTCGCCGCGAACGCACAACGCGCAACGGGGATTGCGGCAACGCAGTAACCGAATTATCATTCGCCTTAAATCGAATATTTGTTCAGTTTAAACAGCGGCGCCAGGCAAAAGCAAGCCGGCCCCGCGGGAGCAGCTCCGGATGGGTGTCGCCGGTCACGTGGCCTCGTACTACGCCGCCTCCGCCAACGCGGCGCCGGCGCTCGCCCCGCTGCACGGTGAAACGCGCGCCGAGGTCTGCGTGATCGGCGGCGGCTACACCGGGCTCTCGACCGCGCTGCACCTGGCCGGGCGCGGCACGGACGTCGTGCTGCTCGAGGCCGAGCGCATCGGCTGGGGCGCCTCGGGGCGCAACGGCGGCCAGGTGAGCACCGGGCCAGCGCCGCCCGCAGCGCGAGCTCGAGCAGCGTCTCGGCGACGGCCACGCGCGCCTGCTGTGGGAGCTCGGACTCGATGCCGTCGCGCTGGTGCGCGAGCTGGTCGAGCGCCACCGCATCGACTGCGACCTGAAGCCGGGCATCCTGTATGCGGGCTGGAAGCGGCGCGACGATGCCTGCCTGCGCGAGGAAGCGGCGCATCTGCAGGAGCGCTACGGCTATACGCAGTGCCGCCACGTGCCCGGCGACGAGATGCGCACGCTCGCGGGCAGCGCGGTGTTCAGCGGCGGCCTGCTCGACGAGGGCGCGCTGCACCTGCACCCGCTGAACTACGCGCTGGGGCTGGCCGAGGCCGCGCGGCGCGCCGGCGCCCGCATGCACGAGCAGTCCCGCGTCACCGGCTACGAGGAAGGACCACGCGTGCGCGTGCGCACCGCGCAGGGAGTGGTGCTCGCCGATCAGCTGGTGCTCGCCTGCAACGGCTACCTGGGCAAGCTGGAACCGCGCATCGCCGGGCGCATCATGCCGATCAACAATTTCATGCTCGCCACCGAGCCGCTCGACGAGGCGACCGCGCGCGCGATCAACCCGCGCGACCTCGCGATGCAGGACTCGCGCTTCGTGATCAACTACTGGAAGCTCTCCGCCGACCGCCGCCTGCTGTTCGGCGGCGGCGAGAACTACAGCGCGCGCTTTCCCGCCGACATCCGCTCCTTCGTGCGCCCGCACATGCTCGCGATCTATCCCGCGCTGGCCGGCACGCGCATCGACTACGGCTGGGGCGGCACGCTGGCGATCACGCTGCGGCGCATGCCGGCCTTCGGCAAGCTGGCGCGCAACATCCACTACGCGCTGGGCTATTCCGGCCATGGCATCCCCACCGCCACGCTGGCCGGCAAGCTGCTGGCCGAGGCGATCGCGGGCCACAGCGAGGGATTCGACGTGATGGCGCGGATACCGACCCCGCGCTTTCCCGGCGGCACGCTGCTGCGCTATCCCGGCATGGTGCTGGGGCTGCTCTACTACGCGCTGCGTGACCGGCTGTGAGCAGGGTAGCGCGGTGGCGCCGGGCGGGCAACGGTGGCTAGAATGCGCGGCGCCCGCGAGGCGCGCCATCGGCGCAGGAGAGCGGCCACCCCGATGAACCCGGACACCGCGAGCGGCCACGCCCGCAAGCAGCAGCTCAGCCCGCGCCGCGAACCGCTGCAGCAGCGCTCGCTGGCGCGCGCGCAGCAGATCCTCGACGTGACCGCCCGGCTGCTCGACGAGGTCGGCTTCGATGCGCTGACCACGATCCTGATCGCGCGCGACATGGGGATATCGGTGGGGACGCTGTACCACTACTTCCCCAACAAGCACGCGATCATGTACGCGATGGCCGAACAGTGGCTGCGCGAAGTGGAGCGCTCGCTGGCCGAGATCGACGGCTGGCGGCTCGCCGACCTGGCGCCGGAGCAGTTCGTCGACCGGCTGATCGAGCGCCAGCTGGCCGTCTACAAGGCCCGGCACGGCATACTGCACCTGGTGCAGGCGATGTTTTCGGTACCGGAACTGCGCGCGCTGGACCAGCAGCACGACGCGCTGGTGATCGAGCGCATGACGCGTCGCCTTCGCCCGCTACGGGCTCGGCGGCACCCCGACCGAGCTCGGCTCGCCTCGCGCGCGCCTACCTGGAGCTCACGCACGCGCTGCTGCTCGTGGTGGTGAACCAGGCCGGCATCCGCTCGCGCCGCACGCTGGCCGACCTCAAGCGCGTCACGCTGTGCCTGCTGCAACCCTACATTGCCACCGGAGGAAACCGTTGAAAGCAACTGTTCGTGATCCGCAACCAGAACCAGCACTACCTCGGCCGTCACCACGACTGGCTGGACGGCAGCCACCGGCCGGCGCTGTTCCGCACGCCGTACCGCGATGTCGCGGTGAACGAGCTGTTCGAGGTCAACGTGAAGGACTTCGCCCTGCGCGGGGAGATCATCGCCTGCGAGGCCGACGACAAGGGTTACCCGGCGGTCGAGGTGCTGAACCCGATTCCCGACGCCGCCGCCGGTGATGGACGAACTGCCGGCCACCGCCGAGCCGCCGGCCGCGGACTCTTGAAACTTCCCGCACCACACCCCATCTAAGCTGCCGTTGATCCAATACGGCACCGGAGCCAATTCCATGATGCGCATAGGGCTTTTCCTGCTGACCAATATGGCGATCCTGATGCTCGCGAGCATCACGCTGAACCTGCTCGGCTTCAATTCGATCATGGCCGCCAACGGGGTCGACCTGAACCTGAACGCGTTGCTGGTGTTCTGCGCAGTGTTCGGCATGAGCGGCTCGCTCATCTCGCTGTTCCTGTCGAAGTGGCTCGCCAAGCGCGGCACCGGTACGCGGGTGATCGAACAGGCGCGCACGCGCGAGGAGCAGTGGCTGGTGCAGACCGTCACCGAACTGGCGCGCGACGCCGGCATCAAGACCCCCGAGATCGGCATCTTCCCCTCCCCGGCCTCCAACGCATTCGCCACCGGCTGGAACCGCAACGCCGCGCTGGTGGCGGTCAGCGAGGGACTGCTGCAGCGCTTTCGCCCCGAGGAGGCGCGCGCGGTGCTGGCACACGAGATCGGGCACGTGGCCAACGGCGACATGGTGACGCTGGCGCTGATCCAGGGCGTGGTGAACACCTTCGTGATGTTCTTCGCGCGCATCATCGGCCACACGGTCGATCGCGTGGTGTTCAAGACCGAGCGCGGCCACGGCATCGGTTTCTTCATCACCACCATCGTGGCGGAGATCGTGCTCGGGGTGCTCGCCTCGATGATCGTGATGTGGTTCAGCCGCCGCCGCGAGTTCCGCGCCGACGCCGCGGGCGCGCAGTTCGGCGGCCGCAACGCGATGATCGCCGCCCTGCAACGCCTGAAGGCCGAGCAGGACGTGCCGAAGCAGATGCCCGACAGCCTCACCGCCTTCGGCATCAGCGGCGACCTCAAGCAGGGCTTCGCCGCGCTGTTTCGTACCCACCCGCCGCTCGAAGAGCGCATCGCGGCGCTGCAGCAGGGCTGATCCGAGAGCCAACTTCCGTCCAGATGTGGGTCCGGTTTCAGCCGAACGTGTGATTCGTAGGTCCGGCTTCTGCCGAGCGTGTGATTCGTAGGTCCGGCTTCAGCCGGACATTTTGCGGGTCAGAATAGACCCGCGCCGCGAATCCAGCCAGCCGGCCAAGAGCGTCGCTGGCTGCGCTGGCCGCCCTTCCCCCGCGGGGCACGCGCAAGTACGTCCCTGTAGCTCAGCGTCGCATCCATGCGACGCACGGCCCCGCAAGGCAAGGGCGGCCAACGCAGCCGCTCGGCCAGCGCAGTGGCACTCCAGACATTTCTCGCGGTGCGATCGATTAGCGGTTCCACCAACGCAAGGCGCCCGAATTTCCGCGGATGCCGTGCCGGAAATCGACAGGGAGCCGCCCCGGACGTGCCCACGGCATGCCGGCGGGACCGGTCGGTCTTAATTTCGGGCGAAACTGCACACGCACGGTGAACCACCGACGGCAGGCGTGACGAGGGGCGGGCCCGTGCCGCGAGCGGACATGTGGATGCCGAAATCGCCGGGAGCGATTTCGGCAACACGCGTAGCCGCCGGTACATGGACGTACCGGCGGCGGCCGCACGCGGCACGGGCCCGCCCCTCGGCGCGCCGGATCGGAGCGCATCGCGCGCACGGACGAAGCGCATGCGCAGACACGCAGGCAGCGCCGACGGCACGCGGCATCCGCTCACGGGTTAGAATGCCCGCCGTCTGCAGCCAGCCTCCCCGGATATCCGCATGCGCGTCATCGTCTCGCTAGTACTCAGCCTGTTCGTCACGCTGGCCGCGCCCGGCTTGCATGCCGAGGCGAAACAGGCGCCGCGCGCGCCCCGATCATCGGCTACGACGCGCGCTTCCACCCGGTGCCCTCGCGCGAAGGCATGGTGGTGAGCAGCGAGGTGCTCGCCAGCGAGGTCGGTGCGCGCATCCTCGCCGCCGGCGGCAACGCGGTCGATGCGGCGGTGGCCACGGGCTTCGCGCTCGCGGTGACCTATCCGCAGGCCGGCAACATCGGCGGCGGCGGCTTCATGCTGGTGCACCTGAACAAGGAAGGCAGAACGGTCGCGATCGACTACCGCGAAGTGGCGCCGCGCGCCGCGCGCCGCGACATGTTCCTCGACAAGACAGGCGAGGTGGTGCCACAGCGCTCGCAGCTGACGCACCTCGCCTCGGGCGTGCCCGGCTCGGTCGCGGGGCTGCTGCACGCGCTGGAGCGCTACGGACGCCTCGATCGCGCCACGGTCATGGCGCCGGCGATCGAGCTCGCCGAGAAAGGATTCCCCGTCAGCTTCACGCTGTCGAACACGCTCACGAGCCCCTGGGGACAGCGGCTGCTCGCCAACCCGGCGGCGAAATCGTACCTGTTCAGGCCCGACGGCTCCGTGTACCAGCCCGGCGAGATCCTGCGCCAGCCCGATCTCGCGTGGACGCTGCGCCAGATCGCGGAGCGCGGCACAGCGGGTTTCTACGAAGGCCCGGTGGCCGATCGCCTGGTCGCCGAGATGGAGCGCGGCGGCGGCCTGATCACGCGGCGCGACCTGAAGCAATACCGGGCGCTGGAGCGCGAACCGGTGCGCGGCAGTTTCCACGGCTTCGAGATCGTCTCGATGCCGCCGCCCTCCTCCGGCGGCGTGCACCTGGTGCAGATGCTGAACGTGCTGGAGCAGTTTCCGCTGCGCGATCTGCAGCTGAACAGCGCGGCCTACATCCACGTGCTCGCGGAAACCATGAAGCACGCCTACGCGGACCGCAGCAAGCACCTCGGCGATCCCGACTTTCACCGCATACCCGTCGCCGGGCTGACCTCGCGGGCCTACGCGAAGCAGATCCACGATGCCATCGATCCGCAGCACGCCACGCCCTCGGCGCAGATCCTGCCCGCGACGCAAGTTCCCGCGCGAGAGCACGCAGACCACGCACTATTCGGTGATCGACGCCGAGGGCAACGTGGTGTCGAACACCTACACGCTGAACTTCTCGTTCGGCAGCGGCATCGCGGTGCCCGGCGCCGGCTTCTTCCTCAACAACGAGATGGACGACTTCTCGGTGAAGCCGGGCGTGCCGAACGTCTTCGGGCTGATCGGCGACGAAGCCAACGCGGTCGGATCGCGCAAGCGGCCGCTGTCGTCGATGACACCGACCATCGTGCTGCAGGACGGCAAGCCCTTCCTGGCCACCGGCGCGCCCGGCGGCGCGCGCATCATCACGGTGGTGCTGCAGATCATCCTGAACACGCTGGTGTTCGACATGAACATCGCCGACGCCAGCGCGCAATCGCGCGTCCACCACCAGTGGCTGCCGGACGAGCTGTACCTGGAGCCCGGAATCAGTCCCGACACCGGTGTCGCTGCTGAAATCGATGGGCCACACGCTGGGCGCGCCGGGCGCACTGTTCGGCAACGCGCAGTCGCTGATGTACCGCGACGGGATGATGTACGGCGCGAGTGACACGCGCCGCCCGGGCGGCGGCGTCGCGACGGTCGAGCAAGTGCGCGCTCAGTCCTCGCAGTAGAGCGCGCCGCGCGCGACGAGGTCCTCGATCAGCGCACGATCGGGCTTGCGCGCCAGCGCCGACTTCAGCGCGCGCGCATCCAGCGGCGCCCGCGAGCACAGCAGCCGCGCGAGCTCCGGATCGTCACAGGGCAGCGCTTCGCCGTCGACGAACAGCATGAAGGGAGACGCCGCGCCGCTCCACGCGAAACGCGAGGCGGGATGACGCTCGAGGACGCCGCCCGCACGCAGCCAGGCACGCAGGTCATCGGGCCGCGACTCGGGCGTGATGTCCAGGTCGGCGTACTTGCGCTGCGTCATGTAGCGGCCGAACCACTCGCGCACCAGCTCCCCGTCGGCGGCCATCTCCTGCAGCACCCGCTGCACGCGCCGCAGCGCGGCCGGCGGAATCTCGCCGTCCTGCACGCCCGGTGTCAGCGGCGGATCCGTGTAGCGCAGTCCCTCGTCGAGGCGTTGCGCCGCGCCGTTGGCGATGTCGACGAGGATTTCCGCGTGGCTCGGCGCGCGAAAGCCGACCGAGCAGGTCATGCACTCGCCTTCCGCGATACCCCAGTGCGACACGCCGGGCGGAATGTAGAGCATGTCGCCCGGCTCCAGCACGAACTCCTCCAGCGTCTCGAACGCCTCGAGGATGCGCAGGCTGGTATCGGTGCGCACCGGCGTGGCATCCGTGCACGCGGGCCCGATGCGCCAGCGCCGGCGCCCCATCGCCTGGAACAGGAACACGTCGTAATGATCGAAATGCGGCCCGACGCCGCCCTGGTCCGGCGCGTAGCTGATCATCAGGTCGTCGAAGCGCCACGCCGGCAGGAAATCGAAGTGTGCGCGCAGCGCATGCACCTCGGGCACCCACTGGTCCACCGCCTGCACCAGCAGCGACCAGCGCGTCTTCGGCAGGCGCGCGAAATCCTCCGCGGTGAACGGTCCGTTGCGCAGTTCCCAGGGCCCCTTCCTGCCGCGCTCCAGCACCAGGCGCGATTCCACTTCCTCCTCGAGCGCGAGACCCGCCAGCTCGTCGGGCGTGAGCGGCGACTGGAATCCGGGCAGGGCCTGGCGAATCAGCAGCGGCTTGCGCTGCCAGTACTCGCGCAGGAAACGACGCTCACCGATCTCGCCCAGCACCTTGGCGGTCATGCGTCTCGCTCCTCAGGCGCCGACGAGCGCGGTGGCGGCAACGATGATGCCGTTGGCGTCGGCGTACAGGTATTCACCGGGCACGAAGTCCACACCGGCGAAGCGCACGGGAATGTCGCGCTCGCCGATGCCGCGCTTCTCGGTCTTCAGCGGTATCGCACCGAGGGCCTTCACCCCGAGATTCATGTGGGCGATCGCCTCGACGTCGCGCACGGCGCCGTAGACCACGATGCCTTCCCAGCCGTTCGCCACGGCCTTGTCGGCGAGCTGGTCGCCGAGCAGCGAACGCCGCAGCGAACCGCCGCCATCGACCACGAGCACGCAGCCCTGCCCCGGTTGCGCCACCAGGTCGCGCACCAGGGAGTTGTCCTCGTGACACTTGATCGTGACGATGCGCCCGCCGAAGGCATGCCGCCCGCCGAAATCGCGGAACAGAGGCTCTGCCACGCGCACCAGGTCGGGATGCTGGTCGCAGAGATCGCAGGTACTGGGATTCATGGGGCTGCTCCGGTGGATGCAAGAGTTGCCGGCGCGGGCGGCGGCGCGATTATAGCCGCTGGCACCACGAAAAAAGGGGCCGCGCGGGCCCCTCTTGTGGGTCGGGCTTCAGCCCGACAAACATCTCCGGGCTCAGTGACTCGAAACCACCGTGAACTGCTCTTCTTCCGTGGAGCCGGTGAGCGCGGTGACCGAGGAGGTGCCGCCCTGGATGCAGGTGGTGACCTGGTCGAAGTAGCCGGTGCCCACTTCCTGCTGGTGGCTCACGAAGCTGTAGCCGCGGCTCGCCGCCGCGAACTCCTTCTCCTGCAGCTCGACATAGGACGTCATGCCGTTGCGCGCGTAGCCGTACGCGAGCTCGAACATGTTGTACCACATGCTGTGGATGCCGGCCAAAGTGATGAACTGATACTTGTAGCCCATCGCGCCGAGCTCGCGCTGGAACTTCGCGATCGTGGCGTCGTCGAGATTCTTCTTCCAGTTGAACGAGGGCGAGCAGTTGTAGGCCAGCAGCTGGTCCGGGTACTGCTTGCGGATCGCCTCGGCGAAAACGCGGGCTTCCTCGAGGTCCGGCTTCGCGGTTTCGCACCAGATCAGGTCGGCATAGGGCGCGTAGGCCAGGCCACGGCTGATCGCCTGCTCGATGCCGGCACGCACGTTGTAGAAGCCTTCCCCGGTGCGGCTGCCGGTCACGAAGGGCTTGTCGTTGTCGTCATGGTCGCTGGTCAGCAGCGTGGCGGCGTTGGCGTCGGTGCGCGCCAGCACGATGGTCGAGGTGCCGCAGACATCGGCCGCGAGACGCGCCGCGATCAGCTTCTGCACCGCTTCCTGCGTCGGCACCAGCACCTTGCCGCCCATGTGGCCGCACTTCTTGACGGACGCGAGCTGGTCCTCGAAGTGCACGCCGGCCGCACCGGCCTCGATCATCGCCTTCATCAGCTCGAAGGCATTCAGCACGCCGCCGAAGCCGGCTTCGGCATCGGCCACGATCGGCGCGAAGTAGTCGACGTACTTGGGATCGTGCGGACCGACGTTGTTCGCCCACTGGATCTGGTCGGCGCGGCGGAACGCGTTGTTGATGCGGGCAACCACCGCCGGCACCGAGTTCACCGGGTACAGCGACTGGTCGGGGTACATGGTCTGCGCCGAGTTGTTGTCGGCGGCGACCTGCCAGCCCGACAGGTAGATGGCCTTCACGCCGGCCTTGACCTGCTGCACGGCCTGCCCGCCCGTCAGCGCGCCCAGGCAATTGATGTAGTCCTCATCGTGGATGTAGCGCCAGAGCTTTTCGGCGCCGAGCTCGGCCAGCGTGTTCTGCGGCTGCAGCGAACCGCGCAGCTGCACCACGTCGGCCGCGGTGTAGCCGCGCTTGACGCCCTTCCAGCGCGGATTCTCGGCCCAGTCCTTCTCGAGGAGTGCGATCTGCTCGGCGCGGGTGGAGGTATGGATGCTCATGGGATGCTCCCTTGGGTGTGGATGGCCCGGCGTTCGTCCGGGGGTGTCGTGAAGGTGGACGGATTCTAGGGACAGCGGGATAATCTATCCAATTTATCATTTCTATCCCCGCCATTCCGACGATGAATATAGAACGAATAGACCTCAACCTGCTCGTTTATCTCGACGTGCTGCTGCGCGAACGCAACGTCACGCGTGCGGCCAGCTATCTCGGCATCACCCAGCCCGCGATGAGCAACGGGCTGCGCCGGCTGCGCGAGCTCTTCGACGACCCCCTGCTGGTGCGCACCAGCGAGGGCATGACGCCCACCGAGCGGGCGCTGGAACTGCAGCCCGTGGTACGCAGCGTGCTGGCGGCGGTCGAGCGCGCGGTGCAACCGAAGAAGCCCTTCGACGCCGCGCGCTCGACGCGCGTGTTCCGCATCATGGCCAGCGACTACGCGGAATCCACCCTGATCCCCGCGGTGCTGGAACGCCTGCAGCGCGAGGCCCCCGACATCGCGCTCGACATCATGACACCGAGCGACGTCAGCTACCTGAATGTCGAGCAGGGCAAGGTCGACATGGTCATCAACCGCTTCGACTCGATGCCGCAGTCGTTCCACCAGAACACCGTCTGGCAGGACAGCTTTTCCTGCCTCCTCAGCGTGGACAACCCGGTGCTCGCGGGCGGCTTCGACCTCGAATCCTACCTGCAGGCCCAGCACGTCTGGGTCAGCAAGACCGGCATGGGCGTGGGCGTGGGCGTGGACCCCAGCGCCGTGCAGGATCTCGGCTGGGTGGACGAGGCGCTGGCGCGGCTCGGGCGCAAGCGCCGCATCACGGTGTTCACGCGCCACTACCAGGTGGCCGTGCTGCTGGCGACGCAGAAGCACCTGGTGGTCACGGTGCCGAGCAAGCTGGCACTGCTGATGCGCGACAACCCGCGCGTCGCGATCAAGCCGCCGCCCTTCGAGATCCCGCCGTTCGAGCTGAAAATGGCCTGGAGCCCGCTGCTGCAGCGCAACCCCGGCCACCAGTGGATGCGGCGCCTGATCGGCGAGGTCGCGCGCGAGCTCGACGGCGATGCAGCGGCTTGAGCCTTGCATTCATTGCGTGAATACCGGGAATCATCCGCATAACCCTGCCGCGCCGGGAGCGAGGACCTAGAATCCGCCGCCTGCCCCGCCGCGAAACCGCACCAGAGGAGCCCCACAGATGAACGCACGCACCAACCGGCACGGCCTGCAGATCGCCCGGCCCCTGCACGAGCTCGTGGTCGAGCAGATCCTGCCCGGCACCGGTATCGACGCCGAGGCCCTCTGGCGCGGTTTCGCCGCCATCGTGCGGGAATTCGCCCCGCGCAACCGCGCCGTGCTGGCGCGCCGCGACGAGCTGCAGGCGCAGATCGACGCCTGGCACCGCGCGCACCCCGCTTTCGATGCAGCTGCCTATCGCGCCTTCCTGGCCGGGATCGGCTACCTGCTGCCCGAGGGCGATGACTTCACGATCGGCACGCAGAACGTCGATGCCGAGATCGCCACGCTCGCCGGGCCGCAACTGGTGGTGCCGGTGATGAACGCGCGCTACGCGCTGAACGCCGCGAATTCGCGCTGGGGCAGCCTCTACGACGCGCTCTACGGCACCGATGCGATCCCCGAGGACGGCGGGGCCACCCGCGCCGGCGCCTACAACCCGGTGCGCGGGGCGCGCGTGATCGCCTTCGCGCGCGCGTTCCTGGACCGTGCGGCACCGCTCGCCTCCGGCAGCCACAAGGACGCCACCGGCTACGCGGTGCAGGGCGGCGAGCTCCTGGTCACGCTCGGCACCACGCAGGTGCGGCTGCGCACGCCGGCGCAGTTCGCCGGCTACCGCGGCCGGCCCGAGGCGCCCGATGCCGTGTTGCTGTGCAACCACGGGCTGCACGTCGAGATCCAGGTCGACCGCGCGCACCCGATCGGCAAGGACGATGCCGCGGGCATCAAGGACCTGCTGCTCGAATCGGCGCTGACCACGATCCAGGACTGCGAGGACTCGGTGGCCGCGGTGGATGCCGGGGACAAGGTCGAGGTCTACCGCCACTGGCTGGGGCTGATGAAGGGCGACCTCGTCGAGAGCTTCGAGAAGGGCGGGCGCACGCTCCTGCGCACCATGAACCCCGACCGCGAATACACCGCGCCCGACGGCTCGGCGCTGTCGCTGCAGGGACGCTCGCTGCTGCTGGTGCGCAACGTCGGCCACCTGATGACCACCGACGCGGTGCTCGACGAGAGCGGTGCGGAGATCCCGGAAGGCATACTCGACGGCATGATCACGGCACTGGCCGCGATGCACGACCTGAGACGCGCGAGCGGCCCGCGCAATTCGCGCACCGGCAGCGTCTATATCGTGAAGCCGAAGATGCACGGCCCGGAGGAAGTCGCGCTGGCCTGCGACCTGTTCACCGCGATCGAAGGCGTGCTGGGACTCGCGCGCAACACGCTGAAGATCGGCATCATGGACGAGGAGCGACGCACCACGTTGAACCTGCAAGGAATGCATCCGCGTCGCGCGCGAGCGCGTGATCTTCATCAACACGGGCTTCCTCGACCGCACCGGCGACGAGATCCACACCAGCATGGAAGCCGGCCCCATGGTGCGCAAGGACGCCATGAAGAACGAGACCTGGATCCAGACCTACGAGGACTGGAACGTCGACAACGGGCTGGCCGCCGGCTTCAGCGGCCGCGCGCAGGTCGGCAAGGGCATGTGGGCCAAGCCCGACGAGATGGCGCAGATGCTGAAATCGAAGATCGCGCACCCGCAGGCGGGCGCGAGCTGCGCCTGGGTGCCCTCGCCCACCGCGGCCACGCTGCACGTGATGCACTACCACGAGGTCGACGTCGCGGCGCGCCAGCGCGAACTCGCCAAACGCCCGCGCGCCAACCGCGACGACATCCTGCGCATCCCGCTGCTCGGGGATCGCGATCGCACCGGCCTCTCGGCCGCCGACATCCAGCAGGAGCTCGACAACAACGCCCAGGGCATCCTCGGCTACGTGGTGCGCTGGATCGACCAGGGCGTGGGCTGCTCCAAGGTGCCCGACATCAACAACGTGGGCCTGATGGAGGACCGCGCGACGCTGCGCATCTCGAGCCAGCACATCGCGAACTGGCTGCGCCACGGCATCTGTACCGAAGCGCAGGTGATGGCGACGATGCGGCGCATGGCCGCGGTGGTGGACGCCCAGAACGCGGGGGACCCGCTGTACCGCAACATGGCGCCGGAGCTCGACACCAGCATCGCCTTCCAGGCCGCCTGCGACCTCGTGTTCAAGGGCTGTGCGCAGCCCAACGGCTACACCGAACCGTTGCTGCACGCGCACCGGCGCGCGGCGAAGGCTGTGGGTCAGGCTTTAGCCTGACAAATGTCGGGCTGAAGCCCGACCCACAGGAGATCAGGGGATGTCGCCGGCGCGAATCGCCATGTCGTAGGTGAACGCGCTGTCGCCATCCTCGCGCGGGAAGCGCGCGCGGCGCCGGTACGGGAAAGTGTCGAAGATATAGCCGGCGCATATCGCCGCCTGCAGCTTCTGCCAGTAGCGGTAGTCGAAGAGATCGGCGTGCTGGGCCTCGAAAGCCGCCCTGGCGTGGGGGTTGCCGGAGAAGAACAGGCGGAACTCCTCGGGGAACACGTCGTTCTCGGCCACCGTGTACCAGGGCGTGCCGGCCATTTCCTCGGCCTCGTCGCGCGGCTCGGGAATCCTGCGGAAATTGCACTCGGTGAGCGCGCAGATCTCGTCGTAGTCGTAGAACACCACGCGTCCGTGGCGCGTGACACCGAAGTTCTTCAGCAGCATGTCGCCGGGAAATATGTTCGCCGCCGCCATCTGCTTGATGGCGTTGCCGTACTCGTCCATCGCGTCGTAGACCTCCGCCTCGCCGGCATTGCGCAGGTAGAGGTTCAGCGGCTCCATGCGCCGCTCGACGTAGAGGTGGCGGATGATGATCCACTTCTCGTCCATCCACAGCTTCGACGGCGCGACGCGCTGCAACTCCTCGATCAGCTCCCGGCTGAACCGGTTGCGGTAGAAGATGAAGTTCTTGTACTCCTGCGTGTCGGCCATGCGCCCGGCACGGTCGGCGCGCGAGACGAAGCGGTACTTCTCGCGCACGATCTCCTCGGTGACCTGCTTCGGCGGGTCGAAGCGGTCCTTGATCACCTTGAACACCACCCCGTACGAGGGCAGCGTGAACACCGTCATGACCATGCCCTTGATGCCGGGCGCGATCACGTAACAGGTCGTCGCTCGCCTTCATGTGGCGGATGATGTCGCGGTAGAACTCGGTCTTGCCGTGCTTGTTGAAGCCGATCGAGTTGTACAGTTCCGCAACGCCCTTCTGCGGCATCAGCGAGAGCAGGAAGCGCACGTAGCGCGAGGGGATCGGCGCGTCGACCATGAAGTAGGAGCGCGTGAAACTGAAGATGATGCTGGCGCCATCCTGGTCGTGGATCACCGTATCGACGTAGATGCCGCCCCTCTCGTTGTTGAGGCAGGGCAGTATCACCGGAATCACGCCGCCGGCGTGGCTCACGCGCCCCACGAGGTACGCGGCCTTGTTGCGGTAGAACACCGATTCCAGCATCTCGACGCGAAGCCCCTCGAGCGGGCAGTCCAGCCCGGGCAGCAGTTGCTCCTGCAGCAGGTTCACGATGGACGTGACGTCGCGCCGCTTGTCCTCCCAGGGCACCGTGAACGCGAAGTCGTCGAGGATGCGCGACGCCAGATCGACAAGTCCGCCGGCCATCTCGTAGCGCACGTAGATGCTGTAGTCGGGCAGCGGCTTGTTCTCGAGCGGGCGCGAGGGCTTCACGAAGATGTAGCGGTCGTGGATCGGCGAGTGCTCGTGGATCCTGCAGTAGATGCTGTTGAAGAAGGTCTCGGCGATCTCGTAATTGGAATGACTGCTGACGAGCTGCGCATAGGCGGAGCGCGCCTCGTGCCAGAGCTCCAGGTTGGACAGGTCCTGGCTGGTCACCTCGCGCACCAGGCGCACCACGTGATTGACCTTGCTCTTGTAGAGGTCGATGCGCTCGGTGCTCGCTTCGTGCACGCCCTGCCAGTTCGCCGTCTCGAAACGCTTCTTGGCGCCGAGCGTGATGTTCTGGTATTCGGCGAAGTAGGACTCGAAGCCGTTCAGTATGGTGCGCGCCACGCGGCGCGCGGCGGGCGACAGGGTGCTGCTCTGGGCCTGGTTCATCCAGGCTACCAGGTGTAGCGGCCTTCGAGACCCCACGTCAGCGGATCCTCGATACCGACAAAAGTGGTACCGAAGGAGGATCGCGTGATGGTGCGCACCCCCTGGATCAGTTCCTTGTCGAGCAGGTTCTGGCCCCACAGCGCGATCTCGTAGTGCCCGTCACCGCTGATCCACGCGAGCCGCGCGTTCAGCCGCTCGGCATCATCGAAGTAATGGGGCAGATCCCGCAGCTCGTCGAAGAAATTCGGATCGTTCTCGTCGATGGTGTTTTCCTCGTAGACGAAGTCGACGTGCAGCAACACCTCGCCGCTCGCGATCTCGTGCGACCAGTCGAGCTTCAGCGTGTAGCTCGTCGCCGTGTCACCCGAGTTGTTCAGGTCGGTGAGCTCGGCATCGGAGTCGTAGAACGTCCCCGAGGTCGATTCCTCGTTGCGCACCGTGGTCAGGCCGCCGAGCTTCAGCGTGTCCGTGACCATCCAGTCGAGCGTCAGCTCGACGCCATCGTTCTCGTTGTCGATGTTTATCACCGTGGGTATCGCGTTGGCGTCCCCGGGGCGGCGCGACTCGACCGTGGTCTGGCGTCCGTCGACCTGCAGGTTGAACAGGGCGATCTGCGCGCGCAACCGCCCATCGATCAGGTCACCCTTCAACCCGATCTCGACCATTTCCGATTCCTCGGGCTCCAGCGGCTCCGCAGCGCTCGAGATTGTCAGCGAATCGAAACCACCCGCTTTGTAGCCGGTCGAGTAGCTCAGGTAGCCCATGAAATCCTCGGCGAGGAAGTACTGCACGACCGCGCGCCCCGTGACCTGGCTCCAGTTGTCACTGCTCTCGAGCGGCGTCGTGTATGCCGAGGCATACTGCGGATCGAGCGTGAAGATCTGGTTGCTCACGCCAGGGCGCAGCGCCGCGAAGCTGGTCGGAGGAAACAGCCACGAGAACTCCTTCTCGTCCTCGCTGTAGCGCAAGCCCCCGATCACGTCGAGCCGCTCGGTCAGGTGGTACGCGACGTCACCGTAGACTCCCCAGTTGGTAAAGTCCCCCTCGTTCTGGATCGCCTCGGTCCACTCAACGCCACGATAGGAGGGGCCGAAGATCATCGGCTCGTTCAGCGCACCGGCAACGGTGTCGTACCAGAAGTCGCCGGTCGCCGCGACCTCGCTGCCGCTGACCGGAATGCCGAAAAGGTTCAGCGCGGAGGCGAACTCGTCGGGATTCCACAGGTGATCCAGGCCCAGCCCGAGGTCGCTGTTCAGCTGGTTCGTCACGAGGCGCGTGATCGAGTCGCCCAGCGCATTCGCATCGGTGCTCTGGAAGGTGTTCTCGTGGCTGTAATTGGCGCCGAACACCGCATCGACGCGGTCGTTCCTGAAATTGAACTGCATCTCCGAGTAGAAGATGTCGGAGTCCTCGCGGTTGTTGGTGTCGAAGTAGCGCGTGGCGTCCGCGGTGCCGTCCTCGTCCTCGCGGTTCGTGGTCTCCCACTCGCGATAGCTCAGGATCAGCTTGCCGCTCCACGCCTCGCCGAAATCGTGGAACAGCTTGCCGGTCACGCCGTACATGTCGCGGGTCTCCTCGGCCTCGCGCACGTCGTTCTCGTACCTGCCCGCAAACGGATCGGTGCTGTAGGCGTAGGGACTGACACCGATGGCCATCGTCGGCGACTGGTCGAACTGATCCCAGTCATAGGCCAGGTAGGCACGGGTCGCATCCGTCATCTCCCAGGACGCCGCGATGCGCGCCGACTGGTTGTTGCGGTCGGCGGCCTCTGCGGCCGAGGGTCCCACGTTGTCGGCAATGCCGTCGCGCTCGTTCGAGAGCACGTTGGCGCGCAGGGCGAGCGTGTCGCTCACCGGCACGTTCACCATGCCCTCGACGCGCAGCAGGTTGTAGTTGCCGCCACGCACATTCACGAAGGCCTCGAATTCATCCGCCGGTGCGCGCGGCACCATGTTGATCACACCGACCGCGGCATTGCGGCCGAACAGCGTACCCTGCGGGCCCATCAGCACCTCGACGCGCTCCATGTCGGCGAAGGCCACCGTGGTGGCGGCACGCGGCAGGTAGACCTCGTCGTAGAACGTTGCGACCGAGGGATCGCCGCCGGTGGAGATGTTCGGGCTCGAGATGCCACGCACGTTGTAGCTCTGCTGCGTGAATGTTTCTCCGTCCGCATTGAAGCCCGGGATGAAGTCATCGATCTGCTGCAGCGTCAGCGCGCCGGTGTTCAGGATGTCCCTGGACGTGAACGTGCCCACGGCGACCGGCACGTCGAGCGATTGCTGCGCGCGCTTCTGCGCCGTCACGACGATTTCCTCGAGCTCCACGCGCGAAGCCGGCTGTTGCGCAAGCGCCGCCGGTGCGGCAGCGCCGAGGACGGCTCCAACAGCAAGCGCGCCGGCGGCGCGAACGAAAACGGCCAGCGGCCGGACCATGGTTGCCATTTATACCCCTTGCGAATCGCTGTTGTAGTTGTGTGCCGGATCCCGCGCTGCTCGCGTCGTGATGAAGCCGGCCGGGGGATGGTAGCATCCGCCCATCCAACGGTCAGCAGGACAACCGATGCACGCACAAGGATTCGCAAGCCCGGGCGCCGCGCTCGTGGCCTGCATGCAGCGCATTGCGGGTGCGGGCCTGTCACAGGGCAGCTCGGGCAATGCCTCCGTGCGCGATGCGAACGGCATGTGGATCACGCCGACGGGTGTGACGCCGGCACGGCTGTGCGCCGACGATGCCGTGGCGATGGACCTCGGCGGACGCGTACTCGCCGGGCAGCTGCGGCCCTCCAGCGAATGGCCGATGCACGCGGCGATCTACCGTGCGCGCCCCGACGCGCAGGCCATCGTGCACTGCCATTCGCGCCACGCCACCGCGCTCGCCTGCTGCGCTCGCGACATACCGGCGTTCCACTACATGGTCGCGGTGGCGGGGGGAGACTCGATCCGCTGCTCCCCCTATGCGCTGTTCGGCTCGGATGCGCTGGCCGCACATGCCGTGGCGGCCCTGCGCGAGCGCCGCGCCTGCCTGCTGGGCAACCACGGCCAGATCGCGCTCGGCGATTCTCTGGAGGGCGCGCTGGCGCTGGCGATCGAGGTGGAGGAGCTCGCGGCGCAGTACGGCGCCGCGCTCGCGATCGGCGAGCCGCGCTTGCTGGACGCCGCCGAGATGAGCGAGGTGATCGGGCGGTTCGCGGGTTACGGTCAGCCGCAGCGAGGCGACGTACCGTAACCGGCGCAACGCAGCAGACTTCAGCCGCTGCAGCCCAGCAGCGACAGTTCCTGCGCGGGCTTGATGGTGTAGCGCGGCGCCGCGATCTTGTTCGCGCGCGCCAGCGCCTGCGGACTGTCGCAGCCCTGCTTGCGCGCGATGCTCGCCAGCGTGTCGCCCCGCTTCACCACGTAGCGCTTGCCGCCGCCGTTGACCACGCCGCCGGGCTGGCGCGCGTCCTGCAGCAGCATGGCGAGCTCGGCCATCCGTCCGTCGACACACTGGTTGCGGTAGACCGCGGCCAGCGTCGCCGGCATTGCCACGCTGGAGCCGGCGGGCAGGCGCTTGTTCGGATCGACGCGCGGATTGAGGTTGCGCAGGGTGCGGAACCAGCCGTCGCGGCTGCCGGCCTGGCCAAGGCACACGGTGAGCTCGCTCAGCGTCATCGCCTTCACCAGCTGCACCTGGCCGGGCGAGGCGTCGACCCGCGGGAACTCCAGTCCGTAGTCTTCCGGGTGCAGGAACAGCCACGCCGCCGCCAGCACGTAGGGCACGTACTCCTGCGTCTCGCGCGGGAGCTGGGCAAAGATGTCGCCCGACCAGAAATTCTTGCTGCGCGAGCTTTTCGCCAGGCGGCGCATCCGGCCTTCCCCGCCGTTGTAGGCCGCGAGCGCCATTTCGAGGTTGTTGTTGAGGTAGTGGAACTGCTCGCTCAGGTAGGCCACGTTGGCACGCGCCGCGGCCGCGGGATCGTAGCGGGTGTCGAAGCCGTTCTGGTTGTTCAGCCCGAAGCGCAGTCCCGTGTGGTACATGAACTGCAACGGACCCGCCGCGCCGGATTGCGAGACCGCGTGCACCTTGCCGCCGGACTCCTTGGCCATGATCCCGAACAGCAGCGCCTCCGGCAGCCCGGCCTCTTCGTAGGCCGGCCACATCAGGTGACGCATGTATTCGTAGTTCTCGTAGGCGTCGATGAGGTTTGGCCGCATCCACGTCAGCCAGTCGTGCAGGGCGGCCTTCACCGGACCGTTGATCTTGATCACCTTCGCCAGGTCATGGCCGTGCAGCAGGTTCACGGAACGCTGCGCCTCGGGCACGTCGTCGGCGAGCATCGCGACTTCGCCCTGCCGCCGCGGTTCGATCTCGGCGAAACCTTCGGCCGCGTTGGTCAGTACTGCGCCGCGCAGCACCAGCAGGTTGCCGTAGGCGGCCATGAAACGCTGCGGTTCACAACCCGGCGTGGCGACGCAGGCGTCGCCACCGGCGGCCAGTTCCGCCGCCGCACCGGTGATGAGCGCCCTGCCGTTCTCCGGCTCGCCCCGGCGCAGCGCCTCGATCCCGTCGCGATAGCGCGTGAGCGACTGCTCCATGGCTGCGTAGAGCTCGTCGGGGCTCTTCGCGGCCGCCTGCTGCTGGCGCGGCTGCCCGGAGCAGGCCACCAGCACCACGGCCGGCATCAGGGCCGTCGCCATCAACAGTCGCATGCGGTGCGGCCGAACCAGCCGCTCGCCGGCGGCAATCAGTCTGCGCATCCTGGGCCCCTTTCCTTGTATCTGCGTTGCCTTCTGTCACGAAGGTTAGCGGCAGGGCTCCCCTGCGGCAAGCGCCGAACGCGCCGAAACGCGCCGGACGGTAGCAAAACGGCACGCGGCTTCACGCGCGGATGCCTGACGCAGCCGGACCATGCGCGCGCAAACCGGGCCGCGCAGCGGGAGAGACAGGCTGGCGACCGTTTGATATTGTCCCCATCTTCACCGCCGGGCACACGATACCGAGCCGATGAACCTTGGCGACCGCTTCCGCCTCACCCTGTTCACCAACCGCCCCGCACTGGCTCTCGGCAGCGGATCGCGCCGGCGTGGACCGCATCGGCCCCGACCTGGAGCGCCTGGGCAAGCTGGAACGCCAGCGCGGGATGAGCACCTGGATTTCCGACCACACCGAGGCGGATCTCCCGGCCGTTTTCGCGGCGCTCGAGCGCTCGCTGCGCTTCGTGCGCTGCAATCCGCCCCACGCCTCCCTCGCCGAGGAGATCGAGCGCCTCGTCGCTTGCGGCGCCCAGGTCATCATGCTGCCGCACTTCCACTCGGTCGACGAAGCCGCGCATTTCGTGGGCGCGGTCGACGGCAGGGCGCGGACGGTGCTGCTGGTCGAGACCGCGAGCGCGGCATCCCGGGTCGGGCAGCTGTGCCGGATCGAGGGCCTGGACGAAATCCACTTCGGGCTGAACGACCTGTCGCTGGACCTCGGCGTGAAGAACCACTTCGCGGTGCTGTGCAGCACGCTGCTGGAAGACGCCTGCGCGACCCTCGCGGCGGCGGCTTTCCCCTTCGCCGTCGGCGGCATCGGCCGCGCGCTTGACGCATCGCTGCCGATTCCTTCCGAGCTCGTCTACGCGCAGTACCCGCGTCTCGGCGCGACCGGCGCGCTGGTGTCGCGCGTGTTCTTCAAGGATCTGCCGCCAGAGCAGTTCGCCCCGGAGGTGACCCGCGCCCGCGAGCGGCTGACGTACTGGTCGCAAGCAGTCCAGCCAGCAGGCTGCGCGCGGCCCGCGAGGAACTGGATGCGCTGGTGGTGGCCGGCGCGAGCCGGGCCGGCCGGTGAGCCGCGCCGCACCGCCGCCCGCGACCGTGTCGCGCTGGAGCGCCTGTTTCCAGGCGGGCCAACTCGACGAATGCGAGAGGCTGGCGCAGGAACTGGTCCGCGACTGTGCCGACGCGGGCAAGGCCTGGCAGCTGCTCGGCATGAGCCGCTTTGCCCGGGGCGACCTGGCGGAGGCGGCGACACATCTGCGCCGCGCCGCGGCGCTCGAGCGCGACGACCGCTCGATCTGGGACAACCTCGGCATCGTGCTGCAGAAGTCCGGCGATCACGCCGGTGCACGCGCGGCGTTCAGGACGGCTCTCGCGCTCGCACCCGCCGCGGCCGGCATCTGGTCGAACGCCGCGGGCAACGAGCTGGACGCCGGCAACACCGCCGAGGCGCAACGGCTGGCGGGGAAAGCAGTCGCCCTCGCGCCGCAGCTCGCCGCCGGCTGGCTGCAACTCGGCAACGCGCTCTCCAGGCTGCAGCGCACCGCGGAGGCCGAGGCAGCGCTGCGCGAGGCGCTGCGCATCCAGCCCCGCTATCCCGAGGCGCTGCTCAGCCTCTGCACCGCGCTGGCCGCGCAGAACCGCCTGCGCGAAGCCTGCGCGGCAGCCGAGGCGGCGCTGCGGATCGACCCCGGCTTTGCCCGCGCGCACGTCAACCTGGGCAGCATTCACGACCGCCTCGGTGACCCGCGCACCGCGTGCGATCACTACCGCAGGGCCCGCGAGCTGGATCCGGCGAACCTCGGCAGCTGGAGCAGCGAGCTGTACTGCCTGTCGCATGACGCGAGCCTGGACCCGCAGGAGGTGTTCCTCGCGCACAAGGCCTTCGGCGAGCAGGCCGAGGCGCGCTTCGGCGCGCACGTGATGCCGCATGCGAACGACCGCGATCCCGGGCGCCGGCTGCGCGTGGGCGTCGTGTCCGGCGATTTCCGCGATCATCCGGTGGCGCGCTTCCTGGAACCGGTGTGGCGCGAACTGGATGCCTCGCAGGTGCAGCTCGTCGCCTACGACACCAACCCGGCCGCGGACGCCATGGCGCAGCGCCTGCGCGCGCTGGCCGACGCGTGGACCGACGTGTCGACGCTCTCCGACGATGCGCTCGCGGCGCGCATCCGCACCGACGGCATCGACATACTCATCGACCATTCCGGACACACGGCCAGCAATCGCCTCGGCGTATTCGCCCGCAAGCCCGCGCCGGTGCAGGCGATGTGGGTCGGCTATCCCGGGACCAGCGGCCTGCGCGCGATGGATTACCGGCTGGTCGATCCGGTGCTGGCTCCGCCCGGGCGGCTCGACCACCTGTTCACCGAGCGCCTCGCCTACCTGCCCGTCATGCTCGTGTTCGCCAGGCCCGGGCAGTTGCCGGCACTGACGCCGCCACCGCTCGCGCGCAACGGCTACATCACCTACGGCAGCTTCAACCGGATGAACAAGCTCGGCGACGAGGTGATCGCGCTGTGGGCAGAAATCCTGCAGCGCGCCCCGGACTCGCAGCTGCTGATAGGTGCCGTGACCGACGAGACGGTCGCCGAGGCGCTGCGCGCGCGCTTCTCGGCCCGCGGCATCGCGGCCGGGCGCATCGCCTTCCTGCCACGCCTCGACATGGCGGACTACCTCGCGGCGCACGAACGGATCGACCTGCTGCTGGATGCCTTTCCGTGGGCCAGCTCGACGACGGCCCAGTTCGGGCTGTGGATGGGCGTACCCACGCTGACACTGGCCGGCGATTCGCTGGTGGCGCGCCTCGGCGCTGGCGCCATGTCGGCGGCCGGTCTGAACCGGTTCGTGGCCGAATCCGCCGCGCAGTACGTCGACATTGCGGTCGGCACGGCGGCGCAGCCCGAAGAACTGCAGCGCATCCGCGCCTCGCTCAGGAGCCGGCTCGAGGAAGACGCATGCCGTGTCCCGGCGCAGGTGGCACGGGCACTGGAACGGCGCCTGCGCCAGATGTGGCAGCGCTGGTGCGCGGGGCTTGCGCCGTGCGTGCTGGATCAATAGCGAAACCGGGAGAGCTCATGAGCAACGACGGCATCAAGGACACACAAACGGCGGCAGCCGACGGCCGTTTGCTGCGCGAGCTGATCGACGGCGTGCAACTCCACGAGATGCAGAACATCATCACGCGCAACGGCACCACCACGGAGGTGGTGCGGCCCGACTGGGACATCGGCCGCCTCGCGATCAATCACATGATCCACGTCACGCTGCGCCCGCATGCGCTCAGCGCGTGGCACTGTCACCACCTGCAGACCGACCGGATCTTCGTCACCGACGGTACGCTGCGCATCGTGCTGTTCGACGACCGCGAGGGCTCGCCGACGAAGGGCAAGCTGGACGTGCTGCATCTGAGCCCCATGCGCCCCGCGACGATACTGATCCCGCCCTTCGTCTGGCACGGCATCCAGAACCTCGAGAACCGGGCCAGCAGCTTCATCAACTTCTTCGATCGCGCCTACTGCTACGAAGACCCCGACGAGTGGCGCCTGCCGGCGGACACCGACGCCATTCCCTACCGGTTCCTGCCCGACTGAACGGGCGCAACGCGCCGCGCGCGATCAGTTCTTCACCTGCAGCATGTACTCGGCCACCGCGAGCCGTGTCGCCGGATCCAGGTAGTTCTGCGGCGGCATCTCGGGATAGTCGTCGCGCTTCTTCACCGGGTTCGCGATGTAGTCCGCGAGTCCCTGCGGGTTGTCCATGTACAGCGCCTGGATCACCTGCACCGGCGGCCCGATCATGCGCCCGGTGTAGATGTGACAGCCGCTGCAGACGCCGAGATAGGCGATCTTGCCGCGCTCGTCGGGCGCGATCACGCGCGCCGGCACCGGCGGCAGCAGGTAGGTTTCGGTGGCCGCGGTATTGGTGAAGTCGCAGGTCGCGAAATCCTTCACGCCGACGGTGACGTAGCGCTCGCGGTTCAGGATGCAGCTGCCGGGGCTGGGACCGACGCGCACGATGTCGGGGTTGCCCCGCTGCAGCTCGGTCAGCATCAACGCCTTCACGTCGGGGATGGTGTCGTAGCCGTTGCCGCGCATCACGTTGTCGAGGATCTTCACGCGATCGGAGTTCGGCTCGGACTCCGGGTCCACCGTGATGTTCGCGGCGTGCCCGTGATCGGTCACCAGGATGCCGGCGGTCTTGTTGTCCGAGATGATGTTGCCCTCGATCACCACGTCGTCGGCGGCCATGATCAGCACGCCGGTGCCCGGCGGTATCCCCGCGACCGTGGAGCCGGGTGCGCCGAAGTTGTCGTGGTTGTTCCCGACGATGAAGTTGTGGCGGATGATCACGTCGGAGGTGGTCTTGATCGGCAACCCCGGCGTCACGAAGGCGAGGATGCCGCCGGTGTTGTTGTGCACGTAATTGTTCTCGACGATCGCGTGACGGCTGTTCTCGATCTCGATGCCGGCCACGCTGTCGAAGACGTCGTTGTGCGCCACGTGGACGTTGTCGCTCATGCCGACGTAGATCGCCGCGTCCTCGATCCCGGAGACCACGTTGTGCTCGACCACGCCGTTCTGTCCCAACTGCGGGAAGATGCCGTAGACGCCGGTGTCGACGATCAGGTTGTTGCGGATCTCGAAGTTGTTGCCGGCCTGGCCCATGATGCCGTTGCCCTTGTACTTCGTGATCGTGAGGTTCTCGACCACCACGTTGTTGCCCGAGTACAGGATCGCGTCGTTCAGCTTGCCCTCGCCGTCCAGCACCGCGCGCCGGCCCTGGTCGATCACGCCGATCAGGCGGACGTTGTCCTTGTCGATGTAGACGGTCTCGTGATAGGTGCCGGGCAGGATCTGGATCGTGGTGCCGGGCGCGGCGCGCTTCACCGCCGCCTGTATCGATTCGCCGTCCTTCACGACGATCACCGCCTCGCCTGCCGCTCCCGCCACGGCCTTGATGTTGCCGCTCGCCACACCTGCCTTCACGGCCTCGGCCGCCGCGCCCTCGGCCTTGAAGCCGCCCGCGTAGCTCGGTCCCGCACTTCCCGCGGTCGCCGCCGGTGGCGGCTGGTCCTGCTTCGCGAAATACATCCCGGCGCCGAAACCTGCCAGCGCCAGCACGGCGCCCACGACGATGCCCTTGTTCATCAGGAGTCTCCTTGTTGTTGTCTGCCTTGCGCAGCATGCGCCACGGCGGAGGGTTCGGCCAGCGGCGAGATGCCGATCGGCCTCAGCCCGGAGGGAACCGCGGCGGGCACCTCGGGCTTGAACGTCTCGTCGCTCAGCGCCTGCAGGAAATCGACCAGCCGGTCGAGCTCCTCGTCAGCTGAGTTTCGGGTCCCAGATATGCCAGTGCGGCTGCATCGCCACGCCGGGCGGGATCGCGTGGCCGCGCCCGCCGGTGTAGAAGGCCACCGTCTCGCGCAGCGTGGCGAAGCGGCCCGAGTGCATGTACGGCGCGGTCTGCGCCACGTTGCGCAGCGTGGGCACCTTGAAGGCGCCCTTGAGCTTCGGCGCACCGAAGGTCTTCTCCGCGCCGATGTCCAGCGCCCGGCCCTCGGGCTCGGGCGTGCCCAGCACCGCGACCTGCTGGTTGGTGAACAGCGGCGGCGTGTGGCATTCGGCGCAGCGCGCCACGAAGGAGCGGAACACGTTCATGCCCTCGATCTCGCGCGTGCTCAGCGCCTCGTGATAACCCTGCGCGTAGCGGTCGTAGCGGCTGTTGAGCGAGATCAGCGAGGTCTGGAACGCCGTGAGCGCGGTGTAGACGTGATCGAGCGTGACGGCTTCGGCGCCCGTCGGGAAGGCCTCGCGGAACAGCCGCGCGTAGTGCGCGTTGCCGCCCAGCGATTGCAGCAGCCGCTCCGGCGTGTTGCCCATCTCCTTGTCCGAGTACAGCGGCCCTGTCGCCTGCTCTTCCAGCGAGTTCGCGCGCGCATCCCAGAAGAAGGTCTTCAGGAAGGCGACGTTCCACAGCGTGGGCGCGGCGCGGCCCACGTCCTCGCCGTGCGGTCCCAGCGAGCGCGCGCGCCCATCGCTGAGACCCGAGCTCCGGGTGGTGGCAGCTGGCGCAGGACATCGTGCCCTCGCCCGAGAGCAGCGGGTCGAAGAACAGGTAGCGGCCGAGGTCGATCTGCTGCGGCGTGAAACCGTCGCGCTGCGGCGGCAGCCCGGTCCTCGTGCCGCCCACGCCCTTGCCCTCGAGCGAGTCGTAGAACTGGTACAGCGAGCGCAGCTCGCAGGTGCCGGCCGCGGTCTTCTCGAAGCTCGGCGGGCAGTGCTCGCGCAGCCGGAACTCCTCCGCGGGCGCAGCCAGCGTCGTGCCGCCCGACAGCATGACGAGCAGCACTGCAACCGTTCGCCAGCTCATTGCGCGCTACTCCGCCGCGCCCTGCGCGGCGATGAAGCCCAGCACGTCGTCCAGATCCTTCGCTGCAGGCAGCGCCGCCGACATCACCTTCATCTGCCGGCCGTACTTGTCCTCCGGGTGCGCGCCGCGCAGCCCCTCGCGGAAATTGAGGTACTGGCGCTTCAGGTACGCCGTGTGCTGCCCGGCGAGGCGCGGCGCGAACAGCGCGGCGTTGCCCTCGGCGCGACCGCCGTGGCAGGCGCCGCAGGAGCCCTGGTAGTAATTCGAGCCGTTGCGCAGATCCGCGCCGGCCACCGGCGGCGACACGGCGGGTGCGAGCGCGGCGATGTGCGCGGCCACGTCGGCGATCGCGCCCGCATCGGCGAGCAGCGCGGCGGAGGCGCGCATCTGCGCGCCCGCGGTATCGGCGGCATCGGCACCGCGGATGCCGGCCCGGAAATTGTGCAGCTGCCGCTCGAGGTACACGGCATCCAGCCCCGCCAGCGCGGGCGCCTGCAACGCCTCGTTGCCGGCGCCGGACTCGCCGTGGCAGGCCACGCAGGCCGCGTAGAGCGCCTTGCCGCGCGCCGCATCCGCGGCCGCGGCGATCGTGGGAGCGCCAACGGCTACCAGCAGGGAAAGGACCAGGCACACGTGCTTCATGTGATTATTCTCCGCAAGGCCCCGGAGGGCTGCACGCCAAACTGGTACATTTGTACCACTTCGGGAGTTCCGGGCGCAACCGGAATTTTTCGCCGTATCGCCTCACACCGGCCGCAGCGCCTGCTGCAGATGGCGCAACATCACGGCGCGGATCTCCACCGGCCCCTGCGCCAGCAGCGCGCTCTTCTCCAGCCCGAGCAGCACGCTGTTGGTGATCTGGGCGTCCAGCTCCGGCTGCGGCGAGCCCAGCGCGGCATGGAACTCGCGCAGGAAATCCAGGTAGCCCTGCTGCTGGCGCTCCAGCGCGGCACGCAGCCGCGGCACGCGTATCGCCTCGTGCAGGAACGCGTACTCGAGCACGCGGTCACTGCGCAGGCGCCGCACCTGGTCCAGCACGTAGGCGCTCGCGGCGTCGGCCAGCGCCTCGGCCGTGCCGGCCACGCGCGTCTGGCTCAGCAGCGCCAGCACCCGCACCTGGAAGGCCTCGATGTCGCGGCGCTGCCCTTCCGACCAGTGCAGGAAGGACTCGATGATCAGGTCCTCGAGATCGCGAAAATAATAGGTGGTGCTCGCCAGCGGCACCGACGCCTCGGACGCCACCGCGCGGTGGCTCACCGCGCGCAGCCCGTCGCGCGCCATCACCCGCAGGGTGGCCTCGATGATGTCCTGGCGCCGCTGTACCGCGCTCGCGCGCACCCGCGCCGGATGTCTTTGCTGCCGGAGTTGTCATCCGCGAATTCTACACGTAGGTCCGCATTCATGCGGACACCTGCGCGTGAGCCCGCATGTGCGGATACGGACATGTCCGAATGCGGACCCACCGGGACAATGTCCGAATGAATTCGGACCCACGGGGACTAGGCGATCGCCTGCACCGCGGGCACCCAGCTCGCGCCCAGCGCCTCGGCGACCGCCTGGCAAGTGATCTGCCCGCGATGCACGTTCAGCCCGTTCAGGAGATGCGGGTCGTCCGCCAGCGCCTGCCGGTAGCCCTTGTCGGCCAGCGCGAGCGCGAAGGGCAGCGTGGCGTTGTTCAGCGCGAAGGTCGAGGTGCGCGCCACCGCGCCCGGCATGTTCGCCACGCAGTAATGCACCACGCCGTGCCTGATGAAGGTGGGATCGGCGTGCGTGGTCGGATGGCTGGTCTCGAAGCAGCCGCCCTGGTCGATCGCCACGTCGACCAGCACCGAGCCCGGCTTCATCGCCTTGACCATGTCCTCGGTCACCAGCTTCGGCGCCGCCGCGCCGGGCACCAGCACCGCGCCCACCACGAGGTCGGCGCCGGTCACGTGGCGCTGCGTCGCCTCGCGCGTGGCGAAGATCGTGTTCAACATGCCGCCGAAGCGGAAGTCGAGCTCCTTCAGGCGCGCGAGCGACTTGTCGATCACGGTCACGTGCGCCTCCATGCCCATGGCCATGCGGATCGCGTTGGTGCCGACCACGCCGCCGCCGAGCACCACGACCTTCGCCGCCTCCACGCCCGGCACGCCGCCGAGCAGCATGCCCGAGCCGCCCTGCTCCTTCTCCAGGCAGTGCGCGCCGGCCTGTATCGACATGCGCCCGGCAACCTCGCTCATCGGCGACAGCAGCGGCAGCGTGTTGCCCGGACCGGTGACGGTCTCGTAGGCGATCGCGATGCAGCCCGAATCGAGCAGCGCCCTCGGTCTGCTCCGGATCCGGCGCGAGATGCAGGTAGGTGAACAGCACCTGGCCCTCGCGCAGCATGCGGCACTCGTGCGGCTGCGGCTCCTTGACCTTGACGATCATGTCGGCGCGCGCGAAGACCTCGGCCGCGCTGCCGACGATTTCGGCTCCGGCGCGGCGGTACATCTCGTCGCTCAGGCCGATGCCGGCGCCGGCCATCGTCTCGACGATCACCGCGTGGCCGTGATGCACCAGCTCGCTGACGCTGCCCGTGGTCAGGCCGACACGGTATTCGTGCGTTTTGATTTCCTTGGGCACGCCGACGAGCATGGGTCGATCCTCCGGGAATGGAACGATGCCTGTGTTCGAACGCGGCCAGTATAAGCAGGCATTGCGCACGATGTTTCGCCGAAGGCCACCCCCGACGGGGTATGCTGCATACCGCAAACGAAAACGACGAATGACTGTCAGCGCAAAGGAAGGACAGCGCTGCATGGCTACACCGAAGACCCGCCGCCTCGGCGTCGTGCTCCTCGTCGTCCTCGCGCTGTTCGCCGCGTTGGCGTGGTACGCCCTCCTGCCGCGGCGCATCGACGACGGCCAGCCGCCGTGGCAGGGCGGAGGTTCAGCGCCAGCACGCTCGCAGGTCGATGGGCTCACGCGCGAGTTCCTCTACTACGCGCCGCCCGGACTGGCGCCCGGCGCGCCGCTGGTCTTCGTGCTGCACGGCTCGTCAGGGCAGCGCCGCGGGCATGCGCGACCTGACGGCCTTCGCGTTCGAGCGCATCGCGCAGGCACGAGGGGGCGATCGTGGTCTACCCGCAGGGCTTCGATAAGCACTGGAACGACTGCCGCGGCAGCGCGGACTATGCCGCGAACGCGCAGAACATCGACGACCCTGCCTTCTTCGAGGCCATGATCGGCTGGTTCGAGCGGGAGCTCGGCGCCGACCGCGGGCGCGTGCTGGCCACCGGGCTGTCGAACGGCGGGCAGATGGCTTACCGGCTCGGTCTCGAGCGTCCGGACCTGGTGCTGGCGATCGCACCGATGGCCGCGAGCCTGCCGGCGCCGGCAACGCGCGACTGCCGCGAATCCGGCAAGCCGGTCGCCACGGCCATCTTCAACGGCACCGAGGACCCGGTGAACCCGTTCGCGGGCGGGCTGGTGTCGATCCTCGGCAACAGCAGCCGCGGCGAGGTGCTGTCCTCGCAGGCAACGGCCCGGTACTGGGCCCGGCTCGCGGGCTACAGCGGCGAGCCCGCGCTCGAGGAATTGCCCGACCGCGACCCCGGCGACGGCACGCGCGTGCGCATCGAGCACTGGCAGGCGCCGGAGCGGGCGGAAGTCGCGCACTACATGATCGAGGGCGGCGGGCACACCATCCCCTCGCGGGGCCTGCAGCTGCCACGCATCGTGGGCCGCACCACGCTCGACATCGACGGCCCGCGCGAGGCCTGGGAGTTCTTCAAGCGGCAGTGGCCCAGCTCGAATCGACCGTAGGGCGGGCCATGCCCGCGATATTTCGCTGTGGGTCGCCATTTATGGCGACAGCAGCATCCGGCAAGGCACTTGTCGGCATAAATGCCGACCCACATGAGTGCCGACCCACATGGAAGTTACACAACGCCGTCCGCGCGCAGCGCGGCAATCTCCTGCGCGTCCATCCCCAGCACCTCGCCGAGCACCGCATCGGTATGGCTGCCCACCGCCGGGCCCGGCCACTCGGTGCCGCCGGGCGTGCCCTGCAGGCGCGGCATCAGCGCCGGGATCTCCAGTGCCTTGCCGTCGATCTCCACGCGTTCGAACAGACCGCGCGCACGGAAATGCGGATCGGCGAACATGTCCTCGACGTTGTAGATCGGCCCCGCGGGCACGCGCTTCCCGTCCATCAGCGCCAGCACCTCGGCGGCGGGACGCGCGGCGCACCAGCCGCCGATCGCGGCATCGATCTCGGCCTCGCGCTGCACCCGCCCGGCATTGCGCGCGAGCTGCGGATCGTCGGCCAGGTCCTGGCGGCCGATGCCTTCCATCAGGCGCCTGAAGATCGAATCGCCGTTGCCCCCGATCACCACGAACTTGCCATCGCTGCAACGATAGGTGTTGGTGGGCACGATGCCGGTCACCGTGGTACCGGCCGGCTCGCGGATCAACCCCGCGCCCGAGTACTCCGGCACCACGGCTTCCATCAGGTTGAACATCGACTCGTACAGCGCGACGTCCACGACCTGCCCGCCGGCACCGGGCAGCGCATCGCGCGCGCGCAGCGCGATCAGGATGCCGAGCGCCGCGTGCAGACCCGCGATGGTGTCGCCCATGCTCAGGTTCGGGCGCACCGGCGCCTCGCCGGGAAAACCGTTCAGGTAACGGAAGCCGCTGATGCCTTCGCAGACGGAGGCAAAGCCCGGCTTCGACGCATAGGGCCCGTCCTGCCCGTACCCGGAGATGCGCGCGATCACGAGGCGCGGGTTGGCCGCCTTCAGCACCGCCGGGCGCCAGCCCCCAGCGCTCCAGCACACCGGGGCTGAAGTTCTCGATCAGCACGTCCGAGCGCTCCGCGAGGCGGCGCACCATCTCCTGGCCGCGCGCGTTCTTCAGGTCGACGGTGATGCACTTCTTGTTGCGCCCGAGGCTGCGCCACCAGTACGAGGTGCCGCCCTCGTCGAGCTGCCGCCAGCCGCGGATCGGGTCGCCCTCGGGCGGCTCGACCTTGATCACCTCGGCGCCGAAATACGCCAGCAGCGAAGCGGTGAACGGCCCCGCCAGCAGTTGCCCGAGCTCCAGTACGCGCAGTCCCGCCAGCGGCTTGATCGCCTCGCTCATGCTTGCCTCCCGCACGATTCGCTCAGGGCTCCGCGGCCACGCGGCCCGGCCATCTCGGCCGCGACCACGGAGCCCTGCGGCGCCGCGTTCACGTGGGGCGCCACCGGCGCCACGCGGCCACCGCCCCGCAACACACTGTATGCCACCATCATGGACACGAGCAGGTGGATCGCCGCCACGAACACCAGGTAGGCGCGCGCGTCCACCGCCTCCATCAGCCAGGCCACCAGCACCGGCCCGATGGCCGAGCCGGCGCCGTTCACCAGCAGCACCCTGCTGCTGACCGCCACCAGCTCGTCGCCGCGCATGCGGTCGGCCGCGAGCGAGAGGAACACGCCGTAGAGCGGAAAGGACAACCCGCCGTAGAGGAACATCAGCGCGAAGATCGGCAGCGCCGCGTGTCCGGGCAACATCGCCAGCACCAGCGCAATCACGCTGACCGCGGCACTCAGCGCGAGCACCACGCGGCGCCGGTCGATGCGGTCCGACAGCATGCCGACAGGCCATTGCAGCAGCGTGCTGCCCACGATGGCCGCCGCCATGAACCACGCGATCTGCGATGACTCGAAACCGATCTTCAGCGCGTACACCGACCCCAGCGCATAGAAGGCGCCGTAGGTCAGCGAGAGCAGCAGGATGCCGACGACCGTGAGCGGCACGCGGCGCGCGAGCGCGGCGAGGCTGATCGAGGCGTGCTGCTCGTGGCGCGGCGCCGGGTGGCGCGTGAGCATGAGCGGCACCACCGCCAGCGAGCCCAGCGCCGAGATCAGCACGAAGAGCTCGAAGCCGAGCGGATCCGCCGCCTGCAACAGGAACTGCCCCGCCGCCACCGAGCCCTGGCTGACGATCAGGTACAGCGAAAGCAGCCGGCCGCGGTTCGCGTTGGTGGCCTCGGCGTTCAGCCAGCTCTCGACAATGATATAGATGCCGACCATGCAGGCACCGCTCAGCAGGCGCACGACGGCCCACGCCACGGGATCCACGAACAACGCGTGCGCCAGCGGGGCGAAGGAGAACAGCGAGGCCAGCGCCGCGAACACGCGGATGGGCCCGACCCGGGCGATCAGCCGCGGCGTGGTCCAGGAGCCGAGCATGAAGCCGAGGTAGTAGCAGGCCATCACCAGGCCGGTGACGCCGGTCGAGAAACCCGACAGGCTCGCGCGCACGCCGAGCAGCGTGCTCTGCAGCCCGTTGCCGACAACGATGAGTGACAGCCCCGCGAACAGTGCCCACAGGGAGAGGACGACGCTGCGCATGACACGAACGACCTGTTTCTGAAGACGGCATGCTAGCAGCGGGCGCGGGGGAGGGGCTGTGAGGTATTACCGCGACCTGTTTTTGGCCGGCTCGCGACGGGATTGTGGAAAAACTGGGGCCACATCCGCAAGATTGGTACCGAACACAGGCTGAAAGCACTGTGCGAGGATTGGACATAAACGCCTGCAAGCCAGGCGCTCGAAATCCACGGAGATTGACGCGTGTACGAACCAAGATCACATCCGCCGATAGCGAGAAAACTCTTCCTCAAGAGGGTACTCCTGCACGTCGCGGGCGCCGCGCTTCTGTTGTTCGGCTCGCTCCTGAGCGGCATGGCCGGCTACGAATACTACGAGGGGCTCCCGTGGCGGGATGCATTCCTCAATTCCGCCATGCTGCTTGGCGGCATGGGCCCGGTCGATCCACCGAAAACGGACAGCGGCAAGCTGTTTGCCGGAATCTACGCCCTGTATTCGGGCCTGGTTTCCTGGTGGTCGTTGCCCGATATTCGCGCCAATCGTGCACCGCATCATGCACCGGTTTCATTGGCAGGAAGACCGCTGAAACCAGCTTCCAAACCCACCAGAGCGAGCACCCCATGCCCATCGAACTCCCCAAGGAAATCCGGACCCAGGCTGTCGCATCGATCCAGCGCTATTTCCGCGAGAACATGGAAGAGCCGATCGGCAACATGGACGCCGAGGCACTGCTCGACTTCTTCCTGCAGGAGATCGGCCCGGTCGCCTACAACAAGGCTGTCATGGACGTGCAGGAACGTCTCCAGCTTCGGGTCTCGGAGATCGACATGGAGGTTCACGAAGACGAATTTCCCTACTGGCGCAGGGCCGAGCGCCAGGGCAAGTCGAAGAAATGATGCGATCGGGGAATTCGCCGCGCCGGGCGTACCATACATCCGTGCCGGCTGCCCCGGCCTTTTTCTGCGCGGGCAGGACAGATAGCCCGAGCGCATGACGCGGGGTCGAGTCGGGGGATAGAATCTGCCGCGAACACAGGCGTCCGGAGCCACGCATGCGTAAACCGAGCTTGCTGGAACGATTACGCGCGAAGAAGCATTCGCCCAGGCCCGTGATCGGGGTCGCGTGGTACGACGAGCTCAACTGGGCCATGGTGAAGGCGACGGCACTGGACGCCTACCGCTTCGAGAACTCCTTTGCCGAGTGGCTGGCGATGGCCACCCAGACCCTGGCCAACCTGAAGCGCTCCGGCACGGATGCCGTACCCGTGCCAATAATCGCCGCCGAACTGATCGCCTGGTGCCGCGCCAGCCGCAGGCAGAACGATGCCGCCGCACGCGCCGCATTCGTGGCAGCCCGCCTGCGGTTCCTGCGCGAGCGCGGACATCCGCAACGTTGATCCGGCTGGCGCGGCCAGTCGCATCGGCACATCCCTTGACCGGTTGAATGGAGGGTCGGAAAGTGATTACCAACAGGCAGTCCGGAACCAACGTGCATGAGATTGCCGACGGGATCTATCGCATCAACACGCCGATCGTGATCGACGGCGCCGGTGCGTTCTCGTTCAACCAATACCTCATCGCGGATGATGAGCCCCTGATTTTCCACACCGGCCCGCGCCGGCTTTTCCCGCTGGTGCGTGAAGCGGTGGCGAGCGTCATGCCGGTCGGGAGCCTTCGCTACATCGCGTTCTCGCACGTGGAAGCCGACGAGTGCGGCTCGCTCAACGAATGGCTCGCCGCCGCGCCGCGGTCCGTCCCGCTGTGCGGCGCGGTTGCGGCCACGGTGTCCATTGGCGACCTGGCCGACCGGGCGCCCCGCGCACTTGCCGATGGCGAGTTGCTCCTGCTGGGCACGCACTCCGTGCGCTGGTTCGATGCGCCGCATGTGCCGCACGGGTGGGACTGCGGCTTCCTGACCGAGGAACGAACCGCCACGCTGCTGTGCGGCGATTTGTTCACGCAGGGCGGCGCTGATCTTCCGCCCGTCACGGAGTCGGACATCCTCGGGCCGAGCGAGGCATTCCGCCACGGGATGGACTACTTCGCGCACGCGAAGCACACGCGCGTGATGCTCGAACGACTTGCCGCCACGAAGCCGGCGACGCTCGCGTGCATGCACGGCAGCGCATGGCGTGGCGACGGAGCCGCCTTGCTCCGTGCGCTCGCCGATTCGCTGGAGGCATGATTCGCGCCCGGCGGGCGCGGTTGCGGCCCGACTGCGGCGCGCTTACCGCACCGTCATGGAACCCCGGCCGGGCATTGGATACACTCGCCCCCCCACTGTCACGAATCGAGCAATAAGGAGCAGGACATGGCAACGGACATCGGCCGCCTGGGCGTGTGGTCTTTCATCGACAACTTTTCCGCGCCGGAGGCCGCCGCCTTCGCGCAGCAGCTGGAAACCTGGGGCTACTCGGCGCTGTGGATCCCCGAGGCCGTGGGCCGCGACCCGTTCTCGATCATGGGCTACCTGGCCGCAAGGACGAGTACCCTGGTGCTGGCCACCGGCATCGCGAACATCTACGCGCGCGACCCGATGACCCTGAAGGCCATACGCAAGACGCTGGCCGAGCTGGCTCCGGGGCGCATCGTGATCGGGCTGGGCGTATCGCACTCGCACCTGGTCCAGTCCGTGCGCGGCCACGAGTATTCGAACAAGCCGGTCTCGACCATGCGTTCCTACCTCGAGGGCATGGAGAAGGCGCTCTACATGGGAGCGGAACCCGCCGAGGAAGCACCGGTGGTGCTGGCGGCGCTGCGCCAGAACATGCTGAAGCTCGCCGCCGAGAAGACACAGGGCGCCCACCCCTACTTCGTGACGCCCGAGCACACGGCGCGCGCCCGCGCCACGATGGGTCCGGACGCGTGGCTGTGTCCCGAGCAGATGGTGCTGCTGGAAACCGACCCCGCGAATGCCCGCGCCGTGGCGCGCAAGCACATGGCCATCTACCTGGGGCTACCCAACTACCAGAACAACCTGCGCGAATACGGCTTCACCGACGAGGACTTCGCCAACGGCGGCAGTGACCGCGTCGTCGACGCCATCGTGGCCTGGGGCGACGAGGCCACGATCCGCGCGCGCATCAAGGCGCACCACGACGCCGGCGCCACGCACGTGTGCATCCAGCCCTTCCGCCCCGACGGCGAGATGGGCCCCGATCTGCGCGTGCTCGAACTGCTCGCACCGAACCGCAAATAACCAGGGAACCCGACCATGGTCGACGTCATCAAGCTCGGCATCAAGCGTCCGGTCACCAGGCCGCTGCTGCCCGACCCGGAACCGCGGCCGGTGAAGTACACGCTGATCTCCGCGGACGACCACCTGATGGAGCCGCCGCACACCTTCGAGGGGCGCCTGCCCGCGAAGCTGCAGGACCGCGCGCCGCGCATCGTCGAGACCGAGGAAGGCCACCAGGTGTGGTCCATCGAGGGCAAGCCCTACTTCCAGGTCGGCTTCATGTGCGTGGCGGGCCGCTCGCGCGAGGACCAGCGCATGGAGCCCGCGCGCTTCGACGAGATCCGCGCCGGCTGCTGGGACGCCGATGCGCGGATCAGGGACATGGACATCGGCGGCATCTGGGCCTCGGTGAACTTCCCCTCGGGCGTGACCGGCTTCGGCGGGCACCTGTTCTCGCAGTTCCAGGACCAGGAACTGGGGCTGGCCTGCGTGCGCGCGTGGAACGACTGGCTGTTCGAGGAGTGGTACTCGAAACACCCCGAGCGCATCGTGCCGCTCGGCATCACGCACCTCACGGATCCCGTGAAGGGCGCCGAGGAGATCCGTCGCAACGCCAAACGCGGCTTCAAGGCCGTGACGATGCCCGAGCAGCCGCACAACGTGGGGCTGCCCGCGGTGTTCGACACGGCGCACTGGGACCCGATCATCCGCGCCTGCGCCGAAACGCAAACGGTGCTCAACCTGCACGTGGGCTCGGCCGGCTTCGCGAAGATGCCGCCCGGCGCACCGATGCTGGAGCTGGGGGCCACGCTGTTCGGCCCGATGGCGCTCACCAGCTGCGCCGAGTGGCTGTGGAGCGGCTTCCCGGCGCGCTACCCCGAGCTGAAGATCGCGATGTCCGAAGGCGGCATCGGCTGGGCCGCGATGCTGATGGATCGCCTCGACGACATCATGGGCCGCTCGGGCTACGGGCACGGCTGGCCTGACAAGCAGCACTCGCCCACCGAGGTGCTGAAGCGCAACTTCTGGTTCTGCATGATCGAGGATGCCTCGACCATCTGCACGCGCCACCGCATCGGCGTCGAGAACATCCTGTTCGAGTCCGACTACCCGCACGGCGACGGCACCTGGCCCGACACGCAGCACGTGATCGAGCGCGTGCTGGGCGGCCTGCCGGTGGAAGAGATCCGCATGATCACGCACGCGAACGCGGCGAAGCTCTACCGCCACCCGCTGCCGGCGACGATCCTGCCCTGAGCAATCGCGACGATTACAAGGCTGCGGAGACAGCACACATGAAACGACTGGGCATAATCGACTCGGCATTCATCAACATGGAAAACCCCACGGTGCCGCAGCACATCGGCAGCCTGGGGATGTACGACCCGTCGACGGCGCCGGGCGGGTTCGTGCGTTTCAAGGATGTGCTGGCCAGCTTCGAGCGGCGCCTGCAGCGGCTGCCGCTGTTCCGCACACGGCTGGCGGAAGTGCCGTTCGGGCTCGACCGCCCGTACTGGGTGCTGGACCCGGGTTTCGACGTGGAATTCCACATCCGCCACATCGCGCTGCCGCACCCCGGCGACTGGCGCCAGCTGTGCATCCAGGTCGCGCGCCTGCACGCGCGAGCGCTCGACATGAGCCGCCCGCTGTGGGAGG
The DNA here is from genome assembly GCA_963819895.1 of uncultured Gammaproteobacteria bacterium. Taxonomy (GTDB): domain Bacteria; phylum Pseudomonadota; class Gammaproteobacteria; order Pseudomonadales; family UBA5518; genus UBA5518. Next base: position 129,715 of record CAWFXU010000005.1, read on the forward strand.
TGTACGTGATCGAGGGCGTGGACCGCATTCCGGGGCTGCCGAAAGGCTCCTTCGCGGTCTACACCAAGATGCACCACAGCATGATCGACGGCGCCGGCAGCCAGAACTTCATGACCGCCATCCACGACCTGGAGCCCGCGCCGTCGAAAGACGCGCCGCTGCTGCCGGTCAAGCCGCAGTTCCCCGACGTCGGTGCCACCGACGTGCGCCTGCTCGGCCAGACGCTGATGAATGCGCTGCCCGACACTGTCGCGCGCGTGCGAGGCACCGTGGACGTGGCGGGCCGCCTGGCGCGCATGGCGCTGAAGATGCTGCGCAACGAACTGCCGCCGGCGCAGATGCAGGGGCCGAAGACGCGCTTCGACGCGCCGGTGGGCCCGAATCGCGTGTTCGAGGCGCGGCTGTTCGATCTCGAAGACCTGAAGGCACTGAAGAACGCGGCCGGCATGACGCTGAACGACGTGGCGGTGGCGATCGTCGCGGGCGCGATCCGCTCCTACCTGCTGGCGCACGCCGAGCTGCCCGCGCAGTCGCTGCTGGGCTCGATGCCGGTGAACATGCGCACGCGCGTGGGCGAGACCGGCGACAACAACCAGGTCGGCGCGATGACGGCGCAGATCCACACCGACATCGCCGACCCGATCGAGCGGCTGCACGCGATAAAGAAGAGTCTCGACGACGCCAAGACCTACATCGACACGCCGCTGGTCGAGATGTCGAAGGTCATGGGGATGCTGCCGCCGCTGCTGTCGAAGCCGATCGCCGCCACCTACGTGCGCAACCAGCTGACGCGGCTGCTGCCGCTCGGCGTGGTGACGGTGATCACCAACATCATGGGGCCGCCGTTCCCGGTCTATTGCGCCGGCGCGCAGCTGGTGCAGTTCTATCCGCTGGGCCTGCTGAACCCGGGCCTCGGGCTGTTCCATGCGGTGTTCAGCTGTGCCGGCACCGTGAGCTTCACGGTGACGGCAGACCGCGACCAGATGCCCGATCCCGAGTTCTACCGCGAGTGCATCGACGCGAGCTACGAAGAGCTGCGCGATGCGCTGCTCGCCAAGCCCGCCCCGCCCCGGCGCAAGCGCCCCGCGCGTCGCGTGGCGTAGGTCCGGCTTCAGCCGATCAATGTCTCGGCTGAAGTCCGAACCTACATTCGTCATGACAGCCGCCACGGCAACTCTTACACTGCCCCTCGAAGACCCGCACCGCCCAGGACAACCGCTATGCGCCAGCTCGGCATCATCGACTCTGCTTTCATCAACCTGGAAAACCCGACGGTGCCGCAGCACATCGGGGGCCTCGGCATCTACGATCCCTCGACCGCTCCGGGCGGCTTCGTGCGCTTCAAGGACGTGCTGACCAACTTCGAGCGGCGGCTGGCCAGGATGCCGATATTCCGCACGCGCCTGGTCGAAGTACCGTTCGGCCTCGACCGCCCGTACTGGGTGCTCGACCCGCACTTCGACGTGGAATTCCACATCCGCCACATCGCGTTGCCCAAACCGGGCGACTGGCGCCAGCTCTGCATCCAGATCGCGCGGCTTCACTCACGCCCGATAGACATGAAGCGCCCGCTGTGGGAGGCCTATATCATCGAGGGGCTCGACAACATCCCGGACCTGCCGAAGGGCTCCTTCGCCGTCTACACCAAGATGCACCATTCGCTGGTCGACGGCGGCGGCGGCGCCAACTTCATGGCCGCGATCCACGACCTCGAGCCCGTGCCGCCCGCGCTGGACGAATCGCGCGATCCACCGGCGCGCTTCGGCGACCTGCAGCCCTCCGACGTGCGCCTGCTCGGCAAGTCGCTGCTGCGCACGGGCACGCGACTGGTGTCGACCGTGACGGGCACGGCGCAGCTGGTCGGCGAGCTCGCCTCGATGGCCAAGCGCATGCTGCGCGACGAACTGCCGCCCGCCCAGCTATCGAGCCCGAAGACGCGCTTCGACCAGCCCGTGGGCCACAACCGCGTGTTCGAGGCGACACAGTTCACGCTGGACCAGATCAAGGCACTGAAGAACGCCGCCGACGTCACCGTGAACGACATCTGTGTCGCGATCGTCGCCGGTGCGATGCGCCAGTACCTGCTGGCGCACAACGAGCTGCCGGAGGAATCGCTCGCCGCCTCGATGCCGGTGAACATGCGTTCGCGCGTCGGCGAGACGAAGGACAACAACCAGGTCGGCGCGATGCAGGCGCAGCTGCACACGAACATCAAGGACCCGCTCGAGCGCCTGCGTGCGATCAAGAAGAGCCTCGACGAGGCCAAGGCCTATATCGACACGCCGCTGGTCAAGATCGTGGGGCTGCCGGGCGCCCTGCCGCCGGCAATCGCCAAGCCGCTCACCCGTGCGTACGTACGCAACAAGCTCACGCGCTACCTGCCGATGGGACAGGCCACCGTCATCACCAATGTGCCCGGCCCGCCCTTTGACCTCTACTGCGCCGGCGCGCGCATGGTCACCTACTACCCGCTGGGGCTGATCAATCCGGGCCTGGGCCTGTTCCACGCGATCTTCAGCTGCGCGGGCAAGGTCGCGATATCGATTACCGGGGACCGCGACCAGATGCCGGACCCGGAGTTCTACCGCGAGTGCCTCGAGGCGTCCTACGAGGAACTGCGCCAGACGCTGCTGGGAAAGGAAGCGGTGAAGGCTGCGAAGCCCAAGGCCGTGCAGGCGAATACGAAGGCTGTGAAGCTCAAGGCCGTGAAAGCCGTGAAAGCCGTGAAAGCCGTGAAAGCCGTGAAAGCCGTGAAAGCGAAGCGAAGCTGTGAAGACGAAGGCCGTCAACAGGATGGTGCCTGCGAAGGCGAAGCGTGCAAGCAAGCGCAAGTCGACGGTCAAAACCAGGGCCGCGGCCAGGACAAGCGCCGGAAAGCCGGCCAAAGTCACGCGCGCTCGACGCAGCAAGGCGGCAGCAACTGCGTAGGTTCGGCTGTAGGTTCGCTGTAGGTTCGGCTTCAGCCGAACATTCGCAAAGCGTGCGATTCAGCCACACGACGGAATGTCCGGCTGAAGCCGGACCCACGGAGCCGCGGCTCAGAACTGGCCGGTACGCAGCATCACGAGCGTGCAGGCTTCCTCGGTCTCGATGCCCGCGGCGCGCAGCGCCGCGGCGAGCGCCTCGTTCTCGGTGCCGGGATTGAAGATCACGCGCCCGGGCTTCAGCGCCTCTATCTGCTGGCGGTACTGGCTGGAGATGGCCGGTCGCACGTAGAGCGTCAGCGTATCCACCGCGCCCTTGATGTCGCCCAGCTCCGCGACCGTGGCATCGCCGTCGATGGTGGCGTCCTTCGCGCTCACCGGGATCACGCGATGGCCGTGTTCCTTCAGCAGGCGCTGGGCCTTGAACGCGTAACGCTCGGGATCGGCACTTGCCCCGAGGATTGCAACCGTTTGCGCCACACTCATCGCTTCCTCCCGTACATCTGTCACTCGGAATACAGCTCGACCAGCGTCGCCAGGTCCTCGTCGGGCGGCGTGCGCAGCGCGTGCTGGCGCAGCAGCTGCGCCGCCAGCGCCGTGAACGGGACCGCCGCGCCGGCGACCCGCGCCGCCGTCACGCCGGTGTCGATATCCTGCGCCAGCGTGCCGAGGCGCGCGATGACGGGCTCGAACTGCCGCACCGCCATGCGCGGGCCGAAGACCTGCAGGGTCAGCGAATCCGCGTAGCCGTCGGCAAGCGCCTCGGGCAGGCGCTCGGCATCGATGCCGCTGCGCTCGGCGAAGGCGATCGTCTCGGCGAGCGCCAGCGCGGTGGCTCCGGCCAGCATCTGGTGGCAGAGTTTCGCGACCTGGCCGGCGCCGGTGTCGCCCATGCGCGTGACGCGCCGCGCCACGCATTCCAGCAGCGGGCGCACCCGCTCGATGTCGTCCTCCTGGCCGCCGGCGAGCACCAGCAGCCTGCCCTCCTCGGCGGCCTGCACATCGCCGGCCACGGGCGCATCCACCCAGGCCATGCCGCAGAGCTGCCCGAGCTCGCGCGCGAAGCGGCACGTCTGCGCCGGGTCGATGCTGGAGAGGTCCACCAGCATCTGGTCGTCACTGCCGAAGGCCGCGACGCCGTCCTCGCCGAACACCACGTCCTCGACCGCTGCGGCATCACCGAGGCACAGCAGCACGAGGTCCGCGCGCTCGACCAGCTCGCCGAGGGTGTCTGCCATCTCCGCGCCGCCCTCGACCAGTGTGTCGCAGGCCTGGGCGCTGCGGTTCCACACGATCAGCTCGCGGTTCGCCTCGAGCAGGCGCGCCGCGATGGCCTGGCCCATGCGGCCCAGGCCCACGAATCCGATCACCTCGTCGCCGTCGAGCACGCGCGCGTCTCCTGCTGTGGTGGTCTTCGCGTGGCTAGGCGAGCGCGTCGGAAGGACCGAATATCGCGAGCAGCGTCAGGTCTTCCTCGATGTCGAAGAAGGAATGCTCCGTGGTCGCGCCGACGAACAGCACCATGCCTGCGCCGACGTCGCGCTCCTGCTCGTCGATGCGCAGGCGCGCGCGGCCGTCGAGCACGACGTAGATCTCGTCCTCCAGGTGCGGCGCCTGCATGTCCTTCGATCCGGCCGGTAGCCGGTAGATCGCGCAGGAGAGGTTCTCGCCGCGCAGGAATTCCACGATGCGCGGTTCCGAGCCGGCGACTTTCTTCTTCAGTTCGTTGAGGTCGAAGGTTTTCCAAGCGCTCGAGGACATCTGGACGATCCCTGGTACCGGGTTGCGGTGGCAAAGCCGCACTTTAATGTGCAATCGCCCCCGGTGCCAACCCGCCGCCATCGCGGGCTCGCGCTCAGTGCTCGCGGCCTGCGTGGCGCGCGAGGCGCAGTTCCAGGTGCTTCCTCACGTCGGGCCACTCGGCGGCGAGGATGCTGAACATCACGGTGTCGCGCACCGAGCCGTCGCGGCGCGGCGCGTGGTGGCGGATCACGCCGTCCTTCCTGGCGCCCAGCGCCGCGATCGCGCGCTGCGAGGCGAAATTGAAGTTGTCGGTGCGCAGCCCCACCACCGCGCAGCCGAGCGTCTCGAAGGCATGCGCGAGCAGCAGCCGCTTGCAGGCCGTGTTCACGTGCGAGCGCTGGTGGCTGCGCGCGTACCAGGTGTAGCCGATCTCGACGCGGTCGATCGCGGCAACGATGTCGTGGTAGCGCGTGCTGCCGACGATCACCCCGCTCGCGAGATCACGCACGACCCAGGGCAGCATGTGCCCCTCGCGCTGCCCGAGCAGCGCCTGCACAACGTAGGCATCGGTCTGCGCGGGCTCCGGCACGCCGGTAAACCAGAGCTCCCAGAGCCTGCCGTCGGCGGCGGCTGCGGCCAGCGCCGGCGCATGATCGGCGGCGAGCGGCTCGAGCCGCACCCCGTGGCCCTCGAGCGTCACCGGTGCGAACGTCAGCACCCGCATCGTCCCCCTGGTGGCGCGGCGAGAAATCGGAGCGCGGCGATGCCGTCCATCACCCCTCGGCCGGCGCTTGCTGGGCGCGCGCCCGATCCAGCGCCTCGCGCATGAGCACCGCCCACTTGCGCAGCATGCGGTCGGCCTCGGCGCGGTTGGTGACCGAGTTCTGCCACATCATGCGCCCCGTGTCGCGTGCGTCCTTCGGGTCGACGGCGCGGGCGAGAATCTCGCCGCTGGCCCCGTCGTAGGCCTCCAGGTAGAGCGTCATCGCGCCCGCGCTGGTCGCGAAGCTCCGGCTGCGGCCCGGCTCCATCGTGTCGGGTGCGGCCACGTCGAGATCGATGATCGCCGGACGCAGCACCAGCACGTCGTCGCCGCCTTCCTGCACCACCTCGTAGCCACCCTTCTGCAGCTCCTCGGTGAAGATCTTGCGGAAGTCCGCGGCAAGGCCGGTCTTGATCTTCTCCATGTCCCTGGCGCTCACGCGCAGCGCACCGGTCTTGTGCTCGCGCTCCCAGTTCTTGCGAAACGCCACGTAGCAGTCGGTGATGGCGACGCGCTTGTACGGCGCGAGGCTCGCGCCCGGCTTCACGTAGAGCACCTTCACCTTGCCGGGCACCAGCTGCAGTCCGTCGTGGGTGGTTTCGGGCAGATCGGCCGCGTACGCGCCACCGGCCAGGAACGCGAGCAGCAGCGGCGCCAGGTATCGCGACAATGAAGACTTCGGCATGGAACCCTCCCGGGGCATCGGCCCTGATGTCTGGTCAGAAACTGGAGACGGGGCAAACCATAACGCAAATGCACGACGACGCGCCATGCTCCCCCGCAACCGCCAGGCAGCGCGCCGGCACGTGGCAGCCGCATGCGGCTTCGACCATAATGCGGCCATGAACAGGAACAACGACATCACCGCTGTCGTCGGCGCCGAGACCGATGTGGCGCCGCTGGGGCGCGGTGCGCCGAAGCCCGCGCACGAGCTCACCGCCTCCGAGGACCGCGACAGTGTCGACTGGGTGGCCGTGGAGAGCAGCCCCGCCTTCGGTGAACTGCTCGCCGCGAAACGGCGCTTCATCGTGCCGGCCACGCTGTTCTTCGTGGTCTACTACTTCGCGCTGCCGCTCGCGGTCGGCTTCCTGCCCGAGCTCATGAGCACGCGCGTGTTCGGCAACCTGAACCTCGCCTACCTGTTCGCGCTGTCGCAGTTCGTGATGGCCTGGACGCTGGCGGCGCTCTACGTGCGCGCCGCGGCGCGCTGGGACCGCATGGCCGCGCAGATCGCCGCCACGGCGCCGCGGATCGCGGGGAGCTGAGCATGTCGAGCACGCTGGCGATGTTCCTCGGTTTCGTCGCGGTCACGCTCGCGGTGACGTGGTGGTCGGCGCGCCGCTCCAGCGGCGCCAGCGCCTATTTCGCCGCCGGACGGCGCATCACCGGCTGGCAGAACGGGCTGGCGATCGCCGGCGACTACATGAGCGCGGCGAGCTTCCTCGGCATCGCCGGCATGATCGCCTTCCACGGCTTCGACGGCTTCATGTACTCGGTGGGCTGGCTGGTGGCCTACCTCACGGTGCTGCTGATCGTCGCGGAACCCTTGCGCAACTCCGGCAAGTACACCATGGCCGACGTGCTGGCGTACCGGCTGCGCCCGCGCCCGGTGCGCGCGATGGCCGCGCTCAGCACGCTCACCGTGTCCACTTTCTACATGATCGCGCAGATGGTCGGTGCCGGTTCGCTGGTCAAGCTGCTGCTGCCCGGGGTGAGCTACGAGATGGCCGTGGCCGCGGTGGGCGCGCTGATGATCGTGTACGTGGTGTTCGGCGGCATGCTCGCCACCACCTGGGTGCAGATCATCAAGGCCGTGCTGCTGATGAGCGGCACGCTGTTTCTCAGCGTGCTGGTGCTGGCGCACTTCGATTACAGCTTCGCGAACTTCTTCGCGGCGATTGCCTCGGTGAGCTGGACCGGCGCCGACGGCGTCACGGTCACGAAAGACTTCCTGCAGCCGGGCTCGATGTACAAGCCGCCCTGGGGCGCGATCGAACTGCTGTCGCTCGGGCTTGCGCTGATCTTCGGCACCGCGGGACTGCCGCACATCCTGGTGCGCTTCTACACCGTGCCCGACGCGCCCACGGCGCGCACCTCGGTGGTGTGGGCGATGGCGCTGATCGGGCTGTTCTACATCATGACCACCTTTCTCGGCTTCGGCGCCGCGACCATCCTGACGCCCGCCAACATCGCGGTCGAGAACATGAGCGCGCCGCTGCTCGCCGAGGCGCTCGGCGGCGAGCTGTTCTTCGCCTTCATCAGCGCGGTGGCCTTCGCCACCATCCTCGCCGTGGTGGCGGGCCTGACGATCAGCGCCAGCACCAGCTTTGCGCACGACTTCTACACCAACGTGCTGCATCACGGCCGCGAGCGCCGCGAGGGCGAGGAAGTGCGCGTGGCGCGCATCACCGCGCTGGTGGTCGGCGCACTGGCCATCGGGCTCGCCATCCGCCTGCAGAGCATCAACGTCGCCTTCCTGGTGGGCCTGGCCTTCGCGGTCGCGGCCAGCGCCAACCTGCCGGTGATCGTGCTGTCGCTGTTCTGGCGCCGCTTCAACACCGCCGGCGCCGTGTGCGGGCTGGCGTTCGGGCTCGCGGGCTCGATCGTGCTGATCGCACTCAGCCCGAGCGTGATGGGCACGGGAGCGGGTGCGCTGATCCACCACGAACCGCTGTTCCCGCTGAAGAACCCGGGCATCCTCAGCATTCCGCTGGGTTTCCTCGGCGCGGTGCTGGGCACGCTGCTGACGCGCGCTCAGCCTGGTGCGGACGCGGCCTTCGCCGAGCTCAGCGTGCGCGCCAACACCGGCATCGGCGCCGAGCGCGCCAGCGCGCATTGAGCGATTGCCGTATCAGTACTCGTCCCCGGGACGCAGCGTATCGGGCTGATCGGGTGCGAGCGGATCCTCGCCGCGCAGCACCTTCGCGAACACCTCGGCGCCGTAGATCTGCTCGACCAGCGGCGCCATGTCGGCGGCCTTGCGCAGCTCGTTGCCGCCATCGATCGCGAAGCTCTGCCCCGTGACCCACGAGGATTCCGGGCCGGCGAGATAGCGCACGCCGGCCGCGATGTCCTCGGGCTCGCCGAGTCGCCCGAGCGGCTTTTCCTCGGCGAAGCGGCGGTAGGTCTCGGCGTCGGCGTAGATCATGCTGGTCGCCTCCGTGCGCGTGGTGCCGGGGCGCACGGCGTTGACGCGGATACGGTAGCGCGACAACTCCTCGGCCAGCGCGCGCACCATGCCCTCGAGCGCGCACTTCGCGGTGACGTAGGCGGTGAGCCACGGAAAGGAGAGTTTCGCCGCCTCGGAGGAGATGCACACGATGCTGCCGCCGCCCGCACGCGCCATGATCGGCGTCGCGTGCCGGATGACGAGGAAGGCGGAGATCACGTTCAGCTCGATCTCCTTCAGGAAGCTGGTCTCGTCGTGCAGCAGGAAGGGCTTGATGTCGCCGCCACCCACCGTGGGAATGCAGATGTCGAGCGTGCCGGTGTGCGCGCAGGCCAGCGCGATTGCCGCCTCCACGTGCGCCCGCTCCAGCGAGTCGCCGGCGATGATCTCGAGCCGGGCCCCGTCGCGCACCAGCGGCTGCAGGCGCTGGCGCGTCGCCTCGAGCAGCTCCACGCGGCGCGCGCTCAGCGTCACCGAGGCGCCGTCGCGCAGCAGCGCTTCGGCGCAGGCCGCGCCGATGCCACCCGAGCCTCCCGTGATCAGCGCGCTCCTTGCCGGCGAGCGGCAGCGTCGCCCGCGCCTGCAGCATGTCGTTGCGTGGTGGTCGTCATCGCGTGTCCTCGTGGTTGCCGGGTGGTGAATATTGCCGGGATGATCGCGCCGTGCCGCGGCTGGCAAGCAGACCGCGCGGCTGGCAGGTCCCGGCATACGCCGGACCCTTGTCCGGCTGAAGCCGGACCTACAGGGCCTCGATCAGGATGCGGCGGAACTTTCCGTCGTCGATGGTGTAGGTTCCGCGCAGCGAGAGCTCGAAGCTCTCGCCCTGCTTCAGCGCGACGCCCATGAAATCCGCCACGTCGACCTTCGCCGTGAAGCGATCGGTGATCGCGACCACCGCGGTATCGCCGTCCACCGCGATGTCCGTGGGCGTCATCTGGTCGCGGAACTGGCTGGTGAGATACCCGTAGGTGCCGAGTATCGCGTCGGGCCCGCGCAGCTCGCCCTGCGCCGAGAGCAGCACCACGTCGTCGGCGTAGAAGGCGCGCAGCGCCGCGGGATCCTCGCTGTTGTAGGTGCGGTAGTAATCGCGCATCAATTGCTCGTGGTTCACGTTGGCTTCCTTTGCCTCGATGTTCGCCGTGCGGTCCGAATTCATTCGGACGAATGTCCGGTTGAAACCGGACCAGCAGAGATTGTCCGGCTGAAGCCGAACCTACTCCGGACCAATGTCCGGCTGAAGCCGGACCCACGTCAGCCCCACACGGTATTCAGCGTACCGAGGATATGGCTCACCAGCTGCGACTGCCGGTGCATCCCGGTGCGCGCGAAGACGGAGGCGAGCTGCGCGCGCGCAGTGTAGCGCGAGATGCCCGAGCGACACCGCGGCATCGTTGAGGCTCTCGCCCTTCACCAGCCGCACCGCGAGCGCGGCCTCGGCGCGCGTCAGGCCGAACAGCTCGATCAGCGCCGCGTCGGTCACGTCCGGCGTGTGGCTGGCGTCGCGCACCAGCACGACGACGGTCGCGGAGGCCTTTCTCCTCCAGCCCCGGGCGCGCGCGCGAGGGGCGCGCCAGCACGCTCCAGAAGCGTTCGCCGTTGCCGCGGCGCACCTTGATCGTCTGCTCCGTCGCCGGCGCCGTCGCATCGCTCCTGAAACGCGCGAGCAGCGCGCGCAGGTTGCGGTCTTCCTTCGCGTCGTTGCAGTGCAGCGATCCCGTCGCGCAGGTGGAAGCCGTCGCGGTCCAGCAGCAGACGGTCCGCGACCGTGTTCTTGACCAGCACGCGGCCGCTGTCGTCCAGCACCATCGAGCCGATCGCGAGCTGCCCCGCGGTCTCGTCGAGCACGCTCAGCTGGTACTGCTGCAGCGCGATGCGCGCGTAGAGCGCGATCGCGGTGCGCAGACGCGGAATCAGGGCCTCGAACAGCTTGCGTTCGCGCTCGCCGAAGGACGGCTCGCCGTCGATGCGCGCCCCGCGCAGCCTGAAGGTCATGCCCGTGCGGGGCTCCTGCAGGTCCACGCCGATCAGGTCGGTCGCCTTGCTGTAGTGCCTGATGTACCTGTAATACTCCGGGTGACGGGTCTTCAGCTCGCTTTCGGCGAGGATGCAGACCTTGCCCTCGGGCAGTTCCAGGAACGGCGAATCGCGGAAGTGATGCTGCTGCAGCGCGGCCATCGCGGCATTGTTGGCGGGGCTCGCGATCAGCATGCCGACGTCGCCTTCGCGCGGCTTGCGCAGCACCATGGTGCAGTGATGGCAGGGCACGTGGTGTTCCATCGCCTCGAGGAACGCGAGCCACGGCGGATCGTCGAGAATGCTCGCGTAGAGCGTGTCGAGCAGCCGATCCGGTGCGCGCGCCATGGGGTGAGCCGTTCCGCTTGTCTGAATTTGTCGCGCCAGATCGTAGTACATTTGGCGGATGTCGGGACAGCGCGCCGTGCGCATACTCACCGGGCGCCACAAGACACCGACACCGGCCAGGAGGAGTCATCCATGCAGGAATCCATGCGCGTCCCGTTCGTGCTGCGCGGCGAGATCATCGACGACTGCACGGTGGAGCATGGCGGCCGCCACGGCCAGGCCCGCTTTCTCACACCCGACATCGAATCCGCGCTGGGCAGGCTGCCGCTGCGCGAACCCTCGCGCATGGCCGACCTCTACTCGCTCACGATGGACGACATCGTCGAGTACCTCGCGCGCCTCGGCAAGTCGCTCGACGTGCGCACCAACACGCACATGCAGGAAGCCTTCGCGTTGTCGTGCCGCACCTCGGGCCTGTCCGAACCGATCCTGCGCTATTACTACGAACTGATCCCGCAGTCCTTCGAGCCCGCCGTGGTACGCGAGATGGCCGAGCGGCTGGTCGGCATCGACTACCTCGAGGGCTGGGTGGAACAAGCCTCCGCGGTGCACACCGGCGTTCCGACGCGCGTGCGTGCCTTCGGGGCGCGCTGCGTGCACGT
>CAWFXU010000006.1:0-53804 GCA_963819895.1 uncultured Gammaproteobacteria bacterium
GTTGGTCAGGGACTACAATTCGCGCGAAATATTGCGCGCTTTGGCTGAGGTGTCCCGCGACGAGGCGGAATCCGACGGAACAAGGCGATTGGCGGTTGAATGGGGCTTTCGCACTTGGGACTCTAGTCGAGGTTTGCCTACGAAAGACGTCGCAGAGGTGCGTTTTTCTGTCCCGACCCGGCAGGGGTGGGTGGAGGCGGCGTCTGCCATGTTCGGGAATGGATGGCCCTCGAACAACGGAAAGGCACTCGAGTCGTTTCTACGAGATGCAGAATATCTTTCGGTAGAACTCACCGAGGCAAGCGCCAGCACTACTGCGACCATATGCTGAATGGGGATTCACCATCGGAAGCAAGGATGGATGGTATGAGTTCCTGCGCGGTGTCGGCGTGGCTGACTGCCTGCGCCCGGTTGCGCGAGTGAGGATAGCGGAAGCTCTTTTTGGTAACCAGATTGGCAACGCCATCCTTGACCACGTGGAAATCACGGGCACATTAGACCAGTGGCGTGATGAGGTCGCCGGGCTGTGCGCCAACCTGCCTAATCCGTACACCACATATCGCTATGAGCTGGTCCTTTGGGTAGTACCTGGGCAAGACGACGCGTCGTGTTTCCCATCAGAGGTGCGCCGATCTATGCGCAACAAATTTGCAGGATGGTTCCATCCCTGCAAGAGCATGCATGGTCGTTTCGCATATATCGCCCCGGTCGAGCTGTGACCCATGAGCGAAAATTGCCCACTCCGCTGGCGAGCTTTATACGAAATGGTGATTGGCTTCCGGTCGGTCGTCTTGGTGCTCCTGGCTGGCGATTCGTTCGGCCGGCGTCTGCTTGGCTGTATCCGCTAGAACCAGACGAGCAAAATCCACGGTTCCTCGAATTAGTCGGAACCACGTTGCGGTCCTGATTGGTGCGCAGGAGCACCTCCAGCACTTCAGGCGGCGATGCTCACTCGGTGTGATCGGTGAGCCCGATTTCGCTCCGAGAGTCGTCGCAATGTTGGGTGAAGTGGCGGAGTCAGGTATTGACGACAGAGATGTCAGACGATTCAAAGAAGTATTTTCTGACGCGTGGAATACATCGATTCAGGGAGCTGGGCTGACGGATTTGGAGCGAGTTCCGATAATTTCTTTGGGTTCCTTGAAATGTCTTGCTCTTGTGGATTCGATCAGTAGTCCAGAGGAGTCATTAGGCGGCGTGGCCTATTTTCCGGATGAGGAAGGATCTCCTGTTGTGATGCTTTTGTCTGAGTTGGGGATGCCGGTCTTCGATTTCGATGTCGCGGATAGGGAACTGTCATGGGAGACGCTCTCACGCCTGGCGCCGGGAAAATTCCGGCGCGTTTCCGAAGCCCATGTTACGGTGCTTTGTGACGGGGCGGAGTACGCGCGCCGGTCCGGGCCATCCGGGATTGCGCGACGTGATTGGCGGATGGCTTGTTGAATTTCTCGTGCTCGCGGCAGAGGTCAAGGGTGGAGCATTCTTTCGAAAGACGCAGAAGAATCTGGCGGATCTGAAGCGGCAACTTGACAAGGTACGGCTGGTGATCACTCGTGAATTATCGGTTGTGATCGAGGGGGCTGAACAACCTCTGCCTGTTGGCCTAAATGGCCGCATGGTGCGAGACGACCCACAATTTCCTGCTTTGCTTGTGGAACGGGCCGAGTCGGAGTCGATTGGCAGCCTGCTTTGCCGAATCAGCGAATCTCTGGCGCATCTTGTGAACCGACAACTCGCCAATGCGTTCGAGGCTGCTGCATTGCGCTTGATGGCAGTCCTTGGTTCGGCGGGCAAGGAGTGGCCGAATCCCTCTGATGAGGATCAGGCAGAAGCGCTCGGAGTTACGGTCGAACGGGTCATGGCTACGCGCAAGGAAACGGTGGCTGATCCAATGCATGTACTGTTCATGGCTCGGCCGCTGGCAATCGCGCTCGGCGTCGAGGCTATACACCTTGCACACATCATCGCCGCGGACGAGCAGGTGTCAGAGGTTAGTCTTCGTTCCATTCTTGAACCTGTCGCGACGAAACTGAGTATCGACGTTGAATTCTTAATCGAGAGGTTACGCAGCTTCGCCAGCCTGAATGATTTGCTTGCCGAACCATTTCGAATTCCGATTGCGGCCCTCAACGGGGCCCTGAAAGCTTTGGGTGACCCTTATCAAGGCGTCAGTAATGAAGATATTCACCAGCGGCATTTTGAGGCATACAAGCGACAGCATGCCGCTCGCATTCTTGATCTGCTACGAGACCGCTTTGTAGATGCCTTTGATCGAGGAGAGGGGCTGTCTGCATATGTCGCATTAGCGACGCTCGATTCACTGCAACCTGATATCGCGTGGTTTGAGACAAAGGATGAGTTGTCCGATGATGATATGAACGAGCAGGTCCAGCTGTGGCTGCGGGCAAGCGGACTTTCCGTCGATGCATGCAGCGGTCCTTCGCGGCTTGCTTCAATCGAGGATGTTCGTGAGCGAAACCGTGAAGGACTTCGTCAGTTTTCTGAGCGCTTTCAAGATCCGATTCGACTATGGACTCATCGCTATGGCGGCGCTTCGGGAATTTCGGATCCGTGGTGGTTGGCGCACAGTGTTAAGGGCAGTCTTTTGGCAATTGCCGCACGCGACGGATGGGCGGATTTCCGGGATCTTGACAACGCATCAATAGCGAGCTGGCTCAAGCAGAGCAATGACTGGCCGGTGAATATGCCGGCGTCATCCGATCTCGCTTTGCTTGGATTTTCGGCCGATGATCTGGATAAAGTGCGACAGAAGAGCAAAGAGGACGCGGAGCTACGACGGCTTGCGCGCGGCCGACTCTTGTTTGCTGGAAAGGAGATATCCGCGCTTGAATCCGATTACCACCAAATCGTGAGCAGTGTGCGCTCGTTGGGGGGGAGATTCACGAGATCCTTGGGAAAACGGAAGTCAGACCACTGATTCAACTGGGCGCAACGGGCAAGAGCGGCAACACCCTCGGCTCTATTGGGCGGCAACCGTCTCATCAACTGCCGAAGAGTCCCGATGCAGGTCTGAGCGATGAACAGAAGGCAGCGCTCGGTTTATTCGGAGAGATTTGGGCGTTTGAGTGGATCAAGGCTCATCATGCGGCTGAGCACAAGATCATCGTCACTGAAGATGCTTGGGTTTCGGCGTATCGCGGGAAAGCACGAGGTGCTATTCAAAGTGGCGAACCGGATAAGTATGGCTATGACTTCAAGGTTAGTCTTAAGCAAGTGTCGTATTACTACGAGGTAAAGGCAAGCAGTGGGGATCCAGAGGTATTTGACTTGGGGCCCACCGAGATTTCGGCAGCTTCGCGTTACCGTCGTGATGACAAAGACAAATATCGGATACTTTATATAGCAAATGTGTTGGATCCTGGATTGATGCGCTTCGTACTCTTGCCCAACCCGTATTCGAGGAAGGGAGAAAAGGTATTGAGAAGTGTGGGCGGCGGGAGCGTCAAATATCGATTCGGCACGGGTATTCGAGGCGTTCCATGACCCAATCCAGATGGTAAATGTTCTGGTGCATCGCCTCCTGGTGATCGGTGGACGGCAGACCTTCCGACTCTGGGCCAGACCATCCGACTCCGGGACTATGAAAATCGGCCCAAAAGCATCCCGAGTCGGACGCTCTCCATAGCCGTAACTATATGATTTCTATGAAAAATGGTGGGCCCAGCAGGACTTGAACCTGCGACCTGCCGATTATGAGTCGGGCAGTCAGGCTTGAGGCGTGTGCTGGAAAGGTATAATTTCTGCGCATGCGGACGTTCGAGTTCAATCCCGACAAAAGCCAAGCCAATCTCGTGAAGCACGGGATCGATTTCGCTCAGGCGCAGCAGTTGTGGGATGACCCTGGGATGATAGAAGTTCAGGCCAGGTCGACCGACGAACCGCGTTCCATCGTGATCGCTAAGTTGCAGGGCAAGATGTGGTCAGCCGTGATCACGGTCAGGAGCGATTGCATCCGGATCATATCGGTGCGGCGATCCAGGCCAGCAGAGGTGACGTTGTATGAAAGCTAAGGAACTCGACGAGAAATTCGACTCGGGTGAGGACGACATAGTCGATGATCTCGACCTGTCGACGCTGACACGTCCCAATCAGGCGCAGCGCCGAGTGAACGTCGACTTCCCAGAATGGATGATCGCCTCGCTGGACAGAGAGGCGGCACGTCTGGGTGTGACGCGCCAATCCGTGATCAAGGTGTGGCTCGCGGAGCGCCTGGAAAGCACGTCGCGCGCAAGGTAGAGAAGTGGTGGGCCCAGCAGGACTTGAACCTGCGACCTGCCGATTATGAGTCGGACGCTCTAACCAGCTGAGCTATGGGCCCGTGAGGGAAATTCAAGGATCGACAATTCACAAGGTGCGTGATTCGGCAACTACTCAGCTTTCGTCGAGGAAACTGCGCAGATGGTCCGAACGGCTGGGATGGCGCAGCTTGCGTAATGCCTTCGCCTCGATCTGACGAATGCGTTCACGGGTCACATCGAACTGCTTTCCAACCTCTTCGAGCGTATGGTCGGTGTTCATGTCGATGCCGAAACGCATGCGCAGTACTTTTGCCTCGCGCGCGGTGAGCCCCGCAAGGACTTCCCGGGTGGCTTCGCGCAGACCCTCTCCGGTAGCCGATTCGATCGGCGACGGAATGGACGAGTCCTCGATAAAGTCGCCCAGATGGGAGTCTTCATCGTCCCCGATCGGCGTTTCCATCGAGATCGGTTCTTTCGCGATTTTCAGGACCTTGCGAATCTTGTCCTCGGGCATTTCCATCCGTTCGCCGAGTTCTTCGGGCGTCGGTTCACGACCCATTTCCTGCAGCATCTGCCGCGAGATGCGATTCAGCTTGTTGATGGTCTCGATCATGTGCACCGGAATGCGGATCGTGCGCGCCTGATCGGCAATCGAACGGGTTATCGCCTGGCGTATCCACCACGTGGCATAAGTCGAGAACTTGTAGCCGCGGCGGTATTCGAACTTGTCGACGGCCTTCATCAGGCCGATGTTGCCTTCCTGGATCAGATCGAGGAACTGAAGGCCGCGATTCGTGTACTTCTTGGCGATGGATATCACCAGTCGGAGGTTTGCCTCGACCATCTCCTTCTTGGCGCGTCGGGCGCGAGCCTCGCCGATCGACATGCGCCGGTTGATCTCTTTCAGTTCGGCAACCGACACACCGTGTGCAGCCTCGATTTCCGCGATTTTTTTCTGGATCTGCGCCACCTGATCCCGCGCTTCGTGCAGCTTCGTCGCGTAAGGCTGCTTGCGACGCGAAAGCTTTTCGATCCACTTGTCGTTGGCTTCGTTGCCCGGGAATTCCTTGAGGAATACCTGCTTCGGCATGCGTGCGTAGTTGACGCACAGGTTCATGATCACTCTCTCGTGCTCGCGAACCTGGTTGGCCGTGCTGCGCACGCGCTCGGTCAACGGATCGAACTGGCGCGGAGACAGCTTGAAAAACTTGAACAGCTCCGCGGTTTTCTCGAGCTCTTTCTGCGCCTGAGCGCTGTCGCGGGGATGCTTCTTGATCGTGCGGACCGCTTTCGCGAGCTGCTTGCGCAGTTCATCGAAGCGCTGCCTGGCGAGTTCCGGATCCGGCCCGCTTTCTACCTCGTCGGTATCGGAGCTGTCGTCGCTCTCCACTTCTTCCTCGTCGTCGGCTTCCGCCGCTGCCTTCTTCGCACCGGGCTTGCCCACCGGTTCGGCGGGCGTGGCTGCCGGGACTTCGTCGGCAGGCTCCAGATACCCGGTGAGGATGTCGGAAAGGCGCCGCTCTTCGGTCGCTACGAGATCGTATTCCTTCAGTACCTGCTCGATCGTTCCGGGAAAATAGGCAATCGCAGCCATGGTTTCCCGGATGCCTTCCTCGATCCGCTTGGCAATCTGGATCTCGCCTTCACGCGTCAGCAGTTCCACCGTGCCCATTTCGCGCATGTACATGCGCACCGGGTCGGTCGTGCGTCCCGCTTCGGATTCCACCGCCGTGAGGGCGGCTACCGCCTCGTCGGCGATTTCGTCGGCCTGGGTGTCGCCGCTGGTGAGCAGCAGCGCTTCGGCGTCGGGAGCTTCCTCGAAGACCTGTATCCCGAGGTCGTTGATCATCTGGATGATCTCTTCGACCTGATCCGGATCCGAAATGTCTTCGGGCAGATGGTCGTTCACCTCGGCATAGGTCAGATAATTCTGTTCCTTGGCCTTGGCGATGAGATCTTTCAGGCGAGACTGCTGGGCTGGATCCGACATTCGTGAACCTGCAAGAGTGTCAGGGGGCGGGAAGATAGCCGTGTATTATAAAGCAGAAGTGATGTCGATCCCTACGAAAAAATACGGCTCGCGCCAGCAGGGACATGCCGCGTGGCGGGGCCGGATAGCGTGGGCTTACTTCTTCCGCAGCTGCAGTAGCTCCAGGTATTGTTGCTTCTGTGCGGGGCTCAATTCGGCGAACGAAATGCGCTCCAGTGCCTGCAGCTGTTCCGTGGCTGTTTTCCTGGCTGCGCGCTGCCCCAGGTGTTCCATCACATCTTCGAACTCCCGTTCCGGATCGGCGCCGGGTACCGGGTCTTCCGCCGCAAGGCGGGTGAGGAGTTCGCCGCTCTCGGTACCATACCAGTACCCGAGCACGGCACCCAGGCTGGTGTGCGGGCTTTGCTTCAGCTGTTGCACCAGCTGCAGCAGCAGCGGCATGTCCGGATCCTCCAGCGCCTCGAGCCGCGCGATGTCGGGGATGCGGGCTGCCAGCTCGGGGTGCTGCAGCAGCAACCTTATGGCGTGCCGGGTCGAGCCCTGGACCCGGCGCTGTGCCGTCGCGGCGGGTGCCGGCGTCGGGGGGCGAGTCGCCTGCGGCCGCGCGGCAACGGTCGCGTCGGTCTGCGGTGATGCCGTGAGGGGAGCTTGACCGGGCGCCTGCGGAAGGCGATTGACCGGCATCCCGACCCGTTCGGCCAGGGCGGTGCGCATGAGTTCGCGGAAGACGGCCCCGGGAATCCTGTTGATCGCCGGCAGCAGGAGGTTGCTGAGCCGTGCGCGCCCATCCAGGTGCTCGAGATCGACGGTGTGCCCGTAGTGCTCGAACAGGTATTCCGACAGGGGCGTGGCCGTGGACAGCAGCTTGCGGAACGCATCCGCGCCGATCCGTTGCACCAGGCTGTCGGGGTCTTCGCCTTCGGGCAGGAACAGGAAGCTCGCCTGGCGCCCGTCCTGCATCGCCGGGAGGGCGATTTCCAGCGCGCGCGCCGCAGCCTTGCGACCGGCTTCGTCGCCGTCGAAGCAGAAAACCACGCTGGGCGTGTAGCGATACAGCCGTTGCAGGTGGTTTGCGGTCAGTGAGGTGCCGAGCGTCCCGGCGGCGTTGTTGATGCCATGCTGTGCGAGCATCACCACGTCCATGTAACCCTCGACCACCAGCACGCGGTCGAGGTCGCGCACCGTGCGTCTGGCCTCGAACAGGCCGTAGAGCTCCTGGCTTTTGTGGAAGATCGCCGTTTCCGGCGAGTTCAGGTATTTCGGCTTTTCGTCGGTGAGCACGCGCCCGCCGAAGGCGACGGCGCGGCCCCGATTGTCCCGTATCGGGAACATGATCCGATGGCGAAAGCGGTCATACAGGCCGCCGTCGTCACGGGAAATCAGCAGCCCGGCATCGAGCAGCAGCGTGCGGTCCGCCTCCGAGCGGCCGAGCGCGGTGAGCAGGCCGTCCCATCCCGGAGGGGCAAAGCCGATCCCGAAGCGCTGGATCGTTTCCTCGCTGAGGCCGCGGCCTTCCAGGTACTTCCTGGCTTGCGCCGCTTGCGGATGGCTGCGCAATTGCGCCTGGAACCACTTCGCGGCCGCTTCCAGGCGGGATGCCAGTTCCGCCTGGCGCGGTGAGGCGGCCGGGTGCCCCGCCTTCGCGGGGGACTTCCACGCCCGCTATGCCGGCCAGCTTTTCGACGGCGGCGGGGAAATCGAGCCGTTCGTATTCCATCAGGAAGCCGATGGCGTTGCCGCCGGCGCCGCAGCCGAAGCAGTAGTAGAACTGCTTGTCCGGGTTCACGCTGAACGACGGGCTCTTCTCGTCGTGGAAGGGGCAGAGGGCGGAGTAATTCTTGCCCGATTTGCGCAGGTTGACGCGGGAGTCGATGACATCGACGATGTCCACCCGCTCCAGCAGGTCGTCGATGAATTGTTGCGGGATTCTTCCTGACATCGCGGACTGCGCATGTGAATGCGTCTGCATGTTACAGGAACGAGGGAGCCGAACTCCAATCCCCGGGGCGGGGTGGAGCGATCAGGCGAGGCGGGCCTTGATGCGCTGGCTGACGAGGCCCATGTCCGCGCGTCCCTGCACCTGCGGCTTGAGGATCGCCATGACCTTGCCCATGTCCTTCATGGCCACGGCGCCGCTTTCGCGCATCGCGTCGTCGATCAGGAGTGCCAGTTCGGCTTCGCCGAGCGCCTGGGGCAGAAACTCCTGGATTACCGCAAGTTCGCCGGCCTCGATCTCCACCAGGTCCGTGCGCCCGGCGCTTTCGAACTGCTGGATGGAGTCGCGCCGTTGCTTGATCATCTTGTCGAGGATCGCCAGGACACGCGCATCGTCCAGTTCGATGCGCTCGTCGACTTCTACGCGCTTGATCTCGGCCAGCATCAGGCGGATCGCGCCCAGTCGGGCCTTTTCCTGCGCGCGCATCGCGGCCTTCATGGCCTCGGTGAGTGCGCGCCTTGAGCGTGGCGTCGCTCATCGGGCAGCCGCTGTGACCGGGTTCAGTACAGGCGCTGCTGGCGACGCGATTCGCGGCTCACCTTCTTCAGGTGACGCTTGACGGCGGCTGCCGCCTTGCGCTTGCGAATCCAGGTCGGCTTCTCGTAGAACTCGCGACGACGGACTTCAGCCAGCACGCCAGCTTTCTCGCAGGAACGCTTGAAGCGGCGCAGAGCCACGTCGAAGGGCTCGTTGTCTTTTACCTTGATGGACGGCATTCAGGACCTACCAGACAGTTGTTCGGAACATGTAACGCTGCTCCCGCTGCCTCTATGGCAGGCGGGGCGCCGAATTCTAAAGGCAATGCGGCCAGAATGCAAAATGACCGCAGCGGGGAATATTGCCGCCCCGTGGTGATTCCGCCCCGGGCGGGGGTTATCATCCGCGCCCATGCGTGTGCTCGGCATCGAAACGTCCTGCGACGAGACGGGGGTCGCGGTCTTTGATTCGGACCGCGGTCTGCTTGCGCACTCCCTGCACAGCCAGGTGGCCATGCATGCCGAATACGGCGGCGTGGTTCCCGAGCTCGCGTCACGGGACCATATAAAGAAGGCGCTGCCATTGATCCGGCGCGTGTTGCAGGAGGCCGCTTGTCCCGTGGAGACCATCGACGGGGTGGCGTACACGGCGGGACCCGGCCTGCTGGGCGCCCTGCTCGTGGGCGGCTGCATCGCACGGTCGCTGGCCTTTGCGTGGGGCGTCCCGGCGGTCGGGGTGCATCACATGGAGGCCCATCTGCTGGCGCCCATGCTGGAACCGCAGCGCCCGGTCTTTCCCTTCGTGGCCTTGCTCGTTTCGGGCGGACACACCCAGCTGGTGCTGGTCGAGGGCATCGGGACGTATCGCATCCTCGGGGAGTCTCTCGACGACGCGGCGGGCGAGGCCTTCGACAAGGTGGCCAAGATGCTGGGGCTCGGTTATCCGGGCGGGCCGCAACTGGCCGCGCTGGCTGCCGATGGAGTGCCCGGGCGGTTCGATTTCCCTCGCCCGATGACCAACCGGCCCGGACTCGATTTCAGTTTCAGCGGACTGAAGACGGCTGCCGCCAACGCGCTCCGTGGGCTGCAGCAGGACGAGGGTGGTGTCATCACGCCACAGTCCCGGGCCGATATCGCGTGCGGGTTCCAGCAGGCCGTGATCGATACCCTCGTCATCAAGTGCCGGCGCGCGCTGGAGTCGACCGGCCTGACGCAGTTGGTGCTGGCGGGCGGCGTCAGCGCCAACCGTGAGCTTCGCGAGCGCCTGGGCGACGAGGCGCAGACGCGCGGGTGGCAGGTGTTCTATCCGCGCCCGGAGTTCTGCACCGACAATGGCGCCATGGTGGCGTACGCCGGTTGCCAGCGGCTGCTCGCCGGCCAGCACGACGATCTCGCGGTGCGCGCCCAGGCACGCTGGCCGATGGACACGCTGGAGCCGGTGGCATGATCGCGCCGGGCACGCGCGACGGCAGATCGTGATGGACATCGTCTATATCCGCGGTTTGCGGGTCGACACCGTGATCGGCGTCTATCCATGGGAGCGCAAGGTGCGACAGGTCCTGGAGTTCGACCTCGAGATGGCGAGCGATACCGCCGCAGCCGCTCGCTCCGATGCGATCGCCGACGCGCTCGATTACCACGCCGTCGCGCAGCGCGTCCGGGCGCTGGCCGCGGCGAGCTCGTGTCAACTGGTGGAAACGCTTGCGGAAACCGTCGCGACCGCGCTGATGGCGGAGTTCGCCGTGCCGTGGCTGCGGATCAGGCTCAACAAGCCCGGCGCCGTGCCGGGTGCCGACGGTGTCGGGGTGTTGATCGAGCGCGGCACACCGCGCGATCAATAGAGATTGCGCCCGCCATCCACCGCGAGTATCTGCCCGGTCACGTAGGGCGCCTCCAGCCCGAGAAAGCGCGTGGCGCCGGCGATGTCTTCGGGCGTGCCCATGCGCTTCAGTGCGGTCTGTGCCAGCAACGCGTCGGCATGCGCGGCTCCCAGCACGGCATTGGATTGCTCCGGCCACAGGATCGCGCCCGGGGCGATGCCGTTGACCCGGACCGACGGCCCGAGTTCCACCGCCAGCGCGCGCGTCATCATCGCAAGCCCCGCCTTCGCCATCGTGTACACCGTGTGCTGCGGCAGCGGAATCTCCGCATGGACGTCGATGATGTTGACGATCGCGCCCTGCTTGCGCACGAGTGCCGGCGCCAGCGCCTGGCTGAGAAAAAAGGCGCCCTTCACGTTGGCGTCGAACAATTCGTTCCATTGCGCGTCGCTCACGCTGCCGAGCGGAGTGGCATAGAAGGCCGAGGCGTTGTTCACCAGCAGGTCGAGTCCGGAGGCCAGCGCGGCGGCTTTCGCGGCCAGCTCCCTGACCTCGTCCGGCCGGCACAGATCGGCCTGCACGGCGGCACAGCTGTCGGGACGCAGGGCATTCAGCTCGCGCACCAGCTGTTCGGCCCCTGCGGCCGAGCTGCGGTAATGGACCAGCACGCGGCAACCGGCGCGATGCAGTTCGCGCGCGATCGCGGCGCCTATGCGCTGCCCCGCGCCGGTGACCAGCGCAACGCGATCGTCGCTGCTATTCCCCATGTGGCTCTCCCAGGATCCGGGCGACTTCGACGCAACGCGAGCGATGCATTTCCGCCGCGATTTGCGGTCCGCGCAGTCCGCGCGCCAGGGCGGGTGCCGCCGTCACCGTGGCCGCGGCAGCACGGGCTCGTCTCAGCATGTCAGCCTGCGGGTAGGGACGTTGTTCCAGCCCGCTGCGGCCGCGGGCGTCCGCCTCGCAGGCCGCCAGGAATTCCTCGAAGCGCTCGCCGTTGCGCAGCGCATCCACGTCTTCCAGCAGCGACACGATTGCCGGCGCGCGCATCTCCAGCGCGCGATGGCAGCGCGTGTGGTGCAGGCAAACCGCGAGCGCCAGTTCACGGTGCCTGACCGGCACGCGCAGCCGTTCACACAGCGCGCGTACCGCGACCGCCCCGAGCTTCTCGTGGCCGACATGGGAGGGCCAGTGTTCGCGCGGCGTGAGCGCCTTGCCGAGATCGTGCACCAGCACCGCAAAGCGCGCCTGCTCCGACAGCCCGAGTTCGGCGGCGAGACGCAGGCACAGCAATATGTGCTCGCCGGTGTCGATCTCGGGATGGTGGCGTTCGGGCTGCGGCACGCCGAACAGCGCGTCGATCTCGGGGAATATCGCCCCGAGCGCTCCGCACTCGCGCAGCGTGCGGAAGTATTCCTGCGGGCTCGGCTCGCCCAGCGCCCGGCGGGTTTCGGTCCACACCCGTTCCGCCACCAGGTGCGACAGTTCGCCGCTCGCGGCCATGTCCCGCATCAGCGTCATCGTGGCGGGGTGGACGCGAAAGCCGCGTGCTGCGAACCTGGCCATGAACCGCGCCACGCGCAGCACCCGCAGCGGATCCTCGACGAAGGCATCCGAAACATGGCGCAGCACGCGGTCGCGCAAATCCTGCGCGCCGCCGTAGGGGTCGATCAGGCGGCCTTCGGGGTCCTCGGCCATGGCGTTGATGCTGAGGTCGCGCCGCGCCAGATCGTCCTCCAGCGAGACCTGCGAGCCGGTCTCGCAGCTGAAGCCCGCATAGCCGTGCCCGCTCTTGCGTTCGCGCCGCGCCAGCGCGTATTCCTCGCCGGTTGCGGGATGCAGGAACACGGGGAAATCGCGACCGACCTGCCGAAAGCCCAGCGCGAGCATCTGTTCGCGGCTGGCGCCCACGACGACCCAGTCCCGTTCGGATGGCGGGATGTCGAGCATGCGGTCGCGCACCGCGCCGCCGACGAGATAGATGTGCACCGGGATTGCCGTGGCCTGACAAAAAAGCAGTTTACCCAATTCGCAGGAGATGCAGGTCCGGCTTCTGTGGGTCCGGCTTCTGTGGGTTCGGCTTCAGCCGAACATTGTCCGCATGAATGCGGACCCACAGAGGCGGCGGCGACCCACAGCAGGGAATGTTCAGCAGTCGCAGTGGAACAGCGCGCCGTCCTCGAGGCGCATCGCGCGCAGCCGGCCGCCCCACACGCAGCCGGTGTCGAGGGCGTGCACGTCGGCGCGCTCCGCCCGGCCTTCCAGCGAGGCCCAGTGGCCGAACACGACCGGGACACCGGCGCTGCGCCTTCCCGCGTGGGAGTACCACGGCGCGAAGCCGGGGTTGGCGTCGGCGGGCGGGCTCTTGTTGTCGAGATCGAGCTTGCCGTCGGCGGCGCAGAAGCGCATGCGGGTGAGGTAGTTGGTGATCAGCCGCAGCCGTTCGAATCCTTCGAGCCGGTCGTCCCAGGTGTCGGGGAAATTGCCGTACATGTGGTGCAGGAAGTCCCGGTACAGCGGCCCCTGCAGCGCGTGTTCCACTTCGCGCGAGCGCGCGAGCGTGTCCTCGACGCTCCACTGCGGCGGTATGCCCGCGTGCACCATGACATGCGCGAACGCATCGTCCCGATACGCCAGTGGCTGGCGGCGCAGCCAGCCGAGCAGATCATCGCGATCCGGCGCCTCGAGAATCGCGCCGAGCGAATCCTTGCGCAGCGCCTTGCGCACGCCCTCGGACACCGCGAGCAGGTGCAGGTCGTGGTTGCCGAGCACCGTTACGGCCCGCTCGCCGAGTCCGCGCACGAAGCGCAGCACCTGCAGCGACTCCGGGCCGCGGTTGACCAGGTCGCCGGCGAACCACAGCCGATCCGACGCCGGATCGAAACGCAGCGATGTCGAGCAATCGCAGCAGCGGTTGATGGCAGCCCTGCACGTCGCCGATTGCGTAGGTCGACATCAGCCGGTGCCACCCGGTTGCGGCGCGACGGCGTTGCTGATCGCGACGAACTCGCGCACGGTGAGCGTTTCCGGGCGCCGGCCCGGATCGATGCCCAGCCGTTGCAGCGTCGCGACATCGACCAGGCCGGAAACCGCGTTGCGCAGCGTCTTGCGTCGCTGCCCGAAGGCCTGCCGGACCACCTGCTCCAGCGTGCGGTAGTCGTCCGCGCGTCCGTGCGGATGCGGCTGCGGCAGCAGGCGCACGATGGCCGATACCACGCGCGGCGGGGGATGGAAGGCCCCGGGCGGCACCTCGAACAGGGGCTGCACCGCGCAGCGGTACTGCACCATCACGCTCAGGCGGCCGTAATCGGCGCTGCCCGGTTCCGCCCCGAGACGCTCGACCACCTCGCGCTGCAGCATGAAATGCATGTCGCGCACGCAGTCGCCCTGTTCGAGCAGGTGGAACAGCAGCGGCGTCGAGATGTTGTAGGGCAGGTTGCCCACGACGCGCAGCGCGCCCCCGGGCGGGGCAAGCGCGCGGAAGTCGAAGTCGAGGGCATCGGCGGCATGCACGCTGAGGCGCTCGCCCTCGCGCAGGCGCCACCGGGCCACCAGGTCGCGGTCCAGTTCCACCACGTGGAGCCGGGCACCGCTGCGGATCAGCGGCTCGGTCAGCGCGCCGTGGCCCGGTCCGATCTCCGCGATGGTGTCCTCGGGGCGGGCGTCGATCGCCTGCATGATGCGGTCGATCACGTGGCGATCGGTCAGGAAGTTCTGCCCGAATCGCTTGCGCGGACGGTGCCCCGGCTGGCCGCTGCCCATCAGCCGCGCTCCGCTGCGCGCATCGCGGCGCTGCGGCTGGCCATTTCGTGTGCCGTCTGCAGGGCGAACTGCAGGCTGCCGGTGTCCGCCTTGCCCGTGCCCGCGAGGTCCAGCGCCGTGCCGTGGTCCACGGAGGTGCGGATGATCGGCAGCCCGAGCGTGATATTGACCGCGTGGCCGAAGCCCTTGTACTTCAGCACCGGCAGCCCCTGGTCGTGGTACATCGCGAGCACGGCATCGGCGCGCTCGAGGTGAGGCGGCGTGAACAGGGTGTCGGCGGGCAGCGGGCCGCTCAGCTTCATGCCTTCGGCGCGCAGGCGCTGCAGGCAGGGGATGATCACGTCGATCTCCTCGCGGCCGAGGTGTCCGCCTTCGCCCGCGTGCGGGTTCAGTCCCGCGACCAGCACGTGCGGGTCGCGGATGCCGAAATGCCGCTGCAGGTCACCGTGCAGGATGCGCAGCACCTGTTCCAGCGATTCCGCCGTGATGTGGTCGCTGACTTCGCGCAAGGGCAGGTGCGTGGTCGCCAGCGCAACCCGCAGTCCGGGCGTGGCCAGCATCATCACCACGCGCGGTGTGCCGGTGGCGGCGGCAAGGAATTCCGTGTGGCCGCTGAAGGGCACGCCGGCATCGTTGATGATTCCCTTGTGCACCGGTCCCGTCACCAGCGCGGCCACGCGCCGTCCCATGCAGGCGCTAACGGCGGCCTGCAGCGTCGCGAGCACATAGGGTGCGTTCGCCTTGTCGAGCGCACCGGGTATGGCCGGGCGCTGCAGCGCAACCGGCAGCACGCGCAGCGTGCGCGGCGGTGCGGGCAGGGGATCCGGCGGCAGGATGTCGAGGGGCAGCCCCAGTGCCCGCGCGCGGTCCAGCAGCAGTTGCGGGTCGGCGATGGCGATCACGCCGCCGTCGAAGCCCTGCTGGGCCAGCGTCACCAGCAGGTCGGGACCGATGCCGGCCGGTTCTCCCGGGGTTACCGCGAGCACCGGCGCGTCGGCGCGGACCTCAGATCTTGATTTCGACAAAGGCCTCGTCCCGGATCTTCTGCAGCCACGTGTTCAGCTCGTCGTCGTACTTCTGGCCGAACAGGATGTTGCGCGCCTGGTTGCGTTTCATCTCGTCGCTGAGGTCCTGGGTGCGGCGCTCCTCGACCCGCAGCACGTGCCAGCCGAAGCTGCTGCGCACCGGTGCGCTGATCTCGCCGGCCCCCGTCTGGTTCATGGCCTGTTCGAATTCCGGCACCATCTGTCCCGGGCTGGTCCAGCCGAGGTCGCCGCCTTCACGTGCCGAGCCGATGTCTTCCGAGAACTCGCGGGCCAGGGTCGCGAAATCCTCGCCCGCCAGCACCCGCCTGCGCAGTTGCTCCGCCAGCTGCTGCGCCTGCGCGTCGCTGCGCACCTCCGATGGCTTGATCAGGATGTGGCGCACGCGGGTCTGCTGGGTCATCTGCCCGCTGCCGCCGCGCTTCTCGAACAGCTTGACCAGGTGCAGGCCGCTGGCGCTGCGCACCGGCGCGGATATCGCGCCGGTCTCGAGCGCCGGAACGGCATCCAGGAACACGCTGGGCAGATCGCCCGCGAGGCGCCAGCCGAGATCGCCGCCGGTGAAGGCGTAGGGCGCCTTCTCCGGCGCGCGCATGAAGCGCTCGAACGCGTTGCCGGACGCCAGCCGCGAACGCAGCCCCTCCATGTGTGCCATGGCGGCGCGCTCCTGCTCCATCGTGGCGTCCTTCGGCAGCGGCAGCAGCACGTGGCCGATGTGGTAGACGGCCGCCGTGCGCTTCTGGCCTTCCTCCGAGGCGAGGTAATCGTCCACCTCCTGCTCGGTCACCTGCACGCGGCTGCGCACGTTGCCCTGCTGCACGCGCGAGAGGATCATTTCCTGGCGCACCTGCTCGCGCACCGCCGCGTACGAGCCGCCGTCGGCCTCGATCCGCGCGCGGAACTGCTCCAGGCTCACGCCGTTCTGGCGCGCCATGTTGGTGAGGGCCTCGTTCAGCTGGTCGTCGCTGATGCGCACGCCGGCGCGATCGCCCATGCGCAGCTGGATGCGCTCGAGGATGAGGCGGTCGAGCACCTGTCGGGCCAGCACCTCCTGCGGCGGCATCTCGACCTTCTGCCGCTCGAGGTTCGCGCTGACCTGGCGCAGGCGGTCCTGGTATTCGCTCGCGAGGATGATGTCGTCGTCGACGATCGCGACCACGCGCTCCAGTTGCCGGGTCTGCGCCAGCGCACCGCCGGCCAGTCCCCAGCAGCACAGCACAATCGCTGCGCCAGCGCGCCACCAGCTTCCCGCTACAGTTGATTCAATTCGCAAGGCCGTCGTCCTCTAGATTGCTGCCGAAGCCGAAGATGCTGTCCTGCAACAGCTGGTCGATGTTCTTGCCGATGCCGCCGAGGCCGCGCAGCACGAACTGCAGGTAGAAACCGTAGTCGCGGCCCTGGTCCCAGTCCACGCCTTCCTGGTACACCATGCGCACCGACCAGCAGCAGGAACTGTATTCCAGCCCGGTCAGTTCCTCGAGACTGTAGTCGTTGGTGAAATCGTACTGGTAGCGCGTGAATACCCTCCAGCGGTCGCTGATCGGCAACACGGCCGAAAAGTCCGCCTGGTCGATCGTCTCGCTGATCGGGTTGCCGAAGATGTCGAAGGCGGTCTGTTCGCGCCGATAGCGGTAACCCACGTTGACGATCGTCTGCGCATCGGGGGTCCAGTGGGCGAGCACGCCGCCTTCGTTCACCTGCTCGCGATGCGTGTCCCAGAGCGTGGTGCCCGTGAAGGAGACGCTGCGCGCCGGCTGGACCTGCACTTCCGCGGCGATTTCCGAGGTGGAAACCGACTGCGCATCGCCGGGTTGCCCGTCGCTCCCATCCGCCCGCCGGCGGTACGCGCGTGCGGCAGCTGGGCTGGGACTGCGCACGCGGCGCGTCGCAGACCGTCACGCGGCGGTCCTCGAAATAGGAGATCTGGCCGACGCTGGCCGTCACCCGTTCCATGCCGCTCTCTTCGTCGATGAGGCGCGAGGTGACGCTGAGCGAGGCCTGGTTGGCGTCGGCAATGCGGTCGTGCCCGCTGAAGCGCGTGGTGCGGAACAGCTGGCTGAAGCTGAAGGTCAGGTCCGACGAGTCGAAGTTCGGCAGGTCGCTGTGGTCTTCGCTGTCCACCCACAGGTAGAACGCCCGCGGCTCCAGCGTCTGCAGGAACGCGGTGCCGAACAGGCTCGTGTCCCGTTCGAGGAAATAGCCGGCATCCAGGTTCGCCATCGCGGCACCGACCGACGGGGATTCGTCGCCGGGCAGCGTGAGGCTTTCGTCCAGGTTGTAGCTTATCGCCTGGTAGCCCACCGCCGGCCGCACGAAGGCCGCCGCCCACTGCATCGGGTAGGCGAGC
The DNA here is from genome assembly GCA_963819895.1 of uncultured Gammaproteobacteria bacterium. GTDB lineage: Bacteria > Pseudomonadota > Gammaproteobacteria > Pseudomonadales > UBA5518 > UBA5518. Next base: position 17,694 of record CAWFXU010000006.1, read on the forward strand.
TGTGGTTCGAGGTAGAGCCGCTGGCCGGTGAGTTCCGCGGCATCCTTGTGCTCGAAGACCGTGAACTCGCTGGTGAGCGAGTAGTCGGGCGTGAAGGGCGTGCCGCTGAACCGACGGTTCAGTTCGAGGCGCGGCAGGATCTTGTAGGGCTCGGCGAGCGCGCGATCGAGCAGCCGGAACTGTTGTGCCTTCGCGCCGAGGACCCAGCTGTCGCCGAACAGATACGTGACCTGCCCGGTTTGCGGCAGGAAGATGGATCGCTGCACTTCGAGCCCGGTAGAGCTCAGTTGGCGCAGGTAGTCCTCGTCGCTCACCTCGGTGTAGCTGATATGCGTGTGCATCCCGTCGAGCGGCTTGCCGGTGTGCTCCAGGCTGGTGAGCCAGCGGTCTTCCTGCGCGACGTCGTCATTCGGCAGGATGGCGCCGCTCGTCACCCAGGAACTCCAGCGGTTCAGGTAGCGGAACTCGCCGCCGAGCATCGTGCCGCGATCGTTCATGTAGCGCGGCAGCAGGGTGGCGTCGTAGTTGGGCGCCAGGTTGAAATAGTAGGGCGTGGTGACGTCCAGGCCGTTCTGCGAGGAGTTCGTGAACGTGGGCCAGAGCAGGCCGCTCATGCGCCGGTCGTCGACGGGGAAACGCAGGTACGGCGTGTAGAGCACCGGTATGCCCTGCACCTCCAGCCGGGCGTTGCGCGCGGTGCCCTGGCCGGTTTCGCGGTCCACGTGCATCGAGTCGGCCGCGAGCTGCCAGTCGTCGTGCCCGGGCTCGCACTGCGTGTAGACGGTCTCCTCGAACTCGAGGGTGCGATCGACGTTGCGCCGCAGCAGCTTCGCCTCGCCGCGCGCGTGCTCCCCGTGCATGACGAAGCGCGCTTGCCGCAGTTCGCCGGAGTTCTGCGCCGTATCGATCGACGCCGATTCGCCGCGCACCAGCAGGCCGGGCTCGCGGTACTGCACATCGCCCTCGATGTCGGCCCGGCTTTGCTCGCGGTAATAGGTCGCGCGATCGGCGCGCAGGCGCCGGTCGCCCTGGCGCAGCGTCACGTTGCCGGAAAACTTGGCGATCTCCGGGTTCTGCAGCAGTTCGGATTCGGCAGAGGAGGCGTGGAGGGTGCCGATCACCGCCGTCGCCCTCGACGGGTGCTTCCATCGGCGGTTCGATGTAGGCGCCCCGACATTGCGCTCCGATCGCCGCGCACTGCTCCGGGGTCAGGCGCCGCCGCGACACCCAGTCCATGGTCTCGGCGAGCAGGTCGGCGTCCGCCAGCCCCGCATCCGATCCCGGCGCCGATGCCTGCGCGGGTCCTTCGGGTGCTGGCGCAGCCACGCCCCCGGATGCCGTCTGCGCCGTGCCTGCGCCGCGGGCTCGGACATGCTTGTTGCCGGGGGCTCCGCCGTCGGCTCGGGTGTCGCATCTGCCGCAGGCTGCGGTGCTGCCGCGGGTGTTCCGCCGGCGGCCGCGCGAGTCGTCTCGCTGCGCGTCAGCGTCTGCGCAGCTGCCGCGCAGTCCCAGCCGCCCGTCTCCGTGCCCCGGCATTGCCATTCCCCGTTTCCGGCCGCGGCGGCGTGCAGCACCGTGGCGCTGCGCCAGCCCGGCGACGACGCGGGAAAGGAAAATGACGGGCTTGCTCTGCATTCCGTTGAAGTCCGGGCCTCGGGTTGGATTAGCCGCGGATCTTTTCAGCTCCGGGGAAGCGTGGATAATGCACGACGCTCTGGCCGAGGGCCGCATTATAGCGGCATCGCGTCACGAGGATCGACTGGCGAGGCGCTGTTTGTGCAGCGTCCTCGCCCTCCCGCGGTACCCTGACCGGAATTGGCAATGGATGCGTTGTTGCAGTGGTGTTCGAAGCTGGTCGAGCCGGTCGCGGGGCGACGCCTGGGCCTGTCGCGCGGTGGCGGGCGATGCGAGTTTCCGCCGCTATTACCGCCTCGCCGGCTGCGAGCCCACGCGCATCGCCGTGTTCGCGCCGCCGGACAAGGAGCGCAACCTCGAGTTCACGCGGATTGCCGCGCATGCTGCGCGCGGCCGGGGTGTGCGCCCCCGAGGTGCTGGCCCACGACAGCGCCAACGGCTTCCTGCTGCTGAGCGATTTCGGCGATACCCTGATGCTGGGCGCGCTCGATGAGCAGCAGTGTCGACGGCCTGTATGCGCGGGCGATGGATACGCTCCTGCGCATCCAGGGCGCCGCGACCGTGCGCGAGGGCTGGCAGCTGCCGGCCTATTCCGAGGCGCTGCTGCTGCAGGAAATGGAGCTGTTTCCCGACTGGTACCTCGAAGGGCTGCTCGGAATCGCGCTCGGACGCGCAGCGACAAGGCCCTGCTGCAGGAGCTGTTCGCGCGCCTGGTTGCGAGCGCGCGGGAGCAGCCGCAGGTCTTCGTGCATCGCGACTACCATTCGCGCAACCTCATGCTGCTGCCCGACGGTGCGCTGGGCGTGATCGATTTCCAGGACGCCGTGACCGGCCCGCTCACCTACGACCTGGTCTCGCTGCTGCGCGACTGCTACGTCGAGTGGCCGCCGGCGCGGGTCGAGGCGTGGGCGGCCTCGTTTGCGGCGCGCGCGGTCGCGGCGGGCTCGATGCAGCCGGTGCCCGCGGCCACGTTCCGGCGCTGGTTCGACTGGATGGGGCTGCAGCGGCACATCAAGGTGCTGGGCATCTTCGCGCGGCTCTGGCTGCGCGACGGCAAGCCCGGCTACCTGCGCGACCTGCCGCTGGTGATGCGTTACACGCTCGACGTGGCGGCGGCCTACCCGGAGACGGCGCCGTTCGCGGACTGGTTCCGCGAACGCGTGCTGCCGGTCGCGCGCGGGCAGGACTGGTACCGCGCGCGATGAAGGCGATGATCCTCGCCGCGGGACTCGGCACGCGGCTGCGCCCGCTGACCGAGACGCTGCCCAAGCCGCTGCTGCCGCTCGCCGGCAAGCCGATGATCGTCTACCACGTCGAGAAGCTCGCGGCCGCGGGCGTGACCGAGCTCGTGATCAACGTGTCCTGGCTCGGTGCGCTGATCGAGCAGCATCTGGGCGACGGCGCGGCCTTCGGCGTGCGCATCCGCTACAGCCGCGAGCCGGACGGCCCGCTCGACACCGGGGGCGGCATCCGCCGCGCGCTGCCGCTGCTCGGAGAGCAGCCATTCCTGCTCGTCGCCGGAGATATCTGGAGCGATTACCCGCTGGCGCGGCTCGCCGCCTGCGCGCTGGCCGACGGGCGAGCAGGGGCGGCTGGTGCTGGTGCCGAATCCGCCGCAGCACGGCGGCGGCGATTTCAGCCTGGACGACGGCGGGCAGAGTGGGCACTGCGGCGGCGGAGGCGACGCTGCACCTATTCGGGCATGTCGCTGCTGTCGCCGCGGCTGCTGGACGGCTGGAACGACACGGTATTCCCGCTGCGCGAGCCGCTGCGCCAGGCCGCGGGTCGTGGTGTGCTGAGCGGCGAAATCTGGACCGGCGACTGGGAGGACGTCGGCACGCCGGAGCGCTACGCCGCGCTCAACCGGCGCCTGGACCGGCGCCGGGAGTCGCCTCCAGCGTAGTCAGCCAGCCGCGCAGGCGGCGCGTCAGCGGCGCATCGGCGGGGCCGGGTGCCAGCTCCCGGTCTCCAGCGTGAGCTGGCGGTAATGCTTCAGCTGCAGCGCGGCGGCCTGTTCGCGGCGCAGCCGACCCTGCTCACGACTCGCGGCCGGGCTCAGCACCTCCAGCACCGGCCTGGCCAGGCCCCTGGGCCACTCGAGCGCGAGCCCCGGCAATTCCACCGGATCCAGCAGCGCCGCGGCCCGCACCGAGCCGGGCGCGCTGCCCATGCCGCGGGTGAGCAGGACGGCGGCGCTGCCCTCGGCCACCAGCGCCAGCGGGCGGCCCTCGGCCGCGGCGGAGGCTATCGCGGCGAGGATGCGCGCCTGGCTGCGCGCCGCCCATTGCTCCAGTGCGCCGGCGCGACGATCGTCGAGCGTTGCCGGCGCCGCGCCGGCGGGCGCGGATCCCGTGGCAGCGGGCGGCGCAGCCTCGGGAGCGCCGATTTGCTCCGCGTGGGTGCGCGGTGGCGGCTCCAGTGTCAGCAGCCACGTCGCCCAGCCATGCGCCGGCATGGCCTGGCGGATCTGTTCCAGGCCCGCGGCCGAGGTCGGATGACTGCCGTCGCCCGGGATCAGCAGCAGCGTGCCCCGTGCCGCCGGCCCCGGGCTTGCGTGACGAACACCGCGAACTCGTGGCCGTCGGCTTTCAGCATGCGCCGTTCCTGCGCCAGCGTGACGCCCAGCGCGTCCAGGTCCCGATCGATCGCGGGTGCAGGTGCGGGCGCAGGCGCAGGCGCGGCCGCGGCGCGGCGCGGGTGTTGTCGCGCATGCCGGCGCTATCGCGGCAGCGGGCGCGGCTGGCCGCGCTGGCGGGCGGGGCCGCGATCACGAGGCCCAGGAGCAGCGGCTGAAGGAGGCGGGTGGTGCGGCGCATGGCCGCAGTATAGCCACCGCGGCGGCCGCCCCGGCGCGGGAATTCGCCGGTTTCATCCAGTACAATCGCGGGCCTTCCCCTGCGCCTGCGGACGACTCGCGATGAACGACTTCCAGATTGCCCCCTCGATCCTGTCGGCCGACTTCGCGCGCCTCGGCGAGGAAGTGGACGCCGTGCTCGCGGCGGGCGCCGACATCGTGCATTTCGACGTCATGGACAACCACTACGTGCCGAACCTGACGATCGGCCCGATGGTGTGCCGGGCGCTGCGCGATCACGGGGTCACCGCGCCCATCGACGTGCACCTGATGGTCACGCCGGTCGACGCGATCGCCGCCGCCTTCGCCGAGGCGGGCGCCACCTACATCACCTTCCACCCCGACGCGAGCACGCACGTCGATCGCACCCTGCAGCTGATCCGCGACGCGGGCTGCAAGGCGGGGCTGGTGTTCAATCCGGCCGCCGGCCTGGATGCCGCGCGCTACGTGATGGACAAGCTCGACATGATCCTGCTGATGTCGGTGAACCCCGGCTTCGGCGGCCAGAAGTTCATCCCGGCCACGCTGGGCAAGCTGCGCGAGGCGCGCGCGCTGATCGACGCCAGCGGCTTGCCGATCCGCCTCGAGATCGACGGCGGCGTGGGCACCGGCAACATCCGCGCGATCGCCGAGGCGGGCGCGGACACCTTCGTGGCCGGCTCGGCGATCTTCGGCGCGCCGGACTACGCCGCGGTGATCGCCGGGATGCGCGCGGAGCTCGCGGCCGCGCGGCGGCCCTGAGACGGTGGCGCACGCCCTGATCCGGCGCCTGTTCGACGGCCGCCTGCCCGCGCTCGCGATGTTCGATCTCGACGGCACGCTGATCGACAGCGTGCCGGACATCGCCCGCGCGCTCGACGCGACACTCGCCGCGCGGGGCTTCGCGCCGGCCGGCAGCGAGCGCGTGCGCCACTGGGTGGGTCGCGGCTCGCGCAACCTGGTGCGCGAAGCGCTGGCGCATGCCGTGGCTGCCGCGCCGGATCGGGTCGCCGAGGACCTGCTCGACGAGGCGCTCGCGTTCTACCTCGCGCGCTACCTCGAGGACTGCGCCGGCGCGACCACCCTGATGCCGGGCGCCGCGGCGCTGCTGGCCTCGTTGCGCGCCGCCGGCGTGGCGCTGGCCTGCGTCACCAACAAGCCGATCGCGATCACCGAACGCCTGCTCGGCGCGCTGCTGCCGCGATGCGGGTTTCGCGGCGGTGCTCGGCGGCGATTCGGGCGCCGGCGTGAAGCCCGCGCCGGGACCGCTGCTCGCGGCGATGGCGACAGGCGCGCACGCAGCCGTGCGCGGCGCTGATGATCGGCGATTCGCGCCACGACGTGCATGCCGCGCGCGCGGCCGGCGTGCGCGTGATCTGCGTGGCGGGCGGCTACAACCACGGCGAGGACATCCGCCGCGAGGCGCCGGACCTGGTCGTCGACGGGCTCGGCGAATTGCTTTGAATGCCCCTTGCAGTAGAATCTGTCGCAGCACATTTCCCCACGGGAGCAGACATGAGGGCGATCCGGCGCTGGCGATGGTGACAGTCGCGATTACGCGCGCTCGCGCGCGTGCCTTTTGCCATTTCCCCGAGTTTCCGGAGTCCCCATGAACGCCACCCGCCTCGAACAGCTCGCCCGCGAGGGCTTCACCCGCGTCCCCGTCGTCCGGCGCCTGCTCGCCGACCTCGAGACGCCGCTCGGCGCCTACCTGAAATTTGCCGGCCCGTTCAGCTTCCTGTTCGAGTCGGTCGAGGGCGGCGAGAAGTGGGGGCGCTACTCGATCATCGGCCTGCCGTGCCGGCGCGCGCCTCGTGGTCCGCGACGGGCGCATCACGCTCTGCGACGGGGACGCGGAGCAGGACGTCGCGCACGCCGATCCGCTCGCCTTCGTCGAGGAATTCGTCGCGCGCGAGCGCGCGTTCCCGCACGAGGACCTGCCGATGTTCGCGGGCGGCCTCGTGGGCTATTTCGGCTACGACTGCGTGCGCATGGTCGAGCCGCGCCTCGCCGCGAGCGCGCCGCCCGACGTGCTCGGCACGCCCGACATCCTGCTGATGGTCGCCGAGGAATTCCTGGTCTTCGACAACCTGGCCGGTGCCATCGCGCTGGTCGTCACGGTCGACCCGCGCGAGGCGGACGCCGCGGCCGGCGCCGAGGCGCGGCTCGATGCGCTGCAGCAGCGCCTCGAGGGGCCGGCGCCGCGGCTGCCGCCGGTGGACATCGATGCCGGGCGGCGCGACAGCCAGCGCGTGCGCGAGGTCGAGGCGGCGTTCGAGTCGGAGTTCGGCCGCGAGCGTTTCGAGGCCGCGGTGGAGCGCATCCGCGAATACATCCTCGCCGGCGACGTGATGCAGGTGGTGCCCTCGCAGCGCATGAGCGCGCCGTTCAGCGCCAGCCCGCTCAACCTCTACCGGGCGCTGCGCAACCTCAATCCCTCGCCGTACCTGTACTTCCTCGATCTCGGCGATTTCCAGATCGTGGGCTCCTCGCCGGAGATCCTGTCGCGCCTGCAGGACGGCGAGGTCACCGTGCGCCCGATCGCCGGCACGCGCCGGCGCGGCGCCACGCACGAGGAGGACCTCGCGCTGGAGGCCGAGCTGCTGGCCGATCCGAAGGAGATCGCCGAGCACCTGATGCTGATCGACCTCGGGCGCAACGACGTGGGGCGCGTGGCCGGGATCGGCAGCGTGACGGTGTCGGAGCGCATGATCGTCGAGCGCTACTCGCACGTGATGCACATCGTCTCCAACGTCTCGCGGCCGCCTGCGCGAGGGCCTGAACGCCATCGACGTGCTGCGCGCCACGCTGCCGGCCGGCACGCTGTCGGGCGCGCCGAAAATCCGCGCGATGGAGATCATCGACGAGCTCGAGCCCACGCGGCGCGGCATCTACGGCGGCGCGGTGGGTTACCTCTCGTGGCACGGCGAGATGGACACCGCCATCGCGATCCGCACCGCGGTGATCAAGGACGGGCGCCTGCACGTGCAGGCCGGCGCGGGGATCGTCGCCGACTCGGTGCCCGCGCTGGAGTGGGAAGAGACCATGAACAAGGCCCGCGCGATGTTCCGCGCCGCCGCGATGCTCTCCTGAGGGCTGCGGCGGCGGTGCTCGCCCTGTCCGTGATGGACTGGCTCGCGTTCGCGGGTACCTTCGCCTTCGCCGTGAGCGGCGCGCTGCTCGCCGCGCGACACCGCCTCGACATCATCGGCTTCCTGTTCGTCGCCAACATGACCGGTGTCGGCGGCGGCACCGTGCGCGACCTGCTGCTGGACGCGCCGGTGTTCTGGGTGCAGGACGCGACCTACATCGCGGTCTGCAGTGCCGCCGCGCTCCTCACTTACGCGGCCGCATCGCTGCTCGATCGCGCCTCGCAGGCGCTGCTGTGGGCCGATGCGATCGGCGTCGCGCTGTTCGCGGTGCTCGGCGCGCAGAAGGCGCTGCTGGCCGGCGTGGGGCCCGGCGTCGCCGTGGTCATGGGGATCTTCACCGCCTGCTTCGGCGGCATCATCCGCGATGTCACGCTGAACGAGCCGCCCATCATCATGACCCGCGAGATCTACATCACGGCGACGCTGGCGGGCGCGCTCTGTTACGTGCTGCTGGCCGGGCTGCGCGGCGCGCAGGACATCGTGGCCGTCGTCGGCGGCACCGGGGTCGGTTTCGCCGTGCGCGCACTGGCCATCGCGGCCAGGCTCTCGCTGCCCTCGCATGCCGGCCTCGGCCACAAGGACGGCGGCAGCGACAATGAGTGCGGTGCCGCGTGCCGCGTACGCGCGGCGCGCCGTTCAGGGCGCGGCCGGCAGGCTGATGCGGTGCTCCGGCCCGCCGAAGATGCCGACCCAGCCCGCGCCGTCGTCGCCCACCGTGCCCCGGTACATGCCGCTGGTGTTGAAGCGCATCGCGTAGTCGCCCTTCGCGTCGAGCACGATCAGGCCGCCGTCGCCGCCGATCGCGGCCACCTCGGCCAGGGTGGCGTCGGCCGCATCCGCCGGGGTCTTGCCGGCGAGCCGCACCAGGTCGGCGACGCTGTGCGCGGCGGCGCTGCGGATGAACATTTCCCCGGTGCCGGTCGCCGACACCGCGACCGAGCGGTTGTCGGCCCAGGTGCCGGCGCCGATCACCGGCGAGTCGCCGATGCGCCCGTAGCGCTTGTTGGTCAGTCCGCCGGTCGAGGTGCCGGCGGCGAGGTTGCCGTGCCGGTCCAGCGCCACGGCGCCGACGGTGCCGCGCTTGTCGTCCTCGCGGTAGGCGCTCGCGGGTTCCGCGTCGTGGTCGCGCAGGATGCGCTCCCCGGCGATCGCCTTCTGCAACTGGCGCCAGCGTTCCTCGGTGCGGAACCACGACGGATCCACGATTTCCAGCCCCTGTTCGCGCGCGAAGGCCTCGGCGCCCGCGCCGGTCAGCATCACGTGCGGGCTGTGGCGCATCACGGCCTCGGCCGCGCGGATCGGGTTGCGGATCACGCCGACGGCGGCGACCGCGCCGGCGCTGCGCGTGGCGCCGTCCATGATCGAGGCGTCGTGCTCGTTGCGGCCCTCGTGGTTGAATACCGCGCCGCGACCGGCATTGAACAGGGGCGAATCCTCCATCACGGTGATCGCGGCGATCACCGCGTCCACGCTGTAGCCGCCGCGCGCGAGCACGGCGTGGCCCGCCGCCAGCGCGGCGGCGAGCGCCGCGGTGTATTCGGCCTCGCGTTCCGGGCGTGAGCCTGGCGCGCTCGATGGTGCCGGCGCCGCCGTGGATCACCAGGCGGATCGGCGTCGCGGCGCCGGCGTGCAAGCTCGTCGTCATGAGGCAAAGGACCAGGCTGAAGAGGATGACGCGCATCGTAGTATTCCGGCGGACGTGGGCAAAGTGCGCGGCGCGGAGTTGCTACACTGCGCGCAACCGCCGGCATTATGAATGTGGGTCGCCATTCATGGCGACAGCAGCATGTCCGAAGGCACATGTCGGCATGAATGCCGACCCACGGCACCCGTCGGCATGAATGCCGACCTACAGGGGGAGGACATGAAGATCACGCGAATCAATCCACCGCGCTCAACGTTCCGGCGGGCGTCGAGGAGATGGAGCGCTTCTACACCGGGCTGCTCGGGATACCGACCGTGCCGCGCGACATCCCGCCCGAGTTCGCGGCGCGCATCCCGGGATTCTGGTTGCAGCTCGGGGAGACGCAGCTGCACGTGATCCAGGCCGAGCTGAAGGGCGTTGCGCGCGAGCCCACGGGCCGGCACATCGCGTTCTACGTCGAGGATCTCGAGGCGGCGGTCGCCACGCTGGCTGCCGAGGGTGTGGCGCACGACCGCTTCGGCGGCGTCGTGTTCCTCGCGGATCCCGGCGGCAACACCATCGAGCTGCAGCAGGATCCGCGGCTCGCCGGCGCGTGAGCGCCCACGCCGTTGCCGATGGCCAATACTTCGCATGCCCAAGGGGCGGCGCGCTTGCTAAACTGCGCCATCCCCTTGTCCGGCAGGGCATCGCGCGCGATTGCGCGCAGCGGGGCATGCAATCCGACGGATGCCTGACGCCATGATATTGATGATCGACAACTACGACTCCTTCACCTGGAACGTGGTGCAGTACCTCGGCGAGCTGGGCGCCGAGGTGAAGGTCGTGCGCAACGACGAGATCACGCTCGACGACATCGAGGCGCTCGCGCCCGCGAAGATCGTGATCTCGCCCGGGCCCTGCACGCCGAACGAGGCCGGCATCTCGCTGCGAGGTGATCCGGCGCTTCGCCGGCACGCATGCCGATTCTCGGCGTCTGCCTCGGCCACCAGTGCATCGGCCAGGCCTTCGGCGGGCGCATCGTGCGCGCGCGCCAGGTCATGCACGGCAAGACCTCGCCGATCCACCACGCCGGCACGGGCGTGTTCCGCGGGCTGCGCGAACCCGTTCCAGGCCACGCGCTACCACTCGCTGGTGATCGAGCAGCGAGTCCTGCCCGACTGCCTCGAGGTCACGGCCTGGACCGTGGACGAGCACGGGCGCGTGGACGAGATCATGGGCGTGCGGCACCGCGAGCTCGCGCGTCGAGGGCGTGCAGTTCCACCCCGAGTCCATCCTGACCGAGCACGGGCACGCAGCTGCTGGCGAACTTCCTCGGCGTGGCCTGGCCCGCCTTGGCGCAGGCGTGCTGAGCCATGGACATCAAGCAGGCACTGGATCGCGTCGTCAATCACATCGATCTCAACCGCGACGAGATGCGCGAGGTGATGCGCGCCGTCATGACGGGCGGCTGCACCGACGCGCAGATCGGCGCGCTGCTGATGGGGCTGCGCATGAAGGGCGAGTCGATCGACGAGATCACCGCCGCGGCCGAGGTCATGCGCGAGCTGGCGACGCCGGTCGATGTCGACGTCGAGCCGCTGGTCGATATCGTCGGCACCGGCGGCGACGGCGCCAGCCTGTTCAACATCTCCAGCGCCTCGGCCTTCGTGGTCGCGGCGGCCGGCGGCCATGTCGCGAAACACGGCAATCGCGGCGTCTCCAGCGCGAGCGGCAGCGCCGACGCGCTGGAGCACCTCGGCGTCAAGCTCGGCATGCCGGCCGCGATGGTCGCGCGCGGCATCCGCGAGCTGCGCGTGGGCTTCATGTTCGCGCCGGCGCACCACGGGGCGATGCGCCACGCGATCGGGCCGCGGCGCGAGCTCGGCATGCGCACGCTGTTCAACATCCTCGGGCCGCTGACCAACCCGGCCGGCGTGCGCCGCCTGCTGGTCGGCACCTTCAGCAAGGCCTTGTGCCGGCCGATGGCCGAGGTGCTGGCGCAGCTGGGCGCGCGCCACGTGATGGTGGTGCATGCCGAGGACGGGCTGGACGAGTTCAGCCTGGCGACGCGCACGCACGTCGTCGAGCTGCGCGACGGCGCCATCACCGAGCACAGCTATTCGCCCGAGGAGCTCGGCGTGCCGAGCCAGAGCCTGATCGGGCTCGAGGTCGGCTCGGGCGCCGAGTCGGCGGCGTTGATCCGCGATGCGCTCGGCAAGCGCCGCGGGCCGAATGCGGCCAAGGCGGCGGACATCATCGCGCTGAACGCCGGTGCCGCGATCTACGTCAGCGGCATCACCGATTCCGTGCGCCGCGGCGTCGAGCTCGCGCTCGACATGATCCATACCGGCCTCGCGCTCGAACGCATCGAGGCGCTGGCGAGCTTCTGTGCATGTCTGGAGAGCGAATGAGCAAGGCGACGATCCTGCTGCGGATCCTGCAGCGCAAGCACGAGGAAGTCGCCGAGCGCAGCGGCGCGCGCAGCCTCGCGCAGCTGCGCGCCATGGCGCGTGACGCCTCGCCGGTGCGCGGCTTTGCCGATGCGCTGGCCGCGCGCGTCGCCGCCGGGCGCAACGCGGTGATCGCCGAGATCAAGAAGGCCTCGCCCAGCAAGGGCCTGATCCGGCCCGATTTCGATCCGCCCGCGCTGGCGCGATCCTACGAGCAGGGCGGCGCGGCCTGCCTTTCGGTGCTGACCGACGTCGATTTCTTCCAGGGGGCGGATGCGTACCTGCAGGCGGCGCGCGCCGCGGTCTCGCTGCCGGTGTTGCGCAAGGATTTCACCGTCGATGCCTACCAGGTCGTGGAGGCGCGCGCGCTGGGTGCCGACTGCATCCTGCTGATCGCCGCGGCCTTTACCGACGCGCCCGCGCACATGGCGGACCTGGCGGCGCTGGCGACCGAGCTCGGCCTGGACGTGCTGGTCGAGGTGCACAACGCCGCCGAGCTCGAGATGGCGCTCGCGGTACCCGGGCGGCTGATCGGGATCAACAACCGCGACCTGCACAGCTTCGAGGTCGCGCTGGACACCACCTACGCGCTGCTCGATCGCATCCCGGCCGACCGTATCGTGGTGACCGAGAGCGGCATCGGCACGGCCGAGGACGTGGCAGCGATGCGCGCCCACGGCGTGCACGCCTTCCTGGTCGGCGAGAGCCTGATGCGCGCGCCGGATCCGGGCGCAGCGGCTGCGGGAGCTGTTCGGCAGCGTAGGTCGGGTTTCAACCCGACAAGGGTTCATGTGGGTCGCCATTCATGGCGACTACGGCATCCGGCCAGGCACCATGTCGGCATGAATGCCGACCCACATCAGCGCGTCCCGAACACCACCATGGTCTTGCCCTTGACGTTGACCAGGCCCTGTTCCTCGAGGGTCTTCAGCACGCGTCCGACCATCTCGCGCGAGCAGCCGACGATGCGGCCGATTTCCTGGCGCGTGATCTTGATCTGCATGCCGTCGGGGTGCGTCATCGCGTCGGGCTGCTTGCACAGATCGAGCAGCGTGCGCGCCACGCGGCCGGTGACGTCGAGGAAGGCGAGGTCGCCGACCTTGCGCGTCGTCGTGCGCAGGCGCGTGGCGAGCTGGCTGCCGAGCTCGAACATGATCTCCGGCTGGCGCTCGCTCAGTTCGCGGAACTTCGCGTAGCTGATCTCGGCGACGTGGCATTCGGTCTTGGCCCTGACCCAGGCGCTGCGGCGCTCCTCGCCGTTGAACAGCCCCATCTCGCCGAAGAAGTCGCCCGGGTTCAGGTAGGCGACGATCATTTCCTTGCCGTCGTCGTCCTCGATCAGCACGGTGACCGAGCCCTTGACCAGGTAGAACAGGCTGTCGCCCTTGTCGCCGGCGTGGATGATGGTGCTGCGCGCCGGGAAGCGGCGCCGGTGGCAATGCGCCAGGAATGCGTCCGGATTCTTGAGGCGCGGCGCCAGGGACAGGGTCAGCACGATGAATACCTCGTCGGCATGGGGCTCTTGGTACCCGTGGAAGGATAGTACGCGTGACCGTCTTTGCCACGGACGTCACGTTCCGGGGGCTCGAATCGCGTGAGTTGTGCGCAGCCCGCGCGATCGCCGCTGCGGGATCCGTCCGGCCCTTGCTAAGCTGCGCGGTTGTCGTTCACAGGCCCGCGCGAAGCTGCGCGTGGCGGCGGGAGAGCATATGAAGGGTACGGTGACGTGGTTGAGCGGGCGGGCCTTCGTGGCCGAGTCCGGAAGCGGGCATGCGGTGGTCATGGACGGTCCGCCCGATGGCGGCGGGCGCAACATCGGCGTGCGGCCGATGGAGATGCTGCTGCTCGGCGTGGGCGGCTGCTCGGCCTATGACGTGGTGACGATCCTGGAGAAATCGCGGCAGAAGGTCAGCGATTGCCGCGTGGAGCTCGAGCGCCGAGCGCGCCGACGCGATTCCCGCGGTGTTCACGAAGATCCACATGCATTTCGTGGTGGCGGGGGAAGCGCTCAACCCGAAGCAGGTCGAGCGCGCGGTGAAGATGTCGGCGGAAAAGTACTGCTCGGCCTCGATCATGCTGGCCAAGGCCGGCGTCGAGATCACCCACGATTTCGAGATTGTCGAGGCCTGAGGGCGCTCATGTCGGCATGAATGCCGGCCTACGGCGATTCGGCGGGCGCACCGTGGGTCGGGTTTCAACCCGACAAGGGTTCGGCGCCCGCCGAACCCGCCGCTTGCCAATTACGCGCATGCCGTCGGGAATGCACATGTCGGCATGAATGCCGACCCACAGGATGAATGCCGACCTACAGGCGATAGGTGCTGGCGGTCATCAGCCGCGACACCAGGGACATCAACTCCTTGACCTGCGGCGCGAAGTCCGTGCCCCCGGATTCGAGGGCGTGGGTGGCGTGCCGCGCCTCGTCCTCCAGCATCTGTTCCAGGATCGCGCGGCTCCTGCCGTCTTGCGGCGGCAAGCGCTCGAGGTGCTCGCGCAGGTGCTTGCACACCTGTTCCTCGGTGGCCGCCACGAATCCAAGGCTCCAGCGGTCGCCGGCCGCGCCCGCGGCGGCGCCGATGCCGAAGGACAGCGCGTAGAACAGCGGGTTCAGCACGCTGGTGTGGCTGCCCATCTGCTGCACGCGTTCCTCGCACCATGCGAGGTGGTCGATCTCCTCGTCGGCGGCCTGCTGCATGCCGCTGCGCACGGCGTCGCGCTTCGCGGTGAGCGCCTGCCCCTGGTAGAGCGCCTGCGCGCACACCTCGCCGGTGTGGTTGATCCGCATCAGGCCCGCGATGTGGCGCTTCTGCGCTTCGTCCAGCCCGGGCTCCCCGAAGCCCAGCGCCGGGCTCGCGCGCCCGGGCGGCGGCGCCTCCCCGGTCGCGAAGCGGCGCGCCCGGTCGAGTCCGATCACGAGATGGTCTAGCAGTGAAAGCTGGCGCTGCATGGGGAGGCTGCCGACGGTTCGATGCGCGGATTCTATAGCGCGGCGCACCCGTCGCCAAACAGGGCCACGGCAGCAGCGAGTCGCGGGTATGATTAGGCCATCCGGTTGCACCGAGGAGACGATAACAATGACGGTCACGACCCCGGCCGGGCGCACTCCCGCCATCACGCCCTACCTGAGCGTGCGCGGAGCCGCCGCGGCCATCGATTTCTACCGCCGCGCCTTCGGCGCCGAGGAACTGTACCGCCTCGAGGCGGGCAACGGGCTGGTGGGGCACGCGGAGATCCGCATCGGCGACTCCGTGATCCTGCTCGCCGACGAGCTGAGCGGCAGCCCGCAGCGCAGCCCCGCCTCGCTCGCCGGCACCTCGGTCGCCGTGCGGCTGTACGTCGATGACGTCGACGCGTGCTTCACGCGCGCGCTGGCGGCCGGAGGCGTGCAGCTGCGCGGTGTCGCGGACCAGTTCTACGGCGATCGCAACGGCGCGTTGCGCGATCCCTTCGGGCATGTCTGGATCGTCGGCACGCAGATCGAGAGCCTGACGCCGGAGCAGATCGCGGCGCGGATGCAGGCGCTGCGCGTGGCGACGGGATGATGCAGGAGCCGCAACCCGAGGCGATGAGCGACTGCAGGGACCTGCAGCTGCTGATCCGCTCGCACGTGCCCCTGCTGGTGGTCGAGACGCACGACGAGAACCGCGCGCGCGAGCTGCTGACACGGCTCGCGATCAAGGAAGCGCTGCCCCTGTTCGTGTGGTCCGTGACCGACGGCCTGCAGCGGCTCGGCTTCGGCGAGCTGCCGGCCGCCGAGGCGCTGCTCGAGCCCGATGCCGTGCTGAAAACGATCAAGGCGCACCGCGAGGCGGGTCTGTTCGTGCTGTGCGACATCCATCCCTACCTCGCGGATCCGCGCATCGTGCGGCTGCTGAAGGACGTCGCGCTGCGCTATCGCGAGGTGGCGCACACGCTGGTGCTGCTCAGCCACCGGCTCGCGATCCCGCCGGAGCTCGCGCGGCTCGCGGCCCGCGTCGAGCTGTCGCTGCCCGACGAGGAGGAGATCATGGCCGTCGTGCGCGAGGAGGCGCGGCGCTGGCAGGCGGCGAACGGCGGCAGGCGCGTGAAGACCGACAACCGCACGCTGAACCAGCTCACGCGCAGCCTGCGCGGCCTCACGCACGCCGATTGCGCGCGCCTCATCCGCAGCGCGATCTTCGACGACGGCAGCATCGCCGAATCCGCGCTGCCCGAGATCAACCGCGCCAAGTTCGAGCTCATGGACCTCGACGGCGTGCTCAGCTTCGAGTACCGCACCGAGCAGTTCGCCAGCGTGGCCGGCATGCAGCGCCTGCGCGCCTGGCTGGAGCAGCGCCGCGAGGCCGCGGTCGCGGACGGCGAGGCCGGCGCGCTCGATCGTCCCAAGGGCGTGCTGCTGCTCGGCGTGCAGGGCGCGGGCAAGAGCCTGACGGCGCGCGCGGTCGCGGGCGCCTGGGGCCTGCCGCTGCTGCGCCTCGACATGGGCGCGCTGTACAACAAGTACATCGGCGAGACCGAGCGCAACCTGCGCGAGTCGCTGCGCTCGGCCGAACTGATGGCGCCCTGCGTGCTCTGGCTCGACGAGATCGAGAAGGGCGTGGGCGGCACGGACACCGACGAGGGCGTCTCGCGCCGCCTGCTCGGCAGCCTGCTGACCTGGATGGCCGAGCAGCGCGACGGCGTGTTCGTCGTGGCGACCGCGAACGACGTATCGGCGCTGCCGCCCGAACTGCTGCGCAAGGGCCGCTTCGACGAGCTGTTCTTCGTGGACCTTCCCGACGAGGCGACGCGCGCCGAGATCTTCCGCATCCACCTGCGCCGTCGCGGCATCGATCCCGAGGGCATCGACGTGGGCACGCTGGCCGGGATGAGCGAGGGCTTCTCGGGGGCCGAGATCGAACAGGTCGTGGTGAGCGCGCGTTACCGCGCGGCGGCCGAGCAGGCGCCGCTCGCGAGCGCGCACCTGCTGACCGAGATCCGCGCCACGGTGCCGCTCGCGATCACGATGGCCGAGCGCATCGAGGCCCTGCGCGCGTGGGCCAGCGGGCGCACGGTGCCCGCGAACTGAGTCGCACGCGCGCAACACCACCAACGGAGCAGGGAGCGGAGCCGTGCAACAGGAACCCCATGCCTTCACCGGCGCCCAGAAGGTTTACCTCTGGCTCGCGATGATCTTCATCGCCTCGCTGCTGATCGCCGACATCGTCGGCATCAAGCTGTTCCGCATCCCGCTGCCGTTCACGCTGTTCGGCTTCGACGCGATCGAGCACACCTGCGGCATGCTCACCTTCCCGGTGACCTTCCTGCTGACCGACCTGGTCAACGAGTACTACGGTCCGCGCGCGGCGCGGCGCATCACGTATCTCGGACTCGCGGCGGCGGTGTTCGTGTTCGGCGTGATCAACCTCGCGCAGGCGATGCCCTACCTCGACGCGCCGTACAACGTGCGCAAGGAGCAGTTCGACGCGATCTTCGGCTCGGCGAAGGTGATGTACATGGCGTCGCTGTGCGCCTACCTGGTGGGGCAGCTCAGCGACATCGCGGTGTTCGGTTTCTTCAAGCGCCTGACGGGCCAGCGCTTCGTGTGGCTGCGCGCCACCGGCAGCACGGTGATCTCGCAGTTCATCGACTCGTTCATCGTCAGTTACCTGGCCTTCTCGCTCGGCAGGCAGATCTTCGCCGATCCGGCCAGCCCGCCGGCGCCGCTGTCGGCGATTCCCGCGATCGCCATCACCGGCTACATGCTGAAGTTCGCGATCGCGATCGCGATCACGCCGCTGATCTACGCGGCGCGCTTCGCGATGCACCGCTGGTTCGGCCTCACCCCGATCGCGGTCGCTCCCATCGAACCGTAGGTCCGGATTCATCCGGACAATTCGACCGCACATGAAAGCGGACCTACGGCTCCACGCCCGCGCGTTCGCGCGCGATGGCGCGGTGGCCGATGTCGCGGCGGTAGAAACCGCCGTCCCAGCGGATCGTGGCGCACACCGCGTAGGCGCGCTGCTGCGCCTCGGCCACCGTGTCGCCGAGCGCGGTGACGCACAGCACGCGCCCGCCGTTGGTCACCACCGCCTCGTCGTAGCGCAGCAGGGTGCCGGCATGGAACACGTGGCTGTCCGCGCTGGCGTGTTCGGGCAGCCCCTCGATCACGTCGCCCTTGCGGTAGCTGTCGGGGTAGCCGCCGGCGGCCATCACGACGCCGAGCGCCGCGCGCGGATCCCATTCGGCGCTGATCGCGTCGAGCTGTCCGTCGATGGCGGCATCGCAGAGCGCGGTGATGTCGGACTTCAGTCGCATCATGATCGGCTGCGTTTCCGGATCGCCGAAGCGGCAGTTGTACTCCAGCACCTTCGGTGTGCCGTCGGGCGCGATCATCAGTCCCGCGTAGAGGAAGCCGGTGTAGACGTTGCCTTCGGCCGCCATGCCGCGCACGGTGGGCATGATGACCTCGCGCATCACGCGCTCGTGGATCGCGGGCGTGACCACCGGCGCCGGCGAGTAGGCGCCCATGCCGCCGGTGTTCGGGCCGCGGTCGCCGTCGTCGCGCGCCTTGTGGTCCTGGCTGGTCGCGAGCGGCAGCACGTTGGTGCCGTCGACCATCACGATGAAGCTCGCTTCCTCGCCGACCAGGAACTCCTCGATCACCACGCGGTGGCCGGCTTCGCCGAAGGCATTGCCCGCGAGCATGTCGCTGCACCGCCGCGATCGCGGTGTCGGTGTCGTCGGCGAGTATCACGCCCTTGCCGGCCGCGAGGCCGTCGGCCTTGACCACGATCGGCGCGCCGCGCTCACGGATGTACGCCTGCGCCGGCGCGATCTCGGTGAAGGTGCGGTACTCGGCGGTCGGGATGCCGTGGCGCGCCAGGAAGTCCTTGGTGAAGGCCTTGGAGCCTTCCAGTTGCGCCGCACCGCGCGTCGGGCCGAAGCAGCGCAGCCCGGCGGCGCGGAAGTGATCGACCACGCCGCCGACCAGCGGCGCCTCGGGGCCGACGATGGTGAGCCCCACCGCGTTGTCGCGCGCGAACTGCGCGAGCCGCTCGAAGTCCATCGTGTCGATCGCGACGTTCTCGACGCCGGGCTCGCGTGCCGTGCCGCCGTTGCCGGGCGCCACGAACACGGTGTCCACGCGGTAACTCTGCGCCGCCTTCCACGCCAGCGCGTGCTCGCGCCCGCCGCCGCCGATGATCAGGACGTTCATTGCTCGGTTCCTCGCGCGGTTCAGTGGCGGAAGTGGCGCATGCCGGTGAAGACCATCGCCATGCCGTGCTCGTTGGCGGCCGCGATGACCTCCTCGTCGCGCATCGAGCCGCCGGGCTGGATCACCGCGCGGATGCCGGCCCGCGGCGGCGTTGTCGATGCCGTCGCGGAACGGGAAGAAGGCGTCGGATGCCATCACCGCGCCCTCGACCGCGAGGCCCGCGTGCTCGGCCTTGATCGCGGCGATGCGCGCCGAGTTCACGCGGCTCATCTGTCCGGCGCCGACACCGATGGTGCGGTTGTCGCGCGCGTAGACGATCGCGTTGGACTTCACGAACTTCGCGACCTTCCACGCGAACAGCAGGTCGCGCATCTCCTCGTCCGACGGCGCGCGCGCGCTCACCACGCGCAACTCGCCGTACAGCGCGAGATCCGCGTCCTGCACCAGCAGCCCGCCGGTGACGCGCTTGTAGTCGAGGCGCGGCGCGGCGGTCTCGGGCAGCGCGCCGCAGGTCAGCAGGCGCACGTTCTTCTTCGCGGCAACCGCGGCGACGGCGCCCGCGCTGGCGCCCGGCGCGATGATCACCTCGACGAACTGGCGCTCGACGATCTGCGCGGCGGTGTCCTCGTCCAGCTCGCGGTTGAAGGCGATGATGCCGCCGAAGGCGGATTCGGTATCGGTGGCCCACGCCTGCTCGTAGGCCTCGCGCACCGTGGCGCCGAGCGCCACGCCGCAGGGGTTGGCGTGCTTGACGATCACGCAGGCCGGCATGTCGTGGAACTGCTTGACGCACTCCAGCGCCGCGTCGGTGTCGGCGATGTTGTTGTACGAGAGCTCCTTGCCCTGCAGCTGGCGCGCGGTGCTGATGCTCGCCTCGCCGGCGGCGTGCTCGACGTAGAAGGCGGCGTCCTGGTGCGGGTTCTCGCCGTAGCGCATCTCCTGTGCCTTGGCGAACTGCAGGCTGAAGGTGCGCGGGAACGCGCTGCGCGCGCCGGTTGCGTCCAGCGCGCCGAGGTAGTTGGCGATCGCGCCGTCGTAGCGCGCGGTGTGCTCGAAGGCCTTCACCGCGAGGTCGAAGCGCGTCGCGGCCGTCGTGCCGCCGGCCGTCTTCAGCTCCTCGAGGACGCGCGCGTAGTCGGCGGCATCGACCACGATGCCGACGTGGCGGTGGTTCTTCGCGGCCGAGCGCACCATCGTCGGGCCCGCCGATGTCGATGTTCTCGATCGCGGTCGGCAGGTCGCAGTCGGGCCGCGCCACGGTCTGCTCGAAGGGGTAGAGGTTCACCACCACCAGGTCGATGGGCGCGATGCCGTGCGCCGCCATCACCGCGTCGTCCTCGCCGCGCCGCCCGAGGATGCCGCCGTGCACGCGCGGGTGCAGCGTCTTCACGCGGCCGTCCATCATCTCCGGGAAGCCGGTGTAGTCCGACACCTCGCGCACCGGCGACGCCGCTCGCCGCGAGCAGCTTGTGGGTGCCGCCGGTCGAGAGTATCTCCACGCCGAGCGCCGCGAGCGCGCGCGCGAATTCCACCACGCCGGTCTTGTCCGACACGCTGATCAGGGCGCGGCGCACCGCAACGGTATCCGGGGTATCTTTCATGGTCACAGCATCCCGTAGCGTTTGAGTTTCTTGCGCAGCGTGCCGCGGTTGAGGCCGAGCACGGTTGCGGCGAGGGTCTGGTTGTTGCGCGTGTATCTCAGCACGGCCTCGAGCAGCGGTGCCTCGACTTCGGCCAGCACCATGTCGTAGACGTCGGTGACCATCTGGCCGTCGAGCTGCTCGAAGTAATTGTTCACCGCGGCCTCGACGCTCTGGCGCAACGAGCGCGGCTCGGGCTGCCCCGGCGTGCCGCCGGCATCGCCGCCATGGACCTCGGGGAACAGATCCGACGCGTGGTTGATCTGGTTCATGCTGCCCTGGCCTCGTGATCCGCGGTTCCCGAGAAATAGTCGCCAAGCGCGGCCAGCTGCGTCGCCGCCGTGTCGAGACGGTAGAAATCGCGCAGGAAGTCGCGCGCCCCGGCGCGCTCGGCCAGGTACCAGCCGACGTGCTTGCGCGCGATGCGCGCTCCCACCGCTTCGCCGTAGAAGCCGTGCAGCGTCTCCAGGTGCCCGAGCATCAGCTGTTCGAGGAGCTCGCGCTGCGGTTGCGGCGGCTCGGCGCCGGTGGCCAGGGCCGTGTCGATCTGGCCGCAGAGCCATGGGCGGCCCTGCGCCGCGCGACCGATCATCACCGCGGCCGCGCCGGTGTGATCGAGCACCGCGCGGGCCTTCGCGGCGCTGTCGATATCGCCGTTGGCGATCACCGGCAGGCGCACCGCCGCGACGATGTCGCGGATCGTGTCGTACTCGGCGCTGCCCTCGAAGCGGCAGGCGCGCGTGCGCCCGTGCACGCTGAGCGCGCGGATGCCGCAGTCCTCGGCAATGCGTGCGATGCGCACGCCGTTGCGCATCGCGGGGCTCCAGCCGGTGCGCATCTTCAGCGTGACCGGCACGTCGGGCACCGCGTTCACCACGGCGCGCAGGATCTCGCCCACCAGCCGCTCGTCACGCAGCAGCGCGGAGCCTGCCGCCTTGCGGCAGACGTTCTTCGCCGGGCAGCCCATGTTGATGTCGATGATCCCGGCGCCGAGCGCCGCCTGCCGGCGCGCGCCCTCGGCCATCTGCGCGGGCTCGTTGCCCACGATCTGCACCCAGCGCGGTCCGCCGTGACTGTCTGCCGTGAGGCGCCGCTGCGCGCCCGGTGCGCTCCACAGGCGCGTGTCGGCGGAAACCATCTCGGCGATCGCGAGCCGCGTGCCCAGGCGCACGCAGAGGTGCCGGTACGGGTGGTCCGTCACACCGACCATCGGCGCGAGCACCACGCGTGTGTCGACGCAAAAAGAACCGATGCGCAGCAATGAACGCCTCTCGCGGAACGTGAGCAAGGGATTCCCCTCAGGGGGGGCGAATGATAGCGGCAGGCTGCGGGTGATTAAAAGGGGAACGCGGAATTGCACCGGCATTGCGGCGCCCCGGCGCCCGGGGTTCCGCGCTCAGCCGGCGCCGGCCGCGGGGCGCACGAACAGGCGGTAGTTGGTGGCGTTGGCGCCGGGGTCGCTGATCTCGAGATGCACCGCCACGGCCTGGCGCACCGGCATGTCGCCGCGCGGCTTCGCCGGCAGGTACTCCGCGGGCGTGAACACGCGCCCGGCGAGTGCGCGCCCCTGCATGTCGGAGAACACGATCTCCAGCTGCGGCCAGGCCTGCGGATACGCGGCGAGGTTGCTGAGCAGCGCATCGACCAGCAGCACGCCCTCGCGTCCCGGGGCCGGCCTGATCACGAGGCCGTCGCTGCGGATCAGCGCGGTGTCGCGCGGGCGCGCCGGCGTGCAGCCGAGCAGCGCGCAGGCCGTGTCCAGTCGTGGTCGCCAGTCGGGATCGCGCACGAGCCGGTCGCGTTCGTGCCACGCGAGCTGCGCGAGCAGCACCAGCGCGGCGGCGATGCAGCCCAGGATCCAGCCGGTGCGGCGCGGTGCCGGCGCCGCCTGCGCCGGCGTCCCGATCTCGATCGGCGGCGGCGCGAACGCCGGCGGTGAACCGGACAGTTGCGCATCGGCATCCGTGGCCGCTTCGCCGGCGCTTGCGCCGATGGTCTCGCCCGTCGCGCCGGCGTCCGGCGCGGCCTCGTCCGCATCCATGGCGACCGTACCGGCATCGGCCGATGCGGATGCCGATGCGTCCGTCTCCGGCCCCTCCCGCAGCAGGTCGCGGATATAGCTCTCGTCGAGCCCGAACGCGGTGGGCGATGGCGTCACGAGTCCGGGGGGCAGATTCAGTGCCGGCTCGGCCGCCACCAGCTGGCGTTGCGCCTCGAACACGTGGCTGCAGGCGCCGCAGCGCACCAGCCCCGCGGCCGCGCCCAGCTGCGCCGCCGTGACGCGGAACGCGGTCTGGCACAGCGGGCAGCGGGTGATCAGGGTGGACACGGGGCCGGGCGCTCCGAGCGCAGCAGGTCGATGCGGCACCATTCGTCGCGCTGCGCGGTGCCGAGGTGCGTGAACCAGGGCAGCCAGGCCGCGCGCACGGCCTCGGCCTGCGTCGCCAGCACGCCCGAGAGGATCGCGTGACCGCCGGGTGCGACCAGTGCCGCCAGCCGCGGCGCGAGCTCGATCAGCGGGCCGGCGAGGATATTGGCCAGCAGCAGGTCGGCGGCTTCGGCGCCGGCGAGCAGCGCGGGCTCGCCCACGAGGAGGCGAGCGGGATCGATGCCGTTGCGCCCGGCGTTGTCATGGGTCGCGGTGAGCGCCTGCGGATCGATGTCGACCGCGCGCACGCGCGCCGCGCCGAGCAGCAGCGCCGCCACGCCGAGGATGCCCGAGCCGCAGCCGTAATCGATCACGTCGCGCTGCGCGACCGCATGCGTCGCCAGCCATTCCAGGCAGAGCGCCGTGGTCTGGTGCGTGCCGGTGCCGAAGGCGAGTCCCGGGTCGAGGTGCATCACGATCGCGCCCGGGTCCGGCGCTTCCATGCCGCTCGGACAGACCCAGAAGTGCTCGCCGAAGCGCAGCGGCGCGAAATACTGCAGCCATTCGCGCTCCCAGGCGCGGTCCTCGAGGTACTCCCAGTGCAAGTCCGGCGCCGCATCGCCCAGCAGCGTGGCCAGTGCTGCGCCGGTCGCGTCACGGTCGCCGGCCTCGTCGAACAGCGCGATCAGGTCGACTTCGGGCCACAGTGGCGTTTCGCCCACGCCGGGCTCGAGGATCGGCACGTCGCGGTGGTCAGCCAGCGTGACCGACAGCGCGCCGACCGCGAGCAGCGCGTCCTCCACCGTCTCGACGCGGTCCGCGGTCGCCACCAGGCGCAGCTGCAGCCAGCCCATCGGGGGGTTATTTCTGCAACTTCTTTTCGAGATAGTGAATGCTCACGCCGCCGCGATGGAAGGCCTCGTCGCGCACCAGCTGCTGGTGCAGCGGGATGTTGGTGCGGATGCCGTCGACCACGATCTCGTCGAGCGCGTTGCGCATGCGCATCAGGGCGCCGTGCCGGTCGTCGGCCCAGCTGATGACCTTGCCGATCAGCGAGTCGTAGTTCGGCGGCACGGTGTAGCCGCTGTAGAGGTGCGAATCGACGCGGATGCCGTTGCCGCCCGGGGCGTGGAAGCGGTTCACCTTGCCCGGGCAGGGCGCGAAGGTCTTCGGGTCCTCGGCGTTGATGCGGCATTCGAAGGCGTGGCCGCGAAAGCGCACGTCCTCCTGGCGGATCGACAGCGGCTGGCCGCCGGCGATCAGCAGCTGCTCGCGCACGATGTCGATGCCGGTGATCGCCTCGGTCACCGGATGCTCGACCTGCACGCGGGTATTCATCTCGATGAAGAAGAACTGGCCGTTCTCGTAGAGGAACTCGAAGGTGCCGGCGCCGCGGTAGCCGATCTTCAGGCAGGCCTGCACGCAGTTCTCCGCCACCGCGCGCTTCAGCGCGTCCGGGATGCCCGGCGCCGGCGCCTCTTCCAGTACCTTCTGGTGGCGCCGCTGCAGCGAGCAGTCGCGATCGCCGAGGTGGATCGCGCCGCCCTTGCCGTCGCACAGCACCTGGAACTCGACGTGGCGCGGGTTCTCGAGGAACTTCTCCAGGTACACCGTGCCGTCGCCGAAGGCGGCCTGCGCCTCGTTGCGGGTCACGAACACCGAGTTCAGCAGCGCGGCCTCGCTGTGCACCACGCGCATGCCGCGACCGCCGCCGCCGGCCGCCGCCTTGATGATCACCGGGTAGCCCACCGCGCGCGCCATGGCGAGGATCTCTTCGCCGTCTTCGGGGAGCGCGCCGTCCGAGCCCGGCACCGTGGGCACGCCGGCCGCCTTCATCGCGTCCTTGGCGCGCACCTTGTCGCCCATCAGGCGGATCACGTCGGCGGTCGGGCCGATGAAGACGAAGCCGCTCTTCTCGACCTGTTCCGCAAAATCCGCGTTCTCCGCCAGGAAGCCGTAGCCGGGGTGGATGGCGACGGCGTCGGTGATCTCGGCGGCGCTGATGATCGATGGCACGTTGAGGTAACTCTGCGCCGAGGGGTTGGGTCCGATACAGACGGCTTCGTCGGCCAGGCGCACGTGCATCAGGTCGCGGTCGACCTTTGAATGCACCGCGACGGTCCGGATGCCGAGCTCCCGGCACGCGCGCAGGATGCGCAGCGCGATCTCGCCCCGGTTCGCGATGACAACTTTCTCGAGCATAAATGGCGATCCTGTGCTGGGGCGGTGGCCGCTGGTCAGACGATGCTGAGCAGCGGCTGGTCGAACTCGACCGGCTGGCCGTCGTCGGCCAGGAACGCGCCGATCGTGCCGGACTTGTCGGCCTCGATGTGATTCATCATCTTCATGGCCTCGATGATGCAGATCACCTCGCCCGCCTTGACGCTCTGGCCGACCTCGACGAACGCGGCGGCGCCGGGCGAGGGAGAGCGGTAGAAGGTACCGACCATCGGCGAGCGCACCAGGTGTCCGGCCGGTTCGGCGGCAGCCGCGGGCGCGGCCGGCGCTGCAGCCGGAGCAGCGGCGGGAGCAGCAGGTGCGGGGTGGGCGGGCGCGAACGGCATCGAAGCCGTCGGCGCGTACATCGGCGCGACGTGGCCGCGGCTGATGCGCACCGATTCCTCGCCCTCGCAGATTTCGATTTCGGTGACATCGGAGCCTTCGAGCAGCTCGATGAGGGTCTTGATCTTGCGGATATCCATGACGTGCCCTTCGCTGGTTTCAGGTTGCTGGTGTTAGGCGCGCAATGGCCGCCTGCAGCGCCAGTTCGTATCCGAGCGGACCCAGTCCGCAGATCACCCCTGCGGCGACGTCGGAGAAATACGAATGGCGGCGGAACGGCTCGCGCGCGTGGACGTTGGAGATGTGCACTTCGATGAACGGGACGGCGACCGCGAGCAGGGCGTCGCGCAGCGCGACGCTGGTGTGCGTGAAACCGCCCGGGTTGATGATGATGAAGCCGATGCCCTCGGAGCGTGCGGCGTGGATGCGCTCGATCAGCACGTGCTCGGCATTGCTCTGCAGCGTCTGCAGGTGATGGCCCGCGCCGACGGCTATCCCGGCGAGGCGCTGGTTGATGTGCTCCAGCGTCACGCTGCCGTAGGTTTCCGGTTCCCGGGCACCCAGCAGGTTCAGGTTCGGTCCGTGCAGCACGAGGATCGTGGCCATGTCGATGTCTGCTCGCGGAGCGCGGCGCAAACCGCTGCCGGGGAGTTGTCGGGAAGCTGGCGCGATTCTGCCGCAATTCACCCGCTCCGTCCATAGAACGGAGCAGTTCGGGCACGATGCGCGCAAATTCGGTAAAAATGGAGCAGGATCAGTGCGCGTCGATGGTTTCCAGCACGATCGACGGCGTCAGCAATTGCGGCAGCAGCGTGGCCGGGGCCCCGATTGCGGCGGGATAGAACAGGTACAGCGGCACGCCGCTGCGACCGTGCGCCTGCAGCAGGGCGGTGAGTTGCGGGTCACTGTTGGTCCAGTCACCCTTGAGGTAGACGATTCCCCGGTCGCGGAACGCCGCCAGGACCTCGCGCGAGGACAACGCGATCTTCTCGTTCGCCAGGCAGGTGATGCACCAGTCGGCGGTGACGTTGACGAACACCGGGGTGCCGGCGGCGCGCAACGCCTCCAGCCGGGCCGGACTGTAGTCTTCCCAGGCGCGGGTGCTGTCGGCGCGCACGGCAGGGCGTTCGTCGAGCAGCGGCGAGCGCAACACCAGCAGCGCCAGCACGCAGATCAGCGCGCCCAGCAGGCGCAGGGGGAGCGGCCGGCGGTGCAGCTTCGCGTGCTCCCAGCACCACAGCCCGAGGGCGATCAGCACACAGCCGCCGGTCACCGCCGCCATGCCGTTCACGCCGGTCTGGTTGCCCAGCACCCACAGCAGCCAGACCGCGGCGGCATAGAGCGGGAAGGCGAGGAACTGCTTGAAGCCATCCATCCAGGGGCCGGGGTGGGGCAGGCGCCGCAGCAGCGCGGGGCTCAGCGTCAGCAGCACGAAAGGCGCGGCCATGCCGAGCCCGAGCGCGGCGAAGATCGCCAGCGCGTAGAACGGCGGTTGCGTCATCGCGAAGCCGAGCGCGGTGCCCATGAACGGCGCCGAGCAGGGGCTGGCGACCACGGTCGCGAGCACGCCGGTGAAAAACGTGCCGCGGTAGCCGCCCTGGCGCGCCAGCGCCTCGCCGCTGCCCATCACGCCGGAGCCCAGGTTGATCATCCCCGAGAGTCCGAGTCCCATGACCACGAACAGGTACGCCAGCGCCGCGACGAATGCCGGCGACTGCAGGTGGAAGCCCCAGCCGATCGCCGCGCCCGCGCCGCGCAGCGCGAGCAGCAGGCCCGCGACGGCGACGAAGCTCAGCACCACGCCGCCCGCGTAGGCCAGCCCGTGCAGCGCCTTGCCGTGACCGTCGCCGCCCTTGGCCGCGATGCCCAGCACCTTCAGCGACAGCACCGGGAACACGCAGGGCATCAGGTTCAGGATCATGCCGCCGAGCGCGGCCAGCAGCGCCATCCACAGCAGTCTCGCGACATCCGCACGGCCGGCGGCGGGCGCTGGCGCCGGGCCTTGTGCGGCGGCCACCGGGAGCGGTTGCGGCTCGGTTTCGCTCAGGCTCCCCGCGGCCGGATCCACCGCGAACACGCGCGTACGCGGCGGATAGCACAATCCGGCGTCGGCGCAGCCCTGCGATTTCACCGCGAGCAGCACCGGCCCCGGGCCGGGCAGGGGCACGGCAACCGCGAGCGTGCCGCGATAGACCTCGGTCGCCCCGAGATAGGCGTCCTCGTGCGCCTCGCCCGCGGGCAACGTGAGCGCGATCGCTTCGGCGCCGGCACCGGTCTGCAAGCTGAAGCCGATCCGTTCCTTGTAGAGGTAGTAGCCCGGGGCGATGTCCCACTGCACCAGCACCTGCCCGTCGCGCAGTTCGGTCCTGAGCGCGTAGGCTTCGTCGACGCGCAGGAATGCGCGCGTGGAGCCGCCCAGCATGTCGGCGCCGCGGGGGGCGCCCGGCAGGGGTTCCTGGTTCGCGGTGGCAGTGTTGGCGCCCCACAGCAGGGCGGCGATCAGCAGCAGTCTCAGCATGGAAACATCCGTTCGGCTGCGACCGGAGTCGGCCGCGAGGCGCATTCTAGCCACTGCCGCCGTCGCCTGCCGAGGTCGAATAATTACTGCCGGTGCCCCGCCGCCCCCTGTGGCACAATGGCCGCCGACACGGATCGAGGTCGTTTTGCCCATGAAGTCTTCACTGCCCGCCAGGGCCGTGCTGCTGGCCGCGGCGCTTGCGGGCGCCGCTCCGGCATGCGCCGCGGCGCTCGAAATCGGCGCGGCCTGGCTGCGCCAGCCGCCGCCGGGGCAGGCCGGCGCGGCCATCTACATGGAGCTGCACAACCGCGGTTCCGCGCCGCTCGCGGTGGTGGGCGCGCGCGTGGAGTCCGCGGCCAGCGCGGCCATCCACGGCCACAGCCACGCCGACGGCATGATGCGCATGTACCCGGTGCCGCGGCTCGAGATCGCGCCGGGCGCGCGCGTGATGCTCGAGCCTGGCGGCTACCATGTGATGGTGGGTGGCATGGGCACCGCGCCGCAGCCGGGCGCGCTGTTGCCGTTCTGCCTGCGGCTGGAGGACGGCGCGGAGCAATGCGCCGAGGCGCGCGTCAGGAAAATCGGGGAGTAGCCACATGGATACGGACGTGAACATCGACGAAGGGCGTTCGCGGGCGCTGGGCAAGACGCTCGCGCCGGGAGGCGCGGGCGCGGTGGCCGCCGCCGCGGTGGTCGGCGTGCTGGCGATCGTGATCGTGGTGCTCGGGCTGTACTGGTCGAACGTGCCGCAGGCCTTCGACGTGCGCGAAAACGCCGCGCGTTTCGCCCGGCACCAGGAGCGCCCGGTGGTGGTCGGCACCGCGACCACCGCCACCCTGATCGGCGTGGCCGAGACGCTGCTGGACAAGCCCGGCGGTTACCTGAGCAACGACCGGCTGCCGCCCGGCGTGCTGCTCGACAACATGCCGAACTGGGAGTTCGGCGCGCTGGTGCAGGTGCGCGACCTGGCCAAGGCGATGCGCGAGACGCTGAGCCGTTCGCAATCGCAGTCCACGGAAGATCCGGATCTCGCGCTGGCGGAGCCGCAGTTCAATTTCGACAACAATTCCTGGCTGCTGCCGCCCACCGAGTCGGAATACCGCCAGGGCATCAGGCACCTCGAGTCCTACGCCAGGCGCCTTGCCGATGCCGACACCAGCGACGCGCAGTTCTACGCCCGCGCCGACAACCTGCGCTACTGGCTCGGCACGGTGCAGAGCCGGCTCGGCAGTCTTTCCCAGCGCCTGAGCGCCAGCGTCGGCAAGTCGCGCCTGAATACCGATCTCGCCGGCGATCCGGCGGCACACCAGTCCACGCCCGGTGCCAGCGAGTTCGAGTCGAAAACGCCGTGGTTCGAGATCGACGACGTCTTCTACGAGGCGCGCGGTTCGACCTGGGCGCTGATCCAGTTCCTGAAAGCGGTCGAGGTGGATTTCGCCGACGTGCTCGAGCGCAAGAATGCCGTCGTCAGCCTGCGCCAGATCATCCGCGAGCTCGAGGGGACGCAGGAGGCGATATGGAGCCCGGTGATCCTGAACGGCACCGGCTACGGGCCGCTGGCGAACCACTCGCTGGTGATGGCCTCGTACATCTCGCGCGCCAACGCCGGCGTGATCGATCTGCGCGAATTGCTCTCGCAGGGTTGAGAGCCGCGCTCGTGGGTCCGAATTTATTCGGACGATGTTCGGCGCAGGTTCGGCGCAGGTTCGGCGTAGGTTCGGCTTCAGCCGAACATTGGCGCAAGCCCAATCAATGTTCGGCTGAAGCCGAACCCACGGAAGCCGAACCCACGGAAGCCGAACCTGCGACGAAGCAATGCGGCTGCTGGCGCTCGGGATTCATCCCTGTTCGCGGCTGAATTCGTCCAGCAGCTGCCGATGCGCGGCTGCCGGCAGGCGCGGGCCGTAGTGCGTGACCAGTTGTGCCGCGGCACGGTTCGCTAGCCGCCCCGCCGTGACCGCGTCGAAGCCGTTGGTGATGCCGTAGATGTAGGCGCCGGCGAACATGTCGCCCGCGCCGTTGGTGTCGATGGGCTTCACCGGATGCGGTGCGATGCGGTGGTAATGGCGGCCGTCGAAGACCAGCGCGCCCTCGCCACCCAGCGTGATCGCGAAGGATCGCGCCACCTTGCGCAGTCCCTCGGCGGCGTCCTCGAGGCGCTGCTCGCCGGTCCACTCCTGCGCTTCCGCGAGGTTGCAGAACAGCAGGTCGACGCCGTTGCCCAGCATCTGCGCCAGGCCGTCGCGAAAGTGCGCGACGATGCCGGGGTCCGAGAAGCTGAGCGCGGTGCGCACGCCGTTGCGCTCGGCGAGTTCGCGTGCCGCGATCGCCGCCGCGCGCCCGGTGGGCGAGGTGACCAGGTAGCCTTCGACGTAGAGGAATTCCGAGGCCGCCAGCGCCGCTGCGTCGAGGTTCCCGGTCGACAGCGTGGAGCTGATGCCCAGGAACGTGTTCATCGTGCGCTCGGCGTCCGGCGTGATCATCACCAGGCACTTGCCGGTCACGCCGCTCTCGCGTCCCGCGCACACGTTGCAGTCGACGCCGGCGCGCGCCAGGTCGGCCAGATAGAAGCGCCCGTTCTCGTCGTCGGCAACCTTGCAGGTGTAGAACGCGCTGCCGCCGAAGCAGCTGGTGGCGATCACCGAGTTCGCCGCCGATCCGCCGCTCGCGCGCCGCGAGGCCACCAGGTGCGTGCTCAGCAGTTCGAGCAGGCGATCCTGGCGCGCCTCGTCGACCAGCGTCATCACGCCCTTGTCGATGCCGGCGGAACCGAGAAATGCGTCGTCGACCTCGATCTCGGTGTCGACCAGTGCGGCGCCCATGCCGTAGACGTTGTATTTCTTCATGCGCTGTTCCGTTGTGCCCGGAGCCGAATGCTTTCCGGCGCGCGATTATCCGCAGCCCGCGCGCGCGGCTCAATGTGAAAACCTGCATTTATTTGTAGGGCTCGGGCCTTCTCCGTACACTTGGCCGCCATGCCTTCACCATCCGACCGCAGCCCGCAACGCGGCGTCGTCCAGCAGCCCGAGCGCAAATCGCCGCGCAGAAGCACACGCAAGCCAGCGCGCAAACCCCCGAGAACAGCCGCAGCGCGACGCTGGCCCGTGGTGCTGCTGCGCGTGCTGGCCGCCGGCGTGGTGGTCGGCGCGCTCGTGTTCATGTATCTGGATGCCTACATCCAGCGTGAATTTTCGGGCAAGAAGTGGGCGGTGCCCGCGATGGTCTACGGGCGTCCGCTCGAGCTCTACGCCGGCGCACCGGTGGGGCCGCGTGCGCTGAGCGCGGAGCTGGAAACGCTGGGTTATCGCGCCGCCGGCGGCGCGGCGGGCGCCGGCACCTACAGCGTCTCGGGCGCCACGCTGTCGATCGCGACGCGCGGCTTCCGGTTCTGGGACGGCGAAGAGCCGGCGCGGCGCCTGCGCGTCGCGTTCGCCGGCAATTCGGTGCAGACGGTCCGCGACGAACAGGGCGCCGAAGTCGCGCTGGCGCGGCTGGAACCCGTGCATATCGGCGGGATCTACCCGGCGCACAACGAGGACCGCATCCTGGTGCGCGTGAGCGATGTGCCGCCGCTGCTGATCCGCACGCTGATGGCGGTCGAGGACCAGAACTTCGACTCGCACCACGGCGTCTCGCCCAAGGGCATCGCGCGCGCGATGTGGGTCAACGTGAGCAGCGGCGCGCTCGAGCAGGGCGGCAGCACGTTGACGCAGCAGCTGGTGAAGAATTTCTTCCTCACCCGCGAGCGCACCATCACGCGCAAGCTCATGGAGCTCGCGATGGCGTTGGTGATGGAGCTGCGCTACAGCAAGGAGGAAATCCTCGAGGCCTACCTGAACGAGATCTACCTCGGCCAGGACGGTCACCGCGCCATCCACGGTTTCGGACTCGCGAGCCACTACTACTTCAACCGGCCCATCGCGGAACTCGGCGCGCCGCAGATCGCGCTGCTGGTCGGCATGGTGCGCGGCCCCTCGTACTACGATCCGTGGCGTCATCCCGAGCGCAGCCGCGAACGGCGCGACACGGTGCTCGCGCTGATGGTCGACCAGGAAGTCATCGGCGCAGAGGATGCGGCAAGGATCGTGCAGATGCCGCTCGGCGTCGGCGATCGCGAACAGGCGCGCTCGAAGTTCTACCCGGCCTACCTCGACCTGGTGCGGCGCCAGCTGCGCCGCGACTATAGCGAGGAAGGCCTCACCTCGGAAGGGCTGCAGATCTTCACCGGCCTGGATCCCGCGGTGCAGCGCGCGGCGGAAGCCTCGCTGCAGGAGACGCTGGCGAAGATCGAAAGCGATTTCAAGGCGCGCGGCAAGCCGCAGCAGGGGCTCGAGGGCGCGGTGATCGTGACCCGCGTCGACAGTGGCGAGGTGCTCGCGGTGGTGGGCGGGCGCAACTCGCGCGTGGCCGGCTTCAACCGCGCGCTCGATGCGCTGCGCCCGGTCGGCTCGCTGATGAAGCCCGCGGTC
This sequence comes from uncultured Gammaproteobacteria bacterium, assembly GCA_963819895.1. Classification (GTDB taxonomy): domain Bacteria; phylum Pseudomonadota; class Gammaproteobacteria; order Pseudomonadales; family UBA5518; genus UBA5518. The sequence continues at coordinate 50,125 of CAWFXU010000006.1, forward strand.
TACCTCACGGCGCTCGAGGACGGGCGCTACACGCTGCTGACGCCGCTCGACGACGGGCCGGTGGCCTACAAGGGCGCCAACGGCCAGGTGTGGCGTCCGCGCAACTACGATCGCGAGGATCACGGCATGGTGCGTCTGCACCGTGCGCTGGCGCAGTCGTACAACCAGTCCACCGCGCGGCTCGGGCTGGAGCTCGGCCCCGAGCGCGTCGTCGACACGATCCACCGTCTCGGCGTCGAGCGCGAGGTGCCGGCGCTGCCCTCCGTCGCGCTCGGCGCCGTGGCACTCAGCCCGATCGAGGTCGCGGAGATGTACCAGACCATCGCCTCCGGCGGCTTCAGTTCGCCGCTGAGCGGGATCCGCGAAGTCATGGACGCCTCGGGTGAGCCGCTGACGCGCTATCCTGTGGCGGTGGAGCAGAAAGTCCGCCAGTCGGCGGTGTACCTGCTGGAATACGCGTTGAGGGAAGTGGTGAGCTCGGGCACGGCGCGATCGGCCTACAACCGCCTGCCGGCCGGGCTGGTGGTGGCCGGCAAGACCGGCACCACCGATGATCAGCGCGACAGCTGGTTCGCGGGCTACTCAGGCGACCTGCTCGCGGTGGTGTGGATCGGGCGCGACGACAACGGTGTCACCGCGCTCACCGGCGCCACCGGGGCATTGCCCGCGTGGACCGGGCTGATGGCCGCGGTGAGCCGCGAGCCGCGCCGCGCCCGGGCGCCCGCGGGCGTCACCGAGACCTGGGTCGACGAGGTCGGCGGCGGGCTGAGCGGCGAAGGCTGTCCGGGCGCGCGGCTGATGCCGTTCCTCAACGGCACCGAGCCGGATTACGAGGCATCCTGCACCGGCTCGGGCCTGCGCTGGCCGTGGTCCGGCGCCAAGCCGGCGGAGGAGCCCGGTGCCGCGCCCGAGCGCGGCGCAGCGCCGCAGCCCGGCGCCGCGCCGCAGCAGGAAGAGAAAGCGCGTGACCGGTGGTGGAAGCGCTGGTTCGGCGGGGATCGTTGAAGCGTCGCCCCCGTGCCACCGCAGGGGCCTGCGAACATTTACGGCGTCAAGCAGACGGGGAAGCGAATATGAGCGAATCGACCGGCCCATGGCTGCGCGTGCTGCGCATCGGCGCCATCGCCAGCCTGCCGCTGCTTGGCGGCTGCGCCGGGCCGTTCGCGCAGTCGACGCATGCGCCACCGCGCGTCGATGTGCCGGAGCCGGGCAACGGGCGCACAGTGACAGGCACGCGAGCGCAGCAGCAGCCGAGTGCGGCGAAGGCCTATCCCGCGCGCCCGGCCGCGACTGTCGCGACGCAACCCGCCTACCCTGCAGCGCAATCGCCGCAAGCAGGCCAGGCGCTGCCTTCCACCTATCCGGTCGCGCCGGGCGGCGCAACGGCAACCGCGCCGGCTGCTGCCGGAGCTCCCGCCGCGGCCCTGCCGTTGCCGGGTGCCGGCGCGTCGGCACCCGAGGACAGTTTCACCATCGAATCGCCCGATGCCGGCGCGCCGGTGGGCAGCGATGGTGGCGCCGGGCAGATCGATCTGCAGGCACCGCCGCCCAGCGCCAACACCGCGGTGAACACCCTGCTCGCGCAGGCTGCGACGGAACGGCGCGGCGGCAATCTCGACGCCGCGATCGCCGCGGCCGAGCGCGCGTTGCGCATCGCACCCGCCGATCCGGCCGTGTATTGCGAGCTCGCGACGCTCAGGCTCGAGCGCGGCGATTACGCCCAGGCCGAGCAGCTCGCGCGCAAGGGGCTCAGCTACCAGCCCGACGCGCAGCTGCAGCAGCGCCTCAACGCGATCATCGAACGCGCGCGGCGCGGCAAGGCGGGCTGACGAAACCCTGGGGTCCGGATTCGTCCGGACTGTGCTGGTCGCCACATGTCCTGCGGGGCACGCGCAAGTACGTCCCTGAGCTCCGCGCCGCGATCCTGCGGCGCAAGGCCCCGCAAGCCAACAGCGGGCAGCGCAGCCGCTCGGCTCGGCCGTGTGCTGGATGGAGCGCCACCAGAAGTGCGTGCATTTCCAAGGTCTTCCACCAACGCGAGGGGCTCGTAGCAGCCATTGGGGCGGCGGACACTTGTCGCCGAGGACGCGACGGGTAGCCTACAGGGATGTATTCACGGCGTGTCCGCGGCCACAATGGCTGCTCGAGCGCCAATGGCTTGCGATATGCGGGATTACCACGCCGCTCTCATTCGGCGTGTTCCAGCCGGTAACGCCCTTCCGCTCCCCGGCGGAACTCCAGCCGGCGCGTGATGCAGGCCGGGATTTCCTCGGCTTCGTGGCTCACGTAGAGCATCTGCGTGCGCGACTCGTGCCCGATGCGCTCGATCAGTTCCAGCACGCGGCGGCGGTTCGCCTCGTCGAGACCCGAGCACGGCTCGTCGAGGATCAGGATCGGCGGATTCTTCACCATCGCGCGTGCGACCAGCATCATGCGCTGCTCGCCGAAGGACAGTGCGTCGAAGCGCTCGCCCGCACGGGCCGACAGGCCCAGCACTGCCAGCCATTCGCGCACCAGCTGCGCCTGCCACGGGCCGCAGGTGTCGTACAGGCCGAGCGTGTCGAAGAAGCCGCTGGCCACCACGTCGAAGGCGCGCGTGCGCGTGGGGTAGGACAGGTGCAGCTGGTTGCTGACGATGCCGAAGCGTCGCTTGATCTCCCAGACCGACTCGCCGCTGCCGCGCACGCGGCCGAAGAGCTTCACCTGCTGGCCGTAGGCGCGCGGGTTGTCGCCGCAGATCAGCGCCAGCAGCGTCGACTTGCCGCAGCCGTTCGGGCCCGCGATGCACAGGTGCTCGCCGGGATCGAGGCGCAGGCTGACGCCGTCCAGCACCGCGTGCTCGCCGTAGTGCGCGTGCACGTTCTCGAGCTCGATCAGCGGCCCGTCGCCGGGCTGCGGGGACGCGGCATCGGGCGCCGCGGGCAGCGGCACCGGCGCGCAGCTTGCGCCGGTGCCGAACAGGCGCCGTGCCGCGGCGCCGTCGAGCACGTCCGCGCGCGGACCGCGGTCCAGCACCTGCCCGTGCTCGAGCAGCAGCACGTGGCTGATGCCGGGCGCGATGTCCTGCGCTCGACGCGTCAGCAGCAGGATGTGCGTGGGTCCGCCGAGCAGCTCGTCGACCAGCGCGCGCAGGATCTGGCGCGAGGCGCGGTCGACGCCTTCGTAGGGGTTGTCCAGCACCATCAGGCGCGGCTCCATCAGCAGCGCCTGCGCGAACAGCGTGCGCCTCGCCTCGCCGCTCGAGAGGAAGCGGATGCCGCGCTCCATCAACGCCTCGATGCCGAGTATCGCGGCCACCTCGCCGAGCCGCTCGGGGCGGCGGGCCGCCGCCGCGAGCAGCGCGCGCACGGTGGTGCCGTCGTCGACGGCGCTCTCCAGGTAATCGCTGATGTCGTGGCGCGCGTCGGCGGCGCAGAGCTCGCGCTGTGCCTCGAACGAGACCCAGGCGATCCGCGCCGGCACGATCTCCTCGGCCAGCGTGAGCTCGCCGCTGGCCGGATGCAGCGTGCCGGCGATGAGCTGCGCCAGCACCGTCTTGCCGGCGCCGTTCGGGCCGAGCACCGCCCACTGCTCGCCCGGCGCCGCGCTCCAGTCGAAGCCGCGCAGGAACAATCTGCCGTGCAGGCGCACGGAGACCTCGCGCAAGCGGAGCCAGGGTGCGTCGGCGCCGGTGGGGTGAT
>CAWFXU010000007.1:0-415083 GCA_963819895.1 uncultured Gammaproteobacteria bacterium
CCGCCCTCCCGCCGCAGCGTGAAGGGGTCCGGCATGCCTTCCCCCACCCCCACCGTGTCGATGTGACCATTCAGAACGAGCGATTCTCTACCGTTTTTCCCGCGCGCCACGGCCACCACGCTGGCCCGGGCGGCGGCCACGGAATAAAGCTCGGCGTCAAGGCCGAGCCTTCTGAGGTGCTGGCAGATAAAATTGGCGATTCCGGCTTCGCCGGGACCTCCGGCGAGGGTCGGGTTGATGGAGTTGATGGCGACCACTTCGCTGAGAAGATGGATGATCCGCTTTTCCATTAAGGTGAAACTATAAGCCCCGCGCCGTGTTGTCAAATTATGATTTGACCCTTTCCCCTATAATCGCTATTAAATCGGGTTGCAATTCAATCCTATTCCGTTTGACGTATTTCGATTAAGACATTTTACGCGTCTCTCTCAGGAGGAACCATGTCCTATCGTATCGCGTTGATCCCCGGTGACGGCATCGGCCGCGAGGTCGTGCCCGAAGGGGTGCGGGCCTTGAAGGCGCTTTCCGGACGCTTCACGTTTGCCGTGGATTTCAAAGAGTTTCCTTACTCCTGCGAGCACTATCTCCAAACCGCAGCAGCGATTGTGGTACATCACCCGGCGGCGAAGTATTACGCCGTGGGCGTCAGTCGCGTGGAGCAGTTGATGGCGAATTAGATGTATAATCTATACATCTAATTCGAGGAGGTGCACCATGAATGAGAATATGGTGCGGTTTCAAGTGTATCTACCTCGTTCAACCCATGAACGCCTGCAGAAACGGGCCGAAGAAAACAATCTCACGCTGGCCGTGCAGATCCGGGAAGCGCTGGAAGACTACCTGCTCCATGCCGCCGCAGAAGACGAAGAGCGCGTCATGTCACCAGACGATCCACTGCTGCAACTCGTAGGTACCATGGCGACCGGATTGGGCGATGGCGCACTCAATCATGACAGTTACATCTATCGCCGTGATTGGAGTGATCCATCACAAGCAGAAGTTCCGCGTCGCAAGCCTGTGCCGGTGGCTGTTCAAGAATCGCGCCCAACTTACAAAGCAAAACCCACCGCGAAACGGAAGCGCCAGAAATGAAACTCTTTGCAGACACGAGCGGCTGGGTCGCGGCGTTCGATCGGGACGATCGCCAGCATGCACACACACTGCCGGCCTTTGCAGCGTTACTGGCACAGTCCAATCTGATCTACACTAGCGACTACGTTGTCGCCGAGACGACCACATTCTTGTTGTCCCACTGCGGCCATTTTCAAGCAGTCAAATTCGGGCGGGCCGTACAGCGCTCGGCTAACACACGCGTTGTCCACATTGACGAAGATCTGTGGCGCGAAACGTGGGAACTCTTTCAACGCTATGACGACAAGCAATACTCGTTCGCGGACTGCACGAGTTTCGTTCTGATGCGTCAATTGAAACTTCGTGACGTCTTTGGTTTCGATCATCACTTTGAACAAATGGGCTTTCGTTTATGGCCGGGAGGGAAATAGTGCCGACACACGTCAGCATTGAACAGTTCACCAGCCGCGTGCTGACCGATAACCCATTAGGCGATCCGGCGACACGCAGTCTGCCGATCATCCTACCGCCCGATTACGACACATCGGGCAAACGCTATCCCGTGGTTTATGGCTTGACTGGCTTCACCGGCAGTGGACCGATGATGTTCAACGTGAGTGGCTGGCAGCCCAACTTGCAGCAACGGATCGATCGGCTGATGGCCGACGGCAAGCTGCTGCCCGCGATCTACGTGCTGCCCGATTGCTTCACGCGCTACGGCGGCAGCCAGTATCGCAACTCGACGGCCATCGGACGCTACGAAGATTACGTGATCGACGAGATCGTGCCGCATATCGATCGGACGTACCGCACCATCGCCGGGCCGGAAGGACGCGGTGTGTTCGGCAAATCGAGCGGCGGCTATGGCGCGATCATGTTCGGCCTGCAACATCCCGACGTCTTCGGCGCAGTCGCCTGCCACAGCGGCGATATGGCCTTCGACCTGTGCTATCGACCCGATTTCCCCAAGTTCGCCAACGCGATCCAGAAAGCAGGCGGCGTCGATAAATGGCTAAGCGAGTTCGAACAGCAAGATCAAGATCGAAGGGCGCGACATCGAAGCGATGAACATTCTGGCGATGGCCGCCGCGTATTCCCCCAACCCGATCGCGCGACCGCTCCCGATCGATTTTCCGTTTGATCTGGAAACGTGCGAATTGAAACCGGACGTGTGGGCGCGCTGGCTGGAATTCGATCCGGTGCAGTTGGCCGATCGGTATGCCGACAACCTCAAGCGCTTGCGCCTGCTCTTCATCGACTGCGGTACGCGCGATGAGTTCAACCTGCACTTCGGCGCGCGCACCTTCGTCAGGAAGTTGAAGGCGCTGGGCGTGCCGCACGAATACGAAGAGTTCGACGACGGCCACATGAATGTGAGTTATCGGTATGAGGTATCATTACCGAAGATAGTTGAAGCGTTACAGGCTGCGGTATAAAGACACTGACGAGTAAGAGTGACGAGTGAGCCGCTGGTTACGCATTACTCGTTACTCATTCACGTTTTAGGAGGAGACCTTGTCTAAGTTCAACGGTAGTTACATCCCCAAATCGGCGATGGCCATCTTCGCACATCCTGACGATTCGGAGTTCACCATCGGGGGAACTATCGCCAAATGGGCGGCCGCCGGGTGCGAGATCACGATGGTGTTGTGTACCAGCGGCAACGTCGGCACGCACGATCCCAAATACACCCTCAAGACGCTGGCTAAAACGCGCGAGACCGAGCAGCAGGCCGTGGCCGATTTCTTCGGCGTGAAACACGTCGTCTTTCTGCGCCACGACGATTGCGCGCTGGAACCCTCACTCGCGCTGAGCCGCAAAGTGGTGCACGAAATCCGCAAATACAAGCCCGAAGTCGTGCTGTGCGGCGATCCCGAAGGCTGGTTTTACGGCACCGATTACATCAACCATCCCGATCATCGCGCTGCCGCCATCGTCGCGTTGGAATCCGTCTTTCCGCGCTGCGAGATGGAATTGTTCTGGCCGGAAGAAGGGCCGGTGCACAAAGTCCACGCCGTGTATGTGCAGGGTAACAAGAAATCGGACACCGCGATCGATATTGCCGCGACCATTGACCGGAAAGTGGCGGCGTTAAAGTTACACCAGAGCCAGCTGGGCGATTGGGATCCCACAGAAATGATCACGAAGTGGGCGCAGGAAGAAGCCAAAGCGGCGCGCAAGCGGGCGAAGAAGAAGGGCCAGAAGGCGAAGGCCGACGATGGCGGCAAGTTGCAATACGCCGAAGTCTTTCGTGTGATGACGCTGGTCGATCAACCGCAAGAATCATAGCAGTTGGCGGCTAGCAGCTGGTAGTTGGCAGGAGCAGCCAGCGGCTAACAGCCAACTGCCAGCGACTGCCAACTACCAACAACCAGAGGAAACAATGGCAAAGTTTGACAGTGACTGGATTCCCCAATCGGCGATGACGATCTTCGCGCATCCCGACGACATGGAATTTTCGTGCGGCGCGACGCTGGCGAAGTGGGCCAAGGCGGGCTGCAAGATCACGGTGGTGTTATGCACCAGCGGCAACGTCGGCACGCACGATGCGACGTTCACGCCGTACACCCTCGCCGCGCTGCGCGAAGCAAGAACAGAAAAACGCGTGTGACGTGCTGGGCATCCAGCACATCGAGTTTCTGCGGCACGACGACAGCCGCCTCGTGGCCGATCTGACGCTGCGCCGCGAATTGGTGCATCTGATTCGCAAGTACAAGCCCGAAGTGGTCTTCTGCGGCGATCCGAATCTGGTGTTCTGGGGCAGCAATCGCATCAACCATCCCGATCATCGCGCGGCGGCTTTCGCGGCCCTCGACGCGATCTTCCCCTGCGCCTCGATGGAATTGTTGTGGCCCGAAGAGGGTGAGGCTCACGAAGTGCAGGGCGTCTACGTGCGCGCCTTCGAGCAGATCGACACGTGGATCGATGTGAGCGACACGATCGAGTTGAAGATCAAGGCGCTGCGCGAGCATCACTGCCAGCTCGATGGAATGACCAACCTCGAAGAGATGATTCGCCAACGATCGGCCGATGCGGGCAAGGAAAAGGGCATGGCGTTTGCGGAGAATTTCCGCGTGGTCAGGCTAAAAGAGTAGATTGGTAAATTGGGAGTTGGTAGATTGGTACTTGGTAGATTGGTGGAGTCGTGCGATACCAATTTACCAATCTACCAATTTACTTTTCCGTAAGGAACAACAATGACTGACTTTCTCGAACGCTTACAACGCGGCCCGGTGTTGGCTGACGGCGCGATGGGCACGCAGCTGCACGCGCACGGCATCACCTTCGAGCATTCGCTCGACGGACTTGAATCTCACGCAGCCCGAAGTGGTGCTGAGCGTGCATCGCGGCTACGTGGAAGCGGGCGCGGATTTGCTGGAGACCAACACCTTCGGCGGCAATCGCTTCCGCTTGCGGGAACACGATCTGGAAGACAAGGTCGCGGAGATCAATCGATCGGGTGTGCGGCTGGCGCGCAAAGCGGCCGATGAATCGCGCCGCCAGATCTACGTCGCCGGATCAGTCGGGCCGGTGGGCGTGCGCCTCGCGCCGTTGGGCCGCGTGACGGCGGCCGAGGCGTTCGCCGCTTTCAAAGAGCAGATCGCCGTCCTGAATGAAGCCGGTGTCGATGTGCTGATCTTCGAGACGTTCAGCGATCTCAACGAGATCGTGCAGGCCATCAAAGCCGCGCGCGAAGTGAATGCCAACCTGCCGCTCATCGCGCAGATGACGTACACCGAAGATGGCTGCACGCCGCTGGGCGATACGCCCGAGCAGGTGGCGCGCAAATTGTGCGAACTCGAAGTCGATGTGATCGGCGCGAATTGCAGCGTCGGCCCGGCCAAGTTGTTGCCCGTGGTGCAGGCGCTGGCACGTCACGCCGCGCAAGTGGACTGCCGCCCGCTCGTGTCGATTCAGCCCAACGCCGGTTGGCCGCAGCGCATGGGCTCGCGCTTGATCTATCCCGCCACGCCCGAATATTTCGGCGATTTTGCGCGGCGCTTCCTGCAAGCGGGCGCGTCGATCATCGGCGGCTGCTGCGGCACCACGCCCGATCACATTCGATCGATGCGCACGGCGCTCGATGAAGTGGAGTTGCAGCGATCGATCACGGTGGAAGTACACGATGTGATCGCTGAAGCTGCAGAAGACCGATCGGGTTTAGCTGAGCCGATCGCGCCCACGCAGCTGGCCGAGAAACTCACCACCGGACAGTTCGTCACCGCCATCGAAGTCGATCCGCCGCGCGGGCACAGCGCCACGCGCCTGATCGAAGTGGCGCGTGAGTTGAAGCGCGCGGGCTTCGACGTGATGAACATCGCCGACACGCCGATGGCGCGCATGCGGATGAGCGCGTGGGCGCTGGCGCATTTGGTGCAGCGCGACACCGAGATGGAAACGGTGCTGCACTTCCCCACGCGCGGACGCAACCTGCTGCGCGTGCAGGGTGATTTGTTAGCCGCGCATGCGCTGGGCATTCGCAACCTGCTGGTGATGATGGGCGATCCGCCCTCGGTGGGCGATTATCCCGAAGCGGGCGATCAACACGACATCGTGCCGTCGGGGTTGGTGAAGTTGATCAAGGGCAGCCTCAACAGCGGCAAAGATTCGGCGGGCATTTCGATCGGCGCGGGCACGTTGTTTCATGTGGGCGTGGCCGTGAATTTCTATCCGCAGGATCTGGAGCGCGAGATCAAGACGTTCCGCAAGAAGATCGTGTCGGGCGCGGACTTCGCCGTGTCGCAGCCCATCTTCGATGTGGAGCCGGTGCGCGTCTTCCAGCAGCGCTATCGCGATCAATTCGGCGAGATTCCGATCCCCATCATGGGCGGCGTGCTGCCGCCGGCCTCATTGCGCAACGCGGAATTCCTGCACAACGAACTGCCCAGCATCATCCTGCCGGAGTGGACGTTGGAGCGCATGCGCAAAGCCGAAGATGGCCGCAAGGAAGGGATCAAGATCGCGCGCGAGGCGCTGCTGGAATTGCGGGAGTGTCTTGCAGGGCGTGTACGTGATGCCGATGTTTGGACGGTATGATTCGGCAGCGGAAGTGATTGAGGGGCTGAAGGGGATAGAGCGAGTGAGATGAAGGCCGCCGGGTGATCGAGGATCGCCCGGCGGCGTTTGTTTAGGCGGTTACTTGAACAGACGTGGGGGGCTGAACTGGTGTGTTCGGCAGATGTTGCAAGAGGACACGGTTGACGGCTTCTTGTTCGGCAGGGTTTACCACAAATTGATTGTCGTTTGACCAGCGCGAGAAGAAGCTGGTCTTCCTATGCATGACCAGGCTGGTTCGCTTGCCATTCGTAGGAATTGAACTCTTTCCATTCGACAATACCACTAACACTAATACGCACACCTCTATTGGTGAGCGCCGGCTTAACAAATGCAGTGAGCGCAGTGAGTACTGCAGCGCTCAGCCAGAAAAAGCCACCGGCGGCTCCCGTCATGCTGCGATCATACAGCATCCACGCTGCTTCCATATTCTTCGCGTAACTGACAGCAAGGTTAGACGCAAACGCGTAGCCAATCGAGCCCGCCGCTAATGCCAAGAAGAAGGCACTCTCTAACCAGTCAAGCCAGAGTAGTTGATCGGGGTGTTGAAAAGTGACTCGTGCAGGCCGGCCCACATGAAACTCAACAGGATGCCGCCCACTTTGCCCCACTGCCACGCGCCAAGCAACAAGAAAAACGGAGTAAGGTCAATCTTGCCATTGCTCCAAATACCAATAAACACCATGCCAAGAATGATCGCCAGTCCAACCAGATAAAGAACTGAACTTAACCACGCATTTCTGGCAAAAGTTGCTATCAGTAATGATATGAAGAAGACAACGGCGACTTCAAGCATGCCAAGATTCCTAGTACAGGGTGATGTGGAAACAGTATAGACCAGAATCAGTCGAAGGCAAATGCGCTCTCACGTTAATCTGCCAACAACGGCTGTTCCGATCCTGTAAGTTACTGCTCCGCTGATCCCGATACGATGGAGATTCAAGGGTCGATAGATGGATGAAAAAAGAGAGCCGCCGGGTGATCGAGGATCACCCGGCGGCTTTTTGTTTTGTCACGCATTACGATCACGTATTACGCCTTACGGCCCCTTCATCACCAGCGGCAGAAAGACGCGCAGCATGGCGAGCGCGCCACAGGCCTCGTCGCTGCGGGCCGACAACACCCCGTTGGCGTCATACGCTTCGACGACGTAGCAATACGTCCGGCCGCGCTGCAACAATCGATCGGTGTACAGTGGCTCGATCGTTTCGCCGACCAGATCATACAGTCCCGGCGCATACGACGGCTCACGGCGCAAGATGCGATAGCCCTCGATGCCGGGCACTTCGACCGGCAGCCATCCAACGTCGAGCGCTTGATCGGTCAGCGCGCTGACCGCCACGCCGGGAAGTTCCGGCGCGGGCATCGCCTGCAGATCGACGCTGGCTTCATCGTTGGCGAGACTGGTGTTGCTGTTACTGGCGGCGACTCGCACGATGATCTGCTGCGCCCCGGCGGTGCGCGTCACCGGCAGTGTCAGGCTGAACGGCTCGTTTACTTCCAGCGGGCCGGTGACGGTGAACGTGCCAATCTGCGACAACACCGTGCTCGTGCTGTACACGTGAACGACGATATCGCTGGCCGGTTGCAGGCCGACGTTGCGCACGGTGGCCGTGACCCACACGGTAGAACCGGGCAGCGCGTGCTGTGTCGAGATCGCCGGCTGCGGATCGATCGCAGGATCAGCGCCCGCTTCCAGCCGCAGCGCTCCAACCGGATCGTCCTGAGCAGAAAGCGCTTGAGGGTGAGTGTCCGATCGGGCCGCGGGCGAAACCGGCTTTAGGTCGCGCAGCAGTTGTTGCGCGTCGCCCGCCGATCGGCTGACATGCAGAATCAACACATCGCCCGTGACCGGATCGAGCGCAACGGACGGCTGCCAGTGCTGCTGCGCATCGTCGCCGGTCAAATACAGCGGCGGCGACAACTTGTCGGTCGAGGACGGGCTGACGGCCAGCGCGAGTTGTCCCAGCGTGCCCAGCGTCCCGGCCGCGCCAAAGCGGCGGAAGATCAACTGCGTGCGGCCCTGCGGCGTGCTGAGCAGCAGCGGGCTTCTCGGCGTAAATGAAGTCCGGTCCGTCCATGACCGGTTCGCTGTGCAGGCCGGTCAGATCGGAATACGCCCGCCACAGACGGCCCTGATTGCCGATGCCGGTATCGGTGACGCCATCACTGTCCTGCGTGCGGACGATGAAGGCGAACTGCGGCGTCCCCGCGCTGGACAGCGGATCGAAGTTGATACTGGGCGAATCGATGCCCGCGGGCATCTGCTGCGATTCGGTCAAGACCGCGGTATTCCACGAGCCCGATTGGTTATTCGCCCACGCGAGGTAACGATCGCCGTTGGTGTCCAGATTGGCGTCCAGATCGACCGTCCACGCCAGATGATCTCCAATCTGGCCGGGCGGGGCCAGCGCCACGCTGACCTGACTGTTGCTGGTGGTGTCTGAGATCGTCGGGGCGGCCAGCAATTCAAAAGTGCGCCAGCCGGTCACATCGTCGCGCCAGTCGGTGGTGGCGATGCGCGTGTCGCCGCGCGTGCTAATGTCGCCGTCGAGATCGCGCGTCCACGCCAGACGCAGGTGAGTGGCATCACCGGCCAGCGCGGCGCGCCCATCGGGAATCAGATCGTCCGTCAAGCGCTGCGGCGTCGTCCACGTGCCGCTGATCAACATCGACGCAAAAATCTCCTGACGCTTCAGATAGTAGTTGAGATCATCCACCGGGCCGGCATCGTCTTCGGCCAGCGTCATCACTGTTTCGGTCCAGGCCACCACCGGCGTTTCCGCTCCGCCCCGATCGGTGTACGCCACGACCGGGTCTTGCACCGCGTGCGTGCCATCGCTGATCAGCGCGGGGGCATCGAAGTGTTGCGTCTGCGTGTTCCACGTCTGCGGCGGCGATGCGCATCGTCGGCGTGATCTGATTGGGCGTGGTGTTCAAGCACGTACACGGCGAGCGCTTGTCCGCTCGGGCTGGCGGACACCGATGGTGAAGCGATCACGCTGGGCGGCGGAACCGCGATCGGGTCTGCGCCCAACCGATTGGCCAGCGCCAATCCGCACGGATTGTGATCGAGCAAGGTGTAATTGCCGATGTTCCAGGTTTTCTTGTAGAAGCGCAAATTCACGCGCGCCCACGCGCTGAGTATCGCGCGCAATCGCAAGCACGTCTGATCGAATTTGACCTTGGGCGTGGCTTCGGTGTTGATGTGCAGCGGCAGGTAAAACGACGCCGTGGTCGTGACATCGGCGCCGGCCGAGGCCACGCTCAACAGCAGATCGACCCAGACGCTGGCCGTGACGCGCGGCGAGATGATGGGCGTCAGGATCACTTCGGCGGCCGGTTTGAGCGGCTTGAGGATGGCCTGAATGGTCAACTGGCCGCCGATGCCGACCGCCACGCTGGCCTTGACGGTGACGACGCCCCAGAACGAAGCGAGCGGTCCGCTGAACACCGTCAAGTCGGTGTTATAGGAGAGGAGCGTCCGCGGGCCGATGACCAGCGCGCTGGCGGAGGGATCGTTGCGATTGAAAATGAGCGCGTTCGCGCCCAACAAGCGCCTGCGTGGAATTGTAGACGTTGAAACTCAACAGGCGGGCCAGGACCGCCGCATTGATGACGGTGATGGTGGTGTCGCCCGTTCAGTTTCAGGCTGCCGACAAAGAACAACCCCGCCGACAATTTGCTTTCCAGCGTGCCCACCAGCGGCAGGCTCGGTGTGGTGTAGATCAGGGGCAGTACGCCGCCGACATTGGGAATGGTCCCCTGGAAATCATAGCGCTGCAGGGCGTTATTCCAGGTCGTGATGCCGCCGGGCTGAATGTTGGGATCCTTCATCGGGTCGGCGATGACGAGGATGGGGACCTGGCTGGTGCAGGAACCCGACTTGAGGATGGACGGTCACGTAGAGCGTCGAAGTGCCGGCGGGCAGCAGGCTGACGTTATAGGCTGGCCTGATAGGGCGCGGTGGTATCCGTCCCGATCGTAAAGCGCGTCCCGTCCGGCCGTTTGATTTCAAAGGTAACGTCGGTGATGGGGCCTGCCGCGATTTGCAGCGTGGCAGTGAAGGTGACATTGACCGGCGTGCCGGACGGCCCCAGATTCACGTACGTTCCGAATTCCTGTGAGACGGTTGCGCCGCCGGTCACCGTGTGAAGGGCCGTCGGGCTGGCCGGGTTCGCACCGATCGAGCGCAATGCGCGCCGCTTTGCAGCCGGACAACTGGATAGTACGCTATTGTGATGGTGCCAGGGTAGACGTTCAGCGGCGGAGTCTCGACCAGCACCGGCACGTCGCCGATGACGCCGGTTTGATACGCGCCGCGCGGCACATTGTTGAGGGTGAAGGAGCCATCGGGGTTGATGGGTGTCCGGGCCACTTCGGTTCCGGCGTTGTCGAACAGCGCGAAGAAGGCGTTCAGGGCTTGCGGCCGCAGGCCCGGCTGCAACGTCGAGGTCAGCGGTATCTGGCCGGAGACACCGCCGGGCGGCGGCGCATCGATCGTGAAGGGCGCGCACGCGAATTCGGCTTGCGCGGTTCCGGTCACTGTGGCGCAGATTTTAGCGGCTCCCGGTGTGGCTTCGTCCGGCACGGTGAGGGTGGCGGTGTAGGCATTCGCGATGCAGCGTGACGACGGCCGCCGTCTGCGTCGCGCCGTCGAGCAGCCACGCCACGCGCACGGCGGGATACGGATTGACGCCGCTGCCCCGTCACGACGCACGGCTCTGCCCCGCGTAACCGTGATTGACGTTCGAGCTCGATCGTGGGGGCCAGGCCACCGGTCGGGGCGGGGATGATCCCGCCGGAACCGATCGACACCGGCGGCACGATCAGCACATTGCTTCCAACCACGACGTACAGCATAGCAAGCAGAAATAGACCCAATCGGCGCATGGCACAGCTCCTTTGGTTCGCAAGTATTCGATTGACGATCAGACAATGTGACGGATAAGAAGTGGGGAACAGCAAGTAAAGTGTATGATCCTTCAGCTACGCTTGTCAACAAAGTGAAGAAGAGTTCAATGCGAGATGACGTGGCGCGCAAATATCAACCGCCGGATGATCATGTGATCGCTCGGCGGCTTTTCATTACTCACGCATCACGTATCACCCCCTGACCAATCTCCTAATCCCTCATTTGCGCTGCACTTGATGGCTGCGCTCAAAGTACCAATGTACCGCCCGTCGAGGCGGTTTGCAGTAGGTTGGTACTACTGACAGATCGCGGCCCCCCAGTTATGATGAGACCAGACGCTTTACCGGGTTGGAGGAAAAATGCTCAAGCCAATGGGACGCTCACGCCCCTCTTTGACACGCGTACTCTGGATCAATTTCATTGCCTTGCTGCTGATGCTGCTGCTGGCCCTGCTGGCGCCGCACCTGGCCGAGGCCAGTCCGTCTGCCTCACCCGCGCGCTATATCACCGCGCGTTGTACCCGCCGTTCATCTGTCGGATCAGTCGGCCGCCCGACGCCGACACCTGTCGGGCCGCATCAAGATCGATCGTGCCGGTGAGCACCAGCGTGCCGCGCTACGGCAAGTTCGAAATCGCCTTCACCATCTCGACCACGGCCAGCAACTTCTACTTCCCGTACGATCCCGCCGCGCCTTACAACGAAAGCGGTGTCAGCGTCGATATGCTGATCACTTCGCCCGGCGGGCGTGACGAAGACCGCGCCGTGCTTCTACTATCAACCGGTCGATGCCAACCTCACGCCCGTCGGCCAGCCCGATTGGCGCTGCCGCTACGCGCCGGAAACGATCGGGACGTGGCGCTATCGCGTGAGGCTGATCGATGCGATCGGGTTGGCCGAGAGCGCCGAGCAGACGTTCACCGTGACCGCCTCCACCAGTCACGGCTTCGTGCGCGTCAGCCCCACCGATTCGCGCTACTTTGAATTCGACGATGGCACGCCGTTTCTCACGCCGTTGATCAACGTGGAATGGGGCAATCCGCTGAACAGCCTCGATCAGATCCGCACCAACATTCCGAAGTGGGGGCAGAACGGCGTGCGCTTCGTGCGCTGGTTTCCCACCGGCGAAGGCGGCAATCACTACATCGTCCCGTTCAGCGACGACTTGAAGGTGAGTTGGGGCTTTGGCCCGGCCTGGACGCAAAGTGGAAGCCGATCCCGTTACCGGCAATCAGTTCACGTTTGCCCCGTACTACTATACCAATCAGACCGTGAAAGCGGTGCAAGGCGCGCGCTATCGCTTGAGTTTCCGGGCTAAGGTGACCGGCAACAAAGTCTTGCGCCCGCAGTTGGGCAACACCACAATCGAGATACGCGCCTCCGCCTGGCAGACTTACACCATCGAGACGACCAGCAGCCGGCACGGAGCTTGACGGTCTGGCTGCACGACGGCTACAGCGAAACCGACAACACCTCCGGCACCATTCGACATCAACGCTATCACCCTGCAGCGCGATGAAAACGGGCAGGGCAGTTGGGGGCCGAATCTGCTGACGCGCGGCAATCCCGACACCTATCGCTACATCGATCAGGTCGGCGCGGCCCGGCTGGACGAAGTCATGCGCTTGAGCGAACAGGACGGCGTGTATCACAAGTTGACGCTGTTTCACAAGAACGATGAGCTGCTGGGCGAGATGAAGGCCGATGGGACGATCACGACCACGTGGGACATCAATAACTTCTACAGCCGGGAAGGCGCGGTACCGCGCTGGCTGGAGAAAGCCTATGCGCGTTACTTTGTGGCGCGCTGGTCGTATTCGACGGCGCTGCACTCGCTGGAACTGGCCAACGAAAACATGCTGACCACTGAAAGTTACGACGCCGCCTACAGCGTGCTGGGCACCGTCAAAGCGCTGGCGCCGCGTCACATCCTGCTGACCAATTCGTTCTGGGGCTACTTCGTCGCATCCTTACTGGACTGAGTCCGCAGTACGGCCCGCTGATGGATTACATCGACAAGCACTGGTATGCGCGCTCCGGCAGTCAGGATAACGAGTTAGTCAGCACCACTTTATGACGATACCGCCGCCAACGTGCGCGAATGTCAGAAGCGCTTCGCCGACTATCGAACGTGGTACACGCTGAACAAGCCCGTCGTGCGCGGCGAGACCGGCGTGTGGCAGCCTGGCACGGTCAATCCGCTCGATCTGGGCAGCGGCGCGGCCACGTACTATCACAAGCAGGTCTGGGCGCAGGTGGGCGATCAGTGCGGGGGCGAGTGGTACACCGACTATCTCGATACGCACAACCTGTGGGGCGAGTACCTGCGCTACGAACAATTCCTGCAAGGCGAACCGCTGACCAACGGCCGTTACACCGACATCGGCAGCGACACCGGCGCGATCAATCTCACCAACAGCACGGGCACGGCGCGCGCGTGGGGCAAGCTCGATCGGATCACCGGGCGCGGCCTGATCTGGATCGACAATGCCAACGACACGTGGCAGCGCGTGGCCGATGGGTTGAGCGTGACCCCGGCGACCGCCTCGCTGGAGATCAACGGCCTGCCCAATGGCACCTATCAGTTGACGTGGTTCAATACCGCCACCGGCACGACGACGCATCACGTCTTCCACGGTCTCTGGCGGCAAGTTGACGCTGAACGTCGCGGCGCTGGTACACGATGTGGCGGTGAAGGTGAAGAAACAGTGATCGGGGATCAGTAATCAGGGATCAGGGATCAGGGAGCAGGGATCAGGGCTGAGAACATTCACGCCGACCGCAAATCAACGCGAATGATTAGAGCAAATTTCAGGTCAGTTTATACCCGTGAGATGGACGCCAAGGAGCGCAAGGGGTAGTGTCTGGCTCAACATCGCGGCGTATCAGTTGAAACCCTCGTCAATGTCTGGCTAACGGGAAACGTATTAGAGCTCGAATAAGATCGAGTTGCCCGTCAACAAAAACCCGATCGGGTGCGTGGCTCGATCGGGTTTTTCAGCCTTCAGTTTCTTCTTTCACTCGTTTCAAAACGACTAAAGTAAAATCGTCAAACGGCGGCACATCGCCCACAAACGCATCGACCGCCGCCTCGATCGCATCTACAATTTCTTCCGCCGATTCGTGGGCATGCGCCAGAATCACTTCCTCCAACCGCTCCACGCCAAACTCTTCTTCATCAACGTTAAACGCCTCGGTCACACCGTCGGTATAGAGCGCCAACACGTCGCCCGGTTCCAGCGTGACGGAATGCTCGCTCAGGGGCAGATCAGGAATCACGCCCAGCGCCATGCCATGTTGCAGCAAGCGCTCCACCTTATTCGATCGGACATTCGCCCACAGCGGCGGATTGTGCCCCGCGTTGGCATACGTGAAGTGGCCGCGTGCGCGGATGCAGCAAGCCGTAGAACACCGTCACAAACAAATCCGATCGCGCATCGGAAATGATCAACGTGTTCGTGCGGCGCAAAGCATCGGAAGGCGAGCGGCCGCTCATCGAGGTGGCGCGCACCAGCGTGCGGCTGAGCGCCATGAACAACGCGGCGGGCACGCCCTTGTCGGCGACATCGGCGATGGCAATGCCCACGTTGCCGTTGGACAACAGCATGAAGTCGTAGAAGTCGCCGCCCACGCGCCGCGCCGAACGCCACGCCGAGGCGAGTTGATAACCGGGCACCAGCGGACAGCAAGCCGGCAGGAAACTCTTTTGAATCTCGCGCGCCAGATCGAGTTCACGCTCCAGCACCTGCCGCATCGCCAGATCAGCCAACAGCCGCACACTCTCGATGGAGGTGGAAGTTTGCGACGCAATGCCGTTAAGAATGTTGAGGCGGCGTTGATTGAGCAACAAATCTTCGGTGCGACCATCGACCAGCAGCACGCCCACCAACTCGGTGCGACCGCGCAGCGGCATGACGATGGGCAAGCTCAGCCGCAGAGCCCGCGCCACCCGATCGGGCACGGCGACCACCGCATGAGCTGCGTCTTCACCGTCGACGATCCATTCGGATCGCGCACTGCGCAGCAGCGCAAATTCGTTCACGAGATCGGGCGGCAGACCGTGCGCTTGACTCGACACCAAAGTGGGTCGATCTTTTTCCGCCAGGAACAGCGCGCACATATCCACACCGGCAAACAGCGGCGTCAAGCGCACGATGGTGCCGACGATCTCATCGAGATCGGTCAACGGCCCGATCGCTTCGGCCACTTGCAGCAAGGCCATGCTGACCCACGCTTCCTCGCGCTGCGCCACCGCCAACTGCGCGCTCTCGATGGCCATGGCGGCTTGATTGGCAATGCCGCCCAGCAAGCCCGCTTTGCGCCGGGTCAGAATTTGATCGGGCGTCGCGCCGATCCACATGACGCCGTTGAGTTCGCCGTGCGCCAACATGGGCAGGCCCAGCACATCGCCCGGCCCGAAGTATTTCATGATCGGATCGTGGATCAGCGCCGCCGGGCGCATGATCGGCTTGATAGGTCTGGCATGAGCTCATCGAGCAGCAGGCTATCGCCGGGGATCAGCTTCAACGTGTAGAAGTCATCCAGCGCCTCAATTCCAAAGGCCGCTTGCGCGCGAAAATGCCCCGGCTCGCCGGCTGCCAGAATCACCCCGCAGCGATCCACGCCCGACAACAGCGGCGTGATGCGCACCACCGTGTCCAGCACTTCTTCCAGGCTGGTCGCCTGCCCGGTGGCCTCGGCCACTTGCAGCAGCGCCGTGCTGATCCAGGCTTGTTCGCGTTCCGCCGCATACAGGCGCGCTTCGTGAATGGCGATCGCAATCTGATCGGCCAGCGTGCGCAGCGTGTAGATGTCTTCGTCGTTGAAGGCCGCCACCTGATCGCTCTCGACGTCGATCGCGCCGATGATGTCTTCGCCAAAGATCAAGCGGCACGGCCAGTTCCGAGCGGGTGGCGCGCAGCGTGGCATCCGGCCAGTAGCGATCATCCTGCGTCACATCGGGCACGTTGAGCGGCACGCCGTTTTCCACCACCCACCCGATGATGCCCTGCCCCACGTGGACGTGCCGGTTGTGCAGTTCCTCGTAAGTGGCGCCTTCAAACACAATGCGGTTGGAATTTTCTTCGCGCACACAAATGGCGACGAAGGTATAACCGAACGTGGCGCGCACCAGTTCCACCGTTTGATGGAACAGCGTATCCAGATCGAGAATCGCCGCGATCTGCCGGCCAATTTCGCCGATCGAGCTGCAAGTGCCCGGCGCGCCGTTGTTCCTGCTGCAATAGGCGCGTGTTCGCAATGGCCGCGGCGGCCTGATTGCCGATGATGGAGAGCAGCCGCACGTGCTCGTCGGTAAATGCGCCGGGCCGGAAACTTTGAATCACCAGCGCCCCGACCGATCGATCACGCGCGACGAGCGGCACAAACACCGCCGCGCGCGGCGCATCAGCGCTGGCGTAACGCGGCTGGGCGGGCAACCGATCGCGCTCCTGCTCGAAGTCGCGCACCAGCAGCGGCTGGCGCGACTCGCGCACATAGCCCACCAGCCCGGGATTTTCGCTGAGATCAAAGCGTTGAGGGGGCAGCCGCTGCCCGTCGCGAATCCAGATGCGAATGTCGTAGACGGACGCTTCAAACAGGCCCAGTTGAAACGTGGCGGTGTCCATCAAGTCGGAAGCGCAGCGATAGATCAACTCGCACAGTTCATCCACATCCAGACGGGCTTCAGCGATGGCGCGGCCCGCCACAGACAGCGCCTGAAGTTCGCGCACCTGGCGCACCAGGGCGCGGCGCGATCGCCAACGCCGCCAGATGATCAGCGTGACGATACTCACGAGTATGAGGGCGAGCAGGGCGAGGAGTGACGTTGTATCCATAAGCGCATTGTTCATTGTTCATTGTTCATTGTTCATGGTCGATTATACCCTCATTCTACGCCCGACGTTTGCCACAAGCTTTTATTTGTGTTAGAGTTGATTCACACTAGGCCACTGTGACCCACACCATCATGGATGAACTCATCGAGCGCGCTGCTCAACTGCTGACGCAGGCTCGTCAGGCCGTGGCGCTAACCGGCGCGGGACTCAGTACCCCGTCGGGTATTCCTGATTTTCGCAGCCAGGATACCGGGCTGTGGGAAAACTATAACCCACTGGAGATTGCCACCTTTCAGGCTTTTCGCCACCGCCCGGTTGAGTTCTTCAACTGGATTCGGCCGCTCGCCCAGCGCATGTTTCAAGCGCAGCCCAATGCCGCGCATCTGGCCCTGGCCGAATTGAACCACGCCGGAATCGTGACGCACATCATCACCCAGAACATCGACGGCCTGCAGCAGCGCGCCGGCGCGGCCAACGTCATCGAACTGCACGGCGACATTTACAGCGGCACCTGCGTCAATTGCTATGCCGTGTATCGCAGCGAACAATTCTATGCCGAGTTTATCGAGCGGGACCACGTGCCCGGTTGCCCCGCGTGCGGCGGCATCATCAAGCCCAATGTCATCTTATTCGGCGAAGCCCTGCCCGTGCGAGCCTTGATGGCGGCTAAACGCGCCGTGGCTGAGTGCGATGTCTTGCTGATCACAGGCTCATCGCTAGAAGTCGCGCCCGCTTCCGATTTGCCCATGCTGGCCCGGTCGCATCAAGCCCAGGTGATCATCGTCAATCAGGGTGAAACTTACATGGACAATTTCTGTGACGTGTTCATTCCAGCCGATGTGGCGCTGGCCCTGCCGGCCATTGCGGCCGCTTGCCGGCGTCGTTGCGCGCAATCCGATCAGACGGTTTAGCATAGGCGTCCACCATGTCCCAGCTCACTCCCGAATCCCGGCTTGACTCGTATCGGCGCTTGCTCGAAATCAGCCAGGTGCTCACGTCGACCCTGGAGCTCTTCACGCTGCTCGATCTCATCGTGAATGCCGCCCGCGATCTGACTCGCACAGAAGCCACTTCGATTCTGCTGATCGACAACCAGACAGGCGATCTGTACTTTGAAGCCGTGACCGGCAGCAAGAGCGACGAGATCAAACGCATGGTCGTGCCGCAAGACAGCGTGGCCGGCTGGGTGGCGCACGAAGGCCGCGCGCAGATCATCAACGATGTCTCCCGCGACAAGCGGTTCTTTGCCAGGGTGGGTGAAACCATCGGGCTTCAGACGCGATCGTTAATCGCCGTGCCGATGAAGGTGAAGGATAGAACCATCGGCGTGCTCGAAGCAGTCAATCGGGCAGATAACACGCCCTTTACGGATGAAGACATCGATCTGCTCAACACCCTCAGCGCGCAGGCGGCCATCGCCATTACGAACGCGCGGCTCTTCCAACAGAGCGACTTGATCTCTGAGATGGTGCACGAACTGCGCACGCCGCTGACCAGTATCGTGGCCTACAGCGAGTTGATGCTGCGCCGCGAGATTCCGCCTGCCCAGGCGCGGGGCTTCATCGAGACGATCTACCAGGAAGCCATGAAGCTGTCCAGCATGACCAATAGTTTTCTGGAGCTCAGCCGCCTGCAATCGGGCCGCATCCGCATGGAGATGGTCAACTTCAGCCTGGCCGATCTGAGTCAATGAAGTGCTGCTGTTGCTGCAGCCGCAAGCCGACGAACGCGGGCTGATTTTTGAGGCCGCCTTGCCTGAGCACGCCGTGCGCGTCACCGCCGATCGCGAACGCATCCGGCAAGTGCTGGTCAACCTCACCTCGAATGCCGTCAAATACAATCGACCCAATGGCTTGATCACCCTGCACGCCACGCTGATCGATCCGCAGCATGTGCGCGTCAGCATTGCCGACACGGGGCGCGGCATTCCTGAAAAAGACCTGACGCGCATCTTCGAGAAATTCTTCCGCGTCGCCGACAGCGAAGGCTATGCCACCGGCACCGGACTGGGGCTGAGCATCGTCAAGCAAATCGTCGAAGCTCACGGCAGCCAGATCGATGTAAAAAGCCAGGTGGACGTAGGGACGACCTTCAGCTTCATCCTCAAAGCGGCCCCGGCGGAATGACCCTGGCGAGATGACGTGTCTGCGCTGACACCGCATGCTCTCCACACCTCCGTCCCTGCCCTGACCGCACTCTTTCTTCAAGCAATTCTCAATTTGATTTCGTTGAGGCTCAAGGCTCTTGCTGGCGACACGCTTCGTGCGCCGTTCCAAACCGCTGGACTGTCGTCCAGCGGGAGCCGTTCTACCCAAATGAGCATTCCCGCTCTATTTTGCGCTTTGGCTGGGGATTGACACTCGTGCTATACTATGGGTAGCCAACCTTCCCTTTTGTCATCCCGCCGTTTGTGACGTCATATACATATGATGTTTGTCACATATTACCATGATAGACATCACTAACTTCGGATATTGGTTTAACCGAAAATATGAGGACTGGATTAAATACCCCAGACAGCATGGGGCGTTTAACCCATACCAGGGGGCAAAACCGCATTGATCATTATATGGCGGTTTTCGCATATGGAGATGCACCGGCCCATCTACTTCACACTCAGGAGGTGCCGAGCGAACT
This sequence comes from uncultured Gammaproteobacteria bacterium, assembly GCA_963819895.1. Lineage (GTDB taxonomy): Bacteria > Pseudomonadota > Gammaproteobacteria > Pseudomonadales > UBA5518 > UBA5518. The sequence goes on from CAWFXU010000007.1 coordinate 19,514, forward strand.
ATACGACAGACTGTTTTCCCCGTTGCAGAGTTATTCCAAGATTTGAGGAGGAAGGACCATGTCGAAAAAGTACCTATTCATAGGGTTGTTGCTGGCGGGTCTATTGCTGATCGTAGCTGCCTGTGCGTCGCCTACGCCAGCGCCTACGCAAGCCCCCGCCCCCACGCAACCCCCGCAGCCCACGGCCGCGCCCACCAAGGTGCCTGAGCCGACTGCGGTTCCCGCTCCCACTGAAGAGCCCGTGAAGGCCCCGAACGTGGAAGAGTGGAAGACCTCCGGCCACGCCGATGTGGCGGCTGAAGCGTTTGTCCATTGGGACAGCCGATCCGCAAGAAGTTCCCACCAGCTGCGCCAAGTGCCACAGCACCGCGGGCTATCAGGATTTCGTCGGAGCCGATGGTTCTGAAGCCGGCAAGGTCGACAAGGCCGTGCCCGTGCCGCCCAACCCCGGCATTCAGTGCGAGGCCTGCCACAACGAGGCCGCCACGGCGATGACCAGCGTCAAGTTCCCGTCGGGCGTAGAGCTCACCGACCTAGGTCCCGAAGCGCGCTGCATGCAGTGCCATCAGGGCCGCGAGTCCAAAGTCAGCCTGGACAAGCTGTTTGAGACCCTGAAGGCCGAAGATCCCGACAAGACCCCGGCGCCCGTCGTCACCGATGGCGTCACAACCACCATTGGTTTCCGCAACGTGCACTACTTTGCGGCGGCCGCCACCCTCTATGGCAGCATGGTTCACGGTGGTTACGAGTACGAGGGCAAGACCTACGACGCCAAGAATACCCACGTCGAAGGCTACGACACCTGCGTGGGCTGCCACAACTCGCACACGCTGGAAGTCAAGGTTACGGAGTGCGCCATGTGCCATGAAGGCGTCAAGACCGTCGAGGACCTGAAGAACGTCCGCATGATCAGCTCGGCCAAGGACTATGACGGCGATGGCGATGTGAAGGAAGGCATGGCCAAGGAAGTCGAAGGTATGCAGGCCATCCTGTACGCCGAGATTCAGAAGTACGCCAAGGATAAGGCTGGCGCGGGCATCGCGTATGACGCGGCGACCTATCCGTACTTCATGCTGGACGCCGACGGCGACGGCAAGGGCGATGTGAATGACAAGGGCGCGGCCATTGGCTACAGCAAGTGGACGCCGCGTCTGCTGAAGGCCGCCTACAACTACCAGGTATCCGTCAAGGATCCCGGTGCGTTCGCCCACGGCAACAAGTACATCGTGCAGCTGCTCTTCGACTCGATCGAAGATCTGGGCGGCGATGTGAGCAAGCTGGCGCGCACCGATGCCGGCCACTTTGCGGGCGACACCATGCCGTTCCGCGACTGGGACGGCGAAGACTACACCGTGCCGTATCGCTGCGCCAAGTGCCACACGCGCCACCGGTCTGCCCGCCTTCCTCGAAGGCTGGCGGCACCGTGGTCGTCGATGGCAATGGCAACACGCTGACCACCGGTATTGGCCCGCAGCATTCGGCCAATGGCTTCATGTGCACCACCTGCCACGACGAAGCGCAGGAGTTCCCGGCGCGCTATACCGTTGCTTCGGTGGTCTTCCCCAGCGGCAAGACGGTCAGCTTCGGCGGCAAGGATGCCGACGGCAAGTTCATCGCCGACGACTCCAACCTGTGCATCCTGTGCCACCAGGGCCGCGAATCCACCCTCAGCGTCAACAACGCGTTGAAGGGCAAGGAAGAAGACACCGTCGACAAGGCCATCAGCTTCAAGAACGTCCACTACTTCGGTGCGGGCGCTACGCTGTTTGGCAACGACGTGCAGGGCGCTTATCAGTACACCGATAAGCAGTATCTCGGCCAGAACCAGCACCCGCTGGGCAAGTGCCAGGACTGCCATGACGTTCACGCGCTGGAAGTCAAGACGGAAGCCTGCAAGGCCTGCCACAGCGACACCAAGCCAGAAGACATCCGCATGGTTGCCACCGACTGGGACGGCGACGGCAATACGACTGAAGGCGTGAAGGGCGAGATCGACACGCTGGCCGAGGCGCTGTATGCCGAAATCCAGAAGTATGCCAAGGATCACGGCCGGCGCGGGCATCGTTTACGACGGCCGCACCGTATCCGTACTTCATGGTGGATGCCGATGGCGACGGCAAGCCTGACAAGAACGACAAGGGCGCCAACATTGCGCTACAACGCCTGGACGCCGCGTCTGCTCAAGGCCGCCTACAACTATCAGTACGTCCAGAAGGATCCGGGCGTGTTTGTCCACAATCCGCAGTATGTCATCCAGTTCGTGATCGACTCGATCGGCGATCTGGGTGGCAAGGTTTCGGGCTACACTCGGCCGGAAGTTCCCGCCGCGAAGTAGTCGCTGATCAACAAGATGAAAACAAAGACCGGGCACGATGCAGTGTCCGGTCTTTGTTTTTCAGAACATTCGACACGTCCTAAAGGGCGACAGATAGCACTTCGCTCCCGCCCTCCTGCTGCGCTACAATCAGAGTGATGTGGTGCGGGATGGAGGCCGCCGGTGGGCATGCAGTACAACATGGTCTTGATCTTCTTCATCTATGGCCTCGCCTTCTTCTCGATGGGCCTGGCGATTACGCTGGAAGCCAATCGTGGGGCAGATGCGCGCCTGCGGCACGGCTTGCGCGCCCTGGCTATCTTCGGCATCCTGCACGGCATCCACGAATGGGTCGATATGTTCGAGCAGTTGGAGATGCTGCCCGGCCATGACATCGATCCGGTCGCATGGCACACCGCGCGCATTGCCATGCTGGAATTCTCGTTCCTGTTCCTTGCGGCTTTTGGAGCCACCCTGCTGCCCCGCGTCAAGGATTATCGCCGCGCCAGTGTGCTGGTGCCGATCGTGCTGGCCACCATCTGGGGCATCGGCATTGTTGTGCTGCGCAATTTCTTCACGATCGACACCGGCCTGTGGGATGTGGCCGACGTGTGGACGCGCTACGCGGTAGCCGTGCCAGCCGGACTTGCTGGCCTGCATCGGCCTGCTCGCGCAATGGCGCGTCTTCAAGCAAGCGGGCATGGAACAGTTCGGCAATGCCGCCCTGCTGGCCGCCATCGCCTTCGGGGTTTACGGTCTGCTGGGGCAGACCATCGTGCGCGCCAGCGCCCTGCCGCCCTCGACCATCATCAACCAAGAACTCTTCTTGCGCACGTTCGGCTTTCCCATTCAACTGCTGCGCGCCGGCGCCGCCGTGGTGTCGGCCTGGGCGATTATTCGTTTCCTGCGATCATTTGAATTTGAAACGCAGCGCAAGATTGCCCTTTTGCAGGAAGAGCAGTTGCATGAAGCCCAGCGCCGCGAGGCTTTGCACGGCCAACTGCTCCAACAGATTGTTTCCGCGCAAGAGGCTGAACGACAGCGGATTGCGCGCGAATTACACGACGCCACCGGTCAATCACTCACGGCCATCGGCCTGGGGTTGCGCGGTGTTTCAAATACGCTCCGGCAGGACACGGATAAAGCGGCCGGGAATCTGCGGCAACTCGAAGGGCTGGTCGCACGCGCCCTGGATGAGCTGCAGCGGCTAATCGCGGACTTGCGTCCTTCGCATCTGGATGATCTGGGCTTGCCGGCCGCGCTGCGCTGGTATGCGGGCGAGGTCCAGAGTCGTCTGCCGTTGAACATCACCGTCGAAATCGACGGCGAACCACGCCCGATCGAACCGGCGGCCAACACCGCCCTGTTTAGAGTGGCGCAAGAAGCTTTAACCAACGTGGTCAAACACGCGCAGGCCACCAACGCACAGTACGGCTATCCTATTTGCCCAGCGATGGTCAGGCTGCAAGTAAAAGATGACGGCTGTGGCTTCGATGTTCGCACTCAGGCGCAGCGTCCGGCCTGGGGTTTGTTGGGCATGGAAGAACGCGCCACCTTGCTGGGTGGAAATGTGGTCGTCCAATCACAACCAGGCCAGGGGACGCGCATTGAAATGACAGTACCTTATCAGCTGGAGGTCAGCGATGGCGCAAAGTCCGCACGAGGCGACAAGACTGCTGCTCGTGGATGATCACAAGGTAGTGCGCTCAGGGTTACGGATGCTGCTGGAAAACGAGGCCGACCTGACCATCGTCGGCGAAGCGGGCACCGGCCAGGAAGCGCTGCAACTCGTCGAGCAGCTGCAACCCGATCTGGTCTTGATGGACATCGGCCTGCCGGATCAATCGGGCATTGAGGTGACCACGATCAGTCAAACAGCGCTGGCCGAATGTCGCCATCGTCGCGCTGACGATTCATGAGGACGAAGAATATTTCTTCAAGATGCTGCAAGCCGGCGTCAACGGCTACGTGCCCAAACGGGCCGCACCGGAAGAGCTGCTGACGGCCGTGCGCACCGCAATCGAAGGCGGCGTCTATCTGTATCCCTCCATGGCGAAGCTGCTGGTGAAGGACTATCTGGCAACCGAGCGCCCCGATCAACTTGACGGCCTGACTGAACGTGAGCAGCAAATCCTGGCGCATCTCGCCGAAGGCGCCAGCAATGAAGCCATTGCCGAGACCTTGTGCATTTCGCAGAAAACCGTCAGCCGCCATCGTGAAAACATCATGCGCAAGTTGAACCTGCACTCGCGCGCCGATCTGGTGAAGTACGCGATTCGCAAGGGGATCATTCGGGCGTAGAAAAACGATCGAGCCAGGCAACAAACTGCTGCCTGGCTCAAGGGCTGAAGTCGATTGATCTGGAATCGTCGTTAGCGGGGGACCAGCTCTTCGGTGGAACCGCTGCGGCGAGCGATGAGCAGGATGCTCAAGATCAGCAATTGGCCGATGATCATGCCCGCGATTTCGGGCCAGCGCGCCGCACCTTCTACTGCGAGTCCACGCCAATTCACCAGTTCACTGACGGCATTCGCGATATCGCCGAGGTGATTCGTGATATACGCCGTGCCCACCAGGGCCGCCACCGTAAAGGGCACCGCTAACATCAGCATCCAGACTGTGGCGTACATTTGAACTTTGCGCATGATGTCCCTCCTTAGCCTCTACGGCTTACTGATGTGGCTTTGTTCTGTCTATACTCTATCAAATCAAATCACAGGTTGTCTATTGGTCGAACTGAGTATTCTTCACCTGGGTATGCTCCATTATCCAGGTACGCTCCAGCCGCCAGCCTTCGCCACTGACGCTCGCCTGTGTTTGTTGTGCGGCTCAACTTATGGCGTGATAAGTCGGTTTTGACGGTCTGCCTTGAACGAGTTTGCCTGCCGCAAAATGCCGTCGTAGCCCGGCTGAGGACTTGGTCAGCAGCATGATATTCGTCCTTGCATATAGTGACAAACCATACTAATGGTACGGCCCGAAATCCGGCAAAATACTCTTCATAGGGTATTCAAGGCCCTCGGCGTGGGGTGTTTGCCCCATGCCAACCGATCAAGACTTCTTGATCCTTAGCGCCCAGCTCATCACGGGAGAAAATCATATGCTCAGGCCACATCAGTTTTCATTTTCGCGCGGCGGTGTCGCGTTTGCCATCGCCTTCGGTCTCTGTGTTTTCTTCGGCATTGTTCTGTCATTGGCGCAACCGGCAGTGGCTGCCCCCGCACGTCCGGCCCGCATCCACAGGAATTCCTGATTCAGGCGACAGCGCAGGTCACTTCGACCGGCGAGTATCGCGGCCCAGACTTGTGCAGCGGCTGCCACAAGGAGATTCACACCGAGTGGTCGACCACGCTGCATTCACAGGCATTCTCTTCGCCGATTTTCCAGGAAGCCTGGACCAAAGACCCCAACAAGAACGCGTGCCTGCAATGCCACACCACCGGTTATAACCCGGCCGATGGCACCTATGCCATTGAAGGTGTCACCTGCGAATCGTGCCACGGCGCCTATCAACCCACTCACCCGCAAGTGAAGATGCCCGTCACGCCCGACGCGACGTTGTGCGCCACCTGCCACAAGACGACGACGAACGAGTGGCACGCCAGCAAGCACTCCGAGGCCGGCATTCAATGCGAAGCGTGCCACGATCCGCATTCGCAGAAACCCAAGGCCGAGAACGTGAATGCGCTGTGCACCAACTGCCACAAAGATCCAGGTGATACCTTCACGCACGGCACCCACGCCACCGCCGGCTTGCAGTGCAGCAACTGCCACATGTATACCAATCAAGAAAACGCTTCGCCGATTGGCGGCCTGCAGGCTACCGGGCATACCTTTGCCGTCGGTTCAGACACCTGCATCGGCTGCCACAAAGACACCGTGCACACCCGCGACAAGATTCTGGCGCTGACCGGCGAAGTGACCGAGCTGAAAGATCTGGATAAAGAGACGCTGCAACAAAAAGCGCAGGAACAACAGCAAGAAATCTCCGGCCTGAAAGCCGACGGCGAAACGCGCCTGTATGTCGGTCTGGCGCAGGGCGCTATCGTCGGGCTGGCGGTGGGCGCGGTGGCCGCCTGGATCGTGGGCCGCCGGATCAAGATCGTCGAGGTGGACGACACGAGCGAGGCGAGCGAAGGGAAGAAAGAACAATGAGCAAGAAAAAACAAAAGGTCACGCTCGACTTGACTCGCCGTGATTTTCTGGTCATGGCAGGCACGGCGGCCGGTTCAGTCGTGGCGGCGCAGGTCCTGACAACCGGCGTGCTCTCTCCCTTTGGCGGACTCAAGCAGCGGCAAGTCACCGGCGACGCAGCCCCCGAGAAAGCCTCGAGCGACTATCACTGGGGCATGCTGATCGATCTGGAAAAGTGCATCGGCTGCGAATACTGCCAGCGCTCCTGCTCGGCCACGAACGATGTGCTCGACGACAAGCCGTGGAACCTCGTCGTTGAAGATCAGACTGGAAAATGGCGACACCTACTTCTTCAGCCGCCCGTGCCTGCACTGCCAGGATGCGCCGTGCGTGGAAGTGTGCCCGGTGCAGGCCACCTATCATCGCGAAGACGGCCTCGTCATGATGGATTACGATCGCTGCATCGGCTGCCGCTACTGCGAAGTGGCCTGCCCGTATGATGCGCGCAAGTTCAACTGGGCCGAGCGCACCGACGCCAATCCCTACATTCCCACCTGGGGCGAGCGCCGAAGTGCCGCGCCGTCCGCGCGGTGTGGTCGAGAAGTGCACGTTCTGCGTGCATCGCATCGATGCCGGACTGGCCGCCGGCCTGATGCCCGGCGTCGATCGCGACGCCACGCCCGCCTGCGTCAATGTCTGCCCGGTCGGCGCGCGCGTCTTTGGCAACCTGAAGGACGCCAACAGCAAAGTCTCGCAGGCCATTGCCAACAATCCGACGATTCGGCTGCGTGAAGAGCTGGGCACCGAACCCAGCGTCTACTACATTCCCGCCGAGAAGGAGGCGTAACCATGGCAACTGTTGCGCTCCCCGCTAAAAAACCCGCCTTGATCACGCCCGGCTTTCTGGCCTGGTTGGCCTTTCTGGCCCTGTGTCTGGCGATCGGGTTGGTGTCGGCTTATGAAGTGCTGACCAAGGGCTTGAGCGTCACCAACATGAGCAACACGGTCCCCTGGGGCCTGTGGATCACGATCGACCTGTCGGCCATTGCGCTGGGCGCCGGGGCGTTCACCTTGAGCGCCATCGTGTACATCTTGCGGCTCAAGCGCTTCAGCCGATCGTGCGCCTGGCGGTGTTCGTCGGCTTCGTCGGCTACACGACGGCGCTGCTGACGCTGGTCATGGACATCGGCCGGCCCGATCGGTTCTGGCATCCCTGGGTGTACTGGAACGTCCACTCCGTGCTGTGGGAAATCACGTGGTGCATCACGCTGTATCTGATCATCCTGGCGGCCGAGTTCCTGCCCGTCATCACCGATCTGCCCTTCTTTGACCGCTGGCCGTGGATGCGCCGGTTCGCGCACGGCGTGCACAAGCTCGCCCCGGTGCTGGCCGTCATTGGCCTGGGCATCTCGCTGCTGCACCAGTCGTCGCTGGGCGCCACCTATGGCATCCTGCGCTCGCGCCCTATCTGGTTCAAGCCGTCGATGCCGATCATGTTCATCCTGTCGGCGGTGGCGGTCGGCCCGGCCCTCACGATGGCGATTGCCTACATCACCGAATGGGCCACCAAACGGGCGACCGTGCCGCACGATGTGCTGCGCGCCATCGCACGCTTTAGCGGGTTTGGCCTGCTGGCTTACCTCTACATCAAGATTTGGGATTTGATGGCCGTCACCTACTATGGCCGCAGCCCGCAGGTCAACCAGGGCTTCGCGATGCTGAACGAGCAAACTCCATATGGCTTTGGGTTCTGGGTGGTGGAGATCATCATCGGGATTGTGATCCCCGCCATCTTCTTCCTCACGCCGCGCTTCAACCGCCAGCCGGTCTATCAGGTCGTCGGGGCCTTGTGCGCCATGATCGGCATCATCGCCAATCGCTGGAATGTCACCGTCTCCGGGCTGACGGTGCCGCTGTCCTATTCGCCGGGCGTGCTGTATCAATCGGCCGCCGGATCATATTCGCCCAGCCTGGCGGAGTGGGGGATCGCGATCGGGGTGGTGGGCTACGCCCTGCTCCTGCTGACGCTGGGTCTGCGCTTCTTGCCGCTCTTCAACACCACGCACGACGAGCCGTCAAAAAGTTGACAAATCACCCTAGATAGGCGATGATTAAGCCGCGCTCAAGTTGGCACGCTGTTGCAACTTGAGCGCGGTATCGCATTGAGTAGCGCCGTGCGGGGGCATGGATGAAGACTCCTCTTTTTAGTTTCATACTTCACTAATCTATTCGCAGCGAATTTGACTTGGTTCCTGCCACCTATTCAGTGTTATTCTGCTGCAGGAGGATCGCATGCAAGAAGGAACTGAAACCCCGACGCTTTTGATTGAAGCCGTGTTGTTTGTGCTCCGCTGTCTGGTGCCGTTGTTGTTGATGTTAGGCGTATCGTATCTCTTGAAGCGGCTCGGCCTGATTACGCCCGCCGCCCCCGCCGCCACCCGATCGCGATAACGGCGACAACGGCAATGCAACGGCGGCAACAACAAAACCAATGGAGGAGGTGTGGCGCATGGTAAAGCCTAAACTGCTGTTGCCATTCGTCCTCATCGGCGCGCTCATGGTGCTGTGGGGACTGGCGTCGAACACGCCGTCAGCGCCGCGCCGCTCGACGTGATCGCGTCCGGCTCCGCCCGCCCAGGAAACCGAACAGTACTGCCTGAGCTGCCACGGCAACCCCGATCTCAAGATGACCCTGCCCAGCGGCGAGGATCTCTCGTTGTACATCTCGTCTGATCATCTGAAGTCATCGGTGCACAGCCCGGCCGGCATCGAATGCGAAGCCTGCCACACGGACATCAAGACCTACCCGCATCCAGCCGATCGACTTTCAGACGAAGCGCGAGCTATCCCGCTCGTATTATCAAGCCTGCCAGAAATGCCACTCGGCCAACTACGAAAAAGCGCAGGACAGCATGCACGCGCAGGCCGCTGCCGCCGGCAACCTGAACGCCGCCATCTGCACCGATTGCCACGGCGCGCACGACGTGCAAGCGCCCGATCAACCGCGCGCGAAAATCTCGCAGACGTGCAGCCAGTGCCATCAGGATATCTTCGCCAGCTACAAAGACAGCGTCCACGGCAAGGCGCTGATTGACCGAGGACAATCCCGATGTGCCCGTCTGCACCGACTGTCACGGCGTCCACGACATTCATGATCCGCGCACCGCGCAGTTCCGCACGCAGACGCCGGAGTTGTGCGCGGGCTGCCATGCCAATGCGGCACTCATGAGCAAATACGGGCTGTCTTCCGATGTGTACAGTCTGTATCAAACCTCGTGGCATGGCGTGGACATCTCCGTCTACAAAGCCAACTGGCCGACGATCTGGCATGAAAGCGCGGTGTGCTCCGACTGCCATGGCACTCACGACATCCTGCCCGCCAGCGATCCAAAATCGACGGTGAACCCCAACAACCTGCTGGCCACCTGCCAGAAGTGCCACCCCGGCGCCGGACCGAACTGGACCTCGGCCTGGACAGGCCACAACCAGATCGATCCGCAGCGCACGCCCTTCCTGTACTGCCGTCGATCGCTTTTACATCCAATTCGCGCAGGCCGTGCTGTGGCTGTGCCTCATCTACGTGGTGTTACAGATCATTCACGCCATCGTCGATCGAGTGAGGAGGAGTCTAAAATGAGCGGCGAAACATCCGCACGAGCGGTCAATTCGGCGGCTCCGGCCACACGCACGGTGCAAGTCATCCGCTTCTTTGCGCGCTTTACGCGCGCCCAACGCTGGGAACACTGGCTGCTGTTCGGCTCGTTCACGGTGCTGTTCCTGACGGGCATCGTGCAGAAATATCGCACCGAGTCGTGGAGCCAGAGCATTCTCTCAACGCCCGAACGGCTGGAACTGATCCAGAATATCCACCACATTGCAGCGATCATCCTGACGCTGGAAGTGATCTACCATCTGGGGCGCGGCATCTATCTGCTGGCCCGCCGCAAGATGTCGCACGCCATCTTCCCGGACTGGCAAGACGTCAAAGACGCCGGGCGACATGATCAAGTATCTGTTGTTCCTGACCAAGCGGATGCCGAAGTACGGCAAGTACAACTTTGAACAGAAACTCACCTATTGGTTCCTGTTCTTCAGCATCGGCCTCATGGTGATCACGGGCTTCGTCATCTGGTTTCCCGATTCAGGTCACCAGTGTGCTGCCGGGCAGCATTGTGCCGGCCGCCAAACTGACCCACAGCACGGAAGCCATCGTCGCCGGCATCTTCGTGCTCATCTGGCATTTGTTCCATGTCGTGTTCGATCGCTTAAACCTGAGCATGTTTACGGGGCGCTTGAACGAAGACGACATGCGCCAGTATCACGCCGCCGAATACGAACGGCTGACCGGTGAAGCAGCCGATCCCGATCAAGGAGGCCAGGCGTAATGCGACGACTTCCCTGGGTCTTTTCGATCCTGATCCTGCTGGGCGTGATGCTGATCGTGCCGTACGCCATCGCCGCGCCCCAGCCGATCGGTTTAGCGGCACCCGATCGGATCTCGCTCAGCCACAACACGGCCGAACCGGTCAGCAATGAAACCTGCCTGGCCTGCCACAATAATCCGAGCCTGGAAAAGAAACTCTACAACGGCGACAGACTGGAGCCTGTACGTCAATCCCGAAGATCACGCCAACTCGGTGCACGGCCAGGAAAACCTGAACTGCGTCCAGTGCCACACCAATTTCGATCAGCAGCACGTCGAGAATCCGGTGCAGTTCCCCGGCTTCAACGCGGTCGATCGGCGTGATGCCAGCCTGAAGTTGTATCCGTTGTGCCAGCAATGCCACGCCGATCAGTATGACAAAGCCAATGACAGCGTGCATGGTCGTGCCCTGCAAGCGGGCAATGTCAACGCCGCCATCTGCACCGACTGCCACGGTTCGCACACCGTGAAACGCCTGACCGATCCGGCGACCGGGCAAGTTGACGCAAGATGCGCGCCTGTGGATTCCAGAAACGTGCGCCAAATGCCACAGCACGATCTACGCGCAGTATCACGATAGCGTGCATGGCGCGGCGCTGACAGAAGGCAATCCCGATGTGCCCACCTGCATCGACTGTCACGGCGTGCACAACATCGGCGATCCGACGACGTCGGAGTTCCGCTTGAAGTCGCCCAGACTGTGCGCGCAAGTGCCACACCGATCCGGCCATCATGGACAAGTACGGCATCTCGACGCAGGTGCTCAACACCTACGTGGCCGACTTCCACGGCACCACGGTGACGCTGTTTGAAAAGCAAAGCCCCGACGCGCAGACCAACAAGCCGGTCTGCTATGACTGCCACGGCGTGCATGACATCGCCGCGACCGACTGATCCCAGCCAAGGGCTTGCAGGTGAAGGAAAACATCTTGAAGCGCTGCCAGGTCTGTCACCCCACGGCGACCGAGAACTTCTCGGACGCCTGGCTGTCGCACTACATTCCTTCGCCCGACAAGTATCCGCTGGTCTATTACGTGAATCTCTTCTACACCATCTTCATTCCGGGCGTGCTGATTCCCATGGCGATTCTCGTCGTGCTCGACATCAGTTCCGTCGTGCGCCTCAAACTGCGCGCCAGAAAGAATCCACCGGCCCCGCCCGCCGCCGACGCATCCAACCGAAAAGGAGTCGAGCCATGACTAGCACGACTCTACCCGAGCAACCGAAAAACCCGACGCCGCAATCTGCGCCGGCAATCTGCGCCGCAACCGCCGGCAGAAGTGCAGGTCGTCACACGCTTTGCGCGCTTGCAGCGCATCGAGCACATCGTCTTGCTGCTCTCCTTTTCGATGCTGGTCTTCACAGGCATCCCGCAGAAATTCGCCTCGGCGCCGCTCAGCCAGTTCGTCATCGATCTGTTCGGCGGCATCGAATCGATCCGGGTGGTGCATCGCCTGTCGGCCATCATCCTGATGATCCTCAGCATCTATCACGTCGTCGCCGTGCTGTACCGGGTCATTGTGCTGCGTGTGCCGTGGACCATGATGCCCGTCGTCGAAGACCTCAAGCATCTGTGGCACGATTTGCTGTTTTACTTCGGCCGCCGCAAGCACAAGGCGTATTACGGCCGTTACAACTACGCCGAGAAAGCCGAATATCTGGCCGTGGTGTGGGGCACGTTCATCATGATCATCACCGGCTTCATGATGTGGAACCCCATCGCCACGACCAACTACCTGCCCGGCCAGTTCATCCCGGCGGCCAAAGCCGCGCACGGCGGTGAAGCGGTGCTGGCGGCGCTGGCGATCATTCTGTGGCACTTCTATCACGTGCACCTGCGCCACTTCAACAAGAGCATGTTCATCGGCAAGATGACGCGCCACGAAATGGAAGTGGAACACCCGGCTGAACTCGCATTGATCGATGCGGGCCAAGCGACGAAAGCGGTGCCACTGGTTGTGCTGCGCCGCCGCCAGAAGATTTTCTATCCCATCGCGGCTGTGATCGTCATCGTCTCTGGCATTCTGCTGTTGGGCTTCATCACGTTTGAAAAGACGGCGATTGAGACCGTGCCGCCGGCGATCGCGGGGCCAGCGTTTGTGCCTTACACGCCCACGCCCACCCTGGTGCCGACGGCCACACCCCAACCGACTGCGACACCCACGCCCGGCGCGAAACCACCCACAGCGGTCGGCGCTTCATGGGACACGACGATCAGCCCGCTGCTGAATGCGAAGTGCGCGGCGTGTCACATCAACGCCTCCATGGGCGAGTCTGTCGCTCAAGACTTACGAAGGTGCGCTGACAGGCGGCAAGAGCGGCCCGGCGGTTGTGCCCAACGATCCTGACGCCAGTGTGCTGGTACAGGTTCAGCAAAAGGGCGGCCACGCCGGTCAATTGAGCGCTGACGAATTGGCGACCGTGATCGCGTGGATCGAAGCGGGCGCGCCTGAGACAGGTGGCGCAGCTGACGCCGCCGCCTACTACGACCGCCAGCGAAGGCTGGACGGGCGGCATCGATCAGTTGGTCAATGCGAAGTGCGCGGCGTGTCACGTCAACGCCTCGATGGGCAGTCTGTCACTGAAGACCTATGCTGACGCGTTGAAAGGCGGCAAAGACGGTCCGGCCATCGTGCCGAACGATCCCGACAAGAGCTTGCTGGTGCAGATCCAGCAGAAGGGCGGCCACGCCGGTCAATTCACGCCGGAAGAGATCGATCGTGTGATCGCGTGGATCAAAGCGGGCGCACCGGAAACAGGGGGCGCAGCTTCGACTCCGGCAGCGTCTTCAACCCCAGCACCGGCTGCGGCAGTCGCGCAGTGGAGTGATGTCGAGAAAATACTTACGGCTAAATGCGCGCGCCTGTCACATCAACACGGCGACCGCCGGTGTCTCTTTCAAGTCATATGCGGATGCCGTGAAGAGCGCGATTACTCCAGGCGATCCCGATCAGAGTGAGCTCGTGCAGGTACAACAAAAAGGCGGCCATCCCGGTCAACTCAGTCCCGACGAATTGGCGACGATTGCCGCGTGGATCAAAGCCGGCGCACCGGAGACCAGCAGCGGCGCGACACCTTCGGGCGGCACTATCCCATCGGGTGGCAGTGAGGCCTGGACGGGCGGCATCGATCAATTGATCAACACCAAGTGCGCGGCCTGTCACGTCAATTCGCAGGCGGGCAATCTATCGCTCAAAACGTATGCCGACGCAGTGCAGGGCGGCAAGAGCGGCGCGGCCATCGTGCCCGACGATCCTGACAAAAGCGTGCTGGTACAAGTTCAACAGAAGGGCGGACATCCCGGCCAATTCACGCCGGAAGAAGTCGCGCGCATCGTGACATGGATCAAAGCAGGCGCGCCAGAAACAGCCAGCACGTCTGGTCCAGCGCCAGCGGCCACGCCAGCGCCAGCCGCGGCCATTAAGACCTGGGCGGAAGCTGCGGCGATCTTCACCGCGAAATGCACCATGTGTCACATCAATTCAGCGGCGGGCAACTTATCGCTGAAGACCTATCAAGACGCGCTGAAGGGCGGCAAGAGCGGGCCGGCCATCGTGCCGGGTGATCCGGGCAAGAGCGTGCTGGTGAAAACCCAGCAGGGCACTACGCATCCGGCCATGGGCATGCTGACGCCGGAAGAGTTGGCGGCCATCATCGCCTGGATCGAAGCGGGCGCACTGGAGAAATAACCGCTTCACGAGCAGACTTTGTTAGCAGCGCCAGGTTGTTCACTGGCGCTGTTTCTTTTCGTGTTAAACTTGAGACAATCCATCGAGGAGCATGACGTCCGCTATGTTGACGATCTACAACTACCACACCCTGGACTCCCAATTGCAATCCCTGCCAGAGATCATCGACGGCTGCTGGGTCAACGTGATCGATCCGTTGCCCGCCGAGATCAATCGGGTTAGCGAAGAACTCGGCATCCCGATCGATTATCTCACCTATCCGCTGGACATCGACGAACGGGCGCGCACGGAGAAGGACGAAGGCGTGACGCTGATCATCCTGCGCGTGCCGCACTACGAAGGCGACTCGGCCGACATTCCCTACGTGAGCATGCCGCTGGGTATCATTCTCACCGAACGCGCCATCGTCACCATCAGCAAAGTGGAGAACGACATCCTCACGGATTTTGTGCAGGGCCGCGCCAAAGGCTGGTCGACGGGCAAACGCAACCGCTTCGTGCTGCAAATTTTGCTCAGCACCGCGCAGCGCTACCTCTATCATTTGAACGCCATCGAAAAGGGGATCGATCAACTGGAGGATCGGCTGCAAAAGACGCCGCGCAATCGCGAAGTGCTGGATCTATTGAAGTACCAGAAGAGCCTGGTGTACTTCACCACCGCGCTGCGTTCCGACGAATTGATGATGGAACGCCTGCAGCGCAGCCAGCTTTTCAAGATGTATCCCGACGACGAAGAGCTGCTGGACGATGTGCTGATCGAAATTCGCCAGGCGATTGAAATGACCGGCATCACCAACAACATTCTCAACCAGACCGTCGATGCCTTCGGCTCGATCATTTCCAACAACCTCAACGTGGTGGTGAAACTGCTGACCTCGATGACCATCATCCTGACCGTGCCCATGCTGGTCGCCAGCATCTACGGCATGAACGTCAACCTGCCCTTCCAAGATTTAGAGCACGGCTTCTGGATCGTGATGACGATTGCCTTTGGAGCCGCGGGGACCGCGGTGTACATCTTCTGGAAGCGGGATTGGTTTTAGGCTTTCACCCGCTCCACCGGCAGCCACACGACGAACTTCGTCCCCAGCCCCACGATGCTCTCCGCCTGAATCGTGCCGCCGTGCGCGGTGACAATCTCTTTCACGATCGCCAGGCCCAGCCCCAGGCTGCCCGTCTTGGATTTGACCCGCGATTTATCGACCTGATAGAAACGCTCGAAGATGCGTGAGAGATCTTCGGGCGGAATACCGCTGCCGGTATCCGCCACGCTGATCTCTACACCCGATCAGGGGTGTGCCCCGCTTCACGGCCGCTGAGCCGCTGATCGTCCGCGCGGCCACCGTGACTTTGCCGCCGCTGGGCGTGTGCTTCAAGGCATTGTCGATCAAATTGCTGAAGACTTGCGCCAGCCGATCGCCATCTCCGACGATGGCGGGCAACCCGGCCGCGATGTCGGTGTATAAAGCGACGCCGCTTTCCTGCGCGCGCAGCGCCAGGCGTTCGATCACGCTCTGCAGCAACTGATCGAGTTGCACCGCTTCGCGACGCATCACAATCTGCCCGGTCTCGATGCGCGCCAGATCGAGCAGTTCGCCCACCATGCGATTCATGCGCGTGGCTTCGTCGTAGATGATCGTGGCGCTCTTGCGGATCGAGGCGCTGTCGCCCGCCGCGCCGTCTTGAATGGCCTGCGCGAATCCCTGAATGCTGGTCAGCGGCGTCTTCAATTCGTGCGAGACATTCGCCAGAAAATCGCGCTGCGCCTGCTGCGTGCCGCGCACCTGCTGCGCCATCTGATTGAAATCGCTCGCCAGTTCCTTGAACTCACGCGAGCCTTCCACCGGAACAGACTGATCGTAATCGCCCGCCGTGATTTTCTGCGCGGCCTGCGCCACATGCTGCACGGGCCGCACCACCGATCGGGTGACGAGGATCGCCAGGACGATCGAGACGGCAAAGGCCAGCACCAGCGCAATCAGCAGAGGCTGCAACAGCTCGCGAAAGATCGGATCGCGCAAGCGGCGAGGTGATTTCGTACGGCACGCGCCGCAACCACTTCCAGCTGTCGCGCCGATTGAGCAGCGTGCCCGTGGAATACAGCCAGTGCGTCGCCGTCGGCATCGAATTCGCCGATGAGCGGTATTGTTGAACCGTACCGGCGAGCCGAGCGTCGAACAGGTTTTGACGGTCAGGGTGTCGCTCGTATCGCCCAGCACCTGGCCGCTCTGCTCGTCGATCAGCAGGATGCGCGTATCCGTGCGATTGCCGATGTTCTGCAAGCGGCGGATGATCTGTTCGGGCGGCACGTTGTTTTGCAGCGGGGTGCGAATCAAGCGCTGGATGACGCCCGCTTCCAGCGTCAGCCGGCCGTCATCAAGCGTTTTTGCGTGGGCGCATCGCGCAGCAGGAACAGCAGCGCCACGCCCATGATCGCCACACAGACGAAGATGACTAAAGCGTAACTGAGCAGGAGACGGGTGCGAAGAGACATGGGAACAATGAGCAATGAACAATGATCAATGACAAATGACAAATGGGGCTATGAGCAGTATAAGCGCGGCTTGTAAAATGAGTGTAAACAGCTTGTAAATACTTTGTTTCCGTATCTACGTGTCTACCTACCTGTTTCCTTTTACCAGTTTTCCAGAAGCCCCGGCAGTTCCGACAAACTCGCAATCGTCGCATCCGGCACAATCGTGTGGAGGTGGGCCGCGTTCGCTTCGCGCTCGGTCTGCATCGTCGCCCACACGCCGCGCAGCCCCGCGTTGTGCGCGCCGAGAACATCCGCGCCCAGCATGTCGCCCACCATCACCACTTGGTCCGGCGGCAATTTCCAGTAATCCAGCACGATCTTGAAGATGTGCGGATTGGGCTTGCGCACCCCGGCGTTGGCGGAGATCACGATCGGGTCCAGCCACGACCGCAGCTGCGCGTTATCGATCAGGCGTTCCACGTTGGCCGCGTCGCGCGCATTGGAGATCAAGCCGATCTTGTAGCCGCGCGCTTCCAGCGTATCGAGCGTGCGGTACACGTCGATGAACGGCTGCCACAACAATTCGCCCTCGGCATAAGCTGCGGCTAATCCGCCCTTCAGGACTTCATCGGGCACTTCGGGATAGCCGAATTCCGCCAGCGTGTAGCGCAGCGTGTACTCTGCCGTGTACTCGATCCAGTCCTGCTGTCCGCGCGTGTAGAATTGATCGACAACCTCCTGATACCGCCGATCGAATTTCTCGAAATCCATGACGTAGCCGTGCGCGCGCAGATAAGCGATCAGATCGACGGACATGCGCTGGAAGATGTCGCTCCACTCGCCGCGAAACTCGATGAGGGTGCTGCCGAGATCGAAGATCACACCTTTGATAGTCATAGGCTGATTATAAATGAACAATGATCAATGAACAATGATCAACCCTGCTCCACTGCGTTGCGGGG
Organism: uncultured Gammaproteobacteria bacterium; assembly: GCA_963819895.1. Lineage (GTDB taxonomy): Bacteria > Pseudomonadota > Gammaproteobacteria > Pseudomonadales > UBA5518 > UBA5518. The sequence goes on from CAWFXU010000007.1 coordinate 37,511, forward strand.
GCTTCGTGACAAGGCGTACGATGCTCAGCCATTGGCCACCTGCCAACCGCCACCTGCTATTTGCCAGCCGCTAGCAGCCAACTGCTAACCGCCACCTACCAACCGCCTATCAATTGCCGATAACTTGCGCCGCGCCTATTGCATCGCGCGCGGATGTGAGTATACTAGAAACTGTCGGGGGACGACATCTGCCATACAAGGAAATTCCGATGAACGACACCAATTCGACTGCAACACCTCCCGCGCCGCCAGAAACGCCGCCGCCTGTTCCGCCAGTGCAGGTGCAACCGCCCGCTGTTCCCGCCGTCAGCGCTAATGAAAGCCGCACCTCCGTTGTGGTTGGCGGCATTCTCATTCTGATCGGCGGCGATCTTTCTCTGGCGCTGAACGTATTTCACATCGACTTCGGGCAGGTCTGGCCCATCATCTTCTTCATCATCGGCGCGGGCTTCTATCTGCCGGTGCTGCTGATGCCGCGCGATCGCCAGAATCTGGCCGGGCTGCTCGTGCCGGGCACCATCCTGTTCGGGCTGGGCGTCATCTTCTTCTACAACATCTTCGCCGACAACTGGGGATCGTGGGCTTACATCTGGACGCTCATCCCGGCCTCCGTGGGGCTGGGCTTGCTCCTCGCCGCGCGCGTGGGCCATTGGGGCGGCGACACCATGAAGGTGGGCTTCTGGATGTTCGTCATCAGCACCGGCGTGTGCTTTATCCTGGCCGCCTTCTTCAGCGGCGGCAACGTCGGCGCGATCGGCGCGATCCTGCTGATCGGGTTGGGCGTGGTCCTGCTGATTCAATCCATCCGGCGCTAAGCCAACCTCCGATCGCTTATGCCCAACCCGATCGCCTCACGCCTTAAGCCGACGATCAAACCGATTTCGGGCAGTATTCGGCGATGTATATCACCATCGCAGCGTTCTCCGGTCGTCACCCTGCTCAGCGTCAACAGCCTGTGGACGACCGGCTACTGGTTGCCGTACGTGATCGGCGTGGTGATCGTTTGACGCTGCGTTTCCGATCGCTGCGCGCGCCACGAGCACCCCGGCCGCGGGTTCGTCATCGCCTTCGTCCTGATCGTCCAGACGCATGCTTGTCATCGTGCTGACCATCCTCAGCGATTACTTCTTCCTGACCACCATGCTGTCGTTCCTGATTGTCGCGCCGCCCAGGGCGAGTCTGCCGCGCCTGCCAGGCTTACGCGCTGGCCAATTTGTGTTAAGCGCGGTGACTGGCGTATGCCATCGGCGCCGGTCTCGAATCGCCGCCACAGCAAATCGTGCTCGGTCTGGGCGCGGGTTTCATGTTCATCGATGGTCTTCACGCAGCTGGCCACCAGTGAACGACAGGCGCGGCAACAATTGCAGCAGGCCAATCAGCGGCTAGCCGAATATGCCGCGCAGGTGGAACAACTGGCGACGATGCGCGAACGCAACCGGTTGGCCCGTGAAGTTCACGACACGTTGGGCCACTATCTCACCGTCATCAACGTGCAGCTGGAAGTCGTCACCAAGCTCATCGATTCCAATCCCCCGCGCGCCAAAGAAGCGGCTGTCAAAGCAAAACAACTGGCGTCGGAAGGCTTGAACGAAGTGCGGCGATCGGTGTCCGCGCTGCGTCCCACGCCGCTGGAAGACAAGCCGCTCTCCGAAGCGATCCGCGCCCTGATCGAAACGAGCCGCGACGCCGGGTTGATGGTGACGTTTGAACAGACCGGCATTGCGCGCGCCATCTCGCCCGAAATCGAAACCGTGCTGTATCGCGCCACGCAAGAGTCGCTGACCAACATCCGCAAACACGCGCGCGCCAGCGCCGCCAACGTGCGGCTGGCGTACGATGCCGATGCGGTGAGTTTGCGCGTGCGCGATAATGGCCTGGGCCGCAAGGGCGGCGAGGATAACGTGGGACTTAGCGCGCTGCGCGAACGAGCCGCTGCGTTGAATGGCACGCTGTTGGCTGAAAATCATCTGGAAGGCGGCTTCGTGTTGGAAGTGACGCTGCCGCTGGAACACGCGGTGTAACATGGAAACGATCAAAGTTCTCATTGCCGACGATCAGCGCTTGATGCGGGAAGGTCTCGCGACCTTGCTGGCCTTGTCCGACGACATCGAGATTGTGGCGCAGGCCGGGGACGGCAACGAAGCGATCGAGTTGGCGAAAGCCCAGCGGCCCGATGTGATCTTGATGGACATCCAGATGCCGCACGTCAACGGCGTCGAGGCCACCCGCACCATCCGATCGATTTTACCCAACACGCAGATCATCATCCTCACCACGTTCGACGACGACGAATATCTGATGTCCGGCCTGCGCGCCGGCGCGTGCGGCTACTCTGCTGAAAGACATGCCGTCGGAACAATTAGCCGATGCGATCCGAGCAGCCGCCAAGGGGCAAAGTCCCATCGGGCCGGAGATGGCGCGCAAGCTGGTCAATCTGGTCACGCAAAACCCGATCGCGCCACCTGCCCCAGCGGCTGCCAGTGAATTATCGGACCGCGAAATCGAAGTGCTGCGCCTTATCGCCGCCGGATCGAGCAACAAAGAGATCGCCGAAAAGTTATTCATCGCCGAAGGCACTGCCAAGAACCACGTCAGCAATATCCTCAGCAAGCTGGAGGCGCGCGATCGCGCGCAGGCCGTGGCCCGCGCCAAAGAATTGGGATTGCTTTAACCCCCACCGCGACCCTCCCCCGTTGTAAACAGGGGAGGGAGCGTCACATCCCACAATATGCCTCGCAATAGGCCGACCGGCACATCACAAGCCGGTCGGTTTTTGGTATCCTAGGCACAGTTCTGAAAACAAACACCATCGGCGTCATTGCGAGGAGCGGTGTTTGCGACGAAGCAATCCCCGCCGACCGTCAAAGAGACGGGAGCACTGCACCGCATGTGTTGCTTCGCTGAGAAACGCTCGCAATGACGGAAGTCTGTCAAATTATCAAAGCGCAAGACGCGCAACATTCAGGAGGCACTGCATGTCTACTTCAACGAACACCACTCACTCATCGGATCGCCGCGAGGCCATGATCGGCGGCGCGCTGCTGATCGCCATCGGATTACTGGTGCTGCTGGCGCAAAACATCAAAGTCGAATCGCTGGGCTTGTTGTTCCTGCCGGCGCTGGGCGGACTCTTCCTCGTCGCGGGCGTCATCGGGCGGCAGGTGGGCTTCCTCATCCCCGGCGGCATTCTCACCGGCATCGGTCTGGGCGCCATCTTACAGCAAAGCTCAACCGTGGCCGGCAACAGCAACGCGCAGGGCGGCGTGTTCTTCATCGGCTTTGCGCTGGGCTGGTTCCTCATCACCGTATTATCGAAGTTGTTCACGCACGACACGCAGTGGTGGGCGTTGATCCCCGGCACGATCATGGCGCTGATCGGCGGCGGGTTGATGCTGGGCGGCGCGGCGCTGAACGTGCTGGAATTCGCGGGCCGCTGGTGGCCGCTGATTCTGGTGGCGCTGGGACTGGTCATCATCGTACGGCCCAAGTCAGTCTGATGCGATAGTTCAAGCAGGATTGATCGTGAAATAACCCGATCGGGCGTGTGGCTCGATCGGGTTTTTGTTCGCGCAGAAACCGGGTTTCTCCATCATCACCGTTCAATTCCATTTGGATCGGAGAAACCCGGTTTCTCTCCCCGCTCACGCTTCCAACCCGCGAAGAACCAGAAAAAGCGTGTGGCTCGATCGGGTTTTTGTTTGCCCCGATTGACCATCCCTCCGATCGCGCCTATACTTGCGCGCAATTTTGCAGCAGGAAGACTGGGGAATCTATCGATGAGAAAAGGTGTGTGGCTGGCGATTGGGGCTTATGCGATCTGGGGGCTATTTCCCATTTACTGGAAATGGCTGCACGCTGTACCGCCTTTGCAACTACTGGCGCATCGGATCGTCTGGTCATTTGTGCTGCTGGCGATTGTGCTGACGGTGGTGCGGCAGTGGCGCGCCTTCCGGGCCGAAGCATTCCACTGGCGCATCATCCGCATGTACTTCGTCGCCGGCGTGCTGCTGAGCATCAATTGGGGTGTTTACGTATGGGCCGTTAACGCCGGCTATATCGTCGAAGCCAGCCTGGGCTATTTCATCAATCCGTTGTTGAGCATGCTGCTCGGCGTCCTTATTCTGCACGAGCGTTTGCAGCGGCTGCAGTGGCTGGCGGTGGGACTGGCGGCGGCCGGCGTGATCTATCTCACGCTGGTCAGTGGCGCGCCGCCGTGGATTGCGTTAATTCTGGCGACTTCCTTCGGGTTGTACGGTCTGGTGAAGAAAATGGCGCCGCTGGGCGCGCTGCACGGTCTGTCGTTGGAAACCGGTGTGATCTTTGCGCCGATGCTGCTCTATCTGATCTTGGCTGAAGCCAACGGTCAGGGTGCTTTTCTGCATACCGACGGCGTCACGACGCTGCTCATCATCGGCGCGGGCATTGTCACTGTCGTCCCACTGTTGATGTTCGCCTCGGCGGTGCGGATCATTCCATTGTCGCTGATCGGCATTCTGCAATTTATCACACCGACAATGCAATTTTTGCTCGGCGTGGTGATCTACGGTGAGGCGTTCACGCGTACGCAATTCGTCGGCTTCGGATTGGTCTGGGCGGCGGTGATCCTCTTCACCACTGAGAATTTCTGGACGCGCCGGCAGGCGGCGCTGAGGTCGGCCGAGATCAAGACACACACGCGCGAAGAGGCCAGTGAAGCGTAACCAGGTTGCCGCGCAACAGATCGCCCGACTTGGGGCGACATGATAGAATCAATGTGGCGAATGAACTTCGCCACATTTTTTGTTTACTGGAGGAGTACATGGATGTGTTGGAAGCCATTCACACGCGCTACTCGGCTGGAAAAATGAAACCCGATCCGGTAGCGCGCGGATTGATTGAGCAGCTGTTGTCCGCCGCCGTGCAAGCGCCCAATCACTACAAGGTGCGCCCGTGGCGCTTTGTCGTTTTGACGGGGGCAGGCCGTGAGAAGCTGGGCGAAGCGATGGCGCAATCGACTAAAGCGAACAAGCCCGAGGCCACCGAGGAAGATTTGCAGAAAGATCGCATGAAGCCCCTGCGCGCCCCGGTTGTCATCGCGGTGGCCGTCGATAAGCCGGGCCATACCCAAAGCCAAAGAGATTGAGAATATCTGCGCCACAGCCGCAGCCGTGCAAAATATGCTGTTGGCCGCGCACGCGCTGGGACTGGCCGCGATCTGGCGCAGCGGGCCTTCGGCCACCGATCCGGCCATCAAGCACTTCTTCGGCTGGGAAGCCGATCAGCACTTGATCGGATTTGTGTATATCGGCTACCCGGTGGAAACGCCGACGCCGTATGATCGTCCGTCGTTTGAAGATCGCACGACGTGGTTGGAGTAGATCGCTATGGAATCATCTTCGCGTTTCAGCGTGTGGCGCTCGCTCAAGTTAGGCTCGTTTAATTTCGGCTCGGCGCTGGTGGACATCCTCACCGCGTCGGTGTGGAATCGCTTAATGATCGTCGATCTGGGCGCCAGCGCGAGCGCGGTTTCGATCCTGCTGGCGCTGCGTTACCTGCTCGCGCCGCTTTCGATCTGGTCCGGCTTCCGATCGGACACGCGGCCCATCGTGGGCCTGCGCCGCACGCCCTACATCTGGATCGGACGCGCGTTGATGCTGCTGGCGGTCATCCTTCTGCCGATCAGCTTGCTGCGCCTCTCGGTGGATCTGCGCGATCCGATCGGGTGGTTGATGGCCCTCGTGATCTTCATCGCCTACGGCGCGGGCACGGCCATCTCCGGCGGGCCGTATTTGGCGTTGATCCACGATCGCACCCCGGCCGCCAAACGCGGCGTAGCGATGAGCATCGCGCAGACCTTGCTGCTGCTGGGCTTTGCCATCTCCCCGATCGTCTTTGGCCGTTTGCTGCCCGTCTATTCGCCGGAAAAATTCCAGACGCTGGCCATCCTCACGGGGATTGTGGCGGCGCTGTTCTGGTTCTTCTCCATCTTCCGCGAAGATCGCAAAGTGACGGCGCGCAGAGATCGCTCCGCAGGAAAGCCGCCCCAGCCTGCGCGTAATGCTGAAGAGCATGTGGGCCGATCGGCGCGCGCGGGGCTTTGCCATTTTTCTGTCGCTGGGCGCGATCGCATCGTTCGCGCAGGATGCCGTGCTGGAACCGTTCGGCGGTGACGTGTTTGCGCTGGACGTGCAGCAGACCACGCGCTTCACCGCCTACTTCGGCACCGGCGTGCTGGTGATGATGATCATCACGGCCATCCTCACGCGCAAGCGGCGGCCGGAACAGCAATCGCTGCCCGCGCTGATTGGCCTGAGCGTGATGATCGTGGGCCTGCTGTTGTTGGCCGTGTCCGGCCTGGCGTACATCCGCTGGCTGATCACTCCCGCGCTGCTGGTGTTCGGTCTGGGGTTCGGCGCGTACACCATCGGCGGGGTGAGCTTGCTGATGGCGATGACAACCAATCAGGCGGCGGGCGCGTACCTGGGTCTGTGGACGATGATCCAGTTGGTGTCGCGCGGCGTGGGCATCGGCGCTGGGCGGCATCGTGCGCGATGTGATGCTGGCGCTCACCGGTTCACTGGCGATGGCGTACAGCAGCGTGTTCATTCTGGAAGCCATCGGTCTGGCGGTGTGCGTGGGCTTGTTGCTGCGGCTGGACGTGGTGGGTTTCGTGCGCGAAAAACAGGGCGGCGAGTACGCGCTGCGCTGGCGCTGGCCGATTAAACCGCAATTCTCAGTTTGACCTGAAAAAGCAAGGTAAAGGCTCAAGACGGACGACGTCCGCCGCTTCCAACCGCTGGATTGTCATCCAGCGGGAGCAATTTTTGCCAGATTGAGAATTGCTGACTAAACCCTTACGTCAGGCTTTTTCCGTGACAACCGTACCCCGCTATCGGGACGGTTGTCACTGCCCGAAGTGCCCTTCACGGCGTATCCTTATTGCAAGTCAGTTGCAACAAGGATACGCCGTGAGTCTATTTATCGATCAAGCGAAACAGGCGATTGCGGCCGAAGGCGGACGGATGACGGGCCAGCGTGCCATCATCCTCGACGTCATCGCGGCCTCACATGAACATCTGACAGCCGATGACATCACCGCGCGCGCCCAACGGCGCGATCGCACCATCAACCCCTCGACAGTCTACCGCACGCTGGCGCTGTTGAAAGAGCGCGGCTTGATCAAGGCGCAGTATTACGATCAAGACAGTCACCGCGAAGTCTTTGAGCCTACCCCACCGACCGAACATTATCACTTCACCTGCACGCACTGCGGCGCAGTCACCGAGTTTCAATCGAAACACGTCGCGGCTTTGCGCGCGCAAGTGCAAAGCGAATGCGGCGTGGAAGTGACAAAAGTCAATTTGAGTCTGACCGGGCTGTGCCAACACTGCAAGGGAAGCCAAGCATGACACCGATTGGGCTAGATGAATTACCGGCGGGCGATGAAGCCGAGATCGAATCGTTGAGCGGCGCGGGCGCAATCGTGGGACGGTTGGCCGCGCTGGGCTTCGTGCCCGGTTCGCGTGTGGCGATGGTGCGCAATCGCGGGCGCGGGCCGGTGATCGTGAGCGTCATTCATACGCGCGTGGCGTTGGGCCGCAGCGAAGCGGGCGCATTCGCGCGCGAAGGATTGGTTAATGAGCGGAGCGTGTTGCGAAACGGCCGGCGCGACGACGCTGGAAGAAGTCCGCGTCGCCAGCGCGCCGGCGATGACGCGGATTCATGTCGCGTTGGCCGGACAACCCAATGTCGGCAAATCGACCGATCTTCAATTTGCTCACGGGGCTGAATCAGCACGTGGGCAACTGGCCGGGCAAGACCGTCGAGCAGAAAATCGGTTCGTGTACGCGCGGCGATGTCACGTTGGACATGGTCGATTTGCCGGGCACGTACAGCCTGACCGCGAATTCGCCCGAAGAACTCATCGCCCGTGAATACCTGCTGACGCAACACCCCGACGTGGTCATCGCCGTCGTCGATGCGGCTATCCTCGAACGCAGTTTGTATCTCGTGGCCGAGTTGGTGCAGTTGGGCCTGCCGCTGGTGGTGGGCCTGAACATGCTGGATGTGGCCGCGCAAAACGGCATGCGCATCGAACCGCCGCGTTGAGTGCAGCGCTGGGCGTGCCCGTGTTTGATTTGATCGCGGCGAAGAACGTGGGCGTTGATCCGTTGATCAGCGCGACGATTGAAGCCGCGTGCGCCGCTCAACTCCCGATCGATCTGCCGGCGCTGTCGCCCAAACTCGATCGAGCGCTGGACGAGATCGAACGATCGTGGCGGCGACGTTGCCGGAAGTTTATCCGTTGCACTGGGCGGCGTTGAAGTTGCAGGAAGGCGATCGCGCGTTGATCGATCAACTGCGAAAGATCTTGAATCCAAAGAGCATCGATGCCTTCGAGTCGCGTGCTGCAGGCGCACCCGATGCGCCGATCATGATCGCGGGCGCGCGCTATGCGTGGATTTCGCGCGCGGTGAAGACAGCGGTGACGCGACGCACCACGTCGCCGCTCGCTGACGGCGCGGCTCGATCGGGCCGCCACTCATCCGGTGTGGGGGTTGGGGGTGCTGGCCGGTACTGGGCGCGTTGTTTCAGCTGACGTACGCCATCGGGCAACCGGTGCAGAACTGGCTGGACGTGAGCGGTGATTCACGGTCTGTCGCGCATCGCCAGCGCCTGTTGGCGAATGCGCCCGCGTGGCTGCAAGGCCTGATCGTCGATGGCGTCATCGGCGGGGCGGGGACGGTGCTGACCTTCGTGCCGATTCTGGTGTTCTTCTTCGCGGGCATGGCCATGCTGGAAGACATCGGTTACATGGCGCGGGCGGCGTATTTGATGGACGGCTTCATGCGCTTGATGGGGCTGCACGGCAAATCGTTTTTGCCCATGTTTTTAGGGCTGGGCTGCAATGTGCCGTCGATTACGGGCACGCGCGTGATCGAAGCGGACAAGGCGCGGTTGATGACCATCGTGCTGATGCCGCTGGTGCCGTGCACGGCGCGCATGGCGGTGGTGGCGTTTATGACACCGGCCTTCTTCGGCGCGGCTGCGCCGCTGGTGGCGTTGGGTCTGGTGACGCTGAATCTGAGCGTGCTGGGCGTGGTGGGCGATGGTGTTGAGTCGCACGCTGTTGAAGAGCGAGCACAACGCCTTCATCATGGAACTGCCGCTGTATCATCTGCCCAATGCGCGCACGATCGGCCTGCTGGTGTGGCAGCGGACGCTCGGTTTTGTGAAGCACGCGGGCACGTTGATTCTGGTGATGGCGCTGGCGGTCTGGGCGCTGTCGGTGATCCCGACGGGCAATGTCGAGACATCGATTTTGGGTCAGATCGGGAAGGTGGCTGTCGCCGTGGGCAATTTGATGGGCCTGAGTTGGCAGTTGGTGGTGGCGCTGCTGGCGTCGTTCGTGGCGAAAGAAAACTCGATCGCGACGCTGGGCATTTTGTTTGGCACGGGCGACAATTCGGCCTCGGCTGGCGGCGACGCTGGGCACGGTCATTACGCCGGCGGCGGCGTTGAGTTTTCTGGTGGTGCAGCTGTTGTTCATTCCGTGCGCGGCGACCATCGGCGCGATCAGGCAGGAGACGCGCTCGTGGAAGTGGACGTTGTTCACGATCGGCATGTTGGCGGTGATCTCGTTTGGGGTTGGGTTGGTGGTGTATCAAATCACGTAGTCGCATCTTGTGAAGGAGCAGCCATGTTCGATAAATTGATGACCCGCTTGAAGCGAGGCGGCACGGTCACGGTCGATCAGATGGCGCGCGAATTGGACACGTCGCCGGAAGTGGTCGGGCAGATGATCGATCACTTGACGCGCGCGCGGGCGGCTGCGGCAGATGAGGGTGAGCTGCGATCGGGCGTGCAATCAGTGTCTTGGTGCGCGATTGCCGAAGCCCTCAGCGCAGTCGAGTGTGGCTGGCAGATGATTAGCGCTTGCCGGTTGGACGATTGACCATTCAGCTAATCTCTTTACAATCGCGCCATCTTGGGTGAGGAGCGAGGCAGCATGACACAACCGCGAGGTTTATTCTTCGAAGATATGGAGCCGGGATACAAGGTGCAAACCGGCGGCCGCACCATCAGCGAAGCCGACATCATGACGTTTGCCGGGCATCAGCGGCGACTGGAATGCCATTCACGTCGATGCCGAATATGCCAAGACCTCGGCGTTTGGCGAGCGCGTGGCGCACGGCCTGTTGGGCTTGTCGGTGGCGACCGGCCTGGCGATGCAGATGGGCTTTCTCGATCGGACGGTGGAAGCCTTCACGTCGATGGAGTGGAAGTTCCGCGCCCCGATCAAGATCGGCGACACGATTCACACCGAAGCCGAAGTGAACGCAGAAGAAAGCGGTGGGCACGGCGGGCGGCTTTGTGACCTTCAACGTCGTGGTGAAGAATCAAAACGATCAAGCACGCAGCGCGGCACGTGGACGATCATGGTGAAGAGCAAGCCGAAGGAATGATAGTAGCTGGATGCAAGTTGATGGCTGATGGTGCGGATGATGGCTGGTTGTTGGCAAAGCCGCCTGATTTGACATGCCTCGTGCTTTTTGTTGCACAGGTGAGCAAAGGAAAAGATAGGAATGCCGACTGACAGTCTTGTCGATGGGCTGTATCAGATTGTGGTGCCGACGCCGTTTGCGGTGGGGCCGGTGAATTGCTATGTGGCGCTGACGGATCCGATCACGTTGATCGACACGGGCTCACGCCAGCGCGGATTCGCGCGGCTGCGCTGCAAGCGAGTTGAGCGCACTGGACTTGCAGGTGCGCGATCTGCGCCGGATCATCATCACGCACGCGCACGCCGATCACTACGGGCTGACGGCGGAACTGGTGCGCGTCGAGCGCCGAGGTGTGGACGCATCGCCACAATCGCGTGACGTTGGAAAACTACGAGTCGATCCGCGCGCAGCGCAATGACTTCTACATGCAGATCATGATCGAGGCCGGTGTGCCCGCCGAGTGAACGTCAGCGCGTGGCGGACAGCCGCCGCGTGGGCGATCGCTTTGCCGAGTCGGTGCCGGTCGACCGGACGCTGGATGAGGGCGATCGGGTGGAGATGGCCAGATCGGGCGTGGCAGGTCTATCACATGCCCGGCCATGCGGGCGGATTGATCACGTTCTTTGATTCGGAATCACGCGTGCTGTTATCGAACGATCATCTCTTGCGCGAGATCAGCAGCAACCCGATGGTCGAGCCTGATCCCGACGGCGGGCCGCGACCGCATCGATTGGTGCAATATATTCAGCACTTGCAGCGCGTGGTCGATCTGAAACCGCTCGATCGCGTGGACGTCGCACGGCGAGCCGGTGCACGACGTGGACAAAGTGGTGCGGCAGCGCCTGCATTTTCACGAGCGCCGCGCGGAGCGATGATTCTACTCATGATCGGCGACGAGGAACGATCGGCGTTTCAGATTGTCGAGCCGTTGTTTGGCCGCTTGAACGGCATCGATTCATTTCTGGCACTATCGGAAACGATCGGGCATCTGGATTGGCTGGAAGAACAGGGGCGCATTGAAGCCGTGAAGCACGATGAGGTGATTTGCTGGAGAAGAAAATAGAATGCTGATCGGCAGGATAGGCGCAAATAAAAGCGGGGTCGTCGGAAATCGCCGTGATGATCGCGGCCAAAGACTACATCGAATTTAGAAAACAGCGAATGAAGCGGCAGGCAATTCGTTTTCATTCTGAATTCGTTTTAGTCTTTCACGGTACATTCCCGAAAGATCATAAAAGCCCGCGATTCATTCGAATTGCGGGCTTCCTTGTTTACTGGTTTCCTAACCTACTTTCACGTACACGAGAACGGCGGGAAGAGGAACGGGAACACCGACGAGAAGGATTGGCAATCGATGAACGACCACGCCACAAAGGCCACCAACATCACCACTAACAGCAATCCCAGGCAACCCAATCCGATGAGCATAGTGCGGCGTTTATCCGCGGCGGGGTTAGCGTCGGAGTAATCGACCGGAGGTGGTGCGTACTGCGGCGGCACATATTGTGGAGCAGCGTACTGCGGGGCGGCGTAGACCGACGCCGGCGGCGCTGGCTGAACGGGCGGCGGCACATAAACCGGCTGCGGCGCAGGCTGCGGCGCTGGCTGCGGGTGAACGACGGGCGGCGTGAAAGCCGGCACGGTGGGTGGGGCATAATAGGCTGCTTCGCTGACCACCGTGGCTTCCTCGCCCGCTGACAGCGGCACTTGCACGGCGATGATCACGGTATCGGCCAGGCCGATCATGTCGCCGTTAGCCAGCAGCGTGGGCGCCGTGACGCGCTTACCGTTTACATAGGTGCCATTGGTGCTGCCGATGTCTTCGATGAGATACGAGTTGCCCTGCCGCGTCAATTGCGCGTGACGGCGCGAGACCTGTGGATCTTCGATGACAATTTCGTTGCCCGCTTCGCGCCCGATCACGTAACCGGGCTGATCGAGTTCGAAGACAAGGTTGGGGCGGGGCCCTTGCCGTACGCTGAGTTTGAACGACATATCGGTCTCCCGTGATCGAGGATCACGCGAGATTATGGCGGAATTGAAAGCAAAGTCAAACGGAAGGGGCGCGGTTAGCCACGCCCCTTCCGTGAAACACAACCATCCGTCAAGGTGTTACGGTGAATTCCGCATGCATGCCGCTTTGATCGTGGCTCGCCGAGATTGCACAACAGCACATAGCGGCCGGGCTTCAGATCGAGCGTCACCCCGCTTGATCGCGCCGCTGTGACGTCTTCGACCTCGCCGCCAATACCGTCAGCGATTCTTCGTTGAGACAATATGCGTGTCGGGATTAACGGGAATCTGGCCAGCCGGCAGGGTTTCGGTCTGGGCCACGACAAATTCGTGTGTCTGATCGGTGGCATTGTTCTTCACGACAAATGTTATGGGCCGGTCTTCACCGTATTCGTTGAGAGTGCCATGCCAAAAGTGGACAAACCCACCTCCACCCGCTGTCGATCAGAATTCGCGCTGCACGCGCCAGCCATAGCAGCGCCACTCACGTCGACCGCAGGCCGACTGCGCCCGAAAGAGTGTGAAACGCTCGCTCATACGGTCACCGTCGCTTTTTCGGCGGACTTGCGATTGAAGTAGCGCATCAGCCCCAACACGACCACAAAGTACGGCCGACGTAAGCCAGCATCTCGGTCAGTGACGGATTAGCATTGTAACCAAACAATGCCTTCAAAAACTGTCCGAACAGAGTGGTATCGGGAACCAGGTGATTGAGATCGTAGACGTGCTCGATTACCGGTGGCATCCAGCCAAGTTCGTTGAGTTCCCCGACCGCGTGGCCCACCAGACCGGCTGCAAAGAAGATCAACACGATGCTGGTGAATTGGAAGAAGCGGCGCAAGTTGAGCTGATGGCCGATTCGTACATCAACCAGCCGATGATGGCTGCCGCAATCAAGCCGAGAATGCCGCCCAGCCAGCCCAGGATGGGCGCTTCTGCTCCCACGAGGGGAGCGGAAAAATTCACGGCCGTCAGGAACAGCGCCAGTTCGATGCCTTCGCGCAGCACGGCGAAGAACGCCACCGAAAACAGCGCCACGGTCTGCCGACCCGATAGCGCTTCGCGCACCTCGGCTTCCAGACCCTTCTGAATCTGGCGGCCCTGCTTCTGCATCCAGAAGATCATCCACGTCAATATAGCCGCCGCGAACAGCATGGTGCATGCTTCAAAGATTTGCTCGGCCGCCCCCTCAAACTCCGCGCCGATCACACCAGCAGAATCGCCGTCGCGATGCTCAGCATCACGGCCCCTGCTACACCCAGCCACACCACCGGCGCACGATCGTAACGATTCATCTTCTTCAGCATCCCCAGCACAATGCTGATAATCAACGCCGCCTCAATACCCTCGCGTAACCCCAGAAGGGATCCCGCTAACATAGTCTGTCTCCCTGAGCAAAATTGGGTTATACTAACCCTTACCAAGGGATGTCAGAGAGCTGAAAACGAATTGTCAACGTGGTTGGCGGCGGTTAGGCTCTCGACCACATGTCTAATAGCCAAAACCTTCCGAAGGTTATCGCACTTTCGGAAGATTCCACACGCGGGGGAGCATGTCGATCGATTACAAACTCACGAAACGTACGAGAATTATCTGGAAGCGATTTACAACATGCGCGATGAAGCCTCTGCGACGGGGCAGAAGATCATCAACGCGCGGTTGGCCGATCGGTTGGGCCTGAAACCGCCGACCGTCTCGCAGACCCTGCAACGCATGGCGCGCGATGGACTACGTCAAGATCGACGGCGAAATTGTGCTGACCAAGCATGGTGACGAAGTCGCCGAGGCATCGATCCGGCGGCATCGCATCATCGAACGGTTCATGTCCGACATCCTGGGGATTGAATGGGCCGTGGCGCACCGTGAAGCCGAGCGTTTGCAGCACGCCATCTCGCCGCTGATCGAAGACAAGATGCTGGCCGCGCTGGGACATCCCACCGCCTGCCCGCATCTTGTCTTCGATCAGCGGCGAGATGGCGTGCTGGAGGCGCTCGGTTCACGGTGCCGGCCACGGCCCATTCGATCCCCAGGATGTCGGACATGAACCGTTCGATGATGCCGATGCCGCCGGATCGATGACGTGAGCGACAGCCCGGTGTAGAAGACGTCCGCCTCGGTCCAGCCGATCAGCGGGCCGATGGAGCCCACCGCGTGGAAGCGCAGGTAGTTCGCGAGTATCGCCTTCGGATCGCCCGTGGTGCCGGAGGTGAACAGCATCTGGATGGTCTGCTCGGGACTGTCCACCGCGACCGGCAGCGCGGGGACCGCGACCGGCAGCACCTCGTCGAGCCAGCGCGGGTTCACGCTCGATGCGTGCAGGTGCTGCACGGCCCCCGTGCGCAGCACCCAGACCCAGCGTATCTGCGGCAGCTCGCGGATCACGGCCATCAGGTGGCCAAGCGCGTAATCGGCACAGATCACGCCGCGGCAGCCGGAGAAGCCCAGCATGAAAGCGAGCTTCTCGCCGCGCGTGCGCGGATCGACGGGCACGAACACGGTGCCGGCGATGCTCGAGCCGACCATCGCGTCGACGAACTCGGGATGGTTCTGCATCAGCAGCGCAAAGCTCTCGCCGGCGCGCATGCCGGCATCCTGCAGCGCCTGCGCGATGCGCTGGCCGTTGTCCCATAGCTGGCGGAACGTGCGTCGCTCCTCGGCGAAGCTGCCGTCGGGCAGCACGTCGACGAAGCAGAGCACTTCCCGTTCCGCGTGCCGGGCGGCCTGCTTCGCGATCAGGTTGGCGAGAATCCTCTCGTCGCTCACGGGTGCTGTCTACCCTTGTTGTGTTTATTCGTTCCGGCGACCGTGTCGGTCGCCGCGCATCCCGGCCGGGATGCCTGCGCGATGTGTTCAGCGCGACAACAGCGTCAGTACCATCGCCGCGGCATCGGTGCCGATGTAGCCTCCGCCGTTTTCGGCCAGCGCCACCTTGGCACCGGCCACCTGGCGTGCACCGGCCTCGCCGCGCAGCTGCTCGGTCAGTTCGACGATCTGCGCGAGCCCCGTGGCACCGATCGGATGCCCCTTGCGCATCAGCCCGCCCGAGGTGTTCACGGGCTTCGCGCCGCCGAGGCGCGAGTGCCCTTCCTCGACGAAGCGCCCGCCCTCGCCCTTCGGGCACAGGCCGAGATACTCGTAGTACATCAGCTCGGAGGGTGCCGAGGCGTCGTGCAGCTCGATGCAGTCGATGTCCGCCGCCCCGATCCCTGCCGCCTCGTAGAGCGCGCGCACCGAGCCCTCGGCCACCGATTCCCCGCCCTCGGCGAAGTCCCAGCCGCTGGTGAGCTGCGAGGCCTCAACCCGGACCGCGCGCCGCATGCCCAGCTCGCGTGCCTTGCGCTCGCTGACGATGATCGCTGCAGCCGCGCCGTCGCCGATCGGCGAGCACATCGGCAGCGTCAGCGGCCACGAGACCTCGCGCGCGGCCAGCACATCCTGCACCGTGATCACGTCGCGGTACTGCGCCTTCGGGTTGAGGCTGCCGTGCACGGAGTTCTTGGCCGAAACCATCGCGAACTGTTCGCGCGTGGTGCCGTAGCGTTGCATGTGCGAGAGCGCCGCAGCCGCGTAGATGTCCATGAACAGCGAGCGCGTGGTGCCGGCGCCCGCGGTGTCGATCGGCGCGCCCAGCGCCTCGATCCTCCGCGCGATGCCGCCGACGACCTTGTCCATGGCCTCGACGTCGACCGCTCCGCTGAACACCGAGAAGCGTCTTCAGCTTGTCCTGGTGGTAGAGCTTTTCCGCGCCACAGGCGAGCACCACGTCGTACAAGCCCGCGCTCACCATCGTGCAGGCCTGCTGGAACGCCGTGGCCGCGGTGGCGCAGGCGTTCTCGACGTTCACCACCGGTATGCGCCCCACGCCGAGCTCGCGCAGGGCCATCTGCCCGGGCACGCACACCTGCCCCGTGATCACCGCCGCGGCGGCATTGCCCATCCAGGCGGCCTGCACGTCCTTCGCTCGATCCCGGCATCGGCGACCGCGGCCGTGATGGCCTCGCCCGCGAGCGACTTCAGCCCGCGGTCCATGTGCTTGCCGAATTGCGTCATCCCGACGCCGGCGATCCAGGCGTTCTGCTTCATGTAGTCATGCTCCAAACACCATGTACCGATCCGCGTGCATGGCCGCCGCGCGCTGCGTGTCTGCAGGCGCATGGCAGCGCCGACCATCCCGCACGCTGACATGGCCCGGCGCGTGCGCCACCGCAATCACCGCAGCCGCTCTTCGTCGATCAGGTAGCAGCCGCCCTTGATCGAGAGGATCTCGTTGCAGCCGTCCTCGATCATCGAGGCGCGCGCGTCGCGCAGCAGTTTCTCCATCGGGTACTCGCGCGTGAGGCCGTTGCCGCCGAAGATCTGCAGCGCGTCGCTGCAGACATCGAAGCAGTTCTGCGTGCCGGTGACCTTGGCGGTCATCGCGGCCTGCAGCGCCGGGATCGGCGCGGTGTTGTTGAACAGCACCACGCGGCGCGTGAGCGCGCGCGAGATCTCGACCCGGCGGTACATGTCGAACAGCCGCTGCTGCACCGACTGGTGGCGGATGATCGGCACCCCGCCCTGCATGCGCTCGTGCGCGTAGTCCAGCGCGTAGTCGAAGGCCGCCTGCGCCACGCCGGTGAAGGTGCCGCCCATCAGCGCGTTGGCCTCGGTGTGGATGCAGTAGACCGCCTTCTTGTAGGCCACGGGCCCGGCGAGGATGTAGTCGGTCGAGAGCTCGACGTTGTCGAAGAAGATCTCGCCCTGCGGCAGCGCGCGCTGGCCCATCTTCTCCAGCGGCTTGCCGCGGCTCACGCCCGGCGCATCCATCGGCAGCACGATCACGCAGCCGTTGTGCGGGTCCGGGCCGTTGCCGGTGTCGGCCGCGCAATAGAGGATGCAGACCTCGGCGATGGTCCCGTTCGACACCCAGGCCGACTTCTGGCCGTTGATGATCACCTTGTCGCCGCGTAGCGTCGCCACGCAGTTCGGCCGGCCGTACTGGCCGCGCGAGTCGAGGATCTGCTTGTTCGAGTCGAGCGTATCCGAACCGTGATCGGGCTCGGTGATGCCCCAGCAGCCGAGCATGGTGTCGGGGAAGCGCTCGAGCAGGAAGCCGTTGTTGAACTTCGCCGCCAGGTACATCGGCAGGATCGCCGCGCCGAGGGAGATCGCGAGGCCCGCGTCTCCATAGCCCAGCTCTTCGAAGATCAGCGGGAAGACCACGCTGAATTCCTCGGGCGAGAACGAGCCCAGCGTCTCCATGTTGACGCCGAGCTCGAGGTACTTGCGGCGCACGTCCCAGTACGGCGAGCCCGGGGCAATGACCTGTTCGGCGGTCATGCGGTCGAGCTGGATGCCCGCCGGACGCATCACGTCCACGGCGAATGCACGCAATGTCTTCTGGAATTCCGCGATCGCGGGCGGCAGCGGCGGCTCCGCGCCGGAGATGGTGAGCTTGCCCCTCGGGATTTCGGGCCACTCGATGGCGCTCATGGGAGACCTCCTGATTCCGGCTGTTTGCTGTTGTTGCTCGGTTCTCAAAGGTGCGGCCAGGGCGCGGGGCCATGGCAGTCGCACGAATTTATAGCCCAGCCAAACCCCGGAGCAGATGTTTACTGACGACAATTAACTTGTTAGTTTGCGACAGCGCTGCTGGCGCCTCGACACCATAAGACGATAACGCCGATGCTGATAGAAACCAGGACCAGGCCGGGCACCGTGCGGCACCTGATCTACGGGCTGAACCCGCTGATCACGCTGCTGCGCCAGCACGGCGCCGAGGTCGAGGGCATGCTCGAGGCAGCGCGCATCCCGGCGCGCGCGCTGGCCGACCCGGACTACACGATCACGCCGGCACAGGAGCTCAACTTCACCGAGCGCGCCCTGGCCCGGCTCGAGCAGCCCGACCTCGGCCTGCGCATGGGCCCGCGTTATCACCTGTCCGCCTACGGCATGCTGGGCCTCGCGGTCATGACCAGCTCGAACCTCGTCGAGGCCTTCGGGGTGCTGTTCCGCAACATCCTGATGACCTGGACGTACATGCACTGGTCGCTGAGGACCGAGAACGGCGTGGCGATCATCGCGCTCGGCAAGCAGCGCGACCTGGGCGGCTGCCACCAGTACATGATCGACCGCGGGCTCGCGGCCTCGTACACCATCGCCGCCGAGGCTCTCGGCAAGCGCCTGCCGCTGCTCGAGGTCAACGTGGCGCAGCCGGAGCCCGGCTATGCGCAGGCCTACGCCGATTTCTTCGGCTGCCCTGTCAACTTTGGCGCGCCGGCCAACGATTTCCGCTTCGCCGCGAGCTTCCTCTCCGAGCCGCTGCTGCAGAGCGAGACGGCCTCGGCACGGGTGTTCGCCGCACAATGCGAGCGCATCTGCGCGGAGCTCGAACGCGGCGGCAGCTTCGCCGAGCTGATCCGCCAGCACCTGGTGCAGTTGCCGAACCAGCTCGCGAGCCTGGAGACGATCGCCGATCGGCTGTGCACCACGCCGCGCACGATCCAGCGCAAGCTCGCGGTGGAGCAGACCAGCTTCAAGGAGCTGCTCGAGGACGTGCGCAAGAACCTCTCGCTCGAGTACCTGCAGTCGACGGACCTTTCGGTCGAGGACATCGCGCTGCGTCTCGGCTACGCCGACGCGCCGAGCTTCAGCCATGCGTTCAAGCGCTGGACCGGCCGGTCCCCGCGCGGCGCGCGCACCGCGCCGTAGCGCTCGCACCACCAGCCCGGAGCTGCCGATGCCAGAACCCGCAGACATGGCCCAGTTCATCGCGCTGGGCGCGGGCGCCGCGCTCGCGAGCGGCATCAACCTCTACGCGGTGATGCTGATGCTCGGGCTGCTCGGGCGTTTCGGCGGCGTCGAGCTGCCGCCCGGCATGGAGCTGCTGTCGAACCCGCTGGTGCTCGGCGGCGCCGGCGCGATGTTCCTGGCGGAATTCGTGGCCGACAAGGTCCCGGGGCTCGACTCGCTGTGGGACGCGGTGCACACCTTCATCCGCATCCCGGCGGGCGGCTTGCTCGCCGCGGCGGCAGCGGCCCCGGTGGCGCCGGAGCTGTCGCTGGTCTCCGGCGTCCTCGGCGCCGGGCTCGCCGCGGGCACGCACGCCACCAAGTCCGGCAGCCGGCTGCTGATCAACACCTCGCCCGAGCCGTTCAGCAACTGGGGGGCCTCGCTCGGCGAGGACGCGCTCGCGATCGGCGCGATCTGGCTGGCGATCTACCATCCCTGGCTGTTCCTGGTCGCGGCCGCGCTGTTCCTGCTGCTGCTGGCCTGGCTGCTGCCGAAGGTCTGGCGCGGCGTGCGCATGCTGCTCGCGCGCATCGCGGGATTGTTCCGTCCTTCCGATCCGCCCGCGGCGTGAACCCGCCTGGAGTGCCCGCATGAGCCCTGCCCCGTTCTCCGCTCGCCTGCGCGCCCGGGTGCTGCGCGCAGTGTTCGACCTCGTCGTCACGCTGATGTGGCTGGGCCGGCGCCACCGCGTCGCGGCCGTGCGCCGGCTCGCCATCGACGGACCCGGCGGAGCGCTGCCCCTGCGCATCTACACGCCGCACGGTCCGGGGCCGTTCCCGGTGATGCTGTACCTGCACGGCGGCGGCTGGGTGATCGGCAGTCTGCGCGCCTACGACGGCCTCGCGCGCAACCTGTGCCACGACAACGGCTGCGTGGTGGTGGCGGTGGATTACCGGCTCGCGCCGGAGCACCGCTTCCCGGCGGCGGGCGAAGACTGCTATGCGGCGCTGGCGTGGACGCACGCGAACTGTGCGGCTCTGAACGCCGACGCGGCGCAGATCGTGCTGGCGGGCGACAGCGCCGGCGGCAACCTCGCCACGGTGACCGCGGCGCGCGCGCACGATGCGGGCGGGCCGCCCGTGGCGGCGCAACTGCTGATCTATCCGGTCACCGGCTATCACACGCCGCCGACGCCGTCCTATGCTGAAGCCGACAGGGGACGCATGCTGACGCGTGCGCAGATGACCTGGTTCTTCGAGCAGTACCTGGAAACGCCGGCGCAGGCCGCGGATCCGCGGGCCTGTCCGCTGGCGCGCGCGGATCTCTCCGGCCTGCCGCCGACGCTGCTGATCACCGCCGGACACGACCCGCTGCGCGACGAAGGCCGGCAGTACGCCGAACGGCTCACCGCGGCGGGCGTGCCGGTGACGGCTTCGCACTACGCGGGGGAACAGCACGGTTTCGTCGGACTCACGGGCCCGACCGCCGCGCACCGCAAGGCCACGGCCGAAATCCGCGCCTGGCTGCTCGGCGTGCGCGGCTGAGCCGGCGGCCGTGCGGGCGCATTACGGTTTCATCAGGATTGGCGCGCCGCGCGCCAATCGACGCTATTCTGCTTCGCCACAATCCCGACTCCCGCGCAGGAGATGCTCTCCGTGGAAATAAAGACCGATTCCGCCCGCCCGAAAACGTCGACCCGTGACCGCGACCGCCTGCAGCGCGACCTCGAAGCGTGGCTGAGGAAGACGCTCGGCGAGGATGCCCGCCTCGCGAACCTCGCGGCGCCGCAGGGCAACGGCATGTCGAGCGAGACACTGCTGTTCGACGTGCATTACCGCGACCAGGGCGCGGAGCGCACGCTGCGCTGCGTCGGCCGCCTGCCGCCGGATGCCGGCGCGATCCCGGTGTTCCCCGAGTACGACCTGCTGAAGCAGTACCGCGTGATGGAGATCGCGCGCGAACGCTCGACCGCGCCGGTGCCACGCATGTTGTGGTACGAGGGGGATGAATCGCACCTCGGCGCGCCGTTCTTCGTGATGGAGCGCGCCGACGGCGAGGCGCCGCCGGACGTGCCGCCGTACGTGTTCGAATCCTGGCTGCTGCGCGCGGAGCCGGCCGAGCGCGCGCGGCTGCAGCACCACGCGGTCAACGTGCTGGCGCGGCTGCACGCGATCAAGCTCGGTCCCGACGACCTGGCCCTGCTGCGCCCGCGCCACGACGGCGAATCGGCGCTGCGCCGGCACGTGGATTCGCAGCGCGCGTTCTATGCGTGGGTGACCGCCGACGGCATCCGCTCGCCACTGATCGAGCGCGCCTTCGACTGGATGGAGGCGCACTGGCCCGCCGACGAGGGCCCGGAAGTGCTCAGCTGGGGCGATGCGCGCATCGGCAACATGCTGTTCATTGATTTCGCGCCCAGCGCCGTGCTCGACTGGGAAATGGTGGCCACCGGCCCGCGCGAGATCGACCTCGCGTGGATGACCTACCTGCACCACTTCTTCCAGGACTTCACGCCGCTGGTGGGGCTGCCGGGGCTGCCCGACATGATGCGCCTCGACGAGATGACGGCGGCTTACGCTGCCGCCAGCGGGCATCAGCCGCGCGACATGGAGTTCCACACGCTTTACGCGGCGCTGCGCCACGCCATCGTGATGTTCCGCATCGGCCGCCGCCAGGTGCACTTCGGCGAGATCCAGATGCCCGAGGATCCGGACGCCATGATCCCGCACCGCGACGCGGTCGAGGCGATGATGGAAGGCAGCTACTGGGACACGCGCCGCTAGGAGCCCGCGCGTCCATGTCCTGCCGCGCAGGCTGCTGGCGCGGCAGCCCCCTGGTCAATATCCCGCCGCGCGGTCGACCTGGTCGCGCAGCGGTTCGCCGCGAGCAAATCGCCCGAGGTTGTCGAGGAACACTTCCAGCAGCGCGCCGAAGGTCTGCGGCGCGCTCCACGAGACGTGCGGACTCAGGCGCACCCGTGGGTGCGCATACATCCAGTGCCCCTCGGGCAGCGGCTCGGGCTCCACCACGTCAAGCGAGGCGCAGGCGACACGCCCGTCGTCCAGCGCCGCGCGCAACGCGTCCTGGTCGACCAGCGCGCCGCGCGCGACGTTGACCAGGTGCACGCCGGGCTTCACGCGCGCCAGCGCGCCGGCATCGATGAAGTGCCGCGTCGCCGGCGTCAACGGCAGTCCCAGTACCAGGTGATCGGCGCACTCCAGCAAGGCCTCGCGCGAACTCACCATCTCGACCCCGGCGGGCGCTGCCTCGCGCGGTGAGCGCGCCAGCGCCAGCACGCGCATGTCGAAGGCCGCCGCGCGCCGCGCCACGGCCATGCCGATGCCACCGAGCCCGGCCAGCCCGAGCGTCCTGCCCGCCAGCGAACCGAGGTCCGCGCGCCACATCTGCGCCGGCGGCGCGCTGATCCAGCTCTGCGGCAGGCGCTTCTCGAAGGCCAGCATCATCGCCAGAACCCACTCGGCAATCGGTACGCCACTGGCACCGCGCGAGCAGCTCAACATCACCTGCGGCGGCACCCGCTGCAGCGGGAAGGCATCCACGCCGGTGCCCAGCACGTGAACCCAGCGCAGCCCCGGAGCGGCGAGCATGGCCGCGACGCGCGCGCTTCCGAGCGGCGAGGCGAGCAGCACATCGCAGGAAGGCGCTCCTCCCGACGCCACGTCCTGCGGAAGCAGGCACGCGCCGGGACAGGCGCGCTCTATAGCGTCGGCGAGCCCGGGCACGTCGAATTCGCTGATAACGCCAAGTTCCATGCGGGTTCCTCCTCCTGCGCTTGCGTCAAACACGACCGCTGCATTGTGCCACCGCGTGGCGCGCGGCGGCACTGCGATCGGGCAATGCGGAAGCCGCCCCTCAGGCAAGCATGCTGCGCAGCATCCAGGCGTTCTTCTCGTGCACCTGCAGTCGCTGGGTGAGGAGGTCCGCCGAAGGCTCGTCCTGGGCCGCCGAGGCCACCGGGATCAGGCTGCGCGCGGTGCGGATCACGGCTTCCTGGCCGTCCACGAGGCGCGCGATCATGCCGAGCGCGTCGGGCGTCTCCTCTTCCTCGCCGATGACGGTCAGCGCCGCATACTCGCGGTACGAGCCGGGCGCGCGGAAGCCGAGCGCCCGGATCCGCTCCGCGATCTGGTCGACCGCCAGCGCGAGCTCCGTGTATTGCTGCTCGAACATCTGGTGCAGCGTGTTGAACATCGGCCCGGTCACGTTCCAGTGAAAGTTGTGCGTCTTCAGGTAGAGCGTGTAGGTGTCCGCGAGCAGGCGCGACAGCCCGTTCGCGATCGCGGCGCGCTGCTCCTGCGGAATGCCGATGTCGATGTGCGGCGTGCTGAAAGTGTTCATCTCGTTTCCTCCGGCCCTGCCTCGCAGGTTGTTGCTGACGGGGCCATCCTGCGCCCGTGGAAACGCCATGTAAAATGCATTATAAATATCGTTTCAATTTATTTTATCTATCCTGCGGAGGCCCCATGAGCCATATGCCCACGCTGCGCCAGCTGCGCTATTTCCTCGCGCTGACGCGCCACCGGCACTTCGGCCGTGCCGCCGCGGAATGCCACGTGTCGCAGTCGGCGTTCTCCATCGCGATCCGCGAACTCGAGACGCAGCTCGAGCTGTGCCTGGTGGACCGTACCGCGAAGCAGGTCACGATCACCGCCGTGGGGCACGAGGTGGCCGGACTGGCACGCAACTGCCTGAACAATGCCGAGGAACTGGTGGATTTCGCGCAGCGCGAGCGCTCGCCACTCGCGCGGCGCATCAATCTCGGCGTGATCCCCACCATCGCGCCCTTCCTGTTGCCGCGCCTGATGCCGCTGGCCAGCGCGCGCCACCCTCACATGAAGCTGTTCCTGCGCGAGGAGATGACCGAGCGGCTGGTGGCAGCGCTGTTCGACGGCCAGCTCGACCTGATCTTGCTGGCACTGCCGTGGGACATCCGCAATGCCGAGGTCCTGCCGCTGTACCGGGATCCCTTCCGCCTGGCCGCCCGCGCCGGCTCGACGCTGCTCGCGGAGGGCCGGCTGCGCGCCGACCAGCTCGCGCCCGAGAGCGTGCTGCTGCTGGAGGACGGGCACTGCCTGCGCGATCACGCCCTGTCGGCCTGCCGGCTGCGCCGCCCCGACAAGCTGAACCGCTTCGCGGCAAGCAGCCTGCTATACGCTGGTGCAGATGGTGGCGGCGGACCTCGGCGTCACCTACCTGCCCGCCATGGCCGAGGGCTCGTCGCTGCTGGACGGCACCGGCATCGAAACCCATGTGCTCGACAACAAGTCCTACCGTGACATCGGCCTGGTGTGGCGGGAAGGCAGTGCGCGGGCGGCGGAATTCCGGGAATTCGGCCAGCTCATCAACGAATGCCGGCCTCCGGGAGTGATCGACCTGCCCAAACGCTGATGCCCTCCGCGCAGGGCATCAGGGCACCCGCGGCCGCCAGGCCGGCATCTTGCCAACTAGTAACTGGACCATATAGTCGTATAAAAATATATTATACCTACATTACTATCTGTCCGACCCGATGCCTTACCCGGACCTCGAACAAAGCTGCGCGTTCCTCATCCACGACACGGCACGCCTGATCCGGCGCCGTTTCGGGCTGTCGATACGCGACCTCGAGCTGACCCAGGCCAAATGGCGGGTGCTGACCACCCTGCTGGAGCGCCCCGGCATCAGCCAGTCCGAGCTGGCCGAGCGCCTGGACATCGAAAAGGCTCCGCTCGGGCTCGCGCTGGACTGGCTGGAACAGGCCGGCTGGATCGAGCGCAAGGCCGACCCCGCCGACCGGCGGGTACGCCGCGCGGCGCTGCTGCCCAAGGCCGAACCGACCATTGCACTCATGTCCGAGCGATTCCGCGCCATCGAGGCCAACTACCTGCGCGGCTTCGATGCCGAGGAGGTCACGCAGATGCTGGAGAGCCTCCAGGTGGTCCGCGACGCGCTGCGTGCCGGCACGGCGGCGCCCGCCTCCGCCGCGCGGACCGGACCCGTCGCTGCCGCCGCGCCGACCGCCGCCAGGACCGAAACCTATGTGAGCGTGCTGTTCGAGTGCGCGCGCCTGCTGACCCGGCACTTCGATGCCCGGCTCGCGGAAATGGGCTTCACGCGCAATCAATGGCTGGTGATGAACACCGTCCACCGCAACGAAGGGATGCGCCAGACCGAGATCGCCGAGGCGACCGAGATCGGGGCCGCGCCGCTCGGCAAGGTAATCGACGCGCTGCAGGCGGGCGGCTGGCTGGAACGGCGCGCCGATCCGCGCGACCGGCGCGCCAACCGGCTCTTCCTGACCCGCCGCGCCCACCACCTGCTGAGCGGCAAGCGCCAGCGCTTCGAGCAGCTGCATGCCGGGCTGCTGCAGCCACTCGGGCCGCGCCGCAGGCAGCTCCTCGTGAACAGCCTCGGCTGGATCCGCCAGCGCCTGCTGGAGGAATCCCCCCAAACCACCGAATCCCGACTTGCCGGAGCACACTGATGTCCGCAGACGCCCAGGCGCAATCCGCCGTGCACCGCCTCGTGATGAGCCAGCGCGCGCGCCGCCGCGCGCTGATGATCGCCGCGATCGTGGCGGCGGGCATCGCCACCGCCTGGTGGCTGTACCAGCGGCACACGCACGTCTTCAGCGAGGACGCGCGCATCGCGACCAGCATGATCGAGGTCAGCGCCAAGGTCTCGGGGCAGGTGGTCGAATTCCCCGTCTCGCAGGGCGATGCGCTGGCGCCCGGCGCGCTGATCGCGCAGATCGACGACCGTGCCGCACGCCTCACCCTCGCCGAGCTCGAGGCCCAGTTCCAGTCGATGGAGTCGGCCTGCCTGCGCCTGGAGGCGCAGATCGACATGGTCGACCGCGAGTCCGGTGGCCAGCTGAGCGCCGCGAAGTCGCACCTCGACGGCGTGCAGGCCTCGCTCGCCTCGGCCAGGTCCGACTTGCAGTTCAAGCAGGCCGAGTGGGAGCGCGCCCAGTCGCTGCGCGAGCGCCAGATCATCTCCGAGCAGCAGTGGGAGAACGCGCGCAACGCGCATCAGCAGTCCGAGCAGCTCTACCAGCGCGCGCTGGCCGACGTCGAGAGCGCCCGCGGCAACGTCGTGTCGGCCGAGGCCGGGCAGAGCCGGATCCAGGTGCTGGCGAACGAGCTGCGCGGCCTGCAGCACGAGCGCGACCGCATCCGCGCCTCGATCGACAAGCAGAAGGTGATGATCGGCGACCTGCGCGTGACGAGCTCGGCGGCCGGCACCGTGGACGAGACCTTCGTGCACGTGGGCGAGTACGTGGTGCCCGGCCAGCGCCTGCTGCTGATGCACGACCCCGAACGCATCTGGATCGACGCCAACATCAAGGAGACCGAGATCCGGCACGTCGCGGTCGGCGACGCGGTGGCGATCCAGGTCGACGCCTATCCGGACCGCGAATTCCGCGGCGAGGTGGTGCGCGTAGGCCAGTCGGCCACCAGCCAGTTCTCGCTGCTGCCGAACACCAACCCCAGCGGCAATTTCACCAAGGTCACGCAGCGCCTGCCGGTGAAGATCTCGATCGAGCAGGCCGACCAGCTGCTGCGCCCCGGCATGATGGTCGAGGTCGCGATTGAAATCCGCTGACGAGGACCTGGAAGACTACATCGCGCGGCTGCCGCCGAACGAGGGCTTCACGCAGGGCTTTCACGCCTGGGGCCGCAACTACCGCTGGTTCGCCCTGCTCACGATCGTCGCCGGCAACGTGGCCGCGATGCTCGCCGGCACGATCATCAACGTCGCGATCCCCGACATCATGGGCGCCTTCGGCATCAGCCAGGCCGACGCCCAGTGGCTGTCCACCGCGAACCTGGCCGCGGCGACGGTCGCGATGCTCGCGAGCTCGTGGATGGTGCGCGTGCTGGGACTGCGCGAGACCGTGAACATCTCGATGTTCCTGCTCCTCGCCGGCTCGCTGCTCGGCGGGCTGGCCACGAACACCGATGTCATGATCGTCTCGCGCGTGATGCAGGGCATCACGGCCGGGGTGCTGACGCCGCTGTCCACGATGATCATCTTCCAGCTGTTCCTGCCCGGCCGGCAGGGCGTCGCGATCGGCATCACGTCGGTCGGCGCCATCCTCGCGCCGGCGATCGGGCCGGCGATCGGCGGCCTCCTGATCGATACGTTCAACTGGCGCTACGTGTTCTACCTCGGCATCCCGTTCTCGCTGATCACGCTGGCCGCTTCATTCGTGTTCATGCCCGAGCGCCGGGCCCTGGCCACGCGCGTGCCCTTCGACTGGAACGGCATGATCGTGCTCAGCGTCGCGCTGGTCGCGCTGCTGGTGGGGCTCAGCAACGGCGAGAAGGAAGGCTGGGGGTCGGACTACATCCTCGGCTGCTTTGCCGTTGCGCTGGTATCCGGCGCGGGTTTCGTGTGGTGGCAGCTGCGCGCCGAGCATCCGCTGCTGGACCTCGGACTGTTCGCGAACCGCAACTTCACGATCATGGCGATCAACAGCTTCGTGTTCGGCGCCGGGCTGTTTGCCTCGACCTACCTGGTGCCCCTGTTCCTGCAGCTGGTGCAGCACCTGAGCGCGACGCAGTCGGGCGCGCTGATGATTCCGCCCGGCATCGCGATGGTGCTGATCTTCCCCTATGCCGGCAGGGCCGCCGAACTGATCGACCACCGCCTGCTGATCAGCGGCGGCATCGGATTCTTCGCGGTTTCGTTCTGGCTGATGTCCGGCGCCGACGCGAACACCGGGTTCTGGACGCTCGCCTGGTGGCTCGTACTGAGCCGCATCGGGCTCGGCTTCGTGATGCCGGCGCTGCAGCTGGGCGCGCTCAGCCACATCGAGATCAGCCGCCTGAGCCAGGCCTCGGCCGCGTTCAACTTCGTCCGCCAGCTCGGCGGCGCCTTCGGCGTGAACCTGATGTCGGTCGTGCTCGAGCGGCGCAACAGCTTCCATGCCGACTACCTGCTGTCGACGCAGACCTACGCCAGCAGCGAGACACTGAGCGTGCTGGGTTTGCTGCGCGGCATGTCGCATACGCTGGGATTCGTCGGCACCGAGCAATGGCACGCCGCACGCGCCTTCCTGCAGGGCATGGTGCAGCAGCAGGCGCTGGCCGCCGCATTCCGCGACAGCTTCGTGATCCTCGCGATCGCCTTCCTGCTGACGCTGATACCCACCCTGGCGCTGAAACCGCGCAAGGCCGTCTGATCAGAATGCCCGCAGCGAATCGTAGATCATGGTCGCGGCGAGGTGGGGCAGCTGGCGCGAGGACGCATCGTCCTGCGCCAGCACGCGCAAGCCGCAGGCATAGGCGCCCGCTGGCTCGCGCGGCGCGCACCAGCGGCATTCGGCCGCGAAACTGACCGAGCGCGTGCCGAGCATGCGCGCCGCAATGTCCAGCTGCAGCGCGACGCGACTGCCCGGCAGCACCGGCGCCTCGCACAGGGCCATCAACCCGTCACTGGAGAGATCGAGCAACTCGCCGAAGCGTTCCCCGCTATCGGCGAAGCTCAGGTCGTAGAACACCAGGCTCGGCTGGCGATTCGAGATTCTTCGCTCGGGCATGATCCACCTCCGCTCGCATGGCATCGTGTGATCCACCGGCGCGCACGGTACAACCGCTGTCCGCGCGCGTGCCCGGGAGTATTCGCCCATCGACGGCAAGGCACAAGGCCCGGCAATTCGTGTGAGGTCGAGCATGCAATGCCGACCTACATCAACGCGCGGCCACCCGGATCGCGTCGCGAAAACGCGCCTCCCAGTAGCCATCGTCCAGCCGCGACAGCATCACGCCGGTGCTGCTCGATACGTGCAGGAACTGGCTCCTGCCCACGTAGATGCCGACGTGGCGCTCGACGGGCCCGGTATCGAAGAACACCAGGTCGCCCGGGCGCAGGCGCGACGGCTCCACCTTGCTGCCCACGCTGCGCTGCGCCGAGGTATCGCGCGGCAGCTCCACGCCGAAGCGCTGCTGGTAGGTGAGCTGGATGAAGCCGGAGCAGTCCAGCCCTTCGCGCGAGCGCCCACCCATGCGGTAGGGCACGCCCGCCCAGTCGAGGTATTGCTCCAGCAGCGCGGCACGCGCGGCCTCGGGGTCGGTCAGCGACACCTGCCCCGGCAGCGCGCCATGCCGGTGATCCGGCGGCTGCGCCACCGGCTCGGGCTCCGGCCCGCCCATCCAGCCGCAGCCCGTCAGCCACGAACACCAGCAATAAGTTCGCAAGCAACGCAATCCGATTCATCGTCAGCCCAGGAAACGCACGAAAAGAAAGATGCCGATCATCGTGAGCGCCAGCCCCAGCTTGGCCGCGGCACCCAGCACCAGCCCCAGCGTGGCACCCACGCCGGCGCGTCCCGCCTCGGACCAGGTGCGCCGCGCGCTGATCTCGCCGATCACCGCGCCGGCCATCGGCCCGAGCAGCAGCCCCGGCACCCCGAAGAATAGACCAAGCAGCGCGCCGAGCGCGGCACCGACCGCGGCGCGCGGCGAGGCGCCGAAGCGCCGCGCCCCGAAAGAGCCCGCGATGAAGTCCACCGCGAAGATCAGGCAACCCAGGACGGCCAGCGCCGCCAGCGTGCCGACCCCGACGTACTGGAAGTCCTCGATCCACGCCGCCATCACCAGGCCGGCCAGCAGCAGCGCAGCGCCCGGCAGCACCGGCAGGATCAGGCCGGCCACGCCGGCCACGAGCAGCGCGATGGCGATCAGCCACAGGAATATCACGGGATCCATGGGCCTGTTCCTCAGTCGTCCCGGCGCACCGGGGCGCGCGCGGCCTTGATCTGTCCGCGCCGGCTCTTGTCGTCGACGCGCTTGCGCTGCGCGCTCCTGCTGGGCCGCGTGGCAACCCGCGGCGCCCGACGCAGCAGCCCGCGCGCCACCAGCTCGCGCAGCCGGCCCAGCGCATCGTCGCGGTTCTTCTCGAGGCTGCGGAAACGCTGGGCCTTGATCACGACCACACCGTCCTTGCTGATGCGGTGATCGTGCAGCGCGAGCAGCGCCTCGCGCAGTTCCGCGCCCAGCGACGAGGCGCCGAGGTCGAAGCGCAGGTGCACGGCGTTCGATACCTTGTTCACGTTCTGCCCGCCCGCGCCCTGGGCGCGGATCGCGTTGATCTCGATTTCCTCGTCGGCCACCGCGACGCCTGGCGCGAGCTCGATCATGGCGACTGGTTCTCCGGGTTGCGGCCGGTGAACTGGCGGTAGTAGGCGCGCACGTTCGCGATGTCGGTTTCCATGTCGCCCGTGAGCCGGGCCACCGGCCCGAGGGTGATGAGCCTGGCCGGGTAATCCCAGGACACCTGTACCACGGGGAGTCTCGCGAGCTTCGCGATGCGCAGAAAGCCCGTCTTCCAGTGCTCCACGCGCGCACGCGTGCCTTCCGGCGTGATCGCCAGGATGATCTCGGGCGTGTGGAGGATCCGCGCGGACAGGTCCTCGACCAGGCCGGCCGGCGCGGCGCGGTTGGTGGCGATGCCACCGCTGGCGTGCAGGATCACCGAGAACGGCCACACGAAGGCCGAGTCCTTGACCATGTAGTTGATGCGGATGCCGAGCGCGAGCAGCGCTGCCATGGCGACCACCCAGTCCCAGTACGAGGTGTGCGGCGCGGCAATCGCGATGAAGCGCGGTTCGTCGGGCAGGTTGCCGGTGACGCGCCAGCCGAAGGCACGCAGGACGGCGCGGCCCACCCGGCGCGTGAAGGCGTTGCCGCCCCTGGGCACGCGCGGCGGCATCTGCGGCACCACATCCGTCATGCAGCGCGTCGGCCGGCCGGGTCGATCAGGCACCGGGACCGCCGGCCGGCATCTGCAGGAACTCGATGAGGGTAGGATCTCCCGCGCGCTCGAGATAGGCGAACACGGTGTCGGCCGACCAGCGCTTGTACCAGATCGCCTCGTAACCGAGCGGGCGCAGCTTCTCGACCCAGTGGTCGGTGTCGTCGACGCGGAAGCGGAAGTGGTGCATCCCCTCGCGCCCGGCCTCGATGAACTCGCGGTGCGGGCTCTCGCCGCCGGTCCACTCGATCAGTTCGATCTCGAGATCGCCGCTGCGCCCGTAGGCGATCTTCAGCCCCACGTCCGCGAGCCTGCCGCGATAGCTCGCCTGCTGCACCGAGCCGTCCATGGTGGTGAACGGCCCGAACAGCGGCGCATACATCGCCATCGCGCGCTCCAGGTCGCGCACCACCAGGCCGACCTGGTCGCAGGGCGGCAGGCCCGCCAGTTCGGCCGGCAGGTCGGCGGCCGGCGTTCCCATCTGTGTTGCCACGCGTGTGCGCTCCTTGTTATCCGAGGTGTCGTTCGAGAAAGTCGTTGAATTCGCGCCGCGCCTCCGCGCTCTCCGGCGCATCGGGCCCGAAGCCCCCGTGCGGCATCGCCTCCCACACGTGCAGCTCCGCCGTCACGCCCGCACTGCGCAGGGCGCGGTGCATGCGTACCGAGTTCGACAGGAACAGGTCGCGCGTGCCGGTCTGGATCTGGGTCGGCGGATAGCCGCGACCGAAGTCCCCGAACAGCGGCGACAGGCCGGGATCGTGGAGGTCCGCACCGTCGGCGTACAGTGCGATCTCCTCCGGCAGCGGCCCGGGCAGCACATTGTCGACGTCGCGGTTGGTGACGAAGCT
Source organism: uncultured Gammaproteobacteria bacterium (assembly GCA_963819895.1). Lineage (GTDB taxonomy): Bacteria > Pseudomonadota > Gammaproteobacteria > Pseudomonadales > UBA5518 > UBA5518. The sequence continues at coordinate 69,324 of CAWFXU010000007.1, forward strand.
GTCGCCGGACTCCGTGAGATCGCACTCGGGCGTGAACAGCCCCAGCGCGCCCGGCAGCGGCAGTCCCAGGTCGCGCGCCTTCAGCGCCGCGGCCGCCGCGATATTGCCGCCGGCGGAAGCCCCCGAGATCGCGATCGATGCCGGCGCACGCGTCGCGAGCGCGGCGCGATACACGGCGACCACGTCATCGACCGCAGCCGGGTACGGGTGATCCGGCGGCATGCGGTAATCCACCGACCAGGCCTCGCAACCCGACTGCAACGCTACCAGCCCGGCCTCGGCGCGCGCATAGCTGCCGCCCATGTAGACCAGCGCGCCACCATGGACCGTGATGCGCAGCCAGTCGCGCCGCGCCGGGTGCCGCTCGCGCGGCAGCGCCACGTGCACCACCACGCCGCCTTCCTCCCGCGTCTCGAGGCTCACGCGATCGCCGACCAGCGCCATCATCTGCGCAACGCGCGGCTCGCTACCCAGGTTCATCGTTGCGACCCGGCGTCGCCACGCATCCTTGTCCTCCAGCGGAGGTCGCGGACCCAGCGTCACGCGCGGCATGGCCAGATAGGCCCGCGCCGCCGGGGATACCGAAGCGGGCAGCGGAATGCGCCGCGCACCGAGCAACAGGCTGCCGTCGCTGGCCAGTACCGCCTCCCCGGGTGCCGGAAAGCCTTCGTCGCTCATGCGATTTTCCTAGTCCACGGCATCGATACGCTCCTCCTCGCCCACCGGCGCGAGCAGCGCCTCGCTCTTGTGGCGCGAATTGTTGACGGCCGGCGAGACCGGCGCAAGCACAAACGGATGAGGCAGGCGCGAATGCAGGATGTCGGAGGGGTCACCGAGCGGCTTCTCGACATCCAGCCAGCGCGCAAAGTCCCGCTCGCGCAGCATCACCGGCATGCGGTTGTGCAGGCGGTCGATGCCGGGCGCGGCCTCGGTGGTGATGATCGTGCAGGACTCGAGGTAATTGCCCTCCTTCTCCCAGACGTCCCACAGCCCGGCGAAGGCGATCGCGCCGTGCTCGGGGCGGATCAGCCAGGGCTGCTTGTGGCCCGCGGCCTCGGTCCACTCGATGAACGAGGAGGCCGGCAGGATGCAGCGCCGGTGGCGCAGCGGCCCGCGGAAGGCGCGGCTGGTGGCGAGCGTCTCGGCCCTGGCGTTGAACATCGCGTAGCGCTGGTCGATTTCGGGCGCCCACGAGGGCACCAGCCACCAGCGCATCTCGCGCAAGCGCCGCACGCCCTCCTCCTCGACGACCACGGGCACCGGCTCGGTGGGCGCGATGTTCACGCGCGAGGGAATGCGCACGTCCACGCCGAGCTCGCGCAGCAGCGTCTGCAGCCAGGGGTCGTCATGGATGTTGTAGCGTCCGCACATCGGCAACACGTTCCGGCCAATATCGTGATTCCTGCCGGGCCGGAGCCCGGGCGACGGCAAGTATACTGGGCCGCAGTCAGCACCGGAGAATCGAGCGATGTACCTCTCTGCCCGTGAAATCGAGGAAATGGAAGGCGTGCGCAAGGTGCACTACCTGAACCCCGCCGCCGAGCGACTGAACAAGTCACTGGGCGACGCGGTCGGGATGAAGCACCTGGGCGCGCACCTGATCACCGTCGACCCGGGCCACCAGTCGACCGAGTACCACCTGCACCACTTCGAGGAGGAGTGCATCTACGTGCTGTCGGGGCGCGGCCTCGCGGTGCTGGGCGAGCAACTGCAGCCGATCGGCCCGGGCGACTTCATCGGCTGCCCCGCGAACGGCATCGCGCACGAGCTGATCAACGACGGCGAGGAGCCGCTGCTCTGCCTGGTGGTGGGACAGCGCCTGGCGCACGACGTGGTGGATTACCCGCGCCTGGACAAGCGCCTGTTCCGCAACGCGGGCGAGTGGAACCTGGTGGACCAGGCCGATATCGAGCACGTGAAGCGCTGAAGGCGTTTCACGTCTTTCGCCTTCGTCAGTCGACGAAGGCCTCGCCATTCGCGCACCGCGCACCGAGGCTCGCCAGGCGCGACGCCGTCGAACCCAGCGTCATCTCGTTGTGACGCGCCCACAGGCAATAGCGCCACGGCGCGTTGCCGCGGTCCACGCCGGCGCCGCCGTGCAGGTGCTGCGCCGTGTAGCTCACGCGGTGGCCCACGTCGCCGGCCCAGATCTTCGCGATGTCCACTTCCACGCTGGCCGGCGCTCCCGCGGCCAGCAGCGAGGCGGCCTGGTACGTGGTGAGGCGCAGGCACTCGACGTCGATGAAGCGGTCCGCGGCGCGGTTGCCCACGGCCTGGAAGGTCGCGATCGGCACGCCGAACTGCTTGCGCTCGGACGTGTACGAGGCAGTCATGCGCAGCAGCGTGTCGGTGACGCCGAGCTGGTGCGCGCACAGCGCCACCGTCAGGCATTCCGTCGCGAAGCGCATGACCTCGGTGCCGTTCTGCGGCCCGGCCAGCACGTCGGCCGCCGGCGACCAGCACGTTGTCCAGCACGAGCAGCGACTGCGGCTCGTAGCTCGAGGTCTTCATGGCGGTGAGCGTGACGCCCGCGGCCTGCGGGTCGAGCAGCAGTACCACCAGACCGGCATCGCTCATCGCGCCAACCAGCACGCGGTGCGCGCAATGCGCGAACGGCACCGCGAACTTCTCGCCGCTCACGCGGTAGCCGCCGCCCTCGGCGCGCGCCGTGGTGGCGGGCTCGCAGGCATCCAGCGCGAACTGTTCTTCCAGCGCAGCCGTGAGCACGATCTCGCCGCTCGCCGCGCCCGGCAGCAATCGGGCCTTCTGCTCCGCGCTACCGAAGCGCGCGAGCGGCGCGATGCCGCCGGCCATGTGCACGGCCAGCGGCGCCGGCGCGATGCTGCGCCCGGCCTCTTCCATCAGCAGCGCGACTTCCATGAAGCCGAAGCCCATGCCGCCATGCTCCTCCGGCACCGCCACGCCGAGCAGCCCGGCCTCGGCCAGCTTGCCCCACAGCCCCCGGTCGAAACGCTCGCTCGCGTAGCCGTCGTACGCCGCCAGCGTCGTCGGCGACACCAGGTCCTTCAGTATCTGCCGCGCCAGGTTCTGTATGTCGCGTTGCTCTTCCGAGAATCCGAAATCCATTGTCTGCTCCCCTCGAACTGGAAATTAATCGATTCCCAGCGCAGTGCCAGCGCACCGGGGCTGGCGAGTCACCCGTTCGGACTCGCCGTGAATACATCCATGTAGGCTCGAGCGCCGCATCCCTGCGGCGCACGGTCCGCCCGGATCACTCGCCACCCCGGCGCGCAATCCAGTCTGCTGCCACGACCTGATGGAGCGTGGCAGCAGCATCCAGGCCGTCGCTGTCATTCTCGCTGAGGGGACCGTCTGCCGCAGGGATGCGGCAGTCGAGCCTACAGGGACGTATTCACGGCGTGTCCCAGCAGCAAGAATGACAGCGACGGCCTCGCGCACACGCTGCAGCACGCGTGCCCAGCGCTCACCGCGCCGCCCGCGGCATCCACAGGCCGGCGGCCGAGATGATGTCGCGCTGCACTTCGTTGGCGCCGCCGCCGAAGGTGAGGATCGAGCTGGTGCGGTAGAGGCGCTCGATGCGCGCCTTCGCCACCTGCCCGACCGGCGAATGCCGGCTGACCAGCGAGGCCTGCCCGACCACCTCGCCGAGCAGACGGTACAGCTCGACGAAGAACTCGGAGCCGTAGACCTTCACGGCCGAGGCGTCGGCCATGTCGAGCTTGCTGTAGGTCATCGCCCAGGCCTGCTTGTAGCACATGAGTTTCAGCGCCTCGAGACCGGCGCGCGTGCGCGCCAGGTTCATCTGCACCCAGGGCTGGTCGACCAGGCGCTGGCCGTTGGCGAGTCGCGTATCGGCGGCCCACTGCGTGATCGTGTTCAGCAGCACCGCGGTGGGGCCGTAGTTCATCAGGCTCAGGCGCTCGCGGTTCAGCTGCCCGGTGATGAGCTTCCAGCCGCCGTTCAGCTCGCCGACCAGGTTCTGGCGCGTGACGCGCACGTTGTCGTAATAGGTCGCGTTGGTGCGCACGCCGCCCAGCGTGTGCACCGGCGTGCAGCTCCAGCCCGGGTCCGTGGTCGGGATCAGGAACATCGAGATGCCCTTGTGGCGCCTCGATGCGTCGGGGTCGGTGCGCACCGCGATCCACACGTACTCGCTGATGTGCGCCAGGCTGGTCCACATCTTCTGGCCGTTGATGACCCAGCCGTCGTCGCCATCGGGCACCGCGGAGGTCTTCAGCGACGCCAGGTCGGTGCCGGCGCCCGGCTCGGAGTAGCCGATCGCGATGCAGAGATCGCCCGAGAGGATCTTCGGCACGATCTCGCGGCGATGGTAGTCGTTGCCGTGCTCGGCCAGCGTGGGACCGATCGACTCCGAGGTGAGGAAGGGGAACGGGAAACCCGAGCGCATCACCTCCTCGACGAAGATGAACTGCTCGAGCGGCGTCATGCCGCGCCCGCCGAGCTCCTTCGACCAGCCCAGGCCGATCCAGCCGTCGCGGCCCATCTGGCGCATCGCCGCCTTCCACAGCGGACCGCCGCCCTCGCCGGGGCTCTCCTCGAGCTCCGCGTTCAGCTCGGGCGTGATCAGCGCCTTGAAATAGGCGCGCAATTCCTGGCGCAGGCGCTCCTGTTCGGGGGTGAACTCGACTTTCATCCGCATCTCTCCTGGGACCGTGCGCCACGTTGTTCCGGTGGCGGCTGCGCCGTGCATGCTGCCGCCGCGAGTTATACGTCGGCAAGCGCAAAAAAGCATCAGCGCACGCTGACAATAGCGCTCACCGGCGCCCGTTGCGGTTGCTGGCGCGGGGCCGCGGGCTGTATCCTTCGCGCTCGTTCCGGCGCGGCAATACGGCCCGCGCCCCACCCACCAGCAAAGCAGCCCGGCCGTGCGCGGCAGGGGTGCCGGCGCGGAGAACATGCATGACGGCAAAACCCAAGGTCGCGGCCCTCGAGGGCTGGTTCACGCTCGACGAGCAGGCGCCGCAGCTGCTGGGCTCGCGCTGCAAGGCCTGTGGCACGGTCTACTTCCCGAAGCAGACCTCGTTCTGCCGCAACCCGGCCTGCGACAGCACCGAGTTCGAGGAAGCGCCGCTGTCGCGCCGCGGCCGCGTGTGGTCCTGCACCAACGCCTCCTACCAGCCGCCGGAGCCCTTCGTGGCGCCCGATCCCTTCGTGCCGTTCACGATCGCGGCCGTGGAGCTCGAGGCCGAGCGCATGGTGGTGCTGGGGCAGGTCGTGGCCGGCGTCGAGGTCACCGACCTCAAGGTCGGCCAGGAAATGGAGCTGGTGCTGGATACGCTCTACACCGACGCCGAGTCGGAAAAGATGATCTGGAAATGGAAACCCGTGGCCTGAGGAGTAGGCAAGCATGAGCAATGACATCGCCATTCTCGGCGTCGGGATGCACCCCTGGGGCAAGTGGGGCAGGAACTTCGTCGAATACGGCGTGCACGCGGCGCGCGCGGCGATCGCCGACGCCGGCGTGCGCTGGCAGGACATCCGCTTCGTCTCGGGCGCGGCCACGATGCGCTGCGGCTACCCGGGCTATGTCGCCGGCGCGACGTTCGCGCAGGCGCTCGGCTGGCAGGGTGCGGAGGTGAACACCTCGTACGCGGCCTGCGCCTCGGGCTCGCAGGCACTCGCCGCCGCGCGCGCGAAGATCCTCGCGGGCGAATGCGAGGTCGCGCTGGTCGTCGGCGCCGACACCACGCCGAAGGGCTTCCTGGCGCCGGCCAAGGGCTACCGCCCCGACGATCCGGACTGGGTGCGCTTCCTGGTCGGCATCACCAACCCGACCTACTTCGCGCTCTATGCGCGCCGCCGCATGGACCTCTACGGCGACACCGAGGACGACTTCGGCCTGGTGAAGATCAAGAACAGCGAGCACGGCTTCACCAACCCGAACGCGCGCTACCGCAAGAAGTTCACCATGGACGACGTGCACACCTCGCCGATGGTGGCGCATCCGCTGCGCCTGCTGCAGATCTGCGCCACCTCCGACGGCGGCGCCGCGCTGGTGGTCTCCAGCCTCGACTACGCGCGGCGTATCGGCCGCGGCGACGCGGTGCGCGTCGCCGCGATCTCGACCGTGACCCCGACCTTCGCCAGCGAAGTCGTGGAAATGCCCGACATCGCGACCGACTCCGCGGCCGCCGCCGCCGTGGACACGCACCGCTTCCGCGCCTCGATCCCGCTGAAGGCCTACGAGGAAGCCGGCATCGCGCCGCGCGACGTCAACGTGGCCGAGGTCTACGACCTGTCCTCGGCGCTCGAGCTCGACTGGATGGAAGACCTGCAGCTGTGCGCGCGCGGCGACGCCGCGCGCATGGTGCGCGCCGGCGAGACGCGCATCGGCGGCCGCGTGCCGGTGAACCCCTCGGGCGGCCTCGCCTGCTTCGGCGAGGCGGTGCCCGCGCAGGCGCTGGCGCAGGTCTGCGAGCTCACGTGGCAGCTGCGCGGCCAGGCCGGCGAACGCCAGGTCGAGGGCGCGAAGGTCGGCATCACCGCGAACCAGGGCCTGTTCGGCCACGGTTCGTCGGTGATCGTGAAGCGCTGAGCGCGACGGCGACGCCAAGCGCATGAGCGAACTGCACGAACCTCTTCGCGAACAACCGGCGCTGGGCCGCCGCGATCCGCGAGCGCGATCCGGCTTTCTTCGAGACGCTGGCGCAGCCAGCAGTCGCCGCAGTACCTGTGGATCGGCTGCTCCGACAGCCGCGTGCCGGCCAACGAGATCGTCGGCCTGCTGCCCGGCGAGGTCTTCGTGCACCGCAACGTCGCCAACGTGGTGGTGCACACCGACCTCAACTGCCTCTCGGTGCTGCAGTTCGCGGTCGACGTGCTGAAGGTCAAGCACGTCATCGTCGTGCGGCCACTACGGCTGCGGCGGCGTGCGCGCGGCGCTGCGCAACCGCCAGCTCGGCCTCATCGACAACTGGCTGCGCCACGTGCAGGACGTGCACGAAGAAGCACGCCGCCGCGCTCGCCGACGCTGCGCCGACGACGAGCGCGCTGGTCGACCGGCTGTGCGAGCTGAACGTGATCGAGCAGGTGCTGAACGTCTGCCAGACCACCGTGGTGCAGGACGCCTGGGAGCGCGGGCAGGAGCTCACCGTGCACGGCTGGATCTACGGCCTGCAGGACGGGCGAGCTGCGCGATCTGTGCGCCACCGCCGCGGACCCCGCCGAGGTCGACGGCGCGATACAGACCGCGATCGCGCGACTCCCGCCGCTCGCTCCGTGAGTCCGCCGATGATCCATCTTTCCGGCGTCGCGCTCGCGCGCGGCGCGAAGGCGCTGCTCGCCGACGCGGAACTGCGCATCCACGCCGGCGAGCGCGTGGGCGTGATCGGCCAGAACGGCTGCGGCAAGTCCACGCTGTTCGCGCTGCTGCGCGGCGAGATCCAGCCCGATGCCGGCACCGCGAGCATGCCCGCCGACTGGCGCATCGCGGCGATGGAGCAGGAAGTCGTCGGCACCGATCGCAGGGCCATCGACTTCGTGCTGGACGGCGACACCGAGTTCCGCGCGCTCGAGGCGGCGATGGAAACGGCCGGCGGCGAGCAGCTCGGCGAGGTCCACGCGCGCTTCGCCGCCATCGACGGCTACCGCGCCGCGGCGCGCGCGCACGAGCTGCTCGACGGTCTGGGCTTCGCCACGGCCGAGCGCGAGCGCGCGGTGCGCGAATTCTCCGGCGGCTGGCGCCTCAGGCTCGCGCTGGCGCGCACGCTGATGTGCCCCAGCGACCTGATGCTGCTCGACGAGCCCACCAACCACCTCGACCTCGACGCGCTGGTGTGGCTGGAAGCGTGGCTCGCGCGCTATCCCGGCACGCTGATCCTGATCTCGCACGACCGCGATTTCCTCGACAACGTCTGCAACCGCATCGTCGCCTTCGAGGGCGGCACGCTCAGCCTGTACCGCGGCAACTATTCGGCCTTCGAACGCCAGCGCGCCGAGAAGCTCGCCAGCCAGCAGCAGGCCTTCCAGAAGCAGCAGCAGCGCATCCAGGAAATCGAGGGCTTCGTGGCGCGCTTTCGCGCCCAGGCCACCAAGGCGCGCCAGGCGCAGAGCCGCCTGAAGGAGCTCGAGCGCATGACGCGCATCGCGCCCGCGCACATCGACTCGGAGTTCACGCTGCGCCTGCCCTGCTACGAGCGCGTCTCCACGCCGCTGCTCAATTTCGAGCGCGCCGCGCTCGGCTACGGCGACACGGTCATCCTGCCGCAGGTGGAGCTCGGCATCATGCCGGCGCAGCGCATCGGCCTGCTCGGGCCGAACGGCGCCGGCAAGTCGACGCTGATCAAGACGATCGCCGGCGAGCTGGCGCCGCTCGCGGGCGTGCGCCACACCGGCGAGCACCTGCGCATCGGCTACTTCGCGCAGCACCAGCTCGAGGCGCTGGACCTCGCGGCCACGCCCTTCCTGCACGTGCAGCGCCTGAGCCCCGCGGCGAGCGAGCAGTCGATCCGCGACTTCCTCGGCGGCTACGGCTTCCACGGCGACCAGGCACTGGGCACCGTGGGCAATTTCTCGGGCGGCGAGCAGGCGCGGCTCGCGCTCGCGCTGGTGGCCTGGCAGAAGCCGAACCTGCTGCTGCTCGACGAGCCCACCAACCACCTCGACCTCGAGATGCGCCACGCGCTGACCCTGGCGCTGCAGGAATACCCGGGCGCGGTGCTGATCGTCTCGCACGACCGCCACCTGCTGCGCAACACGGTCGACGAGTTCCTGCTGGTGGCCGACGGCCGCGTCGAGCCCTTCGACGGCGACCTCGACGACTACCGCAAGCTGCTGCTGGACAAGCGCGCCGCGCCGGCGGCCGATGTGGCGGCGCGAAGAACCGGGCGCGCGCGTGGACCGCCGCGACGAGCGCCGCCTCGCCGCCGAGAAGCGCGAGCGGCTGCGGCCCTGGCGCAACCGCATCGCGAGCCTCGAGAAGGACATGGAGAAGCTGCAGGCGGAACTGCGCCCGCTCGACGAGCGGCTGCAGGATCCCGCGCTGTACGAGGCCGCCCGCGCGGGCGAGGTGCAGGACCTGCTGCGCCGCCAGGGCGCGCTGAAGCAGGAACTCGCCAGCCTGCGAGGAGGACTGGCTCACGGCCTGCGAGGAACTCGAGGCGCTGGAGCTCGTAGGTTCGGCTTCAGCCGAACATTGTCCTCCGTAGGTTCGGCTTCAGCCGAACATTGTCCGGCTGAAGCCGGACCTACAGCGCGCCGACGATCACGCGTCCAGATCTACTGCAGCTTCGGCTTGATCTCCTCGATCACCCACTGTGCATAGTCGAGATACGCGTCGATATCCTGCATCGCCGGAATGGGTACCGCGCTGATCGTTACCCCGAGCTGCTTCAGCCAGCCGAGCCGGTCCACGATTTCCTGGGCACTCATGCCGGGCCTTGCCTTGGGATCGCGGTTGACCTTGTGCCCTTCGCCGACGCGCGAGGTCGCCACTCCGTAAGACACGTCGAAGGGACCGCCCCTGAATGCCGGTTGCGACTTGATGAAGTCGATCCGCGCGGGAAAGTCCTCCGGCTTGGTCAGGAACGGCATCCACCCGGACGCGAAACGTGCCGCACGTTTGAGCGCCGCATCGGCATCGCCGCCCATCCAGACGGGCAGATGCGGTTTCTGGAACGGCTTGGGTTCGAAGGCCACGTCCTTGAACGACACGTATTTGCCTTCGAAGCTCGGCGACTCGCTGGTCCAGAGTTCGATGATGGCCGCGAGATACTCGTCGCTCATCCGGCCGCGCTCGTGGAACGGCACCCCCAGCAGCTTGAATTCCTCTTCGAGCCAGCCCACCGCAAAGGTGACCGTGATCCGTCCGCTGCTCATCCAGTCGATGGTCGACAGGGCCTTGGCCGTCACGATGGGGTGTTGCAACGGCAGGATGGTGATACACGAATTGATCCGGATCCGGCTCGTCGCGCCGGCGATATAGCCCTGCGCAGCCGCCGCATGGAAATAATGCGGCCCGGAAAGATCGACGTGACTGCGCGGAATGATGAAATGCTCCGGCACGGCGATCATGTCGTAACCGAGTTCTTCGGCGCGCTTGACCATGCGGGTCTGGTCCGCCCCCGTGACGCTCGCCTCCCACGGCTGCACCGTCGCCTTGAGCCTGAGCATGTGCGGCAAGGGAAACATGAACTGCATGTGCGTTGCCTCGAAATGTCGATGGGAGTGGCTAGGTCCTTGCCATGTCGCCGGGGATCGGCAGGGCCTGCATGTCGAACTCCCCGAAGTAGAGTTCGGTAGTCGACTGCGGCGCGCCGGGCTCGCCGATCAGCCGCGCGAACAGGTGTGCTTCGTAAGTCGCCGCGGCCCACATCCTCGGGGCGGCCGCATCGCCGATCGTGAACAGCTGCGCGACCTTGCCCTGGAGCGCCTGCTCGAGATCGTTCACCGGCATCCGGCTCGTCGCGAGCACCACCGCGGCTACACCCGTGATCACCCGCTCCTCTTCCGAATAGACGTCGAACACGGTGACCACGTGATCGCCGATTTCCCTGATGTAGGTGGTGGGCGAGATCCTGACGCCTGCCGAGCGCAGGCGCTGCATGATGAAGCGGGTCTCTTCCGCCCCCCGGACCCGCGGCGACACCGGCGAGAAGGCCGCGGTCAGGTACTCGACCGCGGCGCCCCGCCCGGCGAGGACCTCGGCGACGCCGACGCCGGCGTTGTAGCCTTCGCCATCGAGAACCAGGACCTTGCCCGACGGGTTGGCCGTGCCGAGCAGGATGTCTTCCGGCCGGCAGACGAAGTCGCGATCGTGCCCCGGGATCGGGATGTCGCGAAAATTGCTGTGCCCGCCGCGGCTGTAGAGCGCGCCGGTCGCCAGGATCACGGCGTCCGGCTTGCCGGCCAGGATGGCGTCGGCCGTGGCCGTCGTGCCCGCACGGATCCGGACGCCCAGCCGGTCGAGCTCGCGCTCCCACCACTCGATGCTCTTCATGAAGAACTCGCGACCCGGCAGGCTCGCCCACAGCGCCAGCGCGCCACCCACGGTGTCCCGCGCCTCGATCAGGGTGACGTCGTGACCCCTGAGGGCGGCGACCCGCGCCGCCTCCAGCCCGCCGGGACCACCCCCGACCACGGTGACCTTCGCAGGCTGCGGCGCCGGGACCAGCTTCTCCGGATCCCAGAGCCGTTCCCGGTAGCTGACGGGGTTGATCGTGCAGGTCTGCGCCCCGTCGTCGAGCATCGAATGCAGGCACCAGTTGCAGGCGATGCAGGTGCGGCTGCGCTCCTCGTTGCCCTCGAAGGCATTCTTCACCAGGTTCGGCTCGGCAATCAGCGCACGCGCCGCGCCCACGACGTCGCACACACCGGAGGCGATTGCCGCCTCGCCGTCGGCGATGGAGGTCAGGCGACCGAGCACGCAAAGCACCGGGACCTTGCCCGCGGCCTTGCGTACCGCCTCGGCGTAGGGACGATAGACATGCGGCTCGACGAACACCGGTGGCATGCCGAGCCAGAACTGGTCGGGCTCGATGGCCACGTCGAGATCGACATAGTCGATCAGCCCGGCCGCGCAGATCCGCTCCAGGATCTCGTAGGCCTCCCGGGTGCCGTAGCCGCCCTGCAGCAGCTCGTCGCAGTTCAGGCGCATGCCGACCGCCATCCTGCCGGCGGCCGCTTCGCGGACCACCTCCAGCGCCTCGATCAGCAAGCGCATGCGGTTCCCGAGCGAACCGCCGTAGCCGTCGCTGCGGCGATTGAAATAGGGCGACAGGAACTGCTCGAGCACGGCGCCGTGCGCGGCGTGGAGCATGATGCCGTCGAAGCCCGCCTCGAGCAGGTTCACGGTCGCCTGGCGGAAGGTGTCGAGCATCCGGCGGATGTCTTCGGTCGACATCTCGCGCGTCGCCCAGCCCTTGTCGTGAAAGCGGAACTGGCCGACCGACGGGCCGAGCGCCGGAGCCGGGGGGCTGAGCGGCGCCCATTGCCCGGGCAGGCCCCAGAAATACCACGGCTCGCCGAATATCTTTCCCCCGGCCCCGTGCACGGCATCGGTGAGCGCGCGGAACGCGGCGACATGTTCCGCGGGGCCGATATTGGGCCAGACGGAGCGCACGCGCCCATGCGCGGCCATGCTCAGGATGAGGAGGCCGCATCCTCCCCTGGTGCGCGCGACGTTGTAGTGGATGAAGTCGTCGGTCGGCTTGCCCAGGATGTTCATGGGCACCGCATGCGGCGACGAATAGAACCGGTTCGGGAGCTCGACGGGGCCGAGCTTTATCGGGCTGAAGACGTTCGGGTATTTGCGGCGCTGAACATTTCGGTTCGATCGGATCTCGTCATGCAGGCTGAAGCCTGACCCCAAACTCACCAGCTGCGATACGGACGCTTCGCCAGGTTGGAATTGTAGTAGCGCGGGTCGCCGGACACTTCCGCGCCCAGCCACGATGGGCACTGGAAACACTCGTCCTCGCGCGTGAGCTCGATCTCCGCGAGCACCAGCCCCTCGTTGTCGCCGTGGAACACGTCCACTTCCCAGACGTGCGCGTTGTGCGCCACGCAGTAGCGCGTCTTGTCGATGACCGGTCCCGTACAGAATTCCGCGACGCAGATCTGGGCATGCGCCAGCGGGATCTGGTACTCGAACTCGCGCCGGCTGATGCCCTCGGTGCGTCCCTTCAGCGTGAGCCACGCGCGCGCGCCGCCGATGCGCACGCGCACCGTGGCCCGCTCGGTGCTGGCGATGTAGCCCTGCGTCAGGCGCTCGCCCTCGAGACCGGCGAGGAAGCCCGTGTCCGCGACCAGGAACTTGCGCTCGATCTCGACCGTCACCGCGTGACCTCGAATTCCTCCAGCACCGGCGCGCGCATCTCGGCGCGGAACCGGTCGTACGTGAACGGGTACGACAGCGCCTCGCCGTTCGCGTCGAGGTACCAGCTGCTGCAGCCGCCCGCCCAGGCGGTTTTCTTCAGGCCCGTGCGCATCTCCTCCTTCAGCGCGCGCGCCACGGACTCCTTCGGGTTCAGCGTCTTCACGACACCGCGGCGGATCAGCTCGATGCACTGCATCACGTAGTCGGCCTGGATCTCGGAGTTCTCGATGATCGACATGTTGCCGATCGGGCTGTACGGGCCCGAACAGCACGAAGTAGTTCGGGAAGCCCGGCACGCCGATGGTGCGGTACATCAGCGGGCTGCCGCCCCAGGCCTCGCGCTGGCTCGCGGCCGTTCTCGCCGTACACCTCCACCGTGGTCTTGTAGGGGTAGAAGCCGGTCGAGAGCACCAGCACGTCGAGCTCGACCACGCGTGCCGTCCTTCAGCTGCACGCCCTCGGGCACGATGCGCGCGATGCCCTCGGTCACCAGCTGCGCGTTCTCCTTCTGGATCGCCGGGTAGAAGTCCTCCGAGACCACCACGCGCTTGCAGGCGACCTGGTAATCGGGCGTGAGCTTGCGGCGCAGCTCGGGGTCGCGGATGGTCTCGCAGGTTGGCGCGGCAGGCGCGCTCGATGCCCCACATCAGGAAGCCGGTTGCCGACCACCGCGCGCCCGAACAACTGGAACAGCTGCAGGTTCAACCAATGGTCGAAGCGCGCCAGCCAGCGGTGCTTGCGCCGGCGCTGCCGGTAGCGCTCGCGTGAACTTGCGGTCCGGCGCCGGCAGCACCCACTGCGGCGTGCGCTGGAACAGGTAGAGCTGCTCGACCTTGTCGACGATGCCGGGCACCACCTGCGCGGCGGTCGAGCCGGTGCCGATGATGCCCACGCGCTTGCCGCGCAGGTCCACCGTGTGGTCCCAGCGCGCCGTGTGGAAGCACGGTCCGGCGAAGCTGCCGAGGCCCTCGATGTCGGGATAGCGCGGATGGTGCAGCGCACCCACCGCGGAGACCAGCACGTCGGCACGCTCCGTTTCGCCGCTGCCCAGGCGGATATCCCATTGCGCACCGTTCCAGCGCGCCTCGGTGACCTCGCAGCCGAACGTGATGAACTCCCGCAGCCCGTACTTGGCGCCGACCCGCTCGAAGTAGCGCTGGATCTCCTCGCCGCGCCCGAAACGCCAGTTCCACTCGGTGTTGGGCTCGAAGCTGTAGGTGTAGGCCGGCGCGTAGACGTCGCAGGCGATATTGGGGTAGGTGTTCTCGCGCCAGGTACCGCCGAGCTTCGCGGCCTTCTCGTAGATGCGGAAATTGGTGTTGCCCGCTGCCTTGAGCCGGATCGCCATCAGCAGCCCCGACATGCCGGCGCCGATGATCACCACGCGCGGATGCTGCGCTCCGGCTGTGGCGGCCGAAGCGTGGGTATCGATGTTTGCCGGCATGTTCATCGGGTCGTGGCTCCACAGGGCATCAATTGGCGTGCGGTACCTTAGTACGAAGCGGCACGGCGGGGAAGCCGCGACGGGTTACGATCCGATGAAGATCGTCGGATGAAGACCGTCGGATGAAGATCGTAGGTCGGGCTTCAGCCCGACAAGGGTTCGGCAGCGCCGAACCCGCGATGGCCCATCCGCAGCACCCGTCGGCATGAATGCCGACCTACACGACGAGGGTTCAGCAGCGCCGAACCCGCGCTGCGTCCCGGCAGCACCTGTCGGCATGAATGCCGACCCACGAGCGTTTTTTTCAAGCCATGTGGCTTGCAAAAAATCGGGGGCGCGCGGAGAATCCACCACATCGAACGACAACAGGATCGGTCTGCTGCCCATGCCCCGCATCGTCGACCACGCCGAGCGCCGCGCCGCCATCGCGCGCAGCGCCGCGCTCGCCATCGCCGAGCTCGGCCTCGAGCAGGCGACGATGCGCGAGATCGCCGCGCGCTCGGGCGTCTCGAAGGGGATCGTCGAGCACTATTTCGCCAACCGGGACGAAGTGATCGCGACCGCGCTGGAGTGGGCGAACGCCCGCTACGTGGCGCGCGAGGCGCGCCGCACCCGCGGGCTGCAGGGCATCGACGCACTGCGCGAACGGCTGCTGTGCGTGCTGCCGCTCGACACGGAGTCGCGCCAGGACTGGAAGATCCGCCTGTGCGTCTGGAGCGTGGCGGCGGTGACCCCCGGCGCGCGCAAGGCCCAGCGCGCGCGCCTCGACCGCACGCGCGAGCGCTTCGTCGCCGACCTCGAGGCCGCGCGCACGCTCGGCCAGGTGCCCGCGGGCAACGACCCGGTGGCGGCAGCCAACGAACTGATGCACCTGGTCGCGGGCCTCGCCTGCGACGCGCTGCTCGATCCGCGCTACTACGACAGGCCCTACATGCTCGGGCTGATCGACACGACCATCGACCGACTCACCGGGAGAAGCCATCCGTGAACGCCGACACCACCAACGAAGACGCGCTGCTCAGCGCCGCCTGGGACGATTTCTGCGAGCAACTGAAGCGCGCCGGGCGGCTGCCCTTTCGCCCCGGCGTGCCGCAAGGCGACCTCTCGCGCGCCGAGGGCTTCCGCACGCTGGCAGGGAACATCGGGCTGGCGCTGCAGTTCCACCTCGAGAACAACGACCCGCTGCACCCCGAGCTGATCCACTACTTCAACCCGATCCGCAAGCAGGGCGGCGACAATCCCGACTCGGTCTACGTGGGCGGCCCGATCAACGGCACCGACACCTACCGCATCAGCGGCCACCGCGGCACCGCGCGCTACTTCGCGGTCACCGCGGTGGAGACCGGCAACACGCCGTGGGGCGGCAAGGTCGCGCACACGCTGTTCGGCAAGGACATCCACGTCGAGCCCGACGGCAGCTTCGAGCTGATCTGCAGCCCGCACCCGCATCCGGGCAACTGGCTGCGCACCACGCCGGACACCTTCCGCGTGACCTTTCGCCAGTTCTTCGCCGACTGGGAGAACGAAACGCCGATGCAGGCGCGCATCGAGCGCCTCGGCGATGCCGCGCCGCCGCCGGTGGTGGACGCGCCGCGCCTCGCCGAGGGCCTCGGCGTCGCCGCGCGCTGGGTCGGCGAGTCGGTGGAGTACTGGGCGAACATGATCGAGATGTGGAAGGCGCGCCCGAATACCTTCCTCTCGTACCGCCAGCTCGACAACAACGCGCTCGACGCCACCCCCGGCGGCGAGCCGATGATCGCCTACTGGTCCGTTCCCGCCGACGAGGCGCTGATCGTGCGCGTGAAGCCGCCGCAGGCCGAATACTGGGCCGTGGAGTTCGGCAACTACTGGTGGTCCTCGATGGATTACCGCAACCGCCTGTGCGGCACCAACTGCCACTACGCCGCGCTGGAAGACGACGGCGAGCTGATCCTCGTGGTCGCGCACGTCGACCCCGGGGTGGCGAACTGGATCGATCCCTCGGGTTTCGCGGAAGGCTACATGACGATCCGCTGGATGCTGGCCGATCATTACCCGCAACCGCAGGGCACGCAGGTGAAGCTCGCCGAGCTCGAGCGCCACCTGCCCGCCACCACGAAGCGCGTGACGCCGGCCCAGCGCGCCGGACAGATCGCGGCGCGCCGCCGCGGCGTGCTGCAGCGCTGGGGACACTGAGCACAACACACACGAGGAATACGCCATGGAACTGGGACTCAGGGACAAGGTCGTCGTCATCACCGGTGCGGCGAGCGGCATCGGACTCGCCTCGCTGCGCGCCTTCGCGGCCGAGGGCGCACGCGTGCTGGCCGTCGACATCAACGCCGCCGCGCTCGCCACCGCCGTGGAGGAACTGCCCGCCGCACGCGTGAAGGCCCACGCGGCCGACGTCACCGACGCCGACCAGGTGCAGACCATGGTCGCGCACGCGGTGGCATCCTTCGGGCGCCTCGACGTGATGTTCAGCAACGCCGGCGGCGCCACGCCCACCCCGACCGAGCAGCAGGGCCTCGCGGATTACCGGCGCATCATGGCGCTGAACCTGGACGCGGTGTACTACGCGATCCACGCCGCGTTGCCGGTGATGCTGGCGCAGGGCACGGGCTGCTTCCTGACGACCTCCTCCGGCGCCGGCATGAACGCCGCGACGGGACTGACGGTCTACGGCGCGGCCAAGGCCGGCGTGATCAGCCTGATGCGCAGCATCGCCACCGAGTACGGCGGCCGCGGCATCCGCGCCAACACGATCGCGCCGGGCCCGATGGACACGCCGCCGGTGCGCGCCTGGCTGGGCACTTTCGAGGACGGCCTCGCGCGCTTCGCGCGCCAGGTGCCGAGCGGGCGCCTCGGCACCGGCGAGGACATCGCGCGCGCCGCGCTGTTCCTGGCCAGCGACGCGGCCGAATTCATCAACGGCGCGGTGGTGCCGGTGGACGGCGCCGTGCACGCCCGCCTCGCCTCGCCCCAAATCGACTGAGGAGAACATCATGGACCTGGGACTCGCAGGCAGGACGGCCGTCATCACCGGCGGCAGCGGCGGCATCGGCCGCGGCCTCGTGCTGGAATTCGCGCGCGAAGGCTGCAACGTGATCAGCGCCTCGCGCGACGACGCCACCGGGCGCAAGCTCGCCGAGGAGGCGCGGCAGATGGGCCTGAAGGGCCGCGTGCTGGCGGTGAAGACCGACGTCACGCGGCGCGACAGCGTCGACGCGATGGTCGCCGAGGCGCATCGCGAATTCGGCCCCGTCGACATACTCGTCAACAACGCCGGCGGCGTCGCTCACCCCTCGGACTTCGAGAAGTTCGACGAGGAAGGCCGGCGCTGGGAAATCGCGCTGAACATCGACGGCGTGGTGAACTGCTGCCAGGCGGTGGCCGAGGACATGCTCGGACGCAAGCACGGCAGCGTGATCAACATCTCCTCGAATTCCTCGCTGCTCGGCGAGGCCGCCGCGAACATCGTGCACTACGGCGGCGTGAAGGGCTTCGTGAACAGTTTCAGCAAGGCGCTGGCGTGGGAGTGGGCGAAGAAGGGCGTGCGCGTGAACAACATCTGCCCCGGCTGGATCGTGCCCTACAAGGCCGAGGAAGTGGGCGGCGGCAGTTTCTGGAACCGCTTCGGCTTCGACACCATGGGCAAGCCCGACGACATGGAGAAGGCGCTGGAGGAAGGCACGCTGTACAACATGAGCGGCCTGCCGATCCCGCGCCTCGGCCGCCCGGAGGACATCGCGCATCTCGCGCTGTTCCTGGCCTCCGACCTCTCGGGCTACATCACCGGGCAGCTGATCAGCGTGAGCGGCGGCGCCTACATGCCCTGAGAGACCGTGTTCGCGGGCTCACGCGCTCCAGGGGGGCGACCATCACCTTGCAGTCGGGCGACGGGCGACGGGCGCCGCAGCTGCTCGAATTTCGCCGGCAGCGCCTCATTGGTGAGCGCGACCTGCGGCGCGAAGGTGTCGGTTCCGCTGCTGAAGCCCAGGGAAACCACTGTTCCCAGGTGTTTCACGAAATCGATGGCCTCGGCGATCGCACCGGACATGCCCACGGCGTCGAGGATCACATCGGGGCTGCCCTCCAGCGCGTCGTGCCGAGGCCGTCTAACGGCTCCGTCCGGTGCAACCACCACAGGAACAGATCCCGTGAGCCATACCGAACGACTGAGAGAAATCGCCGCGCTCCATGCGCGCTTCGTGGACCGTTTCACTCGCGAAGGCGGCGTGTGGAAACTCGCGGAGCGGCAGTTGATCGTGGATCGCACCGAGGGCGAGGATATCGGCTGACGCTCGGTGCCGCTGCGGCGTCGGTGGCGTCCGCAGCGCCAGGCTTCGATTGTAGTCCGTGCTACCGCACTGTCCGCGTGCATCCGCGCTCCGCCGGGTTCCTGCGTCTGTGCGCGATGTCGTATGGTGGCGGCTGGAACCGAGGCGCCGGCTCCGCTCGAGGACGCGATATGCACGTAGGCAAGGTGGTGGAAGTCTGGCGCTATCCAGTGAAGAGCATGGGTGGCGAAGCGGTGGCACAAGCGCTGGCGGACGCGGGCGGCCTGGCGGGCGATCGTCACTGGGCGGTGATCGACGGCGACGCCCGCGAGATTCGCAGCGCCAAACGCTGGCCCGAGCTGCTGCGCTACTGCGCGCGCTATGTCGGGGGAAGGACGCCCGCCACCGACGCCTATGCCGCGGCGGTGGTCCCGGTGGAAATCTTGGCGCCGGACGGCCGCACCCTGCACAGCGCGGCGGCGGACCGCGATGCCGAACTCAGCGCCTGGCTGCGGCGCACGGTGCGGCTGAGCCCGCGCGCGCCCGCACACGATCGCGATCACTACCGGCTGGCGCGGGCGCGCACGCCGGAATCGACGGCTGCCGAGATGGACCTGCAGGCGGAAGAGGCGCCGCCGGATTTCAGCCTCATGTCGGACGCCGCCGCCGTCTTCATGCAGGACCTCGCCGACTGCGCGACGCCGCCGGGCAGCTACGTCGATGCCTTCCCTCTGCATCTGCTGAGTCGCAATGCGCTGGCGTGGCTGAGCGCTCGCAGCGGCCTGGACACCGACGTGCGCCGGTTTCGTCCGAACCTGCTGATCGACATCGACGGTGCCGGCGCGGAGCCCGGCGAGGATGCCTGGATCGGCTGGCATCTGGCCATCGGCGAAGCGCGTCTGCGCATCGACTCGCGCACGGTGCGCTGTGCCATGCCGGGGCGGGCGCAGCCGCGCTTCGGGCTGGCGGAGCAGCCGACGCTGGCACGGGCACTGGTGGAGCACGGCAGGCGCCAGCTCGGCGTCAACGTGATCGTGGAGCAGCCCGGCATGATCCGGGCCGGCGATCCGATCCTGCGCATCGGCTGAGCGAGCCGCATATCCCCGGGCGAGCGCACGCGCGTCCGGTTCACGACAACCGCAAACGGAGTGCCTGCAATGGCGACGGTAGAACGCATCAATCCTCCCGGCCTGTTCGAGCTCGGAGGTTTTTCCCAGGTGGTGGTCGCCCAGGGCGCTCGCACCGCCTACATCGCGGGCCAGGGGCCCTTCGATGCCGGCATGAACCTGATCGGGCGAGGTGATCTGCACGCCCAGACGGTGCAGGCATTCCGCAACCTGCGCACCGCGCTGCAAGCGCTCGGCGTCGGGCCGGAGCGGGTGGTGTCGTCGACGATGTACGTCGTCGGTCTCGATGACGAGCGCAGCGCGACCTTCGTCCACGCGATGAACGTGGCGCTCGACGGCGAACCGTTCCCGCCCAACGCATCGAGCCTGATCGGCGTGGCGCGGCTGGGCCACCCCGAGATGCTGGTGGAGATCTCCGCGATCGCCGTGCTCGACTGAGGAGCCGCGAACGCCTCGTCATGGCGCGCCTGCATACACGCAGACGTGGCATACACACCGCGTTGACATTGCAAACCCAAGACCTACACTCGGCCGCGTATCTGGCTCGATCAGAATCACGGCGGCGCATCGCTGCCCAACCAATCAGCGAGGGTATGCGATGAAAAAATGGCCCGTGGTTTCTGCAAGGAACGGCGCCTCGGCGCCGGGATCGTGTCGCGCCGTGGCAATGGCCGCCGTCTTCGGTCTGGCCACGGTAACCGGGGACGTCCTGGCGGCTTCGGCAAACAAGCAGATCGACCGGCAAGCGAGCTACGAGGCGACGGTATACCGCACCGACGGCGGTATACCCCATATCGTTGCGGCCGACCACGGCAGCCTCGGATTCGGTACCGGTTATGCGATGGCCGAGGATATCGTCTGCCTGCTGGCCGACCAGCGCTTCCTCACTTTTTCCGCCGAGCGTTCACGCTTCCTGGGTCCGCAGCAGGGCAACCTCGAAAGCGATTTCTTCTACAAGCTCTTCATCGATCGCGGCGACGCCCTGGAGCCCCTGGATACGCAGCAGGCCGCCTTGTTCCGCGGCGCCGCAGCCGGCTACAACCGCTATCTGCGCGACACGGGCATCGACAACATCCCCGACGAGAGCTGCCGCGGCAAGCCCTGGGTGCGCGAGATCGACGCGGTCGACTGGCGACGAATTTCGCGCATGAATTTCCTGCTGCCCTTCCTGCTGAACCAGATCGTGGCCGCAACGCCGCCCACGGTGCTGGCGCGGGTCGACGAGTCGCCCGCCGAGCCGCCGGACTTCAGCCGCGTGCTCGCGGATGCGCTCAACCCCGGAGGCGATTCGCTGATCGTGGACATCGGCAGCAACGGCCTCGGCATCGGCCGCCGGGCGACGGCTGACGGTACCGGCATGCTGCTGATCAATCCGCACCAGCCCTGGACCGGGATCAGCCGCTTCTACGCCTTTCACCAGACGATTCCCGGCCAGATGAACATGCTCGGCGCGAACGTGATCGGACGCCCGCAGGTCGCTTTCGGCACCTCGGAGCACGTGTCCTGGACCTCGACGGTGTCCACGGCGCCGCGCAACTCGATCTACATGCTGCGGCTGGTGCCCGGAGAGCCGACGAAGTACATCTTCGACGGTGTGCCGCACGACATGATCGCCGAGACAGTCACGGTGCAGGTGTCGGACGGCCAGGGAGGTTTGGAGAACCGCTCGCACACGTTCTATTCGACGCATTTCGGTGCCTTCCTGATGGGCGGTGCCGCGCCGTGGACCACGCAGATCGCGTTCGCGATCCGTCCCACGGTAGACGAGTGGCGCGGCGTGAATGCCCTGACGGAACTGTGGAAGGTGACGTCGGTGCGCGAACTGAAGGCCGTGCACGACAAGTACCAGTTTTCTCCGACGAACATGATCGCTGCGGATTCCATGGGGGTGACCTGGTACGCGGACCCCGGCCCCATCCCGAATCTCAGCGATGCCCAGCGCGCCAGCTGCGCCGTGGGCGGCGGAGCGCTCGACGGATCGCGTTCCGACTGCATGTGGAACACGGATCCGGACGCCGCCGCGCCGGGAATCTTCGGACCGCGCAAGCTGCCCAACCTGTTTCGCACGGACTTCGTACTCAACTCCAACGACAGCCACTGGCTGACGAACCCGCGCCAGCCGCTGAGCGGCTACGACAGCAGCCTGGGTTCCGTGGACAGCGCACGCTCCATGCGTACGCGCGCGGGCCTCACCCAGGTGCTCGAGCGGCTCTCCGGCGAGGATGGCCAGGCCGGCGAAGGCTTCACTCTCGAGCAACTGCAGGCGCTGATGTTCAGCAACCTCGCATATGCGGGAAAAATCCTGCGCGACGACCTGGTAACGCTGTGCGGGAACAATCCCTCCGTGACATTGCCGGACGGAACCGCGGTCGATATTTCGCCGGCCTGCCCCGTACTCGCGCAATGGGACCTGCACGACGATCTCGACAGCCGCGGCGCGCACCTGTTCCGCGAGTTCGCGGCCGCGAGCAGTGAGCGCAACTATCGTGTGCCCTTCGACCTGAACGACCCGGTCAACACGCCGCGTGGCCTGGACACCGGCAACAATCCCGCCGTGCTGCGCGCGCTGGCTACGGCCGTGAAGAAACTGAACGACGCTGGTGTCCCGCTGGACGCGCGACTGGGCGACATCCAGTACGTGGTACGCAATGGCGAGCGGATTCCGATGCACGGCGGAACCGGTCAGTCGGGGAACTTCAATATCGTCGTTGCACCGTTTTCGGCCAGTGCGGGCGCTTATCCGAACGTCACCAGCGGTGGCAGCTGGATCCAGGCCACCGAGTTCACGCGCGAGGGGCCGGTGAGTCGCGGCATCCTGAGCTATTCCCAGACACCCAATCCGGATTCGCCCCACTACGCGGACCAGACCCGGATGTTCGCGGAGAAGCGCTGGCTCGACCTGCCGTTCCGCGTCGAGGACGTCGCGGCGAAGGCCGTGGCGGAGACGCCGCTGCTCGAAGGTCAGGACAGCTGCAAGCAGGGCGGCTGGCGGGACTTCGGCAATCCGTCCTTCGCCAACCTGGGACAGTGCGTCACGTACTTCGAAACCCTGCGCCGGCAGCGCCTCGACGAAATAAGGGGCAAGAGCTAGGCCCAGCGCACCATCGCGCCGGCCTGTGTCCGGCGAGCCGGGCGCGGCAATCGTGTCGTTCGCACGTTGCCGTGCCCGGCTCCGGCGCAACGCGGCAGCCGGCACCGGCGCCACGCTTCAACCGCAGTGGCACCGTTTTGAAATTGCCGATGTCCGTTACTGCGGGCGAGCGGCTTGCGCCGGCGTCAACGCAAACCACTTTTCCAGGAACCCCAACAGGGCATCGTACCCACCCTGCGTAGCCGCCTCGTTCTTTCCCATCGAGATAGCCATACTTCGCGCAATCCATCAGCTCGCTGTTGCCGAAATAGCGCGCGGCGATGCGCTCCGGTCGCGATGTATCGGCGTCGACATCGGAGACGCGGCGGCCGTTCAGCCACGCAAATCCTTGTGCGTCGTAATCGAGCTCGCAGCCGACGATGTACGGCTTGTCATTCATCTGTTGCGGCGTCGTGTTCTCCCAGGCGTGGCCGGCGCCTTCGAAGGTGTGGCGCTCGACGGTGACGCCGAGCGCTTCGAGTTCCTTCTCGCGCTGCGCGCAGGCGGCCAGGTCGTTGGAGTTGTCCGCGGTGCCGCGCAGGGTCAGCAGCGGCGCGCCGTTGGTTTTGGTGGTGCCGAGTTTCTGGAAGCAGGGGCCGTAGAAATCAGCGTACAGCGCGAATCCCGGCGATTGCGGCGCGAGCACGGCGCGGATGCGGTCGTCCATCGCGATGCGCGTGGCCATGGCGCCATAGGAGAAACCCATCACGCCGATCCGCTTCGGATCGATCGCCGGGCTGGTCGACAGGAGTTTCAGCGCCGAATAGGCATCGGTCACGATGTCGAATTCGGTGACGCTGCCGGAGCGCAGCATGTAGGAGAAGTCGCTGGTCATGCCGCGTGGTTCGTAGTACTCGACGATGAACGCGGCGATGCCATGCCGATTCAGCAGTTTGGCGTACTCCTCCTCGCGGCCGGGCGAGATACCGCCGCTGCCGGGCAGGATCACCATGGCCGGCACCGGTTGCGCGGCGCTGGCGCCGGCCGGCATGGACAGATAGCCGAGGCCGGTGGTGGGCTGCGCGCCGTGCATGCCGTTGAGGATCACGTCGAAGTCGAACACCGTGGCGCTCGGAAAGTAAATCGGACCCCGCGCCTCGGCGGCGAGTGCGCTCACCGCGACATGATCGGGAAACTTCGGCAGGTACCAGCCGATCAACAGCGCCTGTACCGGCCGCCACAGCAGCAGGCCGACGAGAATGACCAGCAGCGCCAGCGCGCCCAACAGCCACTTTTTCATTGTCCGCTCCGTTTGGAGGTCGGGCCGGGCGGCGCCGCGGCCACCGGAATCGCGACCGGGAAAAAACGTGACGAATTATGCCCGAAACCGTACCCGGATCGCCGAGCTTGTCATTCATGTCGGTACATTGCCGGATCAGCTGGCGCATGTTACTGGAACGCGATCTCGCTCCGCCTCAGCGTCCGATCTCTCGGGAGGTCCGGCATGAATGCCGACCTGCGAGGCAATTCTGCCGTAGGAGCGGGCCACGCCCGCGATCTGCTGCTGGACCATCGCCCGCTTGCGCAAGGACGCGCAGCCGATGCACGCACACGGCAGGGAAGCCGCCGGGGGCTCGTCTACGAGCGCCACCGCCCCGAAGAGACGCAACTCTACCGGCTGGTGGAGCAGTACTACCCCGCTTTCGTCGAACACCTGGCCGAACAGGGCATGTCGTTGCCCGCCATCCCTCCGAACCCGAGGAGCGGAAGATGATGCGACTGCTGGCATTCGCGTTGCACGCCCAAGCGGCGTTGCCGGCCTCGCTGGCGCGCGCATAGTCCTTTCGCGCAACCGCGAGCCCTGCCGACTGCGATCCGGCTGAACGGGATGTCGTCGCCGTTCGCTGCAAGGCGCTGCCGATCGATCGGCCGGCGGTCGAGCAGTTGCACGCCTGCGTCCGAACGGCCAGAATTCCCCGCAGCCGTAGGCGATGCAGACTGCCAGCGAACTTCAGTCGCGCCTGGGCTGGGCCGTACAGGCGTGCGACGCCGCCGAGGCGCTGGCCTTCACGCTGCAATACCATCCGCCGGTGATACCGTGAGTCGGGCGGCGAATTGCCGCTGCAGTTCCGCCACTTCGACGAGTTCCACGAGCGCATCCGGCGCAACAGCCGAGACTGGATGGCGAATGAACGAGATTCCCGCCTGGGAGCCGCTGTCGGCGGCGCTGCTGACCGATCAGCGCTCGACTTACGATCGCATGCGCGCCGCCTGTGCCGCGGCCCGGTCGGCGCGCGGGGTGACGCTGTTCAGGCATGCCGACGTGGTCGCCGCTGCGTCGGATTGCGTGACGTTCTCGTCAGCGGTATCGGCCTATCGACAGGTGCCCAACAGCCTTGATCCGCCCGAACATGCCGCGTTTCGAGCGGCCATCGACCCCTTCTTCACGCCCGAGCGGCTGCGCGAACTCGAACCCCGGCTGCAGGACTGCGCTCGCGAGATCGTCGCGGCCCTGCCGCGCCAGACGGTTGTCGACGCGGTCACGGAACTGGGCTATCCGATTGCGGTTCGCGCGCAGATGGACTGGCTGGGCTGGCACGGGACGGAAGAGGCGCTGCTGGCATGGATGGCCGAGAACCGCGAGGCGACCCGGTCTGCCGATCGCACGCGGACGGCCGCGGTCGCCGCCGCCTTCGACGAGATCGTGGCGGCGCAGGTTCGTCGTCGACGTGCACTGGGCAGCGCCGCGCCGCGGGATCCGACGACCGAACTGCTTCATGTTCGTGTCGAGGGCAGGCTGCTGTCCGATTCAGACATCGTTTCGATTCTGCGCAACTGGACGGCCGGTGACCTCGGCTCCATTGCCGCGTCGCTGGGCGTCATCGTGTACTTCCTGGCGACGCACACCGAGATCCAGGCGGTGTTGCGCGCGGATGCCGGCGACCTGGCGTCGGCCATCGACGAGATGCTGCGGATCGACGATCCGTTCCTCAACAACCGGCGCGTCGTCACCGCCACAACCGAGGTCGCCGGGTTCGCACTCGAGCCGGGTACGCGCGTCTATCTCAACTGGACGTCGGCGAATCGCGACGAAGCGGTATTCGGCGATCCGGACGCCTACCGGCCGCACGAGAACGCGGCCAACAACCTCGTATACGGCGCCGGCATTCACGTGTGTCCGGGTCGTTCCCTGGCCACCCTCGAGCTCGTCGTGGCGACCCGCGCCCTGCTGCAGCTCACATCGCGTGTGGAACTCGCACCCGACGCCGAACCGCAGCGCGAGTCCTATCCGACCGGCGGGTGGAAGCGGGTGCCGGTGCGTCTGTACTGAGATTTCTCGCCCGCCGCACGCATGCCGGTCCCGCTCCGGCTGGAGGTCGGGCCGGGCGGCGCGGCGACCGCCGGAATCGCGACCAGGAACAAAACGTGACGAAGCATGCCCGAAACCGTACCCGGATCGCCGAACTTGTCATTCATGTCGGTACATTGCCGGATCATTTGCGAATGTCATCGGAATGCGAATCACCTATGCGGTCCCATGCCCGGGCGTCGAGGGCGCGCGTCCCGACCAGGCCTTGAAGGCACGCGAGAATGCGGTGGCATCGCTGAAGCCCAGCCGGAGCGCGATCTCGCGCCGCGTCAGCGTCCGATCTCTCAGGAGGTCTTTAGCGAGCTCGAAACGACAATGCTCCTTCAGTTCCCTGACCGATGTGCCTTCGTCGTTCAGACGCCTCTTGAGCGTTGCGACGCTCACCCCCACCTGTCGCGCGATCTGGGCCGTATTCGGCGGCGCGTTCCGGTGTGCAAGCGCCGTGGCGAATATCCGGCGCACCCACGCGGACGCCGGCGTCACGCTCGAGTGCCCGGCCGCGAGGTCGAACGGAAAGGTGGCCAGCAGTTCGTCGAGCTCGGCGGCGCCGCGCACGAGGGGCAGCGCCAGGTATCGCGCAGGAAAGCACAGGAGGTTGTCTTCGGCCTCGAATTCCACGCGCCCGGGCAGCAACCATGCCACCAGCTGCTCGTCCAGCACCGGACCGTAGCAGACTTTCACCGTGAGCGGAGAAAGGTCCTTGCCGATCAACCAGCCGAACAGGCGCGCAAAGCTCGACAATCCCGTGAGGACGCCGAAGATCATGTGGGCGTCACGCAATTGGTAGGCGGTGTGCATGCGGAATTCGGCATTCGCCCGGCAGACGCGCAGCGAGAGCTCGCCGACGTTGCCCTCGAACAGCCTGTAGAAGTCGGCAGCGCGCTCGATCGCCTGCTCCAGCGTGGCGCAACTGATCATGCAGTAGCACAACATGCGAAATTCGGACGGCCCTATGCCCCGTCGACCGCTGCGCTTCGCGTCGCACCGTTCGAGCACGCTCAGGCATTCGCGAAAGGCCACGACGAATTGATCGTGGGAGATCCGTTGCTCCCACCTGGCGTCGCGCGCTCCCGCGCCGCGCCCCGGGATGCCGGCGTGGCGCAGGATGTCGCCCGCATCGCCACCGACCTGACTCACGCTGCGCAACACCTTCGCGAGCAGCAAGCCTGCGGGAGGTCTGGGCGCGGACAGGGCTGATCGTCGGTTCACGGGTGGCACGCCGTCGCTGGATGCCGCGCATTGTAGCCGAGTCGCTTCTGTTCCCACGAACCGCCAGCGGCACGAGCCTTCGCGACGGTCGCCTCGGCGAGTCCGGGCCCGCGCGCCACGCGCAGCGCCATGGCTCCTTGCCCGCATGCATGGCGGCGGGGTTACGTCTGCGCCAACGAACCGGCACGCTCGACGGCGCTGCGCGCCTTCGCGACGATCGCGTCTGCGGTCAAACCGTAGCGGACGAACAACCGGTGCGGCACGGCAACCGCCAGGTCGCCGTCGGGCAGTCCCACCCCCTGCAGCGGCACCGCCATGCCGGCGCGACCCAGCGCCTCGGCCACCAGCGAGGTCAGTCCGGCGGACACATTGTGCTCCTCGACGACGACAATGGCGCGAACGGTTCGCGCCAGGCGACAGATGGCCTCGCTGTCGAAGGGCTTCAGATAGACGGCGTCCACGACCATGGCGGACAGGCCGGAATCCGCCAGGACGGCGGCGGCCCGCACGCACAGCGACGTCCCGAGCCCCGTCCCGATCAGCATGACGTCCTTCCCTTCGGACACGATGTTCAGTCCGCCTCGCCCGAAATCCGGCGGCGCCGAGTACACGTCGGTCGCCGCGCCGCTCGGCGCGCGAATGTACCAGGGCAGGCCATCCGTCACGGCCGCGCGCATGAGCGAGCGCATCGAGGCGTTGTCCGCCGCCGAGGCAATCGTCAGGTGCGGCGTCCCCCGGAGGATCGCGATATCCTCGATGCCATGATGCGTGGCGCCGAAAAACCCCATGTCGAGACCACCCCAGGCCGAGATCAGCGTCACGGGCAGCCTGTTGATCGCAACATCGGTGCGGATCTGCTCGGCGCACTTGGGCGCCAGGAACGCACCGATTCCGAAGACGAAAGGACGATAGCCGGCGGCAGCGAGTCCCGCGGCTATCGATACGGCGTTGTTCTCGGCGATGCCGGTATCGATATAGCGCTCCGGAAAGGCGTCGATGAAGGCCGTCGTTGCCGGGCCGCGTCCGACATCCGGCGCGATCAGCACGATGTCGTCGCGCTCTCGCGCCAGCTCGATCAGCGTCTGCCCGATGACAGCCCCGCCTTCGACCTCCGCGGCGCTGGTGAAGGAGAACGGATCGACCATCTCGATGGTTGCGTTGCTCATGTCATGCGGCTCCTGATTTCATTTTCCGCGCGTTGCCGATCGTCCGGCCCGAGGAAGCCGAGGTGCCACTCGCGCGGGGACGTCTCCATGAACGATACGCCCTTGCCCTTGACCGTGCGTGCCACGATCACCGTCGGTACGTCCGTGCGGGCGTCGGGAAGCGCGTCCAGGGTCGCGACGATCCGGGGCACGTCATGGCCGTCGATCTCGACGGCTCGCCAACCGAAGGCCTCGAAGCGGCCTCGCACCGGCTCGATGTTCATGACGTCGGAGGTCGGACCATCCGCCGAGGTGCCGTTCGCATCGACAATCGCCACCAGGTTGCCGAGCCGGTAATGCGCTGCGGACATTGCCGCCTCCCAGACCTGCCCCTCGTGCAGCTCGCCATCACCCAGCAGCACGAATGTGCGGTCATCGCCGCCGCGGAATCGCGACGCAAGACACATGCCCACACCCACCGACAGGTTGTGACCGAGCGCCCCCGAACTGAAGTCGACGCCGGGGACCTCGCGCATGCTCGGATGGTCGGTGAGCGGCGCATCCATCTTGCCGAAATCATCCAGCCAGGCCGCGGGGAAATAGCCCAGGTCGGCCAGGATCGGCCATAGTCCGACGCCGATGTGTCCCTTGCCCAGCAGGAACTTGTCCCTGCCCGGCCAGCGCGGATTCGCCGGATCGAGCCGCAGCGTCCGGTAGTAGAGCACCGCCAGGAGTTCGGCTGCGCTGAAGGTGCTGGAATAGTGGCCGAGACCTGCGCCCGCGATCTGGCGGATCGTCTCCATGCGGATCCATTCCGCGCGCCAGCGCAGCGCCTCGATCGCATACGGCCGCTCGGGGAATCCGGGCGGGGGCGGCTTGTTGCCGGTATCACGCATCACATCGCCTCCAGTGGTTGGTGAATGACCATCTCTTGCGTTCAGCTACCGTGCGGCTGCCGCCGGAGCGGGCTCGGACCTCGGCTCGGGTCGATCAGCAGCTTGCACTGGTCGGCGGGTTGGCGCAGCGCTTCGAAGGCGGACGGCAGCTCGTCGAACCCGATGATCTCGGTGAGCATGGGACTGGCATCGACCCTCCCGTGCGCGATCGCGTCGATCACGTCCGAAAAGTCGCTCTCCGTGTAGCACTGCGAGAACTGCAGAGCGACTTCCTTGCTCAGTCCCGCGAGCGGCCGGATGCGGTCCTCCTCGAGGCACACGCCGGCCACGAGCACCCGGCCGCGCACACCGACCAGCTCGATCGCCTGCTGCAACATCCCCGGATTGCCGACGCATTCGAATACGACACGGGGCTGGCAGCCCGCCAGTGTGGCGAAGGCGCTCGCGACGGGACCCGCGACCGGATCGATCGCATGCGTGGCGCCCATCTCCAGCGCCCTTTGCCGGCGCCCGGGTGACGGCTCGCTGACCACGACGTGGCGCGCGCCAGCCAGGCGCGCGAACAGCGCGACCCCGACGCCGATCGGCCCGGCGCCGATCACCAGCACCGAGGCTGCGCGCAGTTCGCCCGCCAGGCCGACCGCGTGATGGGCAACGGCAAGCGGCTCCACCATGGCGCCATCGGCAAAGGAGACGCCGGCCGGCAGACGCTGCAACATCGTGCCGCGCGCACGCACGTACTGCGCATAGGCACCGGGTGTTTCCAGCGTCGTACCGGTGAACAGGATGCTGCTGCACAGCCCGGGCAGCCCGATCGCGCACGGCTCGCAGGCCCGGCATGCCTGGATCGGCAGCGCCGTTACCCGGTCGCCCACCCCCCAGTCGCCGCCGACATCACGGCCTTTCTCGACGATGGTGCCGGCGAACTCATGACCGAGGATGGTTCCCGCTGGCACCAGGCCGTGTTGCGTCACGTGCAGATCGGAGCCGCAAATGCCGCAATGGGCGACCTCGATCACCACCTGGTCGGGCGCTGGCCGTGGATCCTCGACGGTGACCAGTGTCAGCGGGCGTCCGACCGCTTCGAATATCGCAGCGCGCATGGCTCAGTCCTCTCGTTCCGGTTGCAGGTTGTAGGCGACCACGTAATCGCCGATGGTCGTGCTCATGAACTGGTGCCCGCCCGCGGCGATGACGACATACTGCTTGCCGGTACGCGGCGAGACATAGCTCATGGGCAGGGCCTGGCCGCCCGCGGGAAGCCGGCCTTTCCACAGTTCCTTGCCGGTCTGCACATCGAAGGCACGCAGATAATTGTCCATCGCCGCGCCGATGAAGACGAGGCCGCCCTGTGTCAGCAGGGCACCGCCCTGATTGAACACGCCCGGAACCGGAATACGCAGCGGCGCATGATCAGCCGTCGTCCCGAGCGGCCTGTGCCAGAGGATCCGGCGGGTCTTCAGGTCTATGGCGCTCAGCCGTCCCCAGGGCGGGGCATTGCAGGGCAGGCCCAGCGGCGACCCGAACGGGCGCTCGGCACGGACCGCGTAGGGCGTGCCGGTCATCGGCGAGATGGCGGCGCGCCCATCGAGCACGATCTGGTCTGTCGCCGGGGCGTTTTCGCGCGGGACCAGGCGCAACTTCATTGCCATGTAGGAGCTCGGAACCACCAGGATGCCGCGCGCCGAATCCACGGCAACGCTCCCCCAATTCATGATGCCGTTGTTGCCGGGAAAGATCAGGCTGTCGTCCAGTGATGGCGGCGTGAATCGTCCCTGATAGCGCAGCGTCCGGAACTCGATCCGGCACCAGAGCTGATCCAGCGGCGTCGCTCCCCACATGTCCGCTTCCCGCAGCGCCGGGGGCGCGAGGCTCGGCAGCGCCAGGGAAACCGGCTGCGTCGGGGAATAACGCTCGCCCGGAACGTCCCCGCGCGGAACCGGCCGCTCCTCGATCGGCCCCAGGGGGTGGCCATTGCGCCGGTCGAGCAGGAAGATCTCGCCCTGCTTGGTTGCCTGGATCAACGCCGGAACGAGCGTGCCGTCCACGGGCAGGTCGACGAGCACGGGCTGGGACGCGACGTCGTAGTCCCACAGATCGTGATGCACCGTCTGGAACGACCAGCGCAGCTTGCCGGTGGCGACGTCGAGCGCCACGACCGAACTGCCGTAGCGCTCCATCTCCGGGCTGCGCAGCCCACCGAAATAATCCGGCGACGGATTTCCCGTCGGGATGTACACGAGGCCCAGCGCTTCGTCCGCGCTGAAGAGGCTCCACGCGTTCGGCGAGCCGCGCACATGCGTTTGCCCCGGCTCCAATGCGGCGTTGGGGTCCGGCCGGCCCGCATCCCAACTCCACAACTGCTTGCCGCTCACCACATCGAACGCCCTGACGACACCCGACGGTGCGTCGACCGCCATATTGTCGAGCACGAAGCTGCCGACGATCGCGGCATTGCCGACGATGGCCGCGGGCGAGGTGGCGAAATGAGAGCCGCCCTCGACGCGGCCGAGCCCGGCGCGCAGCGAAATCTCGCCGTCGCGACCAAAGCGTGGGCAACGCTGCCCCGTTTGCGCGTTCAGCGCGATCATCCGCCCATCGACGGTCGACACCAGGATGCGGCGCGCGCAGTCCGCCGTTTCGGGGTCGCTCGACTGGTGATAGGAAACACCACGGCAGGTCAGCGTGAAGACGCCGGTCTCGTCGATTCCGGGATCGTGCCGCCACCGCTCCTGGCCGGTGTCGGCATCCAGGGCAACCACGATATCGCGCGGCGTGCACAGATACAGCGTGTCGCCGACCTGGAGCGGCGTCGCCTCGAACATCTGCGGTGCACGGCTGTTCCCGTGATTTTGCGGAAGATCTCCGGTCCGGTATGTCCAGGCGACCTTCAGTCCCGACACGTTCCCGGGGGTGATCCGGGATGCCGGCGAGAACCGGGTTCCGGCCTTGTTCCCGCCGTAGTCGGCCCAGTCCGTTGCCGCCAGGGGCACGGTGCCGGACGCGGTGCGCTGCGGCATTCCCTCTCCCGCCTCCCGTATCAGGCCGGCCGCGGCCATGACAGCCAGAACGCCACCGGCGACCGCGAGCACGGGCCCTCTGCCGCGCCACCCGGAGACGGCCCGGCGTTCTCCGGGAATCGGGTGCTCGGACCCCAGGTGCTTCCACACCCACGGCGTGAGCATCACGCACAGCAGGATCAGCGGCATACCGACGCGCGGCAGCAACAGCCAGAAATCCAGGCCGACCTCGACGAGGGCCCACACGAGAGTCACCACGAGAACGGCGCAGTAGATCCAGACGCCCGGCAAGCGGCCACGGCAGATCAGCACTCCCGCGACGAGGTGCGCGAGCCCCGCGGGGAGGTAGTACGGTGATCCGCCCAGGGCCAGGAGCCACGCGCCCCCGACGGCGAGCAGCACGCCCACGATCGCGAGCAGGCCTCCCAACGACCACGGCATGATATGCGTGCGCGCCATACTCACCCTGCCTTTGCTCCCATCAGCTGTGATGTCCGTCCCATGGATTCATATTCGACCGTTCGCCGTGCCGCGCATCCGGGGACCCTGCGATCACTCGATCTCGGCATCGATGCACGCCACCCGCGACGACAGGCCCCCATCCACGGGCAATATCGCGCCGTTGACATAGGCGCTGTCGGTGCAAGCCAGGAACAGCACGGCGGCCGCGATCTCGTCGGGAGACCCGCAACGCGAATAGGCCTCGATGTCGCACACGACGACTCTCGCCCCCTCCGACACGAAGCGGCGGGCTATGGCTTCGCCGATACCGCCCGTTCCGCCGGCGCCGGTAACAATCGCAATCTGGCTCTCGAGACGCACGGTCTTCCCCCTCCTCGCATGTGGATGCCGCCGCAGACCGGGATCAGCCGGCCATCCCTTTCGGTCCAGCCCGCAGCGGATCGACCTCCCTCACAGGTGCAGCTTGACGTCTACTCCGTAGCGGCGCGGTTCGAGCCAGTACTTGCCCGCGAAGCCGAGGCCGCCGAAGTCGATGCCGTCACCGACGTTGTTCTGGTCGGTCAGGTTGTCACCCCACACGCCCACTTCCCAGGTGCCCTTGTCGCCCACGCGCATTTCGGCGATGGAAATGCGCGCGCTCAGGTTCTCCTGCCCGGGGTCGTGGATCTCCTCGTTGAAGGGGGTTTCCCGATCGAGCGGGAACATGTAGCGCTCCGAACTCTGCGCATAGTCCACGCGGGCGTTCAATTCCCCGAAGGACAGCGGCGCGAACGTGTATTCGGCACTCAGGTGCCAATTGTTCCGCACCATCTGGGTGAATCGCGCCTCGTCCGACACATCGATCAGCGTGTTCGTCCGCGGATCGCGGTACATGTACTCGTCGTAGGTGGGGTCGGTATAGCCCCACGACGCGGTCAGTACCAGGCTTTCGGTCACCACGGCGGCGAGCTCGAACTCGACCCCCTGGAAGGTCGCCTCACCCGCATTGACTATAATGGCGCTCGACCCGGAGGAATCCGCCAGGAACTGCGAGATCTGCAGGTCGTCGTAGATCGTGTGGAACAGCGCCACGTTCGCCCGCACGCGTTTGTCCAGCCACTCGGTCTTCAGCCCTGCCTCGTAGGCCGTCGCCTCCTCGGGCTCGAAGCTCGAGAGCACCGCGGAGCGCGGCGAGAAGCCGCCGGCCTTGTAGCCCGTCGATACCCGCGCATAACCCATCATGTCATCCGATATCTGGTAGTTCGCCGAGAGCAGCCACGAATCGTTGTCGAAGTCCTGGTCCCCCTCCTCCGTGAACGCGCTGGAGAAAAAGGTCTTCTCGTCCTTCGTGTAGCGCCCGCCCACCGAGACCTCGAGCCTGTCGTCCAGCACCGCCGGCCGGTAGCTCACCTGCCCGAAGATTGCCTTCGAGGTCGTGTCGCCGCCGAAGCTCGAGACAGGAGCGAGATTCAGCCCCGCCGTCCCGCCGGGGAGCACGAACGTGAGGCGCTGGTTGTTGTACTCGTCGGCCGTCTCTTCGAAATAGAACAGTCCCCCGACGTACTTCCAGCGCTCCGTGGCGCCCACGAGCTGCAGCTCCTGCGAGTACTGGTCCTGTCGCTGCGGGGCGTTGTTGCAGTTGTAGGGTCCGTTGAGATCCTCGATGCCCACCGGCGCGAAGCTGACCGGATCGAGCACGAAGCCGCGCATCACGCCGTTCCCCGTGAGGCTGCAGATCGTGTCCTGGTTGAAGTAGCGGTAAGCGCTGATGGACTTCAAGGCCAGCGTCTCGCTGAAGTCGTACTGCAGCGTGAGCGCACTGCCGAACACCTCGCCCTCGCTCTCGAAGCGGCCGTCGAAGGGCGCCTGCTGGCCGTCGTCGAGCCGCTTGCCGGTGATCACGAAGGGAGCCCCGCCGTACGCAAGCGACTGGCCGTAGTAGTTCCGCACCTCGTCCGTCGCGGCAACCATCTGGAAGAACACCGGCGAGCCTTCACGCTCGCCGTAGTCCAGCGCGAAATCGGCAGTGAAGTTCTCGCCGAAGGCGCCGTGCACGCCCAGCCAGACCGAGTCGTTTTTCAGCGATCCCGGATCCTCCTCGTCGCTCGCGAGCTCGTTGTCGAAGTATCCGTCACGCTCGCGGTGCAGGTAGGCGAGCGTCGCCTTGATCGTGGAGTCGCCGAGCAGGCCCGTATCGACCCGCGCGCGCGTATACCAGTCGTCGTAGCTCCCGTAGCCGGCCTTTGCCTCCACGCCGAACTCGTCCACTGGCTTCCTGCTGATCAGCTGGACCGCGCCACCGGTCGTGTTCCGTCCGAACAGCGTGCCCTGCGGGCCGCGCAGGACCTCGATGCGCTCGACATCGACGAGATCGAATATGGCACCGGCCGTCCGTGCGATGTACACGCCGTCGAGGTAGATGCCGACACCGGCCTCGGCAGTCGCGGCAGGCTCGTTCTGGCCGATGCCGCGGATGTAGATGGCCGCCGCGTTCAGGCTGCTGGTCTGCTGCGTGATGACGAGGTTCGGCGCCAGTTGCGCGAGCCTGGTCACGTCCTGCACGTTCAGCTTGTCGAGCAGGTTGCCCGACAGGGCGGTGACCGCGACCGGCGTCTGCTGCAGGGATTCCTCCTGGCGGCGTGCCGTGACCGTGATTTCCTCGAGCTGCAGGGCGTCGTGCGCGGATTCCGGCGCCTGCGCGCGGGCTTGCGTGCTCGCGCAGATGGCGGCGAGCATCGCGACGCCACCGGCAACTCTCGGATATGCGAATGGTTTCACCATGGTAACGGTAGCTCCTGATCGTTGACGTGCTCTTGTTCGGAATCGCGCACGGAGAGCTGGATACTGGAACGCAAACCGGTGCAC
Source organism: uncultured Gammaproteobacteria bacterium (assembly GCA_963819895.1). Classification (GTDB taxonomy): domain Bacteria; phylum Pseudomonadota; class Gammaproteobacteria; order Pseudomonadales; family UBA5518; genus UBA5518. The sequence goes on from CAWFXU010000007.1 coordinate 104,987, forward strand.
GGCAACGACAGAACGGCTCACGTCGGCGACCGAATCGGCTCAATATGCGCGTCACGCAAGGCCGAGGAAGTGGGTGGCCACGCCTGCATGCCCTCGGAGCCCGAGCGCGGTAGGCTCGCAATCCCGCGAGCGCGCCGAAGCCCGGCGATCGCCGCAACAAGGCGACCAGCTCAGCGCCAATTGGGAGAAAGTCGCGACTTTTTTCCAGTTGGCGCTAGAATAGTCGCCATGAAACGCTATCTCGACGACCTCCTCGCCAAGGACCTGCCACGCAAGATGGTGCTGCTCACCGGCGCACGGCAGGTCGGCAAGACCACGCTGTGCCGCCAGTTCATGGAGCGGTTCAATCCGTCGCAATACCTCGACTGGGACGTTGCGGCCGATCGCGCCGTCCTGCAGCGCCAGAGCTGGAGCCCGCGCAGCAAGCTCCTCGTGATGGACGAGATCCACAAGATGCCGGACTGGAAGAACTGGCTGAAAGGCGTGGTCGACGGCCGGCCCGCGCAACAGGCGCTCCTCGTCACGGGCAGCGCCCGCATGGAAACCTGGCGCCAGGGCGGCGATTCGCTGGCCGGCCGTTACCTGCTGTTCAGGTTGCACCCCATTTCCGTGCGCGAGTGGTGCGAGCAGCAGGGCGCGACGCCCGCCGCCGCGCTCGATCGACTGATGGCCCGCGGCGGCTTCCCGGAACCCTGCCTGGCGGAGAACCCCGAGGACGCCGACCGCTGGCGGAGGCAGTACTTCACCGATCTCGTTCGCGAGGACGTGCTCGAGTTCTCGCGCATCAACGAGATCAACACGATGCGCCTGTTCGCGGAAATGCTGCGCGAGCGGGTTGGTTCTCCACTATCTCTCGCCTCGATCGCGCGCGACCTCGCGGTGTCCCCGACCACGCTGAAGCGCTACCTCGACATACTGCAGGCGCTCTACATCGTGTTCACGGTACAGCCCTGGCACCACAACATCGGCCGCGCGATCCTGCAAACGCCCAAGGTCTATTTCTTCGACACCGGGCTCGTGCGCGGCGACGAGGGCGTGCGTTTCGAGAATGCGGTGGCCACCATGCTGCTCAAGCAGGCCCACTTCCGCCAGGATGCGCGCGGGAAGGCCGCGGGCCTGCACTACATCCGCACCAAGGACGGCGCCGAGGTGGACTTCGCGCTTGAGCGAAGACAACCGGCTGACCCACCTGATCGAATGCAAGCTCGCCGACCCTGCCGTTCACCCGGCCCTGGCGCGCTTCGCGCGCGGCTTCCCGCAAGCCGAGGCCCTGCAGATCGTCCGCGAACTGCGCCAGGAGGAGTTCCGCTCGCCGGTACGCGTCACCAGTGCTGCCGAGTGGCTGAACGGACTGGAAGCCTGAGAGCCGGTGCCGCCATGAATGACGACCTGCGCGGAATTCACGCGCTGTGCGGCGCGTCGGAAATACGCGATCAGATGATCCCGAATCGCTGCCCCATCCTGGCGGCGGGAATCAGCAGCTTGCGGATGATCAGGTCCTGCTTGCCGGGATTGGCGACGGGCACGGGCGTCTCCACGGGAAACGGCAGCTGGTCCATGCGGTCGCGGGCCATGGCACCGGCGAGCGCCATGCCCAGCAACGGAGCCATCAGGTTGCCCCAGGCATTGAAGTGCATCAGGCCGAACACGCCGGGCTCGAGCTGGAACATGCCCGGGAACTCCACGTCGCGCAGCGCCACCCGGCCGGTCCAGTAATCGTCGAGCTCGATGCCCATCTCCTTGGTCTCGGGCCAGGTGCGGTGGATCCAGGCGCAGGTGCCTGGCGAAATGCCACGCGGCGTCGTCGGGCCGCAACGCGCTCGGAATGCTCGAGGTGATGATCCGCCCGTGCTCGTCGATCACGAAGGGATTCAGATCCACGGGCTCCTCCGACAGCGTCGCCCGGCTCGGCATGAGGATGTCCAGCGCTGCTTTCGGCAGCGGCTTCGTGGACAACGCGTAGGCCGTGAGCGGATAGAAATTGTCCGTGAACTGCGGAACGATGGCGGTCGGATAGGCATTGGTGCAGAACACCACGCGATCGGCGACGACGGCGCCCTGCGCCGTGGCCACGCGCCAGCGGCTGCCGGATCCGGTGAGCGCAACTGCCTCGCTCTCGCCGAAAACCCGGGCACCGCGTGCCGTCGCGGCCGTGATCATGCCGTTCGTGAACAGGTAGGGATTCACCCGCCCGCCCGAGCCGTACAGGACGCCGTAGCCGAAATATTTCGAGCCCGTCATCGCTTCCATGTCCGCGCCTTCGAGCCACTCCACCTGCTGGCCCTGCTCCTGTTTCCAGTACACGGACTTCGCTTTCAGCTTCTCGAAGACGCTGCTGCGATTCGTGGCATGCAGGTAGCCCGACTGCACTGCGTCGCAGGCGATGCGATGCTTCTTCGCCAGGTCGAAGGTGATGGTGTGGTGCTCGCGGAACAGATTCGAGAAAAGCCTTGCCGCCGTCGGGAAAGCGCCTGATCACCGCGATGTCCTTCAGCGTCGGCAGCACGTGTCCGGCATTGCGCCCGGACGCGCCCCAGCCGGGCTGTCGCGCCTCCAGCACGACCACGTCGACGCCGGCCTCGGCAAGGTGCAGGGCCAGCGAGCTGCCGGCCAGCCCGGCACCCACCACGACCACGTCGGCATCCAGTTCCTGCCCGAGCACCGGGTAGCCCGGCAGCACGCCAGTCGGCGCGGTCCAGCCGCTGGTCTCGATCGGCGGCGCGCCGCGGTCGTACATCTCTGCCCGATCCGGGACGGCTGATTCCGATTGCGGTTCCGGCAGACCTCCATTGCCTGGCGCCTGTTCATTGCAGGCTGCGACTGCGGCGCCGGCCAACAGCAATCCCGAACGCCTCAGATAGTCCCGGCGGTTCATGAAAAATCCTCGCCCCGCTCGATGGATCCGCTGCGTCGGAACGCGGGCAACAGGCTGACATTGCCGCATTCGGCGCTTGTGCCCTGCATCACAGGCGCCCCTCGTTCAAGAGCTCGTTCGTATCACGCAACCCGACCATGCCCAGGTAGCCGCCGCTGTCCTTGATCGCATCGTGCACTCCGTAGCCCAGCAGTCGCTGTGCGCGTCGGGACAAGCCGCGTGCCCTGGCCGGAGGCACCGCGAGCACGTTGTTCTCCTCGGTGCGCAGCCAACCCAGCGCGTAGCTCATGTGGAAGCCACGACGCCATTGGTCTGGCGTGGTGTTTGCGCCTCCTGCATGCAGCGTGGACCCCAGGTAGATCACCGCCGATCCCGCGGGCATCTCGGCGATTGCCAGTTCCTCCCCGGTGGCCTGCCGCTCTCGCGGCCATCGATGGCTGCCGGGAACGAGGACCGTCGCGCCGTTGTCGCGCGTGAAATCCACCAGCGCGACGACGGAGGCGAGCATGAGCTCCGGCCGAGGGCGCGGGAAATGTATCCAGACATCCTCGTCGCGGTGCAGCAATTGGCTCGCGGCGCCCGGGCCACGCTCCATCAGGTGCGCGAGATTCAACCGGTACTCCGCGCAATTGGGCAACAGCACGTGGTCGCACAGCGCCAGGTAGATCGGGTGACACATCACCTGTTCGGCAAATGTCCCGGACTTTCCCGCGAGCCCGCTGAGGTGTCGCACCTGCGTTCCGAAGAAGGCCGCGACGGACGCGTTGAGATGCTCCATCGCCGGGTCCGCCCCCTGCAGGAGGGGTTCGATCTCGCTGCTTATCCGGGCGCGCGCATCCGCGTCGAGCAGCCCCTCGACGATCAGGGCTCCGTCCTGCTCGAGCGCCTCGAGCATGAGCGCAACGGGCGTGTTGGCGGTATAGCGGGCGATTCTGACCATGCTGACTACTCCTGACGGATACGCCGACACGCGGTGTCGGCACGACGGATGAAACCGGGACGACAAGCGGATTATTTGCCGTGACTGCTCACTTCCCGCCCGGCGTGTAAACCAGCAGCGCATTCCCGGGATGCAGGACCGAGCTGGCGCCGGACGTCACGTACACGGCCCCGTTGCCCACTACCACCGGATAGCCGGACACCTGCCCGCCGCGCGCCGTCATGCCGTTCACCGCGGCGAATTCGCCCCCGGTGTCGATATCACGCATCAGGCTGCCATCGCTGCTCGCGTAGATGCGAAGGTGTCCGTCCCACGCCCCGGTGAATACCGCGCCAGGCACTGCGGTCGGCGCCGCCACAAACGCGGCCTTGCACCCGTCAGCGCCCCAGCTGCACTGCGGCTCCGGCCCCGCGACACGCCACAGCACGGCACCGCTGGCCGGATCGAGCGCGGCGAGTCCGCCGGGACGATGCGGCGGGCTTGCCTCGTCATCGGACACCGGGACATAGAGCGCGCTGCCATCTGTCGCCATGCCGTACATGACGCCTCCCAGGTCGCCGCCCATGAGCCACGCGGGTGCGCCAGAGCTCCTCGCCGTTGCTGTCGGGATCCAGCCCGTAGACGAATCCCCACTTCTGACCGACCGTGAGCACCTGCTTGCCGCCGGCAAGCGTGACGATCGTCACCGAGGTGCCCATCGAGAACAGGTTGCGACAGTCGGTTTGCGCCGCCGCAGTACACGCACGCTCGCGGGCAGACGCCTCCGGCAGAAACTGCCGCTGCCACTTGCGCGCGCCGCTCGCGAGGTCGTAGGCGATCACGGAATACGGGCCGGGAGGATCGAGCAATCCGTATTCCTCCGCGGTGCTGGCGTAGAGAACGCCGCGCTTCGCGTCGATGGCGAGCGGCGTGTAGGTGGACGCACCGGCCGGACCGAAGCGTCGAGGCGTTTCGTTCGCCCCGGCTCCGCAGTGTCGGCTCCTCGACGATGTGGTACTGCTTCCAGAGCAGCTTCCCGGTGGCCAGATCCAGGGCAGCCACGCCACCGCGGGATGTGCAGCATTCATGCGCGGGATCGTGCGTCAGCGGATCCTCGATTCCGGAAATCGGCGCGAACACACGCCCGTCATGGATGCTCGGAGCGGCGGTTATGCGCGACAGCACGTGCTCCTCGACTCGCGTGCGCCAGAGCACGTCGCCGGTGCCCGCATCGAGAGCCGTAACGGTGCTGCTGTCGTCGCCGAACACGAGCACTGCCCGCCCCGGCGCACCAGGTACCGGCAACGTCGCCAGGCTGACGGAGCGCACGAGGCGACCGTCCACCGGATGGACCCAGCGCGTGCAGCCGCTGGCCGCATCCAGTGACACCACGTGGCTGCTCGAGGCAAGAAATACCCGATTTCCCCCCAGCGTTACCGGCCCCGCGGCGCGCCCGGGATAGGCGAAGCTCCATTTCAGCTGCAGCGAGGAGATTGCAGCCGGCGTCGACGCCGGTGTTGCCGCGAAAGCGCGAGTTGGAATCATCGCCGTGCGTGCTCGTCCAGTCGCCAGGGGAAAGCACGACCTCATCTGCGGGTGTGGCGCACCGGTTGGCCATCGGATCAGCCGCAACGTCCGGCTTGCTGCCGGTCAGGAAGACAACCAGCGAGAGAATGTCGGCATCCGACAATCCTGCCGTCATCGGCTTCATCGCACCGTCGACAAGGGCGTGTCGCACGTTTTCCGGCGGGCTGTAACGCAACGAGGATCGCGGGGGTATGCGCCCCTGGGGATGCTCGTGGCAACTCCCGCAGCGCGCGTTATAGAGCCGCGAGGCGGGCGTATCTGCGGTTGCGACCGACGGGTCCACGTTGCCGTGTGCGTCGGTCAATGCCGGCTCGGCTGACGACGACGCGGCAGGGAGCAGCATCCCTGCCGCGAGAGCAATGGCAAGCACCGGGCCCCTGCGAAATCGTATTCATGATCGGTACGCACGTCTGCTCATCGGCCAAACTCCATTGCCAGGTCGATACCCCGCGATAGCTGCGATTGTGGGAATGAGGACGTGGCAAGAACCAGTACCAAATGGCACCGATTGCGGCGACGGGAATGAGCGCGGCACTAGCGCAGCAGCGCGAAGCTCCGGTACACCAGGCGCACGATGTCGCTCTGGCTCTTGATGCCCATCTTGGCGTAGATGCGCTTGGAGTAGCTGCGCGCGGCAGCTTCCGCGACGCCCATCTGCTGCGCCGCCGCGGCGAGCGTGCATCCGTCCGCGAGCAGCAGCGCCAGGCGCGCCTCCTGCGGCGTGAGGCCGAAGAGCTGCGCAACGAGCGCCTGGGACGAGTCGCGCGTCGGCTGCAGGGCCTCGAGCTTTTGTGCCAGGTCCGTGAGGTAGACGGCCACGCTGGGCGCATGCGCGCCCTGGTAGTAGCGGGTCTGCGTGACGGGATAGACCAGCAGTCCCAGCGGTTTTTCGCCAGGGGTGTCCAGGCGCACGAGCTCGCCGCGCCGTTCGCGCCCGTCGCCGGCGCCTGCCGCCAGCGCGCGTTGCAGCGCACGGTCCAGTTCGCGGCGCCTGGCCGGATCGGCGGGCCGCAGGCGGCCACGTGCAATCGCGATGCCGGGGTGCGCGTCGATGATCGCGGCGGCCGCCTTGTTGAGGCGCATGATCTCGAGGGCGCCGTCGAGCATCACGCTGCCCAGCACGAAGTGATCGAGCGTGTCTTCGTACAGTGCGCGCTCGGCTTCCTGCCGTTTCTGCGCGGCGTAGAGCCTGAGGGAGCGTTCCAGGTGCGGGTACAGCGTGCGCAGCAGCCCGGTGTCGGCTGCATCGAAAGGTGCCGCGGATCGCAGCGGCCGCACGACGTCGATCCAGCAGCGCATCCCGCCCGGCTCGGCGAAGCTGGTTCTCAGGCAGTTGCCGATATCGAGCGAGGCGCGAAAGTCGCGCTCCTCGGGTGAGGCGCTTCCGGCCCCGATCTCCAGGATCTCGCCAGGCCGCATCAGTTCCAGGCGAGCGGGGTCGTCATGCATGAACTGCTCGCGGTAAACCGTCTCCACCGCCTCCCAGTCCGTCGCGTCGTCGGCCTCCTGCGCCATCACGTAGCGTATCGCCGACGTCGCCCCTGCGGATGGTGCAGCGTGATTGCGACGTTGCGTGCAGCCAGCACGGTGCGCAGCCTCTCGGCAAAGCTGCGCCACGGTTCGGCCTCGAGCGGACCCTCGTAGATGGTGCCGACCAGCTCGAGCAGGGCCTCGGGGCCCAGCGGTGTCTTGCGCGACGCGTCCATGGCTGGCGAGTCTACCGCGTCGCAACCGAAAAGGGCCCCGCGCGGGGGCCCTTTGGCAATCAATGCCGTCGCCATTGATGTGGGTCGGCAGTGCTGTAGTCGCCATAAATGGCGACCTGCATCGCCATGAATGGCGACCCACGGGCGATCAGAATTCCCAGGTCACGTCCATGCCCCAGGAGCGCGGCTCGCCGTAGTGCGCCGTGACAGGACCCAGGCTCGCAAAGTTGATGCCGAAGGTGTTGTATTCCTCGTCGCCGAGGTTGCGTCCCCACAGCGCCGCACGCAGCGTGCCGGTCGACAGCTCCACGTTCTCGATGCCGAGACGCGCATTCACGATCGTGTGCTCTTTCAGCATGATGTGATCGTGGATGTAGGGGTAGGACCCGCCCGGGATGTCGTAGGTCGTGGGCCACATCGCGGCTGCCGCGGTCTCGTCCTGCCAGAACACCTCGACGTGCGCCATGAAGTCGGCCCAGTCGGTCTTGGCGAACACCCAGTCGCCCACCAGCGAGAGCTGGTCGTCGGCGGCGTTGCTGCGCTGCGCGATGTCGTCGGTGTCGATGCAGGTGTTCAGGAAGGCGCCCGTGCCGCACTGGGGCGGGTATTCCTCGAAGTCGCCGTCCATGTGCGCCCAGCTGGCCGCGAGCAGCAGGTTGTCCGTGTGGCGACCACTGCAGCTCGAGCTCCGAGCCCCAGCGCTCGGCCTCGCCCGCGTTGCCCGTGAAGGACGTCGGCTGGCCGCTGTCGCTCACCTCGATCATCCCGACCTGCATGTCGTCGAAGACGTAGCTGAAGATCGACGCGTTCACGCGCAGCCTGCCCGGGAGGACGTCGGATTTCACGCCGAGCTCCCACTGCTCGATCGTTTCCTCCTCGACCGGGTTGTTGTAGATCTCGCCGTTGTAGCCGCCGCTGCGGTAGCCGGTGGACCAGCGCAGGAACACGTGGGTGTCGTCGGTGGCCTGGTAGGCCAGCGTCGCGCTGCCGCTGTCGTTGCTGAAATCCTGGTCGAACTGGTCGCCGTAGCTGGGTAACGGGAAACAGTTCGCCGGTGTAATCCAGGTTCACGCCCAGGTTGAGTTCGCTGCCGCTGAACAGGCCACCGCCGGTCGCGGTGCCGTCGTCCAGGTAGCGATAGGTGATGCCCTTGGTTTCCTCGGTGTGGCGGTAACCCAGCGTGATCGCCAGCCTGTCATCGAGGATCGGCGGGGTCCAGGTGGCTTGCGCATAGACCGCGTTGGCCTCGGTATCGTTGTCGTAGGCCGTCATGATGGGGCCGGCCAGTGGCGAGGCCGCCACGTTGTAGCTGTCGTAGCTGCCATCGTCCTCGAAGTAGTAGTAGCCCAGTGCGTACTGCACGCGCTCGGTGGCGCCGACCATCTGCAGCTCCTGCGAGAACTGCGAGTAGGCGTAGTTGGCGTCCTGCCTGTAGGCGCCGCCACCGTACTGGTCGATCAGGCTCCACAACTTGGCCATCGCGTCACGCGGGTACTCCAGCAGGCTGGCCGGGAACTCGCCCTGGTACTCGTAGAGCTGGTACATCGTGAACACCGCGAGGTCGTTCAGCGCGCCGGCGCCGCCCGGGCGCGATGGTGTTGTCCACGCCGTCGAGGTCGCCGAAGTTGCGCGTGTCCTGCTGGCGCCAGCCGCTGATCGACTTGAACTCCACGTCGCCGAGCGCGCCGAGGTCCTCGAAGTTCCAGGTGGCGGTCAGGCTGTGGCCGTCGGAGTCGCCGGTGGTGCCGCTGTAGGCGTCGGCCGTGCCGCGGCTCGGCCGATCGCCGGTGCTGCCGAGGTTCGCGTACGCGTCGCCCAGCGCCCTGGCCGAGTCCAGCCAGCGGACGAAGGTCGGATCGGCCGCAGCGGTTGCCAGCGGACCGGCGCCGGGAGCGCGTAGTCACCGGCCTGGATCATGCCGTTCAGGGCGTCCACGCGATCCGTTTTTTCGCCGGTGAGCGGGTCGAGCGCGAGCGGGTTCAGGCCCACCAGCACCTCCGGCGTGGCGGTTTCGTCGAGCTTGCTCTTGTCGTAGGCATAATCGATGGTCACCGCATCGTTCGGCTCCCAGCGCAGCGCCACGCGATAGGCCTGGCGGTCGAGGTCGTCGAATTCCTGCCCGCCGTTGGCATCGCTGCCATAGAAGCCGTCGCGCTCGCGCGTCTGGGCCGACAACGAGGCCTTCAGGGTGCCCGCGCCTTCGTCCGCGGTGCCCAGCGTCGGGCGTGTCCACCGTGGCGCGCAGCCCCCACAGGCTGTCGCTGCCCGCGGTGCCGGTGATCTTGCCGCCGAATTCGCCGGAGGGCTTCTTGGTGATGAAATTCACCGCGCCGCCCGTGGAGTTGCGCCCGTAGAGCGTGCCCTGCGGGCCGCGCAGCACTTCCACGCGCTCGAGCTCGGCCACGTCCAGCGAATTGCCCACCTGTTTGCCGAGGATCACGCCGTCGAGGTAGATCGCCACACCCGGGTCGTTCGACAGGTTCGACGGGGCGGCGCCTGCCACGCCGCGCAGCGTTACCGACAGGTCACCCCTGGAGCCGGGCGAGATGAAGCCACCCATGTTCGGCATGGCGCTGACCAGGTCCGCGGAGTTCTGCACGCCGCGACGTTCGATGTCGGTGGCGCTCAGCGCGGAGATCGAGATCGGCACCGCCTGCAGGTTCTCCTCGCGCTTCTGCGCGGTGACCACCATTTCCTCGAGGCCGAGGATCGGTGAGGTCTTCCTGCGCCACGGCCGCCGCCGGCCAGCAGCGTGCTGCCCGCAGCGACACAGAAGCGACAGCGCCAGTTTGCTGAAGTGTTTCGGACTCATGATCGGTGTCTCCCCGCGTTCGTTGTTCGCGTCGGTGCGCGTGTCGTCCGCGGCATCGCCGCGGTGGCAGGGATTGTGGGAACGACGCCGGGGGGCGGCCAGTACCAAATGGCACCAGTCACGGGAACGGGAGTGTCCCGCGCGCGGGCCACTCCCCGGGTTCAACCGGGGCGCCCCCGGCGCGAATCAGCGGTCGATGTTCACATCGACGCGATTCAGCGTGCCGTTGAACCGGCCCCCGTCACGATACTCGCCGGTGACCGGCGTGTCGGCATCGAAGCCGATGTCGAGCGTGTCGGTCATCTCGGGCAGCTTCGATATCGTGCGCGCGATGCGGCCGCGGCCGATCTCGCGCCCGTTCACGCTGATGCGCATCTCGCCGCCGGCGTTGACGCCGCCGTCGGAGACGAACTGGTACGTCAGCACCGACTTACCGGCCGGCAGCGTGCCGCTCGCCGCCACGCGCGACTGGTCGCCCGCGAGCTGCGAGGCCGCCATCAACGCCACCGGCGTGCCGTCCTGCACGAAGAAGCTCCAGCCGCCGAACCTGCTGCCCAGCGCCATCACGACACCCTGCGCCGGCGCGGGCACATCGAGGTCCGCAGTGATCGTGAACGAGCGGTTCAGGATCGGCGCGGCGCTGACCGCGGGCACGCTGACGCCGGCGCCCCAGTAGGTGTAGCTGTCCGCCTTGCGCTGCTGGCTGGAGGCGGCGAGGAAGCGCTCCATCGACAGGCGATTGTCGAGCGGCAGCACCTGGTTGCGTTTGGCTTCCTCCAGGAACAAGGCCTTCATTTCGGCGAGCCTTTGCGGCTGCGCTGACGCCAGGTCGTGCGCCTGCGAGAAATCCTCGCGCAGGTCGTAGAGCTCCCACGGATACTCGCTCGGCAGCGTGTCGATGCGCCGGTCACGGGCCCACGGCACGATCGCCGGCGTGGTGCTCGCCAGCCAGCCGCGGTGGTAGATCGCCTGGTTGCCCATCATCTCGAAGTATTGCGTGTCGTGGCGCTCCGCGGCATCGGGCTTGTCGAACGCGTACAGCAGGCTGCTGCCGTCCAGCGGCTGCTGCTTCACGCCGTTCACCGTGTCCGGCACCGTGATGCCGGCGGCCTCGTAGATGGTCGGCGCGATATCCGTGACATGACTGAACTGCGGGCGGATGCCGCGCGACGTGATGCGCTGCGGCCACGACACCACCATGCCGTTGCGCGTGCCGCCCAGGTGCGAGGCGTATTGCTTGGCGAGGCGAAACGGCGCATTGGTGGCCCACGTCCAGCCATAGCCGTACTGCGCGACCGCCTCCGGACCGCCGATCCGCCCGAGATTCGCGAGCAGCGTCGCTTCACTCTCCTGCGTGCCATTGGCGAAATTGGACATCGGGTTCATGCTGCCGTGCATGCCACCCTCGGCCGCCGCCCCGTTGTCGCCCTCGATGAAGATCACCAGCGTGTTGTCGCGCAGCCCCATGCGCTCGATCTCGGCGAACAGGCGTCCGACCTGCTCGTCCTGGTACGCGAGCATCGCGGCGTAGACTTCCATGAAGCGCTCGTTGATCTTTTTCTGCTCCGGCGTGAGCGCGTCCCACGCCGCGATTTCCTCCGGTCGCGGGGTGTTCACGGTATCGGCGGGAATCAGGCCCATCTTCTTCTGGCGCGCGACGATCTCCTCGCGCATCCGGTCATAGCCGCCCGCGAACCTGCCCTTGAACTTCGCGATCCAGTCCGCCGGCGCCTGCAGCGGGGCGTGGGCGGTGCCGGTCGCGTAGTACATGAAGAACGGCTTGCCGGGCGCGGCGGCCTGCTGCTGGTGCAGCCAGTGGATCGCATCGTCGGCCAGCGCCTTGTCCAGCACGCCTTCCTCGAGCGTCGGCACCGGCGTGATGCCGCGATAGAGCGCCGGCGTGAACTGGTTGGTCTCGGCGGCCATGAAGCCGAAGAAATACTCGAAGCCGAGGCCGGTGGGCCACATGTCGAACGGACCGGCCGCGGACACGTGCGCTTCCGGCGCGTTGTGGTGCTTGCCGAACATCGCGGTGTTGTAGCCATGCTGGCGCAGCACCTCGGCGATGCTCGCCGCGCTCCTGGGCATCAGGTTGTTGTACCCCGGGAAGCCCGTGCTCAGGTTCGCCACGATGCCATTGCCGACCGCGTGATGATTGCGCCCGGTCAGCAGCGAGGCACGCGTGGGCGAACACATCGCGGTGGTGTGGAAGCGGTTGAAGCGCAACCCCTCCTCGGCCAGTTGATCGAGGTGCGGCGTCGGAATCGAGCCGCCGAAGGTGCTGGCCGCACCGAAGCCGACATCGTCGGTCAGGATCAGCACGACGTTGGGCGCGCCGGCCGGGGCCGTGACGGGCGCGGGAAATGCCGGCGTGGAGTCGGCATGGGTCGTGCCGATCGTGCCGGCAAAGGGCTCGGCCGGCCGCGGCAGCACGTTCTGCGCAAGCACGGGCGCCGCGGCGAGCGCGAGCACGAGCAGCGCGGCCGCGAAGCGGTTCTGGCGCCGGGTGACGGGCAGTGAAATGTCGATTGGCATGCGAATGCGCTCCTGTAGTGCTGGTGTTCGGGCCAGGCGTGCCGGATTCGCGGCATCAATCCGCTGCGTCGATGCGCACGATCGCGGGCATCGCGTAGGAGCCGTCGATCAGCGGCGCCATCGGCCCGTAGAAACGCGCGGCGAGCTGGAAACCGCCCGTGGCGGATGTCGGCAGCCAGTTCCTCGCCTGGTCCGGGTCGGACGGCTTCTCCGGTTGCAGGTAGAACGTGAGCCTGCCGCTCTCCACGGCGTAGACGCCGGCCTGGTGCAGATAGCTGGTCACGCTGTTGCGATCGATCGCGTTGGCGATGAAATAGCCGTATTCGTCGTAGACCGGCAGTTCCCAGAATTCGGTGACGGGCGGCATGTTCGCCAGGTCGAAGCTCAGCGTGTAACGGTGCCTGCCGTCAAGCGGCCGCCCTTTGCTGTCGCGAAAGACGTAGGCGATGCTGTGCGACTGGTACGGCACCGGCGTGCCCCAGGCGACATCGTTGGCGCCCGCCTTCGCCACGTAGTCGAGATCGTCGTGGAACAGGCTCGACTGCAGCTTCCAGCCGTTCATGTCGATCAGCGAATTCTCCAGCGCCCGCTTCGCATTCCCGCGCGCCCTGCCGAAGCCTTCCTCGATCGCGGACTTCTGCGTCGCGGTCAAACCGGCCGGATCGAAGATCAGCCCCTCGCGCAGGCCGAGCGGCGCCAGCGCCGCCAGCGTCGCGAGCTCCTTCGCGGAGTCCGTGCGCTTCGTGAGCGCGGCATCGTTGATCACCAGGCTGAGCAGTTGCAGGTAATCGACGGGCGTCATCGCCTTGCCGATGTCGCCGATCTCGCGCATGCGCGCGAACGAGCGGTAATCGCCCTTCACGATCGGCTGCTGCGCGAGCGGCGGCACGCGTCCGCCGTTGGCGAGCCACTGGCTGAGCGGCGCGGCGCGCACGCTTTCGGTGACGGCGCGCGCCGCGGCCATATCCTGTTCGTCACGTGTCGTCACCGCGACACGCACCGCGAGCGTGAAGCAGTCCGACGTCGCGCGCACGATCTGGGTGGAACGGAATTGCGCGGGCAGGCGGCCGCGCCACGTCGGCCCCACGACGAGGTAGCGCTGGGCCTCGTTGCCGGTGAACTGCGATCCCGCCCTGAAGAACGACACGATGTTCTGGTCCGCGGCCTGCACGCTCCAGTAACGCCCGTCGCCGACCGCCGCGGTCTCGATCACGATCGGCTCGCGCGAGACGTCGAAGGCCCCGCCGGAATAGAGCGTGGAGGCGTTGACCGTGGTCGCGATGCGCACACTGGCGTCGAACAGCTTCGTCTGCGGCTGCATGCGGTTGAGGCCGCGAAAGGCCGGGTGGCCCTCGAACTGCGTGTAGAGATAGCGCAGCTCGTAGTACCCGGCGAGGTTGATGCCCCAGTAGAAGGCCTGCTCGGTCAGCGCGGCAATGCGCTCGGGCGGGAGGCCCGGGTCTATCGGCGAGGGCGGCGGGCCGGCGCGCAGGGGCGCCGCGGCCACCACGAGGATCGACACCGCGGCGACCGCGCGCAGGATTGCACTCTTCACTGTCGTTCTCCTGTATTCCCGTCTGAGGCCGAAGTTCTTCGCCCACACCGTGCCTTCCCAGGCACCGTCTTCGCTGCGCACGCCGGCATAGAGATTCACCAGCACATAATCGTCGAAGCTCTGTGCGGGCACCAGCCGGTCCTCGCGCTCTCCGGTGTAGGCGAGCAGCGGTCGCACGAACAGTTCGCCGAAGGACAGCGGCAGCGTGTACTCGGCATTGAGCGTCGCCGACCAGTCGGGCTGCGAGCTCACGTCCTCGCCGCCGATGTCGCAGGTCGCGATCTCCACCGTCGGATCGGCGATCTCGGCCGGCGTGAAGGGACGGTTGCACGGCCCCAGCTCGTCGTCGTCGAAGGTGGCTTCGGAGTAGCTCAATCCGCCGCCGACCTGGAAGCGCTCGCCGAGCAGCGCCGTCCATTCGGCCTCCACGCCCATGACGGTGGCGTCGGCATTGAAGACCAGGCCACCCTGAACGAGCTGCGGCACGCGGCCGGCGCCGGTGGCGACCAGCGCGTTCACGTTGCTGGCGCGCGGCAGGTAATCGGAGTACTGCTGGTAGTAGGCCGCCGCACTGAAGCGCAGATTGCCGTCGAAGGCCATGGCCTTGTAGCCGAGCTCCAGCGAATCGCTGGTCTCGCTGTCGAAGAGCAGGGAATCGGCCGACAGCGTGGTCGGCGTGATGGTCGCGCCGCTCGGGCGGAAGCTGCGATCGAGCGAGGCATAGACCATGTCGTCGTCGTTGAGGTAATGCGAGAGCTTCACGCCGCCGGTCCACTCGCGCTCCTCGGTGGTCTGCAGCTCGTTCGGGATCAGGTCGCCGGTGCGGATATTGCCCTTGAAAATGCCCCACACGCCGGCGCTCGTGAGCCGCGGATTCAGCGCGCCCGCGAGCAGCGGGTTGGTGACGGGCCCGGTTTCCACCGGCGGGAGGTAGTTGTCGATCACGTCCGCGCGCACGACCTGCTCGCCGTCGATTTCCTGCCAGCGGATACCGAGCTGCAGGTTCGTCGCGTCGCTGAGCTCGAAGCGGTTGTGCAGGAAGAATGACAGGGTCTCGCGACCGTTGGGGATCACGAGATGCTGGACCATGTCGCCGTTCGTGATGCCGGCCATGCTGCCGTACATCGCGAAGGGACCGCCGAGATCGACGTAGTTGTTCGTCAGGCCGTCGAAGTCCTCCCAGAACATGCCGGCCGTGTAGTTCCAGAACGCGTTGTCGTTGCTGGCGAAGCGGATCTCCTGGGACCAGTCCTCGGCCTCGGAATGCGTGTTCTGCATCTGCGGGACAGGGCTCAGATAGGCGAAGTTCATGTCCATCCAGTTGTTCTGGCGCCAGTCCTTCAGGCTGCTGATCGACGTGAGCGTGTGATTCTCCAGGTCCCAGGCGGCGCGCAGCACCGTGAACTCGCTGCGCATGTCGAGGTCGTTGCGACCGAGCTGGATGGACCGGCGCTCATCGGCATCGAGCTCGACACCCGGCCAGCCAGGTCGGCGCCACGGCGCGGCGCGCGATATTGGTCTGGACCAGCGCACCCGCGTTGGTCTGGCCGGGGATGAACGCACTCGGCGCGGCCGCGAACGCGGCGCCTGCCAGCGGATCCGGATTGTTGATGCCGGCCAGCGTCTGGTTGAAAACGAACGAACGCACCGTTGCGCTGTGCGGTGATGGCGTTGATCACGTTGCCGACGTCTCCCTGCGCGCCCTCGGGAACCTCGGCGTCGACGTCGGAGCGCTCGTGGACGAGGCTGATCTCGAGCGTCCTCGCAGCGGCATCCAGTCCAGGCTGATGCGATAGGAGCCGGTCTGTTGCGATTCGTCCTGGCCATTGACGATGTTCTCGTACTCCGAACCGTCGCTCTCGTCCCAGAGTCCGGCCACTCGCACGCCGAGCACATCCTTCACCAGCGGCACGCTCACACCGGCCTCGGTCTGCATGCCGGAGTTGTCGGAAAAGCTCTGGCGCACGGTGCCGTTCACGGCCTGCAGGTCGGGACGCCTGGTGTAGATCAGGATCGCGCCGGCCGGATCGGTGCGCCCCTGCAGCGTGCCCTGCGGCCCGCGCAGCACCTCGAGACGCTCGATGTCGAAGAAGGTCGTGAAGGCCTGCTGCGAGCGCAGCGGTGCCTCGTTCCAGTAGTACGAGATCGGCGCAGCGGCGTTGTTGTCCGGGTCGGCCGTGATGCCGCGGATCGTGACGCTCTGCCGGCGCGCGTCGTTGCGCACCATCAGCACGCCGGGCGTGAGCGCCTGCACGTCGTCGAGCGACACTACGCGAAAGTCCGCGATCTGGCTCGCCGTGACGGCGTTCACCGTCGCGGGAATGTCCTGCACGTTCTCCTCGCGTTTCTGTGCCGTGACGATGATTTCCTCGAGACCGGCGCCCTGCGCGCGCGCCGGCGCGGCAGTCATGGCCGCGAAGCATGGCGAGCGCGATGGCGCAGCTCAACGGCGCCGGCGAGCGGCTTGCGGGGCGCGGTAAAGGCCTGGTGCTTGCGCGTATTCATGCATGATGCCTCCTGTAGGCTTGCCCGGGACCGCCTGCAGGCGAATGCCACGTTGGCGCGGTCGGGCTGGTTGTAGTCGTTGTCCCCACTGGGCCCGCACCCGCGCCGCGATGGCGCGGCCGTGGGCCCGCGGCGCGCATCCTAGCGGCTGGCAATTTTTTCATCAAGTGCTCAAATCAAATGCTTTGTTGCAGCCCCCGTCCGAATGCCTGTAATGTCCGCATCCGATAACCCGCACGAACCAGCTTCGGAGAGAGGGCATATGCACACCATCAAAGGCACCTTGCGCCTGGGAATCCGGCTGCTCGCGCTGAGCGTTGCACTGGGCATGGCCCAGCACGGCACGGCGGCCGACGCCGCCGCGACGCCGCCAGCAGCACCCGCGGTGACGCGCCAGCTGGCGCCCGCCGGCGCACCGAATATCGTGGTGGTGCTGCTCGACGACGTGGGCTTCGGCGCCGCCGGCACCTTCGGCGGCCCGGTGGAGACGCCGGCGCTGGACGCGCTGGCCCACGACGGGCTGCGCTACAACCGCTTCCACACCACCGCGATCTGCTCGCCGACGCGCGCGGCCCTGCTCACCGGGCGCAACGCGCACGCCGCCGGCGTGGGCTCGGTGATGAACTCGGCCACCACCCACCCCGGCTACCGCGGCGTGCTGCGCGAGGACACCGCGACCATCGCGCGCATCCTCGGCCAGAACGGCTACGCGACCTCGGCCTGGGGCAAGTGGCACCTGGTGCCGGACTGGGAGGCATCGCAGACGGGGCCCTTCACGCGCTGGCCGACCGGTGCCGGCTTCGACAAGTTCTACGGCTTCCTCGGCGGCGAAACGGACCAGTACGAGCCGACGCTCTACGACGGCACGGCGCCGGTCGTGCGCGAGCGCGCGCCGGGCTACCACCTGACGGAAGACCTGGCGGAGCAGGCGATCGCGTGGATGCAGATGCAGCGCGCCGTGGATCCCGCGCGCCCGTTCTTCCTGTACTTCGCGCCCGGCGCCGCGCATGCGCCGCTGCAACCGCCGGCCGCCTGGGTGGAACGCTACCGCGGCAAGTTCGACCAGGGCTGGGATCGCCTGCGCGAGGAAACCTTCGCGCGCCAGAAAGCCGCCGGCGTGATCCCGCGCGATGCGGTGCTGACGCCGCGCCCCGATGCGCTGCCGGCCTGGGATTCGCTGACGCCCGCCGAGCAGCGCGTCTCGGCGCGCCTGATGGAGCTCTATGCCGCCTTCCTCGCCCACACCGACGCGCAGGTCGGCCGGCTGCGCGAGGCGCTGAAGGACATGGACCAGTACGACAACACGCTGTTCGTCTACATCGTCGGCGACAACGGCGCCAGCGCCGAGGGCGGGCTGACGGGCAGCACCAACTACATGGGCGACCTGCAGGGCCTGGTCTCGGACGTGGCACGCTACGCCGACGCCCCGCAGACACTGAGCGGCGAAAACACCTACGCGCATTACAACGCCGGCTGGGCCTGGGGCACGAACGCGCCGTTCCAGTGGACCAAGCAGGTGGCCTCGCATCTCGGCGGCACGCGCAACCCCATGGTGCTCGCCTGGCCCGAGCGCATCCGCGACCGCGGCGGCCTGCGCTCGCAGTTCGGCCACGTGAACGACATCGTGCCGACAATCCTCGAGGTGACCGGCATCGCGCTGCCCGCCAGCGTGAATGGCGTGGCGCAGCAGCCGCTCGACGGCGTCAGCCTCGCCTACAGCTTCGACGACGCGAAGGCCACCGAGCGCCACACCACGCAGTACTTCGAGATCTTCGGCAACCGCTCGATCTACCACGACGGCTGGATGGCCTCGGCCTTCCGCGGCCGCGCGCCGTGGGCGGTGATCAGCGGCGCGCGCAGCGAGGACTTCGCCGCCGACCGCTGGGAGCTCTACGACCTGCGCGCCGACTTCAGCCAGGGTACGGACCTCGCGGCACGCGAGCCGGCCAGGCTGCGCGAACTGCAACAGTTGTTCGCGCGCGAGGCCACGGCCAACGACGTGCTGCTGCACAACCCGACGCCGGAGAACATGCGCTTCCCGAGCCTTGCGGGAGACCGTACGCGCTTCAGCTATCGCCCCGGCACGCTGGGCGTTGCCGAGAAGGAAGCGCCCAACACCAAGACGCGCTCGCACGCCATCGAGGCGCACCTGCGCGTGCCGCAAGGCGGCGCGCATGGCGTCCTGGCCACGCTGGGCGGGCGCAGCGCGGGCTGGTCGCTCTACCTCGATGCGCAGGGCGTGCCCGTCTACCGCCTGCGCATCTTCGATGCCGAGGAACTCACGCTGCGCGGCACCGGGGCGCTGCCCGCCGGCGACCACGTGCTGCGCGTGGAGTTCGCGGCCAGCGGTGCGAGCCCGGTACCGGGCGGCACGCTGCGCCTGCTGGTGAACGGCACCGAGACCGCGCGCGGCGAGGTGAAGCGCACCGCCACGATGTACTCCATCGACGAGACCTTCGACATCGGGCTGGACACCGGCTCCTCGCCGGCCGACTACCGCGCGCCCTTCCCCTTCACCGGGACGCTGCAGCGCGTGGACGTCGAATTGTTGTAGGAGCGGGCCATGCCACCACGCCCCCGCACCGACCCCTCCGCGCAGACGCGCAAGCGCATCCTCGACACCGCCGAACGCCTGTTCGGCGAGCGCGGCGTCGCGGCGGTGTCGCTGCGCGACATCAACCGCGCGGCCGGCATCAGCCAGGGCGTGCTGCACTACCACTTCGGCGGTCGCGACGCCGTGGTGGAAGCGATACTCGAACGCTGGCTGCCCTCGATCAACGCCGAGAGAACGCGGATGTACGAGGCGCTGCTCGCCTCGGGCAGGACGCCCACCTTGCGTGACGTCGTCGAGATCATCTGCCTGCCGCTGGCGCGCCTGGCGCTCGGTCGCCAGCCCGCAGGCCGGCGCTTCCTGCGCTGCCTCGGGCGGCTGCACCAGGAGCACAACCCGGTGCGCACAGTCGTCTCGGACCGCTACATCGACGTGCCGATACTGGAAATGCTGCAGACGCTGGCACCCGCCGCGCCGCGCTCGCGCATCGAGTGGTACCTCGGCATGATCATGAGCGTGATCCACGCCACGCTGTGCGACGTCGGCCGCGAAGGTCAGCCGTGGCAGGTAGCGCTCAACGCAACGGGAATGGACCCCGCGGAGCAGGTCCAGGCGCTGGTGGATTTCATCTGCGAGGGCGTGGGGGCGTTGTAGGGCTCCCCCTGCCGAGGGTGCTTGCGAAACCTTGTCACGTGCGGCGTAGGGGCGGGCCATGCCCGCGAGCCATGTGCGATGACGCAACGCACAGTCGCGGGCATGGCCCGCTGCCTACACCCTGACCCGCGCGTAATGTCCGCCCGGTAACGACGTCGTCCCGCGACAACCTCGGCGCGCCGGATCGGAACCGCTCAGAA
This sequence comes from uncultured Gammaproteobacteria bacterium, assembly GCA_963819895.1. Lineage (GTDB taxonomy): Bacteria > Pseudomonadota > Gammaproteobacteria > Pseudomonadales > UBA5518 > UBA5518. The sequence continues at coordinate 124,886 of CAWFXU010000007.1, forward strand.
GCCTGGCAAGCGCTCGTTGCGCAGTCCCCGCGTTCCAGCCGCCGTCGACCGGATATTCGGAACCGGTGCAGTAGCTCGCCTCGTCGGAGGCGAGGAACAGCGCCATGTTGGCGATCTCCTCGGGCCGGCCGACGCGCGGCAGCGCGTGGTGCGAGTAGAACTCGTTGACCTTCTCGAAGGGCATCGCGGTCGGGTTGCCCATGACCGTGTCGATGCCACCGGGGTGGATCGAGTTCACGCGGATGCCGTGGCGCCCGAGTTCGATCGCGGCGGTCTTCGTCATGCCGCGCACCGCCCACTTCGAGGCGCTGTAGGCGATGAGCCCGTTCTTCGACTGCAGGCCGTCGATCGAGGAGATGTTCACGATGGAACCGCCGCCGGCGCGCTTCATCGGTTCGACCACGGCGCGGATGCCGAGGAAGGTGCCGACCTGGTTCACGCCGATCACGCGCTGGTAGTCGGCCAGGCTGGTGTCGGTGATCGCCGCGGCGTGGATGATGGCCGCGTTGTTCACCAGCACGTTCAGCGGCCCGACGGCCTCGGCCGCGGCCACCGCTGCCTCCCAGTCGGCTTCCCGGCTCACGTCGAGGCGCTGGTAGCGTGCCGCCGGACCGAGCTCCGCCGCGAGCGCCCGTCCCTCGGCTCTTCCAGCACGTCTGCGATCACCACGCGCGCGCCCTCGCGCACGAAGATGCGCGCCGCGGCGGCACCCATGCCGCGCGCGGCGCCGGTGATCAGCGCCACCTTGCCATTCAGCCTGCCCATGACGTGAATCCTCCCGTCGCCGATGATCAGATCAGGCCCATCGCCACCATGGCGCTGGCCACCTTGATGAAGCCCGCGATGTTGGCGCCGTTCACGTAGTTGCCCGGCGTGCCGTATTCCTCGGCGGTCTCGTAGCACAGGTCGTGGATGTTGCGCATGATCTGGTGCAGGCGCTTCTCGGTGTGCTCGAAGCTCCACGAATCGCGGCTCGCGTTCTGCTGCATTTCCAGCGCGCTGGTGGCCACGCCGCCCGCGTTCGCGGCCTTGCCCGGGCCGTAGGCGATCTTCGCATCCAGGAACACGCGCACACCGTCGGGCGTGGTCGGCATGTTGGCGCCCTCGCCCACCGCGATGCAGCCGTTCTGCACCAGCTTGCGCGCGTCGCGCCCGTTGAGCTCGTTCTGCGTCGCCGAGGGCATCGCGACCTGGCAGGGGATGTCCCAGATGTTGCCGCCGGCCACGTAGCGCGCCTTCTTCTCGCGCTCGACGTAGGTGCTGATGCGGCTGCGCTCGACTTCCTTGATCTGCTGCACCAGCTCGAGCTTGATGCCGTCCTCGGCGTAGATGTAGCCGTTGGAGTCCGAGCAGGCCACGACCTTGCCGCCCAGCTGGTGGATCTTCTCGATGGTGTAGATCGCCACGTTGCCCGAGCCCGAGACCACGCAGGTCTTGCCCTCGAGCGAATCGCCGCGCGCGCGCAGCATCTCGGCCACGAAGAAGGTGGCGCCGTAGCCGGTGGCCTCGGTGCGCACCAGCGAGCCGCCCCAGTTGAGGCCCTTGCCCGTCAGCACGCCCGACTCGTAGCGGTTGGTGATGCGCTTGTACTGGCCGAACATGAAGCCGAGCTCGCGCCCGCCCACGCCGATGTCGCCCGCGGGCACGTCGGTGTACTCGCCGAGGTGGCGGTACAGCTCGGTCATGAAGCTCTGGCAGAAACGCATGATCTCGCCGTCGGACTTGCCCTTGGGATCGAAGTCCGAGCCGCCCTTGCCGCCGCCGATCGGCAGCCCGGTGAGGCTGTTCTTGAAGATCTGCTCGAAGCCGAGGAACTTGATGATCCCCAGGTACACCGAGGGGTGGAAGCGCAGCCCGCCCTTGTAGGGCCCGAGCGCGCTGTTGAACTCGACGCGGAAGCCGCGGTTGATCTGCACCTCGCCCCTGTCGTCCTGCCAGGGCACGCGGAAGATGATCTGGCGCTCGGGCTCGCAGATGCGCTCGATGATCTTCTGGTTGACGAATTCCGGATGCTTGACCATCACCGGCCCGAGGCATTCCAGCACCTCGCGCACGGCCTGGTGGAATTCGAGCTCGCCGGGGTTGCGGCGCAGCACTTCCTGGTAGATGGGTTCGAGTTTCTCGTCGAGTGGCGTGGTCATGGTCCCGGATCCTCCCCTGCGGGCGCCGCAGCGCTCACTTCCGGTGCAAAAACGCGGGCGAATGCTACCCGTTCTGGTGCGCATGACGCCAGCGCGAGCGATGCCCCGGATGATTACGCGGGCTTTCCCGGCGGCCGCCAGCGCCTGGCGCGCATTCGCATCCTGCACGCGCAGCGCCTAAACTCAGGCGGCCGACGGGCGCCCCGGGACAGTGCGACCGGTCCGGACCACGAAAACCACAACGACAACGCAGCAGACGGAGCACGCCATGAACTTTCGCCGCGCCGCCATCGCCCTCGCCATAGCCGCCAGCCAGCCACTGCACGCCCAGGTGATCGAGGAGATCATCGTCACGGCGCAGAAGCGCGCCGAGAACGTGATGGACGTGCCGATCGCGATCACCGCCTATTCGGGCGACGCGCTGGAACAGCTCGGCACGCGCAACCTCACCGACATCGGCCGCTTCACGGCCGGCGTCGACATGAACAACGACAAGTCGCTGCAGCCCACCTACAGCATCCGCGGCGTGCAGACCAACGACTGGACCATCGGCTCCGACCCGGCCGTGGCGGTCTACGTCGACGGCGTGTACGCGGCGCGCGGCGCCGGCGCCGAGGCGGCCTTCATCGACGTCGAGCGCGTCGAGGTGCTGAAGGGGCCGCAAGGCACGCTGTTCGGCCGCAACGCCACCGGTGGGGCCATCCACATCGTCACCACCAGGCCCGCGTTCGCGACCGAGGGCCGCATCAAGGTCACCGCGGGCGATTACGACCGCCGCGACATCCAGGGCATCTACAACACCGCGCTCGGCGAGGACGTGGCGATGCGCCTCACCGCCGCCGTGCAGCGCCGCGATGGTTATATCAAGGACCTCACCGGCGGCGACGACGTCAACGAGGAGGACAAGAAGAACGTGCGCCTCGCGCTGCTGTGGAACGCGACGCGAGAATACCGAGGTGCTGGCGCGCATCGGCTACGAGGACATGGACCAGCTCTCGGGCGTGCTGCACACGACCAACGGCGCCGCCTGGGAGGCCGCGAACCCGGGCCGGCGCTACGACGAGTTCGGCGACGGCGCCTGGGACGCGCCGGAGCAGCGCGAGAAGCGCGAGCTGTTCTCCGCGAGCCTCGAGATCAATCACCAGTTCGACGACGTCACCTTCACCTCGATCACGGCGTGGCGCGACTTCGAGACCGAGCTGCTCGAGGACCTCGACGGTTCCAACAACCCGGAGTTCTACTTCGCCTCGTCGAACCCGGAGCAGAGCGACTTCTTCTCGCAGGAATTGCGCTTCACCGGCGAGACCGAGCGCCTGAAGTGGACCGCCGGCGCGACCTACACCAACGAGCAGCTCGAGCACACCACGGACGCGCAGTTCCTGGTGAGCACCTTCGAGAGCTTCGCGCTGCCACCGGTGTTCGAGCAGCTCGGGCATGACGATCACGCCCGAGGAGATACCGGCCTTCCGCGCCAGCGCGCGCACCGGCACCAACCCCACGCTGAACGCGTTGAACCCCCTGCTGAACGCCCTGTACGGCGTGAACTGCGCCGGCGTGAACTGCGACGGCATCGCCGCCTCGTTCTTCATTTCCAGCCTGAACGGCGTGACGCTCGGCGTTTCGGACATCCTCGACGAGCTGCGCCCGCGCATCGCGGCCGGCTACGGCGAACCGTGGAACGAAACCGTGGAGAGCGAGGGCGACTACTCGAGCTGGGCGATCTACGGCGACACCACCTGGAGCCTGACCGACACCACCAACCTCACGGTGGGCCTGCGCTACACCTACGACGACAAGACCTTCGACCTGTACACGGCCTACCAGAACTACCTGATCGAGCCCGGCCCGGGACAGCCCGGGATTCCCTTCGGTCTCGCCTTCTTCAACGGCGGGCAGCCGTTGCTGGACAGCACCGAGAGCGACAACTGGGGCGCGGTGTCCGGGCGCATCGTGCTCGACCACCACTTCACCGACGAGGTGATGGCCTACGCGAGCATCGCCAACGGCTTCAAGTCGGGCGGCTTCAACAGCCTCAACTTCGGACCCGACATCGAGACCTCCTACGATTCCGAGGAGGTCATGAACTACGAGCTCGGCGTGAAGGGCACCGCGCTCGCCGGCGCGCTGCAGTACAGCAGCGCGGTGTTCTTCTACGACTACGAGAACCTGCAGACGCTGGAACTGATGGGCGTGCCGATCCCGAGCTACAACCTGCGCAACGCCGATGCCGAGGGCAAGGGTTTCGAGATCGAGGCGGCCTGGATGCCCGGCGAGCACTGGCTGCTGGCCGGCAACTATTCCTGGCTGGAGACCGAGTTCACCGCCTACGACATCATCCCGGCCGCGGGCGAGACCGAGGCCGACGACCTCACCGGCGAGCCGCGCGCCGACTCGCCCGAGCACAAGTACACGCTGAGCGCGCAGTACAGCTGGCCGCTGGCGCAGAACGGCGAGCTGGTGGGACGCGTCGACTACACCTGGGCCGACGACCGCATCGCGCCCTCGCGCGGCGAGGTCGAGGATTACGGCCTCGCCAACGCGCGCCTCAGCTGGTTCAGCCGCGACGAGGACTGGGAGGTGGCGCTGTGGGGCACCAACCTCGCCGACGAGGAAGTGCTGACGGTGTTCGGCAACGGCGAGGCGGTCAACTCGACGCCGGCCTGGCGCATCCCGCCGCGGATGTGGGGCGTGGACCTGGTCTACAACCTGTGATCCGGCTTTGTGGGTCGGGCTTTCGTGGGCCCGACAAGGGTTCGGCGAAGCCGAACCCGCCGCATTCCCGCAGGCACCATGTCGGCTGAATGCCAAACCTACAGCGGAATGCCGACCCACAGCGGCATGCCGACGCTACGCGGCGGATGCGGCGCTCGAGCCGGTGCTCGACCAGCGAATACACCGCCGGCACCACCACCAGCGTCAGCAGCGTGGAGCTGACCATGCCGCCGATCACGGCGACGGCGAGCGGGCCGTTGCTGTCGGAACCCGCACCCACGCCGATCGCCGCCGGCAGCATCGCGAGGATGATCGTCATCGAGGTCATCAGCACCGGGCGCATGCGGATCGGGCAGGCCTCGGTCAGCGCCGCGTCGATCGAGCGACCCTTCGCCCGCAACTGGTTGGTGAGGTCGATCAGCAGGATCGAGTTCTTCGCCACCAGCCCCACCAGCAGCACCAGCCCGATCATCGAGAACACGTTGATCGTGTTGCCGGTCACCCACAGCGCGAACACGCCGCCGATGATCGCCAGCGGCTGCGCCACCATCACCATCAGCGGCTGGATGAACGAGTTGAACTGGCTCGCCAGCACCATGTAAACGAGGATGATCGCGGTCACGAAGGTGAGCAGCATGTACTTCGAGGTCTTGCGGAACTCGTCGGCGCGACCCGCGAGCGTGACGCTGATAGCCGGGCGGCAGCAGCTCGCGCGCGATCTCCAGCAGCCGCGTGCCCGCCTCCGCCTCCGGTATCGTGGGCGCCGTGTAGAAGTTCGCGGCGTACTGCAGATCGTAGCGCCCGATCAGCGCGGGACCGACGGTGCGGCGCAGGCTGGCCACGCTGTCCAGGCGCAGCAGCTCGCCCGAGGCCGTGCGCAGCCAGATGCGACTGAGGTCCTCGGCGCGCGCCAGCTCGCCCGGCGCCGCCTTCAGGCGGATGTCGTAACGCTCGCCGTCGCCCGGCACATCGTTGTAGTTCGCCACGTCCCAGCCGCCCGCGAGCACGCCGAGCGCCATCGCCACGTCGCCGCCCGAGAGCCCCGCAGCGGCCAGCTGCTCGCGGTCCACGCTGAGCTCGCAGCTGCGGCAGCGCGAGCTGCAGGTCCAGGTCGAGCTTGCCCAGGGTGCCCTCTTCGAGCAGCCGCTCGCGCAGCCGATGGGCCTGGCGCGCCACGCCCGTCGAGCTCGGGGCCGACCAGCACGAAGTGCAGCGGCTCGCCGCGCATGCCGCCGATCGGCGAGGCCGGCGACGGGAAGGCCTCGACGCCGGCGATGCCGGAGAGCTCGGCATCCACGCGATCGATGACCTGCTGCTGGCTCGCCCTGCGTTCGCGCCACGGCCGCAGGTGCACGATGACAGTGGCCTCGCTCACCTGCGCCGCCTGGCCCTGGCCGATCGTGGAGAAGTAGCCCTCGATCTCGGGCTGGCGCTTCAGCACCGCCTCGACGCGCGCGAGCCGCTCGCTGGCGTGCTCGATCGAGGAGCCGAGCGGCACTTTCACGGTGACCATGAAATAGCCTTCGTCCATTTCGGGGAACAGGCCCTTGCCGATCTGCCCGAACAGCCAGCCGCTCGAGAGCACCGCGATCACGGTCAGCAGCACGATGCTCCAGCGCACGCGCAGCGTGAGCGCGACCACGCGCCGGTACGCGCCCTCGAGCGCATCGAGCCAGGCGCCGAGCCGGCGCGCCACCGGTCCCTCGCCCGAATGCAGGCGCAGGTGGCGCGAGCACAGCATCGGCGTCAGCGTGAGCGAAACGAACAGCGAGACCAGCACGCCGACGCTGACCACGGTCGCAAAGGCCTCGAACATGCGCGCGATCATCCCCTGCATGAAGATCACGGGCGCGAAGATGGAGACCAGCGTCAGCGTGGCCGCGACCACGGCCATCGTCACCTCGTTGGTGCCCGCGATGGTCGCGGTGTGCGCGTCGGCGCCCGGCTCCTCGCCGTGGCGGAACACGCTCTCGAGCACCACGATCGCGTCGTCCACCACCACGCCGATCAGCAGCAGCAGGCCGAGCAGCGTCATCGTGTTGAAGGTGTAGCCCAGGAAGTAGATCGCGGCGACGGCGCCGAGCAGCGAGACCGGGATGGCCGCGGAGATGATCACCGTGGCGCGCAGGTTGCGCAGGAAGGCCAGCACCACCAGCGCGGTGAGCAGGGTGCCGAGCACGAGGTGCTCCTCGAGCGCCGTGACGATCTGCCCGATCAGCTCGCCCTCGTCGTGCGCGATGCCGATCTCGAGCCCCGGCGGCAGCTGCGGCAGGATGTCCTCGGCGAGCCGGCGCTTCACTTCCTGCACGATTCCCACCGTGTTGGCGCCTTTCACCTTCACGATGCCGATGCCCACCGTGGGCTCGCCGTTGAAGCGCGCCAGCACGCGGAAATCCGCCAGGCCGTCCTCGATGCGCGCCACGTCGCCGAGGCGGATCGGCGCGCCGTCGCGGTGCGCCACGACCATTGCAGCCAGCGACTCGAGATCGTGGAACTCGAGGTCTGCCTTCAGCAGGTCCTCGCCGGTGCCGCCGACCAGGAAGCCGCCCGGCAGCCGCACGTGCTCGCGCCGGAACGCGTTCTGCACGTCCTGCACGGTGAGGCCGAAGGCGGCCATGCGGTCGAGCTCGAGCTCGACGCGGATGGTGCGCTCGCGCTCGCCGCCGATGCGCACCTCGCCCACGCCGTCGATCGTTTCGAGGCGCTTCCTGACCTGGTTCTCGGCGTAGAGGTTCAGCTGCTGCAGCGTGCGGTCGCCGCTGAGCGTGAGCCACATCACCGGTGCCGCGCCGACCTCCACCTTGGCAACGACCGGCGGGTCCGCCTCCTCCGGCAATTGCGGCAGCACCTGGTTGATCTTGGCCTGCACCTCGTTGAAGGCGACGTCGGTGTCCTTGTCGAGGCCGAACTTCACGCGCACCACCGAGCGGTCGGGCGTCGACAGCGACTCGACGTGATCGATGCCGGAAACGCCGTTGACGGCCTTCTCGATGATATTGGTGATGCTCGAATCGATGATGTCGGGATTCGCGCCCGGCAGCAGCGTCACCACCGAGATCATCGGGAAATCCACGTCCGGGGTGCGATCGACGCCGATGCGATCGAAGCTGATCAGGCCGAACAGCACCAGCACGCCCGAGAGCATGTACGCCAGCACATGCCGGCGCACCGAGAGTTCGGGCAGGTTCACGGCGCGTCACCGGCAAGGCGCACCGGCGCGCCGTCACTCAGGTAGGGCGCGCCTTCGACGGCCACCGTGTCGCCGGCGGCAAGCCCCGCGGTGATTTCCACCAGCCCGTCGAGGCGCTCGCCGGGCGTGACCACGCGCTGCGCGGCCTTGCCGTCGCGGATCACGTAGACCACCTCGCCCGCGGGCCGCCGCACCAGGCTCTGTTGCGGCACCACCACGGCATTCGCGTGCGTCGCGACCACGATCTCGCCGCGCACCGTCGCGTCGGGCCGCCACTCGCCGGGGTTCTCCACGTCCACGATCGCCCACACGGCGCGGTTGTCCGCGCCAACGGCGGGGCGCAACTCGGTGATCACGCCCGTGGCGTGCCTGTCCGGCGCGAGCGGCGAGCCCAGCTTCACCGCGAGCCCGGGCGCGAGCCGCGCCGCCAGCGGCTCGGGCACCGGCAACAGCGCGCGCAGGCTGGCGCTGGTCGCGATCTCGAACAGCGGGCTGCCGCGTTTGACGAAATCGCCCACCGAGACCAGTCGCTTCTGGATGCGCCCGGCCAGCGGCGCGCGGATCACGGTCTTCGCGACCTGGTCCTCGACGATGCGCAGCTGCGCCTCGGTGGCATCGCGCTGCGCGCGCAGCACGGCGAGTTGCGCCTCGGCATCGTCGAGCTGCTCGCGCGCGATCAGCTCCCTGGCCGCGAGCGTGCGGAAGCGCTCGACGCGGCGCTCCTCGTTCGCGAGCAGGGCACCGATGCGCCCGAGATCGGCCTTCGCGGCCCGCACTTCCAGCGTGACGGAGGTCGCATCCAGTTCCGCCAGCACGGCACCGGCGGCGATCTCGGCGCCCTCGTCCACCGCCAGCTTCAGCACGCGACCGTCGATCTCCGCCGCCACCAGCGGCGCGGCGCGGCTCTCGAGGCGCCCGATCGAGCGCAGCAGCACCGGCACGTCCTGCGTGCGCGCCGCGGTGACGCTGATCAGCGTGCCGGCCGGCACAGGCGGCGTTTCGTCCTTCTTGCCGGAGCAGCCGGCGGACAGCGCGAGCGCGAGGCACACGACGGGAATCAGGGCATTTCGACGCAGCATCACGGGGAATCCTGGTGAGCGAAGACCCGCGCCAGCAGGGTCATGACATGGCGGGCGATATCTTCGGGGCGCTCGGGCCGCTCGGCGCGTCCCGCGAGATGGCGCCGCAGGGGCGCGGTCTGGAAGCTGAACAGCACCAGGCCGATCACGGAATCGGCCAGCATGTACGGATCGAGGTCGGTGGCGAGCTCGCGCGCCAGCGCGACGATGGCCGCGTGCGGCTGGCGGAACACGTGTTCGGCGAGCAGCTCCAGGCGCGTCTCGTCGCCATCGAGCAGTTCGCGCTGCATCAGCTTGCGGAACTCCTCGTCGCCGGCCGCCAGCGCCGCAAAGCCCGTGACGAAGCCGTTCAGCCGCTCGAGCGGTGACCGCTCGCTCTCCAGCGCGGCCAGGATGCCCGACTCGTTGCGCGCGAAGGCGTGCTCCATCGCCGCGAGATAAAGCGCCTGCTTGTCCGGAAAATGGTGATACAGCGCGGCGGCACTGATGCCGACCTCGGCGGCGACGTCGCGCACGGACACGCCGGCAAAGCCCGCGCGCGCGAACAGCGTGATCGCGTGCTGCAGTATCTGCTGCCGCGTATCCCCCTTGGGCGCGGCGGGGTGCAGGGCCATGGGGGCTCCTTACCTAACGTTTGTTAAGTGAAGGGTACGGAGCGGCTCCAGCCCGCGTCAATGCCAAAAATGCCGCGCGCGGCACGGTCGCGTTCAGTCGGGCCGGGCCGCCTAACCATTTCGGGTTAGCCCTCCCCTTTGACAGGCACGCGCGCCATGCACAGCATTCGGGTCTTTGCCCGAGGACTCCATCCCATGACCGCCAGCGGCATTGCCGAAGCGGCCGTCGCGGCCTTCGCCGACCGCGAGCGCCAGCGCTTCCTCGACCACAACCCCGCGTCCGTGGCGCTGGCCGAGCGCGCGCGGCGCTCGCTGTTCGGCGGCGTGCCGATGCACTGGATGGCCGACTGGTCCACGCCCTGTCCGCTGTTCGTGAGCCATGCGCGCGGCGCGCGTTTCCACGACGTCGACGGGCACGAGTACGTGGACTTCTGTCTCGGCGACACCGGCAGCATGTTCGGGCACTCGCCGGCCCCGATCGCGCGTGCCATCGCCGAGCAGGGCGCGAACGGCCTGACCACGATGCTGCCCGGCGAGGACGCCGTGGTGGCGGGCGAGCTGCTGGCCGCGCGCTTCGGCCTGCCGTTCTGGCAGGTCGCGACCACCGCCACCGATGCCAACCGCTTCGTGCTGCGCTGGGCGCGCGCGATCACGCAAGCGCAAGGTGCTGGTGGTCTTCGACGGCTGCTACCACGGCACCGTGGACGACGTGATGGTGCGCTGGCGCGAGGGACGCACGGTGCATCGCTCCGGGACTGATCGGCCAGGCGCGCAACCTGGCGAAGACCAGCCGCGCCGTGCCCTTCAACGATCTCGCGGCGCTGGAAGCCGCGCTGGCGCCCGGTGACGTGGCCGCGGTGCTGTGCGAGCCGGCGATGACCAATATCGGCATGGTGCTGCCGGAGCCCGGCTTCATGCAGGCACTGCGCGCGAGCTGACGCGCCGCCACGGCACGCTGCTGATCATCGACGAGACGCACACGATCTCCACCGGCCCCGGTGGCTGCACGCGCGCGTGGAATCTCGAGCCTGATTTCCTCACGCTGGGCAAGCCGATCGCCGGCGGCGTGCCGTGCGCGGTGTTCGGCTGCACGGCGCAGATGGCCGAGGCCATGCAGCAGGCGCACGCGCGGGCCAGCGAGCAGAGCCATGGCCACGGCCACAGCGGCATGGGCACCACGCTGTCGGCCAACGCGCTGGCGATGCACTGCATGCGCGCGAACCTCGAGCACGTGATGACCGAGGCCGCCTACGCGCACATGCTGCCGCTGGCGGCGCGCCTCGCGGCGGGATTCCGCTCGCTGATCGCGAAGCACCGGCTCGCGTGGTCGGTGACGGAACTGGGCGCGCGCTCGCGAATTCCAGTTCTGCCCGCGCACGCCGCGCAACGGCGCCGAGGCCGAGGCCGCCTTCCACGACAGCCTGCAGATGGCGCTGCACCTGTACCTGATCAACCGCGGCATCCTGATCACGCCGTTCCACAACATGACGCTGTGCTGCCCCGATACCACGGTCGCCGATGTCGACCGCCTGATCGCCACGCTCGATACCGCCATCAGCGAACTGCTCGCCATACCCGGCGCCCGGGAGCCCTGAGATGTCCTTCGCCCCTGTCTCCGAAGCCGAAGCCTTCCTCGCCGCGCACCCCGAGGTGCGCCTCATCGAGGCCTTCCTGATCGACGCCAACGGCGTGCCGCGCGGCAAGCTGCTGCACCGCGAGGAACTGCTCGCGGCCTACCGTAACGGCCGCCCGCTGCCGGCGAGCATCCTCGGCCTCACGATCAACGGCGAGGACGTGCCCGAAACCGGCCTGGTGTGGGACGTGGGCGACGCCGACTGCTGGACCTTTCCGCTGGCCGGGAGCCTCGTGCTGCAGCCGTGGCGCCGGAAGCCGACCGCGCAGGTGCAGCTCGCGATGCATCCGGAGAAGGGCATGCCGGCCGCGGTCGCGGATCCGCGCCGCGTGCTGGAGCGCGCGATCGGCGCGCTCGCCGCCGACGGCCTGCACCCGGTGATGGCGGTGGAGCTGGAGTTCTACCTGCTGGACAGCGCGCGCGACGCCGACGGGCGTCCGCAGCCGGCGCGACTCGCCAACGGCACGCGCCCCGAGGCGCCGCAGGTCTACGGCGTGCTGGAGCTCGAGCAGCTGCAGCCCTTCTTCGACGATCTCTACGATGCCTGCGAGGTGCAGCGCCTGCCGGTGCGCACCGCGATCTCCGAATACGCGCCCGGGCAGCTCGAGATCACGCTGGAGCACCGCAGCGACGCCCTGCAGGCCATCGACGAGGGCGTGCGCTACAAGCGCCTGGTCAAGGGCGTGGCCGACAAAGCACGGGCTGCAGGCCTGCTTCATGGCCAAGCCCTTCGGCGAGCGCTGCCGGCAGCGGGATGCACATGCACGTGAGCCTGGCCGATGCACAGGGCAACAACCTCTATCGCCAGCGAGGACCCGACCGGCACGCCGCTGATGCGCCACTCGATCGCCGGCATGATGGCACGCATGCGCGATTCGCTGGCGCTGTTCTGCCCGAACGCGAACTCCTTCCGCCGCTTCCAGGCCAACAGCTACGCGCCGCTCGCGCTGACCTGGGGCGTGAACAACCGCACCGTGTCGCTGCGCGTGCCGGGCGGCCCCGCGCCAACAGCGTCATATCGAGCACCGCATCTGCGGCGCCGACGCCAACCCCTACCTTGCCGCCGCCGCGATACTGGCCGGCATCCACCACGGCATCCGCGACAAGCTCGACCCGGGCGACGCCGATCATCGGGCAACGGCTACGCGCAGGCCACCGAGTTCCTGCCCACCGACTGGCTCACGGCGCTGCGCGCGCTGGAGGGATCGGCGTGGGCGCGCGAGGCCTTCGGCGCGGAGTTCCTCGAAGGTCTACCTCGCGATCAAGCAGGTCGAGTACGCGCAGTTCATGGGCGAGGTCGGCGAGCAGGACTGGCGGTGGTTCCTGGCCCACGCGTAGGTCGGGCTTCAGCCCGACAAGGGTTCGGCAGCGCCGAACCCGCCGCCTTGAACCTCGGTACAAGCCATCATGGTCCGCGGTACAACGCAGCAGCACGCACTGACGCAGGAGGCGAACGAGGCGCTGGTGGCTTAAGATGATGCCCACGCATGAGAGGGCCACAGGGAGACTGCAATGCGACCGCTGATCGCGCTGGACATGCAGCGTCACGCCATTCGGAAAGCCACGGAGCGTCATCGCGCGGCGAACCCGCGCGTATTCGGTTCGGTTCTGCATGGCACCGACCGCGATGGGAGCGACCTCGATCTGCTGGTAGACCCGATGCCCGGCGCGACGCTGTTCGATCTGGGAGAGCTCCAGCAGGAACTCGAAGCCCTGCTCGGTGTCCCGGTGGACCTGCTCACGCCAGGCGACCTGCCCCCGGGATTTCGCGCCCGGGTGCTCGCGGAGGCCACTCCAGTATGACGGGAAATCGCCTTCCCGGTTATCTGGAGCACATCGAGCGGGCCGCGAGCGACGCCTGTGCCTTATGAGCCTCGTGATCATGGGCGAAGCCGCCACGAAGGTGATGGACGGCTATCCCGAGTTCGTGCAGTCACACCCCGACGTGCCGTGGCGCAGCATGCGTGGCATGCGTAACCGCATGGCGCACGGATATTTCGAAATCGACCTCGACGTCGTGCGGGAAACGGTCGATTCGGCCCTGCCCGATCCGCTTGCCAGGATGCCGGTCGTTCGCACCGGCGTCTGAGGCGACGGCGCCGCGCGAATCAGGATCCACGGTGTGCGCCACAGCGAGCTGAAAACGTGAAACGAAGAAGCGCAGGATCGAAGATTCTCCACGGGTCGCTCATCGCGCTGCTGCTGTTGTCGGCTGCCGGGGCATTCATCCGCTGCAATGGCGTGTCGAAGACGCCCGGGCAGTGGTGGTATCCGTTCATTCCCGCGCTGTTCAGCGGCCACTACACCGCCGGTCCTTTCGCGATGACCAGCAATACGCGCGAGGACAACCCGGTCTGGAGCCAGATCGCCGGATTCAACCGCACACAGGCGCGGCTTAGCTACGTGGCGACGCGCGGGGAACCGCGGGCGCAGATCGCGTGGCTGCTGGCGGACGCCGAATGGAAAGACCAACCGGTGTTTCCGTCGCGCGCGCTTCGTCCCAACAAGCTCGAATCGGGCACCAGCAAGGCGCTCACCGCCGCCGCCGTGGAGTACGACCGGATCAGCCGGCGCGACCTCGGCCAGGCTACTGCCGAGGGCGCGACGCTCGTTGTCGGCCAGGCCCGTTACGAGGCGCTGCTGATCTCGGATCTTCGCGTCGCAACGCCCGAACTGCTGCAGAACCTGGTCACGCTGGCGACGCAGGGCGTGCCGATCGTGTGGCTCGGCGATTTCCCGGCGCGTGCCGCCGGCTGGGCGGAGCACGAACGGCGCGATGCCGCGGTGCGCTCCCACGTCGAGCGGCTGCGGGGGCTGGTAGCGCACTGCGCGTCGGATGCCGGGTTGCTCGGCGGCTGCGGCAAGCTGCGCCAGCGCGCAGCCCTCGCGCCGGCCGACGGCAGCGCGATGAAGCTGCGCATGCACCGGCGGCTGCTCGGCAACGAGCAGTTCCTGTTGCTGTTCAATGAATCCGACCGGCCCGTGGTGAATCGCTACGTCGCGGACAAGCGCTTGCGGGTCGCGGACTTGCTGAACCCGGAAACGGGCGACATCGAGCGCCTCGAGGTGGTGCCGACGGCGACGGCGATCGAACTGCAAATCGCGGTGCCCGCCAGGCGCACGCGGGTGCTGCACCTGAAGACCGGCGCCGGGCGAGGCGGCGCCGATGCGCCGGCACCGGCCGCCGCGTGGAACGTCGATGCCTGGCAGTCGCCCCCGCGCGCGATGCACCCCTTCGTGCGCTGGTGGTGGCCCGGCAACGCGGTCGACCAGGACGAGTTGCGCCGCGAACTGAACAGCCTGCACGCGGCGGGATTCGGCGGCGTGGAACTGCAGACCCTGACGCTCGGCTTTACTTTCGATGCATTGCGCAAGGGCCGGGACAGCATCTACCAGGTCGGAACGCCCGCGTATTTCGACAACCTGCTGCTCGTGTTCCGGGAGGCCGGGCGCCTCGGCATGACCGTCGACCTGACCATGGGCAGCGGCTGGTCTAGCGGTGGCCCGTTCATCGAGCGCTCGCCTGCGCAGCAACTGATCAAGGCCTCGGTGGATGCAAGCGGCCCCGCATCGATCGATGTTGCCCTGCCGGTGGCGCAGGAGCCCTGGTACGCCGCAAGAACCAACGCTGTGATACCAAACACGATCGGGACGTTCGACCCCGACACGCGGCTGCAACGGGTGGTGGCCGCGAAGGTGGACAGCACCACGGAACCGGCCACGCTGTCGGAACTGCGCGACATCAGCGCGCACGTCTCCGACGGCCGGATTCGCTGGGACGTGCCGGCGGGGAATCACCGGATATTCGCGCTCTACCAGAACGCGAGCGCGCACAATGCCGCCGGCTCCGCGTATCCGGGCGCACTGGAGCGCTCGCCGATACTCGATCACCTGGACCGCGGTGGCGTCGAGGAGTACATCGAAAAGCTCGGCGAGCCATGGCTGCAGGCACTGGCCCCGTTCAAGCCCGACGCCTTCTTCGTGGACAGCTTCGAGCTGATTGCCGAGCTGCCCTGGTCGGCCGGTTTTGCGCGCAGGTTCGAGCAGATGCACGGCTACGACATCTCGCCCTGGCTGCCGCTGGTGTTCCGGCGATCCGGCGAATCCAGGTATCTCGAGTCGCTGGCGCCACAGGGACCCGCGTATCGATCGGCCGACGACCGGGGCGAGCGCGTCCGCGAGGACTACCTGGCGACCCGCGAACAGTTGTTCCGCGAGATGTTCCTGCAACCGCTGAAGGAATGGACCGCGGCCAGGGGCGTCAAGCTGCGCCTGCAGGCGCACGGCGGCTATGGCGACTATCTCGACGGCTACCAGCTCGCCGACATACCGGAAGCCGAGGGTCTGTTCGGCGGCGGCAGCTTCGACTTCCTGAAGCTGGCCTCGTCGGCGGCTCACGTTGCCGGGCGGCCCGTGGTCGCATCGGAATCCTTCATCAAGCTGGCGCTCGACTTCGACACGCTCGACATCGAGGACTACCACCTGCTGGCGGGCAACGCCTTTGCCGCCGGCATCAATCGCACGATCTGCCACGGCTACGCCTATCACTATCCACTGCATCCATAGTGCTCGCGTGCAAGGCGCGGGCCTATAATGCCGCCGATGAAAAACGCACTCCAGGTCCTGCAGGACGTCTTCGGATACTCCGCCTTCCGCCCCCCGCAACAGGAGATCATCGACACCGTGGTGAACGGCGGCGATGCGCTCGTGCTGATGCCGACCGGCGGCGGCAAATCGCTGTGCTACCAGATTCCCGCGCTGGTGCGCCGGGGCTGCGCCGTCGTGGTCTCGCCGCTGATCGCGCTGATGCAGGACCAGGTCGACGCGCTGCGCCAGCTCGGCGTGCGCGCGAGCTTCCTCAACTCCACGCTGAGCCTGTCGGCGCAGCGCGCCGTGGAGAACGCCCTGCTCGGGGGCGAGCTCGACCTGCTCTACGTCGCGCCCGAGCGGCTGTTCCAGCCGCAGACGCAACGCGCTGCTGCACCAGGCGAGCATCGCGCTGTTCGCGATCGACGAGGCGCACTGCGTCTCGCAGTGGGGCCACGATTTCCGCGCCGACTACCTGCAGCTCGAACGGCTGCACCGGGAATTTCCCGGCATCCCGCGCATCGCGCTGACCGCCACCGCCGACCAGCGCACGCGCGCCGAGATCGTGGCGCGACTGGACCTCGGCGAGGCGCGGCACTTCATCGCCGGCTTCGACCGCCCGAACATCCGCTACCGCATCGGCCTGAAGCAGAACGCGCAGGCACAGCTGCTGCGCTTCCTGCGCGACGAGCACCCGCGCGACGCCGGCATCGTGTACTGCCTGTCGCGCAAGAAGACCGAGGACGTGGCGCGCTGGCTCTGCGAGCACGGCTTCAACGCGCTCGCCTACCACGCCGGCATGGACGCCGCGGCGCGCGCGGCGAACCAGTCGCGCTTCCTGCGCGAGGACGGCGTGATCGTGGTGGCGACGATTGCCTTCGGCATGGGCATCGACAAGCCCGACGTGCGCTTCGTCGCGCACCTCGACCTGCCGAAGACCATCGAGTCCTACTACCAGGAAACCGGCCGCGCCGGCCGTGACGGGCTGCCCGCCGACGCCTGGCTGATCTACGGCCTGCAGGACGTGATCAAGCTGCGCCAGATGCTCGAGAGCTCGCAGGGCGACGAGGAGCACCGGCGCGCCGAGCAGCAGCGGCTGAACGCGATGCTGGGCCTGTGCGAGATCACCTCGTGCCGGCGCCACGCGCTGCTGCACTACTTCGGCGAGGACTCGCCCGCGCGCTGCGGCAACTGCGACGCCTGCCTGAGCCCGGTGGACACCTGGGACGGCACCGAGGCGGCGCGCATGGCGCTCTCCGCGGCGCTGCGCACCGGGCAGCGCTACGGCGTGAACTACCTGATCGACGTGCTGCGCGGCGCGGCGAACGAGCGCATCGCGCAGGCCGGCCACGACAGGCTGCCGACCTTCGGCGTGGGCGCCGGGCTCGATGCCAACGCCTGGCGCTCGGTGTTCCGCCAGCTGGTGGCGCGCGGCTATCTGCGTGTCGACATGGGCGAGTTCGGCACCGTGAAGCTCGAGGAAAAATCACGCGCGCTGCTGCGCGGCGAGGAGCACATCGACCTGCGGCGCGAGGAGAAGCAGAAGGCCGCGCCGCGGCGCCGGAGCAGCCCCGCCGACACGCAGGTCGCCGGCGAGGACCAGGCGCTGTGGGACGCGCTGCGCGAATGCCGGCGCGCGCTGGCCGCCGAGCAGGGCGTGCCGCCCTACGTGATATTCCACGACAGCACGCTGCGCGAGATGTGCGCCGCGCGGCCGCTGGACGTCGACGCCTTCGGCCTGATCAGCGGCGTGGGCGCGCGCAAGCGCGACAAGTACGCCGACGCCTTCCTGCGCGTCATCCGCGATCATTCCTGAGATCCTGTGGTCCTCTCCCGTGGGTCCGCATTCATGCGGACGTTTGCGTACATGGCGCTCATTGTCCGCATGAATGCGGACCCACAGGCAGCGTCACCAGCCGCACTGCTGCCCGGCGTTCTGCTCCTCGAGCCAGCTCATCAGCGGCGCGAAATAGGCCACCATCGCGGCGCCGTTCATCTCGCGGCTGCCGGTGAAGACCTCGAGCGCCTCGGGCCAGGGTCGCGAACGCCCCATCGCGAGCATCGCGTTCAGCTTCTCGCCGACTTCCTTGTTGCCGTAGAACGAGCAGCGGTGCAGCGGCCCCTTCCAGCCCGCGATCTCGCAGGCACTCTGGTAGAACTGGAACTGCAGCAGGCGCGCCAGGAAGTAGCGCGCATACGGCACGTTGCCCGGGATATGGAATTTCGCCCCCGGATCGAAGTCGTCCTCGCTGCGCTCGACCGGCGGCACCACGCCCATGTACTGCAGGCGCAGCTCGTTCCAGGCCTTGTTCCACTCGCTCTGCGGGATGCTGCCGTCGAACACGCCCCAGCGCCACTTGTCGACCAGCACCGTCCGAACGGCAGGCCCGGCACCTTCTCCAGCGCCTGGCGCAGCAGCAGGCCGATGTCGCGCGAGGCGTCCGGCACCTTCGCCGCGTCCAGCAGGCCGATCTGCACCAGGTACTCGGGCGTGATCGACAGCGCGATCATGTCGCCGATCGCCTCGTGGAAGCCGTCGTTGGCACCGCCGAGAAACAGGTAGGGCTGCTGGTTGTAGGCGCGCTGGTAGAAGTTGTGGCCGAGCTCGTGGTGGACGGTCACGAAATCCGTCGCGTTGACCAGCGTGCACATCTTGATGCGCAGGTCGTCCTTGTTGTCGAGATCCCACGCCGAGGCGTGGCACATCACCTCGCGGTCCGCCGGCTTCGTGATCATCGAGCGCGTCCAGAAAGTTTCCGGCAGCGGTGCGAAGCCGAGCGAGGTGAAGAAGCCCTCGCCGGTCTTCACGATCCTCGTCGCGTCGTAGCCGTTCTTCGCCAGCAGGTCGGTGAGGTCGTAGCCGATGTCGCCCGCGCCGGCGGGCGCGACGATGTCGTAGATCGCGTCCCACTGCTGCGCCCACATGTTGCCGAGCAGGTCGGCGCGGATCGGGCCGCGTCGCCGGCTGCACCGCGTCGCCGTACTTCTCGTTCAGCTTGCGCCGCGTGTAGCAGTGCAGCTGCGTCGTAGAGCGGCTTGACCTCGCTCCAGAGCGTGTCGGTGAGCAGCGCGAACTCCCCGGGCTGCATGTCGTAGTTCGAGCGCCACATCGCGCCGAGGTCGCTGAAGCCGAGCTCGCGCGCGCCCTCGTTGGCGATCTCCGACCAGCCGCACGTAGTCCTGGCGCATCGGCACGCCGACCGCGTGCCACGAGCGCCACATCTCCTTCAGCCGCTCGGGATCGCGCTCGGTGCCCATCAGCGCCTCGAGCTCGACGCCGGGCTTCGGTTCGCCACCCAGCGTGCCCCTGCCCTTGCCGTAGGCGGATTTCAGGCGCGTGGAGAGGGTCGCGAGCTCCTCGGCGGCGCCCGCCGTGGAAGGCGCCGGCAGCACGATCATCCGCTCGAGAATATCGAGCTTGCGGCGGGTGTCGAAGGAGAGTCCCGCGACGGCGTCGAAGCGCGCGGCCTCGTTCGCCAGGCGCACCGAAAGCGCCGTGCGCTCGGCCAGGGCCCGCGCGTTCAGCCAGTCGGTGTCCTCGTTCAGGTAGGTCGCATTGACCCACGCGACCTTCGCCGCAGTAGAGGGAAGAGTCCGCGAGTTGCTGCTCCGCCGCGGCAATGAAGGCATCCGCGTCGGCCGCGACAGCGGGGCCGGCGCTCGGCCGGCCGGCTGCCGCCGATCCGCGCCACGCCCGCGACCTGTTCGTTCCTTCGCGCCGCAGCCGGCCAGCGCAAGCACCATCGCCAGCGCCAGGACCCGTCTACTCATGCGCAACTCCGTGACCACGGCGGAAATTGCGCTTCACGGCGCGTCGCCGCGCGTTTCGGACAGCGGCCTGGAGCCGGCCTCGCGCACCGGCCGGCCCGGCTCCACGGCCGCGAGCGGCAGGCATTCGCGCATCTCCGTGCGCGATCGCTGCGCCAGCTCCTGGTACACCCGCGTGCCGTTGGACTTCCACGCGATCTCGGTTTCGGTGAGCTCGCGCACCACGCGCGCCGGCACGCCGGCCACCAGCACCCGCGGCGGCACCTGCGTGCCCTCCTTCACGAAGCTCATCGCCGCCACCAGCGCGTGCTCGCCGATCACCACGTTGTCCATGATCACCGCGCCGATGCCGATCAGCGCGCCGCTGCCGACGTGGCAGCCGTGCAGCACGGCGCCGTGGCCGACGTGCCCGTTCTCCTCGACCAGCGCGACGCGCCCCGGGAAGGTGTGCATCACGCAGTTGTCCTGCAGGTTGGCGCCGGCGCGCAGCTCGACGCGGCCGAAGTCGCCGCGCATGCTGGCGCCGGGCCCGACGTAGCAGCGCGCGCCGACGATCGCATCGCCGATCAGCGTGGCGGTGGGGTGCACGAAGGCGGTGGGGTCGACGACGGGTGTGTAGCCGGCGTAGGAATAGATCGGCATCTTTCTCAGTCCTCCTGCTGCAGTTTGGCCTCGTGAGCGACCGCTCGGCAACGGGCGCAGCCGTTGATGTTGCAGGGATGATTGCACTCTGTCAAAGTGCAATCACCTGCATCAGTAATGTGAGGACTTGAAGCATGGCATCTATCACCGTGCGGAATGTACCCGACGAGGTGCATCGCGCCATTCGCGCGAGGGCCGCTCGACACGGTCGCAGCGCCGAGGCCGAAATCCGCGAAATCCTGGAATCCGCGGTGAAGCCGCAAGGCCGGGTGAAACTGGGTTCCCTGCTGGCCGAGATCGGCCGCAAGGCCAGGCTGACCGATGACGAGTTCGCCATTTTCGAGAGCGTGCGCGACAAGACGCCGGCCCGTGTGGTGAGCTTTGAATGATCCTGCTCGATACGAACGTGGTTTCGGAACCGCTGCGCCATGCGCCCGAGGCCCGCGTCATCGATTGGATCGACGCGCAACCGCTGGAAACACTCTACCTGTCCGCAATCACCGTGGCCGAGCTGCGCGCCGGTGTGGCGCTGCTGCCCGCAGGCAAGCGCCGGACCGGCCTGCATGACAACCTGGAAAAGCGGGTGTTGCCCTTGTTCGTCGGTCGCGTTCTGCCATTCGACATGGCTTGTACGAACGCCTATGCCGAGCTGATGGCGAAAGCCCGCACCGCTGGCCTGGCGATCGCTACGGCAGACGGGTATATAGCAGCCAGTGCCGCAGCCAACGGATTTGCCGTTGTCACCCGCGACACCAGCCCATTCCAGGCCGCCGGTCTGACAGTCATCAACCCTTGGGAGGTGTAGGTCCCGGACCGCGCGGCCGGAGCCGTCGGTCTCCAGCGTGGCGTTGGCCGAGATCGCAGCGCCCGCCTCGACAATGGCCGTGCGTGGAGGACCTTCGTCTGAAAGCCGAAGAGACAAGATGTGGGTGTCGAGGCGAGCGGCGCATGGCGCCCGAGCGCTCACGCACCGCGATAGCGCGGCACCACCACCGATGTCAGCCCGCCGTCCACCGGGTAGGCCGCGCCGGTGATGAAAGCCGCGCGCTCGCCGGCCAGGAACGAGACCAGCTCGGCGATCTCTTCCGGGGTGCCGACGCGCCCGAGCGGATGCAGCTGCGCCAGCACGCTGCCGGGGCCGGTGTCGGCCGCTGCCGTCATCGGTGTCGCCACGGCGCCGGGGCAGATCGCGTTGACGCGAATATTCCAGGGTGCCATCTCGGTCGCGGCCGACTGCACCAGCGCGATCACGCCGCGCTTGGCCACCGAATAGGCCGCGAGATCCGGGTCGCTGCGCAGGCCTGCGCTCGAGGCGGTGACCACGATGGCCCCGCCGCCGGCGCGCCGGATCGCGGGCGCCACGGCCTGCAGGCCGAGAAACACGCCGCGCAGGTTCACCGCCATCACTTCGTCGAACACCGCGGCCGGCGTTTCCGTCACCGTGCCGCGGCGCAGGATGCCGGCGTTCAGGAAGGCGACGTGCAGCGCACCGAACTCTGCCTCGGCGCGCGCCACCAGCGCTGCGTTCGACGCCTCGCTCGCCACGTCCACCGCCACCGCGAGCGCGCGCCCGCCGGTAGCGGCAATCCTGCGCGCGGTTTCGCTCGCCTGCGCGAGGTCGATGTCGGCGCAGACGACCGCCGCGCCCTGTTGCGCGAACAGCAACGCCGCGGCACGCCCGATGCCGCCTCCCGCGCCCGTCACCACGACCGTGCGGTCCGCGTGCTGTGCTTCGCGCATATTCATTTCTCCCGTCAAGAGCCGTTGCGGCGCCATGATGCCTCAGTCCGCATGAATGCGGACCCACAGGCTCTCAGCCCGCGAGGTGACAACTCACGATATGCGTGCCGTCCACCGCGCGCGGGCGCGGATACTCCTGGCGGCACATCTGCGTCGCGAGCGGGCAGCGCGGATGGAAGTGACAGCCCGCGGGCGGATTGGCCGGCGAGGGCAGATCGCCCTTCACCAGCGCCACATCGGCGCGAGCGCCCGCCGCCACGGTGGCGCGCGGCACCGCGGCCAGCAGCGCGCGGGTATAGGGGTGCTGCGGATTGCCGAGCACCTGCGCGACGCTGCCCTGCTCGACGATACGCCCGAGGTACATCACCGCGACCTCGTGCGCGAGGTATTCCACCACCGCGATGTTGTGCGTGATGAACAGGTAGGCGACGCCGAGGCGCGCCTGCAGCTCCTGCAACAGGTTGAGGATCTGCGCCTGCACCGAGACGTCGAGCGCGGAGGTGGGCTCGTCGCAGACGATCAGGCGCGGCGACACCGCCAGCGCGCGCGCTATCGCGATGCGCTGGCGCTGTCCGCCGGAGAATTCGTGCGGGTAGCGTTCGGCCAGTTCCGGCCTGCAGCCCCACCTGCTCCATGATCTGCGCGACCCTGGCGCGGCGCTCGGCGGCGCTGCCGCTGATGCCGAGCGCGTTCATGCCTTCCTCGATGATCTCGATCACGCGCAGGCGCGGGTTCAGCGAGCCGAACGGATCCTGGAAGATCATCTGCATGCCGGCGCGCGCCGCGCGCAGCGCCGCCCCCGACAGGCTGCCGATATCGGTGTCGCCGAGCCGTGCGCTGCCGCCGCTCGGTTCGATCAGGCGCAGTATCGCCTTGCCGACCGTGGTCTTGCCGCAACCGGACTCGCCCACCAGCGCCAGCGTCCGTCCCGCGCCGATGTCCAGGCTCACGCCGTCCACCGCCTTCACGTGGCCGACGACGCGCCGGAACACCCCGCTGGTGATCGGAAAATGCACCTTCATGTCGCGAACGCCGAGCAGGATTTCCTCCGTTGCCCGCGCCGGGGTCCCCGCAGCTTGCGGCGCTACCGCTTGCACGGCGGCGCGCATCGACTCGGCGGGGTCGTGCAGGTGACAGCGCACGCGTTGTGCGCCGCCGAGCGCATGCCATTGCGGCGCCTCGCTGCGGCAGCGCTCCCAGGCGCGATCGCAGCGCGGCGCGAAGCGGCAGCCCGCGAAACGCGTCGTCAGCGGCGGCACGCTGCCCGCGATCGTGGCCAGCACGCCGCGCTCGCGGTGGCCCTCGGGCAGGGCCTCGAAGAGCTTGCGCGAATACGGATGGGCCGGTGCGCCGAAAAAGCGCTCGCGCGGCGCCTCCTCGATCAGGTGGCCCGCGTACATCACCCCGACGCGGTCGGCCATCTTCGCGACCACGCCGAGATCGTGCGTGATCAGGATCATCGCCATGCCGCGCGCGCGCTGCAGCGCGGCCATCACGTCGAGCACCTGCGCCTGTATGGTGACGTCGAGCGCCGTGGTCGGCTCGTCGGCGATCAATACGCGCGGCTCCCCCGCCAGCGCCATCGCGATCATGACGCGCTGCTTCATGCCGCCCGAGAACTGGAACGGGTATTCGCGCAGGCGCCGTTGCGGGTCGGGAATGCCCACCTGCGTCATCAGCGCCACGGCCTCGCGATCCGCCGCCGCGCCCCTCAGCCCGCGGTGCAGCGCGAGCACCTCGCCGATCTGCTGCCCCACCGTCAGCACCGCGTTCAGGCTGGTGCCGGGCTCCTGGAAGATCATCGCCATGCCGGCCCCGCGCACCCGGCGCATCTCGGCCTCGGTGAGCGCGCACAGGTCCTGCCCGTCCAGCACCACGCTGCCCGCGGCGATGAAGCCGCCGGGTGGCAGCAGGCGCATCAGCGACAGCGCGGTGACCGACTTGCCGCAACCGGACTCCCCGAGCAGCGCGAAGGTCTCGCCCGCGCTGACGTCGAAGGACACGCAGTCGAGCGCGCGCACGAGCCCGTTCTCGCTGTCGATATGCGTCGACAGCCCGGACACCGACAGCAGCGTGGCGCTCATGCGGCACCCGGCGCCGGCACGCGGCGGCGCCGCGGCACGACCGCACGCGGGTCGAAGGCCTCGCGCACCGCGTCGGCGAACAGGTTGGCGGACAGCACGAGACTCACCATGAACACGAATGCGGCGGTGATCGACCACCAGATGACCGGATCCTGCGCGAGCTCCCCGCGCGCGTTGTTGATCATGGTGCCGAAGCTGATCGTGGTCGGATCCACGCCGACGCCGACATAGGACAGCACCGCTTCGGCGAGCACCAGCCCGGAAAACTCCAGCACCAGCGTGATCAGCACGATGTGGAAGGCGTTCGGCAGGATGTGCCGCAGCATGATGCGCACCCCCGACACCCCGAAGCAGCGCGCCGCCTGCACGTAATCCGTCTCGCGCAGCTTGAGCGTCTCGGCGCGCAGCAGGCGGCACAGCGTGGTCCAGGATATCGCGCCGATGATCACGCACAGCGACACCAGGCGCGCGTCGGCGCGCGCGGCGGCGGTGTCGAAGATCTCCGCGTGCTGCTCGATCACGAGCTGCATCATCAGCGACGCCGCCGCGATCAGCAGCACATACGGTATCGAGCTGATCACCGTGTAGACGTACTGGATCAGGTCATCGATCCAGCCGCCGAAATAGCCCGCGGCGAGGCCGAGCCCGATACCCAGCGGCAGCACCACGAAGGTGGCCAGCGTGCCTATCAGCAGCGCGATGCGCATCGCCTTGAACGTCTGGTAGAGCACATCGTTGCCGGTCGCATCGGTCCCGAACACGTGGTAGCCGCCGGAGAGCGCGAACAGCGCGCCGCCCAGGCAGAGCACCAGCAGCAGCATCCAGCCGAATGCATTCCAGGCGATGAGCGTATCGCCGCGCAGTATGGCGCCCAGCGTGCGGCGCACCGGCTCGCGGCGTGCGCGCGCGACGAGCACCGCGAGCGCAGCCGCCATGAACAGCCACAGCACGATGCCGCCCGCGGCGCCGCGCAGCCCGCGCACGGCGATGTCGGCACCGCGATCCGCCGCGGGATCCGCCAGGTGGGCACCGCCGAACTGCAGCCGCGGATAGTCGCGCTGCTGCGTCCCGTCGGGCATCTCGATCATGCGCTTCTGGAACGCGTGCGTGGCGAACGGCGCGGAATAGCTGTCCTCGCGCGCCGTGCGCATCCGCGCCAGCGCCACGTCGAGCAGCGACAGGACTTCCACCGAGTACTGCGACCGGCGCCGCGGACGGTGCAGCCTGGCGCTCCAGCGCGGGCCGGAAGTGACAGGAGTCCAGCACCGCGACCAGCAGGTAGGCGAGCAGCACGACGAGGGCGGCCATCGCCGAACGATTGGCGAATACCGCGCGCCAGGCGCGGCGCAGGTGCTCGCGGCGCAGCGCCGCCGCGATGCCCGCGCCGCTGGCGAGCAGCAGCAGGGCGAGCAGCGCATCCGACCACAGGACCACGACCTGGAATCCGTTCATTGCAGGCGCACCCGCGGGTCGACCAGGGTGTAGGAGAGATCGGTGAGTATCAGTCCCGCTATGTAGAGCACCGAGCCGATGAAGACCATCGAGCGCACGATCGCGAAATCCTGCATCAGGATCGCCTCGATCGTGAAGGTCCCGAGGCCGGGAATGCCGAAGAAGGACTCGGTGATCAGGCTGCCGAGGAACAGCGAGGGAATCACCACCACGGTCCCGGTGAGGATCGGGATCATGCCGTTCTTCAGCACGTGGCGGAACAGCACGGCGATCTCCGACAGCCCCTTGGCGCGCGCGGTGCGCACGTAGTCCTTGCCGATCTCCTCGAGGAAGATCGCGCGATACCAGCGCACGTTCGAGCCGAGCCCGGCGAGCACGCCGACGGCCACCGGCAGCGCGAGGAAACGCGCCGCATCCAGTCCGGTGGCGAAACCCGAGATGGGCACGAGGTTCCACACCCGCGCGACGAGGTATTGCCCGGCGATGATGTAGAACAGGCTCGATATGGACATGAGCACGACGCAGACGATCACGCCGGTGAAATCGAGCCAGGTCGCGCGCAGGAACGCCAGCAGCAACGCCAGCGTGATCGCGACGAACAGGCCCGACCAGGAACACCGGCAGCGCGAGCGCCAGCGAGGGCCACATGCGCGTGCGCAACTCGCGGTTGATGTCGCGGCCGACGTCGGACTTGCCGAAGTCGAACAGGAACATGCGCACGGACTTCTGCACGAATATCGTCTCGGTGAAGCGCTCCCCGCCGCTCGGCCTGCGCGTTCCAGAACAGCGGCTTGTCGTAGCCGCGATCGGCCTTCCAGCGTTCGATGGCCTCGGGGGTCACGCGCTTGGCGCCGAGTTGCGCGCGGGCCATGTCGTCGGGGCTGCTGATCACGAAGAACAGCGTGAACAGCAGCAGGTTCACGCCGATCAGCGTGGGCACGGCCAGCAACAGCCGGCGCAGGAGATAGGCGATCACGGGGCACTCCCCGGCCGGGCGGTCTGCGCCTCGCGCCGGCGGTAATGACGCGCGGCGAGCAGCGCGATCACGACCATCGCGATTGCCGCAACGGCGAGCGGCCAGAGCACCGGTCGGTTCCATTCGGCGCGCAGGGCATTGCGGCGGTCCACGTCGAGCGAATAGTACTTGCGGTAGGAATGGATCACCTTGCCGGGCTTGGTATTGCCGAGCCAGGGTTGCGAGAGCTGGAAGGCCTCGTTGTTCCAGCCGGCCAGCAGCGGGGCATCGTGGCGCAGCAGCTCGACCATGCGGTCGATCACGGGCTGGCGGTCGGCGTCGATGTCCATGCCGCGGAACTCCTCGAACAGCGCATCGAATTCGGGATTGTCGTAGTTGGTGACGTTCTCGCCCTGGAAGCGCACCTTGCCGTTCTTGCTGTAGTACTGGAACAGGAAGTTCTCGGGGTCGGGGTAATCGGCATTCCACCCCCAGAAGGACATCTGGGCATTGCCCTTGCGGTGCTTTTCCTGGAACCGGTTCCACTCGGTGAGCCGCGGCACGAGCTGCACACCGATGCGCGCCAGCTGCTTGACCAGCAGTTCGAGACGGGCGCGCTGGAAGCTGTCGTAGCCGTCGAAATACAGGATCAGCGGCGCGCCGGTCTCGGCATCACGGCCATCGGGATAGCCGGCCTCCGCCAGCAGCCGCCTTGCCTCGTCGAGACCCCGTCGTTTCGCGCGCCCGTGCTGCCACGTGTACACGTACGGGTTGATGCCCGCCTCGCCCGCGCGGTAACCGGCAAGACCGGGAGGTACCGGCCCCTGCATCGGCAGGCCGAGACCGTTCTTGATGATGGCGAGATACTCCTCGATATCGATCGCGATCGCGATGGCCTGGCGCAGCTTGCGCGCGCGCTCGCGCGCCTCGGGCGTCTCGCCGCCGTTGCCCAGCACCGGATCGAGCATGTTCACCAGGAAGTACTCGATGGCCGGCTCCACCTCGGTGCGCAGCTTGATGCCCTGGCGCTCCATCCCCGGCGACAGCGTCAGCGCACCGCCCTGCAGCTGCAACGCGGCGTCGAAGCTGTTGAAGGTGGCAAAGCGCGTGGAGGCATAGATGTCGTAGTAGCCCTGCAGGAACTTGTTCCAGAACGGGGTGCTCTCCTTCTCGTAGGAAAACCTGTACGCGTCGACGAGCGGCAGCGGCTTGCCGCAGTCGGCGAGCAGCCCCGCCTCGGCGTCGCCCGGCTCGCCTTCGCAGGGGTACAGGTCCTCGCGGTACTCGGGATTCCTGGTCAGGCGCATCTCGCGCAACGGGCGGTTGCGCTCCATCATGAAAGGCCCGGTGCCGACCGGCCACATGTCGAGCGTGAGTTCGCGCCGCGCCATGCCGGGCTGGCCATAGAAGCGCTCCGCCTCCCAGGGCACCGGCACCACGAAGGTGGTGGCCAGCCAGTTGAGGAATTGCGGGTACTTGCCGCGGATGCGGATGCGCAGCGTGTGCGGATCCGGCGTTTCCACGCCTTCGAGCGGGAACTGGCGCATGTCGATCCAGCCCTCGGGATCCAGCCGGCCCGCATCGACCTCGGCCTGCAGCCGCGCGGCCAGGTCCTCCAGGCCGATGATCTGGTTGAAGATCGCGAGCCCCGGCGATTCGATGCGCGGACGCACGAGGCGCTTGATCTGGTAGGCGAAATCCGCCGCATCGAGCTCGCGCGTGCCGGTGTGCTCGAAATCCCCGATCTGCGAGCGCTCGCCCAGGCTGGCTTCGTCGAGATCGGCATAGAGCGGGCGGCCCTCGGCATCGACCGCGAACGCCGGGTGCGGCTGGTAGCGGATGCCCGGCCTGATCCGGATCTCGTAGACCGTCTCGGCAATCGAGGCGACCGGCGCATCGGCCGGGAGCTCGTTGCCCTGCGCATCGCGATAGCTCACCTGCGGCATCGCTTCGGCCACGTTGGGCTGCAGCGAGTAGGGTCGCTTCAGGTAGTGATAGTCGTAGAGCGGCTCGTAGATCGAATAGACGAACCACGCTTCGTCCTCGACGTAGGATTGCGCGGGATCGAGGTGCTTGGGACGCGAATTGAACGATTCGTAGACCACCGCCTGGTCGCGCTCGGCCACCGGGTACGGATTGTTCCAGGCCTGCGCGCCAACCCCGAACGAGGCGGCGAGAAGCAACGCCAGCAACGCGAGCCTGCGCCAAAGTGCGCGGCTGGCGTCGCGTCTTCGCGCCCACCCGCAGGTCCGAGCGTCGTCCAATCCTTTCCCCTGGTGGCACCGTTGCAACGGGCATGCGTGACCCGGCTGTCGGGGCGAATGGTACTGGCGCGCCCCGCAATATGCCACCGCGGCGCGCGGCAACCTTGCGGCCCGGTAAATTGAACGCCGACAGGCACCGCCTTATAGTGGCGCACCCCCACAGCGGAACTCCCGGGTCATGCTCAAGCTGTCTTTCGGGCTCGAATTTGCGGACCTCCACCAGCGCGACGGCCTGACACGCCTCGACGCGCAGTTTCTCCACTTCATCGGCGCGTCGGACCCCGCGCTGCGCGACGCGCTGCTCGCCGCGCGCGCCGCGCCCGAGGCGCTCGCGCCGAAGGCCGAATCGGAACTGCTGATCGCGCTGGCGCCGCAGCTCGAGGACTTCGTGCCACGGCTGTTCGGCATCGAGACCGAGGCGCGCGCGCTGGCCGAACGGCACCACGAGCTGGCGCCGGTGTTCAGCGTGAAACGCCTGTTCGTGCAACGCCAGGCGCTGGCGAAGTTCAAGCCCGAGGAGGTCGCGGACCTCGACGCCGCGGCCACGGAAGAAGCGCTGCTGGGCGAGCCGTTCAGCGAGCTGGCCTTCGCGCGCCGGGTCACGGCGTGGCAGGAGGACGAGGCGGCCAACGCCGGGCAGCTCGAGCTCGCGGCCCGCTACGCCGCGTGGGCGGCCGGCACCGAGGCCGGGCGCGCGCGCCACCGCGACGGCGTGCTGTTCAAGGCGCCCGCGAAGCTCGATTACCAGAACCTCGTGCCGCTGATCACGCGCGAGACGCTGGGCTTCCCGCGCCACAGCATCGACCACCTGCGCCGGCGCGAGGGCTTCGCGCTCACCGATCACGGCACCGACCTCGCCGGCGCGCTGGACGAGGCCAACTACTGCATCTGGTGCCACAACCAGGGCAAGGATTCCTGCTCGCGCGGGCTGCGCGAGAAGGCCCCCAAGGGCGCGGATCCCGCCAGCGCGCCGTTCCGCAAATCACCCTTCGGCGTGACGCTGGCCGGCTGCCCGCTGGAAGAGAAGATCTCGGAATTCCACCTGGTGAAGACGCGCGGCGAACCCATCGCCGCGCTGGCGATGATCGTGGTCGACAACCCGATGGCAGCCGCCACCGGGCACCGCATCTGCAACGACTGCATGAAGTCCTGCATCTACCAGAAGCAGGAGCCGGTGGACATTCCGCAGGCGGAGACCCGCACGCTGAAGGACGTGCTCGAGCTGCCCTGGGGCTTCGAGATCTACGCGCTGCTGACGCGCTGGAACCCGCTGAACCTGCGCCGGCCGCTGCCGCTGCCCGACACCGGACGCAAGGTGCTGGTGGTGGGCCTGGGGCCCGCGGGCTTCACGCTGGCGCATCACCTGATGAACGACGGCCACACGGTGGTCGGCATCGACGGACTGAAGATCGAGCCGCTGCCGCCCGAGCTCGCCGGCGTGGACTCACGGCAAGCGCGTCGCCTTCGCGCCGGTGCGCGACGTGCGCACACTGATGGAACCGCTCGATGCGCGCGTGATGGCGGGCTTCGGCGGCGTGGCCGAATACGGCATCACGGTGCGCTGGGACAAGAACTTCCTGAAGCTGATCCGCCTGCTGGTGGAGCGGCGCAGCGCCTTCGCGATGTTCGGCGGCGTGCGCTTCGGCGGCACGCTGACGCCCGACGACGCATGGCGCATGGGCTTCGACCACATCGCGCTGTGCGTGGGCGCCGGCGGCCCGACCGTGCTGGACATCCCGAACGGGCTGGCGCGCGGCGTGCGCGCGGCATCGGATTTCCTGATGGCGCTGCAGCTCACGGGCGCGGCCAAGGCCGACTCGATCGCCAATATGCAGTTGCGCCTGCCGGTGGTGGTGATCGGCGGCGGCCTCACCGCGATCGATACCGCCACCGAGTCGCTGGCCTACTACGTGGTGCAGGTCGAGAAGTTCCTGCACCGCTACGAGGCGCTGGCGCAGGAGATCGGCGAGGACGCGATCCGCGACCCGTGGGACGACTACGAGCGCGAGATCGCCGAGGAGTTCCTGGCGCACGCGCGCGCGATCCGCCAGGAACGCAAGCAGGCCGGGGCGGCCGGGCGCGAACCGCGTATCGCCGAGATGCTGCGTCACTGGGGCGGCGTCACCATCGCCTACCGCCGCCGCCTGGTCGACAGCCCCTCGTACACGCTGAACCACGAGGAGGTCGAGAAGGCGCTGGAGGAAGGCATCTGGTTCGCCGAGGGCATGACGCCGGTCGGCGTCGACGTGGACCACTACGGCGCGGCGCGCGGCATCCGCCTGAAGAACGCCGGCACCGGCACGGAGCACTGGTTCCCGGCGCGCACGGTGTTCGTGGCCGCCGGCACGCAGCCGAACACCGTGCTGGCGCGCGAGCACCCGGAGGGCTTCACGCTGGACGGCAAGTACTTTTCCGCCATCGACGAGCAGAGCAACGCCGGTGACGCCGGATTACGGCGCCGCCAAGCCCGCCACGCCGCAGGTGCTGCTGTCGCGCGAGCCGGACGGGCGCTTCATGAGCTATTTCGGCGACGTGCATCCCTCGTATTTCGGCAACGTCGTGAAGGCCATGGCGTCGGCGAAGCAGGGCTATCCCGTGGTCTCGCGCGTGCTGGCGCAGCGTGCGCCCGCGAGCGAGGCGACGCGCGAGCACTTTTTCGGCGAGCTGGCCGCGCAGCTGCTGGCTACCGTGCACAAGGTCGAGCGCCTCACGCCCACCATCGTCGAGGTGACGCTGCACGCCCCGCTCGCGGCGCGGAAGTTCCAGCCGGGGCAGTTCTACCGGCTGCAGAACTTCGAGACGCTGGCGCCGCTGGTCAACGGCACGCGACTGCAGATGGAAGGCCTCGCGATGACCGGCGCCTGGGTCGACCCCGAACGCGGCCTGGTCTCGGTGATCGCGCTCGAGATGGGCGGCTCCAGCAGCCTGTGCGCGATGCTGCAGCCCGGCGAGCCGGTGATACTGATGGGCCCGACCGGCGCGCCCACCCACATCACCGGCAACGAGACCGTGGTGCTCTGCGGCGGCGGGCTCGGCAACGCGGTGCTGTTCTCGATCGGCGCGGCGTTCCGCGCCGCGGGCTCGAAGGTGCTGTACTTCGCCGGCTACAAGAAGGTGCAGGACCGCTACAAGGTCGCCGAGATCGAGAATGCCGCCGACGAGATCATCTGGTGTTGCGACGAGGAACCCGGATTCGCGCCGGGTCGACCGCAGGACCGCAGCTTCGTCGGCAACATCGTGCAGGCGATGGACGCCTACGCCGAAGGCCTGCTCGGGGAGTGCACCATCCGCCTCGACGACGCCGACCGTCTGATCGCGATCGGCTCGGACCGCATGATGGCCGGTGTCGCGCGCGCCCGCCACGAAGTGCTGAAGGAGCACCTGAAGCCGCACCACTTCGCGATCGGTTCGATCAACTCGCCGATGCAGTGCATGATGAAGGAGATCTGCGCGCAGTGCCTGCAGCCGCACCGCGACCCCGTCACCGGCGAGACCAGCTACGTGTTCTCCTGCTTCAACCAGGACCAGCCGCTCGACTGCGTCGACTGGAAGGTGCTGAACGAGCGGCTGAAGCAGAATTCGCTGGCCGAGAAGCTCACCGCAAAGTGGCTGCAGCAGCGCGTCGCGGAGCTGAAGACGGAACGTCCCTTTGTGTGAGCCGGAAATTGTGGGTCGGCATTTATGCCGACTTGTGCCTGCCTGAATGCTGTTGTCGCCATGAATGGCGACCCACAGGTGCCATCTTTGTGGGTCGGCATTCATGCCGACGAGTGGCGCCAGTTGTAGTGGTAGTAGACCACCGGGATCACGAACAGCGTCAGCAGCGTCGAGACGAACAGCCCGAAGATCAGCGACACCGCGAGGCCACCGAAGATCGGGTCGTCGATGATGAAGAAGCCACCCGTCATCGCGGCGAGCGCCGTCAGCGTGATCGGGCGCGCGCGCACCGCGGCCGCCGAGATCGTCGCTTCCTGCAGCGTCTTTCCCTCGCGCACTTCCTGCTGGATGAAATCCACCAGCAGGATCGAGTTGCGCACGATGATGCCGGCCAGCGCGATCATGCCGATCATCGAGGGCGCGGTGAACGGCTGCCCCAGCAGCGCGTGCCCGGGCATGATGCCGATGATCGTGAGCGGGATCGGCGCCATGATGATCAGCGGCACGCCGTAGGAGCGGAACTGCGCCACCACCAGCAGGTAGATCAGCACCAGGCCCACCGCGTAGGCCGTGCCCATGTCGCGGAAGGTCTCGTAGGTGATCTGCCACTCCCCGTCCCACTTCATGCTCCAGCGCCCAGGTCTCCTCGGGCTGCTGCGTGAAGTACTGCGTGATCGGCGCGCCATCGATCGGCTTCCCGCCCAGCGTGGAGGCGATCGCGGCCATGCCGTACAGCGGGCTGTCGGTGCGGCCCGCCACGTCGGCCGTCACGTAGACCACCGGCAGCAGGTTCTTGTGCTGGATCGTCTGCTCGCGCGTGGCCGGGCGCACCGCGGCGATCTCCGACAGCGGCACCAGCGCGCCGCTGGCCGAGCGCACGCGCAGCGACAGCAGCGATTCGACGCGGGCCTTGGCGTCGTCCGGCAGTTCGACGCGCACCGGGATCGCATACTTCGCCTGCTCGCTGTGCAGGAAGGACATGTCCTCGCTGCCCACGGCGGTCGCCACGGCGGCGGCCACGCTCTGCTGCGTCACGCCGAGCTTCGCGGCGCGCGCGCGGTCCACGTCCACCACGAGCTTGCGCTGCGGCGCCTCGATGGAATCGTCGATGTCGACCACGTCGGGCGTGGCCTCGAAGACCTTGCGCACCTCGCGCGCCACATCGAGCGCGCGCGGGTAATCGGGGCCGTAGATCTCCGCGACCAGCGGGGCCTGGACCGGCGGGCCCGGCGGCACCTCGACCACGCTCACGGTGGCGCCGAAGGAGTTGCCGATCGCGGCGAGCTCCCCGCGCACCGCGGCCACGATCTCGTGCGACTTGCGCTCGCGCTGATGCTGCTCGGCCAGGTTCACCTGGATGTCGCCGTGCCAGGGCTGGCTGCGCAGGTAGTACTGGCGCACCAGGCCGTTGAAGTTGATCGGGGCCGCGTCGCCGGCGTAGATCTGGTAGTCGGTGACTTCGGGCACCGTGGCGACGCGATCGGCCAGCGCCTGCAGCACGCGCTCGGTGCTCTCGAGCGGCGTGCCCTCGGGCATGTCGACCACGACCTGGAACTCGCTCTTGTTGTCGAAGGGCAGCATCTTCATGACCACCGCGCCGACGGCAACCAGCGAGCACGACAGCGCGATCAGCACCAGCAGCGCGCCGAGCAGCAGCCAGCGCTTGCGCGCGCCTGCCTGGCCGCCGAGCAGCGGCGCCATGACGCGCGTGAAGAAGCGCGCGAGCGCCGTATCCTGCTGCGTCGTGCGCGTGCGCATCGCTGGCGACGCGCAGGAACACCCGCCGGTACAGCCACGGCGTGAACACGAACGCCACCGCGAGCGAGATCAGCATGCCCGTGCTGGCGTTGATCGGGATCGGCCGCAGGTAGGGCCCCATCAGCCCGCTCACGAAAGCCATCGGCAGCAGCGCGGCGATCACGGTGAACGTGGCGAGTATCGTCGGGCCGCCGACCTCGTCGACCGCGACGGGAATGGCCTCGGCGAGCGAGTGCCTGCCGAGCAGCATGTGGCGGTGGATGTTCTCGACCACCACGATGGCATCGTCGACCAGGATGCCGATCGAGAAGATCAGCGCGAACAGCGAGATGCGGTTCAGCGTGAATCCCCAGGCCCAGGACGCGAACAGCGTGATCGCCAGCGTCACGATCACCGCGGCCCCCACGACCACCGCCTCGCGCCACCCCAGCGCGAACAGCACCAGCACGATCACCGACAGCGTGGCGAAGAGCAGCTTCTTGATCAGCGTCTGCGCCTTGTCGGCCGCCGTCGCGCCGTAGTCGCGCGTGATCGTCACGTTGACGTCGTCCGGAATCTGCACGCCCTTCAGCTGCTCGAGGCGCGCGGATCACGCCGCCCGACACGTCCACCGCGTTCTCGCCGGGCTTCTTGCCCACCGCGATCGTCACCGCCGGGTAGCGCGCCGCGCCCGCCGGGTGCGCGGCCGCCGGTCCGGTGCCATGGCTCACGTAACGCACGGGCCTGTCGGAGCCGTCGCGTGACGCGCGCCACGTCGCGCAGGAACACCGGCGCTCCCTCGTGCACGCCCACCACCACGTCGGCCACTTCCTCGGGCGTGACCAGGAAGGTGCCGGCCTGCACCAGCATCTCGCGCCCGTCGTCGACGATGCTGCCCGCATCGCGCGCGGCATTGGCCGAGGCGAGCGCCGTGCGCAGATCGTCCAGCGCCAGCCCGTAGGCCGCGAGGCGCTCCGGATCGAATTCCACGCGCACCGCGCGGTCCGGGCCGCCGATGGTGGCGATCTCGCGCGTGCCCGGCACGCGCTGCAGCTGCGCCTCGACCGCGTGCGCCACGCGCAGCAGATCGGCCGCGCCCAGCGCGGGATTCTCGCTCCACAGCGTCGCGGTGAAGATCGGCACGTCGTCGATGCCCTTGGGCTTGATCAGCGGCGCGCCGACCCCGACGCCCGCCGGCATCCAGTCCTGGTGGCTGTAGAAGGCGTTGTAGAGACGCACGATGGCATCGGTGCGCTGCTGGCCCACCTCGAAGCGCACGGTCAGCGCGGCCATGCCGGGCGAGGATGCGGAGTAGATGTACTCGACGCCCTCGATCTCCGAGACGACCTGCTCCGCGGGCGTGGTCACCAGCGCCTCGACTTCCCTCGCGGACGCGCCCGGGAAGGGAATGAACACGTTGGCGAAGGTCACGTTGATCTGCGGCTCTTCCTCGCGCGCGGTGACCAGGATCGCGAACACGCCGAGCAGCACGCCGAGCAGCGCCAGCAGCGGCGTGATCTCGGTGGCGAGGAAATGCCGCGCAATGCGCCCGGACAGCCCCAGCGCCGGCTGATCCCCGGCGCTCATTCGCCGGACTCCCCGGCCGGCGCGCCCTGCGCCTTGTAGGCCACCGCCGCCGCGAGCGGATCGGTGGCGACGCGCTCGCCCGCGGCCAGCCCCGCCAGCACCGGCACGCGTCCGTCGGCCGCGGGTGTCCCGACACGCAGGTAGCGGAACGCCGACGCGACCGTCCTCCCCGACCACGTAGGCGGCATCGATCTCGCCGCGGCGCACCAGCGCCGCCGCGGGGCAGCAGCAGGCGCTCCTCGGCGCCGGTCACGAAGGCCACCTTGAGCAGCATGCCGGGGTAGACGCCGTAGTCACCCTGCGGCACCGTCGCCAGCACGCGGAAGGTGTGCGTCGCGGGATCGGCATTCGGCGAGATGCGCAGCTCCTCGACCGCGATCGAACCGTCATCGGGCAGCAGCACGCGGGCCTGGCGGTGCTTGCGCAGCTCGCCGATGTGCTGGTGCGGCACGTCGACGTGCACGCGCAGGTGCTCGAGCGACACGCCGGTGAGCAGCGGCGTGCCCACGCCCACCGTTTCGCCGATCTGCACGTGGCGCGCCACCACGATGCCGGCATAGGGGGCGCGGATCACGGTGTTGGCGAGCCCTTCGTGCACTTCGTCGAGCGCGGCCTGGGCCGCCCTGGCGTGGGCGCGCGCCGCGTCGAGATCCGCGCGGGCACGGTCGAACTGCGCCTTGGCGACCAGCTTCTTCGCATAGATCTCGCGAATGCGGTCGAACGCCGAGCTGCGCCTCCGCGAGCCGCGCGTTCGCCTCGCTGAGCTCCGATTCGGCCGCCGCGCCGCGCGCCTTCTGCTCGGTGTCGGTGAAGCGCACGATCAGCGCGCCCTTCTCGACCTGGTCGCCGACGTCGACGGGCATCTCGAGCACGCGCCCGCTGGTCTGCGCCGAGACGGTGGACTGGTTCACGGCCTCGACCACGCCGTCGAAGAGGGTCTCGCGCGGCACCGTGGCCGCCGCGACGACCGCGGTCTCGAGGCTGGCCGATGCCGCGCTCCGTGCCCGCCGCGGGCGGCGTGTCGGAATCCGGGCAACCGCCCAGCGCCAGCGCGAGCGCGAGCAGCACGGCGCGGCGCAGCCCGCGGCGGGCGCGGTTGCGCGGCGGGATACGGAATCGAGGCGCATCGTCATGTCCGTGATTTCCGGTAAGCTCGGCAGCCAGCGTGGCACTGCGCGCATTCTACGCGCAGCGCGTGCGCGGCCACGGCCCAACCGCCGCAAACCTTGATCGAGCGCAATACCGCAAGGAGACCACCATGTCCGCACCCGAACTTGCCGCCTGGCACGAAGTGCTCGCCAGCGGCGACCCGGCATCCCTGCGCGCCCTGCTGGCCGAGGATGCCTGCTTCCACTCCCCGGTGGTGCACCGTCCGCAGCAGGGACGCGAGCTCACGGCGCTGTACCTGGGTGCCGCGTTCCGGGTGTTCGCGGGAACGGATTTCCGCTACGTGCGCGAGATCGCGAGCGACACCGACGCGGCCCTGGAATTCACGGCAACGATCGACGGCATCGTGGTGAACGGCGTCGACCTGATCCACTGGAACGCCGAGGGCCGCATCAGCGACTTCAAGGTCATGGTCCGCCCGCTGAAGGGCATCGAGAAGATCCGCGAGAAGATGGCGGCGATGCTGGAATCAATGTAGGTCCGGATTTATCCGGACAATTGTCCGCATCAATGCGGACCCACGCGCCGCGCGATGAAGCGGTCCAGCGCGTTGGCGAAGGCCTGGCGGTCGCGCTGGTTCAGCGCCGGCGGGCCGCCGGTGTGGATGCCGCTCGAACGCATCGTGTCCATGAAATCGCGCATGTTCAGCCGCGCCTTCACGTTCTCCTTCGTGTAGAGCTCGCCGCGCGGATTCAGCGCGGTCGCGCCCTTGGCGATGACTTCCGCCGCGAGCGGGATGTCGGCCGTGATCACCAGGTCACCCGGCTCGCAGCGCAGCACGATCTCGTTGTCGGCCACGTCGAATCCCTGCGAGACCTGCACTGTGCGCACGTACTGCGTCCGTGGCACGGCGACCGGCTGGTTCGCCAGCAGCGTGACCATGATCCGTGCGCGCTCGGCGACGCGAAACAGGATCTCCTTGATCACGTTGGGGCAGGCGTCGGCGTCGACCCAGATCTGCACGATGAACAAGCTCCCTGTGGCCCGGGCTTCAGCCCCGGAACAACGGCGTAGGTCGGGCTTCAGCCCCGGAACGACGATGTAGGTCGGGCTTCAGCCCGACAAGGGTTCGGCAAAGCCGAACCCGCCGCATACCCGCAGGCACCAGTCGGCATGAATGCCGACCCACAGTCGCGGCGACCAGTCGGCATGAATGCCGACCCACAGTCTCGTTCAACCCTGCCGCGCGGGATCATCGAGCGCGGCGGGCGCGGCGCCTCCGGCGAAGATCACGCGCGCCATGCCCTCGCCGAGGTCGAGCAGCTCGGTCGAGGTCACGTGGTAGGCGGTCGCCGAGATCTTCCACTCGCCGTCGATCTTGCGGTACTCGTCGAGGTAATAGCCGCCGAGCTGCGTCACCGTGCGGTCGCGCGTATTGATCATGAAGTAGTACAGGCCCCAGGTCGCCGCGGCGCGCGTCGCGTCCAGGATCTCGATCTGGTCGTTCTGCGCATGGTGCATCTCGACGATGTGCTCCTGGCAGGCCAGCGCCGTGAACACCTCGACCATGTCGGCGGCGCTGGCGTACTGCCCGATGCGCCCGTAGTCGATGCGCACCTCCCCGGGCGCGAAGCAGGCCAGCACGTCGGCCGGCCGCTTGCGGTCGCAGAAGAAGAAGTAGCGGTGCTTCAGCTGGCGGATCGCCTCGATGTCCTCGAGAACCGTGATACGCCGCGCCAGTG
Source organism: uncultured Gammaproteobacteria bacterium (assembly GCA_963819895.1). Classification (GTDB taxonomy): domain Bacteria; phylum Pseudomonadota; class Gammaproteobacteria; order Pseudomonadales; family UBA5518; genus UBA5518. The sequence continues at coordinate 163,577 of CAWFXU010000007.1, forward strand.
CTGCCGGTCGCTCATCGCGTCGTCCTCAGCGCTTCAGCAGTTGCGGCGCAAGGCTCTGCACCATCTCCGCATGCCGTCCTTCCAGTCCACCTCGGTGGGACCGACCAGGGCGTGCAGCCGCGCGGTGTCGATCTGCAGGCTGCCGAAGGCTTTCGGGTTCTCGTGGAACACCGGCTCGAAGCCGGTGAGCTCCTGGAGGTAGGCGCACCACTCCTCGATGCTGACCGCCTGCGAGCCGCCGAAGTTCACGGTGGTGACCCCGGGCGTGGCCGCCGCCAGCAGGCCCGGGATCTTCGCCAGGCAGTCGCGCTCGTGCAGCGGGTTGTAGACGTTCGGGCGCTCGGGATGGACGTCGATCGGCACGCGGTTCTGCATCATCAGCAGGTGGTACCAGGGCCAGCCGCCGTTGTTGCCGTAGGGCACGCTGAGGCGCGCGATCGTGGTCGGGATGCCGAACTCGTGCGCGGTGAAGCGCGCCACGGTCTCGGCGGCGATCTTCGCGATGCTGTAGGTGGGAAACATCGCGCGGTGGTTGTCGCCGAGCGGCGCGTCCTCGCCGCGCGGCTCGTGACCCGCGTACTCGTACACCGCGGTCGAGGAGCAGTGCAGGAAGGCCTTCACGTTGCGACAGCGCAGCATCAGCCGGCCCACGCCCTCGGCGTTGGCGCGCATGTCGTAGCCCCAGTCGCCGGTCTTCACGACCGCGAGGTTCAGCACGTAGTCGAGATCCTGCGGCACCTGCTCCAGCGAGCCGGTACCGAGATCGGCGGCGATGGTCTTCGCGCCCAGCGCCTCGATCGACTCGCGATCCTCGGCCTTGCTGAAGCGCGCCAGGCCGAAGACCTCGTTGTGCTGCGCCAGCGCCGCAACCAGCGGGCGCGCGACCTGGCCCGTGGGGCCGGTCACCAGGATGCGCTTGCCTTTCAGTTCCACGCTCATTTGCTCTCCTCCGCTCCGTGTGGGTCGGCATTCATGCCGACGAATGTGGGTCGGCATTCATGCCGACTTGTGCGGTCCCGAATGATGTGGGTCGGCATTCATGCCGACTGCTGCGGTCCCGACTGCTGCCGTCGCCATAAATGGCGACCCACGACAATGGCGACCCACAACAATGGCGACCCACATCATGCTAGAAACCTTCCTTCTTGTGCACATCTTTCCAGATGAGGTTCGGGAAGAACCGGCGCATCAGGTAACCCGTGCGCGTGCCCTTGCCCGGGAAAGACCCAGAACTCGCCCTTCGCCAGCGCGGACTCGATGGCATCGAGCACGTCGCGCGGCTCGATCGGCGGCATCGCTCTCGATGGTCTTCGGCATCACGGTCGCATAGCCCTGCGCGAGCAGCGGCGTGGCCACCGGCGGCGGGCAGACGCAGGCGAAGCGCACGCCGCTGGCGCGGTTCTCGTGGTACAGCACCTCGGTGAAGGCCGAGACCGCGAACTTCGAGGCGTTGTAGCCGCCGGTCATCAGCGATCGGGATGATGCCCGCCATCGAGGAGAAGCTGATGAAGTCGCCCGCGCCGCGGCGCACCATCGCCGGCAGCGCGGCCTGCGCGATGTTCACCAGCCCGCCGTAGTTGATCGCCATGATGCGGTGCACCGTGGCGTTGTCCTGCTCGAGCAGCTTGCCGAGCGGCATGATCGCCGCCGCGTTGTAGACGCGATGCACCGGCCCCAGCGTCGCCTCGGCCTCGCGCAGCGCGGCGTCCACGGCGGCGAAATCGGTCACGTCGAGGCGGCGCGTCACGATGCCGGCATCGCCCGCGGCGGTTTCCGCCAGCCCCTGCTCGTTGACGTCGAGCGCCAGCACGCGCGCGCCGCGGCGGCTCATCAGCTGGCAGGCCAGGCGCCCCATGCCGCTGCCGCCACCCGTGACCAGAACCACCTTGCCCGTCATGTCCATCTGCGTCTCCCGAGGTTGTGCGCGACTGGCGGACATCGTATGCGCAAAGCGCGCGCGCATGAGTTAACGCGCTGTAATTTGCCGGCTTGCCCGCGCCGCGCGCGCGTTCCGGCCACCGGCGCAAATCGCTTAAACTGCCGCGAACCGTCCTGGCACCACGACACATGCAACGACCTCCCTGGCTCGGCAAACTCATCGGCGGCGGCCTCGGCCTGCTCGCGGCAGGCCCGTTCGGCGCGATTGTCGGGCTGCTGATCGGGCACATCGTCGACAGCGTCCAGCGCGTGAAGCGCTTCGTGGGCGGCAAGCTGCAGGCGGTGCAGAGCACCTTCTTCGAGACCACGTTCACGCTGATGGGCCACATCGCCAAGAGTGACGGGCGCATCAGCGAGCGGGAAATCGCCGTCACCGAGCAGTTGATGGCACGTATGGGCCTGGGCGCCGCGCATCGCCAGGAGGCCATCGCGCTGTTCAAGCGCGGGGCGCAGCCCGAGTTCGACACCGAGGCGCAGCTCACGCGCTTCATGACGCAGTGCGGCGCGCACCCCAGCCTGCGGCAGATGCTGCTGATGTTCCTGTTCAGCACCGCCGCGGCCGACGGCGCGATGGCGCCGGCCGAGCACGCGCTGCTGCGCCTGATCGCCGCGCGCGTCGGCTTCTCCGAGGCGGCCTTCGAGCAGATGCTGCGCATGTTCAGCGCGCAGGACCATTTTTCGGACGCCCCGGGTGCCGCGCCGTCCTCGCGCTCGCTGGCCGATGCCTACGCGGCGCTCGGCGTGGCGGAGTCCGCCAGCGATCGCGACGTGAAACAGGCCTGGCGCCGCCTCATGAGCCAGTACCACCCCGACAAGCTGATCGCCGAGGGCATGCCCGAGGACATGGTGAAGATGGCCACCGAGCGCACGCAGGAAGTTCAGAACGCCTGGGAGCAGGTGCGCAAGGCGCGCGGACTCTGAGCCCGGCGACACGATCACAACAACAGGGGAACAGGGTATGGAAGGCGTGCTGAACTGGGGCGTGGAACTGATCCTGCTGATCCAGCAGAACCGCACGGCGCTGCTGGACGAATTCTTCCGCGCCATCACGACGCTCGGCGGCCAGGCGCACATCTACATCGTGCCCTTCGTGATCTGGAGCCTGAGCTACCGCGCCGGCTCGCGCATGCTGCTGACGCTGCTGCTGTCGGCGTTCGTGAACTTTGCCCTCAAGGACCTCTTCGCGCAGCCGCGCCCCTTCGACCTGGAACCGCGCATCGGGCCGGATCGCGAGTACGGCTTCGGCGCGCCCAGCGGCCACGCCCAGCACACGCTGATCGAATGGGGCCTGATCGCGGCGTGGGTCGGACGCCGCTGGTTCACCGTGCTCGCGGTGCTGCTGTTCGTGCTGATCGGCTTCTCGCGCGTCTACCTCGGCGTGCACTTTCCGACCGACGTGCTCGCGGGCTGGGCGCTCGGCGGCGCGCTGCTGTGGCTGCACCTGCGCCATGCCGATGCGATCGCGGCGCGGCTCGCCGCTGCCGGCTTCGCGGCGCAGATCGCCACGGCGGCCGCGTGCTCGGCGCTGTTCGTGGCGTTCTACCTGCTGCTGCCGCGCACGCCCTACCTGGTGGGTGTCGGCGGGCTGTTCTTCGGTGCCGCCGCGGGCATGGCGCTGTGCCGGCGCTGGCTGCGCGCGCCCGAAGGCGGCGCGATCTGGCAGCGCGCCCTGCGCTACGTGCTCGGCATCGCGGTGTTGCTGACATGGCTCGCGCAGTCCGGCAAGTGGGTCCCGGAGCAGCGCGAGCTGGCCTGGTTCGCGATCGTGTACGCCAACAATGCGATTGCCGGGCTCTGGCTCACCTTCGGCGCGCCGGCGCTGTTCCAGGCGGCGCGGCTGACGCCCGGCGTTGGTCCGGCCGCCGTGGGTCCGAATTCTGTGGGTCCGAATTCATTCGGACATGCAGCCCCGGAAAAGCAGATGTCCGAATGAATTCGGACCCACAAAGACAGACCCACAACAATCATGCGCGAAGAGGAATACATCCGGCTCGACGCCACCGCGCTCGCCGAACGGGTGCGCCACGGCGAGGTCAGCGCCGCGCAGCTGCTGGAGCTCGCGCTGGTGCGCCTGGCGCGCTGGAACCCCGCGATCAATGCCGTGGTGATCGAGCTCGCCGAACGCGCGCGCCGCGACGTCGCCTCGGCGCTGCCCGCGGGGCCTTTCACCGGCGTGCCCTTCCTGGTCAAGGACCTGGACGGCTTCCTCGCCGGCGCCGAATTCACCGCCTCCAGCCGCGCGCTGCTCGGATACGTGCCGGCGCGTGACAGCGAACTGTTCCGCCGCTACCGCAGCGCCGGGCTGGTCATCTGCGGCAAGACCAACACGCCGGAGTTCGGCCTCGTGGGCACCACCGAGAGCCTGCTGCGCGGCCCGGCGCGCAATCCGTGGAACCTGGCGCACTCCACCGGCGGTTCCTCGGGCGGGTCGGCCGCGGCGGTGGCAGCGCGCATCGTACCGATGGCGCACGGCGGCGACGGCGGCGGCTCGATCCGCATCCCCGCCTCGGCCTGCGGCCTGTTCGGCCTGAAACCGACGCGCGGGCGCACCCCGATGGGGCCCGACGAATCGGAAGTCTGGAGCGGCTTCGTGCAGCGCCACGCGATCACGCGCACGGTGCGTGACAGCGCGGCGCTGCTCGACGCGACGCAGGGCGACGATCCCGGCGCGCCCTACACGGCGCCGCCGCCGGTGCGCCCCTATGCCGAGGAGGTGCGGCGCGATCCGGGGCGCCTGCGCATCGCCTTCTCCACGCGCTCGCTGTTCGGGCGCGACACCCATCCGGACTGCGTCGCGGCGGTGCAGGCCGCCGCGGCGCTGCTCGAGCGCCTGGGTCACGAGGTCACGGAGGCTCACCCGCCGATCGAGCGCGAGGCGCTGGTGCACGCCTATCTCGTCGTCGTGGCGTCATGCACCGCCGGCATCGTGCGCCAGATCGGCGCGCTGCGCGGACGCCGCGTGCGCGGCAGCGAGCTCGAGCCGACCACGCAGTTCCTGGTCACGCTGGGCGAGGCGCTGCCGGCCGGGGAATTCGAGTTCGCACGCCTCAGGTTCCACGCCGCGGCGCGCACGCTGGCCCCCTTCTTCGCCGCGCACGACGTGTTCGTGGACGCCACGCTGGCCTGGCCGCCACCGCGGATCGGCGAATGGTCGCTCGCGCCGCAGCTGCAGTGGGCGATCCGCCGTTTCTCCGCGGTGCTGCCGCGCGCCGTGATGCGGCGCGCGCTGGATCATTTCGCCGCCGACGGGCTGGAGCGCACCGCGAACACGATGCTGTTCAACATGAGCGGGCAGCCGGCGATGAGCGTGCCGCTGCACGTGAACGCCGCGGGGCTGCCGATCGGGGTGCAGTGCGTGGGGCGCTTCGGCGACGAGGCGACGCTGTTGCGCCTCGCGGCGCAGCTGGAGCAGGCCGCGCCGTGGATCGAACGCATGCCCGCCGAGCCCGCGGCGCGCTGAACCGCGTGCGGCCCGGACCGGCTAATCGGCCGGCTTCTCCTCCCCGCCCGGAGCCGCCTCAGGGGCCGCAGCGGACTCTTCGTTCGCGTCATCCTCGTCGGTGATGATGTCCTCGTCCGGCGCTTCGTAGGCTTCGTCGTTGGCCGGGTCACCCGGCCTCCAGTCGTCGGCGCGCTTCGCCGCGGCGGGCGCCGTGCCGGCATCCGCCGGCGCGGTGATCGCACCGGTGGCCTTGCCCGCCTGCGACTGCACGGCCTGCGCGGCGCCGTCGACCGCCTTGCCGACCGTGGCCTCGACCGCCTGCGTCTGCACCTGCTCGATGCGCTGCTCCACCGCCTCCTCGATCGCCTCGCGCGGATTCACCCACGACATCGCCGCGGGCCACACCGGGATCACGCCGGCCACCGCGCCCTGCACGGTCGCGTCGACCTTGTCGCGCGCGGCATCCTCGGCCCGCGCCACCCGCTCCTCCGCCATCGTCTCGATCTTCTCGGCGAACACCTCGGCGACGTCGCCCTTCAGCAGTGCCACGGCCATCTGGTTCGTCTCGGAGTTCCAGACCAGGCCGGCCTTCTGCGCCATCTCGGGCACCGGCGTGTAGCGCGAGACCACGTAGAACAGCGGCCCTTCCTGGCGCAGTTCGTTCGCGGTGTGCAGCAACTGCATCGTGGTGTCGTAGTTCGGCCCGAGCAGCGCCACCATGCGGTTCCTGACGATCGGCTGCTCGAACAGGTTCACCTGGTTCGGATCGAAGCCGACCAGCGGCTTGAGCAGCGCCCACATCAGCTGGCTCGACGAGGGCATCAGCAGTGCTGGCGCGAGACAGCCGGCCAGCAGCAGGCACAGCGCCACGACCGGCAGCAGCGCAGATTTGCGCATCACGGGGAGCTCCTTCACTGGCGCCGCTCGCGGCGGATGCGCGCCATCAGTGCGAACATCGCGACCACGTCGGCAGGCTGGTCGCTGCCGGAAAATTCGCGGTACATCGTGTCGACATTCACGACGATGCGCTCCGCATCGCCCCACGAGGAATAGTCAGCGAGCGAGATATCGAGCGCCGCCTCCCACGCGGGCATGCCGGCGTCGAAGCGCCGGCGCGCCTCGTCGCGCACGTAGGCGAGGTAGTCGCGCACCGCACGCACGCCGCGCTTGTCGGTGACCGGGCCGTGCCCGGGCACCACGGTTTCCACGTCCAGCGCGAGAATGCGCTCGCAGGCGTCGATCCAGTTCCCGACCGGGCCGGCCCACATGATCGGGTGTCCCTCGATGAACAGGATGTCCCCGGTATAGACGACCTTGTCGGCCGGCACGTGCACCAGCGTGTCGCCGTGCGTATGCGCGGGGCCCACCTGCGTCAGCTCGACCTGCTTGTCGCCCACCGCGAGCGCGAGGCTGCCGCAGAAGGTCCGCGTGGGCAGCCGCTGCGTGATGCCCTCGAAGTCGAAGGCGCCGAAGCAGTGCAGGATGAACTCGCCCATCTCGCCGAGCGCGGGCGCCGCCTTCTTGTACTCGGCCATCACGGCGGGCGTTTCGTGGCGCATCTCCTCCGCCGCGGCCACGGTCGCGATGATCTCCGCCCCGGGCAGCAGCGAGTTGCCGTTGCAGTGATCACCGTTGGCGTGCGTGTTGACCACCGCGCCGACGCTGCGCGCCGCCGGCACGCTGGCGCGCATCGCGGCGAGCATCTCTGCCGTCAGCTTCAGGTCGAACAGCGTGTCGACCAGCAGCGAGTGCTCGCCGTCCACCACGAGGCCGGCATTGCTCCAGCCCCAGCTGCCACTCGGCTGCAGCCAGGCCCAGGCGCCGTTGCCCAGATCGTGCAGGCCCCGGGTGTAGGGACGGATGGCGAGGGAGCCAGTCATCGGGATCGTTCTCCGCGCGATTCAGCCGGTCGCAAGTCTAACCCACAACCTTGTGCAGAACGGACTTCGAAGGGTACCGCGAAACGACGCGAATTCAGGCGCCTGCACGCCTGGAGCATCGCCGGCCTCGTTGCCCAGCCACCGCAACGGGGCCCGCGGCAAGTACGTCCATGTAGGCTCTGGCGCCGCGTCCTGCGGCGCACGGCCCCTTATGCGGCAGCCGGGCAGCGAGGCCGGCTCGGTAGCCTCTGCGCCATCGTCAGCGCGCAAGCGCCGGCAGCACCTCGTGCTCGAAGAGCCGCAGCATCTTCCACGCCTCGGCCGGCGCGATACCGCCGAGCAGCGGGTTCAGCAGCAGTACGCTGTCGGAGCCCAGCGTGCTCGGCCAGCATCGAGGAGCTGCTGCGGCGACATCACGCGATAGGCGCGGTTGGTGCGCAACGATGCCGGGTCGGTGCGTCCCTTGTACGGGCCCTTCGCCTCGCCGAAACCCTCGCGCGTGAAGGCGCCGTATTCCTCGATCTGGCTCAGCACGTGCGGCTCCAGCATGTTCCACGCGGCATCGGCATCGTCGGCGACCCACAGGAAGGTCGGGCCGTAGGCGGGGAACGCGCCGGGATCGGGCTTGCCGAGCGCGAGGCACTCCTCGCGGTACGGCGTCCACAGGCGCGGGTCGAGCGGCGGCAGCCAGCCGTCGGCGATGCGCGCGGCGCGGCGCGCCGCCGCGGGCGAACTGCCGCCGAGCAGTATCGGCGGCGCCGGGTCGGGCACGGGCCGCACGCGCACCGGGCGGCCGCGGAACTCGAAAGCCTCGCCGGTCCACGCGCGGCGCAGGAACTCCACCAGCTCGCCGATCGCGGCCCAGCGCTCGTCGAGGCGGCGACCGAACATCGCGAATTCGCTGGGGCGGTAGCCGCCGCCGATCGCTAGACTGAAGCGCTCCGGCGCGATCAGCGCGAGCACCGCGCAATCCTCGGCGAGCTTCACCGGATCGTAGAGCGGCGCCAGCAGCACGTTGGGCCGCATGCGGATGCGCCGCGTGCGACCGGCCACCGCCGCGCAGGCGATCAGCGGCGAGGGGTTGTAGCCGCTGTCGGCGCCGTGGTGCTCGCCGAAGTTGACCACGTCGAAGCCGACGTCGTCGGCCCAGGCGCAGATGTCGAGCATCGCGGCGTAGAGCTCGCGATGCGGCGCACCGCAGTCGGGCGAGCGCAGTTCGAAGGCGAGTTGCAGCTGCATGGTTTGCTTCCGTGATTCAACGATGATTGCCCGGGGTTTCCAGCCGCTGTCAGACCATGTCCGCCGGGCGCACCCAGCGGTCGAAATCCTCGGCGCTGACCAGCCCGAGCGCGAGCGCCGCCGCGCGCAGCGACAGGCCGTGTTCGTGCGCGTGCCGCGCGATGCGCGCGGCCGCCTCGTAGCCGATGTGCGGATTCAGCGCGGTCGCCAGCATCAGCGACGCGTCGACGTAGGCCGCGAGGCGCGCGGGATCGGCCTCGATACCCTCCACGCAGCGCAGCGCGAAGCTCTCGCTGGCATCCGCGAGCAGCTCGATCGACTCGAGCACGTTGTGGATGATCAGCGGCTTGTAGACGTTCAGCTCGAGCACGCCCTGGCTTCCCGCGATGGCGACCGCCGCGTCGTTGCCGAGCACCTGCACCGCCACCATCGTGAGCGCCTCGGCCTGCGTCGGGTTCACCTTGCCGGGCATGATCGAGCTCCCCGGCTCGTTGGCCGGCAGGCGCAGCTCGGCCAGGCCGCAGCGCGGCCCGCTCGCGAGCAGGCGGATGTCGTTGGCGATCTTCAGCAGCGCCGTGGCCAGCAGTCGCAGCGCGGCGCTGAATTTGAGCATCGGCTCGTGCGCCGCGATCGCCATGAGCAGGTTGCCGGCCGGGCGGAACGGCACGCCGCTCAGCTGCGCCAGTTGCGCGCACACGCTCGCGGACCAGCCGGGCGGCGCGTTGAGCCCGGTGCCGACCGCCGTCGCGCCCAGCGCGAGCGCGAGCAGCGACGCGCGCGCCTCGGCGATCGTCGCGATGCAGAATCCGAGCTGCGCGGCGTAGGCGCCGAACTCCTGGCCCAGCGTCACCGGCGCGGCATCCATCAGGTGCGTGCGCCCGGTTTTCAGCAGGTCCGCGAAGGCGGCGGCGCGCTCCGCGAGCGCTCCCTGCAGCGTCTGCAGCGCCGGCAGCAGGCGCGTGTCGCAGCGCTGCACCGTGGCGACGTGCATCGCGCCGGGAAAGACGTCGTTCGAGGACTGCGCGCGGTTCACGTGATCGTTCGGGTGCAGCGCGGGGCCCGTGGCGCCGCCGAGCTGGTTCGCGCGGTTCGCGATCACCTCGTTCAGGTTCATGTTGGTCTGCGTGCCGCTGCCGGTCTGCCACACGCTCAGCGGAAACTCGGCGTCCCAGCGTCCGGCGATGATCTCGTCGCAGGCCGCGGCGATCAGCGCCGCGCGCGCGGCGTCGAGGTTGCCGAGCTCCGCGTTCGCCAGCGGCGCAGGCCTTCTTCACCAGCGCGAAGGCGGCGATGAAATGCGGCGGGAAGCGTTGCGTGCCGATCGGAAAATTGCGCCGCGAGCGCTCGGTCTGCGCGCCCCACAGCGCGTCGGCGGGCACCTCGACCTCGCCGAGGCTGTCGTGCTCCACGCGGTAACGGTCGTTCATGGCGGTGCTCCTCCCCGGATCGCTCAGTCGCTGCCGCGCGGTGTGCCGGCGTCGCGGGCCATTTCCAGGAATTCCGCCGCGCTCACGGGGCGGCCGAGGAAATAGCCCTGCACGAATTCGCAGCGGCGCGCGCGCAGGTAATCGTACTGCTCCCGCGTCTCGACGCCCTCGGCCACGACGCGCAGGTCCAGCCGCTCGGCCATCACGAGGATGGTCTCGATCAGCGCCTCCTCGGCGCGGCCGACGCCGATCGCGCGCGTGAACGAGCGGTCGATCTTGATGATGCCGACCGGGAACCGCGTCAGGTGTATCAACGAGGCGTTGCCGGTGCCGAAATCGTCGATCGAGATGCCGATGCCGCTGGCGGCCAGCTCGTTGAGCGCCTTGTGCGCCTCGGCGGGATCGTCGAACAGCAGCCGCTCGGTGATTTCCACCGTGAGCCTGAACTCGCGTCCGGCCGCCTTCACCGTGTCCATCCAGCGCTGCATCTGCTGGTTCTGCGACGAGAAGATGCGCGGCGAGACGTTGGCCGACAGGCCGATGCCGGTGCCGAGCAGCTCGTTGATCCCGCGCACGGCGTCGATCGCGGTCTGCATCACGACGAAGTCCACGCGGTTGATCAGCCCGGACTCCTCGGCGACCGGCACGAATTCGCCGGGCGACACCCAGGAGCCGTCCTCGCGCTGCCAGCGCGCCAGCGCCTCGCAGCTGACGATCCTGCCGGTCTGCACGCTGAATATCGGCTGCAGGTGCGCCACGATGCGCCCGTTGTCCAGGGCGCCGACCAGCTCGTTGTAGAGGCGGTGGCGGCGCTCCGATTTCTCCTGCATCTCGCGCGTGTAGAAATACCAGCCGTTGCGTCCCGAGCGCTTCACCGCGTACATGGCCTGGTCGGCCTTGATCATCAGCGAGTCGGCACTGCTCGCATCGTCGGGGTAGATCGCCACGCCGACGCTGGCGCCGCAGAACACCTCGCGCTCGCCGATGCGAAACGCCCGGCCCATGGCCTCGACGATGGCCTCGGCCACGCGCGAGATCGATTCCTCGGCCACGATGTCGTAGAGGATCGCGGTGAACTCGTCGCCGCTCAGGCGCGCCACCGTGTCGGAGGCGCGCACGCAGGCGCAGATGCGGCGCCCGACGTCGATCAGCAGCTGGTCGCCCGCGTCGTGCCCGAGGTTGTCGTTCACCGACTTGAACTCGTCGAGGTCGATGAACAGCAGCGCGTGGCGGGCACCGGTGCGGCCCGAGCGCGCGATCGCGGATTCGAGCTGCTGGCGGAACAGCGGCCGGTTCGGCAGGCCGGTGAGCGGATCGAAGTTGGCCTGGCGTTCCATCGCCAGCGCGTACTCGCGCTCCCGCGCGCGCGAGCGGGCGTTGACGCGCAGCGCGTTCAGCAACAGCGCCAGCAGCACGAGCGCGCACAGGCGGATGACCCGGGCGCCGTAGACGGTGCGCAGGTCGGTGCCGGGCACGGCCCCGATCTGCCACGAGCCGCCGCCGATCAGCACCGGCATGGTGACGGCATCGGGGGCCTCGAACACGCCGGCATCGCCATGGAACACCTCGCCGCGCTCGCCCTTGCCATCCTTGCCGCGGATCGCGATCCGCAAGCCGTCGGGCAGCGGAGCCTCGAGCCCCCCCTGCTGCAGCACCTTGCCCACGTCGATCGGCGCCGACACCAGCCCCCAGGTCACGCGCGGCTGGCCCGGCGTGTCGATGTAGACCGGTGCGCGACCGATGAATGCCGTGCCGCCCTGCACCAGTTCCAGCGGCCCCGCGACCACCAGGTCGCCGCTCTGCAGCACGCGCTCGGCGGCCTCGCGCTGCGCGGGATTGGCCCGGTAGTCGAGCCCGAGCACCGCCTCGTTGCCCTCGTGCGGATAGACGTAGCGCACCACCAGGCCGGGCGCGGCGGCCAGGTTGCGCAGCGACGGCTCGCGCGCGATGACGTTGCGCGCGTAGGCGGCGAACTCCTCCTGGCTGAGGTCGGGATTCGCCGCGACGAATGCCGCCAGCCCGTTGGTCAGCGCGAGGTTCTTCGCGATCACGCTCTCGAGGCGGCTGCGCAGCGAACCGAGGCGCTCGAGCAGCTCCAGGCGCTGCTCGTTCGCGCGCTGCTCGCGGAAACGCCACTCGAGCAGCCCCCCGGCGCCGAGGACGAGCAGCACCAGCGCGGCGGCGGCGATGCGCGGCCGGCGATCCCACCAGTACAGCGCCGCCACGATGAGGACCAGCACGCAGACGGCCACCGCCACCAGCCACGTCACGCGCACCGGCGCGACCAGGACCAGGTCCGCGCGCGCAAGCCCGGGCAGGGCGAACAACAGCAGGGCCGCGCACAGCTGGCGCGGCGCGGTCAGGGCGGCTCTGGACATCGGGGTCGCCGGCTACGACGGATGGGTCGGTGAACGCATATTAGCGGGCCGCGGCGCCGCCAGACAGCGCCCTGGCGGACATCGGCGACCTACCCGGGTTCCGGGAAATGGCTTAAGGTAGGGCGATTGCCACGCACACCCACGATATCGGCAGAAGGATCCCGCAGGCTTGCAACACGGACGACCGGACCAGACCGCGCTCGGCCAGGCGCTCGCGAGCACGCTGCGCACGTTCGGCTCCCCGCCTTTCGTCCCCGCGCTGGCAGCGCTGCTCGGCGCGCTGGTGCGCGCCGACGACGTCATGATCGTGCTCTACCGCGGCGGGCAGGCGCCCGAACTGATCCACGACCAGAGCACGGGCAGCGAGAGCGCGACCAACCTCGCGCTGTACCTCAAGGGCGCCTACCTGCTCGACCCCTTCTATCGTGCCTTCGCCGACGGCGTGGCTCCGGGCTGCTACCGCCTGCACCAGCTGGCGCCGGCGGCGTTCCGCGCCTCGGAATACTTCCGCCTGCACTACGCCCGCACGGGATTCCGCGACGAGATCGGCTTCCTGCTCTCCCCGGCACCGGCCTTCTGCGTGCACCTGTCGCTGGCGCGGCGCGGCACGCACGCACGCTTCAGTGCGGCCGAGCACCGCCGCCTGCTCGACTTCGAGCCGGTGCTGCGCGAGCTGGCGGCGCGGCACTGGGCGCCGCCGCCCGTCGCGGCCCCGTCGCCGCTCACCACGCAGCTCGATTCGGCGCTCAAGTTCTTCGGGCGCGACTTCCTCACCGAACGCGAGGCCGAGGTGCTGCAGCTGCTGCTGCGCGGGCATTCCACCAAGTCGATCGCCGAACGCCTGGGCATCTCGCCCGAAACGGTGAAACTGCACCGCAAGCACAGTTATGCCAAGCTCGACGTGTGCTCGCAGGCCGAGCTGTTCCACCTGTTCATCGACGCGCTCGGCAGCCGCGGCAGCTACCGCGGCGGGGACCCGCTGACCGGATACCTCACGCGCGCAGGTCCGGAGGATCATCGATCATGAGCTTGCTGCCGCGCATCGCCGCCCTGTTGCTCGTCGTCGTGCTCGCGCCGCTCGCCGCGGCGCAGAGCGCGCCCGAGGCGCTGACGCGGATCTTCGGCGACTACGAACAGGACTACCTGAGAGCTCAACCCGCACGACGCGACGCTGCGCGGCGACCGCCGCTACAACGCCGTGCTGGCCGACAGGATCAGCGCCGGGTTCCTTGCCGCGGACCGCGCGCTGGCCGAGCGCTACCTCGCCAAGCTCGATGCGATCGACACCGCGGCACTGGACACGAGCGGGCAGAACAGTGCCGCGACCTTTCGCTTCAACCTGGAACTCGCGCGCGAGCGCCACGCATCGGGTTTTGCCGCCCGGCAGGCGCTGATGCCCGTCAGCCAGTTCAACGGCCTGCACCTGGAGCTCGCGCAGCTGGGATCGGGCAGCGGCGTGCAGCCCTTCGCCAACGCCGCCGACCACGAGGCCTGGCTCGCGCGCGCGGCCCGGTGGCCGCACTGGGTCGACATGGCGATCGCGAACATGCGCCGCGGCATCGCCGAGGGCGTGGTGCTGCCGCGCGTGCTCGCCGAGCGCGTGCTGCCGCAGCTCGAGGCGCACATCGTCGACGATCCGCGGCAAAGCGTGTTCTGGGGGCCGGTCGGGAAGCTCGCGCCGGGCGCCGGGCGCGATGCACTGGAGCCGCGCTACCGCGAGCTGATCACCACCGGCATCGTGCCCGCCTACCGCGCGCTGCACGCCTTCATGCGCGACGAGTACCTGCCCGCGGCGCGCACCAGCGTCGGGCGCTCCGCGCTGCCCGACGGCGCGAACTGGTACGCGCTCGACATTCGCACCAATACCACCCTGCCCTTGACCGCCGCGGAGATTCACCGCACCGGGCTGGAGCAGGTCGCATTGCTGCACGCCGAATTCGAGCAGGTGCGCGTGCGCATGGGCTTCGAGGGTTCGCTGCCGGAGTTCTTCGAGCACCTGCGCACCAGCAAGACCTACCTGCACCCCTCGGCCGATGCCGCGCTCGCGGCCTACCGCGCCGTGAAGGCCGACGTGGCAAGGCAGCTGCCGACGCTGTTCGGCCGCATCCCGAAGGCCGATTACGAGGTGCGCCCGGTCGAGGCCTTCCGCGCCGCGAGCGCCGCCGGCGCCAGCTATCAGCGCCCGGACGCCGGCGGCACGCGTCCCGGCGTGTTCTACCTCAATACCCACGACCTGACGCGCATCCCGACCTACGAGACCATGACGCTGTCGCTGCACGAGGCCGCACCCGGCCACCATTTCCAGGTCGCGATCGCGACCGAGTCGGAGCACCTGCCCGATTTCCAGCGCTTCGGCTACATCACGGCATTCAGCGAAGGCTGGGCGCTGTACGCCGAAACGCTGGGCCACGACATGGGCGTGTTCGACGATCCGCTGCAGTACGTCGGTTTTCTGCACAGCCGGCTGTTCCGCGCCAACCGCCTGGTGGTCGACACCGGGCTGCACGCCAAGGGCTGGACCCGCGAGCAGGCGATCCGCCATTTCCTCGACAACTCGCCGATGTCCGAGGCCGATGCGACGGCCGAGGTCGAGCGCTACATCGCCTGGCCCGGGCAGGCGCTCGCCTACCTCACCGGCGCGCTCGAGATCCAGCGCCTGCGCGCGCAGGCCGAGCGCGAACTCGGCGCGCGCTTCGACCTGCGCGCCTTCCACGACGAGGTGCTCGGCGACGGCATCATCCCGCTGCCGGTGCTGCAGACCAAGATCGCGCGCTGGATCGAGGCGCGGCGGGACAGCTGACTGCTATTCGGGCGCCGGAGCGTCGCTGACTGCGCTGCGTGCCCTTGCCGTGCGGGGGACGCCGTGAATACATCTCTGTAGGCTCGAGCGCCGCAGGGATGCGGCGCCAGAGCCTACAGGGACGTACTTGCCGCGGGCCCCGTTGCGGCGGTCGGGCAGCGAGGCCAGCGACGCTCCACGAGCCGCTCTCGCTACATCAGCACGTTGACGATCGCGTTGCCGATGCCGATCAGCGCGGCGCCGGAAATCAGGCCCGCGCAGATCGGTTCGCAGCCCTCGACCCAGAGCGCGTGATCGCGGGTGCCGGGCGCGGGCTTCTTGCGGCCCATCCACCAGAAGAACATCGCGCCCAGCCACATGGCGAAGGTGGACTCCGGCGGCAGCACCACACCGAGGCCCACGGCCACCGCGGAGATCGGGAAGCGCCCGTTGGTGCGCATGCGCAGGATCTCGAACACCACGGCGGCCACCGCGGCCAGCGCCATCGCCACGATGGCGCTCGCCGGCAGGCCCGAAAGCCCCTTGGCGATGATGTCGGCGACGCCTTTCCACTGCAGTGCCGCCGGCATCGCGAACTGCTCGGACACGAGCGTGGAGACCGAGCGCTGACCGTTCGCATCCGGCGGCAGGAACAGCAGGAAGAACAGCGGCGTGGCCGTTAGCGCGCCGGCGAAGATGCCGATGACGTGGCCGAGCGCCTGCTGGCGCGGCTTGGCGCCGAGCATGTAGCCGGGCTTGATGTCCGACAGCAGGTTCGCGGCGTTCGAGGCGATCTCGGCGGTCATGCCGGCCGGGATGAGGTTGCTGGCCGGGTTGGCGCGGTCGATCGCGCCCATCGTGAACTGCGTGATCTTCGACAGCGCGCCGGTCGGTGTCCACGAGGTCAGCGCCATCGAGTTGGTGCAGATCACGGTCAGCACGAAGATGAGCGGCAGCGACACGAAGGCGAGCAGCCAGGGAACGCCGAAGAAGGCGTGCGTGACCCACGCGCCGAGCACGCTGAATACCGGCACGCCGACGTAGGACATCCACAACGGCAGCTCGATGTGCCCGAGCACGTCGGGTCCGCGCGGTTGTGCGGAGCCGCGGCGCAGGGACTTCAGCGCGCTGGTGAACAGCTCGGGCTTCGCCAGCAGGCTGACCAGCGAGCCGACCACCATCATCGTGACGGCCCACCACAGCGCCCACTGGTTGACGATCTCGCCGCGCGAGATCGGGATCAGCACGCCGGCCGGCGAGGCGTACTCGCGAATGTCGCCGCGCTCGATCATGATCGGCGCGAGCACCGCGAAATTGACCACGGCGCCGAGCAGGCAACTGGTGGCGACGCGTATGCCCATCAGGCCGCCGACGCCGAGCATCGCGGCATCCAGCGTGAAGCGCAGGCCGAGCTGGCGCACGTCGGTGCCGAGAATGCGCGGGATCCAGCCGTTCAGCTTGTCGGCATAGAGGTAGTAGTAGCTGTCCAGCCGCTCGATGAAGTGCCAGGGTTCCTGCATGCCGGCCCAGCGGTCCATGCGCAGCAACTTGAACTGCACGAGCCGCATCCAGCCGTCGCTGGAGACGAACTGGTAGAGCGCGGCAAGTCCGCCGCTCACCGCGAGCAGCCGTGCCTTGAACATGCCTTCGTCCGCGTGCCCCGTGTAGAGCGAGTCGAGCACCACGCCGCAGGCACGGCCCTCGGGAAACGGCAGCTGGTCTTCGTTGATGAAGCGACGCTTGAGCGGAAACGCCACCAGCACGCCGAGAATGGAGATGACGGACGTCCACACCACGATCTGCCACCACGGCACGATGTGCCCGGTCACCAGCATGTAGGCGGCGAGACTCGAGATCAGCGGCGTGATCATGTAGCCCGCCGCGGTCGCGATCGACTGCGTGCAGTTGTTCTCGAGGATCGTCATGTCCTGCACCAGGCCCACGCCGGCGAGGACGCGGAATATCGCGAAGGCGAGGATCACCGAGGTGAGCCCCACGCCGATCGAGATACCGGTCTTGCCGCCGATGTAGAGCGCGGTGGCGGCGAGCACGCCGCCGAGCAGGAAACCGGTGAGCCCCGAGCGCAGCGTCAGCTGCGCCATGTCACCGCGGTAGACGT
This sequence comes from uncultured Gammaproteobacteria bacterium, assembly GCA_963819895.1. Taxonomy (GTDB): domain Bacteria; phylum Pseudomonadota; class Gammaproteobacteria; order Pseudomonadales; family UBA5518; genus UBA5518. The sequence goes on from CAWFXU010000007.1 coordinate 180,779, forward strand.
TGTCGAGCCACCACCGGTCCTTCTGTTCGCGGGTCCAGGTGCGGGTCTGTTCGTCGCTCAGCTGCAGCAGGGGCATGGGCGGGTCTCAGCGCGGTCGCGGGCGTGGCCCGCTCCTACAGGTCGAGGTAGGCATCGTATTCCATGGGGGATACGTGGCCGAGGAACTCATCGAGCTCCTGCCATTTGGACATCAGGAACACGCGGCGCAGCTCCTCGCCGAGGTAGTCGCCGACGAAGGCGGATTTCTCGAAGGCGCGCAGCGCATCGGGCCAGAAGCGCGGCAGCCCGGGCGGGTGCTGGCTGTAGGCGTCACCCGCCACCGGCGCCGGCGCGGCGAGGCGCTGCTCGATGCCCATCAGCGCGCCGGCCAGGATGCCGGCCACCGCGAGATAGGGATTCGCGTCGGCGCCGCAGACGCGGTGCTCGAGGCGTATGGCACTGCGCGAGCCGCCCGGGATGCGCACCGCCGCGGTGCGGTTCTCGTAGCCCCAGGTCGGCGCGTGCGGCGCGTGCGAGCCGAGCCGGAAGCGCCGGTACGAGTTGTAGTTGGGCGCGAACAGCGCCATCGCCTCGGGCATCGTCGCGAGGCAGCCCGCGACGGCGTGGCGAAGGAGCTCGCTGCCCTGGTCGGTGTCGTCGTCGAAGACGTTGCGCCCGCTCGCGTCGATCAGGCTGAAGTGGATGTGCATGCCGTTGCCGGCGAGATCGCCGAAGGGCTTGGCCATGAACGAGGCGAGCCGGCCCTGGGCGCGCGCCACGCCCTTGATCGCGCGCTTGAGCAGCAGCGCCTGGTCGCAGGCGCGCAGCGCGTCGTCCTGGTGATAGAGGTTGATCTCGAACTGCGAGGGCGCGGCCTCGGTGATCAGCGTGTCGACCGGCAGGCCCTGCACCGCGGCCGCCTCGCGCACCCCGTGCATCAGCTCGGCCACGTCCTGCATCGCCTCGAGGCCGTAGGTCTGGCCGCCGACCAGCGCGCGGCCGCCGCTCGCGGTCTGGGTGTGGCGCGGGGTGCCGTCGGCGCTGCGCTCGCGGTCGAACAGGTAGAACTCGAGCTCGGCCGCGACCACCGGGCGCAGGCCCAGCTGCGCGTAGCGCGCCAGCACGTTCGCCAGCACCGTGCGCGGGTCGCCCGCGTAGGCCGAGGCGTGCACGGTGCCCATCGACACCAGCACCTGCCCGGTGGCGCGCGGCAGCCACGGCACGCGCGCCAGCGTCGCCGGCTCGGGCAGGCAGATGCCGTCGGCATCGCCGTCCTCGAACACGGTGGCGCCGATGTCGCGCCCCCAGATGTCGAAGGCGATCGTCGAGACCGGCAGCTTGAAGCCGCCGCCGAAGACCTTGGCGAGATTCTCGCGACTCACCCACTTGCCGCGCAGCTGCCCGTTGATGTCGGGCAGCAGCACCTCGAAGACCTCGAGATCCGGATTCTGCTGCAGGAAGGCATCGAGTGCGTGCATCGTCGTCGGACCGCTACGGTTATGCTGTCGGGCGCAAACGCAACGGAGCCGGCAGGTGCCGGCTCCGTGCGTGCGGGCGGGTCGTGATCAGAAATTCATGTACGCGCTGGCGCCGAAAGTGCGCGGCTTGGCCGGCCACACCAGCGTGTTGGTGAGGCCGTAGCCGCCCTGGTTGCTCGTGTCCGCGTTGGCCCAGCCGCGCTCGAAATATTCCTCGTCGAAGGCATTCTCGACGTAGATCGCGGCGCCCCAGTCCTTCTCGTCGTCGTAGCCGATGCGGAAGCTCCACTCGTCCCAGGAATCGACCGCGATGGCATCGATGTTGTCGAGATCGCTGTACATCGTGTCCTGGAAGGCGTACTCGCTCTTCGCGAACACCTCGCCGCACCACGCCGGGTAGCGCCAGGTCAGGTGCACCGCGCCGCTCCACTCCGGTGCCATCGGCATCTGCTGGCCGTCGCAGTCCTCGCAGACGCCGCGCTCGATCATGTCCGCGGCATCGGTGATCTCCGAATCCATCCACGCGCCGGCCGCATAGAGATCCCAGTGCTCGCCGATCAGCCAGCGCGCATCGAGCTCGATGCCCTGGTTCTCGGCCTCGCCGAGGTTGTCCACCAGCTGCGAGCCGGCGTCGAAGTAGATCAGCTGCAGATCCTCGTAGGTGTAGAAGAAGTACGCGGCATTCACCTGCAGCGTGTCCTCGAGCAGGCGCGTCTTGGCGCCGATCTCGTAGCTCACCGAGGTTTCCGGGTCGAAGACGGTGGGCACGCTCGCCGCGGAAGCCAGGCCGTTCTCGTCGACGTCGATCTCGCCGTCACCGTCGGCGTCCGGCACCGTGATGCCGAACGTGCCGAAGCCGCCGGACTTGTAGCCGGTCGAGACGTTGGCGTACAGCGAGACCTGCTCGTTCAGCTCGTAGTTGACGGCCGCGCGCGGCGTGAACTCGCTCCAGTCGTCGTCGGCCTGCACGAAGCCGTCGGTGAAGTACTCCCAGGAGAAGTTGTTGCCGAGCGCGCCGCCGCTGTCGGCAATGCGCGTGCTCATGTCCTTCTCGTCGTAGGTCCAGCGCGCGCCCACGGTGAGGTCGAGTTTCTCGGTGGCCGACCAGGTGATGTCGCCGTAGACGGAGTAACCAAGGCTCTCCATCTCGTTCCACGAATCCTCGCGCTTGTCGTTCACGAGGTCGGCCGGGTCGATGTCCGCGCCCCAGTACTCCTCGAACACGGGGTCGTCGCAGCCGCCGGTGACAGGGCCGCTGAAATCGGCCGCGTCGGTGCGGCCGATGGCGTTGCACAGCGCGTCCTCGTCGTAGTTCTGGAAGAAGTAGCCGTCGATGTTCTCGGCGTAGGCCGACGCGCCCACGAACCACTCCACGCGCTCGCCCGCGAAGTTCAGCCGCAGCTCCTGGCTGTAGTAGTCGACCTCGTTGAAGATGCCGACGTTGTCGATGCGCTCGGGCCGCGCGTCGTAGTCCTCCAGGTAGTCGAAGTCGTAGCTCTTGTAGCCGGTGATGGAGCTCAGCGAGTAGTCCTCGCCCAGGTCCCAGGTGAGGTTCGCGGTCGCGGTGTAGATCTCGGAACGGTCGAGGCCGTTGTCGGCGAGATCGGTATTCACCTCGTCCTCGTCGAGGCCCAGCTCCGGATCCCAGTACACCGAGGGATCCTGCTCGCGGTCCTCGTAGCCGAAGGAGAGGACCGCATCGAGGCTGTCGCCGGCATAACGCAGCGCGAGACGCGTCGAGACCTGCTCGTGATAGCCGAGGTCATCGCCGCCTGCCTGGTTCTCCAGCCAGCCGTCGTTCTTCAACCCCTGCACGTTGCCGCGGAAATACCACCGGTCGCTGAGCGGCACGTTGATCATGCCGTGCCCCTCGACTTCGCCGTACTCGGCGATGCCGGCGCTCAGGCGCCCCTCGAACTCCTCGACCGGTTTGTTCGTGATGATGCTCACGGCGCCCGCGATCGCGTTGCGCCCGAACAGCGTTGCCTGCGGCCCCTTGACCACCTCGACGCGCTCGACGTCGTAGAAGTTCATCTGCACGCCGCCGTTGCGGCCCTGCCACACGCCGTCCTGGAAGATCGAGACCGACGGGTCGCCGCCGATGCCGAAGTCGTTGGTCACGATGCCGCGGATCGCCAGCGCGTCGATGAAGCTGTCCTCGGTCCTGCCGTTGAAACCGGGCGTGAGATCCACGAGGCCACGGATGTCGGTGACATTGGCCTCGGCGATGAAGTCGCCGCTGAAGGCCGACACGGCAACCGGGATTTCCTGCAGCGTCTGCTCGCGCTTCTGCGCGGTGACGACGATTTCCTCCAGCACGGGCGCCGCGACGGCCGGTGTGGCGAGCGCTGCGGCGATCGCGACGACGAGAAGCCTGGGCGAGGATTTCCTGCGGACCGTATGCATCGTTGCTGTCTCCGTCTGGTTGTCACGCGGCGTTGTTGTTGTCACACATTTGTAGCATTGTTCTGCAGATATTGCGACCGGGCCGCGGCGCCGAACGCCGCGAACAGCGCGCGCGACAGCGCGTCGTCGCGAAACTTCCATTCCGGATGCCACTGCACGCCGACGGCGAAGCCGCGACTGCCCTCGACACTGACCGCCTCGACCAGGCCGTCGGGCGCGCGCGCCTCGATGCGCAGTCCCGGCGCGAGCCGGTCGATGCCCTGCGCATGCAGGGAATTGACGCGATGGCGCCGCGCATCGACCAGACCCGCGAGCACGCCGCCCTCCGCGATCAGCACCTCGTGCGCGGCTGCGTACTGCTGCTCGCGGCTCGCGTGCTTGTCCTCGCGGTGATCGATCATGCCGGGCACTTCCTGCACGCGCTGGTACAGCGTGCCGCCGAGCGCGACGTTGAGTTCCTGCATGCCGCGACAGACGCAGAACAGCGGGACGCCGCGCTCGAGCGCGAGACGGATCAGCGGCAGCGTGGTCGCGTCGCGTTGCGGGTCGTGTGACGTTCCCGGTGCACTCGGCGCACCGGCGTAGTGCACCGGCTCCACGTTGGACGGGCTGCCGGTGAGGAAGATGCCGTCCAGCCCGTCGAGCAGCGCGGGCAGCGGAACCAGGTCGGCAACGGGCTCGAGATCGCGCCCCGCGCCCAGACCGGGGATCAGCAACGGCAACACGCGCGCGCCGTGCGCCACGGCGTTGATGTATTTCTCGCCCACGCCGTGGAACGGGTGCAGACCCTTGTCGAAGATGTCGCAGGGAATGCCGACCACCGGGACACCGGGCGTGCGCATGCGTTTCCTCGCTTGCGGAGCGCTACCCCCGTCGGGGTAGCGTCGTTGACCTGAAAATTGCCGTGTGCTCCCATTCTAAGCACGTCACGCTGCGCTCCCACATACCACCAGCGGGGTAAGGCCGAAGCGCCCGGCCCGACTCGAGGACACACGACCATGACCGCAGGCCGATCCAGGCAGCACTGGCAGGCGCTCGATCGCGCCCACCACCTGCACCCCTTCACGGACTTCCACGAGCTCGCCGAGCACGGCACGCGCGTGATCACGCGCGCCGGGCACATCTACATCTACGACATCGACGGCCGCGAATACCTCGACGGCATGTCGGGCCTGTGGTGCTGCAACCTCGGCTACAGCCGCCACGAGATCATCGACGCGGTCACGCGCCAGCTGCAGGAACTGCCCTTCTACAACAACTTCTTCCAGTGCGCGCACCCGCCCTCGATAGAGCTGGCGCAGGTGCTCGCCGAAGTCGCGCCGCCGCACATGAAGCACGTGTTCTTCACGAACTCGGGCAGCGAGGGCAACGACACCGTGGTGCGCATGGTGCGCCGCTACTGGGACCTGAAGGAACAGCCGAAGAAGCGCTGGATCATCAGCCGCGTGAACGCCTACCACGGCAGCACGATCGCCGGCGCGAGCCTCGGCGGCATGGCCTTCGTGCACAAGCAGTTCGAGCCGCTGCCCTACGTGACGCACATCCAGCAGCCGTACTGGTACGGCGAGGGCGCGGGTCTGTCGAAGGAGGAATTCGGCATCCGCGCCGCGCGCGCGCTGGAAGCCAGGATCGAGGAGCTCGGGCCCGACAACGTGGCCGCGTTCATCGCCGAGCCCGTGCAGGGCGCCGGCGGCGTGATCATCGCGCCCGAGACCTACTGGCCCGAAGTGCGCCGCGTGCTGGAGAAATACGACATCCTGCTGGTCATGGACGAAGTGATCTGCGGCTTCGGGCGCACCGGCAAGTGGTTCGGCAACGTCTACTACGGCATGAAGCCCGACCTGATGACCTTCGCCAAGGCCGTCACCAACGGCTACCAGCCGCTCGGCGGCGTGATGGTCGGCGAGCGCGTGGCCGAGGTACTGACCACGCGCGGCGGCGAATTCGGCCACGGCTTCACCTATTCCGGCCACCCGGCCGCCTGCGCCGCGGGCCTCGCGACGCTGAGGATCCTGCGCGAGGAGAAGGTGATCGAGAACGTCGAGAGCGTAACCGGCCCGCATCTTGCACGACGCTGGGCGGAGCTCGCGGATCATCCGCTGGTGGGCGAGGCACGCACGCTGGGGCTGTTCGGCGCGCTCGAACTGGTGAAGAACAAGGCGACGCGCGAGCGCTTTGCCCCCGGCGGGCGCGCCGGCGCCGTGTGCCGCCAGGCCAGCCTGAACAACGGCCTGGTGATGCGCGCCACCGGTGACGCTATGATCATTGCGCCGCCGCTGATCTGCACCACCGCCGAGATCGACCTGCTGGTCGAGCGCGCGAAGGCGGCGCTCGACGAGACAGCCCGCGAACTGGGAGCGGGCTGAGACCGGATCACCCGAACCCGCACAGGAGAAGCATGTGAATCGCAACGACGGTGAAGCAGGCGAGGCTCACATCACCGCACACGATTCACACTACCGGCCCGAACCGGATCTTCTCGACAAGGGATTGCAGCACGACTCGATGGGGCTGCTCGGCAGCACCGCGATGGCGGTCTCCTGCGTGGCGCCGGTGTACGCGCTCACCGCCGCGCTGGGGCCGACGGTGCGCGAGGTCGGCGTGCAGATGCCGGCGGTTTTCCTCGCCGGATTCATCCCGATGCTGCTGGTCGCCTTCGGCTACCGCGCACTGAACAGGGTGGTGCCGGACGCGGGCACCTCCTTCACGTGGACCGTGAAAGCCTTCGGCCCCTACACCGGATGGATGTGCGGGTGGGGCCTGATACTCGCGACGGTGATCGTGCTCTCCAACACCGCGGGCGTCGCTGCCACCTACCTGTACCTGTTCCTCGCCGCGCTCTTCGACAACCCCGCGATCCGCGAATTCGGCGACACCAGGCTGGTGAACGTGGTCACGACCACCGTGTTCGTGGCGATGGCGACCTGGGTCGCCTACCGGGGCATGATGACGGCGAAACGCGTCACCTACGTGCTGGTCGGCTTCCAGATGGTGATCCTGCTGCTGTTCTGCGCGCTGGGCCTGAAAAAGGCGCTCGCGGGCGACGTGCCGACGGCGATACCCTTCGAGTGGAGCTGGCTGAATCCCTTCGCGGTGGAATCGGCGGCCGCGCTGGCGGCGGGACTCTCGCTGTCGATATTCATCTACTGGGGCTGGGACGTGAGCCTGTCGGCCAACGAGGAAACCAGCGGCAGCGAGCACACGCCGGCCCTGGCCGCGCTCGCCTCCATCGTGATGCTGGCCGGCACCTACCTGCTGGTCGCGATCTCGACGCAGATGTTCGCCGGCACCGGCGAGACCGGCATCGGACTGCGCGCCGACGCCACGCAGGACAACGTGTTCGAGGCGCTGGCCATACCGATCATGGGCGACGGCCTGCTCGAGATCCTGCTGTTCGCCGCCGTGCTCGCCAGCGCCGCCTCGAGCCTGCAGACCACTTTCATCCCCGCGGCGCGCACCCTGCTCGCGATGAGCGTGTACAAGGCCCTGCCCGCCGTGTTCTCGGAGATCCACCCGGTGCACCGCGTGCCGAGCAAGGCGACCATCGTCTCGGGCGTGCTCACGGCCGCCTTCTACGCGGTGATGACGCTGCTCAGCGAGAACGTGCTGAGCGACACCGTCGAGTCGCTGGGCCTGATGATCTGCTTCTACTACGGCCTCACCGCCTTCTCCTGCGTGTGGTACTTCCGCCACGAGTACCGCCTCGGACTCGCGCCGCTGCTGATGAAAGGCCTGCTGCCGCTCGCCGGCGGCGCGATGCTCGCGGCGATGTTCCTGCAGCTCAGCGTCGCGACCTTCGACCCCGCCTACGGCAGCGGCGGCGCGATCCTCGGCGTCGGCACCGTGTTCGCGATCGGCGTGGGCATACTGCTGATCGGCGCGCTGCTGATGCTCGCCTGGCGCATGAAGGCGCCGGCATTCTTCCGCGGCCTGACGCTGCGCCACGACACCCCGGCGCTGATCGTCGCGGAACCCGTCGGCTGAGGCCCTGCGGGTCGGCATTGTGGGTCGGCATTCATGCCGACGAGTGCCTTGCCGGATGCTGCTGTCGCCATGAATGGCGACCCACAGGTGTCCCACAGGTGTCTTGCGCCTGCAACGCAAAGGCAATACGGTAACGCCAGGCCAACCACCCGAACGAGGACATCGACCATGGGCATTCTTTCGTGGATCGTGATGGGACTGATCGTGGGCGTGCTCGCCAAGTTCATCATGCCGGGCAGGGATCCGGGCGGCTTCATCATCACGGTGGCGCTCGGCATCGGCGGTGCCTTCGTGGGCGGCTACATCGGCTCGCTCCTCGGCATCGGCGCGGTGAGCGGCTTCAACGTGCCCAGCATCTTCATCGCCACGCTCGGCGCGATCGTGCTGCTCGCGCTGTATCGCGCGCTGAAGCGATAGCACTCCCCCGGGGCGCCGCGCGCCCCGCATCGCCCCGGCGCGGGCAGGCCCGTGACGGGGTGTCCTTGTCACGCCGAAGCGGTTACCATGGCCGCATCCCGTTTATCACGCACGCGCCGACATTTGCCGGCGCGCGGCGTTTTTTTGCGCCCGTGCACTGACCACGCAAGGAGATTTGCCATGGACACCCAGCCCGCCATCACGGTATCGAGCCTCGACCTGCAGCGCATCGAGCAGCTGCTGCGCGCCGACGCGCTTCGACGCCTGCCGGGCATCGACGCGCTGCAGGCCGAACTGGACCGCGCCAACGTGGTCGAACCGGTGGACATGCCACCCGGGATCGTCACGATGAACTCCACCGTGCGTTTCTGCGACGACGCCTCCGGGGACAAGCACGAGCTCACGCTGGTCTACCCCGATGGCGCCGGCGCGCCCGGCACGGTATCGGTGCTGGCGCCGACGGGCAGCGCCCTGCTCGGGCTCTCCGTGGGACAGTCGATCGCCTGGCAGGTGCCGGGCGGCCGCAAGCTGCAGCTGCGCGTGCTGGAGGTGGTGCGCCAGCCCGAAGCCCTGGGCGAATACCACCGCTGACACCGCCCGCGCCAGGGAGATCGCACGATGAACCGGACCGTCCTCTGCGCCACCGACTTCTCCAGCGATGCCCGCCAGGCCGCGGAGCGCACCGCGCTGCTCTGCGCCGGCGGCGCGATGGCCGGCAGCACGCTGCTGCACGTGATCCAGGCCTCGTGGCTCGACGCGGTGCGCCGCCTGGTGACGCTGCCACCCGAGGCAGAAGGCGCGATGCTCGCCGAAGCCACGGCAAAACTGGGGCTCTGGGCCTCGGAGATCGGCGCCCGCACCGGCTTCGTGGCGCAAACCGCCGTGCGCATCGGCAGCGTCGTCGACACGCTGTTGCGCGAGGCCGGGCAGCACGAGTTGCTCGCCCTCGGCGCCCGTGGCCGGCATCCGCTGCTCGATTTCGCCATCGGCACCACCGCCGAGCACCTGTTGCGGCGCACGCGCAGGCCGCTGCTGGTGGTGCGCCGCCCGGCGGCGAGCGCCTACCAGCGCGTGCTGGTCGCGGTGGATTTTTCGCCGCATTCGCGTACCGCGCTCGAGTGGGCCGGCCGGCTCGGCCCGCTCGCGGAGATCCACGCGCTGCACGTCTTCGAGATGCCCTTCGAGGGGATGATGCATTACTCCGGCGTCGACGCGGCGCTGGTCGAGCGCTACCGCCGCGAGGCGCATGCCGAGGCGAGCGGCGAGATGCAGCGATTCATCGCCGATACGGCCGTCGACAGACGGCGCGTACACACCGCGATCGCGAGCGGCGAGCACATTCCCAGCGCGCTGCGCGAACGGGCGCTCGCGCTCGATGCCGATCTCGTCGTGGTCGGCAAGCACGGCAAGTCGATCGCCGAGCAGCTGCTGCTCGGCAGCGTGACGCTGCACCTGCTCTCCGAATGCCCCTGCGACGTGCTCGTCGCGCAGTAACAGGGCGCGCCGGTGCCGCACGAACCCGCGCTGATCACCACCATCGCCGCCGCCTTCGGGCTGGCACTGATCCTCGGTTTCGTGGCGGTGCGCCTGCGCCTGCCGGCGCTGGTGGGCTACATGATCGCCGGCGTGATCCTCGGACCCGCGACGCCGGGCTTCGTCGCCGACGTCGAGCTCTCGCAGCAGCTGGCCGAGATCGGCGTGATGCTGCTGATGTTCGGCGTCGGACTGCACTTCTCGCTGGCCGACCTGCTGGCGGTGCGGCGCATCGCGCTGCCCGGCGCCGTGGCGCAGATAGCCGCCGCCACGGCGCTGGGCGCTGTCGTGGCGCACTTCTGGGGCTGGAGCCCGGGCGCGGGCCTGGTCTTCGGACTCGCGCTCTCGGTGGCGAGCACCGTGGTGCTGCTGCGCGCGCTGGAGAGCCGCGGCGTGCTCGACTCCATCAACGGGCGCATCGCCGTGGGCTGGCTGGTGGTCGAGGACCTGGTGATGGTGCTGGTGCTGGTGCTGCTGCCGCCGCTCGCGGGCTGGCTCGGCGCCGGCGCGGCGGAGGGCGGCTCGCAGGCCGAGGTGCTGCGCTCGTTCCTGGTCACGATCGGCAAGGTCGCGGCCTTCGTGGGCGCTGATGCTCGTGGTCGGCCGGCGCATGTTCCCGTGGCTGCTGTGGCAGGTCGCGCGCACCGGCTCGCAGGAGCTGTTCACGCTGTGCGTGATCGCCGCCGCCGTCAGCATCGCCTGGGGCGCCGCCGCGATCTTCGGCGTGTCGTTCGCGCTGGGCGCGTTCTTCGCCGGCACGGTGCTGCGCGAATCGGCGCTGAGCCACCGCGCGGCCAACGAGACGCTGCCGTTGCGCGACGCGTTCTCGGTGCTGTTCTTCGTGTCGGTGGGCATGCTGTTCGACCCGCAGATGCTCGTCGACGAGCCGCTGCGCGTGCTCGCGGTGGTCGCCATCATCGTGCTCGGCAAGTCGGTGGCCGCCTTCCTGATCGTGCTGGCCTTCCGCTACCCGCTGAACACCGCGCTCACGGTCTCGGCGAGCCTGGCGCAGATCGGGGAGTTCTCGTTCATCCTGGCGAGCCTCGGCGTCGTGCTCGGGCTGCTGCCCGTCGAGGGGCAGAGCCTGATCCTCGCCGGCGCGCTGATCTCGATCGCGCTGAACCCGCTGGTGTTCGGCGCGATCGAGCCGCTGCAGGCGTGGATCCGCGCGCGCTCGCGGCTGGCGCGCCTGTTCGAGCGCCGCGCCGATCCGCTGGCCGAGATACCCGCGAGCGTGGACGCCGGGCGACTCACCGGGCACGTGCTGATCGTGGGCTACGGGCGCGTGGGACGGCGCATCGGCAAGGCGCTGGCCGCGGCCGGCATACCGACCGTGGTGGCCGACCAGAACCGCGAGGTCGTGGAGGCGCTGCGCGCGCGCGGCATTCCCGCCGTGGCCGGTGACGCGGCCGATCCGGCGGTGCTGATCCAGGCCCACGTGGTGCGCGCGCGGATGCTGGTGATCGCCGCGGCCGACCTGGTCCGCGCACGGCAGATGCTCGAGATCGCGCACACCCTCAGGCCCGACCTGCCGGCGCTGGTGCGGGTGCACGACGATGCCGAGGCGGCAGCTGCTCGGCGCCGAGCCGGCCTGCACCGTGTTCATGGAAGAGCGCGAACTGGCGGACGCGATGACGCGCGACGTGCTGGCGCGCTGCGCCGAGGCCGAGGCGCAGGCCGAGGCGCACTCGCAGCCGCACGCCTGAACCGTCCCGCATTCAGATTCGGTTAAGCTTCTCGCCGTAGTCTGGCCACGTTGTCACCGAGGCAACCCCCGTCAACTACAGGAGCTCATCATGAAACACATCATCGCACTCATCGCTTGCGCCACCCTCGTCGCCGCCGCGGGCTTCGCGCACGCCGGCGAGGACATCGGCCCGGACAAGGCCGTCGAGCTGCTGCAGGCCGGCACCATCATGCCCTTCGAGCAACTCAACGCCGCGGCGCTGGCCTCTCACCCCGACGGCGTGATCGGCGACACCGAGCTCGAGAACGAGTACGGCAAGTACGTCTACAAGGTGGAGCTGCGCGACACGGCAGGCCAGGAATGGGACGTCGACGTCGATGCCGCCACCGGTGCCGTGCTGTCGGACACGAAGGACGACTGAGCCCCGATGCGGCCGCTGCGGCTTGTCCTGCCGGTCGCGCTCGCCCTTGCGGCGGGCGCGACCGGCGCCCACGACATCGACCAGGACGAGGCCCTGGCCCTGCGCCGCAGCGGTACGCTGCAGCCCCTGGAGTCGCTGCTCGCGCGCGCACGCGAGCGCCATCCGGGCGCCACGCTGCTGGAGGTCGAACTCGAGGACGAGCACGGGCGGGTGGTCTATGAGCTCGAAGTGCTGACCAGCAGCGGCGCGGTGCGGGAGCTCGAGTTCGACGCGCGCAGCGGCGAGCTGCTGAAGGACGAGGAAGAGGACTGATGCGCCTGCTGCTGGTCGAGGACAGCGTGGCGCTGGCCGACGAGCTGCTGCCGCGCCTGAAGCAGGCCGGCTACGCGGTGGACTGGCTCGCCGACGGCCGCGACGCGAGCCGCCGCGCCGGCGAGGAGAACTACGACATCGCGGTGCTGGACCTCGGCCTGCCCGGACGCAACGGTCTCGAGGTGCTGCACGACTGGCGCACGGCCGGCCTGGCGCTGCCGGTGCTGGTTCTCACCGCGCGCGACAGCTTTGCCGACCGCATCGCGGGGCTGCGCGCCGGCGCCGACGATTACCTCGCCAAGCCCTTTCATCCCGATGAGCTGCTGCTGCGCCTGCAGGCGCTGCTGCGCCGGCACCATGGCCACAGCAACGCCCCGCGCCTGGTGGTCGGCGCGCTGGCGCTGGACGAGGAACGCCAGCTCGTGGAGCGTGAGCGGCACGGCGGTGGCGCTGAGCGGCGCCGAGTTCCGCCTGCTGCGCTGCTTCATGCTGCACCCGGACCGCGTGCTCTCGCGCGGCCAGCTCGAGGAGCATCTCTACGACGGCGAGACCGAGCGCGACAGCAACGTGCTGGAGGTGCTGGTCAACCGCCTGCGCCGCAAGCTCGGGACGCGAGGTCATCGAGACGCGGCGCGGCCAGGGCTATTGCCTTCGCGGCGCCTGCGCGCCGGATGGTTCCTGAGTGCGCCGTGCCTCCATCGGCCGGCAGCTGAGCATCGGCCTTGCGACGAGCCTGCTCGCGGGCGCGCTGCTGATCGGCGTGGTCGCGACGCTGCTGTTCGAGCGGGCGCTGCGCCAGTACGCGCTCGAGATCCTGGAAGACGACGCGCGCAGCGTGCTCGCGGCGATCGCGCCCGGCCCGCAGGGCCTGCGCCTCGACACCGCACGCCTGTCGCCGGCGTACGCCACACCGCTGTCGGGCCGCTATTTCGTGGTCGAGACCGGCGACTACGCGCTGGCGCTCGCGCTCGCTGTGGGACTTCGAGCTTGCGGTGCCGCGCGCGCCCGGCGCCGTGCCCGGACTGATCGACGGCCCCGAGCAGCAGCGCCTGCTGAGCCTGCGCGCGGATTACCGCCGCCACGGCAGCGCGATATCCGTCGTCGTGGCCGCCGACATGGCGCCGCTGCTCGCGCAGTTCGGGCGCATCGGGCTGCTGTTGCTCGGGCTCGGCTTCGTCGTGGTGGCGCTGCTGACCTGGGTGCAGCGCTGGTGGATGCGCCGCGCCGCGCTGCGACCGCTGCAGCAGGCGCAGCAGCAGCTGCAGCAGCTGCAACGCGGCGAGCGCGAGCTGCTCGAGGCCGACGCGCCGCGCGAGCTCGCAGCCGCTGATCGCGGAGATCAACCGCCTGCTCGCGCACACGCGCGCCTCGCTGGCGCGCTCGCGCCATGCGCTCGGCAACCTGGGACACGCGCTGAAGACGCCGCTGGCGGTGCTGCTGACCGTGAGCCGAGCGCGCCGACCCGGAGCTGCGCGCACAGTTGCAGACGCAGCTCGCGCAGATGCAGCGCCGCATCGCGCGCGAGCTCGGCCGCGCCCGCACCGCCGGCGAGGCCGCCGGCGGCGAGCGCTTCGTGCCGCAGCGAGGACCTGCCGCTGCTGATCGACAGCGTGCAGCGCGCGCACGCTCGCGAGCTGGACATCGACTGGCAGGCGCCCGCGGGCGCGCTGGCGCTCGAGCGCGACGACATGCTGGAGCTGCTGGGCAACCTGCTCGACAACGCCTGCAAATGGGCGCGGAGCTCGGTGCGCCTGCGCATCGAGGCCGAGCCGCGGCAGGTCCGGATCCGGCTCGAGGACGACGGTCCCGGCATCGCCGAGGCGCGGCACGCCGAGGCGCTGGCACGCGGCAACCGGCTCGACGAGCAGGTCGAGGGCCACGGCCTGGGGCTCGGCATCGCAAGCGACATCGTCGCGGCCTATCATGGCGAGCTGGAGTTGCAGCGCAGCACGCTCGGCGGTTTGCTGGTACTGGTGCGCCTGCCGCTGCAGGAGCTGGACTGAGCATTGCGGCGCGAGACCAGTCAGGCCGGCAGGTTGTCGCGCAGCAGCCGGTGCAGCGCGGCGTGGTCGATCGGCTTGTGCAGTACATCGATCACGTAGCAGTCGCGGCACTCGTCGTCGGCGATCGGCTCGCTGTATCCCGTGTACAGGATGATCTTGGGGGCGGGGAGCAGTTCGGTGACGGAGCGTGCGAGCGTGAGCCCGCTCATGCCCGGCATGGTCTGGTCCACCAGTGCGATATCGAATTCGAGATCCCCCGCTGCCACCGTCGCCAGCGCCACGCGCGGATCGGAGAAGGCGTGCACCGCGAGCCCCCACTCGGCGAGCTGCTCCTCCATGTACTCGAGTACGTGGGCATCGTCGTCGACCAGCAGGACCGTGCCCGCGAGCGTGTCCTCGCGCGAGCCGGGAACCCGGCCGGCCACGGCTTCGGCACGCGCTGGCGCCGTGGTCGGCGCGTGCGCCAGCAGCACGCGGAACGAGGTACCGCGACCCGGCTCGGTGTCGACCAGGATGTGACCGCCGTAGTCGTGCACGATGCCATGGGTCGTCGACAGACCCATGCCGGTGCCCTTGCCCGCGAGCTTGGTGGTGAAGAACGGATCGAACATGCGCTCCAGCACCTCGGGTGTGATGCCGTGGCCGGTGTCCGTGACCGACAGCTCGATGAACTCCCCGCTGACGTCCTTGCGGCAGGCGCTGCACACGGTGTCGGAGAAGCGCCTGCTGCGCAGCGCGACGTTCAGCGAGCCGCGCGAATCCATCGCGTCGCGCGCATTGATGCAGAGATTCATCAGTACCTGGTCGAGTTGCGTCGGGTCGAACAGCACCGCCGGCAACCCCGGCTGGTAGTGGCTGCTGAACTGCACGCTGGAGGGCAGGGTCGAGCGCAACAGCTCCTCGAATTCTCCGAGGTGCTGCGCGAGATCCACCGCCACGCGATCGCCGCGCTGACCGCGGCTGAAGACCAGCAGCTGCTGCACGAGGCTTCGCGCACGCTCGGCCGAGCGCAGCGACTTCTCCAGGTAGCGGCCCGCCTTCTGATCGCCGGTTTCTGCGAGCCGTTCCTGTGCCATCGCGACGTAACCGGTCAGGCTGGTCAGCAGGTTGTTGAAGTCGTGCGCGATGCCGCCGGCGAGGTGGCCGATCGCCTCCATCTTCTGGGCCTGGCGGAGCTGTGACTGCAGCTGCTCGCGCTGCGCGGCGGCGGCCTTCTGTTCGGTGAGATCGCTGAGGAACGCGATGAGTATGCAGCCCTCCGCGCTGTCCGACAGCGAAATCGTGAGCTCGGCATCGAATTCCTCGCCGTCCGCGCGCTGTGCCCGCACCTCGATGGGCCGGTCCATGATGCGGCTCTCCCCCGTCTCCAGGTAGCGCTGCATGCCGGCGCGGTGCGCCGCGCGCAGGCGTGGCGGTATGAGGAGCTCGGCCATCTCGCGCCCGATCGCCTCCGCCGCGGGGATGCGGAAGGTCGCTTCGGCCATCGGGTTGAACTCGATGATGCGCCCGCACGGATCCACGGCGACGATGCAGTCACGGGAACGCTCGACGGTTGCCCGCAGGCGCTGCTCGCTCAGCACCAGCTTGCGCTGCTCCTCGACGCGACGCGAGATGTCACGGATCGTGATCAGCAGGTGAGTCTCACCGCGGTACACGACCGGGGTAGCGCGCGCATCCACCGGGAATCGGTCGCCGCCGCGGCGCTGCGCGACGCCCTCGGCCTCGAAGGGTTCGCCGGTGCCGATCGAGTGCAGCATGGCCCGCCAGCGCCCGGACCCGGGATCGGCGGCCAGCGAAGCGGCGGGCCGGCCCACCAGTTCCTCCAGCGTGTAGCCGAACATCTGCAGGAATGCGGGATTGACATCGATGATGCGCGCCGCGCGGTCCATCAGCAGCAGCCCGTCCGCGGAAACGCTGAAGATCGAGCGGTACTGCTCTTCGCTGGATCGCAAAGCCTCCTCGGTGCGCACGCGCTCGGTGACATCGCGCACGATCTGCAGCACGTGCGGCTCGCCCTGATGCAGGAACGGGATGGCGCGCGCCTCGGTGATGATAGGCTGGCCGTCCTTGCGCAGTGCTTCCATTTCGGCACGACAAGTCTCGCCGGCCAGCGCGCGGCGCACCATGTCGAGGCGGGGGCGCACGTACTGCTCGGGATACGGCAGACCCTCGAAGCCGCGCCCCACGACCTCCTCGCGCGTGAAGCCGAATATCCTCGCGTGCGCCGCATTGACGTCCACGCGCTGCAGGCGGCTGTTCCACAGCATCAGCGCGTCGGCGGTCGCGTTGAAGATGGCGCGGTACTGTTCCTCGCTCGCGCGCAGCGCGGCCTCCGCCTGCTTGCGCTCGGTGATGTCGCGCCCGATGTAGAGCACGTGCGCCTCGCCGCCGTATTGCATCGGCACGACCATCAGCTCGGTGTACACGGGCCGTCCGTCGATGCCCGTGCCCTCGGCCTCGATACGCTCGCGCTCGCCGGCGAGAACGCGGCAGTGGAGGGCGAGGAGTTCCGCCTCCGAGCCGAGGAACGGCACCGTGATGCGACGCGAACCGAGCACCTGCTCGCGCCGCACTCCCAGCGCCCGCTCGTAGGCAGGGTTCACGTCCACGATGCGGAAATCGGCGTCGCGCAGCACCATCGCGTCGGCGCCCGCGTTGAAGATCGCGCGGTACTGCTCCTCGCTGGCGCGCAGCGCCTCCTCGCTGCGCAGCCGCTCGAGCTCCGCGGCGGCTCGCATCGAACAGATCCCGAGCAGTGCGCTGACGTGCCCGCCATCGTCGAGCGGACGTGTGCGCAGCACGGCGATGATGCCGAGCGGCGCGCCCGCCGAATCGAACAGCGGCATCCCGGCGTAGCTGTCGAAGCCCGCGCTGATGATCATGCCGTTGCGCGGGTACTCGCGGGCCAGCCCGCGATCGATCATGCGCAGCGTACCCCCCCAGACGCTCGCGCAGGGCGTGCCCTCGAGGTCGTAGGAGATGTTGTCGACGACGACGCCGCGCTCGCAGGCCGCAAGGGTCTCGATGCGCTCGCCCCTGCGCCGGCCGATCAGCGCGAAGTCGACGTCGAGCGAGCGGCACAGCAGCATGGTCAGCTCGCGCAGCACGTTCTCGCCCTGCGTGCCGGTGATGTCGAACACGACGTGCCGCATCGCCTCGTCGAGCCGTTGCCCGCGCGAGCCGGTCCGATGCGCGTCGCTCACCGCGATGGAATCCACCGGCCCGGAGTTCATGGCGAGGGGCAGAACATGTAGCCGACGCCGCGCACGGTGCGGATCACGCGCGGGTGGTCTGGGTCGGGCTCGATCTTGCGGCGCAGGCGCGCGATGCGGATGTCGATCGAGCGGTCGAAGGGATCCCAGTCGCGGTTCTGCGTCAGCTCGAGGATGGTGTCGCGCGAGAGCGGACGGTTCGGCCGCTCGCTGAACACGCGCAGCAGGTTGAATTCCATCGCAGTGACCGGGATGTCCCCGCCGTCGACGGCGAACAGTTGCTGCCGGTCGAGGTCGAGCAGGCACGCGCCGACCTGCACGCGCCGCGTCGGCTCCGCGCCGGCGGCACGCGGTGCCAGTCGCGCGTAGCGACGCGCCACGCTGCGCAGGCGCGCGCGCAGCTCGCGCAGTTCGAAGGGTTTGGCGAGGTAGTCGTCCGCCCCGACCTCCAGTCCGATGATGCGGTCGATGGTCTCCCCGGCGCCGGAAACCATGACGATGCCGACGTGGTGGCGCTCGCGCAGGTGCCGCGCGAAGCTCAGCCCGTCCTCGCCCGGCAGGCCGACGTCGAGCAGCGCAACGCCGATCGGCTGGCTCGCGAGCAGCTCGCGCGCCTCGGCACAATCCGCGGCGAGGTGCACCGTGCAGCCGTGCTCGCCCAGGTAATCCGCGAGGAGTTCGCGGATCCCGGGATCATCGTCGACCACCAGCACGCCGAGAGGCTGAGCGGGTGTGTCGGGCATGGCGTCGTGTCTCGTTGCTGTGCCTGTCACGCTGTTATCCCCTTCCGCGGGCCCGCACCAGGCGCCTCGCTCACAGCAGATCGCCGAGCAGCGCGATGGCGACCAGCCACGCACAACCCTTGGCGAGGAGGAACAGGAAGCCGGCCAGCGCCGCTCGGCGCAGCACGTGCCGGGTGGACTGGTCTGCAATGACTGCCTCGCTCATGGTCTCCTCCCGTGGTTGCGGTGTCGGCTTCCGACCATGCAAAGGCTGGAGGCGAGTCGTTGCGGTTGGATTTCCGCGTGTTGCGATCGTGTCGCCGAATTGTTTCGGCTCTGTATCGGTGTCGAGTGCGCGCGCCCGGCGGCCAGCGGGTGCGGCTGTCGCTGCAGGCCACGGATCCGCCGGCGCAGGGCGACTGGCACGCCCGGCCGCGCTGGCCTCGGCGCGGGCGCCCGTGCGACCATTCCCCCCCGACAGCACACTCGCCTCCTGCACGCGCGCAGCCGGCGTGCGGCTCGCGGAAACGACAGGGAGAGAAAGACCAGTGACAGCCGCGGATAGCCTGCCGCCCGCCCCGAGCTGGGGGCCGTTCGAGCCACTGCGCGAACGCACCTTCCGCCGGATCTGGTCGACCAGCCTGCTGTCGAACTTCGGCCAGCTCATCCTGGGCGTCGCCGCCGCCTGGGAGATGACCCGGCTCACCACCTCGGCCGAGATGGTCGCGCTGGTGCAGTCGGCGCTGATGCTGCCGCTGATGCTCGTCTCGGTGCCGGGCGGCGCGATCGCCGACATGTTCGACCGGCGCAGGATCGCGATGACGGGGCTGGGCTTCGCCACGCTCTGCGCGGCGACGCTCACGGCGCTCTCCTGGTCCGGGTTCACGAGCCCCTGGATGCTGCTCGTGTTCTGCTCGCTCATCGGTACCGGGGTCGCGCTCTACGGACCCTCGTGGCAGGCCTCGATCAGCGAGCAGGTCACGCCCGAGCAGCTGCCGGCGGCGATCGCGCTGGGCTCGATCAGCTACAACATCGCCCGCAGCTTCGGCCCCGCGCTCGGCGGCATGATCGTGCTGGCGGCGGGAGCAACGGCCGCCTTTGCGATCAATGCCGTCTTCTACCTGCCGCTGCTCGCCGCGTTCTTCCTGTGGCGGCGCGAGCAGGTTCCCGGGCGGCTTCCGCCGGAACGCATGCACCGCGCCATCGTCTCGGGTGCGCGCTATGCGAGGCATTCGCCGCCGATCCGCACCGTGCTGATCCGCGCCTTCGTCTTCGGGGCCGCGAGCGCGTCGATCGCGGCGCTCACCCCGCTCGTGGCGCGCGACCTGCTGCACGGCGACGCCAAGACGTTCGGCCTGCTGCTCGGCGCCAGCGGCGTTGGCGCGGTGATCGGCGCGCTCCTCATCGGCCAGGTCCGGGAGCGGCTGAAGGGCGAGCATGCGGTCCGGCTCTGCGCGAGCGTCGCGGGCCTGATGGTGCTCGTCGTCGGCCTGAGCCACAACCTGCTGCTCACCGGCGCGGTGATGCTGGTGGCAGGCGCCGCCAACATGCTGCTCATCTCGCTGTTCAATGTCGCGGTGCAGTTGTCCGCCCCGCGCTGGGTCACGGCGCGGGCGCTGTCGCTGTTCAACGCCTCGCTGACGGGCGGGATCGCGCTCGGCGCCTGGCTGTGGGGACAGGCCGCCGGCGAATGGGGCGTGGGCGGTGCGCTCGTCGCATCGGGAGTCCTGCTGATCCTGACGCTGCTGATCGGCTTCGTCCTGCCGATGCCGGCCGTGTCGCTCGCCGAGGTCGAGATGGTCGATATCGGGTACGAGCCCGAGGTCGAGCTCGCGATCACCGCGCGCAGCGGCCCGATCGTCATCGAGATCGACTACCGGGTCGATCCCGCCGAAGCGCGCCAGTTCTACGAGGCGATGCTGAAACTGCAGCGCGTGCGGCTCGGAAACGGCGGCTTCGACTGGTCGATCTCGCGCGATATCGCCGACCCCGCACTCTGGACCGAGCGCTATCATCTGCCGACGTGGGGCGACTATCTGCGCCTGCGCAGCCGCTTCACCCAGGCCGACCGGGAATTGCAGGCCAGGGCCGATGCGTTCCACGTGCCCGACGCCGCGGTGCGCGTGCGCCGGCGGCTCGAGCGGCCGTTCGGCTCCGTGCGCTGGCGTGCGGAGACGCCCGATCCGGACGTCGACCGCATCAGCATCAATGCGCCCTGAACCGTCGCCTGGCGGCAGTCTTGTCTCATCGCAAGCGGAGGCTCTCATGCACAGCACCATCGACTGGCCGCGCAAGACCCGCGAGCTGCACAGCCATCATTTCGACTCCACCGCCTGGAACGATCTCGCGTTTCGCGACGACGACATCGTGATCGCGACCTACGGCAAGTCCGGCACGACCTGGACGCAGCAGATCGTCGGGCAGCTGATCTTCGGCGGCGACCCCGATCTCGCCGTGGCGGAGCTGTCGCCGTGGCTGGACCTGCGCGTGCCGCCGAAGCAGATCAAGCTGCCCGTGGTCGAAGCGCAGACGCACCGGCGTTTCCTGAAGACGCACCTGCCGGTCGACGCGCTGCGCTTCTCGCCGCGCGCGAAGTACATCTACGTCGCGCGCGACGGCCGCGACGTGGTGTGGAGCCTGTACAACCACCACGCCAACGCCAACCAGCTGTGGTACGACGTGCTCAACGAAACGCCCGGGCGCGTCGGCCCGCCGATCGAGCCCCCGCCGGGCGACATCCGCCAGTACTGGCACGAGTGGCTGGAACGCGACGGCCATCCGTTCTGGCCGTTCTGGCAGAACGTGCGCAGCTGGTGGCCGATCCGCGAGCTGCCGAACGTGATGCTGCTGCATTTCGCGGACCTCAAGCGCGACCTGCCCGGGGAGATGCAGCGCATCGCGGCGTTCCTCGACATCGCCGATCGATCCCTCGCGTCGGGATGCCATCCTGGAGTACTGCAGCTTCGACTGGATGAAGCAGCACGGCGCCAAGGCCGCGCCGCTCGGCGGCGCGTTCTGGGATGCCGGCGCCGACATCTTCATGAACAAGGGCACCAACGGCCGCTGGCGCGACACGCTGAGCGCGGAGGAATCGGCACGCTACGAACGGCGCGCCGAAGCCGAGCTCGGCGCCGACTGCGCGCGCTGGCTCGCGCACGGCGAAGCATGAACGAACGATCCCGACGACGCGCAGCGCCGCCACGCGCCATGGGCGCGCTGGCCGTGGCGCCGGCGCTCGCCGCGCTGCTCGGCGCCTGCACCGTCGGGCCCGACTACGTCGCGCCCGACACCGCTGCACCCGCGGCCTGGCAGGCGCCGCTGGGCGAGGGCCTCGCGGCGGGCGCGAGCGATGCCGGTTCGCTCGCGGCGTGGTGGGCTCAATTCGACGACACGGCGCTCGCCGCGCTGATCGAGCGCGCGCTCGCCGCGAACACCGACGTGCGCGAGGCGCGTGCCCGGCTGCGCGAGGCGCGTGCGCTGCGCGCCCAGGCCGCTGCGGACTGGTACCCCGGCGTCAACGCCGCGGCCGCGCACTCGCGCAGCCGCGGCAGCGGTTCCTACGGCAGCAGCCGCGCCAGCAGTTTCTACCAGGCCGGCTTCGATGCGATGTGGGAGGCGGATCTGTTCGGCGGCGTGCGGCGCGCAACCGAGGCGGCCCAGGCTGACCTGGAAGCAAGCGAGGCGAGCCTGCGCGACGTGCAGGTCACGCTCGCCGCCGAGGTGGCACTGGAGTACATCGACGTGCGCGCGCTGCAGGAACGGCTGCGCATCGCGCGGCGCAACCTCGAGACCCTGTCCGACACCGCGCAGCTCACGGCATGGCGCGCGACGGCGGGACTCGACAGCGCGCTCGACGCCGAGCAGGCGCGCGCGAACCTGGAACAGACCCGCGCCGAGGTGCCGGTGCTGGAGACCAGCCTGAGCGCGGCGCTGAACCGCATCGCGGTGCTGCTGGCGCAGGCGCCCGGCACGCTCGACGCGCAGATCACCGGCGCCGCACCGATTCCGCTGCCCTCGGTGCGGCTCGCCGTCGGGATTCCCGCCGAGGCGCTGCGCGAACGACCGGACGTGCGCGTGGCCGAGCGCAATCTCGCTGCGGCCACCGCGCGTATCGGGGCCGCCGAGGCCGCGCGCTATCCCTCGCTGTCGCTGAGCGGCACCCTCGGGCTGCAGTCGAACACCGTCAGCGGACTCGACGCGAGCGATGCCGATGCGTGGTCGTGGGCCGGCCAGCTGGCCGCGCCGCTGTTCGATGGCGGGCGCCTGCGCCAGCAGGTGGAGATCCGCAGCGCCCAGCAGGAGCAGGCCCTCGCGGCATACGAGGCCACGGTGCTCGGCGCGCTCGAGGAGACCGAGAACGCGCTCGCCGCCTTCGCCGGCACGCAGCGCCAGCAGGCCGCGCTCAGCGCGGCGGTCGAGGCTGCGCGCAATGCGGCGATGCTCGCGCGCGTGCAGTACGAGAGCGGGCTGATCGATTTCGCGACGCTGCTGGTCGCCGAGCGCACGCAGCTGGTCACCGAGAGCAGCCTCGCCGTCGCCAGCGCCGATCGCGCGGGCGCGATCGTGCGCCTCTACAAGGCGCTCGGCGGCGGCTGGAGCCACGAACAACCCTGCGAGCCCGGAAACGAGCACACGATGACGAAAGCAACCGGCGGGGCCGACGAGCTCGCGCAGATCCTCTCCTCCGCCCCGCACGGGCACGGCCGGCGCCGGCTCCTGGCACTCGTCGGCGCCGGGCTCGCGCTGCTCGCCGGCGCGCTGCTGTGGCTCTACGGCGACGGCAAGAGTGCCGTGGAGTACCGCACCGAAGCCGTCCGGCGCGGCGACCTCGTCGTGACCGTGTCGGCCACCGGCAACCTGCAGCCCACCAACCAGGTCGACGTGGGCAGCGAGCTCTCGGGCACCATCGAGGCGGTGTTCGTCGACGACAACGACATCGTCACAAAAAACCAGGTGCTCGCGCGGCTCGACACCACCAAGCTGCAGAACCAGCTGACGCAGTCGCGCGCCTCGCTCGCCTCGGCACAGGCGCAGGTGCTGGAGGCGCAGGCCTCGGTGGACGAGGCGCGCGCGAACCTGGCGCGCCTGCGTCACGTGGCCGAGCTCTCCGGCGGCAAGGTGCCCTCGCAGGCCGAGCTCGACAGCGCGAGCGCGACGCTCAAGCGCGCCGAGGCCGCGGCGGCGAGCGCGGGGGCCGCGGTGAACCAGTGGCGGGCAGCCGTCGGCGTCGACGAAACGAACATCGAGCTGTCCTCGGTCCACTCGCCGATCGACGGCATCGTGCTGTCGCGCCAGATCGAGCCCGGCCAGACCGTCGCCGCGATGATGCAGGCGCCGGTGCTGTTCACGCTGGCCGAGAACCTCAGGCAGATGACGCTCGAGGTCGACGTCGACGAAGCCGACGTGGGGCAGGTGCAAAAGGGACAGCAGGCCACCTTCACGGTCGATGCCTGGCCGGGGCGCGAATACCCTTCCGAGATCGCGCGGGTCGGCTACGGTTCGCAGGAGGCGGAAGGCGTGATTTCCTACAAGACCGTGCTCACCGTGAACAACGACGACCTGAGCCTGCGCCCCGGCATGACCGCCACGGCCGAGATAACCACGCAGCGGCGCGAGCACGTGCTGCTGGTGCCGAACGCCGCGCTGCGCTTCGCGCCGCCGGCAGGGATGCCCGCGGCGCAGCCGAGCCGCGGCGTGGTCGGCAGCCTGATCCCGCGGCCGCCGGCGCGCATGGCGCGGCCCGCCGACAACGGCACGGGCAATGGCGAGCAGCAGGTCTGGATCCTGCGCGACGGCGCGCCGGTGCGCATACCGATCCGTACGGGCGCGAGCGACGGCACCAGCACCGAGGTGAGCGGTGAGGCGGTGCAGGAAGGCATGCAGGTCATCACGGAGCGCGTGGAGAACGCCAGGTGACGCAGGCTGCAGCGCCGCTGATACGCCTCGAGGGCATCACCAGGACCTACGGCACGGGCGATGCGACGGTGCAGGTACTGCGCGGCGTGAGCTTCAGCATCGGGCAGGGCGAGTTCGTGGCGATAATGGGCCCCAGCGGCTCGGGCAAGTCCACCGCGATGAACATCCTCGGCTGCCTGGATTCGCCCACCGGCGGCAGCTACCTGTTCCGTGGCGTGCCGGTCCAGTCGCTCTCGCGCAACCAGCGCGCGCTGCTGCGGCGGCGCTTCATCGGCTTCGTGTTCCAGGGCTTCAACCTGCTCGGGCGCACCTCGGCGCTGGAGAACGTCGAGCTGCCGCTGCTCTACCGCGGCGAGCCGGCGGCGCATCGCCACCAGCTCGCGCGCAGGGCGCTGGCCGCGGTCGGGCTCGCCGATCGCGAACGGCACACGCCGGGGGAGCTCTCCGGCGGGCAGCAGCAGCGCGTGGCGATCGCGCGCGCGATCGTCACGGATCCGGTGATCCTGTTCGCCGACGAACCGACCGGCAACCTCGATTCGCGCACCGGCCACGAGATCATGCAACTGCTGACCCGGCTGAACCGCGACCAGGGCATCACGGTGCTGATGGTCACGCACGAGGCGGACATTGCCGCCTACGCCGGGCGCGTGATCCGCATCGTCGACGGCCAGGTCGAATCCGACAACCACAACGGAGCAACGCGCTGATGCTGCTGAACGCGCTGTTGCTCGCGCTGCGTGCGATCCGTCGCAACCTGCTGCGCTCCTTCCTGACCGTGCTCGGGATCGTCATCGGCGTGTCGGCGGTGATCACGATGGTCACGCTCGGCAACGGCGCCACGCGCTCGATCCAGCAGCAGATCGGCAGCATGGGCAGCAACCTGCTGACGGTGCGACCCGGGCGGCGCATGGGGCCGCCCGAAGGCGCTGCCAACTTCCGTGTCGCCGATGCCGACGCGCTGCGCCAGCAACTGCGGGATGCCGTTGCCGTGGTGCCCGTGGTCGGTGCCAGCGTGACCGTGGTGAGCCATGCCGAGAACTGGTCCACCACCGCCACCGGCGCAACCACGGACTATTTCGCCGCAAACAGGTGGAGCCTGGCGGACGGGCGCATTTTCAGCGCAGCGGAACAGCGCGCCGGCGCGGCCGTGTGCGTGATCGGCGACACCATCCGCAAGGAGCTCTTCGGCGCCGGGAACCCGATCGGCAGCCGCATGCGCGTGAAGCAGTTCTCCTGCGAGGTGATCGGACTGCTGGCACCCAAGGGGCAGTCGACGATGGGCCGCGACCAGGACGACACGGTCATCATGCCGCTGCGCACCGTGCAGCGGCGCATCAGCGGCTCGCAGGACGTGAGCTACCTGATGGTCTCGGTGCGCGAGGGCGCCTCGATCGACCGCGTCAAGGACCGGATAGCCGAGATCATGCGCGAGCGGCGCAACATCGGCCGCAACGAGGCCGACGACTTCATGGTGATGGATCCGCGCCAGCTGATGGAGGCGCTGACCGGCACCACGCGCACGCTGACCACGCTGCTCGGCGCCGTGGCCGCCGTGAGCCTGCTGGTGGGCGGCGTCGGCATCATGAACATCATGCTGGTGTCGGTCACCGAGAGGACGCGCGAGATCGGCATACGGCTGGCCATCGGGGCGCTGGAGCGCGAGGTGCTGCTGCAGTTCCTGATCGAGGCCGTGGTCCTCGCCTCGCTGGGCGGACTCGCGGGCATCGTGCTCGCGACGGTCGCCTCGCTCGTGCTGGCGAACATGATGTCGCTGCCGTTCGTGTTCGACCCGGGCGTGAACCTGCTGTCCTTTGCCTTCTCCGCCGTGATCGGCGTGGTGTTCGGCTACTTCCCCGCGCGACGCGCCGCGCAGCTCGACCCCATCGAAGCGCTGCGCCACGAGTAGGTCGGGCTCGTAGGTCGGGCTTCAGCCCGACAAGGGTTCGGCAACGCCGAACCCGCCATGAGCGTGTCCCATGTCGGCATGAATGCCGACCTACACCCGACAAGGGTTCGGCGACGCCGAACCCGCCATGAACATGCCCATGTCGGCATGAATGCCGACCTACCAACCCATCTCCGCCACCGCCTCGGCCACCGCGATCAGGCGCTCGGCCTCGGCCACGTGCATGTTCTCGACCAGCCGGCCACCCACCACCACGACCGCGCTGCCGCGCGCGCTGGCCTCGCGCCAGGCCGCGATGATCTCGCGCGCGCGATCGAGCTCCTCGGGCGCCGGCGCGAACACCGCGTTGGCCGCCTCGAGCTGGCGCGGATGGATCAGCGTCTTGCCGTCGAAACCGAGCTCGCGCCCCTGCTCGCAGGCCTGGCGCAGCCCGGCGTCGTCCTCGAGGTCGAGGTGCACGCCGTCGAGCACGTCGAGCCCGTGCGCGCGCGCCGCCAGCACGCAGAGATTCAGCGCGGTCATGAAACCGAGGCGCTCCGGGGTGTGGCGCACGCGCAGTTCGCGCGCGAGATCCGTGGTGCCCAGCAGGATGCCGGCGAGGCGCGGGTGCGCGCCGGCAATGGCATCGATGTCGAGGATGCAGCGCGCGGTCTCGGCCATGATCCACAGCGCGAGCGTGTCCGGCGCGCCGGCCTGCCTCGAGTATCCGCACGGCCTGCAGCACGTCGCGCCGGCGACGAGACCTTGGCCAGCACGATGCCGTCGGCGCCGGCGTTCGGCGAAGGCGCGCAGGTCCTCCTCGCCCCACGGCGTGTCCAGCGCGTTGGCGCGCACCAGCAGCTCGCGCCGGCCGTAGCCGCCCGCGGCGATCGCGGCGCGCACCTGCTGGCGCGCCTCGGCCTTGCGCTCGGGCGCGACCGCGTCCTCGAGATCGAGGATCAGCGTGTCGGCCGGCAGCGTGCGCGCCTTGTCGAGCGCGCGCGCGTTGGAACCGGGCATGTAGAGCGCCGAACGGCGCGGTCTGAATGTCATGATGGCCTCCGTGATTCAGCGCTCGTGAATTTCCTGTCGGTAGAGCCGCATGCCGCGCGCCCGGTAGTTCGCCAGCGCCGAGGGGTGATCGAGCGAGCAGGTGTGCACCCACACGCGCGTCGCGTCCCAGTCCCAGGCGCACTCGATGCAGCGCGAGAGCAGGTCGCCGCCGAAACCGCGGCCGATGAACGCCGGCGCCAACCCGAAATACGCGATCTCGACTTCGTCGCCCGCCTGCTTCTGCAGCTCGAAGTAGCCCGCGGGCGAGCCGCGGTGATACGCGATCCAGGTGCGCAGCCTGGGGTCTTCGGCCCAGGCGCGCCACTGCTCGTCGCGCCAGCACAGCTTGTCGGTCCATTCCCACGCGGCGCCGACGAAACGGTACAGGAAGCGGTTCACCTCGAACTGCGGGATCTCGCACTCGCGCACGTCGAGCGCGTCCTGGCGGTGCGCGGGCCGCAGCTCGGCGGGTGCGCGCATCTCGAGGTAGAACGTGGTCACGCTGGCGGCATCGGGCGACACGGTGTGCTCCACGCGGATTCAGCACGCCAGCCCGGTGCGCGGCGGCACGCAACTGGCTTCGGGCAGCGGCTCCACCGTGACCGCCTCGCCCAGCAGCCGGCACATCAGCGCCTGCTGCGCCGGCGCGTTGCCGCTGGTGTAGCAGCGCAGCGTGCCGCCGCCGTCGAGCGCCTCGCCCAGCACCTCCGCGACGCGGCGCGCCACCGCGGCGCCCGGGTCGATCACCTGCACCTGCGGACCGACCACGGCGCGGATGCTGTCGAGCAGGAACGGGTAGTGCGTGCAGCCGAGCACCACGGTGTCGGCGCCGGCATCGAGCAGCGGCTGCAGGCAGGTGCGCAGCAGCGCCAGCGTGCGCGGCCCGTCGAGATCGCCCGCCTCCACCTGCTCCACGAGGCCGCTCGCCGGCTGGCTCAGCACCCGCGCGAAATGCCCGAAGCGCTGCAGCAGCTCGGCGTACTTGCGGCTCTGCAGCGTGCCGGCGGTGGCGAGGATGCCGACGATGCCGCTGCGCGTGGCCTGCGCGGCCGGCTTCACCGCCGGCTCGATGCCGACGATGGGCAGTGCGTAGTGCGCGCGCAGCTCGTGCGCCGCGGCCGCGGTGGCGGTGTTGCAGGCGATCACCAGTGCGCGCGCGCCGGCGGCGACCAGGAATTCGCTGATCGCGAAGGCGCGCTCGCGGATGAACGCATCGGTCTTCTCGCCATAGGGGAGGTAGCGCGCATCGGATACGTAGACGATGTCGAGCCGCGGCATCTGCCGGCGCATCTCGCGCACGATCGAGAGCCCGCCCACGCCGGAATCGAACACACCCACCGGGCGTTGGTCGGACATGTGGCGCGCAATCCTCGGTGCGGTGCGTGAACGGGCCGCCATGGTAATGAAGCGCGGGCGCCCGGATCAATCCGCCCGCACACCTTGCTGGCGGCGCTCGCGCGATGCTAGCGTGCGCCGCTGCCACCGGACACCGCCAGGAAACGCCCATGTCGCCGCTGATGAAGCTCCTGATGTCGCCATCGGGCCTCGCCTTCGACCGTGCGCTGGTGCGCTGGACCGGCGAGTCGCTGCTGAACCGCGTATTCGCGCGCCAGGCCGGTTTCGCGCCGCAGCCGGCGCTGCTGCTGGAGACGCGCGGCAGCAAGAGCGGCGAGCGCCGCCAGGCCGTGCTGCCGTGGTTCCGCATCGACGGCAAGCTGGTGGTGGTGGGCAGCAAGGGCGGCATGCCCACCGACCCCGCGTGGGTCGGCAACCTGCGCGCCGCTGCGCAGGTCGCGGTCTACATCGACCGCAAGCGCCATGCGCGCCCGCGCGCGCATCGCCACCGGCGAGGAACGCGCGGCGCTGTGGGCCGAGCTCACGACGCGCGTGCCCACCTACGCGCACTACCAGTCGCTGACGACGCGCGAGATTCCCGTGGTGATCCTCGAACTGTTGTAGGTCGGCATTCATGCCGACGTGTGCTTTGCCGATGCCCGGCGGGCTCGGCTGCGCCGAACCCCTGGTGTAGGTCCGCATTCATGCGGACAGGTGGTGCGCCGCCGACCTCGGCGGGTTCGGCTGTGCCGAACCCTTGAGGTGTAGGTCGGCATTCATGCCGACGCGTGCTTTGCCGATGCCCGGCCCGCGCGGGCTGGACCGGCATCAGCGCTTGCCGGACTTGCGCAGGTTGTCGACGGTGAAGAACGCCTCGCCCAGATCCGGCGCCGAGAAGTTCCACGGCTTGGTCCAGTTGGTCATCCGCGTGGTGTTGTACACGCCGGCACGCAGGTCGTGGAACATCTGGCTGCGGATGTCGTAGCCTTGCTTGTCGAACAGCGTAGAGCGAGTTGATCATCACCGTCTTCCACAGTTCGCCGCGGCCGTCGTAGTTCTCCGTGATCGCGATGTGCCAGCCGTCCTCCTCGACGTAGAAGCGCCGCTTGCCGTAGATGTGGCGGAAGCCCTCGCGCAGTGTGGCCTCCACGACCCAGACGCGCCGCAGTTCGTAGCGCATGTAGTCCGGGTTGGCATGCCCCACCGTCAGCAGCTGCTCCTGCGTCAGCGAGGGGTCGTCGAAACGGTAGCTGTGGAACGGCACGTACATTTCCTGCCGCCCGACCAGCGTCCACTCGAAGCGGTCCATCGCGCCGTTGAAACCCAGCGTGTCGTCGATGGTGAGGAACCCGCCGGGACCGTCGGGCGTGTCGTAGCCGACGTTCGGGGCCTGGCGGATGCGGCGGGAACCGGGCAGGTAGCGCCACACGCTGCGCGGCGTCTCGGAATAATCCAGCGGTTCGAGGATCAGCGTGATCGTGCCCTTGTCACGCACCGGTTCTTCGACCGCGAACCAGATGTAGGCGGAATACTTGCTGAGCGACTTGAAGTCGGCGCCGATGGGGATGTCCGGGTTGGAGAACAGGACCTTCATGTACGTCACGCCGCGACGCAGCGAGCGGCTCCCGTTGGGGTAGACGACGACGTCGTCGGTGAGCCCCTCCATGTTGTAGGAGGGGGTGTTGAGACGCGAGTTCCAGATCGGGTGGGCGCCCATCGAGGGTATGGGAAACGGCAGGCCGCCGGTGTAGCCGTTGACGCCGTCGTCGCCGTTGAACAGTTCCGCATGCGTGGCGTTGTGGCGTGCCCGCGCCGCAAATTCCGTGGTCACGCCGAAGTCGCGGTGCGTGGGATAGACGTCCATGCGGAAGGTCTTGGGATAGGTGCGGAACAGCGCCTTCTGGCCCTCGCTGAGGCGCGCGGCGTACTGCTCCATGTTCTCGGCGGTGATCGAGAACAGCGGCTTCTCGCCCGCGTAGGGATCGGGGTAGACGGTGCCGGGGCCGTCCCACTTCAGCCCCGGCGGCAGGCCGATGATCTTGCCGCTCCACGCCGGGATCGACCCGTCCGCGTTGCCCGCGACCTCCGCGCCCGTCGGCGTGAGATCCTTGCCCAGGCGCGCCGCCTCCTCCTCGCTCACCTTGGCGAGGGCCAGCGGCGCGGCGAGCGCCATCGTCAGTCCGCCGATCAGCAGTGCACGCATGCCCGTATCTCCCGTTGCGCCTGTCAGAAGCTGTACTTGATGTTGAACGCGACGTTGTCGCGGTCGATGATCCAGTTGTCGAAGCCGCCGCCGAAATATCTCGCGTAGCTCAGCTCGGCGATGATCTTGTCGAGCCAGGTGCCGCGCAGCGCAACGCTGGCCAGCACCGAGTCGTCGACCATGTTCGCCTCGCGCACCGTGCCGTCGAGCGTGTGGCTCACGAACACCAGCACGTTCGTGTCCAGCGCCTGCATCACGTTCTTGTAGGCGAAATCCGCGCGCACGGCGTAGCTGAAGGCGCGCGCGTCGAAGCCCAGGTCGTCGCCCTGCTTGCCCAGCACGTCGAGCCCGACGAACTCGCCGACCACGGTGAGATCGTCCCACAGCGCATTGGGACGGAACACCTGCGTGAAGCCCACCTGCCCCTGCAGCAGCTCCTCGC
This sequence comes from uncultured Gammaproteobacteria bacterium, assembly GCA_963819895.1. Lineage (GTDB taxonomy): Bacteria > Pseudomonadota > Gammaproteobacteria > Pseudomonadales > UBA5518 > UBA5518. The sequence goes on from CAWFXU010000007.1 coordinate 211,767, forward strand.
GCTCGGGGGTGCCGGCGGCATTGGCGAAGGGCGTGTTCGCGCGGTACGAGAGCTCGCCGTTGACCTGCGTGTCGCCGACCAGCGTGGTGAAGCTCGCGCCCATCGTGCGGATGTCGTCGAAATAGCGTATGCGATAGCTGACCGGCAGCTGCGAGCCCGCGATGGCGACGTCCTGGCGCTCGAAGCTCGGCGCCTTGTTGTGCGCGTTCAGGTAGTAGAAGCCCAGCTCGGTGCCCGACTCCAGGCTGTAGCGCAGCGCCACGCCGTACTGGCCCTGGTCGCCGGGCTCGTCGTCCTCGAGGCGCGGGATGCAGCGGATCGAGGCCGAACAGCCCGCGCGCGCCGACGTAGAAGTTGTCGCGCGCCGGGACCGAGATAATCCTGCTGGCTGAAGTAGCTGCCGACGCCGTTCAGGATCGTGTGCTTCCAGTCGTACTGGTAGTAGGTCTGCAGTGCGAGCGCCGACGTGAGGTCGATCTGCGCGTACACCGCGCCCGTGGGCAGGAAGATCTCCTTGACCTCGGTGCCGGGCACGTTCGCGACCGAGGCGTCGAAGCGGTTCTGCATGCCGTTGATGCCGGAGAAGAAGGTCGCCTCGCCCCAGTTGATCACCTGGCTGCCGACGCGCAGGTCGAGCACGCGCTCGCCGACGTCGAAGCTCGCGTAGGCGTAGGCGTCGAGGAACTCGGCATGCGCGCCGTGCTCGTCCTCGGTCTCGTCCGGGAAGTTGCCGCAGCGGCGTCGTGGGGGCATTGTTGAAGGTACGGTAGCCGATCTCGTCCATGTCGTTGTGCTGGTTGGCGTACACGTCGTCGTAGAAGGCCTTGGCGCGCACGAACGCGCCGTAGTTGTCCTGCTTGATCTCCATGTCCACGAGCGCGGTGACGCGGTTCGAGATCAGCCCGGTATCGAAGCTGTTGTTGCCGTCGTCCATGTTCTGCGCGATCACGGTGTCCTGCGCCGTCAGGAAGGCGAAGCGCTCGGCGAAACTCCACGCCGGGTCGGGCCGGCGCAGCTGGCTGCCCTTGGCGTCCTCCACGCGCCATTGCGCGCCGTAGGTCAGTGTCGTGTCGAGCGCGAGCTGCAGCCCCGACTCGCTCTCGAAACTCAGTGCGCTGCGCCTCGAACGGCGCCAGCAGGATGCCTCCCGCGACAATGCGCGCAATGGAGCGCGGATCTGGTTCTGTTCACGATGTATTCCCCTTGTGTCTGCGCATCAACGCGCGGTCTCGGCCCGCAGCGCGGGCGCGGCCTTGCGCCCGATCAGGAAGTGCGCCAGCGCCGGCAGCAGCCACAGCGCGCCGACCATGTTCCACAGGAACATGAAGGTGAGCAGCTTGCCCATGTCGGCCTGGAACTTGATCGGCGACCACATCCACGTCGCCACGCCGATCGCCAGCGCCACGCCGGTCAGGCTCACCGCCGCGCCGGTGTGGCGCAGCGCGCGGTAGTAGGCCTCTTCGAGCGTCATGCCCTGCTGCAGGAAGATCTGCAGGCGGTTGTAGATGTAGATTGCATAGTCGACGCCCACGCCGACGCCGAGCGCGATCACCGGCAGCGTGGCGACCTTGACGCCGATCCCGAACCAGGCCATCAGCGCGTTGCACAGCACCGAGGTCAGGCCGAGCGGCACCATGATGCAGATCACCGCGGTGAAGGAACGGAAACTGAGGAACACCAGCGCCGCGACCACCGAGTAGACGAGGATCAGGATCTGGGTCTGCGCGGTGGCGATTTCCTCGTTCGTCGCCGCCTCGACGCCGGCGTTGCCCGCGGCCAGCACGAAGCGGATGTCCTCGCTGTCGTGCCGTGCCGCGAAGGCCTTCACCTCGCGCACCACGGTGGCCAGCGTGTCGGCCTTGTGGTCGGTCAGGAACAGCGCGACCGGCGCCAGGCTGCAGTCGGCGTTCACCAGCTGCGGCGGCACCATGCCGAAGGTGGTGTCCAGCGCGCGCTGGTTGCGGACCAGCGTGGCCCACTTCAGGCTGCCCTCGTTGAAGCCCATGGTCACGAGCCGCGCCACCTCGGCGAGCGACATCGTCGACTCCACGCCGGGCACGTTCTGCATCTGCCAGGCAAAGCGGTCGATCAGCGCGAGACTGGAATAGAGGAAACAGGTCTCGGGCTTCGTCTCGACCATCACGACCAGCACGTCCGAGCTGGTCGAGTAGTTCTCGGTGATGAAGCTGTTGTCGAGGTTGTAGCGCGAGTGCGGGTGCAGTTCGGGCGCCCCCGCGTCGAGATCGCCGATCTGCGAGCCCGCGACCGGCCATGATCCCCAGCGTGTAGCCGGCGAGCGCGAGCAGCACCGACACCGCGGCGAGGCGCGGACTGGCACAGCGGGCCAGCAACCGCCAGATCGCGGGATCCGCCGCCTGGCGCTCGGCGATGCGCTGTGTGCCGCGGGGCGAGATGCCGAGGTAGGACATGAGCACCGGCAGCAGCACCAGGTTCGTGAGCACGATGACGCCGACGCCGACGCTGGCAGCGATGCCGAGATCCTGGATCACCTCGATGTCGATCAGCATCATGGTGAGGAAGCCGACCGCGTCGGTGAGCAGCGCCGCCATGCCGGCGATGTAGAGGCCGCGAAAGCCGAGCCTCGCCGCCATGATGCGCGACCTGCCCGCGACGGTTTCCGCGCCCGTGGCGTTGACGACCTGGACGCCGTGGCTGACGCCGATCGCGAAGATCAGGAAGGGAATCAGTATCGAGTAGGCATTGAGACCGTAGCCGAGCGTGGTCAGCAGCCCCATCTGCCAGATCACCGCCATGACCGAGCACGCGATGGGCGCGATGGTGGCCGCGAGACTGCGCGTGTAGAAGAACAGCATCGCCGAGGTGATGACGACGGTGATCACCGCGAACAGGAAGATCGCCGTGACCCCTTCCAGCAGGTCGCCCACGATCTTGGCGAAGCCGATGATGTGCACCCGCACCTTGTCGTCCTGGAAGCGGTCGCGGATGCGCGTCTCGAGCTCCTGCGAGAACGCGTGGTAATCGAGCTGCTTGCCGGTGATCGGGATCGCGGTCGAATATCGGCGCCTCGACGATGCTGGAGCGCATGTTGTTGGCCACCAGGCGGCCGACCTGCCCCGAGCGCATCAGGTTGTGGCGCAGCACCTCCAGGCTCTCGGCGGAGCCGTCGTAGGTGTCGGGCATCACGACGCCGCCCTCGAAGCCCGACTCCGTGACCTCGGTCCAGCGCACCGTGGGCGTCCACAGCGACTTCAGCCGGTTGCGGTCGATGCCCTCGATGTAGAAGACCTCGTCGGTGACCTTGCGCAGCATCTCGAGGTAGTGCGGATCGAAGATGTCGCCCTGCGTGTTCTCGACGGCGATCTGTATCGTCGTGCCCGAGGCGCCGAGCTCGGCGATGTGCTTCATCATGCCCTGGATGAAGGGGTGCTGCATCGGGATCATCTTCTCGAAGCTGGCGTCGGGGCGCAGCTTCGCGGTCTGCCAGGCGAAGAATACCGTCAGCAGCAGGAATACCGCGATCAGCAGCGGCCGCTGCCCGAACACCAGCCGCTCGATGAAGCTGTTCCTCGCGCCTGGCCACGGAATCCGCTTCCGCCGCCATCTCAGCGCCCTCCCGCCGGCGCGGGGTCACCGGCCACCGCGAGGCTTCCACCGCCGTCGCCCGCCAGGCGCATCACGCCCTTCTCTCCGACCAGTACGACGCTGCCGTCGGGTGCGACGGCGACGCGCGGCCAGGTTGTCGCGCAGCCGATCGACGCCGTGCTCCTCGAGCACGGCGGCATCGAGCCGCGCGCGCAGGATCGTGCCCACGCTGCCCACGATCAGTGCCTCGCCCTCGCGCACGACGGCAGCGCCGGCGAGCACGGACTCGCTGCGCGCTGTGCAGGCGCCGTCCAGGTGTCGCCGAAATCCCGCGAGACCAGCACGTTGCCCTGCAGGCCGATACACGTAGACGGTGTCGCCGGGCGGCACGGTGAATGCGCCGAACAGCGTGCCCCGCGTAGGCCGCAGGGAGCGGCTCCCAGCTGCGCGCCGCCGTCGCGCGAGCGGAACATGATCCCGGATTCGCCGACGATCAGCAGCCTGCCGCCACCGCCCGGGGCGATCGCGTAGTAGTGCAGCTCATCGGGGTTGTCCATGCGCGCCCGCGCGTCGGACCACGTGCGTCCGCCGTCCGCGGTGACGAGCAGGCTGCCGTAGGCGCCCACCGCGATGCCGTGCCCGGCATCCGCGAACCAGACGTCCATCAAGGGCGGCGCGTACACCGGCTCGGCAAGGCGTTCCTCGGCTTCCTCGAGCGTCGAGGCGGGCCTCCTCGATGGCTGCCGGGTCACCGCCACCGCTCTCCAGCGCCGCGAGCGCGCGCTTCGCTTGCTTCCAGCGCGCGCCCGGTCCAGCTCCGCCTGCGCGGCCACGCCGTCGCGCTGCAGCTGCCAGCTCGCACCGCCGTCGCTGCTGGCGATGACCATCCCGTCGTGTCCCACGGCCCAGCCGTGCCGGGCATCGGCGAACCATACCGCCGTCAGCAGGACCGACACCGGAACCCGTGCCTGCGTCCAGCTCTGGCCCGAATCGTCGGAATACAGCACGTGGCCGCGCTCGCCCACCGCGACCAGCCGTTCGCCGGCGCGCACGATGTCGACGAGCAGGCTGTGCTGCGCGCGCGGCATCATCATTGCCGGCTCGGGCGCGGCCACCGCGGGAGCGGGGAGGCACGGCAACGCGGCCAGCGCGAGCCAGCCCATGCACGGTGCGAAACGGAGGAAAAACGCCGTCGAAACGAATTTGCGCATCCCGATCCTGTTGTTTGTATCCGGGAAAACGAACGGAGGCATTCTATCCACCACGCCCGCAATTCCGCATGATATGCATCAAAAGCGGCTTCGAGGCAACAGGAATGAACGGCAATGACAATGAACAGCAGGTCGAGTTCTGGAACGGCGAGGGCGGGCGGCGCTGGGCCGAGCACGATGCGCAGTTCGAGCGCACCATCGGCCCGCTGACCGCGCCGCTGCTCGCGCGCATCGGACCGGATACCGCCACGCGCGCGCTGGACATCGGCTGCGGCTGCGGCAACCAGACGCTGGCGCTGGCGCGCCACCTCGGCCCGGGCGCGCACGTCACCGGCATCGACATCTCCGCGCCCATGCTGGCGCATAGCGCGCCGGCGCGCGGCCGCGCACGCCGCGCCTGTCGAGTGCCTGCTCGCCGATGCCTCGACGCACCGGTTCGAGCCGGCGAGCTTCGAACTGCTGTTCTCGCGCTTCGGCGTGATGTTCTTCGCCGACCCGGTGGCGGCCTTCCGCAACCTGCACGCGGCCTGCACGCCGCGGCGCGCGCCTGGTGTTCTGCTGCTGGCAGGCACCGGCGCTGAACGACTGGCTCCGGCTGCCGCTGCAGGCCGCGCTGCGCCACGTGCCCGCGCCGGCAGCGACGGATCCGCACGCGCCGGGGCCCTTCGCCTTCGCCGACCGCGCGCGCGTCACCGGCATCCTCGAGGCGGCCGGCTTCGACGCCGTGCAGTTCGACGACCTGCAGACGGAGCTCTGCTTCGCCGAGGGCGATACCCTCGCCGCGGCCACCGATGCGATGGTGCAGGCGGGGCCGGTGAGCGCGCTGCATCGCGCCGCTCGACGACGACCAGCGCGCGCGCGCCCTCGCCGACATCGGCGCGGCTCTCGCGCCGCACTACCGCGACGGCCGAATGATGATGCGCTCGGCGGCGTGGCTGGTCTCGGCCAGAGCGGATCGCCGGATGAAATTCGCGCCGCTCACGCTGGTCACTGGCGCTGATACTGGCCGTCTGCGGCGGCATCCTGCTCGGTGGCGGCGGCGCGCTGTTCGGCTTCGTGCTCGGCGTGCTGGCCGGCTGGCAGATCGCGCTGAACGAGCGCCTGCGCAAGCTCGAGAGCGCGCTCGCCGCGGCGCCGCCACCGACAGCGGCACTCCCCGAGCCGCGCGGCGTCCCCGCGCGCGACACGGCGCCGCGACATCGATGCCCGTGGCCGCCGCGGTCGCAGCCGCCGGTTCCGGCCGCCGGCCCCGGCTGGCAGGAACCCGCAACGCGCAGGCCCCGCGGCGCATCCGGCAGCACACGCCGGCACACGCCCGGCAGAGCGCAGCGGCCCGGGCGCCGAACGCGGTCGATCGCGGCATCGCGTGGCTCAAGGACTACGCGACCACCGGCAACGTGGTCGCCAAGGCCGGCGTGCTGGTGCTGTTCGTCGGCGTGTCCTTCCTGCTGAAGTACGCGGTCGAGCGCAACGCGCTGCCGATCGAGGTGCGGCTCGCGGGCACCGCCGCGGCGGCGCTCGCGCTGATCGTCACCGGCTGGCGCCTGCGCGCGCGCCGCGCGGCCTTCGGGCTGATCCTGCAGGGCGGCGGCATCGGCATCCTCTACCTCACGATCTTCGCGGCGGCGCGGCTCTACCAGCTGCTGCCGCTCGGCTTCACCTTCGTGCTGCTGCTCGCGCTGGTGGCGCTGTCGGCCGCACTCGCGGTGCTGCAGGATGCGCGCGCGCTGGCAACGCTGGGCACCATCGGCGGCTTCCTCGCGCCGGTGCTGACCTCCACCGGCAGCGGCAGCCACGTGGCGCTGTTCAGCTACTACGCGCTGCTGAACCTCGGCATCGTCGGCATCGCCTGGTTCAAGGCCTGGCGCGTGCTGAACCTCACCGGTTTCGTGTTCACCTTCGTCATCGCCGCCGCCTGGGGCCACCGCTACTACCGGCCCGAGTACTTCGCCAGCACCGAGCCCTTCCTGGTGCTGTCGTTCCTGTTCTACGTCGCGGTCGCGGCGCTGTTCGCGCACCGCCATCCGCCGCGCCTGCGCGGCTACGTCGACGGCACGCTGGTCTTCGGCCTGCCGCTGGTGTTCTTCGCGCTGCAGTGGCCGCTGGTACGCGACATCGAGTTCGGCCGCGCGTGGAGCGCCCTGGGCATGGGCGCGGTCTATCTGCTGGTGGCGCGCTGGCTGTGGCGCCGCGGGCTGGCCGAGCTGCGCATGCTGAACGAATGCTTTCTCGCGCTCGGGGTGATGGCGCTCAGCGTCGCGATCCCCTTCGCCTTCGACGGCCACATCACCGCCGCGGCCTGGGCGCTGGAAGGCGCCGGGCTGGTGTGGATCGGCGCTGCGCCAGCAGCGTGTGCTGGCGCGCGCCTGGGGCGTGCTGCTGCAGTTCGCCGCGGGCCTGGCGTTCTGGCTCATCGCCAGCGGCAGCGCCGCGCACACCGCGCTGCTGAACGCGCAGTTCCTCGGCGGCGTGTTCATCAGCGCGGGCGCGCTCGCCTCGCGCCTGCCTGCTGTTCCGCGGTCGCGGGCTGCTGCGCCCGCGCGAGCGCCACCTGCACCGGCTGCTGCTCGGCTGGGGCCTGCTGTGGTGGTTCGGCAACGGCGCGCACGAGATCGGCCTGCACGTCGCGCCGCGCCTCGAGACAGCGGCGCTGCTCGGCTTCGGCGGCGCCAGCGTCGCGGCGCTGGCCGTGGCCGCGACGCGCCTCGGCTGGAAGCCGGCCGCAGCGTGCCACGCTGCTGTGGCTGCCCGCCCTGGCCTGGTTCGCGCTGTTCGACTATGCGCAGCATCCCGCGGCCGGCCCGCTGGCCGGGTGGCGCGCCGCGGGCTGGCTCGCGGCGCTCGCGGCGCTGTACCTGGCGTTGCGCCGCGCCGAGGGCGCCTGCAGCCGGGCGCTGCTGGCCGCGGCGCACGCCGGCGCGCTGTGGCTGGTGGTGTTCCTGCTCGCGTGGAGCGCGCGCTGGGGCATCAACGAGCTGCTGCCCGAGGCGCATGCCTGGGCCTTCGTCGCCTGGGGCCTGGTGCCGGCAATCGCGCTGGCGCTGCTGCCCGCCTGGTCGCGGCGCGGTGGCTGGCCGGCCGGACGCTTCGGGGCGCTGTACCCCGCCAACGCGGCCGCGGGGCTCGCGTTCGCGGCGCTGGCCTGGGTGTTCGCGGCGAACTTCGACGCCGGCGATCCGCGCCCGCTGCCCTACCTGCCGCTCGCGAACCCGCTGGAGCTCGCGCAGGCCGCGGTACTGCTGCTGGTACTGCGTTGGTGGCGACAGGTGCGCGACGTCGGCGAATTCGTGCTGCGCCCGATACCGGCGCTGCTGCCGGTGGCGCTGGGCGCCAGCGCCTTCCTGTGGCTGAACGCGGCGACCGCGCGCGCCGTGCACCACCTCGGCGGCGTGGGCTTCAGCGCGCACGCGCTGCACCGCTCGCCGGTGTTCCAGGGCAGCATCTCGGTGCTGTGGGCGCTCACGGCGCTGGCGGTGATGTTCGCCGCCACGCGCAGCGGCCGGCGCTGGCTGTGGCTCGGCGGCGGCGCGCTGCTCGCGGCGCTGGTGCTGAAGCTGTTCTTCGTCGATCTGGCGGGCAGCGGCACGGTGGCGCGCATCGTCTCGTTCCTGGGCGCCGGCGGACTGATGGTGCTGATCGGCTATCTGTCACCGGCGCCGCCGCGCCAGGCGCGGGAGGCGCAGCCATGAAGACACGGGCCTGGACATTCCTCGCACTGCTCGGCGCCCTGGCGCATGGCCATGCGGCCGAGGCCCCGGCAGCGCCGGTGACGCCGCAGCAGTTCGCGTGGCGCTTCGCGATCGAGGCGCCGCAGCAGACGCCGCTGCAGCGCCTGGCGCTCGATGAAGCGCTCTACGGCAGCGTGGCGCGCGCCGATCTGGGTGATCTGCGCGTGTTCAATGCCGACGGCGAAGTGCTGGAGCACGCGATCGTGGCGCCGCGCGCACCCGCCGCCGCGGCGCGCGAACCCGTGGCGCTGCGGCTGTTCCCGCTGCGCGGCGAGGAAACGCCGGCGGCGGGCGGCTCGCTGCGGATCAGGCTCGACGCCAGCGGCGCGCTGCTCGACCTGTCAGGCGCTGGCGCCGGCGCGCAGCCGGTCAGCGCCTACCTGGTCGACGCCGGCACCGGACACGCCGCGATCGCCGACGCTGAGGCTGGCCTGGGGCGAGGACACGCCCGATTTCGTCAGCACCGTGACGCTGGAGAGCAGCACGGACCTGCGCGCCTGGCGCGCCGTGGGCACGGCGGCGGTAGCGAGTCTCACGCACGCGGGGCAGCGCCTCGCCCGCCACGAAATCACGCTGGACGTCAGCCCCGACCGCTACCTGCGCCTGCAGTGGCCCGCGGGCGTCAAGGGCGTCGAACTGACGAGCGCAAGCGCGCTGCTGCGCGAACGCGCCGAACCGCAGGCGCGGCACTGGACGCGTATCGAGGGCAGCACGGTGGCGGATACGCCGCACGCCTGGGAATTCGACGCGCGCGGCTGGCTGCCCGCCGACCGGCTGCGCATCGTCTTCGCCGAGCCCAACAGCATGGCGACATTGCGCCTGCTGTCGCGCCCCGCCGCCGATGCGCCCTGGCGCGAGCGCGCCGATGCACTGTTCTACCGGCTGCGGGTCGAGGGCACCGAACTCACGAGCGCCGAGATGCCCGTCGAGCGCCGGCGCGACCGTTACTGGCGCATCGAGGCGCGCGAAGGCAACGGCAAGGCGCCGGCACTGGAGCTCGGCTGGGCGCCGGACGAACTGGTGTTCATCGCGCGCGGCCGCGCCCCGTTCCAGCTCGCCGCCGGCAGCGCGCGCGTCGCGCCGGCGGCGCAACCGGTCAACCGCTTGCTCGCGGATCTCGACGACACGCATCGCGCGGCACTCACCGGCAGCGCCCGGCTCGGCGGACGCAGCAGCCTGGCCGGCCCCGATGCGCTGCGACCGCTGCCGCCGCCGGTGCCGTGGCAGCGCTACCTGCTGTGGGCGCTGCTGATCGGCGGCGTGCTGCTGCTGCTCGCGATGGCGATGCGGCTGTACCGGCAGATGAACGCGCCGCTCGCGGGACCGCCCGCCGACTGAGCCTCGCGCCTCGCGCGCGCCCGCGGCATGACGCACAATGCGCGGCCATGACAGCACGACACCCACGGGAGCAGGCATGAGCGCGATCGGGAGCGCGGGTTTCTCGCTGGCCGACGAGGCGCGCCGGATGCGCCGGCGACTGATCGCGCACATCGAGGCCGGCGGCACCACCGACCTGGCGCCCGAGACGCTGAGCGTGCCGGCGAGCGTCTACACCGACCCGACGCGATTCGCCGTCGAGCGGCACGAGATCTTCGGCGAACTGCCGCTGCTGGCGGGACTGTCCGGCGACATCGCGCGCCCCGGCGACCTCATGCTGTTCGACGCCGCGGGCCCCGAGGTCCTGATCGTGCGCGGCCACGACGGCGCGGTGCACGCGTTCCTCAACCTGTGCCGCCACCGCGGCGCGCGCCTGGTGTCGCACTGCGCGCCGCGCCAGCGCATCACCTGCCCGTTCCACAACTGGAGCTATGACCTCGACGGTCGCCTGGTCGGCATCCCGGTCGCACAGGCCTTCGACGGGCTCGACCGCGCCGCGCACGGCCTGCTGCGCGTGCCGGTGGCCGAATGGCACGGCATGATCTTCGTGATCGCGCGTCCGGGCGACGAAACCATCGACGTCGAGGAATTCCTCGGGCCCGCCGCGCCGCTGTTCGCGGCACTGGACCTGGCCGGCGCGACACCGGTGCACGCCGACACGCTGCGCGTGAGCGCGAACTGGAAGCTCGCGCTCGATTCCTTCTGCGAGCCCTACCACGTGCCGGCGGCGCACCCGCAAACGCTGGCGCCCGCGCTGGTGCCGTGGGTCGCGATCTACGACCGCTTCGGCATTCACCAGCGCTACGCCTCGCCGGGCGCCGAGGTGAAGGACTACGCCGGCAAGGCGGACACCGAACTGCCCGAGCCCTATTACCAGGGCGTGCACTCGCTGTTCCCGAACACCACGTTCACCGTCGGGCGCCTGGTCGGCATCGGCAACCGCGAGCCCTTCATCGCCTTCTACCGCATCTTCCCCGGCGATTCGGTCGGCGAGGCGCTGGCGCACGGCTCGATCTACCTGCCGCGCGGCGGCGACCCGGCCACGATCCCGGATCTCGAAAAGGCGCACGCGAGCATCATGCAGGTGGTGAGCGGCGAGGACTTCGTGATTGCCGCCGACAGCTGGAAGCGGCTCGCGGGCGCGCCGCCCGGCTACCGGCTCACGTTCGGGCGCAACGAGATGCTGCTGCAGCAGAACCACCGCCTGATCGCCGACCTGATCGGGATGCCGATCGTTTCCTGAGCGCCCCACACCGGACACATCGCCCATGCAATTCAAGGATCTCGGCCTCATCGACCCGCTGCTGCAGGCCCTCGGCGAGCTGAAGCACACCACGCCCACGCCGATCCAGGCGAAGGCCATCCCCGCCGTGCTCGCCGGGCGCGACCTGATCGCCGCCGCCCAGACCGGCACCGGCAAGACCGGCAGCTTCGCGCTGCCGCTGCTGCAGAAGCTGGGCGAGCTGCCGCCGCCGGAGCCCAACAGCATCAGCGCCCTGGTGCTCGACGCCCACCCGCGAGCTCGCGCAGCAGGTGGCCGACGACCTGCGCGACTACGGCCGACGGCTGCCGGTGCGCGTCATCGTCGCCTACGGCGGCGTCAGCCTGAACCCGCAGATGATGGCCATGCGCCGCGGCGCCGACATCCTGGTGGCCACGCCCGGACGCCTGCTCGATCTGCACGAGAAGAATGCCGTGAAGCTCGGCCAGCTGCAGGTGCTGGTGCTCGACGAGGCCGACCGCATGCTCGACATGGGCTTCAGCCGCGAGCTGGACCGGATCCTGGCGCTGCTGCCGCGGCGGCGCCAGACGCTGCTGTTCTCGGCCACCTTCTCCGATCCCATCCGCGCGCTGGCAAAGGAGCTGCTGCACCATCCGCTCGAGGTCGACGCCAGCCCGCGCAACACCGCCGTGGCGAGCGTGAAGCAGCGCGTGATCCCGGTGGACAAGCAGCGCAAGCTGGAACTGTTCTGCCACCTGCTGCGCAAGCAGCGCTGGCCGCAGGTGCTGGTGTTCGCGAAGACGCGCAAGCGCGTGGACGAACTGGTCACCAGCCTGAAGTACCAGGAGGTGAGCACGGCCGCGATCCACGGCGATATCCCGCAGCACGCGCGCCTCGCCGCGCTCAGGCGCTTCAACGCCGGCGAGGTGCGGGTGCTGGTCGCCACCGACGTGGCCGCGCGCGGGCTGGACATCGAGGCGCTGCCGCTGGTGGTGAACCTGGACCTGCCGATCGCCCCCGAGGGCTACGTGCACCGCATCGGGCGCACCGGCCGCGCCGGGCAGGAAGGCGAGGCGATCTCGCTGGTGTGCGCCGACGAGGCGACGCAGCTCGCGGCCATCGAGGCACTGATCGGCAAGATGCTGCCGCGGCGCGAAATCGAGGGCTTCGAACCGAAGCACCGCGTGCCCGCGACAGGGCCGAACAAGCGCCCGCCGCCGGCGGCGGATGCGAAGCCGGCGAAGAGCAAGTCGGGCAAGAAGAAGAAAAAAGCGGCCGCCGGGAAGCCGAAGCCCAGGGCCGCGAAGCCGCGCGCGACGGGCAAGGCCGGAAAGCCGGCGCCCGCGCGCCCGGCAAGGTCGAAATAGACGGCACGCGCCGGGCGCCTGGCCCGGCAACGTGAGGCGCCCGCCTTCAGGGCTCGCCGCGGGCCGCGGTTGCGTGGCCGAGTTGCTGCAACTCGGCAGCGGACAGCCAGCGCCACTCCCCCGGCCCCAGCTCCGGCGGCAGCACGAATCCGCCCACCGCCTCGCGGTGCAGCGCCTCGACCCGGTTGCCCACGGCCGCGAGCATGCGCTTGACCTGGTGGTACCTGCCCTCGCTCACGGTGAGGCGCAGGCAACGCTCCCCGAGCTGTTCGCAGGCAACCGCGGCCACGGGCGCGGGATCGTCGTGGAGCACCACGCCCGCGCGCAGGCGCTCGAGCTGCTGCCCGTCCAGCGGATGTTTCGTGGTGACCAGGTAGACCTTTGCCACCTTGCGCTTGCCCGAGGCCAGCGCGTGGTTGAGCTGGCCGTCGTCGGTCAGCAGCAGCAGCCCCGTGGTGTCCTCGTCGAGCCGCCCGACCGGCTGCACGCCGCGCTCGCGCAGGGGCAGCGGCAGCAGTTCCAGCACGCTGCGGTGGTGCTGCGGCTGGCGCGAGCATTCGTAGCCGGCCGGCTTGTTCAGCACCACGGTGGCGAATTCGGCACCACGGCCAGTCTACGCCGTCGACCGTGAACACCAGCCCCTCGGTGGCGATCTCGACCGCGGGGTCGTCACGGACCGCGCCCCCGATCGCGACCCGTCCCTGCCTGACGAGCGTGCGGCAGGCCCGGCGCGTGCCGAAGCCGCTGTGGTGGAGGATGCGTTCGAGTTGCATGGCCCGCATTCTAGCGGCCCGGCTGGCGCGCGGGCGGCGCCTCGGGGACAATGTCCCGCGAGCAGCGGACACCCGCCGCCAACGCGTCATTCATCGATCAGGGGACACCACGTGACTACGGCAAACCTCCTGCAGCGCGCCGCGCTGCTCGTTCTGCTGGCCTGCACCGGCGCACTGGCGCACGCGGGCTGCCCCGAGGTGACGGAGGGCTTCACCTGCACGGAGTACGCGACCCCGCCGCGGCATGCGTCGACGCCGCCGGGACGCTACATCATGTACTTCTACATCGAGACCTGCCCGCACTGCCAGGATGCGCGTCCGAAGGTGGACGCCTGGCGCAAGACACTGCCCGAGGACGTGCGCTACATCGAGCACGTCGCGAAGTGGAAAGACCGCGACGGGGCGGCGTTCGCGTACCGCATCGAGAGCGTGCCGAGCTTCGTCGTCGACGGCAAATACCTGGTCGCCATCGACAGCTGGGATCCGGCACACACCGATGCCGCGATCGCACTGGTCGGTGAGCTCGCGGGCGTCGCGCCGGCGCATTGACCCCGACCCGGACCGCCGGAGTGCCGCGACGGCAAGCACGGTGGCGGGCGGCGCGGGGCGCCTGCTTCGGGAGGATCACCGAACGACCCTGCCGGGGGTAGCGGCCGGGACGCAATGGCACCGGAAAGAAAATGCGGGCAATTCTGCCCGAACCGAGGTAGTATCGGCGCAACGTATGCACTGCCCGCGGGCCGTTTGCGCTGTCCCCCATGGTCCGGGCAAGCGCATCTCCCCCGCTCGCAACCCTTTAAGTTCCTGCAGGTGAATCGTGGCCAAACCCAATTATTCATTCGAAAAACGGCAGCGCGAGATCGCCAAGAAGAAGAAAAAAGAAGAGAAACTGCAGGAGAAGAACCAGCGCAAAGGCTCCAAAGGCCCTGCGCCGGATGACGTGACGGCTGAACCGTCGTTGACAGCACCGGCACCTGCCGATGCCGACGGTGACGCTGGTAATAACTGAAATCGGAGCTCTATTTACATGGCACAGAACAAACTGTACGTCGGCAACTTCCCGTACTCGGTGGATGAGGCGCAGTTGCGCGCACTGTTCTCGACGTACGGCGACATCACTGACATCGCGCTGATCATGGATCGTGAAACCGGCCGCCCGAAGGGCTTCGGCTTCATCACCTTCGCCACGCAGGCGGCCGCTGAAGCGGCGCTGGAACTGGATGGCCGTGACCTGGGCGGTCGTCCGCTCAAGGTCAACATGGCGATGGAGCGTGACAGCCGCAGCGGCGGCGGTGGCCGTCCGGGTGGCGGCGGTGGCCGTCCCGGCGGCGGCGGTGGCCGTCCCGGCGGCGGCGGTGGTGGCCGCTGGTAAGTCCAGCCGTCCCCACGTCCCCGTGACGTGAACAAGAAAGCCCGGAATTTCCGGGCTTTTTTGTGGGCGCTTTGCCGGAAATGCCTTTGTGCGTAGTATCCGGCCGATGATCTGAGCGCAGGGAGGCGTCGATGCCCGGCAGGCTGGCGGATCGCATATTCTCGTGGATCGATGCGAGCCTCGCGGCGCTCGGCCACGGCTTCATCCGCCAGTGGACCAGGGTCGAGCGCAGCTACCGTCGGCCGTTGTCGTGGCTCGCTTTCCGTCTGAAGTTCGTGTTCTACCCGCTGCTCGCCATCGGCGCGATTGCCTGGCTGGGCTGGGACTGGAGCCACGCCCGCTCGCTGGACTCGGCCGAGGACGCGATCTTCGATCAGGTGGTGCAGTGGCGCCCGTTCGAGCCGAGGCCTTCCGGCCAGGTCGTCGTGGTCGAGATCGACGAGTGTTCGATCGAATATTTTCGCGCGCGCGGCGAAGGTGGCTGGCCATGGAGCCGGCAGCGCCATGCCGACCTGCTCGACCAGCTCGATCGCGCCGGTGTGCGCGCGGTTGGCTACGACGTGCTGTTTGCCGATCCCTCGCCGGGCGACCCTCTCGGTGACCAGACCCTGGAGGCCATGGCCAGGGGCGGCGCCGGCCGCTTCCTGTTCGGGTCGACGCGACTGCACCCGGAATACGACGAGAGTTCTCCCTTGCGGGCCTCGCGGGCTCCGTCCGCGTTTGCGCTCGTGCCGGACCCGGTCAACGACCCGAAGGTCGCACTGCTGCTGCCCTACGGCGAGGCGATGGCCCGCTACAGCGCGATTGCCAACGTCACCCGCAACAAGGACGGGGTCCTGCGCGACATCCCGTTGCACGAGGCGGTCGGCGACTGGGCCTTGCCCTCGCTGGCGCTGCGCGTGGCGACGACCGTCATGCCGCAGTCAGCGCCCTCGCCTGCCGCCGCCGTGCGCCCGAACTGGCGACAGGACACGCGGCTGCCGCATGTCAGCGCGGCCGACCTGTTGAACGGGGGCAAGGCGGTCTGCCGCGACGCGACGGCCGCGTTGCCTGCGTTGAACGGGCGCGTGGCGCTGGTCGGCTATACCGCATCCGGACTCAACGACGCCAAGCCCACGCCCGTCGATCCGGTCATGCCGGGCGTCGAAGTCCTGGCAGAGGCCACCGAGGCCCTGCTTGCCGACAGCGCGATCCGCACCCCGCCCGGCTGGTTGAAGTACGTCTTTGCCACGCTGCTGACGCTGCTGACCACATTCGCCTTCTGGCGCGGCGAGCCGGCTCAGGACATCGACTCGGTCTTCGTCGCGGTCAACGCCGCGCTGCTGAGCGCGGCTTTCGTCGGCCTCACGTTCTTCGGCTTCTTCTTCGATATCTTCGCCAGCGTCGCGTTCGTCAGCCTGATCTTCGCATACCTGTCGCGCGTACGCCGGAATACAGCGTGGACGCGCGGTGGGCAACGGCGATTTCCTGCCGGAATTCGTCCCCGACCAGGACCGCTGGCTGGCCGTGGCGCGCCTGCGCTTCGTGCCCGACGCGCAACTCGACGAGACCTCCGCGGCGCGTCGCCATCGCGAATACCAGCGCCGGCTGCGGCGCTTCCTGTACGCCGGCAGCGACGCGGTGATGCTGGAGGGCGTGGTCGAACGCAAGAGCTGGTTGCACGATGCGCTGAGCGATACGACGATCCTGGTGTGGCACGGCGCGAATGCAGCCACGGCGCGCACTACGGCGCTCGCGGACCTCGCGCGGCTCGAGCGCGAACTGGCCGAGTACGACGAGCGTCTGCCCGACGATGGCAGCGTATTGCTGGCTTTCGATTGCACCGAGGTGGCCGCGGGCTCGGACATGCGGTTGCACGAGTTGCTAGGGCAAGTGCTTGCGTGCCCGGCCGAACAGCCGCTCTCGTGGCACGGCACCATTGCCACCGTCAGCAGCACTTCGCCTGGAGCGAACTGACGCGCACCCTGCCGTTCGCGCCGACAGCCGCTAACGCGCGTGTGACTGAAGCCCGCGAACGAGCCGCCCGGGCAACTCACCGCTGTGTTGCCCGTCGCGATAGACGGTGCGCCCGCTGACAACGGTCGCCACGTAGCCTTCGGCACGCTGCACCAGGCGGCGCGCACCGCTCGGCAGGTCGTAGCTCACCTCGGGCGGGTGCAGGTGCAGCCGGTCGAAGTCGATCACGTTGAGGTCCGCCTTGTGGCCGGGCGCGAGCAGACCGCGATCGTCCATGCCCATCGTGAGCGCCGTCGCGCGGCACAGACCGTGCACCAGTTCCGGCAGCGGCACGCGCCCCTTCGCCCGGTCGCGGCCCCAGTGCATCAGCGTGAAGGTCGAGTAGCTGCCGTCGCAGATCGTGCCGCAATGCGCGCCGCCGTCGCCGAGTCCGGGCAGCACGTCGGGGTGGCGCAGCATGGTGCCGAGTGCATCGAGATTGCCCTCGGCGTAATTGGCCATTGCAAGGTAGAGATTGCCGCCGTTCTCGCCCTCGAGCATCAGGTCGTAGGCCAGCGCTTCCGGGCTCACACCGAGCCGCTGCGCGCGTGCCGCGATGCTCTGCCCGGGTGGCTGCTCGTAGTCGGGCGGATCGCCGAGCAGGAACATGTTCCCGAAGTCTCGGACCATGCGCCCCAGCGCCGACGCGGGATCGGGGTCCACCGGTTCCGCGAGCATGCGCGCGCGCACCTCGGGTCGGCGCAGCTCGCGCAGCCGTTCCGCGAGCGGCAAGGCGGGCCAGCTCGGCGTAGCTCGCGGTGGAATAGAACGGGTTCAGCGTCAGCTCGTGCCCCAGCATCATGCCGATCGCGCGCGGCATCAGCTGCGCCTTCATGGTGATCCCGGCGGCGTTGGCATCGCCCAGCTCCTCGAGCAGGCGCGGCCAGTTGTACGGCCCGGTGTTGCCGGTCCCGATCGAGAATGTCAGCGGGCGCCCGGCGTGCTCGGCGATGCGGCGCATGTGCGCGCAGGCTCGCGCCGGACTGGTGAATGTCCTCCACGATCTGGAACACGCCGCGGCCCTTCGCGCGCAGCGTCGCGGCGAGCGCCATCAGCTCGTCCTCGGTCGCGTCCAGCGTGGGGATGTGCTTGCCGTCGCTGGAGCGGTGGAACAGCGTGCGCGAGGTGGCGATGCCCATCGCGCCGGCGTCCAGCGCCTCGCCGAGCAGCTCGCACATGCGCGCGATGTCCGCCGGCGTGGCCGGCTCGCGGTTCGCGCCGCGCTCGCCCATCACGTAGACGCGCAGCGCCGCGTGCGGCAGGTAGCAGGCGATGTCCATGTCGTAGCGGCGCGACGGCCAGCAGGTCCAGGTACTCCGGGAAGCTCTCCCAGGTCCACGGCAGCCCCTCGGCCAGCACCGGATAGGGAATGTCCTCGACGCCCTCCATCAGGCGGATCAGCGGATCGCGCTGCTCGGGCCGGCACGGCGCGAAGCCCACGCCGCAGTTGCCCATGATCGCGGTGGTCACGCCGTGCGCGGACGAGGGCACCAGGCGGTTCTCCCAGGTGACCTGGCCGTCGTAGTGGGTGTGGATGTCGACGAAGCCGGGCGTCACCAGCAGCCCCGCGGCGTCGATCTCCTCGCGTCCGCGGCCGAGTCGCGGCCCCACGTCGGCGATCAGCCCGCCGCGCACCCCCACGTCGGCGATGTACGGTTCACCGCCCGAGCCGTCGAGCAGCGTGCCGCCGCGAATGAGCAGGTCGTAGTCGTTCATGCGCGTTGCGCCTCCGGCCCGTCCTCGATGATGCGGCCCATCGCGACGGTGCCGCGGATCGTGCTGCGCTGCACGATGCGCACCTGCTCCACCGGGTGACCGAAGGCGCAGTGCATCGTGCGCCGGTTGTCCCACAGCATGATGTCGTCGTTTTCCCACGCGTGGATGTACTGGAAGCGCGGCTGCAGCGCGTGCGCGATCAGCTGCGCGATCAGGGCGTCGCTCTCCTCCTGTTCCAGGCCGAGGATACCGCGGATGTTCAGCGTGCTCACGTTCAGCACCTTGCGGCCGGTTTCCGGGTGCGTCCACACCAGCGGGTGCGCGACCGGCGGAAAATGCGGGTAGTCGGTGCGCTTCGGGTTCAGGCGCACGCCGCCGGGCCGGTTGAAGCGCATCTCGTCGAGGTCGCTGCTGAAGTGATAGATCGCCTCCAGCCCCTCGATGCGCTGCTTCGTGGCCTCGTCGAGCTCGTCGTAGGCGCGGGCCGTGTCCAGCCAGCCGGTCTCGCCGCCGTTGGCGGTCTTCTGCACCATGCGCAGCAGCGCGCCCGCGTTCGGCGTCGTGGTGAAGGCGAGGTCGGTGTGCCACGGGATGCGGCCGTGGATGCGCTCGCCGTCGAAGTCGTAGACCGGGCCGGTGGGGCCGTCCTTGTTGGTGAGCAGGATCAGCTCCGGGTAGCCCGGCAGGCGGAAGCGCTCGATCGGGTGGATCTCCAGCTCGCCGAAGCAGCGGCTCAGCGCGAGCAGCGCCTCCGGCGAGGTGCCGATGCCGCGGAACAGCACGATGCCCGCATCCAGCCACACCTCGCGCAGAGCAGCTGCGGTGCCCGGCTCGACGGCCCCGTCGAGCTGCGAGCCCCAGCACTTCCTTACCGATATCACCGGGCAGCGGTCTTGACGTCGAATTGCATCGTGAGGCCCTCGCTTCGCAGTTGACTGAGTGAGCGTCGACTGTAGTGCCGCGTATCGCGCGCGGCATCGGGCATTTGCACTAAAGCTTGCGCAAATGACCCATTGAAGCGCCTCGCAGGAATAGTGCGTTTGCACCATGCCACACGCAGCCGATCTGGCCACACTTGGCGCCGCGTCCCGCAGGCATACCCGCGGAACTGCCAAGCCCCGCAACAATAAGGAGTAAACATGATGAGCAAACCGGGAACAACGCATTCCGCGCCTGCGCACTGCCCTCGCCGTCGGCGCCATCGGCATTGCACTGCCCGCCCTCGCCCAGGAAGCCCAACTCGAGGAAATGGTCGTGACCGCGCAGAAGCGCGAGCAGAGCATCCAGGATGTGCCGATCTCGATGACCGCCGTGGGCGGCGAGACGCTGCACGACCCGTGGTATCGAGGGCATCGCGAACCTGAACGGCATCGCGCCGAACGTCTCCTTTCGAGAGAGCCCCGGCACCACGATGATCTCGATCGTCGCGATCCGCGGCGCCGTGGCCGGCAACCCTGCGATCTGGATGGACCCGCCCGTCGGCATGTACGTCGACGGCGTCTACGTCGGCAAGTCCCAGGGCAGCGTGTTCGACGTCGTCGAACTGGAACGCGTCGAGGTGCTGCGCGGACCACAGGGCACGCTGTTCGGCCGCAACACCGCCGGCGGCGCGATCAACTTCATCACGCGCAAGCCCGCCGGCGAGTTCGGCGGCAACGTGGGCCTGGAGTACGGCCGCTTCGATCACTCCATCGCGCGTGCCAGTCTCGACCTGCCGCAGTGGGGCATGCTGAGCACCAGCTTCGGTTACCGCAAGGAAGACCGCGACGAGATCATCGAAAACGACACGCCTGGCGTCGACGGCTGGGGCGCGAAGGACCAGGAAGCCTGGCGCTTCGCGGCCACGCTCGACCTCACCGAGGACCTGCGGGCCTACTACCACTACGACCACAGCGAGGCCGACAACACGCCCCGCGCCACGACCGTGGCGGCCGTGAGCGGCTGGCAGGGACCGGGCGCCTTCTACCAGGGCTACAAGTCATTCATCGAAACGAACCGTCCCTGGTCGATCGCGACCAACCCGGACCGTCCGATCTTCGAGGAGACCGAGGTCGATGGCCACGCGCTGACGCTCAGCTGGGAGCTGAACGAGAACAACCAGCTGAAGTACATCGGCGCCTGGCGCGAGATGGACTACGCCGACGCCGGCGACCTCGACGGCACGCCGATAAACTTCACGACGGTGCCGGCCGGTCCGAACATGTACTTCCAGCGCCACACCAACGTCGAGACGAAGTCGCACGAATTGCAGTGGGTCGGCGACATCGACCGCCTGAATTACGTGCTCGGCTACTACCTGTACGAGGACGACGGCTACACCGTGGGTCCGCAGGACTTCTTCGGGCGACCGGCGCGTTCCGACTACGGTTCCGAGACCGACGCGAACGCCTGGTTCGTGCAGCTCGACTACGAAATCACCGACGCCCTGACGGCGACCGTCGGTTTCCGCCAGACCGAGGAGAAGAAGACGGGCGCGACGCACCGCTTCAACACCGTGGGCTTCAACGGTCCGCAGCTAGGCCCCGACGTGATCAACGTCGCGGGCTACGACGCCGAGTGGAGCGCGGACACACCGGTATTCGCGCTGAACTACGCGCTCACGAGCGACGTGAACCTGTACACGCGCGTGGCCAAGGGCTTCAAGAGCGGCGGCTTCAGCAGCGAGCTGGCCGACCCCGTGCGGGTGCTGAACCCCTTCGATCCCGAGGAAGCGTGGACCTACGAGGGCGGCGTCAAGGCCTCGTTCCTGGACAACCGCGCCACGCTGTCGGCGGCGGTGTTCCGCAACGAGATCACCGACCTGCACACCACGCAGCTGGTGCCCGGCACCTCGACCTCCTTCGTGGCCAACGCGGGCGAGGCGACCTACGACGGCTTCGAACTGGAGGGAGCCATCCGGATCACGGACGGCTGGACCGTGCAGTTCAGCTACGGCTACCTCGACGGCGAGTTCGGCGAGTTCATCGACTACCCGATCGACAGGAACCCCGCGACCGGGCAGTACTTCACGAACACGGCGGCCGGACTGATCGACACCGGCAGCAACCGTGTCGCGCCCTATGCGCCGGAGCACACGCTGAACCTGAATCTCGACGGCCAGCTGGCGCAGACGGAGTTCGGCACGCTGAGGCTGATCCTCGACTACACCTACACCGCCGAGATGTATGTCTACGCGGCCAACAAGTCGCTGGACGACCCGAGGGCGGGCGGCCAGTACCTGGCGTCGATCGGCGAGATTCCCGACACGCCGAACCTGAACGCGCGGCTGCTGCTCGCGCAGATTCCGGTCGGCGGCCCGGGCGAGGCCGAAGTTGCGATCTACGGGCGCAACCTCACCGACTTCGACGACCGCACCCCGTCGATCGACTTCGGCGGCTTCGTGAACGCCAACTGGCCGACGCCGCGCACTTACGGGATGGCCGTCAGCTACAAGTGGTAGTCCCCGCGGGGCCGTATCCCGGCCCCGCCTTCTCCCTCCGCCCCGGCGGCGGAGGGAGCTTTTTCCCGCCCGCGGCCATCAATTTCAGAGCAAGCGAGACCGCGATGCTGGAGGGCACGGCCGAGTTCACGGCCCGGTGTCACGGCCCGGTTGCACGATGCCCCGGCGGATACGATGATTCGCGCTTGGCACGGTGCGAACGCGAGCTGCCCGGTCGGCAACTGCTCACGCGTCGTGACACCATCGCCGCCGACGGCGGCGCTTCGTCAGGAGAAGCCCGATGCGCACACTGCCCTTCGCCCTGATCACCGCGGCACTGATCGCCCCGACGCTCGCCACCGCCGAACTGGCCGCGATCGTTCACCGGCCGTCCGTGGACGTGTATGCGCAGCCCGTGTTCGACGCGCCCAAGCTCGCGACGCTGCAGCGCGACGCCAGGGTGTCGATTTCCTCGCAACAGGGCCTGTGGTACGAGCTGCTGATGCCTGCGGGCAAGCCCGGCTACGTGCGCGTCAACGACGTGCGCCTGGCCTACGCCGGCACCGAGGGCGGCGAAGCCGACGTGCGCGTGCTGATGAGCGGCAAGGCCGGCGTGGGCCGGGTGACCGAAACCGCGGGGGTGCGCGGCATCGACGAAAGCGACCTGAAGTCCGCGGCATTCGACGCCGCGCAACTGGATGCCATGACCGCGCAGCGGGTCGATGGCCCCGCGGCCGCCGGTTATGCGGAGAAGCAGGACTGGGACGCGACGGACGTTGCCTGGGCCGACGAGGCCGAGGCGCGACGCGCCGATCCGGCGGAGCAGCCCGCCGCGGCCAAGGCCGAGACCGTGAAGGCCGTGGGCGGCCTGCTCGGTTCGCTGGGCGGCGGGCTCGGCAGCGGCCTCGGCTCGATGCTGGGGGGCGCCAGCAAGCTGATACCGAAGTCCGAGGGCGAGCTTGCCGACGAGGAACTCGCGCTCGGCCCGGAAATCACCGGACGCATCCTCGGCGCGCGGCCGTTGTGGGACGATGCCGCCGCGCAGCGGCGCGTCAACCTGGTCGGACGCTGGGTGGCCTCGCAGACGAGCAGGCCCGAGCTGCCGTGGACCTTCGGCGTGATCGACACGCCCGAGGTCAACGCCTTCGCCGCGCCCGGCGGTTTCATCCTGCTCACGCGCGGGCTGTACCAGCTGCTGTCGTCCGACAGCGAGCTCGCGGCGGCGCTCGGCCACGAGATCAGCCACTGCGTGCAGCGCGACCACTACGACGTGATCCACAAGCAGGAGATGGCGAGCTCGGGCAAGGAGCTCGCGATGAGCAAGGTCGAGCTCGGCAACAGCAGCCCGGCGGCCGCCTATGCGCGCAGCTACGTGGAGAAGCACGGCGCGACGATCATGATGACCGCGCTGGACCGCGAGGCCGAGTATCGCGCCGACGAGGGCGCCGAGCACTACCTGGCGCGCGCCGGCATGAACCCGCTGGCGCTGTACTCGCTACTGCAGAAGCTCACCGCGCTCGGCAGCGACTCGGCGATGCTCGCCCAGCTGTACAAGACGCATCCGCCGCTGGATGCGCGCATCGACCGCATCGACCAGCGCGGCTTCGGCGCGCTCGAGCAGTACACGATGCGGGAGTGAAATCACGCGCGCCTCGACTGGGGCGCGCGTCACGGGGCCGTAACCCTCAGGCGTGCTGGCTGCTGACCGCGACGATCTCGCCGGTCATGTAGCTCGCGTAGTCGCTGGCGAGGAAGACCATCACGTTGGCCACTTCCCACACCTCGGCGCCGCGGCCGAAGGCTTCCTTCTTCTCGAGCTCGGCCAGCAGGTCCACCGGCGTGGTCTTCTTCAGGAAGTCGTGCAGCGCCAGCGAGGGCGAGACCGCGTTGATGCGGATGCCGAAGGGCGCGGCCTCCATCGCGGCGCAGCGCGTCAGCGCCATCACGCCGGCCTTGGCCGCGGCGTAGTGGCACTGGTCGGGCTGCGCGCGCCAGCCCAGCACCGAGGCGTTGTTCACGATCACGCCGGCCTTGCGGCCCTGCATCACGCGCAGCATCGCGCGCGTCATGCGCATGGTGCCCGTGAGCGTGATGTCGAGCACGCGGCTCCACTCCTCGTCCGTCATGTCGACCAGCGCTTTCGTGCCGCCGAGGCCCGCGTTGTTGATCAGCACGTCGACGCCGCCGAGCTTTTCCTCGGCCGCGTTCACCAGCGCCTGCACCTGTGCTTCGTCGGTGACATTGGCCACCAGGCCGAAGACCTGCTGCGTGCCACCGAGCGCCTTCAGCGCCTCGACTGCCTGCGCGGTGCGCCCTTCGTGGATGTCGCTGATGAACAGCGCGCGACAGCCTTCCTCGACGCACTTCTTCGCCGCGGCGAAGCCGATGCCGGCGCCGGCGGCGGCGGTGATCAGGACGGACTTGCCGGCCAGCAGGTTGTGGCCTTCGACGTAGCGGGGGATCAGTGCCATCGGTTCATCTCCGGTTCGGTTCTGGTGTCAGTGCATCGGATGCCAATCGTCCGGCTGAAGCCGGCCCACGCAAATTCATGTGCCGCGCATGAATCCGGACAGGTCGCTCACATCAGCGCGCCGGGCGCGGCTCTTTCGGCATGCCCAGCGCGCGCTCGGCGATGATGTTGCGCTGGATCTGGTTGGTGCCGCCGTAGATGGTGTCGGAGCGCGTGAACAGGAACAGCGACTGCAGCCGGCCCAGGTTGTAGGGCGCGCTCTCGACGATCTCGGCCTCGGGGCCGAGAACGTCCATCGCCAGCTTGCCGAGGTTGCGGTGCCACACGGCCCAGTACAGCTTGTAGGCCGTGGCCTCGCGCGCGAGCGAGCCGTCCTGCGGCCCCGAGAGCATGCGCATCGCGTTGTAGCGCATGATGCGCAGCCCGATCCACGCGTCCGCGATGCGCTGGCGGATCGCGGGATCCTTGCCGCGGCCGTTCTCGCGCGCGATGCGCACGATCTCGTCGAGCTCGTTCTGGAACAGCATCTGCTGGCCCAGCGTCGAGGTGCCGCGCTCGAAGCCGAGCAGCGCCATGCCGATCTTCCAGCCGTCGCCCGGCTTGCCGAGCATGTCGTTCGCTTCGCACACGGCGTCGTCGAAGAACACCTCGTTGAATTCCGAGGTGCCGGTGATCTGCTCGATCGGGCGCACGGTGACGCCGGGCTGGTCCATCTTCACCAGGAAGAAGCCGAGTCCCGCGTGCCCGACCGAATCGGGATCCGTGCGCGCGATCACGAAGCACCACTGCGACTCGTGCGCCAGCGAGGTCCACACCTTCTGGCCGTTGATCAGCCACTTGCCGCTCGCCTCGTCGCAGCGCGCCTTCGTCTTCACGGCGGCGAGATCGGAGCCGGCGCCGGGCTCGGAATAGCCCTGGCACCACAGCTCGGTGCCGGCGCGGATGCCGGGCAGCAGGCGCGCCTTCTGCTCGGCGGTGCCGAAGGCGATGATCGTGGGGCCCGCGAGGCCCTCGCCGATGTGGCCGACGCGGCCGGGGCCGCCGGCGCGCGCGTATTCCTCGTGGAATATCACCTGCTGCTCGATCGAGGCGCCACGCCCGCCGTATTCGGTCGGCCAGCCGATGCAGGTCCAGCCGCCCGCGGCCATGCGCTGCTCCCAGTGCTTGCGCTCCTCGGAGAACATGTGCTCGTCGCCGGGGCCGCCGCGAAAGCGGATCCGCTCGAACTCGCCGCGCAGGTTCTCGCGCAGCCAGCCGGCCACCTCGGCGCGGAAACGCTCGTCTTCTTCGCTGAAACTCAGTCTCATAGTCCCAACTCCACGGCAATGCGTTCGCGGTGCGCGGCACCGTCGCCCAGGAAGCTCTCGCTGGCGCGCGCGCGCTTGAAGTACAGGTGCACGTCGTATTCCCAGGTGAAGCCCACACCGCCGTGCAATTGCATCGCAGTGCCGGCATTGAAGAAATAGGTGTCGCTGCAGTAGGCCTTGGCCAGGCTGGCCGCCTCGACCAGCTCGCGCGCCCTGCGCGCCGCCCGTCAGCGCTTCCTGCGCGACGCAGGCGGCGTAGTACACGGCCGACTTGGCCGCCTCGGCCTTCAGCATCATGTCGGCGGCCTTGTGCTTGATGGCCTGGAAGCTCGCGATCGCGCGGCCGAACTGCTGGCGCTCCTTCGTGTACGCCACCGCCATGTCGAGGATCTGCTGCGCGCCGCCGGCCTGCTCCGCCGCGAGCGCGATGCTCGCCAGCGCCAGCGTTTTTTCCAGCGCGCCCCGCGCATCGCCTTCGGCGCCGAGCAATGCGGATGCCGGCACCCTGACGTTGTCGAAGCGCAGCTCCGCGAGCTTGCGCGTCTGGTCCATGGTCGGCAGCCAGGTGCGCGTGACGCCGGCGGTGTCCGCCGGCAGCACGAACAGGCTGAGCCCCGCACCACCGCTGCTGCCCGGCGCGCGAGCGGCGACGACGAGCAGTTGCGCCGTGTGGCCATCGACCACGTAGCGGTAGCTGCCGTTCAGCACGAAGGCATCGCCGCTGCGCGCGCAGGTAGCCGAGACCCCGTCCGCGTCCCAGCGGCCCGAGGCGTCGCACCACGCCAGCGTCGCGCGCAGAGAGCCGTCGGCGATCTGCGGCAGGTACTCGCCCTTCTGCGCCTCGCTGCCGGCGACGAGCAGCGCGTTGGCGCCAAGGCACACCGAGGCGAAGTACGGCGCGCACAGCAGGTAGCGGCCCATCTGCTCCATCACGGCGACCAGCTCGACGTAGCCGAGCCCCAGTCCGCCGTACTCCTCGGGGATGTGGATCGCGCTCCAGTACATCTCGCCCGCGACGCGCTGCCACATTTCCGGCTCGAAACCGCTCTCCGTCGCCATCGCGCGGCGCACGGCCGCCGAGTCGCTGTTGTCGGCGAGGAACTGCGCCGCGGTCTCGCGGATCATCTGCTGTTCTTCGGTGAAGGCAAATTCCATGGGGATTCCTGCTACCCGATCACACGTTGATTGTCCGGTATTCCAGCGCGCTGGCGGCCGGCGTCGCAAGGGCCTTCGAGCCCACGACACGCTGGCATTCGGTCGTGGAGCGGCCATGCCCGCGACCGACTCCTGTGGGAGCGCGTCCCGCGCGCGACGGTCGCGGGCATGGCCCGTCCTACACCGCGTGGGTCGAGATCTGCGTCGTGCGACACCTTCTGAAGCCCGACCTACATCAGGTGCCGTACACCTTCTGCGCCGGCACCTCGGCCGCGAGCAGCTGTTCCATCGCGCCCGTGATCTCGGCGGGAGCCCAGCGCGCCTTCCTGTCGACGCCCGTCGTGCTGCGCCAGCCGTCGCCGATCGCGATGCGTCCGCCCTCGACCTCGAACACGCGACCGGTCACGTGGCCCGAGAGCTCGCTGCCCAGCCACACCACCAGCGGCGCGACGTTCGCCGGGTCGTAGTGGTCGAAGCTGCCGTCCTCGGGCTTCTTCATCATCTCGGCGAACACGCCTTCGGTCATGCCGGTGCGCGCCGACGGCGCGAGCGCGTTGGCGGTGATGTTGTAGCGGCGCAGCTCGGCCGCCTGCACCAGCGTCAGCGAGGCGATGCCGCCCTTGGCCGCCGAGTAGTTGGCCTGGCCGATCGAGCCCTGCAGGCCGGCGCCCGAGCTGGTGTTGATGATGCGCCCGCTGACCGGCTTGCCGTCCTTCGCCTGGGCGCGCCAGTAGTTGCAGGCGTGGCTGCTGATGCAGAAGTGGCCCTTCAGGTGCACGCGGATCACTTCGTCCCAGTCCTGCTCGCTCAGGCTCACGAACATGCGGTCGCGACAGATGCCGGCGTTGTTCACGACCACGTGCAGGTCGCCGAAGGCATCGATCGCGGCCTTCACGATCAGGCCGGCGTCGGCATGGCTCGTGATGTCGTTCGAATTCGGGACAGCCTTGCCGCCCATCGCCTCGATCTCGCCCACGGTGCGCTCGGCCGCCGCGGGGTTGATGTCGTTGATCACCACGCTCGCGCCTTCCTGCGCGAACGCCAGCGCGTATTCGCGCCCCAGTCCGCCGCCGGCACCGGTGATGATCACTACGCGTCCGTCACAGATTCCTGCCATGTCTCATCTCCGTTTCATTCGGTTCAATGTGCGCCTTCGTGGGTCGCCATTCATGGCGACAGCAGCCGTCGGGCATGCACATGCCGGCCTGCATGCCGACCCACGTCCATGCCGAGCCCACGTGAATGCCGACCTACAGCCGCTCGATGATCGTCACGTTGGCCTGGCCGCCGCCCTCGCACATGGTCTGCAGGCCGTAGCGGCCGCCGCGTGCGCTCGAGCTCGTGCAGCAGCGTGGTCATCAGCCTGGCGCCGGAGGCGCCGAGCGGGTGCCCGAGCGCGATCGCGCCGCCGTTGACGTTGGTGCGCTCGTGCGGATAGCCGGTCTCCTTCAGCCAGGCCATGACCACCGAGGCGAAGGCCTCGTTGATCTCGACCAGGTCGATGTCCTCGATCTTCATGCCCGCCTTCTTCAGCGCATGGGCGGTGGCCGGGATCGGCGCGGTCAGGTGCCAGATCGGATCGTCGGCGCGCACGCTGAGGTGGTGGATGCGCGCGCGCGGCTTCAGGCCGTAGCGCTTCGAGCGCCGTCTCGGAGACGACCAGCACCGCGGCCGCCGCATCGCAGGTGGAACTGGAGACCGCGGCGGTGATGCCCGGATAGGCCGGGTCCACCGGCGCCAGCGTCGCCATCTTCTCCAGCGTGCTGAGACGCGCGGTCTCGTCCATCCGGAACACCGAGCCGTCGGGCAGCGTGTAGGGCACGATCTCGCGGTCGAAGCGCCCCTCGGCGATTGCCCTCAGCGCGCGGTCGTGGCTCTCCTTGGCGAACACTTCCATGGCCTCGCGGCTGACGCCCCAGTGATCGGCGATGCGCTGCGCGGCATAGAACTGGTTGACCGGCGCGTCGCCGAAGCGCTTCTGCCAGCCCAGGCTCTCGGCGAAGGGCGTCGGTGAAGCCGAGCGGCTGGCCGGCGAGCATCGCCGAGGAGATCGGGATGCTGCTCATGGTCTGCACGCCGCCGGCGAGGATCACGTCCTGCGTGCCGCTCATCACCGCCTGCGCGGCGAAGTGCACCGCCTGCTGCGAGCTGCCGCACTGGCGGTCGACCGTGGTGCCGGGCACGTGCAGCGGCATGCCCGCGGCCAGCCACGCGGTGCGCGCGATGTCGCCGGCCAGCGCGCCGATGGTGTCCACGCAGCCGAAGATCACGTCGTCGTAGTCCCCGGCCGGGATCGCCGTTGCGCTCGACGATGGCCTTGATCACGTGCGCGCCGAGATCGGCGCCGTGCACCGCGGCGAGCGAGCCCTTGCGCTTGCCGGTGGGCGAGCGCAGCGCGTCGACGATGTAGGCTTCAGCCATGGTCAGTCCTCCGTTCAGAATGTTGCGCCGGCGCCGATCGCGGCATTGTCGGCGAGCACGAAATCCGCGACGCGCTGCTTGTGGAAGGCGCGGTCGCCCCAGGCGTTGTCCAGCGTCCACGCGCGCTTGGCGAAGATGTGCAGATCCACTTCCCACGTGTAGCCCATGGCGCCGTGCACCTGGATGCTGTTGCGCGCCGCGAGCGCCGCGGCCTCGGTGGCGGCAAGCTTGGCGTGCGAGACCGACACGTCGGCGCGCGCGCTGCCGTGTGCGACATCGCAGGCGGCGCGGTGCACCGGCGCCTTCGCGTACTCGAGCTTCACGGCCACGTTGGCCATCAGGTGCTGCACCGCCTGGAAGGTGCCGATCGCCTGGCCGAACTGCTGGCGATCGCGCGTGTACGCCACGGAAATCTCGATCATGCGCTGCGCGAGACCGAGGCACTGCGCGGCGGCGCCGAGCGCGCGCGCGGTTCAGCAGCCGCCGCGAGCAGCGCGCGGCCGGCCGCGCCGCCGGCGACCCGCGTCGCGGCGCCCGGCGTCCAGTCGACGCGGAACAGCCGGCGCGAGGGATCGAGGCATTCGTTGGCGGTCAGCGTCACGTCCGCGCGCGGCACCGCGTGCAGTTCGTCGCCGTGCTGCAGGAGCAGCAGGTCGGCGACGTGCGCGTCGGCCACCAGCGGGTTGCAGTCGAGACCGATCGCGAGCTTCGCCTCGCCGGCGGCGATCTTCGGCAGCCACTCGGCGGCGAGCGTGCGCATTGCCGCAGTCGCGCAGGCAGGGCGCGCCCACCAGCACGGTGTCGATCAGCGGCTCGGGCAGCGCCACGTAGCCGATCTCCTCGGCGAGCAGCACGAAGTCGAGCTCGTTCATGCCGAGGCCGCCGTGCTCCTCGGGCACCGTGATGCCGGTGAGGCCGAGCTCGGCGAGCTGCGTCCACAGCGCGTCGGAGCGCCCGGTTGCGGTTTCCCACGAGGCGCGGATGCGCTCGGGCGTGACCTCGGCCACGAGGAACTCGCGCACCGTCTGCTGGAACAGTTTCTGGTCGTCGGTGAAGCGGAAATCCATGTGTGCGTTCCCCTTACGCGCGCGGCATGCCGAGCATGCGCTCGGCGATGATGTTGCGCTGGATCTCGTTGGTGCCGGCGTAGATGCTGCCCGACAGCGCGAACAGGAAACCGTCGAGCCAGTTGCCCACGGCGCCGGCATCGGGCGCGTGCGGCAGCAGTTCGGCGCGCGCGCCGAGGATGCTCAGCGCGGTCTCGTGCATGCGCTGGTCGAGCTCGGACCAGAAGATCTTGTTGGTGCTCGACTCCTCGCCGATCTTGCCGCCGGCGTTCAGGCGGCTCGCGGTCTGGTAGGTCGTGAGGCAGTAGGCCTCGGCATCCATCCACGCGCGCAGCACCGCGTCGCGCACCGTGGGGTCGCGGTCGGCGCTGGCGCGGTTGGCCTGGTAGAGCTGCACCAGGCGCGCGGCGGTCTGCTGGAAGCGCGCCGGGCTGCGCAGCATCAGGCCGCGCTCGAAGCCGGCGGTGGCCATCGCGACCTTCCAGCCCTTGCCCTCGTCGCCGAGGCGGCAGTCCACCGGCACCTTCACGTTGTCGAAGAAGATCTCCGCGAAACCGGGCAGGCCGTCGAGCTGCGGGATCGGGCGCACCGTGATGCCCTCGAGGTTCAGCGGCACCAGGATGAAGGTGAGGCCGTGGTGGCGCTCGGAGGCCGGATCGGTGCGGAACATGCCGAAGCACCAGTCGGCCCACACCGCGCGCGTCGACCAGGTCTTCTGGCCGTTGATCACGTAGTGATCGCCCTGGCGCTCGGCGCGCGCGCGGATCGCCGCCATGTCGGAGCCGGCGCCGGGCTCGGACCAGCCCTGGCACCACACCTCTTCGCCGGTCGCCATCTTCGGCAGGAAGCGCTTCTTCTGCTCCGCGGTGCCGTATTCCATCAGCGTCGGGCCGAGCAGGAAGATGCCGTTCTGGTTCACGCGCAGCGGGGCGCCCGCGCGCCAGTACTCCTCCTCGAAGATCAGCCACTCGATCAGGTCGCAGCCGCGTCCGCCGAGCTCCTCCGGCCAGGTCACCATGCCCCAGCGGCCGCTGTTGAGCCTCGCTTCCCATTCGCGGTGCTGCTTGAAGCCCTCCGCGGTGTCGAAGCTCGCCAGCGGCGCGGCCGGCACGTTGGCCGCAAGCCAGGTACGCGACTTCCTGCCGGAAGGCCTTCTGCTCGTCTGTGTATGCCAGATCCATGATGCTCGAATCTCCAGATCTCGGGTGCACTGTGGGTCCGGATTTATCCGGACAAATGTCCGCATGAATGCGGACCTACGCCGAATGAATTCGGACCCACATTCATTCAGCCTTCGAACTTCGCGTCGCGCTTCTGCACGAAGGCGTCACGCGCTTCCTGCGAGTCCTTGGTCGTGTACGCTTCCAGCGTGAAGCCCTGTTCGCTGCGGTACTTGTCCTCGAGGTTGCCGTCCTCGATGCCGTTCAGCGCTTCCTTCGCGAGGCGGATCATCGCGGGGCTCTTGGCGGCGATTTTCGCGGCGATCTCGCGCGCGGTCGCACGCAACTGCTCGCGCGGCACGACGCGCTCGATCGCCCCGAGCCGATAACCTTCCTGCGCGTCGATCATCTCGCCGGTGAAGTACATGTATCGCACCTTCTGCACCGGGAACAGCCGCTGCAGGTGCGCGCCGCCGCCCATCGCGCCGCGGTCCACCTCGGGCACGCCGAAGCGCGCGCATTCGGATGCCACCACGATGTCGGCCGCGCCGCTGATGCCGATGCCGCCGCCCAGCACGAAGCCGTGCACCGCGACGATCACCGGCTTCGGGTTGAGGTGCACCGCCTTGAAGGTGTCGTAGTTGCCCTTGTTCACCGCGACGATCAGGTTACGATCGGCCGCGAGCTCCTTGATGTCGACGCCCGCGCAGAAGCCGCGCCCTTCGGCCGCGATGATGATGACGTTGACGTCGTCGTTCCCGCCCAGCGCCTCGATCTCCGCCGCGATCGCCGCCCAGCCCTTGCTGTCGAAGGCGTTCACCGGCGGGTGGTCGAACACCAGCTCCGCGATGCCCTCGCTGATCGTCGTCTTGAATGGTTTGCTCATTGCGATTCTCCTGCGGTGATCATTCGGCTGCTTGCTCGTGCGCCGTAGGCCTTGTGCGGCCGGAGACGGGGGTGCAGTGTGTCGGGACACGCCGTGAATACGTCCCTGTAGGCTCGACTGTCGGCATCCATGCCGACAGACGGTCCCGTCACACTGCACCCCCGTCCCCGACCTCGACGTCGGTGGCACCCGGTGTCAGATCAATTCCTCAACTCCAATTCCGGTGCGCGTCCGATCACGCTGCATCCATTCGAGCGGATAACCAATCGCGTCAGACCTAAACAACGCCGGCGCGGACGGTGCTTCAAATCTCCATCCGCTGGCACAGCGTCTCCGCGCCGCAGGAGCGGTTGCGGCTGCGGGGACCGTCTGCCGCAGGGATGCGGCAGTCGAGCCTACAGGGACGTATTCACGGCGTGTCCCGGCAGATGCAATCGCTCCTGCGGCCACGCACCGCGCCGGCGCCTGTCGGCATGAATGCCGACCCACAACGCAGACCTGTCGGCATGAATGCCGACCTACGACGCCGGCCCGGCCCGCTTCGCCAGCGCTGACAGGCACTCCTCGGCCTCGGCGGCGATGCGTGCGATCAGTTCGGCGCAGCTCGGCAGGTCGGTGATCACGCCGGCGACCTGGCCGCTCGGCAGCACGCCTTCGCGCGGGTTTGCCCTCGACCATCGCGCGCTGGATGATCATCGGCGCGTTGGCCGACATGATCGCCTGCGCGGGCGTCAGGCCGTCCTCGCGCTGCATCGCGATCGCGGACTTCAGCAGCTCGGAAATCGTCGCACCGCTGTGCTTGCGGAAGGCCAGCCCGTTGCGCAGCGCGATCAGCAGCTTCTTCAGCGGGCCGGCGCGCTCGAGCTCGGCGAGAATCTCGTTCATGACCATGCGCTGCGGCATGCCGTCCATCGCGGTCGAGACGATGATGTCCGCCGGGTTCCTGCAGGCGAGGTAGCGTTCCTTGGTGGCCTGCGGGCACCGGGCTGTCGGCGGTCATCAGGAAACGCGTGCCCATCGCGATGCCTTCGGCGCCCCAGGCCATCGCCGCGACCAGGCCGCGGCCGTCCTTGAAGCCGCCCGCGGCGACCACCGGCACCTTCACGCTGCGCACCACCTCGGGCAGCAGCAGCGTGGTGGGCACCGAGCCGGTGTGGCCCCCGCCCTCGCCGCCCTGCACCGTCACCACGTCGGCGCCGAGCTCCACGGCCTTCACCGCGTGCTTCACCGCGCCCACGGTCGGCATGCAGACCACGCCGGCATCCTTCAGCTTGCGGATGAACTCCTTGCCCGGCGAGCGGCTGTAGCTCACCGCGCGCACGCCGTGCTTCACCACGAGCCCGACGATGTCGGCCGCGTTCGGCTGGTACATGTGGAAGTTCACGCCGAAGGGCTGCTGCGTGAGCTCCTTCGTGCGCAGGATGTCGCGCTCCATCTGCTCGGCCGGGATCGTGGCGCCGGCGAGGAAACCGAAGCCGCCCGCGTTGCCGGTCGCGGCGACCAGCTTCGGGTCGGCGACCCAGCCCATCGCGGTCTGCACCACGGGGTAGCGGCAACCGAGCAGTTCGGTGAGGCGGGTCTGCAGCATGATCGCGTACCTGGTTCAGCGCGCCGTGCGGTCGCCGGGCGGGTTGTCCTTGAGCTCGCGCGCGCGCAGGTTGTGCGGATCCATGCGGCGGATGATCTCGAGCTGCTCCGCGGTGGGCGCCGGCGTGGTGACCACGTCGTCGGGCACGCAGCACCGGGAAGCCCGTGTTCTGCTGCACCTGCTCGACGGTGATGCCGGGATGCAGCGAGCGCAGGCGCAGCTGGTGATCCGGGCCGCCGAAGTCCATCACGCACAGATCGGTGATCACGAGGCGGATGTCGACCTCGTCGAGGCTGTAGCCCTTCGCCAGGCGCGCCGGGTTGTAGCCGATCGAGCACACCACGTCGCACTCGCCGTCCTTGAACACGCGCGTGTTGTGCGAGGGCACGAAGAACGAGTTGGCGTGGCTGATCGAGTTGCCGGGGAAGCCGCGCACGCCGAGCATCATCGCCTTCGGCTTCGCGTAGTCGCCGATGCAGGAGATGTTGGCCTGGCCGAAGCGGTCGATCTGCGTCGGGCCGACCATCGCGTGGCGCTTGCCGCCCCAGACGTTGTCGAAGATGCGCGAGAAGCCCATCCAGGTCTCGTAAGCCGGCTTGAAATCCGCCGCGCGCGGACCGATGGGGTTCGGCGCCGACAGCAGGAAGGCCTCCGAGTCCGTCATCATCAGGTCGGGGTTCGTGCTCAGCATGCTGAGCGAGGCGGCGAGCCGCGGCAGCGTGCCGATGCCGGTGGCGAGCACCTCGCCGTCGTTGCGCCAGGCCTCGGAGGCCGCGCAGATCATCAGTTCCGCCAGAGTGTATTCCTGAGCCATCGTCGGTGACCTCTTCTCAGTACGTCGGGAGCGGCAGCTTGCGGATCGCGTCGAGTCCGCCGACCTGCTGCTGGTAGTACGCCTCGGAATCACCCACGTACTTCTGCACGTAGTCGCTCCAGCCGTTCTCCTGGCCGGCCGAGGCCTGGTATTCCTTGAAGTGCGCGACGTCGAAGCCGTACAGCGGGCTGCAGCTGCTCGGATGCGCGCCGCCGGGGATGTGCACCACGCCGGTGGTCTCGGAGCGCTCCCAGTACACGTAGCGCGCCTCCTCGGGCGAGGCGAAGAAACTGCTGTCGACCAGCTCGTCGCAGCTCACGAAGGTCTTGCTCGCAGCCCGCGCCATCACGTCGTCCATGTAGTGATCCGGGCCCCTTGATCTGGCACACGCCGCGCGCGTCGGCGCGATCGACGTGGAGCAGCGCGGCGTCGAGCTCGAGCGCCGGCATCGCGACCAGCTCGCGGCCGTCGGCGTAGGGCGACATGATGGTCTTGATCTGCGGGTTGTGGCGCAGCACGTCGGTGCCCAGGCCGATCTTCGTCGGCAGGAAGGGCACGCGCATCGCGGCGGCGCGCAGGCCCAGCAGGAACATGCCCTCGTCGATCTCCATGATCTCGAGCTCGCCCTTCTGCCGCGCGAGGCGGAAGTACGGCTCGAGCGGGATGAAGTCCAGCGACACGAAGGCGAACACCACCTTGCGCACCTTGCCGGCGGCGCACAGCATGCCGACGTCGGCACCGCCGTAGGCCACCACGGTGAGGTCGCGCAGCTCGCAGCGCAGGATCTCGCGCACCAGCGCCATCGGCTTGCGCCGCGGCCCCCAGCCGCCGATACCGATCGTCATGCCGCTCTGCAGCTGGCCGACCACATCTCCCGCACTCATCAGCTTGTTCATCGTGAAGCGTCCTCGCCCTGACCGGTCAACGGGCCGGCAGTATAAACCCATTCCAACGGAAACAGTAAAATATTTGGTTGAATTCTACGCATATTGATTCATATCAGACCATTAAGGCCGAAATACGGTCACCCAAATCCACTCTGCTACGCATTTTCACTTTCGTCCTCGCCGGCGCGGGGCCGCGGCACGATGCGGCTGAGGCGGTAGTCGTGCTTCACGAAGCGCGCGCCCAGCGAGCACTCGGTGTGGCGCACGCCCGGTATCGTATGCACCGTGCTGTGCAGGAACTCGCTCAGCTGCTCGGCCGACTGGACCATGGTGATCGCGAGGATGTCGAAACGCCCGACCATGATGCCGACAAAGCCGATCTGCGGATGGCGCGCCAGCGCGGCGGCGACCTCACGGCTCTGGTTGCCGCGATCGACCTCGATCCAGACGAAGGCGAGCGCGGGATTGGCGAGCTTGCGGATGTTGGTGATCGCGGTGATGCGGATCTGCCCCTCGTCCTCCATGCGCTTGATGCGCGCGCGCACCGTGCCCTCGGTGACGCCGAGCTCGTCGGCGATGCGCCGGTTGCTGGTGCGCGCGTCGCGCGACAGGTAATCGAGGATGCGCTGGTCGATCTCGTCGAAACGCCGCTTAGTCATCGAAGGGCACCCAGTCGGGCTGGTTCTTCAGCACCTCGACGGCGAGCCCGGTGAGCAGCCGCCGCACGCCCGGGATGTTCACCAGCCGGTCCGTGACCAGCTCGGCGAGGTGCTCGTGGTCGCGCGCCACCATCAGCAGCTCGATGTCGTGCGTGCCCACGACCAGGCTCACCGAGAACACCTCGGGAATGCCGGCGAGCGCCTCGGCCACCGCGAGCGCGGGCCGGCCGTCGACCTCGACGCCCACCGCGAGCAGCAACTCGTAGCCGACCGCCTCGGCGTCGGCGACCGCGACCACCTTCATCGCACCCGACGTCTCGAGCTGGCGCACCCGCGCCCGCACCGCGGACTCGGTGACGCCCAGCGTGTCGGCCAGCGCGCGGAACGCCATGCGGCCGTCGCCGCGCAGCAACTCGATCAGGCGGCGGTCGATCTCGTCGAGCCCCGCCATCTGGCCGAGGCGCGCCTCGCGCTCCATGGACGTTGCCGGCAGCGGCGACGTGGCCATGCCGGGCTCAGCCCGCCCGCTCGCGCAGCGCGGTCTTCAGCACCTTGCCCGCGGCATTCAGCGGCAGCGCGTCCACGAACACGACGCTGCGCGGCACCTTGTAGTTCGCCATGTTGCGCCGGCACCAGTCGATCACTTCCTGCTCGCCCAGCGTGGAGCCGGCGCGGCGCACGATGAAGGCCTTCGCGACCTCGCCCATGCGCTCGTCGGGCACGCCGATCACCGCGGCCTGGGCGACGCCGCCGAGCGAGCACAGCAGGTTCTCGATCTCGGCGGGATAGCAGTTGAAACCGCCGACGATGAACATGTCCTTGATGCGGTCGGTGATGCGCAGGTAGCCCTCGGCGCTCAGCACGCCGATGTCGCCGGTCTTCAGCCAGCCGTCCGGGGTGATCGCCTCCGCGGTGGCCTCGGGATCGTCGAAATAGCCCTGCATCACGTTGAAGCCGCGCACGCAGACCTCGCCCGGCTCGCCCGCCGGCACCGGCTCGCCGGCGCCGTTGCACGCAGATCACCTCGACGCCCGGGCATCGCGCGCCCGGCGGTGGTCGCGATCAGCTCGGGCTCGTCGTTGGCGCCGGTGATGGTCACCACGCCGCAGGTCTCGGTGAGGCCGTAGGCGGTGAGCACGGTGCGAAAGCCGAGCTCGCTGCGCATGCGCCGGATCAGGTCGACCGGCACCGCCGCCGCGCCGGTGACCGCGAGCCTGAGCGAGGACAGGTCGTAGTTCTGGCGCTCCGGGTGCGCGAGCAGCGACTGGTAGATCGTGGGCGGCCCGGGCAGCATGCTGACGCGCTCGAACTGGATGCGCTGCAGCACCTGGTCCACGTCGAAGCTGGCCGCCGGCAGGATGCGCGCGCCGCGGATGATCGCGGCCAGCCAGCCGGCCTTGTAGCCGAAGGAATGGAAGAACGGATTGATGATGAGATAGTTGTCGTCGGCGGTGAGCCCCACCGTGCGGCTCCAGGTGTCGAAGGAGCGGATGTTCTGCGCGTGCCCGGTCATC
Source organism: uncultured Gammaproteobacteria bacterium (assembly GCA_963819895.1). GTDB lineage: Bacteria > Pseudomonadota > Gammaproteobacteria > Pseudomonadales > UBA5518 > UBA5518. Next base: position 249,438 of record CAWFXU010000007.1, read on the forward strand.
ACGCCCTTGGGCTTGCCGGTGGTGCCGGAGGTGAACATCAGGTCGAGCGTGTCGTCGGGAGTGACCGCGGCCTCGGCTGCTTGCACCTCAGTCATCGCTCGACCGCGCGGCCCGCGGCCACGAAGTCCTCCCAACCCGCGAGGCCGCCGGCGGCCTCGCCGAACAGCACCGTGCGCTCCAGCGCCGGCAGCGCGTTGCCCGCCAGCATCTCCGGGTAGCGGTTGCCCGCGAACTCGCCGACCGTGAACAGCAGGCGCGCGCCGCTGCGCTCGAGGATGTACGCCGCCTCGGCGCCCTTCATGCGCGTGTTGAGCGGCACCAGGATCGCGCCGATATTCTGCGCGCCGATGGCCGCCAGGATCCACTCGTAGCGGTTGGGCGCCCAGATCGCGAAACGGTCGCCGCGGCGGATGCCGGCGGCGAGGAAGGCCCGGGAGGCGTCGCGGACCCGCGCCGCCAGCGCGATGAAATCCAGCGTGACATCGCCGTCACGCAGCGCGATGCGCTCGCCGTGCCGCGCAGCCGCCCACGCCAGCAGCCCGGGCATGACCAGTGGCAAAGCCGATTCGTCCACCATTCGCGCCTCCTGCCAGAAATCGCACTTCTGTTCGTCGAAATAAACGCAAATAATATTCCGCTTCCGATCGGGGCACAATAATTCGTAATGAAAACGACCGATTTCTGCGCATTTGGATGGCATCATGCGCTGCCGGGCGGCGCTGCCGGCCAAATTGCGCCCCCGGCTGCGGCGCACGGGGCCGGGCTGCGCAACGGCGTCTATCCTGAGTGAGCCCCACAGGACCCAGACCCCGAGCCCAGCGATGCCCGCAACCAGCGATTCGGCCCAGGCAGCCTACCTCGCGCAGCGCCCGTGCGCGAACGCGCGCTGGCGCTGGCGCTTCGGCCTGGCGCTGCTGTGCGTCGCGGCGGGTCTGAACCTGTCGCACTTCCTGAACGGCTCGATCCGCGCCGATGGCGTGCTCACGCCACCCGAATGCTTCGCGCTGGCCTTCGCCTACCTCGGATGCGTCGCGCTGCTCGCACTGCTTGCGGGCCCACGGCCGCGCGCGGGCCGCGCGGCACGCCCGGCGCGCTGCTCGACGACGGCTGGATCGCGCTGCTGATGCCGGGCGCGGCCGCCCTCGCGACACTGGATGCACCCAGGGCGACCTCACCGGCTACGCCCTGATCTGCCTGCCCGTGGCGATATTCCACAGCACCGATGCGCGCCGCGGCATCGCACTGCAGCTGTTTGCGCTGGCCTGCGCCGCGACCGCAATCGTGCTGTACGGCGGGCTGGACCATGGCGCAACCGTCCTGTTCCTGTCGGTGGTCGTCGCCTGCACCGCGGTATTCGCCTACATCGCGGTCGTGATCGAAGCCGGCCGGCGCGACGCCTTCATCACCGCGCACGAGCTCGAACGGCACTCGGCCGCGCTGGCCGAGGCCAATACGCGGCTCGAGAGCAACAACCGCAAGCTCGAGCTGCGCACCGCCGAACTCGCGCGGCTCAACGCCGATCTCGAGGAGAACAGCGCGGCACTGGCAACCGCCAACAAGCGACTGGAGGAGCTCGCGGGCACCGATCCGCTGACCGGCGTGGCGAACCGCCGCCAGTTCTTCGAGGCGATCGCGCGCGAATTCGGCCGCGCGCGACGCTACGGCAACGCGCTCGCGCTGGTGGTGATCGACCTGGACGATTTCGGGCCGGTCAACAAGACGCACGGCGTGATCGCGGGCGACGAGGTGCTGGCGGAGTTCGCCGCCGCGCTGCGCGTGCAGACACGCGCGGTCGACCTGGTGGCCCGCTACGGCGGCGAGGAATTCGTGGTGCTGATGCCCGGTTGCGGCGCCGCCGCGGCCGCGCAACTGCTGGAGCGCATGCGCGCGCGCCTGGCCGGCGCGCCGCTCGGCTCGCGCCGCATCGCCATCACCTTCAGTGCCGGCGTGGCCGAACTGCTCGCCGACGACGCCGACCCGCTCGAGGTGCTGCATCGCGCCGACGCGGCACTGCGCCGCGCCAAGTCCGCGGGCAAGAACCGCGTGGAACGCGGTTGAGCACGCCGCGACCGCAGCAGCGCGGCGACGGCGCCGTATCCACCGCCGCCATCCTCGCGCTGGCGCTGCCCTCGGGCACGATGTTCCTGCTCGCCACGCTGGTCGGCATCGCGATGATCCGCTTCGCGGCAGCGCTGGGACCCGATGCGGTCGCGGCCGTGAGCGCCGGAGCGCGGCTCTACAACGTGTTCATCGCGCTCGCGGCCGGCATCAACGCCGGGGCGCTGGCGCTGATCGCCAACGCGTGGGGCGCGGGAAGGCGCGTCGAGGCCGAGCGCTACCTGGCGCTGTCGCTCGCGGTCGCCGCGCTGCTCGGCGCCGCCGTGACGCTGCTCACCTGGTTCGGCGCCGGGCCGCTGCTCGGGCTGTTCGGCCTCGACCCGGGCGCGCACACGGCCTCGGTGAGCTATACGCGCTGGCTGGCGCTGTTCTACGCGCCGATCGCGCTGCTACCTCGTGCTCGCCTCGGGCCTGCGCGCGGCCGGCGACGCGCGCACGCCGATGCTGATCTCGCTGCTGGGCAACGGCGTCTCGCTGTGGCTCGCGTGGCGCTGGAGCGTTGCGCCGCCGTTCGGACTGCAACCGCACGTGCGCTACATCGCGCTCGGGCTCGGGCTCGGCAACGTGGCCGGTGCCGTGGCGGCGCTCGCGCTGTGGCGTGCCGGGCGCCTGGCGCTCGCCCCGGCGCGCCCCGATGCGGACAGCCGCCAGCGCCTGAAGTCGCTGTGGCAGGTCGGCTACCCGGCCGCGCTCGAGCAGGGACTGCTGCAGTTCGGCATCATCGCGTTCCTGTGGGTGGTGGCGCAGTACGGCACCGCGGCATTCACCGCCTATGGCACCAGCATCAGCCTGCTGTCGCTCGCGATGGTGATCGGCTTCGGCTTCTCGGTCGCGGTGTCGGTGCTGGTCGGACAGCAACTCGGCGCGGGCTCGCCCGCCAACGCGCGCCTGGTGGCGCTGCGCGCGCTGCGCGTGACCGTCGTGACGCTGAGCGTTCCCGGATTGATACTGGCGTGCTACGCGCACCCGATCGCGCTGTGGCTCACCGGCGACGCAGGCATCGCCGCGCACGCGGTGCCCATCCTCTACGCGTTCACGCTCTCGTTGCCGATGCTGGCCGTGGAATTCTGCCTCGGCGGCGCGCTGCGCGGGGCCGGCGACACGCGCTTTCCGCTGCTGAACGTACTGGCCGGGCTGATCGTGGTGCGGTTCGGCCTGGCGCTGCTGTTCTACCACTGGGGACTCGGGGTGAACTGGATCTACGCCACGCTGATCGCCGATTACGCGGTCAAGAACACCCTGCTGGTGTGGCGTTTCCGTTCCGACCGCTGGATGAAACTGCTGCCGGCGGGCCACAAAACGCCTTCGCCGCCGGATCCTGCGTAGGTTCGGCTTCAGCCGAACATTGCGCGGGCAACATAAATCGTTCGGCTGAAGCCGAACCCACGCCGACCGCTGATTTACAGCGGCGGCAAGGCGACGAGCGGCTGCACTGCCGCATCCCAGCCGCGCGCGGCCTCCTGCAACCGCGCGATGCGCGCGGCGTCGGCAGGGTGCGTGGCCAGCAGCGCGGGCAGCTCGCGGCCCGCCGCATCGTAGTCCGCCAGCGCCTCGAACAGCCCCGCCGCGCCGCCGGCGTGGCCGTAGTGGCGCAGCAGCGCCGCGATCGCGACCTCGTCGGCGCGCGCCTCGGCATGGCGCGAATACCCGAGCTGCACCAGGCGCGCAAGCTGCGGCGCAAGCGCTTCGGCGTCGCCGCCCAGCGCCAGCATCAGCAGCGTGAGTGCGGCACCGCCGCCGGCCGCGGCGATCGGGTCGCGGGCGCGAAGGTGCGCAATCTCGTGCGCCACCACCATCGCCAGGGCGTTCTCGCTGGGCAGGCGCCGGTAGAGCCCGTCGGTGACGAGGACATGCCCGCCGAGCGTCGCGAAGGCGTTCGGCACCTCCTCGCGCACCAGGTGCACGCGCACCGTCATGCCCTCCGGCAGCGCCATCCCGGCGGCGAGATCGCGCGCGAGCGCCTGCACGTGATCCTGCGCGCGCGCGTCGGCGACCTCCGTGCCGATGCCCGGCGGCACCAGCAGGCGCTCGCCGACCCAGGCGCGCTCGAGCGCGAACGGAATCTGCCGCGCCAGCCAGCCGCCGGCCAGGTGCAGCACCAGCGCCGCCACGACGACCACGAGCAGCAACCCGGCAAGCAGGCGCAGGAACTCCGCGGGCACGCTCTCGCGCGCCACGTTGATGCCTTCGGGCAGGCGCGGGTTCTCGTAGGTCACGGCGCGCGCGAGGGGATCAGCGCCGTGCCGTAGGCGATGAATTCCGCCGAGAACATCGCCTGCCGTCCGCCGGCGCCGTCGGCCATCGACGCGGTCTCGAAACGCACGTTGAACACCATGTCGGCCCCGAGGCGACGCGCCTGCTCCTTCATGCGCAGCACCGCCTCGCGCCGACCGCGATCCATCAGCGATTCGTAGGCCGTGAGGCGTCCGCCGACCAGGCTCTTCAGACTTGCCGCGATGCGCTTGAAATAGTCCTCCGCGATCACCACCGAGCCCACGACCAGCGCCGTGCGCGGCGGCGCCGCAAAGTCGGGAATGCGACGCTCGTTGAACACGAGAATGTCGCCCAGCGCCTCCTCGCGCGCGATGATGTCGCGGTAGTGACGCCGTTCCGCGGCGCGCCCGAACAGCAGCCCCGCAAGCAGCAGGGCCGCGAAAACCAGCAACTGCAGCAGTTGCTCCACGGCCGGCTACCCGATCACCACCGCGGTGCCGTAGGCCATCACTTCCGCGGCTCCCGAGGCGATGTTGGAGGTCGAGAAGCGCACGTTCAGCACCGCGTTCGCACCGACCGCCTCGGCCTGCTGCACCATGCGCGCGACTGCTTCCTTGCGCGATTCCACCAGCAGCTCGGTGTAGGCCTTGAGCTCGCCGCCGACGATGTTCTTCAGGCCCGCGAGGATGTCGCGCCCCGCGTGCTTGGCGCGCACCGTCGAGCCCTGCACCAGCCCGAGGTGGCGCACGATGGTCTTGCCGGGAATCGATTCGAGGTTGGTGACTTCCATTGTTTGCTTCCGTCCGTTTTCCGCTCGGGGCGCGGGCGGCGACGGGCTTCGATGCTCCGGTCACGCGCCGCCGCGCGCTACAGGCAGCATAGTCGCCATGCGCCAGCCCTGCTGCCTCACCGTTGCCCGGCGTGTCGGAATATTTGACAATCCGACCGCAAAACGGGAGATATTGGTATTTTATCTTATTGAATTTAAATATTTTTTTATGATTAGCCCGATTATTGCTTACGCAATCGCATGCAAACACGACCCCGCCGAATCATTCCCCTGCGGAGGCCTGCCTCAGACGCGCTGCCCGCGCAGGACTGCGCCCCGGCGGTCGGCGCGGCGCGCGCACGCCTGCAGGCGACTTTCGCCAGCTTCTACAACGCGCTGTTCGATGCGGCGTGCGTCGCCAACGACGAGCAGCGCCACGAGCACACCATCGAGCTGCTGCGCGCCGTGAAGGCGCAGGAGAGCGCGATCATCGCGGGCATCTGCGCCGATGTCGCGCGTTCGGCTGACCCGGGAGAGGCGCCCGAGGCGCGATGGCTCGCGCGCGCGCTCGCGCAGCACTGCGCCGCGCTGCCGCTGGAGCCCGGCGAGCTGGCGCTGCTGCAGGCAGCCTGCGCGGAGCAGATGCTCGCGCCGGAGGAGCGCCCGCGAACGGCATCCGCCGCGCCGGTAGCGGCCGGGGAGCGGGACTCCGCCGCGCGCCTGGTCGCGCGACTGCGCGCCGTCGGGCTGGAGCTGGAGCCCGGAATCACGACCGATGGCGCGGATTGCGGAGCGGCGGGCACGGACCGAAGCCGAACCGGCGCCCGCCGCGGTGGCGCAGGAGCCCCGCGGACGGATCGCACTGCGCGTAGTCACACTGGCCCTGGTCGCAGCGGCTCTGGTCGCTCTGTCGGCGGTGTTCCTCGAGCCCATCAACAGGGCGATCCGGCCGCCGGCAGCGGCCGCCTCGCGCGTCCTGCCGCCGCCCGCTCCGAAAGCCGCCTCCGTCGTGGCGCACGAGACGCAGCAGGCGGCGGCCCCGCAGCGGCCCGCCGGCGAGCCGGCCCTGGTGCCCGGGGACTCCGCGCCCGTTACCGGGCCGGCGCCGGCGGCCGAACCACCGCCAGCAGCGGTACGTGCGCCCGAGGCGCCCGCGGTCGCCGCGCAGATCGAGCGTGCGCAGATCGAGGCCGTCGCGGCACCCGCCCGGGAGGTGCCGCCTGCCGCCGCCGCGCGACTCGCAACCCAGGTGGGCTACCTGCTGCGACGCGGCGACGCCGCGCTCGCGGAGCTGCGCCTCGCGGAGCCGTTTGCCGACAGCGCCGCGGCGAACTACGCCGCCGTGCTGGCGATCGATGCGCAGAACGCCGAGGCACGGCAGGGCCAGGAACGCATCGTCGCGGCTTACGTCGGGCTTGCGCAGGCCGCGCTGCAGCGCGGCGACCCGGGGTACGCGCAGCAATTGCTGGCACGCGCACGCACGGTGCTGCCCGAATCCGCCGCACTGCAGCAACTCGAGCAGGAGATAACCAACGCACGGCATGGCCGGACGCTAGCAGGGCGTCCAGCGTTCCCCGCCGTCCACGGCCCGCCCCTCGCGCACGAGCTTGATCAGGTGCGCCCACAGCGAGTACTTCGCCATCATGTGCAGCGCCGTCGGCACGTCGTCGTAGGCCGACAGCACCAGTTCGTCGAGCGTGCCGCCGCCCGTCGTTGCCAGCGCGCGCACGACCTTGGCCTCGCGCTGCAGCCGGTGCGCGACGATGCCGTCGATCACCGCCACCGGCTCGGGCATCAGCTCGCCGTGCCCCGGCGCCAGCTGCCGCAGCGGGTACGCCTTCAGCTTTTCCAGCGAGTCGAGGTAATCCTTCATGTCGCCGCCCGGCGGGATGATCACGACGGTCGAGCCGTTCATGATGTGATCGCCCGTCATCAGCATGCCCTCTTCCTCGAGCAGCACGCAGAAGTGATTCGCGGCGTGCCCGGGCGTGTGGATCGCGCGCAGCCGGAACTCCGGTGTCGCGAGCACGGCGCCGTCGGTGAACGGCACGTCGGGCCTGAACGTCTGGTCCTGGTACAGCTCGTCGTGCGCCACCTGTCCCCACAGCTCGGCGCCGGTCTCGCGCGCCAGCACCGCCGCGGCCGGCGAATGGTCCTCGTGCGTGTGCGTGACCAGGATCCAGCGGATGCGGCCCGCCGCCTTGCGCGAGGATCGCGTCGATGTGCGAGCGCTCGTCGGGTCCCGGGTCGATCACCGCGACCTGTTCGCGGCCCACCAGGTAGGTGTTGGTGCCGGGCCCCGTCATCACGCTCGGGTTCGGCGCGACGATGCGGCGCACGCGCGCCGACAGCGCGCTGGTCTTGCCGGGCTCCAGGGTGATCATGCGACGAGGTTGGCGATCGGGACCACCGGATCGACCTCGGCATCGTAGTCGACGCCCGGGAAGCCGAAGCCGAACAGGCGCAGGAACTCCTGCTGGTAGCCGGCGAAATCGGTGAGCTCGTCGATGTTGCCGGTCTCGACGCGCGGCCACAGCTGCTCGACCTCGCGCTGCACCTCGGGCACGAGCTCCTTGCCGTCCATGCGCAGGCGCCCGGCATCGTCGAGCACGGGGCTTGTCGGCCAGCAGCGCGGTGCGGAACAGGCCGTCGACCTGCTCGATGCAGCCCTCGTGCGTGCCGCGCGCCTTCATCACCTTGAACAGCAGCGCGAGGTAGAGCGGCATGATCGGGATCGCGGAGCTCGCCTGCGTGACCACGGCCTTCAGCACCGAGACATAGGCCTTGCCGCCCAGCGCCGCGAGCTTGCCGTTCAACCGCACCGAGGTGCGTGTCGAGGTCCTTTTTCGCCGCGCCGATGGTGCCGTCCCAGTAGATGTCCCAGGTGATGCGATCGCCGAGGTAGGTGTAGGCGGTGGTGCGCGCGCCCGGCGCGAGCACGCCGGCGGCGGCCAGCGCGTCGATCCACATCTCCCAGTCCTCGCCGCCCATCACCGCGACGGTGTCGGCGATCTCCTCGTCGCTCGCCGCATCCATCGCGACGTGCTTGATCTCGCGCTTGTCGGTGTCGAGCGTGCGCTCCTCGACGCGCTTGCCGATCGGCTTCAGCGTGGACTTGTGCGTGACGCCGGTCACCGGGTGCGTGCGCCGCGGCGCGGCCAGGCTGTAGACCACCAGGTCGACCTGCCCCAGTTGCTCCTTGATCAGCGCGATGGTCCGGTCCTTGATCCCGGTGGAAAACGCATCGCCGTTGATGCTCCACGCCGGCAGCCCGGCGGCTTCGGCCTCCTGGTGGAAGGCCGCCGAGTTGTACCAGCCCGCGGTGCCGCACTTGCCGTCCGCGCCTTCCTTCTCGAAGAAGATGCCGATCGTGGCCGCGCCGCAGCCGAAGGCCGCGGTGATGCGCGACGCCAGGCCATACCCCGTCGATGCGCCGATCACCAGCACGCGCTTCGGTCCGTTCGCGACCGGGCCATGGCCGCGCACGTACGCGATCTGCTCGGCAACGCTGGCCGCGCAGCCCGTCGGATGGGCCGTGATGCACATGAATCCGCGGACCTTGGGTTTGATGATCATCGTTCGTTCCTGTACGGGTGAGTGGCGCTCAGGGGCGGCATTATAGACCGCAGGCTTGGTGTTTGGCGGAGCCCGCGCTTATGCTGCCGGCGGCCCATTCCGGTTTCTCCCGATGATCCTGCGCATCACCGCGATCCTGTTCCCGATCTTCGCGATCGTCGCCCTCGGCTACTGGTACGGACGCCGCCACGATCCCGAGATGGCAGTCGCGAACCGCCTGAACATGGACATCTTCGTGCCGGCGCTGGTGTTCGCGGCACTCGCGGGCCGCACGTTCACGCCCGCCGAGTACCTGCCGCTCGCAACCGGCGCCCTCCTCGTGCTCGCCGGCTGCGGCCTGCTGGCGTGGCCGGCGGCGCGCGCGCTGGGGCTGCCGTGGAAGACCTTCGTGCCGCCGATGATGTTCAACAACTCGGGCAACATCGGCATACCGCTCGCGGTGCTGGCCTGGGGCGACGCCGCGCTGCCGGCGGCAGTGATCCTGTTCATGGTCGAGAACCTGCTGCACTTCTCGCTCGGGGCGCGGATGCTCGACACGAACGCGCGGCTGCTGACGCTGTGGCGCATCCCGGCTGTCGCGGCCACCGTGGCGGGACTCGCGGTGAGCCTGCTCGGGCTGCAGGTCTGGGAGCCGCTGCTGACCGCGTTGAAGATGCTCGGCGACATCGCGATCCCGCTGCTGCTGTTCGCGCTCGGCGTGCGCATGACGAGCATCCGCTTCGATGATCTCGGCGCGCCGCTGGCGGGCGCCTTCCTGCGCCCGGCGCGCAGGCGTCGCGATCGCGTGGGGCGCCGCGCATTTGCTGGCGCTCGGCGAGCGCGATGCGGCCATGCTGATGGTCTTCGGCGCACTGCCGCCGGCGGTGCTGAACTTCCTGTTCGCGGAGCGCTACCGGCAGGAACCGGAGCGCGTGGCCTCGATCGTGCTGTTCGGCAACCTCGCGGCGGTGCTGGTGCTGCCGCTGGTGCTCGCGGGAGTGCTGTGAGCCCCCGGGGCTCGTCGACCGGCGGAACCGCGGCGTCGCGTGCAATGTAGTGATTCTCGACGATTGTTTGCTACGCTGCGACCGAAGCGCAGGGAACCGGGCAATGCAACAGGCGCCACCGATCGATCCCCATTTCAGCATTCTCGTCGCGGGCCACCGTCCGCACCGGCTGCCCACCGACGCGGCGGCGCTGCACGCCATCGAATCGGCCATCGACCGGCTCGTCGCGCACATCGCGACACAGCTCGCCGAGCTGGTCGATTGCGAACAGCTCTACGGACGCCAGGCCCCGCGCCGCTGCGTCACGCGGATCGTCGGCGGCGGCTTCACGGGAACCGACGAGATGGCAGCCCGCATCGCGGCGCGGCGCGGCTGCCCCCTGCACCGCGTGATGACGGCGACCGAAGCGCAACAATCCGGCGCGCCGATCGAAGGCCCGGATCGCCGCGACCTGGTGCTCGGCGAGGCCAGCGACGCGGGCGCCTCCTCGGTCACCATCAACCTGCGCGACGAGACGGCCCTGGCATTCAGCGACCTGCTCATCGTGGTCTGGGACGGGCACGACCCGCGCGGACCGGCGGGCGGTACGGTGCGCCTGCTGCGCGAAGCGGTGCTGTGCAGCAAGCCGGTGATCTGGATCGACCTCGCGGGCACCGTGCGGCTGCTCGACATCTCCCGCGTCGACGAGCCGACCCTGTACCTGCTCGGCGCCGAGGATTCCATTGCCGAACTGCTCGTCCCGCTGTTCGCGCCGCTGGACGAACAGTCGCTGGACGTGGAGCTCGCGCTGATCGCGAATCCGCTCGCCCCGCTGGCGGCGGGACGCGTCAGCCCCGCCCTGTGCGACCGGCTGCGGCACTACTTCACGCAGCGCGCGGGCTCGCGGTTCAGCGAACGTCGCGCGGGCATCGTCAGCGAATTGCTGAAGGTCACGCTGGGCGGTTCGCTCGCGCCCGCAAGCCTGTTCAACGGGCATCCGCAAGGTCTTCGCGCGCGATGCGACCAGTGCCGTGGTTCGGCGTCGCGGCAGAGCGCGGCGCCGATGGCGCGGCCGCCTCGGCGCTGCCGGTCGAGCCGGCCGGCATCGAGGAGCGCTTCAACTGGTCCGACTACCAGGCCAACCTGGCCGCCGGCATCCGTCGCGACGTGACCCTGTTCCTGTACGCCTTCGCGACGCTGGCGGTATTCGCCGCCGTGGCCGGCAACATCAAGCTCGGCGTGTCCCACCACAGCAGCTTCTGGACCTGGGTCGAGCTCGGCATGATCCTGTTCATCTGCGTGCTGGTCATGCTCGCCTCGCGGCGGCGCTGGCACGGCGAGTGGCTGTCGCACCGGCTGGTCGCCGAGGAGCTGCGCTGCCTGCGGCTGGGCTATCCCTTCGTGGCCGCGCCCGAGTCCTGCACGCAGGTGCCGCGCCGCTCGGATGCGCAGGCTTCCGGGCGCGTGCAATGGGTGCTGGATGGCGCCGAGCAGTGGGCACTGCGCCGCAGCGCGGTCGCATCGGGCCTGCCGCGCATGCCGGACGGCGAGCGCCTTCGTCGCGCACGAACGCTTCGACGTGTCCAAGCAATACCTGCTCGACGTGCTGAACGGCCAGGCCGATTACCACCGCCGCAACGCCGAAACGCACCACCGCATGTCGCACCGCCTGCACCACACCACCGGCATCGCCTTCCTGCTGACGGGCTGCGCCGTGGTGGCGCACTTCTTCGTGCACGCCGAGTGGCTGCTGCTGTTCACCGCGGCCCTGCCGGCGCTGGCGGCGGGTATCCACGGCCTGGTGTCCAGCAACGAGATGGAGCGCGTCGCCACGATGTCCGAGGAAGCCGGCATTCGCCTGCGCCATGTCGTGCGCGGCATCGAGCGGCTCGAGCAGCGCAGCGACTCGCGCTGGATCGCCTGGCTGCGGTTGCGGCAACTGGCCTGCGAGGGCACCGCGGCCATGTCCGAGGTGAACGGGCAGTGGCAGGACCTGCTGAAGCACCGCGAGACGACGCTGCCCGCATGAACAAGGCACCGGCCACGCTCGCGGGCAAGCCCGGCACGCGCCGGGCGCGCAAGCTGCCCGGAGCAGGTGCAGGTGCGCTTCGCGCGCACACCGGGAATCTGCCGCACGCTGGAAGGCGACGTGCGCTACGACGCGGGCGACGCGATTGTCGAGGCGCCGGCCGGGGATCGCTGGCCCGTGCGCCGCGAGGTGTTCCGGGAACGCTACGAACCGGTTCGCGCCCACGCCGGCGATGCACGACGGGCGCTACCGCAAGCGCAGCATCGAGGTGCTCGCAAGGCAGCTGGAGGACACGGTCCGCGTGGTGCTTCCGGGCGGTCGCGGCGAACTCACCGGCAGGCCGGGCGACTGGCTGGTCGAGTACGGCACGGACGATTGTGCGATCGTGGGGCGCGACATATTCGCCGCGACCTATGAGCTGATTGCCGATTGAACGTTCCCGCCGCACTCGTCGCGTCGCGGCGCTGGCGTGCGCCTCAGGAACCCGGCGCGGCAGCGCGGGCTTCCTCGCGATACGCCAGCGCCAGGTCCTTGCGTCCCGAGCGCCTCGTAGAACGCAGCCAGGCTTTCGCGCGCGCGCGCGCAGGTAGGCCGGCCGCGCGGAGGGATTGTCGCGCAGCGCCTCGTAGCCCTGTTTCAGCAGCGGTTCGGCTTCCGCGTGGCGGCCCATCGCGGCGAGCACGCTGCCCTCGGTGCTCCTGCGCGACCGCGGCGATCCAGTGCTCCGGCCCGAAGGCCTCGTCGACCTTGGCCGCTGCGCTCTTGCGCCATCGCGAGCGCCTCCTCGAGCGCGCCCCGTGCGCGTCAGCGTCTGCGCCAGCCCGAGCTCCGCGATCGCCACGTCCGGGTGCTCCGGCACCGTGCAACTCGGTCAGCAGCGCGAGCGCCTGGCGCAGCAGCACCGCGGCTTCGGCGTCGTTGCCCGCCTCGCTCAGCCAGCGTCCCAGCGCCGACATGCTGTTGGCGGTATCCGGGTGGCGCGGGCCGCTGCGTTGCGCGCTGCATCTCCAGTGCCTGCGCGCATCGTCGTCGATCGCGCGCGGCAGCTCGCCGCTCGTCGTAATAGCACGAACGCCAGGTTGTTCAGCACGCGCGCCACTTCCGGGTGCTGCGCGCCCGCGGCAGCTGGCGCTGCATGCCGAGGGCGTTGCCGTAGCTTTCCTCGGCCCTGGCGAGATCACCCTGCGAGCGGTAGAGCAGGCCGAGGTTGTTTAGCCCCGTGGCCACGTCCGGGTGCACCGCGCCGTACAGCGCGCTGTTCATCGCCATGGCGTCGCTGGAACAGCTGCTCGCTCTCCTCGAAGCGGCTCCGACTCCATCAGCAGCAGCGCGAGGTTGTTCAGGTTCTCGGCAACGTCCGGGTGCGGCGCGTCGCCGAGCGAGGCGCGGCGCATCGCGAGCGCATCGCGCAGGTAGGTCTCGGCACGCTCGAGGTTGCCCTGGTCGAACTGGTTCAGGCCCGAGCTCCTCCAGCGCGTCGGCGATGGCCGGATCCCCGGCCGGCAGCCGCTCGCGACGGATCTCGAGACCCGCGCCAGCATCGGCTCGGCGCTCCGGGTAGCGTCCGGCGCGGAAGTAGCACCTCGGCGAGTCCGGCCAGCGCGTCGCGCGAGCTCGCTCGCGCGGCGCGCATCGCGGCTCGCGCAACTCGAGCGCCGCGATCGCCTCGCGGTACAGGCGTCTCCGCCTCCTCGAACTCCGCCTTCTCGGTGAGCACGTGGGCGAGCTGCACCTGGCTGCGCGCGATCTACCTGCGGATCGACCGGCGCGAGCGCGCGCCGCTGCGCCAGCGCGCGCTCGAGCATGCCGGTGCGCGTCGTCGTAGAGACCGAGCCCCGTGTACACGGTGCCGATGGTGTCCATCAGCTGCGGCCTGCACCGCGGGCTCGCCGCTTCAGCTCGGTGTCGATGCGCCGCGCGCCCGACCTTGAGCAGATCCACCGCCGTGATCTGCTCCGCGCGCCTGGCTCGGGTCGGCCACCTTGAACAGCCCCACCATGAACGAGGACGGTCTTGCGCGCGGTCTCGGCTTCCTTTTCGGCGCGGGCACGCTGCAGCTCGGCCTCGTTGCGCGCGATCACTCGCGACGGTCGCGAGGCCGATCGCGAGCACCATGCCGGCCACCGCGCCCGCGGTGATCATCACCAGCCGTCGCTGGCGCCGCTGCAGCTCGCGCTGGCGCAACGCATCGAAGCCGACGCCGAGCATGCCGGCGAGCAGCTTGATCTGCGCGTTGGACTTGCCGTCCTTGCCCGGGCGCGCGTCGGCCGCAATCGGTTCCGCGGGCACGTCCGACGAGGTTGCCGTCCACGTCCAGCTGATAGCGCAGCGCCGGCGGGAAGCATTCCTCGCGCTCGCGCCCCGGCATGCCCGAGGCATAGGGTTCGCCGCCGACGATCAGGGCAAAGATGCGGTCCGCGCGGCCCAGCCGCTTGAACGACAGGATCTCCTCGTTGACCCAGTGCGAGGCGGCCGACGCCGGCGAGCAGATCACGAGCAGGCAGGCCGAGCCCTCGAGCGCCTCGCGCAGCTTGGTGCCGAGGTCGGTGGCGCTGGCGAGTTCGTCGCGGTCGCGGAATACCGGCGCGGTGCGCGCCGGAATGCGTCCCATCGGCGGTCTGCTGGCCGACCAGGTGCTTCGGGCACGCGGTAGGTTTCGATGGCGCGATGCAGCCACCGCGCCCACTTCTCGTCGCGGTGGCTGTAGCTGATGAAGGCCTTGTAGCGGTATGCGTGCTCCGTATCCAAGCGCGTCTCCGGTCGGGGCCACTGCTCCGGGTGCTGCCGATGGACGCCGGCGTCACCCGCACGGCTGCGACCATACCCTCAAAGCAAAACCCCCGCCAGTCGGCGGGGGCGTGCGAGACCGCAGCGGGGGCGCCCCCCGGCGTCTGCTACTCGATCGGAGCCAGCCAGGGAACCGGCTGGCCAAGCAGCTTGTGCCGGATGTTCCACTGCAGGTGCAGCACCTGCGCCTCCAGGTCGCCGCGGAAGTTGCGCGGGACGAAGCCCGAGCCGGGCGGCGGGTAAGTCGGGCACGTCTCGACCCCGGTTTCGGGATCCACGCTGCAGGAGTCCAGCACCGCATAGTCGGGAAGGTTCCAGATCTTGTCGTCCTTGAAGTAGCAGGTGTCGAACGCGGACCAGAGGCCGCCGCCCTTGTTGTTCGCGGTAGTCGCTGCCCTGAGTTCGGTGAGCAACCCGTCCAGCCGCGAGAGAACGCTGGCGTAGTCCCCGGCGTCGAAGCTGGTGCGTATCTTCTCGATCAGCAGGCTGCCGCCCGTGAGATTCTCGGGCTGTGGCCAGACATTCGAGATGATGTTCTGGTCCGCAACCACGCAGGAGCTGCGCGTCCCATCCTCGGCAAAGGCCCTGCCGGGCTGCAGCAGGGTCTGCTCGAGGTCGTCGATCTCCGAGCGGACGATGGCCCTGAAGCCGGGGTTGTTTGTCCCGGTCACTCCGGAGAAGTAGATCAGGTCCTTCAACAGATAGGAGCGGGTCAAGGCTCCGCCACGTACGCTGGCGCACCCCGTCGTGATGTCGCGGACCTGGCCCTCCTTCGCGTACGCGCTGCCGGCCACGTACGGCATCTCGTCGTTGCGCGGCAGCCAGGCGATCAGCGGGTCGACATTGGAAATGTCATCGGGCTTGCACTCGTACTCCGGATTCACGGAACCGTACTTGTCCACCTCGTGTTCCACCACCGAGTTCACGATGTCCCGGAAGTCGGTGTCCTGGATGGCACTTTCCGCCAGGAAATCCGATCTGGCATTGATCAGGCGGAAGACCGGTTTCCCGCCGTTTTCCAGGTTGGGCATGCCGCAGATGTACCACGGTATCCGGACGGTTCCGGTGTCCACGTCGAGTGGTGTGACCTCCAGGCCCGGAAGCTCCGTCGACGCCGGCACACCGCTCGCCGCGCCCCAGGTCTGACGCAACGTGACGCCGTTGACGGAATCCACGATGTCTTCGTCGGGATCCGGAGGCGTACCGCCGCAATGCGCGCGCGGATCCTCGATGTCGTACACGCCATCGAGCTCGATGCGTCCCTTGATGTCCGGCTCGTCGTTGAAGCTGGTCAGGAAGCTCCCGTCGCCGAGCCAGTCGATGACGCAGTCGTTGCGATTCACGGTCCCTGGCTCGTTGTCACCCTGGTCTACCGAATCCGTCGGACAGTTGACGATCTTGAATATCGGCGTGACGGTGACCGTCACCGTGGCGCTATTGCTGGTGGCGCCAGCGGGATCGGATACGGTGTAGGTGAACGTGTCCTCGCCGCTGGAGCCGACGTCGGGCTTGTAGGTCAGTCCACCGTCCATTTGGGCAACGGTTCCGTTTGCGGGCTGGGTGTACCCGTTGATGACCAGTTCCGACGGCTCGTTGTCGACGTCGTAGTCGTTCGCATTCACCAGGTCAGCCCTGCCGAGCATGAGGGGCGTCGTGCTGTCTTGCTTGACCCTGAACTTTGCCTTGAGGCTCGGCGCGGGGTCGTCCACCGCGACCGGCGCATCGTTGACCGGCGTCACGCTGATGGACACCGTACCCGAGGCAGTGCCACCGGCCCCGTCACTGACCTGGTAGCCGAAGCTGTCGCTGCCGGACCAGTTGGCCTTCGGCGTGTAGACCACACAGCCTGCCGAATCGACGGCACCCAGAGTGCCGTTACCGGGTGCACTCGAGACGGCGACCGTGAGCGTGTCACCGTCCGGGTCGGTATCGTTCGTCGCCGGACAGATGGACACGGCGGTGTCCTCCGTGGTGGCGACGCTGTCAACCGTCGTTACCGGCGCGTTGTTCAGTCGCTTGAGCAGACTGAGCGACATGCCGAGTTCCCAGGTCTTGTTGCTCGTCTGCCCCGCTATGGTGACCGGAAATGTCGCATAGCCGCCACGGCTCGTCTTCGAGATTCCATTGGCTCCCACGCCGAACTGCAGGATGCCGGGCGGGCTGGGGGCGTTGACGGGCTGGTACATCGACTCCCCTGGTTTGCCAAACTGACCGCTGATGGTGTCGGCACACCACCAGGTCTTGGCCAGCGGATCGTCGCTTCCGTTCGTGGTGCCGGAATACCGGTGTCTTGCCCCACTTGCTCGGCCAGTAGAGCAGGTCACCGCCGAACCGGTTGCACTCGTGCAGACCGCCGAGTGACGAGGTTCACGTCGACGACCATGGTGTTCTTGTTGCCCTTCACCTTGCCCACCAGCAAGGCCGTGTTGGCGATGGTATCGATGGTCAGCGTGCTGGCGCAGGCTCGACTGCGGGGGTCGTGGGTTCACCCACGAGAAATAGTGCTCCCGGGAAATGCAGTCGCGCGAAGATGCGTCGCACTGCGGCGAGTAGTACACGTCGTTGGTGTACAGGCCGTGGGTGCTGGCGGAGTTGCTGACGCAGTACTGCCACTTCGCGGCAGCCGCCTCGCCGGCCTGCAACAGCAATGCGCCTGCCAGGACCAACAGTGACGTCGCGGACCGGGTGCCGGAAAGGAGTGCGGGAATGGTCTTCATGATTCACCTGTACCTTTGACCTGACTGGTCACATGTTTGGGCTCGACGCACGAGAACCCCGAAGCTGTTGGCGCGGCGCACCGTCACCAAGGTGACCCTGATTGCACAAGCAAAGATCGCGCCGTAATACCGGATTCGATTTTTGTCAAGGCCGGAACTATGCGCTCGCTCTATAACTGTGCGCAAGTAGACAAAACTAAATACTTTTTCATGTCCGGGGAATCGCGGAAAACCGGGCGCAACCACACGTTTTCGCCCCAAAGGGGACCGGGCTCGCCCTCATCCGGTGCATGCAGGTAGACGCACAACCGCGTGCGCGCGACGGCCGGAAGGCGACTCTGCGCCCGACGACTGTAAAAAAAACCGACAAGCGCGGGGATGTCCGCGGCTCGCAAGCGACCTACAGCAACAGCCGCCGCAGATCGCCCAGCACGGCCACGAGGTAGGTGAGGAAGTTGCCCGCATCCGCGCCGTTGATCACGCGGTGGTCGTAGGACAGCGACAGCGGCAGCGTCTTGCGCGGCAGGAATTCCTGCCCGTTCCACACCGGGCGCACCGCGAGTTTCGAGACGCCGAGGATCGCGACCTCGGGCGCATTGACGATCGGCGTGAAGCCTTCGCCGCCGATGTTGCCGAGGCTCGAGATCGTGAAGCAGGCGCCCTGCATCTCGGCGAGCTTCAGCTTGCGGTTGCGCGCCTTGTCGGCGAGCTCGCGCGCCTCGGCGGCCAGTTCCCACACCGTCTTGCGGTCCACGTCGCGGATCACGGGCACCACGAGACCCTGCGGCGTGTCGACCGCGATGCCGACATGGCAGTACTTCTTCAGCACCAGGTTCACGCCGTCGGGCGCCAGCGCGGCATTGAAGCGCGGATGCTCGCGCAGCGCGCGCGCCACGGCCAGCAGCAGGAAGGGCAGCGGTGTCAGCTTGTTCCCGCGCTGCGCCATCTCCGGCTTCAGGCTGTCGCGGAAGGCCTCGAGCTCGGTGACGTCGGCGTAGTCGAACTGCGTGACGTGCGGCACGTTCAGCCAGCTGCGCGACATATTGGTCACGGTGGCCTTCTGGATATTGCTCAGCGCAACCGTCTCGATCGGGCCGAAGGCCGCGAAATCCACGTCCGGCAGCGTCGGCAGCGCGGCTGCCGGCGGCGCCGCCAGGCGCGTCTTCACGTAGGCGCGCAGGTCTTCCCTGAGGATGCGCCCCTTGGGGCCGCTGCCGCTCACCTCGCCCAGCGTGATGCCCATCTCGCGCGCGAGCTGGCGCACCGCGGGCCCGGCATAAACCGGCGCGGCCTCGGCAGTCGGCGCGCGTCCGGCCGCCAGGCGGCTCTCCTTCTCGAACACGCGGGTTATCGCGGTGCCCGCGTCGCCCTCGGCGAGCACGGCCTGCACGATCGGCGCAGCCGGCGCAGTCGCAGCAACCGCCGCAGCCGGGGGCGCGGTCACGGCCTCTGCAGCTGGTTTCTCCGGCGCGGGAGCGGGAGCGGGAGCAGGAGCAGCCTCAGCCGCCGCGGTGGCCGCGGGCGCCACCGGTGCGGCTGTCTCCGCGGCAGCCTCGCCCGCGATCTCGATCACGAGGATCTCGTCGCCTTCGCGCACGCGGTCGCCGACTTTCACGCTGATGCCGCGCACGGTACCCGCGAGCGGCGAGGGCACCTCCATCGAGGCCTTGTCGGACTCCAGGGTGATCAGGGTCTGCTCGGCCGCCACCGCGGCGCCGTCGACGACCGCGATCTCGATCACTTCCACTTCGCTCGCCCCGCCGAGATCGGGGACCTTCACGCTTTCACGCTTCACGCTGTTTCCTTTGTCCGAGACTGCCGGCTTGCGTCACCGGCTCACACGTTCGCCGGGTTCGGCTTTGCAGGATCGATGCCGTATTTCGCAATCGCTTCCGCCACCTTCGCGGGCTTGATGCGCCCCTCGTCGGCCAGCGCCTTCAGCGCCGCCACCGCCACGAAGTGCCGGTCGACCTCGAAGAAATGCCGCAGGCGAGCGCGCGTGTCGCTGCGTCCGAAGCCGTCCGTGCCCAGCACCGCGTAGCGCTGCCGGATGAAGGGCCGCAGCCCGTCGGCCCAGGCCTTGGTGTAGTCGGTCGACGCGATCACGGGCCCCGTCGCGCCATCCAGCATCTGCGTGACGTACGGCACCCGCGGCGTCTTCGCCGTGGGGTGCAGCAGGTTCCAGCGCTCGGCGTCGAGGCCGTCGCGGCGCAGCTCGTTGATGCTGGTGAGGCTCCACACGTCGGCGTCGACGCCGAAGTCCTCGCGCAGCAGCGCCGCGGCGGCGCGCACCTCGCGCAGGATCGAGCCGCAGCCCATCAGCTGCACCACGGTCTTCGCCTTCGGCGCCGCGCTCTCGATGCGGTACATGCCGCGGATGATGCCCTCCTCCACGCCCGCGGGCATCTCGGGGTGCTGGTAGTTCTCGTTCATCGTGGTGATGTAGAAGAACTTGCTCTCGCGCCGGCCGTACATCACCTCGAGACCGTGGTGCACGATCACGGCGACTTCGTAGGCGTAGGTCGGGTCGTAGCTGACGCAGTTGGGAATCGTCGCGGCCAGCAGGTGGCTGTGGCCGTCCTGGTGCTGCAGGCCCTCGCCGTTCAGCGTGGTGCGGCCCGAGGTCGCGCCGATCAGGAAGCCGCGCGCCTGCTGGTCGCCGGCCGCCCAGGCGAGGTCGCCGATGCGCTGGAAGCCGAACATCGAGTAGAAGATGTAGAACGGCACCTGGGTGAGATTGTGGTTGGCATAGGACGTGGCCGCGGCGATCCACGCCGACATCGCGCCGGCCTCGTTGATGCCCTCCTCCAGGATCTGTCCCTTGTTGTCTTCCTTGTAGAACAGGATCTGGCCGGCGTCGTGCGGCGTGTAGCGCTGCCCCACCGAGGAATAGATGCCGAGCTGGCGGAACATGCCCTCCATGCCGAAGGTGCGCGCCTCGTCGGGCACGATGGGCACGACGCGATCGCCCATGCCGGGATCCTTCACCAGCGTCGACAGCAGGCGCACGAAGGCCATCGTGGTCGAGATCTCGCGGTGCGCGCTGCCCTTGAGCTGCGCCGCGAAGGCATCGAGCGCCGGCACCGGCAACTGCTCGTCGGTGACGACGCGGCTCGGCAGGCTGCCGCCCAGCGCCTCGCGGCGCTGGCGCATGTAGACCATCTCGGGACTGTCGGGCGCCGGCCGGTAGTAGGGCACGGCCTTCAGTTCGTCGTCGCGCAGCGGGATGCTGAAGCGCGTGCGGAATTTCTTCAGGCTCTCGAGATCCATCTTCTTGACGGAGTGGGTCTCGTTGGCCGCCTCGCCCGAAGCGCCCATGCCGTAGCCCTTGACGGTCTTGGCGAGGATCACCGTGGGCTGGCCCTTGTGGTGGAAGGCCTCGTGATAGGCCGCGTAGACCTTGTAGGGATCGTGGCCGCCGCGATTGAGGTACATGATGTCGTCGTCGGACAGGTCCTTCACCAGCTCGAGCGTCTCGGGATACTTGCCGAAGAAATGCTCGCGCGTGTAGGCGCCGCCGTTGAACTTGTAGTTCTGGTATTCGCCGTCGCAGACCTCGTCCATGCGCTTCTGCAGCAGGCCCGACTCGTCGCGCGCGAACAGCGGATCCCACAGCCGGCCCCAGATCACCTTGATCACGTTCCAGCCGGCGCCGCGGAAGATGCCCTCGAGCTCCTGGATGATCTTGCCGTTGCCGCGCACCGGGCCGTCGAGGCGCTGCAGGTTGCAGTTGACGACGAAAATCAGGTTGTCGAGCTGCTCGCGCCCGGCCAGGCCGATCGCGCCCAGCGTCTCCGGCTCGTCGCATTCGCCGTCGCCGAGGAAGGCCCACACCTTGCGGTCGCCGTGATCGACCAGCCCGCGGTTCTGCTGGTAGCGCATCACGTGCGCCTGGTAGATCGCCTGGATCGGGCCGAGGCCCATCGAGACGGTGGGGAACTGCCAGTAATCGGGCATCAGCCACGGGTGCGGATAGGACGACAGCCCGCGCCCGTCGACTTCGCGGCGGAAATTGTCGAGCTGCTCCTCGTTGAGCCGCCCCTCGAGATACGAACGCGCGTACATGCCCGGCGCGCTGTGCCCCTGGAAGAACACCAGGTCGCCCGGCTTGCCGGGGCTGTTGCCGCGGAAAAAGTAGTTGAAGCCCACGTCGTACAGCGTGGCGCTGGAGAGGAAGGTCGCGATGTGGCCGCCGAGGCCCTCGTCATCGTCGTTGGCGCGCATCACCATCGCCAGCGCGTTCCAGCGGATCAGCGAGCGGATGCGCCGGTCGACGAAGAGGTCGCCGGGCATGCGCTTTTCCGCCTCGGGCGCAATGGTGTTGCGATAGCGCGTGGTGATCGCCGGCGGCAGGCGCACGCCGGCGCCGGTGGCGTGATCGGCGAGCCGCTTCAGCAGGTAAGCCGCGCGGGCCTTGCCGCGATTGCGCACCACGGCTTCCAGCGATTCCAGCCATTCGCCGGTTTCCGCGGAATCGATGTCTTCCTGCATGAATACTCCCCTGCATGGGCTGGCGGGGCAGCGCACTACCCCTGCCGTTTCGGATGGCGTCAGTTTAGCCGCTCTGGCGGCAACAACGGTATGCGTGGCGCGCCGCGCCCTGGCGCTAGCCCGGCGGCGCGGGCGTTTCCTGCACCTTCGCCTCCCGTTCGAAGCGGTAGTACCCGGCACCCTCGCGCCACGCATCACCGGGCGCGAGCACGCGCCCCGGCAACTGCGGATCCTTCGCTCGAGCATGCGCCGTGCCGAGGCTCTGCAGCCACAGCGCGCGCCGACCCTCGCCCGCGATCTGCGCGCGGAAGTACTGCACCCACTCCTCGCGGCCGATGCGCTCGACCTCGGCCGCGATCCGTTCGCGGTCGTCGAATCCGTAGGCGCCGAGCATCGCATCGGCCCACAGCCGCTCGCTGCGCTCGCCGAGCGACTTCGGCGATTCGCGCAGCCGGTCGACCAGCGCCTGGCGCTGGCGCGCGAACGAGGCCTCGTCCAGCGTCTGCGCCGCGGCGGCCTGGCGCTGCAGGAAGCCTTCGAACTCCTTTGCCAGCGCGCCGGGCGCGGCCACCGGCGACTGCACGGCGAGCACCAGCGCCGGGCACGTTGTGCAGGGGATAGCTCTGGGCGAAGGCGACGTAGCCGAGCTGCCGTTCGGTGCGCAGCTCGTTGAAGAAAGGCGCACTCGAGTATCTGCGCGGTCAGGGCCACGCGGGCGCGCTCGGCATGGCTGCTCCCGGCGCCCTGCACGTACATCATCAGCGCCGAGTCCGGGTGATCGACGCTGATGCCGCGCAGCAGGGCGCCGGGCGGCAGATGCACCACCTCGACCGGCGGCAGCCCGTCCGGCGGCTCGGCGCCGAGCGCCTCCTGCGCGAGCTGCGCGATGCCGCGCGCCTCGTCGGCGGTGAAGTTCCCGTGCACCAGGAGCTCCAGCGTGGCGCTGCCGCGCAGATCGCGCACGAAGCGCTCCAGGTCATCGGGACCCGCGGTCTGCAGCGCCGCGCGCAGCTCCTCGTCGCGGTAGCTGTGCGGCCACCAGGCTCGCGCGCATCTCGTCGACCAGCTGCAGGTAGGGGCGCTGCTTGGCGCTGTTGGCCCAGTCGCGCAGCATCTCGGTCTTGATGCCCTCGAATCGATCGGCCGCGAACCGGTCCCGGCAGCAGGGTCTGCAGCACCTTGACGAGCAGCACGCGCTGCTTGTCGTCGTAGCCGGCAACCTTCACGGTGAGTCCGCGCGCGCCCGACTCGACGCTGTACTGCAGCCCCGCGAGGCTCGCCGGATAGGCGTACTCGTTGAGCGCGTCGCTCACCAGCCGCGCCTGCAGCGCCGCGAGCGCCGCATCGCGGGCGTTGTCGTTCGCCGCCGGCGAGAGCAGCTGCAGGTATATCGAGGCCTTGGGCACCGGGTAGGCGCTGTCCTGCAGGTGCCACAGGCGATAGCCGGGCTCGTCGGCCAGCAGCGCCGGCCGGTCGGCCTTGCCCTGCAACGGCTTCAGCGCCACGCGCTCGGGAATGAACTCGTTCGGCGCCGGCAGCGTCAGCTCACCGTCCGCGGCGGCGGCCTGCCGCGCCAGGTCGCCCGCATCGAGCTTCTGCACGGCATAGGGCGTGGAGAACCAGCGGCTCTCGCGGTCGGTCTGCACGTCGCGGTGCGACAGCGTCAGCAGCACGTTGTCGGGACGCAGGTAACCGAGATACTCGTGGATCAGCGCGGGCTCGTAATCGCGGAACAGGTAGGGGCCGCGCAGCGCCTCGGATACCGGGTAGTCCTGCAGCGCGTTCGACAGCGCGATCACGGCACCGGTCGGGCTGCCCTTCTCGCGGAAGCGGAAGGCCAGGTCGCCGAGCTTCGTCTGCTCGCCAAAGCGCCATTCCTCGACGCCGTCTTCCTCCAGCCTGGCGATGGCGCGGAACAGCAGCGCGACGATGTCGCGGTAATGCGCCACGCCCTCCTCGGTGAGCTGCAGGCTGAGCTGGAAGGCGTCCTCGCCGTACAGGTCCAGCCCCGCGCCGGCGCTCAGGCTCTCGGCCCAGCCGCGCGCCTTCAGCACCGACAGCGGGCTGCCCGGACCCTCGTCACCCAGCAGGCCGCCGATGTATTCGAGCGGCTTGGCGGCGTAATGCGCGCGCGCCGAGGGCAGCGGAAACAGCAGCGTGAGCTCGCGCAGCTGTTGCTCCGGGCGGATGCGCACCTCGAGCGGCAGGGTGCCGGGGGCGAACATCGACGGCACGTGCGTCAGCTCGGTGGCCGAGCGATCCGCGACGGCACCGAACCGGTCGCTGACCATCGCCTGCAGTTCGTCCAGCGATTCGCGCCCGAGCACCACGAGCGTCATCACGTTCGCGGAATAGTGCTGCGCATAGAACGCGAGCAGATCCTCGCGGATGTCGCTCGCGCCTTCACCGAGCGTTGTCAGGTTGCCCACCGCGAGCGCCCCCAGCGGATGCTCGGGGCGCACCAGCTCGCGCAGCACGTCGTACTCGCGCCGTGCGTCGTCCTTGAGGCCGAGCTTGTACTCCGAATCGACCGCGTTCATCTCGCGCTCGACGTACTCGCGGTTGAACAGCGGCGCGACGAAGAACTGGGCGAAACGATCCAGCGCGGGCGTCAGGCTGCCCGGCTCGATATCGAAGAAATAGTTCGTGTGGTCTACCGATGTGTAGGCGTTGTGCGAGCCGCCGTGCGCGCTGATGAACGCCTGGTACTCGCCGGGATCGGGATACCCGGCCGTCCCGAGGAACAGCATGTGCTCCAGGAAATGCGCCAGGCCCTGGCGCGCGCGCGGGTCGTTGCCGCTGCCGGCGCGCACGTGCAGGCTGGCCGCCGCCTTGTCGGTCTGCGGGTCCGAGACCAGCAGCACGCGCATGCGGTTCGGCAACTCGAGATAGCGATACTCGCGGTTGTCCTGCTCGCCCCGGATCACGGCCGCCTCGCGCGGCGGCGTACCCGCGCAGGCCGCCAGCAGCATGAACAGCAACATCAGGACGAGGGGCTTGGGCAGGCGGACTGCGGACATTGCGACTCCAGGAGACGAATTGCGGATGTTTGCGTCAGACCACTGGAACACGCGGCAGGTTCAATGCGGCGTTTCCGGCGCCAGCGCACCGGCGTTCGAGCGCGGCCAGGCGCTCATGGTGGCCTTGACGAGCGTGGCGAGCGGGATGGCGAAAAACGCTCCCCACACGCCCCAGATCGAACCGAACACGAGCACCGCGAGTATGATCGCGATCGGGTGCAGGTTGTTGGCCTCGGAGAACAGCAGAGGCACGAGTACATTGCCGTCGAGGATCTGGATCACGAGGTAGGCGAGCATCAGGTAGCCGAACATCGGGGTCCAGCCCCACTGGAACCAGGCCACCACCGCCACCGGCACCGTGACCACCACCGCGCCCACGTAGGGGATCACGACCGACAGGCCGACCAGGAACCCCAGCAGCAGCGCGTAGCTCAGGCCGAACAGCGAGAAGGCGACGATGGACACGGCGCCGACGATGAGTATCTCGATGCCCTTGCCGCGCACGTAATTCGCCAGCTGCATGTCCATTTCGTGCCAGATGCGCGACAGTCGCGGGCGCTCCTCCGGCAGCAGGTTCGCGCACCACGCGAGGATCTGCCGCCGGTCCTTGAGGAAGAAGAACACCATCAGTGGCACGATGACGACGTAGATCGCCAGCCCGACGACGCCCGGCAGGTACGCCAGCGAGAACGACAGCGCGGCCTGGCCGAGCCCGGCCATGTCACGGCTGCTGCGCTCCAGCATTTCCATGATCTGCGCCTCGCTGATGAACTGCGGGTAGGCGTCGCGCAGTTGCATGACCGCCTGGCGCAGCGACTCGAGCATGCCGGGAAGATCGCTGACGAGGCTGCGCAGCTGGTTCCATACCAGCGGCAGCAGCACCAGGAAGAATGCGAGAAACACGCCGATGAACAGGGCAAAGGCCAGGCAGAGGGCCAGCGGCCCGGGCAGCCCGTGGCGCGCCAGCCACCCGACCAGGCCCTGGATCATGAAGGCGAGGACGGCGGCCGCGATCAGGGGCGCCAGCACATCGCCGAGCGTCGCGATCAGGAGCAATCCCAGCGCGAGCAGCAACAGCAGGATTACCGCCTCTTCCTCGGCGAAATAGCGATCCATCCACTTGCGCACGGTATCGATCATGGCGCGCCAGCCCTGTGTGCGTTCAGTCGCCGCGCTTCTGCAGCACGTAGGTGTAGATGCCGTCCTCGCAGGACGATTCGAGCAGCTGGTCACCGCTCTGCTCGCAGAAGACACGGAAGTCCCGCACCGAGCCGGCGTCCGTGCTCAGCACGCGCACGCGCTCGCCCGGGCCCATGCCGTTCAGCGCCTTCTTGGCCTTGAGCAGCGGCAGTGGACAGGCCATGCCGCGTGCGTCCACCTCGTGCATCGATCACTCCCTTGCGCGGACCGTCCGGCATGCGACGGCGTGCTAGTATAGCCACCCGCATCGGGCGCCCCAAGGCGCGGCGGCGGCCTCGGGGAATTATTTGCCGCGCGCGCGATCAAACGGGACGTCATTGGACGCAGCATCACAGGACGTCGCCTCACGTGTATTTGCCCCTGCTCCGCGCGAGCTCGCCGCGCCGCGCCCTCATTGCCGCCGGCTGCATCGCGCTCGCCGTGAACAGCGGCAGTGCGCACGCCGTGGACATCGAACTTCCCGCGCTTGGTGACGCTTCCTCGGCGGTGGTTTCGCCCCAGGCCGAGCGCCGGCTCGGGGAGGCGTGGCTGCGCATGTTCCGCAGCCAGGTCCGCACCGTGTCGGATCCTCTGCTCTCGGATTACCTCGAACACGTCGTTTTCGACCTCGCTGAGCACAGCCAGCTGAGCGACGCGCAGCTGAAGCTCGTGGTGGTCGAGAATCCGACCATCAACGCCTTCGCGGTACCCGGCGGCGTCATGGGCATCCACAACGGCCTGTTGCTCTACGCCCAGCACGAGGACGAAATGGCCTCGGTGATCGCGCACGAACTGGCCCACCTCAGCCAGCGCCACTTCGCGCGCGGAGTCGAAGAGGCGCGGGCCAACGCCGTGCCGAACATGCTCGCGCTGCTGGGAAGCCTCGTCGTCGCCGCCACGGCGGGGGGCAACGCCGGCATGGCAGCAATCACGGCGACCCAGGCCGCCATCCAGCAGCAGCAGCTGCGATTCAGCCGCGCGCACGAACGCGAGGCGGACCGCATCGGGATGCTGACGCTGGTGGATGCGGGCTATGACGCCGAAGGCATGCCGCGGATGTTCTCGCGCATGCTGGAATCGCTGCGCTATGCGGGGCAGCGCCCGCCGGAGTTCCTGCTGTCGCACCCGGTGACGGAGAGCCGCGTCGCCGACTCGCAGAACCGCGCGCGCAACCACGCCGATCAGGGGCGCGTGGACAGCGAGGATTTCCGGCTGATGCGCGCTCGCGTCCAGCTCGGCTTCGACGAGACGCCGGGCTTCGCGATCAAGCGCTTCCGCGCCGAGATCGAGAAGGACGGCGGCGCCGCGATCGACAACGTCTACGGGCTGGCGCTCGCGCTGACCAAGGCCAACGAGCTCGATGAAGCGCGCGCGACGCTGGCGCCGCTGCTGCAGAACCATCCGGACAAGATCGCTTTCGTCATCGCCGCTGCGGACATCGACCTCGCCTCCGGGAAGCCAGATGCCGCCGCGCAGCGCCTGCGCCGGCAGCTGGACGTCAACCCCGGCAACCATCCGCTCACGATGGCCTACGCCAATGCGCTGCTGCGCACCGGCAAACCGAAGGAAGCGGAACGCGTGCTGGAGGAACATGCGCTGCGCAAGCCCGACGACCCGCAGGTGTGGTACGAACTGGCCGAGACTCACGGGCTCGCGGGAAGCATCATCGACGTGCACCGCGCCCGCGCGGAGTACTTCATCCTGAACGGCGCGCTGGACCTCGCCGAACGCCAGCTCGGCTACGCGCTCGATCTCGCCCGGAGCGATTTCCACACCACAGCCAGCGTACAGGCGCGCATCGCGGACATCCGCGCGATGCGCGAGGACATCAAGCTGTAGGTCCGGCTTCAGCCGGACAATTGTCCGGATAAATCCGGACCTACGGCAGGCCTGACGTTCAGGCGTTGCCCTTCACCGCGAGCGCACGCTCGCGCGAGAAATTCACCATGCGTTGCAGCGGCAGCAGGGCCCTGGCACCGAGTTCGGGATCGACATGGACTTCGTTCGTACCCTGTTCGAGGCAGCTCAGCAGGCTCTGCAGTTCGTTCATCGCCATCCACGGGCAATGCGCGCAGCTGCGACAGGTCGCACCTTCGCCGGCGGTCGGCGCGATGATGAACTCCTTGTCGGGCACCTGCTGCTGCAGCTGGTAGAAGATGCCCTGGTCGGTCGCGACGATGAACTGCGGATTCGGCAAGCGGCGCGCGGCCTCGATGATCTGCGTGGTGCTGCCCACGGCGTCGGCCAGCGCGATCACGGCCTCGGGCGACTCCGGGTGCACGAGCACGGCCGCATCCGGGTAGACCTTGCGCAGGTCCTCGATGCCCTTGGCCTTGAACTCCTCGTGCACGATGCAGCTGCCCTCCCAGAGCAGCATGTCGGCCCCGGTCTGGCGCTGCACCCAGGAGCCCAGGTACTTGTCGGGCGCCCACAGGATCTTCTCGCCGCGACCGCTCAGGTACTCGACCACGTCGAGCGCGATACTCGAGGTCACGACCCAGTCCGAGCGCGCCTTCACGGCAGCCGAGGTGTTGGCATAAACCACGACCGTGCGGTCAGGGTGCTGGTCGCAGAATTCGCCGAACAGGTCCGCGGGGCAACCCACGTCGAGCGAGCAGGTCGCCTCGAGCGTGGGCATCAGCACGCGTTTTTCCGGCGTGAGGATCTTCGCGGTCTCGCCCATGAAACGCACTCCGGCCACGACCAGGGTGGTGGCCGGATGATCATGGCCGAAGCGCGCCATCTGCAACGAATCGGAGACGCAGCCTCCGGTTTCCTCGGCCAGCGCCTGCACCAGCGGCGAGGTGTAGTAGTGCGCCACCAGCACGGCATCCTTCTCGCGCAGTCGCGCCGTGATGCGCGCCTTGTAGTCGGCGATCTCGGCGTCGCTCAGCTCCACCGGATGCTTCGTGCGCAGGAACGCCTTCACCAGTTCGGCTTCGGCGGCCATGTGGCCAAGATGCATCGGATCGTTTGCGGTCATGCTGCGTTCCGCGCGGATGGTGGGGTATCGGTGACGGCGCGATCATATCACAGCGACCGCGGTGGCCCGGGCGGCGCGGCACTGTCCTAGCTTGCGGCCGCGAGCCAGCCCGGCACATGGCTCCAGGAGCGGCGCATCTCCTCGCGCAGCTTCTCGAGATCGGGCTCGAATCTGGCAACAGTCTTCCAGAAGCGGGAGGAATGATTGAGCTCCACCGTGTGACAGAGCTCGTGAACCAGCACGTGCCGGGCGAGATGCGGGGGCAGGAACAACAACTGGTAATTCAGGGTGATGTCGCCCGCCGCCGAGCAACTGCCCCAGCGACTGCGCTGGCCGCGAATCGATACATTGCTGAAGGCCAGCCCCGTCTCGTCGGCCACTTCGCGCAACCGCTGCGGCAGCGTCTGCCGGGCGCGCCGCATCAGCCAGCGGCGCAACGCCGCCACGCAGGCCGGATGATCGGAGAAATCCCCGCTGAGCACGATGGCGGACGCGCACTTTTCGCGCACGCGCGCCGCAGCCGACGGCGCGTAGCGGTACAGCACCCCCCAGTCCTCACCGAGCGCCGGCAGGGGGATGTTTTCCGGAAGCGTCGGGCGCTCCTCCCGGATGTCCAGGTCCGGGATCCCCATCTCGTCCAGTTGGCGCGCCACCCAGCCGCGCCAGCTCGACGCGAGCTCCATCAGAAGGTCGCCGTCCACCCCCGGGGGGCTGACCATGACCAGCCCGTCGCGCGGGTTCAGCGTCAGCCGCACGCGCCGGCTGCGCGGCGAGATGCGGATGCTGTAGGGCACGCGGCGCCCGTCGTCGAGATGGATTTCCGGCATGGATCAGCCGTTGAACGAATCACTGCCCCGGGATTGGGTGCGCGAGTCGTACGGTCAAATGGCTGCCGATTTGTCGACCGCGTCGGCGATACAACACTCTGACACGAAAGACCGGACAGATGCAACAAGGCCGACCATGGACGGTGTCAATCGTGCGCGGGCAACGTCGTGCTGGATTGATGATTGCGGCCCGTCGGCCGCAATCACCCCTGCGGGGCGCCTGCGCTGCGCTCCGGCGTCCAAATCGCTGAAGGCGATTTGTCGAACGCTGGTTCGAACCAAATCAACACAAACCCCCAAACCAGAAAGGCCGCCCAACGGGCGGCCTTTCTGGTTTGGTGGGTCGTGCTGGATTCGAACCAGCGACCAATTGGTTAAAAGCCAACTGCTCTACCAACTGAGCTAACGACCCGTTCGAGGACGCGTATGGTACGGATTGAGACGCAAAAAACAAGCCTTTTCTGGCCGTCTCAGAAATTCTGCTGCAGGTATTCGCGCGCAAGCCGGGGCGCCGTGCTGTCCGATCCGGCGTATTCGTTCACCACGCGGTCGAGGATATCCTTCGCCTTGGCCGCATCGCCTTCCTGGTGATAGATGCGACCGAGTTTGAACATCGCATCCGGCACCCTGCGGTTGTCACCGAACTGGCCGAGCAGCGTCTCGAAATGCTTCTTCGCCGCGGCGCTGTCACCATCCAGCAGGTAGAGTTCACCCAGCCAGTAATGCGCATTGCCGGCGTAGTCGCCGGAGGGGTACTGCCCGACGAAGCTCTTGAACGCGGCGGTGGCGTCGGGGAATTTCCGCGCACGCACCAACTCGTAGGCCGCCTGGTAAGCCTGCTCTTCCTGCGGGGTCGCCGCGCTGCGTGCAGCGGCAGGAGCAGCCGCAGGCGGGATCGGCGCAGCCGAGGCGTCTATCGGGGCCGCGCCGGAATCAACACCGCCGGACGCACCGTCCGCGGGCGGCGGCGTGCTGCCGCCGCCGAGCGCACCGATGCGCTTGTCCAGGCTGATGTAGTCGTCGAGACGCTGCTGCCTGAGTTGCCGCAGCTGCTCACCCTGCTCCTCGACGATGCCGCGGAGCTTCATCACTTCGTCCTGCAGCAACTGCAGCTGGTAGAACAGCTCGCCGCTGCCGGAGGCCGCGGCCTGTGCCGGTTGCGACTGCGTGCGTCGGGTCTGCGCCGGCGCGCTGAAAACGGGTGCCGTTGTCGCGCCACCGGGCTCGACCACCTCCACCTGGGAGAGGGCCGGCGCGGCAAGAACCACGGCTACCGTCAGCAGTGCGTACCGGCGCATGGAAGCTCAGGCACTCAGCGCAGTTCGACCCGGCGATTGCGCGACCAGGAATCTTCGTCCTGGCCCAGCGCGGCGGGGCGTTCCTCGCCATAGCTGACCGTTTCGATGCGGCTGCGGTCGATGCCCTGCAGGATCAGGTAGTTTGCGATCGCCTTGGCGCGACGCTCGCCCAGCGCGAGGTTGTACTCGCGCGAGCCGCGCTCGTCGGCATGGCCTTCGAGGCGCACCGCACCGCTCTGGTTGCGC
Organism: uncultured Gammaproteobacteria bacterium; assembly: GCA_963819895.1. Taxonomy (GTDB): domain Bacteria; phylum Pseudomonadota; class Gammaproteobacteria; order Pseudomonadales; family UBA5518; genus UBA5518. Next base: position 280,657 of record CAWFXU010000007.1, read on the forward strand.
AGCACGTTGGCTTGCGCGTCCAGCGCTGCGCGCGTCTCGGGAGCCAGCGCGGACTGGTCGAAGTCGAAATAGAACACGGTCTGCAGGCCGCCGGCCGCTGCGCGCGCCGCCATCTCCTCGGGCGAGAGGCCGCCATCGCCGCCGACGCCTACCGACGTCGCGCCGCCATCGCCCACCGCCGGTGCCGGCACCCATGTCCGAGGTCGACGCCCCTTTGCCGGCCTTGTTGCCGCTGCAGGCCGCAACCAGTACTGCCAGGAAAATCACGCTCGTCACGCGCACCAGTTTCTTGCTCATGCTGCTCACAGCTCGCTCTTCCTCTTGGGATCTGAATGGGGTTCAACGCATGTACGGGGACCACGCCGGCTCGCGCACTTCGCGCGCGGCCGATGGCAGGAAATACTTGACATTCGCGTCCACCGACACGACGGCGAGTATACCCTTACCCAGGCGCTTCGTCGCGTAAATAATCATGCTGCCGTTGGGCGCGACGCTGGGCGACTCGTCGTAGCTGGTTTCCGTCAGCACGCGCACCGTGTTGCGCTGCAGGTTCTGCAGCGCGATGTGGAACGGGCCGCCCGCGTCGCTGCGGTGCACGTAGACGATGCCCGAGCCGTCGGGCATCGGCCGCGGACGCGAGTTGTAGACGCCCTCGAAGGTCAGGCGCTTGAGCTCGCGGGTCGCCACGTCCACCTGGTAGATGTGCGGCTTGCCGCCACGGTCCGAGGTGAACACGATCGAGCGGCCGTCCGGCATCCAGGACGGCTCGGTGTCGATCGCGAAGTGGTTGGTCAGGCGCGTCAGCTGGCGCGTCGCCAGGTCCATCATGTAGATCTCGGGGTTGTCGTCCTTCGACAGCACCATCGCGAGGCGCCGGCCGTCGGGCGACCACGACGGCGCACCGTTCAGGCCGGGGAACGAGGTCAGCTTCTCGCGTTCACCGGTCGCGATCACCTGGCGGTAGATGCCGGGGCGGCGATCCTCGAACGAGACATAGGCGAGCTGGCGTCCGTCCGGCGACCAGGCAGGCGAAAGGATGGGCTCGGGCGACTCCAGGATCATCTGCGCGCGCTCACCGTCGGCATCGGCCTTGATCAGGCGGAAGTTCTGCCGGTTGCCGGTCTGCGCCACGGAAACGTAGGCCACCTTGGTCGAGAACGCGCCCCTCACCCCGGTCAGCTTTTCGTAGACCTTGTCGGAGATGTAGTGGGCGATGTCACGCAGCTGGTTCTCGGAGCCGTTTACCGTCTCCTGCAGCAGCAGCGACTGGCGCAGCACGTCGATCAGGTCGAACTGCACGCGGTACAGCCCCGCCGCGTCGCGGCTCATGCGGCCGATGACGAGATAATCGGTGCCGAGCAGGCGCCAGTCGTTGTAGAACACCTGGCTCTGCTCGTGCGGCTGCGCAATCATGTCCGAGACTTTCATCGGCGCGAACAGACCGCTGCGCTGCAGGTTCGCGGAGATCACCGCGTCGATCGCCGTGGGCGGCAGCAGCCCCGGCGTGGCGCCGAAGGGCACCACCGCGATCGAGGTCGGATTGTCCGCCCCGCGCGTGATCTCGATACTCAGCTCGGCCGCCTGCGTCGCGCACGCGACGAGCCACAACACCAACACACCCAGACGCTTCATCACTGGCGCAGATCCTCCGGACGGAACACGAGCTGTAAACTGCGCAGACGGCGCTCGAACACCTGCGGCGGCGCATCGGCCACTTCGGGAAACCTGGCGGCCTTGTTGACCGCGTTGATCGCACTGCGGTCGAAGGCCTGGTCACCACTGCTCTTCAGTACACTGACACCGACGACTTCGCCGGTCGGGATCAATTGTATCCGCAACACGACCTGCATATCGCGTCGTGCGCTGGGCGGACGGCTCCAGTTGTCCTCGATCGCGATCGCGATGGCCTCTTCATAGGTCGTGGTCTCGGCCCCTTCCGCCAACGCCTCGTCTTCTGCCGCCATTGCCAGCGCCATTTCCTGCTCGAGCCGCTGCTGTTCGCGCAACTTCTGCTCGCGGACCTGCTGCTCACGCTGCTGCTTCTGGACCTGCTCGGCCTCGCGGCGCGCCTGCTCCTTCTTGCGCGCCTCCTCCTGCACCTTTGGGTCCGGCTTCGGCGGCTCGGGCTTGGGTTTCGGCTGCGGCTTGGGCTGAGGCTTCGGCTGGGGCTTGGGCGTCGGCGGCGGCGGCGCAGGCTTGGGCTTCGGCGGCTCCGGTTTGGGCGTGGGCGGCTCGGGCTTGGGCTTGGGCGGTTCCGGCTTCGGCTTCGGCGGCTCGGGCCTGGGCGGCGGGGGCTTTGGCGCCGCAGCGGCAGGACGCGCCGCCGCCTTGGCCCCGGATTTCTCGAGCGAGACGAGGCGCGCCTTGACGTGACGCGGCGCCGGCTTCACCAGCGGCTCCTGCGACGACTGCCAGTTCATCGTGAGCGCGACCAGCAGGGCCGCGTGCAGCAGCAGCGTGACCGTCGCGGGGATTATGTGACCCTCGAGGGAGCGCATCGTTCAGGGGTTCTCGGTCACCAGCCCGACGTTCTTCGCGCCTGCTTCCTGCAGTTCGCTCATCAGCACCACCACGATGCCGTAGGGCACCTTCTCGTCGCCCCACACCAGCACCGGGGTCTTGGGCTTGGCCTTGAGTATCTTGCTCACCTTCTCCTTGATCACTTCCAGCTTCTCGGGCTGCTCGGGATTGGCGCCGAGAGTGATGTAGTAGGTGCCGTCGGGGCGGACCGACACGATCAGCGGCTCGTCCTCCTGGTTTTCGATCGGCTCGGCGGCCGCATCGGGCAGTTCCACCTCGACACCCTGCATCAGCATCGGCGCGGTGATCATGAAGATGATGAGCAGCACGAGCATCACGTCGATATATGGCACGACGTTGATCTCGGCCATCGGCTTCTTGCGTTCCCGTGGCATCGTGGCGTCCTCTGCGCTCAGGCGCTCTTTCTGCCGGCGTGCGCCTGGCGGTGCAGGATGCTGGAGAACTCCTCGGCGAAGGTCTCGTAGTTCGCGATCAGGTTGTCGGACTGTGCCGAATAGCGGTTGTAGGCGATCACCGCCGGAATGGCGGCGAACAGGCCCATCGCGGTGGCGACCAGCGCCTCGGAGATGCCGGGCGCGACCGTGGCCAGCGTGGCCTGGTGCATGTTCGCGAGCCCGCGGAAGGAGTGCATGATCCCCCACACCGTGCCGAACAGCCCGACATAGGGACTGGTGGAGCCGACCGTGGCCAGGAACGGCAGGTGGCGCTCGAGGAACTCGATCTCGCGCGACAGCGCCACGCGCATCGCGCGCTGCGCCCCCTCCATGATCGCATCGGATTCTATGCCGGCCTGCTGGCGCAGGCGCGTGAATTCCTTGAAGCCGGCGCGGAACAGGTTCTCCACGCCCTCGATCTGGCCGTTCGCCTCGAGCCGGCTGCTGCCGTCACGGTAGAGCTGGCCGAGGTCGATCCCGGACCAGAACGTCTGCTCGAAGTCCGCGAACTGCATCTTCGCGCGTCGCAGCAGCAGCGCGCGCTGCACGATCATGCCCCAGGACACGACGGAGGCCATGAACAGCACGAACATGACCATCTGGACCGTTATGCTCGCTTCGGCAACCAGGGCCCAGAGTGACAACTCTTGGTTCACGCAGGAATCTCCATTGACTGTTGACGTGTATCCGGCCGTTGCGGCAAGGCAGCGGCAAGCGCCTCGCGCAGGCGCCGCGGAATCATGCAGGGACGGTGCGTCGCGCTGTTCACGCAGGCCACCGTAACCCGCGCGCGGCAGATCTCCTCGGCGCCGCGCAGCACGCGCTGCGCGAATACCAGCCGCGCGCCACGGGCCTCGACCACGCGCGCCCCGGCCTCGAGTTCGTCGTCGAGCTGCGCTGGCCGCAGGTACTCGACCTCCATCGAATGCACCACGAACATGAACTCCCCGCCCAGCAGCGCCGCCTTGGCAAAGCCCAGCCGGCGCATGAATTCCGTTCGCGCGCGCTCGAAATACTTCAGGTAGTTGACGTAGAAGACGATGCCACCGGCATCGGTATCCTCGATGTAGACCCGCAGCGGCAGGCGGAGTTCCGGGTCGGTGAGCGCGACGTCGTTCACGCCGACTCCCCGGCACCGGCCAGCAGGTCGGGCGTGGCGAGCGCGCCACGCGGCTGCAGCCCGAAGTGCAGATAGGCCGCGCGCGTCACCATGCGTCCGCGCGGCGTGCGCATCATGTAGCCCTGCTGGATCAGGTAGGGCTCGAGCACGTCCTCGATGGTGCCGCGCTCCTCGCTGATCGCCGCCGCCAGGCTGTCCACGCCGACCGGTCCGCCGTCGAACTTCTCGATCATCGCGAGCAGCAGGCGGCGGTCCATGTGGTCGAAGCCCTGCTGGTCCACGCTCAGCATGTTGAGCGCCTGGTCGGCGATCGCGGCGCTGATGCGCCCGTCGTGGCGCACCTGGGCGAAATCGCGCACGCGCCGCAGCAGGCGGTTGGCGATGCGCGGCGTGCCGCGCGCGCGGCGCGCGATCTCGCGCGCGCCCTTGTCGTCGATCTCGATGCCGAGGATGCTCCCCGAGCGCCCGACGATCCAGGCCAGGTCCGCGACCGAATAGAACTCCAGGCGCTGCACGATGCCGAAGCGGTCGCGCAGCGGCGAGGTCAGCAGGCCGGCGCGCGTGGTCGCGCCGACCAGCGTGAACTGCGGCAGCTCGAGCTTGATCGAGCGCGCCGCCGGCCCCTCGCCGATCATGATGTCGAGCTGGAAGTCCTCCATGGCCGGATACAGCACCTCCTCGACGTGCGGGCTGAGGCGGTGGATCTCGTCGATGAACAGCACGTCGCCGGGCTCGAGATTCGTGAGCAGCGCGGCCAGATCGCCGGCCTTCTCGAGCACCGGCCCCGAGGTGCTCTTCAGCGAAGAACCCATCTCGTTGGCGATGATGTGCGCCAGCGTGGTCTTGCCCAGCCCGGGCGGCCCGAAGATCAGCGTGTGGTCGAGCGCCTCGCGCCGGCCGCGCGCGGCGGCGACGAAGATCTCCATCTGCTCGCGCACCACCGGCTGGCCGACGTAGTCGGCGAGCGCGCGCGGGCGGATCGCGCGATCGAGCGCGTCCTCGTTCTGCTTCCCGTCGGGCGCCACCAGGCGGTCGGTTTCTATCATCGCGGTTTCCTCAGCGCGCGCTCGCGAAGCCCTTGAGCGCGCGCCGGATCAGTTCCTCGCTTTCACGGACGTCCTCGTCCAGCGCCGCCGAAACCGCGCGCGCGGCCTCCTGCGGCTTGTATCCCAGCGCGATCAGCGCGCTCTCGGCATCCTGAACGAGGCGGTTCTGGCTCACCTCGGCGATATCGGGAGCCGGCGCCGCGCCCCTGGCCAGCGCCAGATCAGGGTGCCATTCGCGCAGCACGTCGCGCATCTCGATCATCAGCCGCTCGGCGGTCTTCTTGCCGACGCCGGGCAACTTCACCAGCGCGCTGGCGTCGTTGCGCTGCACGCAGCGCGCGAACTCGTCGGCGTCCATCCCCGAGAGGATCGCGAGCGCGAGCTTCGGCCCCACCCCGCTCACGCGGATCAGCGCGCGGAACAGGCTGCGGTCGTCGCGGTGCCAGAAGCCGAAGAGCTGCTGCGCGTCCTCGCGCACCACGAAATGGGTGTGCAGCACCACTTCCTGGCCGACCGGCGGCAGGCGGTAGAAGGTGCTGAGCGGCGCCTGCACCTCGTAGCCGACGCCATGCGCCTCGACCAGCAGTTCGGGCGCCTGCTTCTCGAGAATGATGCCGCGAATCCGTCCGATCATGACCGCCTGTTCCGTCCCGCCCTCAACGCACGCGGCCGCGCCGCGCGGCGCTCGCGCCCGGCATGCGCCCGAGGCTCTGCCGCGTGTGAGCATGGCACAGGGCGGCGGCGAGCGCATCGGCGGCGTCGGCCTGCGGTGCGGCCGGCAACTTCAGCAGCGTGCGCACCATGTGCTGCACCTGTTCCTTCTCGGCCGCGCCGTTGCCGACCACCGACTGCTTGATGCGCCGCGCCGAGTACTCGTACACCGGCAGGCCCAGGCGCACCGCCGCCACGATGGCCGCGCCGCGCGCCTGGCCCAGCTTCAGCGCCGAGCCCGCGCTCTTGGCCATGAACACCTGCTCGATCGCGAACTCCGTGGGCCGGTGCTCCTCGATGATCTCGGTGAGGCATTCGAAGATGCGCTTCAGCCGTCCCGGCAGTTCTTCCTCGGCAACCTTGATGCAGCCGCTGCTCAGGTACTCCAGGCGCGTCCCCTCGGCGCGGATCACGCCGAAGCCGGTGATGCGCGAGCCCGGGTCCACCCCGAGGATCACCGGCACGCGCGGCACCGTGCCGTCGACCAGGCCCGCAGGCGCCGGGGCGCTCAGCCGGCCGCCTCGGCCGCCGGCAGGCGCAGGCGGATGTGCAGGTCTTTCAGCTGCTCGGCATCGACGACGCCGGGCGCCTCGGTGAGCAGGCAGCTCGCGCTCTGCGTCTTCGGGAAGGCGATCACGTCGCGGATCGAGGCCGAGCGCGTCATCAGCATCACCAGCCGGTCGAGGCCGAAGGCGAGGCCCCCGTGCGGCGGGCAGCCGTAACGCAGCGCATCGAGCAGGAAGCCGAATTTCTCGCGCGCCTCCTCCTCGCCTATGCCGAGGATGCGGAACACCGACTGCTGCATGTCGCGGGAGTGGATGCGGATCGAGCCGCCGCCGAGCTCGGTGCCGTTCAGCACCATGTCGTAGGCCTGCGAGATCGCCGCGCCCGGATCGTCGACGAGCGCCTGCGGATCGCAGGCCGGGCGCGTGAACGGGTGGTGCAGCGGGGTCCAGCGGCCCTTGTCGTCGCGCTCGAACATCGGGAAATCGACCACCCACAGCGGCGCCCAGTCGCAGGTGTAGAGGTTCAGGTCCGCGCCAAGCTTGCAGCGCAGCGCGCCGAGCGCCTCGTTGACCACTTTCGCGCGATCGGCGCCGAAGAAGATCAGGTCGCCGTCGGCCGCGCCGACGCGCTCCAGCAGCTGCCGGCGCACATCCACCGGCAGGAATTTCACGATCGGCGACTGCAGCCCCTCCTCGAGGTCATTGCGGTCGTTGACCTTGATATAGGCAAGGCCCTTGGCGCCATAGATGCCGACGAAGCGGGTGTAGTCGTCGATCTGCTTGCGGCTGAGCAGCGAGCCGCCGCCCGGAACCTTCAGCGCGGCCACGCGCCCGTCCGGATCATTGGCGGGCGCGGAGAACACCTTGAAGTCGACCGCGCGCATCAGGTCGCTCACCTCGACCAGCTCCAGCGGGATGCGCAGGTCCGGCTTGTCGCTGCCGAAACGCGCCATCGCCTCGGCCCAGGTCAGGCGCGGGAACACGCCGAGGTCGTGCTTCAGCACCGCTGCGAACAGTTCGCGCACCATCGCTTCGGCGGTGGCGGTGATCTCGGCCTGGTCGGCGAAGGCGAACTCGAGGTCGATCTGCGTGAACTCCGGCTGGCGGTCGGCGCGCAGGTCCTCGTCGCGGAAGCACTTCACGATCTGGTAGTAGCGGTCCACGCCGGACACCATCAGCAGTTGCTTGAACAGCTGGGGCGACTGCGGCAGCGCGAAGAAGCGCCCGGGATGGGTGCGACTGGGCACCAGGTAGTCGCGCGCGCCCTCGGGCGTGGCACGCGTCAGCATCGGCGTTTCCACATCGATGAAGCCACGCTCGGCCAGGAAGTTGCGGATCGCCATCGAAATGTCGGAGCGCAGCCGCAGGTTGTTCAGCATCTCCGGGCGACGCAGGTCGAGGTAGCGGTAGCGCAGGCGCGTTTCCTCCCCGACGTTGGCGTGCTCGTCGAGCTGGAACGGCGGCGTGTCGGAAACGTTGAGGATCTCGAGCTCGCGCGCGTAGACCTCGATCTGGCCGGTCTTCATCGCGGGGTTCACGGTCGCCTCGGCGCGCGCACGCACGCGGCCGCGCACGCGCAGCACGTACTCGCTGCGCACCCGGTCAGCCGTGGTGAAGTGCTCGCCGCAGTCCGGGTCGAACACCACCTGCACGATCCCCTCGCGGTCGCGCAGGTCGACGAAGATCACGCCGCCGTGGTCGCGACGACGGTCGGCCCAGCCGCAGAGCGTGACCTCCTGGTCGACGTGGGTTGTGTCGAGATCACCACAGTAATGCGTGCGCATGGCGTAATTTCCGCGAATGGGGATGTTTCGGGATGCGTCAGGCGCCGCCGGCGCCCGACGTGGACGTGGACGTCGAGGCGGGGACGCCGCGGGGGCCTTGCTGTCGCCGGCGGACGAGCCCGCCTCGCCGGCAAGGTTCTTCTTGCTGCCGCTCTTGAAATCGGTCTCGTACCAGCCGCCCCCCTTCAGCCGGAAACCCGCCGCGCTGATCTTGCGCTTCAGTTGCGGCTCGCCGCATTGCGGGCAAACGGACAGGGGCTCGTCCGAGATCTTCTGCAGTTTTTCGAGCGCGTGATTGCAGCCCTGGCACTGGTATTCGTAGATCGGCATACCGGAAACCTCCTCAGTCTGGAAATCGACAACGCGCGCGCCGCATGGCACGCCCGCGAAAAAGCGGCGAATTATACTCCGGCCGGGCCGCGCGGATTATGCCAACTGATGCCATTCCTCACGCACCACCGGACTGACGGCAGCGCTTCCCGTGCGGTTCTTTCATGCCGCAACAGGCTGGCGCAGCAAACCAGCGCAAGAAAAACGCCGGGCGATGTTGCCGTGCATTAGTGAATGCATTATATATACGCGCGCTGTAGCGCAAAGCGCGCAAAAGACCTGCAATTACAGCAAATACACGGGCTTCTCCCCCCGGAAGCCACACTGCCAAACAACCTGGAAACCCAGAAGGAATCAACATGGCCGCTGACAAGAAGAAAGCCGCGAAGGCAGCCCCGAAGAAGGCTGCTGCGAAGGCAGCTCCCAAGAAGGCTGCTGCAAAGGCAGCGCCGAAGGCTGCTGCGAAGCCGACTCCGGTGAAGGAACGCTGGAGCAAGACCCAGATCCTCAACGAGATCTCCGAGCGCGTCGAGATCTCGCGCAAGCACGTTGGCGCGGTGATGTCGGAGCTCGAGGGCATCATCGCCCGCCACATCGGCAAGAGTGGACCCGGCGAGTTCGTGCTGCCCGGCCTGTTCAAGATCAATACCGTCAAGAAGCCCGCCACGAAAGCGCGCAAGGGCATCGACCCGTTCACCAAGCAGGAGCGCGTGTTTGCCGCCAAGCCTGCCTCGGTCAAGGTGAAGGTGCGTCCGCTGAAGAAGCTGAAGGATCTGGCTGGCTGATTGGCCTGCCCGTCAATCGAACCCCCTGCGAGCAATCCAGGGGGTTTTTTCGTTTCTGGAGCCAGCCTCGCTCCGCTGCCAGGCACCAGGCGCCGACACGGCGCAATCCGCGCCATTTACTGCGACATTCTGCGGTCTCTGAGCCACCCGGCTCGCCTGTACGCTGATCCCGCCGGATCGTAAAATCCGCTCCTGATCCAGCGGACTCCACAGCGAAACCCCCAGCATGCGCGCCAGCCAGCTATTGATAGCCACTCTCAAGCAGACACCGGCGGACGCCGAGGTCGTCAGCCACCAGCTGATGCTGCGCGCCGGCCTGATCCGCCGCCTGGCATCCGGGCTCTACACCTGGCTGCCGCTGGGTCTGCGCGTGCTGCGCAAGGTCGAGGCCATCGTGCGCGAGGAAATGAACCGCAGCGGCGCGCAGGAAGTGCTGATGCCGGTGGTGCAGCCCGCCGAGCTGTGGCAGGAATCGGGACGCTGGCAGCAGTACGGCCCCGAGCTGCTGCGCATCAGTGACCGCCACGAACGCGCGTTCTGCCTCGGCCCCACGCACGAGGAAGTGATCACCGATCTGGCGCGCAACGAGCTGCGCAGCTACCGCCAGCTGCCGGTCAACTTCTACCAGATCCAGACCAAGTTCCGCGACGAGATCCGCCCGCGCTTCGGCGTGATGCGCGCGCGCGAGTTCATCATGAAGGATGCCTACTCCTTCCACCTCGACGCCGGATCCCTGGACCAGACCTACCGCGGCATGCACCGCGCCTACTGCCGCATCTTCGATCGCATCGGGCTGGAATACCGGCCCGTCATCGCCGACACCGGCAGCATCGGCGGCAGCGAATCGCACGAATTCCACGTGCTGGCGGATTCCGGCGAAGACGCGATCGCCTTCAGCGACGGCAGCGATTACGCCGCCAACGTCGAGAAGGCCGAGGCGCTGGCGCCGGCGGCGCCGCGCGCGCAACCCGCCGCGGCACGCGCGATGGTCGCCACCCCCGGCAAGCACACCATCGCCGACGTCGCGACCTTCCTCGGCGTGCCCGAAACGCGCATCCTGAAGACGCTGGTGGTGAACGGCGCGAGCGAAGCGACCCCGCTGGTGGCGCTGGCGCTGCGCGGCGATCACCAGCTGAACGCGATCAAGGCCGAGGCACACCCGCTGGTCGCCTCGCCGCTGTGCCTCGCCTCCGATGCCGCGATCACGGCCGCGCTCGGCTGCCGTCCCGGCTCGATCGGCCCGGCGGACCTCGGCATCCCCGTCATCGCCGACCGCAGCGCCGCGGCGCTCGCCGACTTCGTGTGCGGCGCGAACCAGGACGGGCAGCACCTCACCGGCGTGAACTGGGAGCGCGACTGCCGCTACGCCGAGGTCTGCGACCTGCGCAACGTGGTCGACGGCGACCCCAGCCCCGACGGCCACGGCCGCATCGTGGTGCGTCGCGGCATCGAGGTCGGCCACATCTTCAAGCTCGGGCAGAAGTACAGCGCCGCGCTCGGCGCCAGCGTGCTGGACGAGACCGGCGCGGAACGCACCATGACGATGGGCTGCTACGGCATCGGCGTGTCGCGCATCGTCGCGGCGGCGATCGAGCAGAACCACGACGCGGCCGGCATCGTCTGGCCGGATGCCATCGCGCCGTTCACGGTGGTGCTGCTGCCGCTGAACATGCACAAGTCCGCGCTGGTGCGCGAGACCGCGGAGCGGCTCTACGCGCAACTCACGGCGGCCGGCATCGACGTGCTGCTCGACGACCGCGACGAGCGCCCGGGCGTGAAGTTCGCCGACATGGAACTGATCGGCATCCCGCACCACGTCGTGATCGGCGAGCGCTCGCTGGCCGCCGGGATGCTCGAGTACAAGCACCGCGCCGGCGGCGAGCGCGAGGACGTGCCGCTGGACGCGATTGCCGCTTTCCTGTCCGCGCGCATCAAGAGCGCCGCGGCCTGAACCGGGGGACTACGACATGCTGAACCTGATCGTGCTGCTCGCCATCGCCTGGCTGCTGTGGCTGATCCGCGAGGAACTCGCGGAAATGAGCGAACGCCAGCGCAGCCTCAAGCTGACGCTGGAGCGCCTGGCCGAACGGGTTGATGCGCTGGCAAACAAAAAGGAGCCGTAGGGCTCCATGCATGTGGGTCGCCATTCATGGCGACTTGTGCGCTCGGCAAGGCCGCTGTCGGCATGAATGCCGACCCACAGAATGGCGACCCACAGATCAGCCCGCGCGCAGCCAGCGCGCGACGTCTTCGGCGTAGTAGCTGAGGATCATGTCGGCGCCGGCACGCCGGAACGCCATCATCGTCTCCAGCACCAGCGCGCGCTCCTCCATCACGCCGGCCGCGACCGCGGCCTTGATCATCGCGTACTCGCCGCTGACCTGGTACACCGCCAGCGGGCGGGCGCAATGCGCGCGGATGTTCGCCAGCACGTCGAGGTAGGCCAGTCCCGGCTTGACCATCAGGATGTCGGCGCCTTCCTGCTCGTCGCGCACCGATTCGGCCAGCGCCTCGCGGCCGTTGGCCATGTCGAGCTGGTAGCTGGAGCGGCTGCCCTTGAAACTGCTGTCCACCGCGTCGCGAAAGGGACCGTAGAACGCCGAGGCGAACTTCGTCGAGTAGGACATGATCGGCAGCTGCTCGAAGCCGGCCGAATCGAGTCCGCCGCGCAGCGCGGCAACCATGCCGTCCATCATCCCCGAGGGTGCGATCATGTCGACGCCGGCGTGCGCGGCGGTCAGCGCCTGGCGCACCAGGTTCTCCAGCGTCGCGTCGTTCTGCACCTGGTCGCCGGCGACCACGCCGCAGTGACCGTGATCGGTGTATTCGCAGAAGCAGTTGTCGCTGATGACCAGCATGTCCGGCGCGGCCTGCTTCGCGCGGCGGATCATGCGCGCCATCAGTCCGTCCGGATTCCAGGTGTCGCTGCCGCAGGCATCCTTGTGGTGCGAGACGCCGAACAGCATGACCGCGCCGATGCCGTTGTCGCGCGCGCGCGCCACCACCTCGCCGAGCGCGGCTTCGGAGTGGCGCACCACGCCCGGCATGCTCGGTATGGGCACCGGCGCGGCCACGCCCTCCTCGACGAAGACCGGCAGGATCAGCTGCGCGGGGGCGAGGGAATTTTCCCGCACCAGGCTGCGCAGGCGCTCGGTGCGGCGCAGGCGACGGAAGCGAAACGGCATCTGGGTCACGCGAGGGGCTCCGGCACGGGAAAACGGCGGGGGATAGCGGCGCAGACGGGCTCAGACGCCCATGCTGCCCAGCGCAACCAGCATGTTGTTGACGATCGCGGTCAGGTTGGGATGCCTGGCCTCGAACCCGGTGATCGCTTCCTCGAGCTCGTCGACCAGGCCGGCGGGATCGCCCACCGCGTTCTCCTCGTCCAGCTCGCGCTGCACCTGCCCCGCAAGCTCCTCCAGTCGCGCCAGCGACTCGCGGTCACCCGCCTCCGCGCGCGCGATCTCCTCGCGCAGGCGCCCCAGGTCGGCGCGCAGTTTGTCGATCGCCATATGCACTCTCCCGCTGCTGATGGCGCCGATTATCGGCCATCCCGCGGGCCCGGCATACCCCTTCGCGGCGCCCGCCTCAGGGCGCACCGTCGAAGAAGGTCGCGAATCCGCTCGGGGCGTGACGCCCGATGCAGATCGTCTCCAGCGTGCCCAGCCCCACGCGCTCGCCCATGCGCGCGCGCACCAGCTGGTGCACGTGGATGTTGGTGTAATCGAGCGGGTCGATCTCGTCCATGCGCCAGGACTCCCCCGCGATCGCCTCCTCGCCCTTCCAGATCCCGTGCCCCCAGCCGGGGTGCGAGTAGCCGATACCCTTCATCTGGAACGCGAGCACGGGCTCCAGCGTGATGCGGTGCTCGGTGCCCGAGGCCTCGACGAGCGCGATCTCCGCGCCGCTCGCGCGCCGCGTGCCGCTGGCCCAGTGGATGCGGTGGCGCGCGGTCTGCATGTGCTGCAGCGCGGGCTCCTCGGCGGGAATCAGCTCCGGCGCGGCGTAGACCGGCACCATGCAGGCGCCGAGCTGCGTCGGGTGCCCGTCGCGGTCCTCGAAGGTGTTGAACTGCGTGGCGATGTCGCCGAAATCGATCGGCGACCACACCCAGTACACGCCGGGCTCGCCGTTCATCTTGCCCGGTGCGCCGCCCTCGGGCTCGCCGACCGGCCGCACGCCCCAGGACTTGTCGCGGGCACCCAGCGTCTGCCCCGCCTGCACCTCGTGGCGCGCACCGCCGACCGTGAAGTAACCCGACCAGCAGCCGAACTGCGTGAAGCGGCTGTTGTGCATGATCAGCCGGCCGTCGTCGTACATCAGGTTCTTCGGCTCCTCGACCGCCACGCTGCGCGCCACGAACACGAGGTCGCACTCGATGCCGGTTTCGTTCGGCGACAGGCGCACGCGCACGCGTCGCAGCGGCTCCTGCACCTCGATGCTCGAGCGGCCCGACCACGGTCCGGGCACGGTCGGCCGGCGCGCGACGCGAACCGTGGAAGCTGTGCTGCACGCCGTCCACCACCACGCTGAAGTGTCCGTCCATCACGCGCCGGTTCGGATACAGCCCGAAGCCGATCTCGAACAGGAACGCGCCACCCGTGTCGAAACCGTTGAACCAGTAGCGGTCGTAGAAATTGCGGTCGCTCTGCGACGGCTGGGCAACAGGCTCGTGCGTCTGGTGGATACAGTAATCGTCGAAGGACGTGATCATCGTGGTGACTCCGGCTCGGGCGCGGCTGCCGCGCTCGCGGGTGTGTTGGGGGCAATCGCGCGCACTATCCCTGTCGCCACGCGGGGTGACAAGTTACGTTTTGGCCAGAGTGCGGGCGCACCGCCGCAGGGCGGCTAGTCGGCGAAGGTGGTGATCGAAACGTCGTACACGCCGGCCTCGCGCGACTGGTCCGCGATGCCCGCGAAGACCCCGGTGTCGGAGTCCTCGTGCGCGCGGATCACCACCGCGGCCTCCGGATTGCCGGCGTGCAGGCGCTCGATGTCGCCGCGCACCGAGCGCGCGTCGATGCGCCGTTCGCCGAGCCAGATCTCGTTGCCGGCGGTCACGGTGAGCACGATGTTGGGGCTGCGCGTATCCGCGACGTTCTGCTGCGCCTGCGGGCGCGCGACGTGGATGCCCGCCTCCTTCACGAACGATGCCGTCACGATGAAGAAGATGAGCATGATGAACACCACGTCGAGCATCGGCGTGAGGTCGATCTCGGACTCGTCCTCGGCGGCGCGGCGGCGCGGAATGTGCGTTGCCATCATCGTTTTCCGGGGTCGCTCAGGCCAGCGCGAGCGCGGCGCGCTCGAGATAGCGTTCGACGATGCGCGCCACCTGCTCCGGGGGCGCGGTCTTCATGCCGCCGCTGGCGCCCTTGACCAGCCGCGCGTAGACGCCCTCCACGATGCAGGCCTGCTTCCACCAGCCGAACGCCGTGTAGAACTCCGCGTGCGGCAGCGCCTGCCCCGTGACCTCCTCGTAGCAGGCCACCACCTCCGCGCGGCGCGGGAATTGCGGCAACCGCGTCGGCGGATCGGGCAGGAAGCTGATCTCGTCCCCGGGCTCGGCCCAGTACATCAGCGACCAGAAGAAGTCCGCCACCGGATCGCCGATGGTGCAGAGCTCCCAGTCGAGCACCGCGCGCACGCGGTGGTCCGGCGCGAGCACGGTGTTGTCGAAGCGATAGTCGCCGTGCGCGAGCCCGGGGCGTCGCGTCTCGGGCGGGATGGCGGCGCCGAGGCGCTCGTGCAGCTCGACCAGCAGCGGCAGCTCGCGCGTCTTCGAGGCCTCCACCTGGCGGCGCCAGCGCGCCAGCTGCCGCGCGACGTAGCCTTCGTGCTTGCCCAGGTCGCCGAGTCCGACCGCCGCGGGATCGAGCGTGTGGAAGGCGGCCTGCGTCGCCACCAGCGAACGCATCGCCGTGCGGCAGGCCGCGGCGTCCATGCCCGCCGCGCTGGCGCGATCGCGCAGGATCAGCCCGTCGACGAACTCCATCACGTAGAAGGGCGCGCCGGTCACCGCGACATCGTCGCAGAACGCCAGCATCGCGGGCACCGGCACCTCCGGCGCGTGCGTGCCGAGCGCGCGCATGATGCGCCACTCGCGGCTCATGTCGTGCGCCGTGGCCAGCGCGCCGCGCCACCGGCGGACGGCGCAGGATGAACGCGCTGCCGCGCGCGTCCTCGAGGCGATAGGTGAGGTTGGAGCCGCCGGCGGCGATCAGGCGGAAGGCGAACGGCGGCGCCGCCTGCGGCAGTGCCGCGGCCAGCCACTGTCCGACGCGCTCGCGGTCGATTCCCTTCAGCGGTTTCTCTTCGCTCATGGCTCGCCCTCAGGACACCGTGGCGCGGATCTCGCGCACGCGTTCGCCGAAGAGTTCCCCGGCGCGCCGGCGCCGGGCCGGCACGTACTCGCTCGGCTCGGCGAGCGCCGCCATGCCGCGCGTCAGCTCGCGCGCGACCGTCTGCTTGTGCACCTCGTCGGCGCCGTCGGCGATGCGCAGCGCGCGCGCCACACGGTACATCTCCTCGAGCGGCATGTCGGTGGTGTAGCCGAGCGCACCGTGCACCTGGATCGCGCGATCGATGATCGCGAGCAGCGTGCGCGGCACCACGAACTTGACCATCGCGATCTCGCGCCGCGCCTCGCGGCTGTGAGTCGCCCTGCTGGTCCATGCGCCACGCGGCACGCAGCACCAGCAGCCGCGCCATCTCGAGTTCCGCGCTAGATTCCGCGATCATCTCCTGCACCAGCTGGTGCTTCGCCGAGCGGCCTGCCCCGGGTGTCGCGCGAGACCGCGCGCTCGCAGCATCATCTCGAGGGCGCGGTCGGCCTGGCCGATGCAGCGCATCGCGTGGTGGATGCGACCGCCGCCCAGGCGCTTCTGCGCCAGCACGAAACCGTCACCGGGCGCGCCGATCATGTGGTCCAGCGGCACGCGGCAGTTCTCGAAACGCACCTCGGTGTGGCCGCCGATGCGCTCCATCAGCGCGTCGCCCGCGAGCGGGTGATGCATCGAGCCCACGTCGCGCACGAGCACGACACCGGGGTGGCGGCACGGCACCACGAGCATCGCGGCACGCCGGTGCGGCGGCGCCTCGGGGTCGGTGACCGCCATCACGATCATGAAGTCGCTGACGCTGGCGTTCGAGGCGAACCACTTGTGTCCGTTGATCACCCACTCCTCGCCCTCGCGCTCGCAGCGCGTGGTGATGCCGGTGGGATCGGAGCCGCTGTTGTGCGGCTCGGTCAGCGCGAAGGTGCTGCGCACCTGGCCGGCGAGCAGCGGCTCGAGCCAGCGCCTGGCCTGCGCCGCGTTCGCGCCGGCGGCCAGCAGTTCGGCGTTGCCGGAATCGGGCGCCTGGCAGCCGAAGATCTCGGGCGCGAGCACGCTGCGCCCGAGCACCTCGTGCAGCAGCGCGAGGCGCAGCTGTCCCATGCCGCAGCCGCCGTGCCCGGGCGGCAGGTGCGCGGCCCACAGGCCGCGCTCCTTCACCTGCTGCTTGAACGGCGCCCACAGCGCATCGAGCTGGCGCTGGTTCAGGCCCTCGCCGGCGAGTTCGAGCGGCAGCACGGTTTCGTCGACGAAGCGGCGCACCCAGCCGAGATCGGCCTCGAAGTCCGGATCGGTGCTGAAGTCCCATGCCATGCGGCAGCTCTCTCTGGCGGGTTGTGTTCCGGGCATGCTACGCGAGACGGGGGCGCGCGCAATTCTTGTCAGGCGTCATGCGCCCTGATACCCGCTCAGCGCGCGCGCGTTGCCGCGACGAGCCTGTAGCGCCTCGATGATCGGCGCATTGGCCGCGGGAAATTCGGCGGGATCGAGCGCCGTGACGGGCAACCAGCGCAGCGGCTGGCCTTCGCGCCCGTGCGCCGTGCCGCTGAACGCCGAGCACGTGCCACACCTCGAGGCGCACCGAGCGGTCGGGGTAATCGTGTTCGATGGCGAGCAGCGGCGCGGCGTGCTCGACACGGATATCCAGCTCCTCGTGCAGCTCGCGCGCCAGCGCTTCCTGCACGCTCTCGCCGGCGGCGACCTTGCCGCCGGGGAATTCCCACAGCCCGCCCTGGTGCAGGTGATCGTGGCGGCGCGCGACCAGCACCTCGCCGGCGGCGTTGGTGATGACGCCCACGGCCACGCGCAGCATGGCGCGGCTCCCGGCGGCGTCCACCGACGCTGCGCTCTGCGCGCTCAGGTGCGGTATTCCGCGTTGATGCGCACGTAGTCGTGCGAGAGGTCGGTGGTCCACACGGTCGCCTGCGGCCGCACCGCGCGCGAGATCGATCGCGATCAGGATCTCCTCCCCGGCCATGACCCGCTGCCCGGCGGCTTCGGTATAGGCGGGATCGCGCGCGCCGTTGCTGACGATGACGACGTCGTTCAGGCGTATGCCGACACGCTCGACCTCGAGCGCCGGCACGCCGGCGCGCCCCACGGCGGCGAGGATGCGCCCCCAGTTCGGATCGCTCGCGAACAGCGCGGTCTTCACCAGCGGCGACTCCGCCACCGCGTAGGCGACGCGACGGCACTCGGCGTGATCGGCGCCGCCGCTCACCGCGACGGTCACGAATTTCGTCGCGCCCTCGGCATCGCGGATGATGGCCTGCGCCAGCTCCAGGCAGACCTCGTGCACGGCCCGCTCGAGCAGCGCGGCGGCAGGGTCGTCGCCCGATGCGATGGCCGGCGCGCCCGCCTGGCCGGTGGCCACCAGCACGCAGGCGTCGTTGGTCGAGGTGTCGCCGTCGATCGTGATGCAGTTGAAGCTGCCATCGACCGCGCGCGCGACGATCGCCTCCAGCACCGGCTGCGCCACCGCGGCATCGGTGGCAACGAAGGCGAGCATGGTCGCCATGTCGGGGCGGATCATGCCCGCACCCTTCGCGATGCCGCTGACCGTCACCTCGGCCGTGCCGATCCGCACGCGGCGGCTCGCGCCCTTGGGACGGGTGTCGGTGGTCATGATGCCTTCTGCCGCCGCCTCCCAGGCGTCGCCAGCCAGCGCCGCCAGCGCCTCGGGCATGCCACCGACGACCCGTTCCACCGGCAGCGGCTCGCCGATCACGCCGGTGGAGAACGGCAGCACGGCCTGTTCCGCCACGCCACCGAGGCGGGCCAGCTCGCGGCAGCATTCGCGCGCATCCTGCATGCCGCGCGCACCGGTGCCGGCGTTGGCGTTGCCGGTATTGACCAGCAGGTAGCGGATGGCGCCGGGCGACGCCGCCAGGTGCTCGCGCGCCAGCGTCACCGGCGCGGCGCAGAAGGCGTTGCGCGTGAAACGCGCCGCGACGCGGCTGCCCGGCGCGAGCTCGAGGACCACGAGGTCGCGCCGGCCGGGCTTCCTGATGCCGGCGCGCGCCACGCCGAGGCGAACGCCGCGCACGGCGGACAGGGGGAAACGGGAAGGCGCGCCTACGGGCATCGGTTGCGGTCCTCGAAGTCGATCAGCCGCTCAGGCGATCTGCCCGTGGCACTGCTTGTATTTCTTGCCCGAACCGCAGGGGCAGGGCTCGTTGCGCCCGACCTTGGGCATGTCGCGCACGAAGGGCTCGGAGGGCGCCGGCGGCGCGACCCGCGCGGTCTCGGGCGCAGCCTCCTCGCCGCCGACCAGTTCGGGCGCCTCGGCATGCACGTAGCGCGCGCCCTGCGCCTCGCGCTCCTGCGCCTCGCGCTGCTGGCGCTCCAGGGCCTCGACCTCCTCCTCGCTGCGCACCTGCACCTTGGAGAGGACGCGGACGACCTCGTACTTGACGTTCTCCAGCAG
This sequence comes from uncultured Gammaproteobacteria bacterium, assembly GCA_963819895.1. GTDB lineage: Bacteria > Pseudomonadota > Gammaproteobacteria > Pseudomonadales > UBA5518 > UBA5518. The sequence goes on from CAWFXU010000007.1 coordinate 299,676, forward strand.
CTCCTCGAACAGCTTGAACGCTTCGCGCTTGTACTCCTGCTTGGGGTTGCGCGCGGCGTAGGCGCGCAGGTGGATGCCCTGGCGCAGCGCATCCATCGCCGACAGGTGGTCCTTCCACAGCGTGTCGAGCATCTGCAGCATGATGTGGCGCTCGAGCTTGTGCACGTCGGCCCCCAGCGGCGCCACGCGCTCGGCATAGCTGGCCGCCACTGCCGCCACGATGCGCTCGCGCAGCCGCTGCTCCTCGAGCCCCGACTCCTCCTCGAGCCAGCGCGCGATCGGCAGCGTCAGGCCGAACTCGGCGTGCAGGTGCTGCTCGAGGCCCGCGCACGTTCCACTGCTCTTCCAGGGTCTGCGGCGGGATGAAGCCGCTGATCACGCCGTTGACCACGTCGGCGCGGATCTGCGCGATGGTGTCGCTCACGTCGGTCGACGCCAGCAGCTCGTTGCGCTGCTGGTAGATCACGCGGCGCTGGTCGTTGGCGACGTCGTCGTATTCGAGCAGCTGCTTGCGGATGTCGAAGTTGCGGCCCTCGACCTTGCGCTGCGCCTTCTCGATGGCGTTGCTGACCATGCGGTGCTCGATGGCCTCGCCGCGCTGCATCCCGAGCTTCTGCATGAAGCCCTTCACCCGGTCCGAGGCGAAGATGCGCATCAGGTTGTCTTCGAGCGACAGGTAGAAGCGCGACAGGCCCGGATCGCCCTGGCGCCCGGCGCGGCCGCGCAACTGGTTGTCGATGCGGCGCGACTCGTGGCGCTCGGTACCGATGATGTGCAGGCCGCCGGCGTCCAGCACGCGCTGGTGGCGCTGCTGCCATTCGGCGCGCAGCGTCGCGACCTGTTCCGGCGTCGCATCCGGGAGCTGCGCGAGCTCCGCCTCGAGGTTGCCGCCGAGCACGATGTCGGTGCCGCGGCCCGCCATGTTGGTCGCGATGGTCACCGTCGCGGGGCGCCCGGCCTGCGCGATGATCTCCGCTTCGCGCTCGTGGTACTTCGCGTTCAGCACCTGGTGCGCGATATTCTGCTTTTGCAGGAAGCTCGACAGCTCCTCCGAGGTCTCGATGGACGCGGTGCCGACCAGCACCGGCGCGCCCTTCTCGGTGCACGACTGGATGTCGGCGACCATCGCCTCGAACTTCTCTTCCTTGGTCAGGTAGACGAGGTCGTTGAGGTCCTTGCGGATCGTCGGCTTGTTGGTCGGGATCACCACCACGTCGAGGCCGTAGATCTGGCGGAACTCGAAGGCTTCGGTGTCGGCGGTGCCGGTCATGCCGGCGAGCTTGCCGTAGAGGCGGAAGTAGTTCTGGAACGTGGTCGAGGCCAGCGTCTGGCTCTCGGTCTGGATGTGCACGCCTTCCTTCGCCTCGATCGCCTGGTGCAGGCCTTCGGACAGGCGCCGCCCGGCCATCGTGCGCCCGGTGTGCTCGTCGATCAGCACCACCTGGCCGTTCTGCACGATGTATTCGACGTCGCGATGGAACAGGTGATGGGCGCGCAGTGCCGTGTGCACGTGGTGCAGCAGGCCGAGGTTGATCGCGTGGTAGAGGCTCTCGCCCTCGGGCAGCAGGCCCTCGCTGATCAGCATCTGCTCGATGAACTGGTGGCCTTCCTCGGTGAGCTCGACCTGGCGCAGCTTCTCGTCGATGACGAAATGCCCGTCGCCGGCCTCCTCCGAGCCGCGCGTGCATGCGCGGCACCAGCACGTTCATGTGCTTGTACAGGCGCGAGCTGTCCTCGGCTGCGCCGGAAATGATCAGCGGCGTGCGCGCCTCGTCGATCAGGATCGAGTCGACCTCGTCGACGATCGCGAAGTTCAGCTCGCGCTGCATCCTGTCTTCCAGGCTGAACACCATGTTGTCGCGCAGGTAGTCGAAACCGAATTCGTTGTTGGTGCCGTAGGTGATGTCGGCGGCGTAGCCCGCGCGCTTGCTCTCGAGGTCCTGGTTCGGAAGGATCACGCCCACGCTCATGCCGAGGAACTGGTAGATCGGCGCCATCCAGTTCGCGTCGCGCCGCGCCAGGTAGTCGTTCACGGTCACCACGTGCACGCCCTTGCCGCGACAGCGCATTCAGGTACACCGGCAGCGTCGCCACCAGCGTCTTGCCCTCGCCGGTGCGCATCTCGGCGATGCGCCCCTCGTGCAGCGTGATGCCGCCGATCAGCTGCACGTCGAAGTGGCGCATCCCGAGCGCGCGGCGGCCCGCCTCGCGCACGGCCGCGAAGGCCTCGGGCAGCAGCTGGTCCAGGGTTTCACCCGCCGCGAGGCGTTCACGGAACTTCACGGTCATCGCGCGCAGACCGGCGTCGTCCAGCGCCTCGAACTGCGGCTCGAGCGCGTTGACGCGCTCGACGACGCGGCGCATGCGCTTCAGTTCACGGCTGTTCTTGGTACCGACGAGTTTGCGTATCAGCGAGAGGACCATGGTTCTTGCAGTTTTCCAGCGTGGCGCGGCGATGTGGCGTGATTGCCCGTGCCCGGCGGCACCGGCACCGGAACGTCCGGCACGGGCCCCGCGGCTGGGCGGCGCGAAATTATATACCGAGGCGACACGGCGCGGGCGCGCCGCGAAGAATTACCGAAGCCGGCCGCCGAAGGGACCGAAAGGCGGGATCAGGCGTCGCCCCTGACCGTGCTGATGTACTGCATCGGATCGACCTGGCGATCGCCGCTCAGCACCTCCAGGTGCAGGTGCGCGCCGCTGGCGCGGCCCGTCTGCCCCACGCGCGCGATCACCTGGCCCTTCTGCACGATGTCGCCGGGCTTCACCAGGTACTCGCGGTTGTGCGCGTAGCGCGTGCGATAACCGTTGCTGTGACGGATCTCGACGAGGTTGCCGTAGTCCTTCTCGTACCCGGCCCACACCACCACGCCGGAGGCGATGGCGAACACGTCCGAGCCCGCGCTCGCGGTGAAATCCACGCCCTTGTGCAAGGCCCTGCGGCCGTCGAACGGGTCCGTGCGCGGCCCGAAACGCGAGGAGATGTAGCCGTCGGCCACCGGCAGCCCCGCGAGCGAGACGTCGCCGGACAGCTTGCGGTTGACCAGCAGTTTCTCCATGACCTCGAGCTGGCGCTCGCGGTCCTTGATCTGCGTGGCCAGCCGCCGCAGCGTCTCGCCCATCTCGCTGCCACCCAGGCTCGCCGATTCCGGACTGAACGGCCCGCCCAGCGCCGGCTCCTGGTCGAAATCGAATTCGCCCTTGTCCAGATGCGCCGCGACCGCGAGCCGCTCGCCGACCGCCTCCATGCGCAGCAGGCGTGCCTGCAGCGTGGCCACGCGCGCCGCGTAGGCGCGCCCTTCGCGCTCCGTGCTCTCGTGCAGCTCCGCGGTGCGCGCCGCCAGCGCGGACAGCTCGGTACCCCAGACCGCGACCAGGTCCGCGGGCAGTTCTCCGGCCTGCGCCAGCGCCAGCCGATAGCCCCCGAAACCGGCGGCGGCCAGGCAGACAACGAACAGCAGCGGCAGGGCCCAGACCATGCGGGCCGGAAGCGCCAGGGTTCGCGAAGCGGTCGGGAAATCCTGGAGCAAAATCACTCTCATGCGGCGGCACCAGATCCTGATTGCTTGTTTTTTGATCGACCTGGCGGCCGAGTCGGGTAGCAGACGGGCGCGAATATGCCACAGGAGCAGCAAAATTGCCAAATTGTACCGCCCGACGCCCGCGGCGCCGCGAGCGCACGGGCCCCCGGCTCCCGCGCGACGGGGACCGGGGGTTGCCGACGGCGATCCTCAGTCCGCCTGGCGGCGCAGGAACGCGGGGATGTCGAGATAATCGAGATCGCGCTCCGCGCCGACCGCCATCGGCGGGCGCTCGGCGATCTCGCGCGTGCCGGCCTGGCGACGTCCGACCGCGGGCTTGTCGAGGTCGCGATAGTTGGGCTGCCCCGAGGCGAGACCGGCACCGAGCGTGTTGTCGATCACCTTGACCGGCCGGTCCTTGCGGATCTCTCCGAGCCCGGTGGCGACCACGGTCACCTTGATCTCGCCGTTCATGTCCGGATCGATCACGGTGCCGACCACCACGGTCGCGGTGTCGGAGGCGAACTCCTCGACGGTGTCGCCGACCTCCTCGAACTCGCCGAGCGAGAGGTCCGGACCGGCGGTGATGTTGACCAGGATGCCGCGCGCGCCCTGCAGGTTGATGTCCTCGAGCAGCGGGCTGCGGATCGCCGCCTCGGCCGCCTCGCGCGCGCGGTTCTCGCCGCGGCCCACACCGGTGCCCATCATCGCCATGCCCATCTCGGACATCACGGTGCGCACGTCGGCGAAGTCGACGTTGATCATGCCCGGGACGGATGATCAGGTCGGCGATGCCCTGCACCGCGCCGAGCAGCACGTCGTTGGCCGCCTTGAACGCATCGAGCAGGCTGGTGTTCTTGCCCAGCACGCTCAGCAGCTTCTCGTTCGGGATCGTGATCAGCGAGTCGACGTGCTGCTGCAGCTCCATCAGGCCCTCGTCGGCGATCGCCGCACGCTTCTTGCCCTCGAACTTGAACGGGCGCGTGACCACGGCCACCGTGAGGATGCCCAGCTCCTTGGCCACCTCGGCCACGATCGGCGCAGCCCCGGTGCCGGTGCCGCCGCCCATGCCGGCGGTGATGAACACCATGTCGGCGCCCGCGAGCACCTCGGCGATGCGGTCACGGTCCTCCAGCGCCGCCTGGCGGCCGATCTCCGGGTTCGCGCCCGCGCCCAGGCCCTTGGTGATGCCCGAGCCGAGCTGCAGCACGGTGCGCGAGGAAATGTCTGAAAGCGCCTGCGCATCGGTGTTGGCGCAGATGAACTCCACGCCCTCGACGCAGCCGCCGATCATGTGCTTCACGGCGTTGCCGCCGCCTCCGCCCACGCCGACGACCTTGATGACTGCGCTCTGCGGTACGTTGTCTACGAGTTCGAACATGGCTATCACCCTCTGAGGTTGAACGATCAATAAAAAATCAGAAATTGCCCTGGAACCACTGCTTCATCTTCTTCACGAGACCCCGTCCCGGGGGCTCCTTGACACCTGCGTTGGCCGTGTACTGCTTGACGCCGAACAGCAGCAGTCCCACGCCGGTGGAATAGATCGGGTTCTTCACGATATCGAGCATGCCCTGCACGCCGGCGGGCGCTCCGATGCGCACCGGCATGTGGAAGATTTCCTCGGCCAGCTCGACCACGCCTTCCATCTTCGCGGTGCCGCCGGTGAGCACGATGCCGCCCGCGAGCACGTCCTCGAAGCCGCTGCGGCGGATCTCGGCCTGCACCAGCGTGAACAGCTCGTCGTAGCGCGGCTCGACCACCTCGGCCAGTGCCTGGCGCGACAGGTCGCGCGCGCCGCGCTCGCCGACCCCGGGAACCTTGATCGTCTGGTCCGCACCGGCGAGCTGCGCCAGCGCGCAGGCGTAGCGGATCTTGATCTCCTCGGCGTACTGCGTCGGCGTGCGCAGCGCCATCGCGATGTCGTTGGTGACCTGGTCGCCGGCGATCGGGATCACGCCGGTGTGGCGGATCGCGCCCTCGGTGAAGATGGCGATGTCGGTGGTGCCGCCGCCGATGTCGACCAGGCAGACGCCGAGCTCGCGCTCGTCGTCGGTCAGCACCGCGTAGCTCGAGGCCAGCTGCTCGAGGATGATCTCCTCGACCTCGAGCCCGCAGCGGCGGATGCACTTCTCGATGTTCTGCGAGGCGTTGACCGCGCAGGTCACCACGTGCACCTTGGCCTCGAGGCGCACGCCCGACATGCCCAGCGGCTCCTTGATGCCCTCCTGGCTGTCGATCACGTATTCCTGCGGCAGGATGTGCAGGATCTTCTGGTCGGCGGGAATCGCCACCGCCTGCGCCGCGTCGATCACGCGCTCCACGTCGTGCGCGTAGACCTCGCGGTCGCGGATCGCGACGATGCCGTGCGAGTTGAGGCTGCGGATATGGCTGCCCGCGATCCCGGCGTAGACCGAATGGATCTGGCAGCCGGCCATCAGCTCGGCCTCCTCGACGGCGCGCTGTATCGACTGCACGGTGGACTCGATGTTGACCACCACGCCCTTCTTCAGGCCGCGCGAGGCGTGCGATCCCGAGGCCGACGATCTTCAGCGTGCCGTCGGGCGCCACCTCGCCGACGATCGCGACCACCTTCGAGGTGCCGATATCAAGGCCAACGATCATCTTTCCGCTCATTGCTCTCCCCATTCATTGAATCGGCGGGCGCGCCGCGGGAACCGTGTTCCCCGCTGCCGCGCCATCGGGCCGGTGCGCCTTGGGCGCGTCGCCCTTCCACGCCACCGCCACGCCATTGCTGTAACGCATGTCCAGCCGCTCGATGCGATCGCGGTCGGCGGCCCAGTCGCCGGCGAGCAGCTGCGACACGATGCGCGCCTTGTTCTCCACCTCGCGCCGCCCGAGCAGCAGCTCGCTGCCGTTGCCGAGCGTGATGCGCCACGCGTGCTTGCCGTCGAGCGCGAGCCGCGCGATGCGCAGCCCCGAGGGCTCGAGCAGCTCGGCGAACGCATCGAAGCGCTCGAGCAGCAGCTTCTCGCTGCCCGCGGGCCCTTCGACCAGGGGCAACTCCAGTCCGGGCAGCGCGGCGGCCGGGCGGAAGACCTCGGCGTAGGGATTGAGGTAGGCGTCCTCGCCAAAGCGCAGCACCGGCACCTGCTCGGTGATGAACACCATCAGCCGGTCCGGCCAGGCGCGGCGCACGGTGACCTCGTGCACCATCGGCAGCCGTTTCAGGTCGTCGCGGATTCCCGCGAGGTCGACCATGAAATAGCCCGTGCCCAGGTGCGGCAGCATGATCTCCTCGACTTGCGCCTTGTCGAGGAAACGGAAGTCCCCGTTCACCGTCACCTGCTTGATGGGCACATTGGCCACCTCGCGCAGCGCGCTGACGCCCATCTCCCCGGCGGCCAGCAGCAGCGCCACGATCAGCGCCGGCACCAGCCATGCTGCGCGCGCGGCGCGCGGCTGCGCGCCACGGCGGGTCGCGCCGCGACGCGCGCTCGCGTGACCCGACATGCGCAGCAGCAACGGCGCGCTCACCGGGCGGCTCCGCCGCGGGCCGCGCCCGCGAGGCTGGCGTTGAAGATGCGCACCACCAGGTCGTCGAACCCGATGCCCACGGCGCGTGCCGCCATCGGCACCAGGCTGTGGCTGGTCATGCCCGGCGCGGTGTTCACCTCGAGCACGGCGAACTCGCCGCTGGCGGCATCGCGCATCACGTCCACCCGGCCCCAGCCGCTGCAGCCCAGGCTGTCGAAGGCGCGCGCGGCAAGCGCGGCGAGCGCGCGCTCGTCCCCGGCATCGAGGCCCGACGGGCACAGGTAGCGCGTGGTGTCGAGCTGGTACTTGGCCTCGTAGTCGTAGAAGGTGCGCGGCGTCTCGAGCCGTATCGACGGCAGGATCTCGCCGTCGACGATCGCGACCGTGTATTCCGGCCCCATGATGCGGCGCTCGACCAGCACACAGCTGTCGTAGCCGCTCGCCAGCGCGACGGCCGCGCGCAGCTCGGCGGCACTGTCGACCGGCGTGATGCCGATGCTCGAGCCTTCGCTGGCCGGCTTCACGATCAGGCGCGGCCCGAGGCGCGCGGCCAGCGCGTCGTAGTCCGCCGTGGCATCGACCACCGCGAAGTCCGGCGTCGCGATCCCCTCGGCCTGCCAGAAGCGCTTGCAGCGCAGCTTGTCCATCGCGAGCGCGCAGGCCAGCACGCCGCTGCCGGTGTAGCTGATGCCGAGCGTCTGCAGCGCGCCCTGCATCGTGCCGTCCTCGCCGCCGCGCCCGTGCAGCGCGATGAACACGTGCGCAACCCCGGCCGCGATGCAGGCGCTCGAGCACGTCGGCGCCGGCATCGATCGCGAGCACGCCGTCGAGCCGGTGCGCCAGCGCCGCGTGCACCGCGCGGCCCGACTCCAGCGAGACCTCGCGCTCGGCGGAGGTGCCGCCCATCAGCACGGCCACCGGCCCGCGCAGTGCCGCCTTGTCGATATCGAACCGCCTCATGTCCGCGCATCCCCCCCGCTCGTGCGGGCCAGCACCTCGGCGACCAGCCTGCCCACGCTGCCCGCGCCCTGCAGCAGCAGGAAGTCGCCGGGCTGCAGCACCGTGTCGAGCACGTCCATCACGTCATGCACGTCCTCGACGAAAATCGGATCCAGCTTGCCGCGCTGGCGGATGCTGCGGCTCAGGCTGCGTCCGTCGGCGCCGGGAATCGGCTCCTCGCCGGCGGGTACACCTCGAGCAGCACCAGCACGTCGACCTGCGACAGCACGCGCACGAAGTCCTCGTAGAGCTCGCGCGTGCGCGAGTAGCGGTGCGGCTGGTACACCATCACCAGGCGGCGCTCCGGCCAGCCCGCGCGCACCGCGGCGAGGTTCGCCGCCACCTCGGTGGGGTGGTGACCGTAGTCGTCGACCAGCAGGAAGCTGCCGCCGCGGCAGGGCTGCTCGCCGTGATTCTCGAACCGCCGCCCGACGCCCTGGAAGCCGGCGATGCCGCGCACGATGGCCGCGTCCGCGATGCTCTCGTCGGTGGCCACCGCGACGGCGGCCGTGGCGTTCAGCGCGTAGTGGCGCCCGGGCAGGCCGAGCCGCAGGCGCAGCGGCGCGCGCGCGCCGGGACGGTGCACCGTGAACTCCGAGCTGCCCTCGCGCTGGCTGAAATCCTCGAGGCGGTAATCGGCCTGCGTCCGACTCGCCGTAGGTGATCACGTGGCGCGTGACATCGGGAATGATCGCTGCCACCGCGGCGTCGTCGATGCACAGCACGCTCAGGCCGTAGAACGGCAGGTTGTGCAGGAATTCGACGTAGGTCCGCTTCAGCCGCTCGAAGTCGCCGCCGTAGGTGCCCATGTGGTCGGCGTCGATGTTCGTGACCACGGCGACCATCGGCTGCAGGTGCAGGAACGAGGCGTCGCTCTCGTCGGCTTCGACGATCAGGTAGCGGCTGTCGCCGAGGCGCGCATTGGCCTGCACGGCGTTCACGCGCCCGCCGATCACGAAGGTCGGATCGAGCCCGGCCTCGGCGAAGATCGCGGCGATGAGGCTGGTGGTCGTGGTCTTGCCGTGCGTGCCCGCCACCGCGATGCCGTGACGGAAGCGCATGATCTCGGCGAGCATCTCGGCGCGCGGCACCACCGGGATGCGTCGCTCGCGCGCGGCGGCGACCTCGACGTTCCCGGCGTTCACCGCGCTGGAGGCGACCACGACATCGGCCCCCGCGATGTTCTCGGCCCGGTGCCCGAGGTGCACCGCGACACCCAGCGCGCGCAGGCGCTCCAGCACCGCGCGAGGCCGCCGTGTCGGAACCGGACACGTGGTAGCCCTGGTTGCAGCAGCACCTCCGCGATGCCGCACATGCCCGCGCCGCCGATGCCGACGAAATGGATGTGCCCGATACGGCGCATCTCCGGCACCGGCGCGTACCTGAGCTCCGTCATCGCGCCACCTCCAGGCAGTTCGCCGCGACCGTGTCGGCGGCCGCCGGCATCGCCAGCGCGCGCGCGCGCCCGGCCATCAGCAACAGGTCCCCGCGCGCGGCGGACCAGCGCGCGAGCTGCGCGGCGAGCCACTCGGGAGTGAACGCGGCCTGCGCGATGGCGAGCGCCGCGCCGGCATCGGCGAGCCAGCGCGCGTTCATGCTCTGGTGGTCGTCGATGGCGGTGGGCAGCGGCACCAGGATCGCGGGCAGCCCCGCGGCGGCGAGCTCGCTCACCGTGAGCGCGCCCGCGCGGCACACCACGACGTCGGCCCATTCGTAGGCCGCCACCATGTCGTCGATGAACGCCGTGGTGCGCGCCTCGACGCCGCGCTCGCGATAGCGCTCGCGGCACGCCGCCAGCTCCCGCGCGCCGCCCTGGTGCCACACCTCGGGACGCGCGGCCGCGGACAGCAGCGCCAGCGCGGCGGGCAGGGTCTCGTTCAGCACGCGCGCGCCCTGGCTGCCGCCGATCACCAGCAGGCGCAGCCGCCCGGCGCGCCCGGCAAGGCGTTCCCCGGGCGGCGCAATCGCGGCGATCGCCGCGCGCACCGGGTTGCCCGCAAGGCGGGCGCGCGGATGGCCCGCGAACGGTCCGGGCAGGCCGAGCAGGATGCGCGCGGCGAAACGCGCGAGCAGCCGGTTGGTGGTGCCCGCCACCGCGTTCTGCTCGTGCACCACCACCGGCACGCGCAGCAGCCACGCCGCGATGCCACCGGGCCCGGCCACGAACCCGCCGGTGCCGAGCATGCAGGCCGGCCGCAGCTTCAGCACCACGAGCAGCGCATGCACGATGGCCGCGACCAGCAGCAGCGGCGCCAGCAGCTGCTGCCAGCGGCTCTTGCCGCGCACGCCGCTGACGCGCAGGAAGGAAATGGGTATGCCGGCCGCCGGCACCAGGCGCGACTCCATGCCGGCGCGCGTACCGAGCCAGTGCACGCGCGCACCGCGTGCCGCGAGCGCCGCCGCCGCCGCGAGGCCGGGGAACACGTGCCCGCCGGTGCCGCCACCGGAGATCAGGACCAGGGGGGAGCGCTCAGGCATGACGCAGCCTCCAGGGTGCCGTCGCTGCCACCGGCGCGCCGCGCAGCTCGACTTCGATGCGCAGGATCAGACCCATCATGGCGAACAGGATCAGCAGGCTGCTGCCGCCGTAGCTGAGGAACGGCAGCGTGAGCCCCTTGGTCGGCAACAGCCCCGCGTTCACGCCGATGTTGATGAACACCTGCGCGGCGAGCAGCAGCGCCACCCCGAAGCACACGTGCGCGGAAAAGAGCTGCTGCTTGCGCGCCGCCGTACGCCCGATCCAGAGGATGCGCGCGATCAGCGCCGCGAACAGCGCGATGAACGCGACGCAACCCAGCAGCCCCAGTTCCTCGGCGATGATCGCGAACACGAAGTCCGTGTGCGCTTCCGGCAGATAGAACAGCTTCTGCACGCTGTTGCCGAGCCCGACGCCCAGCACCTCGCCGCGGCCGAAGGCGATCAGCGCCTGCGTCAGCTGGTAGCCGCTGGCGAACTGGTCGGACCACGGATCGAGGAAGGTGATGAGTCGCTGCAGGCGGTACGGCGACCACACCGCCATCACGCCGGCGCCGACCAGGGCGAATGCCATCAGCACGATGAACGGCAGCAGCCGCGCGCCGCCGAGGAACAGCATGGCCATCGCGGCGCCGGCGATCACCACCGCGGCGCCGAAGTCGGGCTCGAGCAGCAGCAGCAGGACCACGGCGCCGAGCAGGCCGAGCGGCTTCAGCATGCCCGACCAGCTGTTCTGCAGCTCGCGCTGGCGCCGGGTCATGTAGCCGGCCAGGTAGACGACGAAGAACAGCTTCATCAGCTCCGAGGGCTGCAGGTTCACCGGACCGAAACCGATCCAGCGCGTCGCGCCGTTCACCTCGCGCCCGATCCCCGGCACCAGCAGCAGCGCCAGTATCGCCATGCCCGCCACCAGCAGCGCAGGCCCCGCGTGCTCCCACAGTTTCACCGGGACCTGCAGCGTCAGGACCAGCGCACCAGCGCCCAGCAGCAGGTAAATGCCGTGGCGGATGATGTGGTAGAAGGGATTGCCGTACTGCTCGCCCGCGTAGTCCATCGACGCCGACCCCATCATCACGAAGCCGGCCGCGGCGAGCCCCACGATCAGTGCCAGCAGCAGGTGGTCGAGCGCCCGGCGCTTGCGCATCAGTACCGCTTCGGTCTGCGTCATCGCCATGTCAGAGCGCCTCCGCGCCGGCGAGTGCGCGCACCGCGCGCGTGAACGCGTCGCCGCGCTCCTCGTAGTTGCGGAACATGTCGAAGCTGGCGCAGGCGGGCGACAGCAGCACGATGTCGCCCGGCTGCGCGAGCGCATGGGCGCTGGCCACCGCCGCTTCCATGTTCGCGGCGCGCACGAGCGGCACCGTGCCCGCGAGCGCCCCGGCCAGCAGCTGCGCCGAACTGCCGATGAGCACGGCGGCGCGACCCGTGCGCGCGAGCTCGGCGCCGAGCAGTGCGAAGTCGCTTTCCTTGGCCACGCCGCCGGCGATCAGCACGATGCGCCCGCCGTCCTCGCCCGCGAGCCCGCGCAACGCGGCCACCGCGGCGGCCACGTTGGTGCCCTTGGAATCGTCGTAGAAATCGATACCGTCGATGCGCGCCACGAGCTGGCAACGGTGCGGCAAGCCGCGGTAGCTGCGCAGCACCGCGAGCTGCGCGGCGCGCGCAATGCCCGCGGCCCCGGCAAGCGCCAGCGCGGCCAGGCTGTTGAGGACGTTGTGCCGCCCGCGCAGGCCGAGCTCGCGCGCGGCGATCAGCGCCTCGGCGCCGCAGGCCAGCCACTCGGCGCCATCGCGCATGACGAGCCCGTAGTCGCCCGCCTGCGGACTGCCCTCGCCGAAACTCAGGCGCCGCTCGCCGTCCTGTGCGCCGGGCAGCGTCAGCGCGTCGTCGCGGTTGAACACCGCACAGCGCGCGCCGCGGTAGATGCGCAGCTTCGCCTCGCGATAGGCCTCCATGCCGGGATAGCGGTCGAGGTGATCCGGCGCGATATTGAGAATCGTGGCGACATCGGCGCGAAAATCGATCACCGTCTCGAGCTGGAAGCTCGACAGCTCGAGCACGTAGAGCGCCACTTCCGGCGCGAGCAGATCGAGCGCCGGCGTGCCGAGATTGCCGCCGCAGGCCACCCGCAGTCCCGCCTCCTGCGCCATCAGCCAGACCAGCGTGGTGACGGTGCTCTTGGCGTTGGTACCGGTGATCGCGACCACGGGGGCGCGCGCCTCGCGGTGGAACAGCTCGATGTCGCCCAGCACCGCGGCGCCCGCCGCGCGCGCCGCGCGGATCGCGGGCTGCGCGGGATCGACGCCGGGACTCAGGATCAGTTCGGCCGCGGTGGCGAGGAACGCGGCATCGAAGGCGCCGGTGCGCAATTCGGCGCGCGGGAACTCGGCGCGAAAACTCGCCAGCAGCGGCGGCTCGTCGCGGCTGTCGACCACGGCGAAAGGCACGCCCCGCCCGGCGAGGAAGCGCGCGCAGGACAGTCCGGTCTGGCCCATGCCGACCACGACCCGCCTTGCCTCCCCGCCCGTGCTGCCCATTGCCTGTGCCGCTCCGCTCAGCGCAACTTCAACGTGGCCAGTCCGAACAGGACCAGCATGACCGTGATGATCCAGAAGCGCACGATCACGCGCGGTTCCGGCCATCCCTTGAGCTCGAAATGGTGGTGGATCGGCGCCATGCGGAAAATGCGCCGTCCCGTCAGCTTGAACGAGGCGACCTGCAGCATCACCGAGACCGTCTCCATCACGAACACCCCGCCCATGATGAAAAACACGATCTCGTGGCGCACGATCACCGCGATGACCCCCAGCGCCGCGCCGAGCGCCAGCGCGCCCACGTCGCCCATGAACACCATCGCGGGATAGGTGTTGAACCAGAGGAAGCCCAGCCCGGCTCCGGCCAGCGCACCGCAGAACACCACCAGCTCGCCGGCGCCGGCGATGTAGGGAATGTGCAGGTAGGGCGCGAACTCGCTGTGCCCGGCCAGGTAGGCGATCACCGCCAGTGCGCCGGCCACCAGCACGCTCGGCATGATCGCGAGGCCATCGAGCCCGTCGGTGAGGTTCACCGCGTTGCTCGCGCCGACGATCACGAAGTAGGCGAGCACGACGAACAGCGGTCCGAGCGCGAGCGTCACCTGCTTGAAGAAAGGCACGATCAGCTGCGTTTCCGCGGGCGAGGCGGCACTGGCGTACAGGTACACCGCGGCACCGAGCCCCGCGACCGACTGCCAGAAGTACTTCCAGCGCGCCGGGAGTCCGCGCGAATCCTTCTCCACGACCTTGCGGTAATCGTCGATCCAGCCGACCGCGCCGAATGCCACGGTGACCGCGAGTACCACCCAGACGTAGCGGTTGCCGAGGTCGCCCCAGAGCAGCGTGCTGGTCACGATGCCGACCAGGATCAGCGCGCCGCCCATCGTCGGCGTGCCCGCCTTGCTCAGGTGCGACTGCGGCCCGTCGCTGCGCACCGATTGTCCGATCTGGTAGCGATTGAGGCGCCGGATCATCGCGGGGCCGACCAGCAGCGTGATCGCGAGCGCGGTGAGCACCCCGAGAATGCCGCGGAAGGTGAGGTACTGGAACACCTTGAACACCTTGAAGTATTCGCTCAGCCAGTCCGCGAGCAACAGCAGCATCAGTGCCTCCCCGTCCCGGCGGCGCCGGATTCCGCTTCCACCAGCGCCGCCACCACGGCTTCCATGCCGGCCGATCGCGACCCCTTGACCAGGATCACGCTGCCGGCACGATCGAATTCGCGGCAGGCCGCGGCCACCGCCTCGCGCGAGCCCAGCGCGCTCGCGCCGGGACCGAAGCCCTCGGCCACCGCGTCGGCATGCGGGCCGCAGGCCACCAGGCGATCGATGCCGCGCGCACGCGCATGCGCGCCGATCTCGCGGTGCAGTTCGCGGCTCTGCTCGCCGAGCTCGGCCATGTTCCCCAGCGCCAGCACGCGCGTGCCGGCGAAGGTCGCCAGCGAATCGATCGCCGCGCGCACCGAACCGGGATTGGCGTTGTAGCTGTCGTCGATGAGCACGCAGCCGCGCGCGCCGACGCGGCGCTGCATGCGTCCGGACACCGGGGCCAGCGACTCGAGCCCGTCGCGGATCGCATCCAGCCCGAGACCGAGCGCCACCGCCGCGGCGGCCGCGCAGACCGCGTTGGCGACCTGCTGCACGCCGGGCACGTCGAGCGCGATGCGCACCGCGCCGGCCGCGCTGACGAGGCGGAAACTCGCGTTGCCCTCGTGCATCATCACGTCCTCGGCGCGCACGTCCGCCGTCACCGCGCCCCTGGCGCTGGCGCGCAGCACGGTGCGCGCACCGATGCGCGCGAGCCAGGCATCGGCAAAGGGCTCGTCGACGTTCAGCACCGCGACGCCATCGGGGCCGAGCGCGTCGTAGATCTCGCCCTTGGTCGCCGCCACCGCCTGCAGGCTGCCGAAACCCTGCAGGTGCGCCGGCAGCGCGTTGGTCAGCACCGCCACGTCGGGCCGCACCAGCGCGCCCAGGTAGCGGATGTCGCCCGGCTTCGCCGCACCCATCTCGATCACCGCATAGCGCAGCGCCGGATGCAGTGCCAGCAGCGTGAGTGGCACGCCGATCTCGTTGTTCAGGTTGCCGGCGGTCGCGAGCACCACGCCCTGGCGCCCCAGGATCGCCGCGATCATTTCCTTGGTCGTGGTCTTGCCGGCGCTGCCGGTGAGCGCGACCACGGTGCCGGTGAACAGCTCACGGTTGAATCGCCCGAGTTCCCCGAGCGCGACCAGGGTGTCGGCGACCGCGAGCACCGGAACGGACGCATCTATCGGACGGCTGCACAGCAGCGCCGCCGCACCGCGGCGCACCGCCTCGGCGACGAAGTCGTGACCGTCGAAGTTCTCGCCGCGCAGCGCGACGAACAGGCTGCCGGGCGCGAGCGTGCGCGTGTCGGTGCTCACGGCGCCGAAGGAGGCGTCTCGCGCGGGCGCGGGCACGCCCAGAAGGCGCGCGAATTCGGCCAGTCCCATTGCGCGCATCATGATGCGGCGCTCCACCGGGCGAGCGCGGCGCGCGCGATGCCGGCATCGCTGAACGGCGTGCGCACGCCGTTCACTTCCTGGTAGTCCTCGTGTCCCTTGCCCGCGATCAGCACGCAGTCGCCGGGACGTGCGGCGACGATGGCGCGGCGGATCGCCGCGGCGCGATCGGGCTCGCACGCGGCACCGTGCTCCGGCAGGCCGGTGGCGATCTCGGCGATGATCGCCGCCGGATCCTCGCTGCGCGGATTGTCGCTGGTGATCAGCAGCTCGTCGGCGTGCTCCCACGCGATGCGCCCCATCAGCGGCCGCTTGGCGCGATCGCGATCGCCGCCGCAACCGAACACGCACCACAGCCGCCCGGTGCAGTGCTGGCGCAGGGCGCGCAGGGTCTGCTCGAGCGCATCGGGCGTGTGGGCATAGTCGACGATGACCAGCGGCCCCGCGGCGGCGGCAATGCGCTCCATGCGTCCGGCCACCGGCGCGAGCCGGGGAAAGACCGCCAGCGCGTCATCGAAGGCCACGCCGTGCAGGCAGAGCGCGCTGAGCGCGGCGAGTGCGTTGTGCAGGTTGAAGTGCCCCAGCAGCGGGGTGCGCAGGGTGCCCCGGCCCCACGGGCTCACGACTTGCGCCACCAACCCGTCGGCGCTGAACACCGGCTCGCTCGCACGCACCCGCGCGGAGGCGTCGGCCACTCCGTAGCTGAGCGCATCGACGCCGCGCGGCAGCGCTTCCAGGATGCGGCGTCCGAAGGGATCGTCGCTGTTGACCACCGCGTGCGACAGCCGCTCGAAGGCGAACAGCAGCTGCTTGCTCGCGCCGTAGTCCTCGAACGTGCCGTGGTAATCCAGATGGTCGTGGGTGAGGTTGGTGAAGATCGCCGTTTCGAAACGCACCGCGCGCACGCGGCCCTGCTTCAGCGCGTGCGAGGACACCTCCACCGCCGCGCCGGCGGCACCCTCGCGGTACAGCGCGGCGAGCATCTGCTGCAGGCTGGCGGCATCGGGGGTGGTGTGCATGGTCGCATCGAGGTGGCCCGGGAAGCCCCACCCCAGCGTGCCGATCACGCCACAGCGGGTGCCGAGCAGCTCGAAGGCCTGCGCGATGAGCTGCGTGCAGGTGGTCTTGCCATTGGTGCCGGTGACGCCGATCACCGCCATCGACTCCGAAGGCGCGCCGTAAAAGCGCCCCGCGATATCGCTGATGCGCTCGCCGAGACGGCTGACGCCGATCGCTTCGAACGTCGCAGTGGATGCCAGGTCTTCCGGCCCGCCCTGCTCGAAAAGCACCACGCGTGCTCCGCGCCGGGTTGCCTCGTCGACGTAGGCGGCCCCGTCGTGGCGCGCACCGCGCAACGCGATGAACGCATCGCCGGCCCGCACCCGGCGACTGTCGAGGCAGACGCCGCCGACGCGAAGCGCACCCACCGGCGCACCCGCGAGCTCGGGCAGCAACTCCTCGAGTGCACGCTCGGCGAATGCGGGAACCCGTGGGTCGCTCATGTCGGCGCCCTCCCGGCGTCGCGATCGGCGACCAGGATTTCGGGCAGGTTGTCGGGCGGCACATTCATGAGCCGCAGGGCGCCCGCCACCACGGTCGAGAACACGGGAGCCGCGATGGCGCCCCCGTAGTAAACGCCGCCACGCGGATCGCTGACGATCACCACCGCGACGATGCGCGGGTCCGTGGCCGGCGCGAAACCCGCGAACAGCGACACGTAGCGGTTGGCCTCGTAGCCGCCGGCGCCGATGCGATGCACCGTGCCCGTCTTGCCCGCGACGGTATAACCCTTGATCGAGGCCTTGAGCGCGGTGCCGCCGGGCTGCGTCACGGTCTTCATCATGTCCACGAGCTGTCTGACGAGTTCCGGCTTGTAGACCGGCTTCGCCTCGGGAGTCTGGCGCACCCGCAGCAGCGTGAGCGGGCGCTCGACACCGCCGGCCGCGAGTATCGAATAGGTCCGCGCGAGCTGCAGTGGCGTTACCGAGAGACCGTAGCCGAAGGCGAAGTTCGCGCGCGCGACGTCGCTCCACCTGCGGTAGTCGGGAAGCACACCCATGCTCTCGCCCGGGAAGCCCGTGCCCACCGACTGCCCCAGCCCGGCGCGCACGAACACGTCGCGGATCGCGCCCGGCTCCAGCGACAGCGCGATCTTGGTGGTGCCGACCTGGCTCGACTTGGTGATCACGCCGCCCAGCGTCAGCAGGCCGTAGTTGTGGTGGTCGCGGAACGTCTTGCGCCCGACCCTGATGTAGCCCGGCGAGGTCTCGATGGTCATGTCCGGGTGATACTTGCCGCTCTCGAGCGCCGCGATCATCGTGAGCGGCTTCATCGTGGAGCCCGGCTCGACCAGGTCGGTGATGGCGCGGTTGCGCAGCGCCGAACCGATGTCGCCGCCGCGGTTGTTGGGGTTGTAGGTGGGCTGGTTCGCCATCGCGAGGATTTCACCGCTGCGCGCATCGAGCACCACGACACAGCCGGATTCCGCGCTCGCGCTCGCGATGGCCTTTTTCAGTTCGCGGTGGGCCAGGTACTGGATGCGCAGGTCCAGGCTGAGGTCCAGCGCCCGCCCCGGACGTGCCGGGCTCAGTTCCTGCACGTCGCGGATCACGTGGCCGTAGAGATCCTTGATCACCTGCTTCGAACCGGGCACGCCGGTCAGCCACTCGTCGTAGGCGAGCTCGATGCCTTCCTGGCCGCGGTCGTCGACGTTGGTGAAACCCACGACGTGCGCGGCGGTCTGGCCGGCCGGATAGAAGCGCTGGTATTCGCGTCGCGAATAGACACCGGGAATGCCCAGGGCCATCACCTGCGCCGCGTCGGCGGGCGTCATGCGCCTGCGCAGGTAGACGAATTCGCGTGTGGCGACGCTGCCGACGCGCCGCTCGAGCTCGTCCGGCGCCACCCCGAGCGCGCTGGCGAGCGGCCGCCAGTCCTCGATCTTTTCCACGAGCTGTTTCGGATTGGCCCACAGCGTCTGCACCGGCGTGCTGATCGCGAGCGGCTCGCCGTTGCGGTCGGAAATGATGCCGCGATGCGCCGGGATGGGCTCCACGCGCAGCGAGCGCGCGTCACCCTGGCTCTGCAGGAAGCGGTAGCCGCGTTCGGTGTCGAGCACCTGCAGCGACACCAGGCGCCAGACCAGCAGCAGCAGCAGGCAGCCGAGCCCCACCGCGACGGTCCTGATGCGCCATTCGGCGATGGCTGCGGGAGGACGGAGTTTCATTCGACCACCAGCACGCGCAATTCCCCCTCGACCGGGACCATCTGCAGCTCGCTGCCGGCCATGGCCTCGACGCGCGCATGCGAGGAAAGCGTGCCGCGTTCGAGCAGCAGCTGGCGCCATTCGATCTGGATCTCGTTCTCGTCGCGGCGCGCCTGCTCGAGCTGGCGGAACAGTTCGCGCGACTCGTGGGCGGCGTAGATCACGCCGAAAGACGACAGCACCGACAGCACCAGCAGCACCGCGGCGAGCAGCGGCCAGCGATCGGGCGCCGCGGTTTCCCTGGCCGGTTCTTCAACGGACATCGGCATCCGCTCCGGCAACGGCGAGCTTCTCCGCCACGCGCAGTACGGCGCTGCGCGCGCGCGGATTGCGCTCGACCTCCTCCTCGCCCGGGCGCAGGGCCTTGCCGAGTCGCTTGAGCTGCGCCTGCAGGTGCGCCGGCAATCCCGGCTGCTGCGCCGCGCGCGAGTGATCGCGCATGAAGCGCTTCACGATCCGGTCTTCGAGCGAATGGAAGCTGATCACCACGAGCCGGCCGCCGGGCAGCAGCGCCTCCAGCGCCTGGCGCAGCACGCTGACCAGGGCGTCGAGCTCGCCGTTGATGTAGATGCGGATCGCCTGGAACGCGCGGGTCGCGGGGTGCTTGCCCTTTTCCCAGGCCGGGTTCGCCGCGGCAACGATCTGCGCCAGGCGCGCCGTGGTCTCGATCGCCTCGACGGCGCGCTCGCGTACGATCGCGGCCGCCATGCGGCGCGAAAACCGCTCCTCGCCGTACTCGTACAGGACCTGCGCAATGTCCTCGGCGCGCGCACGCGCAAGCCACTGCGCCGCGCTGATGCCCCGCGCGGGATTCATGCGCATGTCCAGCGGGCCGTCCTGCAGGAAACTGAAGCCGCGGCGCGGATCGTCGAGCTGGGGCGAGGAAACGCCGAGATCGAGCAGTACGCCGTGCACGCGCCCGGCCATGTCGTGGCGTTCCAGCAGCGTGCCCAGTTCCGCGAAGGAGGCATGCTCGATGACAAGGCGCGGATCGCCGCAGAACTGGCTGCGGCCGGCGGCAATCGCTTCAGGGTCGTGATCGATGGCGAGAAGCCTGGCGGCCGGTGCGAGCCTTCCCAGGATCGCGCGGGTGTGCCCGCCGCGACCGAAGGTGCCGTCTACATAACTGCCAGCGGAATCTGTCACCAGAAAATCCACCGCCTCCTGCAACATTACAGGTGTGTGCATTGCGCTGCGCCCGCCTGCCCGTGGTCTACAAGGAAAGCCGCAGCATCTCGTCGGGGATCGCACCCTCGACGCTTGCCATCTGCAGCCACTTGTCGCGCTCAGCCAGCCACGTGTCCTCGTCCCACAACTCCATCTTGTTGCCCTGCCCGACCAGCACGGCCTTCTTGTCCAGTCCGGCGTACTCGCGCAGCGCCGGCGGCACCAGCACGCGGCCGCTGCCATCGCACTCGAGGTCGCTCGCGTAGCCGATCACGAGACGCTGGAAGCGGCGCACCACGGGGTTGAGCGTCGGCAGGGCCTGGATTTCGCGTTCCAGGTCCTCCCACGTCGGCAGGGGGTAGACCAGCAGGCACTTGCTCTGGGTATCGATGGTGGCCACGAGCTGCCCGGCGCTGATCGCCTGCAGCCGATCACGATGGCGCGCCGGCATGGCCATGCGCCCCTTCGGATCGATGCTCAGATGGTGGACACCTCGGAACACTGTTAGTTTTTACCTTGTTCGGTCCCAGGAACGCCCATATTCGCCACTTTCACCCACTTTGCCCCACTTTTCGACACTATATGGACGCACGACTTCGGGTGTCAAGGACGCCGAAGACGCCGAGTGGCGAAATTTCTTGTTGTAAAACGGGTACTTAGGTGATCAGACCGGGCACGGGAGCAGGCTGTCGCAGAGCTTGCTGACAGATAACATGCCATTGCGCAAGCAAGTTAAAGTGAACTCTCATGAATGAGAATATTTTGTTCTTATTGACCGCTTCTTATATGCATATGGGAATAAAGAGAAATGCAGAGCCGGCCTGTAAGCCGGGTTCTGTCGAGGACAGTCATTCATCTGGGACGTGCGTCACCGCGCGCCTCTAGCGACCTACCCGAACCCCGTGCGGGCCACACTGATGGGTTCCTATTTGGTCTTGCTCCGGGTGGGGTTTACCGTGCCACGCCTGTTACCAGCCGCGCGGTGCGCTCTTACCGCACCCTTTCACCCTTACCTGCCAGCAGCATCCGGAGATGCGGCCGACATCGGCGGTTTGCTTTCTGTTGCACTTTCCGTGGGCTCGCGCCCCCCAGGAGTTACCTGGCACCATGCCCTGTGGAGCCCGGACTTTCCTCCCGGTCACTCACCACAGGCAGGCCGCTTGCCTATTGCATGAGTGCGGCGTGCCTCTGGAGAGTGACCGAGCGACTGCCCGGCCGACTCTGCGCGGCGGAGTATATCACCCCTCGTCGCCGCCGGGCCGCAGGGCGAGCGCGGCGCGATAGACCTCGTTGCGCGGACGTCCGCTGACCTCCACGGCGCAGGCAACCGCCTCCTTGAGCGGCAGGCGCTTGAGCAGCGCCTCGAGCAGCACGCCGGTGCGGATCGCGGTTTCGTCCGCGACCGCGGCCTCGGCGCCGGCGAGCACCAGCACGATCTCGCCGAGCTGCTGCTCCGGATCGGCCGCGACGCGCTCGAGCACCTCGCTCACCGTCCCGTTCAGCAGCGTCTCGTGCACCTTGGTGAGCTCGCGCGCCAGCGCACAGCGACGCTCGCCACCGAGAACCGTCGCGAGGTCGCGCAGCGTGTCGAGGATGCGACGCGGCGATTCGTAGAAGATCAGCGTGCGCGGCTCCGTGCCGAGCTCCGCGAGCCGCGCTTCCCGCGCCGCCTGGCGTGCCGGCAGGAAGCCCTCGAAGACGAAACGGTCCGAGGGCAGCCCCGCCACGCTGAGCGCCGCCACGGCCGCGCAGGGACCCGGCACCGCCACGACGCGGATCCCGGCCTCGAGCGCATCGTGCACGAGACGGTATCCGGGATCGGAAATCAGCGGCGTGCCGGCATCCGACACCAGCGCCACCGAGCTGCCGTCGCGCAGCAGTTGCAGCACGTGTTCGAGCCGGCGCGCATCGCTGTGGTCGTGATAGGCCACCACCGGGCGCGAGATGCCCAGGTGGCTCAGCAGCTGACGGCAGCGCCGGGTATCCTCGGCGGCGATGAGGTCGACGGCGGCCAGCACTTGCGCCGCGCGATGCGAAAGATCGCCGAGATTCCCGATCGGGGTGGCAACAACGAACAGCACGGCGGGCGTCTCCACGGCGGCATCCGGCAACCGGGCCGGCGCGGGCGTCGGCAGGGGCGCCGGCGCATCGGTTTGCGCTAGTATACCGGCATGAACAAAGCCTTCGTCCGTCCACTGCTCCTCGCCGCGCTGGTGGTTGCCGCGGGCTGTTCCGAGCAGCCCGAAAAGCCGGCTTCGGCGCAGATCCCGCGACAGGAAACACCCCTGGCCCCGCCGGCCGAGACCGCGGACGAGGTCGAACGGCTGCTCGCGCTGGCAGCGCGCAGCGAAGGCAGCGCCGCGAGCGAGGCGCGTCTCGAGGCGGCGGCCGAGCTCGTGCGGCGCGGCGACCTCGCCCGCGCCGCAACGCTGCTGGACGAGCTCGAGGCGGCCAGCCTCGACAGCGCGCAATGGGTTCGCCATTCGCTGCTGCGCGCACGTCTCGAGCTCGAGGGGGGCGATGCGGCGGCGGCGCTGGCGCGCCTCGACAATCCCGCGCTGCAGGCCGAAGGCGCCGCTGTCGGGCGCGCCTTGCAGATCGAGCTCGCCCTCACGCGCGCCGACACACTCGCCGCGCTGCAGCGACACGTGGAGAGCGCGCGGGAACGCGTGCGGGTGCAGCCGCTGCTCGGCGACGAGGCGGCGCGCCGTGACAACACGCGCGCGATCTTCGCGGCGCTGGCCGGTGCGGAGATGGCGGCGCTGGAACACGAGACCGGCGTCGCGGCGAGCGACGACTGGCGCGGCTGGCTGGAGCTCGCGGCGCTGGTGCGCGACCTGCGCCGCGGCCCCGCGGAACAGCTCGCCGCGCTGGCGCGCTGGGAACAGCGCTACGTCCTGATCGCACCGCTGCAACCGGCGGTGCGGGAACTGTTGCCGGCCATCCGTGAACGCGTCCACCAGCCGACCCGCGTCGCGCTGCTGCTGCCACTGAGCGGCCGCGCGGCGCCCGGCGCAACAGCGGTGCTCAACGGATACCTGGCCGAGCACATGCGACAGCTCGCCGCGGGCGAACAGCCGCCGCCCGTCGCGGTGGTCGATACGGCCGCCGCGCCCGGGGGCTTCGCGGGGGCGTATGCCGCCGCCGTGGCGGACAACGCCGGCATGGTCATCGGCCCGCTGCTGAAGGAAGACCTCGCGGCATTCGGTCCCGCGTTGCAGCCCTCGGTGCCCACGATCGCCCTCAACTTCGCCGATACCGCGGGCAGCGACGCCGACATGCTCTACGAGTTCGGCCTCGACGGCGCCGACGAGGTCGCGCAACTCGCGGCAGCGGCGCGGGCGCGCGGTTTCGCGCACGCCATCGTGGTGGCCGACGACTCCGATGCCTCGCGCCGCCAGGCGAAGGAATTCGAACGGCTGTGGAACGGCGGCGACACCCGGGTGCTGGGCACGCTGCATCTGGCGGACATCAACGAATTCCGCCGCCGCTTCGAACAGACCCTGCTGTTCGAGCAGAGCCGCCAGCGCAGCGTGGCACTGTCACGGCTGCTGGGAATGGAGCTCGTGTCGGAACCGCGACGGCGCCAGGATCTCGACCTCATCGTCATGCTCTCGGGACCAGTCGCCGCGCGCTCCATCCGGCCGCTGCTGTCGTTCCTGTATGCGGGCGACCTGCCGGTGTGGTCGACCAGCCAGGCCAACGGCGCGCGCCCCGACCGGCGCAACGACCGGGACCTGGAGGACGTGCGCTTCCTCGACCTGCCGTGGTTCTCCGGTGCCGAAAGCCCGCTGCGCGAAACGCTGCAGCGCAGCGTACCGGCCGGCGGCCTGCAACGCCTCGCGGCTCTGGGCGCGGACGCCTGCCGGCTGCAGTCGCGCATCGGGCTGTTCGACTGGATGCCCGGCGCTGGTCTCGGCGGTGCCACCGGCGAACTGGTGCTGGACGGCACGCGACGACTGCACCGGCAATCACAGTGGTACGTGTTCAGCAACGGCCTCGCCGTGCCGGAACGGCAGCGTACCGCAATGCTCGCGACCTCCCTCGATCGTCAATCCACGGAAGGAGAGACACCATGGACCGACACCAGCGCAGCACCCCCGCCGCCACCGGACGCGCCGCAGAAGACCGGGCCCTGAAGGAACTCAGCGCGGCGGGGTTGCGCCTCGTTGCACGCAATTTCCGCTGCCGCCTCGGCGAGATCGACCTCGTGATGCGCGAGGGCGACACGCTGGTATTCGTCGAGGTGCGGGCGCGGCAGAGCGCGCGTTTCGGCGACGCCAGCGAGAGCGTCACCACGGCGAAGCAGCGCAAGCTGCAGGCTGCCGCGGCATTGTTCGTGGCGTGGCATCCGGCCTGGCGCGATATGCCGATGCGATTCGATCTGTTCGCACTGGACGGGAACGGACACGGCGCGCACCCGGTGCCCGGCGTAAAATGGCTGCGCGGCATCACCAGCTGAACGTAAGGAGGAGTAACCGTTGTCGATGGATCAGCTCGATGAGCCTCTGCAGGCGCTGTTCGCCAGCCACGTCGACACCGTGTACCGCGCGCTCGACGTGATGTATCCGGAGATACACCGGGCGGTCGAACTGCTGTGCGACAGCCTCCTTGCCGACCACCGCGTGCTGGTCTGCGGCAGCGGCATCGGCACGGCGCTCGGCCAGGCGTTCTGCACCAGCCTGCTGAATCGCGCCCAGATCGACCGCCCGGGGCTGCCGGTGATCGCCATCGGCAGCGACCCGGCCACCATCGCCGCCGTCGCCGAGAGCTACGGCATCAGCGAAGTGCATTCGCGGCAGATCCGCGCCCTGGGGCAAGCCGGCGATGCGCTGGTGCTGATCGCGGGATCGCCGAGCGGCGCCGGCCTGGGCCCCGCGGTGCGCGCGGCGCACGCGCGCGAGATGCGGATCATCGCGCTCACGGCGGGCGAAGGCGGGGAACCCGCCGGCGCGCTGGGTCCCGCGGACATCGAGCTGCGCGTGCCTTCGGACGATCCCTACCGCGTCAGCGAGTGCCAGTTGCTGCTGCTGAACGCACTGAGCGCGCTGATCGAGCTGCGACTGTTCGGCGAAGCGTGAGCGCTTACTTCACCACGCGCAGCGAGGGTTTGCCGCCCTTGGGCTCGTCGTCCGGAGGCGACGGCGGCGGTGCCTGCTCCGGCTCGAACACCATGCCCTGCCCGTTTTCGCGCGCGTAGATTCCCAGCACCGCGCCGATCGGGACGAAGACGTCGATGGCCACACCGCCGAAGCGTCCGCGAAACCGGACGTCTTCGTTCGACATGTCGATCCCGGCCACCGCCCCGGGCGCCACGTTGAGCACGATCTGGCCGTTCTTGACGTACTGCTGCGGCACCTCGACACCGGGCGACCGTGGCATCCACCAGCAGGTAGGGCGTACAACCGTTGTCGAGGATCCACTCGTACAGTGCGCGCACCAGGTAGGGTCGACTGGATTTCATGCTCATATCATGGGGCCTGCCGCCGCCCGCGCGGGCGGATCAGCGTCGGCGGATCTCCTTTTCAGCCTCGGACAGGCTCTCGCGGAAGGCCTCGCGCGCGAACATCCGGGTCATGTAATCGTGCAGCGCCCTGGTGTGCCGGGTGTTGGGCAACTCGACGCCCAGGGCCGGTAGCCGCCAGAGTATGGCGCAAAGGCAGCAATCGACCAGCGAGAACTCCTCGCTCATGAAGAACGGCTTTTCCGCGAACACCGGCGCCACCGCCATCAGCTCGTCGGCGAATTCCCGCCGCGCGCGTCGCCACCGCTAGCGGCGTGCTCGCCGGGCTCTCGATCAGGTCGACCCGCGAACTCCAGTCCCGCTCGATGCGGTACATGAGCTGGCGGCACTCGCCGCGCGCCACCGGATAGACCGGCAGCAGCGGCGGATGCGGAAAGCGCTCGTCGAGGTACTCCATCATGATGCCATGCTGATAGAGCACGAGTTCGCGGTCGACCAGCGTCGGCAGGCTGCTGTAGGGATTGATCTCGGCGAGAGCCGGGGGATAGTCACGGCCGTCGACATCGATGACGTCGGCCGTGACACCCTTTTCCGCCAGCACGATGCGAACGCGGTGGCTGTAATGGCTCAGCGCATCGGAGAACAGCGTCATCACCGGGCGCCTGGCAAGCACCGCCCTGATATCTCTGCCGGCGCGCATGGGGCAGTCGGCGCCGCCGTGCCTTGCACGGCGGCGGCACGGCCTCAGTGGACGTCTTTCCAGTATTCCCGGTTCAGCAGGTACGCGAATACCCCGAAGAAGGCCAGGAACAGCAGCACGTAGATGCCCATGCGCTTGCGCTCCAGCGCCATCGGCTCGGCCACGTAGGCGAGGAAGCTCGTCAGGTCCGCCATGGCGGTGTCGAATTCCTCGACCGTCATGCTGCCTGCCTGCGCGATCTTGAAGCGGCCGCAGGGATTTTCCAGCAGGTCTTCGCCCGTCAGCGGGTCGCGCTTGATGCCGCCGTTGTGCGCCAGCACGGGACCGGGCGCGCACTCGGGCAGGCCCTGCAGCTCGATCAGCACGTGCGGCATCGCGACGTCCGGGAACACGCGGTTGTTCACGCCCCACGGACGCGCCGGCGAATCGTCGCGGTAGAAGTTGCGCAGGTAGGTGTAGATGTACTCGGGCGAACGCGCGCGCGAGATCAGCGTGAGGTCGGGCGGCGGCGCGCCGAACCACTTCTTCGCCAGCGGCACGGGCATCGCGTTGTGCATCAGCTCACCGATCTTGGTCTGGTCGAAGATCAGGTTCTGCTCGGCCAGCGGCAGCGGGATGCCGAGATCGATCGCGGTACGCTCGTAGCGCGCGTACTTCAGCGAATGGCAGCCCATGCAGTAGTTCATGTAGTACTTTGCGCCGCGCTGCAGCGAGGCCTTGTCGTGCAGGGCCGGCGAGAACTCGTCGCACGGGATCGTGCCGCAATCGAACTGCGCTTCCGCTCCCGACCGCCTTGAGCGGCAGGAAGGCCATGAGGCCGACCAGCACGATCGCGGCCAGGAATTTCCACGGCCCCATGCCGCCGTCCATGGTCACGCGCTCCGGCACGGGCCTGGTCTTCTCGATCGAGGTGTAGATCGGCATCAGCAGGAAGAACGCGAAATACAGCACCGTGCAGATCTGCGCCAGCAAGGTGCGCTCCGGGGTCGGCGCCTTGACGCCCAGTACACCCAGGATGATGAACGATGCCGCGAAGATCACGATCGCCGCGCGGCTCAGCGCACCCTTGTAGCGGATGGACTTGACCGGGCTGCGATCCAGCCAGGGCAGCACGAACATGATCGCGATCGCCGCCGCCATGACCACGAAGCCGCCGAACTTGTCCGGCACCGCGCGCAGCATCGAGTAGAACGGCGTGTAGTACCACACCGGCGCGATGTGCAGCGGGGTCTTCAGCGAGTTGGCTTCCTCGAAGTTGGCGTGCTCGAGGAAGTAGCCGCCCATCTCCGGCATGAAGAAGATGATCGAGCAGAACACGAACAGGAACACCACGATGCCGACGAGGTCGTGCACGGTGTAGTACGGATGGAAGGCAACGCCGTCGAGCGGAACGCCGTTGGCATCCTTCTTCTTCTTGATCTCGACGCCGTCGGGGTTGTTCGAGCCGACTTCGTGCAGCGCCAGGATGTGCAGCAGCACCAGCGCGAGCAGGATGATCGGCACCGCGACCACGTGCAGCGCGAAGAAGCGGTTCAGCGTGATGCCCGAGATCAGGTAGTCACCGCGGATCCACTGCACGATGTCCTCGCCGAAGTACGGTATCGCGCCGAACAGCGAGATGATCACCTGCGCGCCCCAGTACGACATCTGGCCCCAGGGCAGCACGTAGCCGAGGAAGCCCTCCGCCATCAGCATCAGGTAGATGGCCATGCCGAAGATCCACACCAGCTCGCGCGGCTTGCGGTACGAGCCGTACAGCAGCCCGCGGAACATGTGCAGGTAGACCACGACGAAGAACGCCGATGCCCCGGTGGAGTGCATGTAGCGGATCAGCCAGCCGTACTCGACGTCGCGCATGATGTATTCGACGGACGGCGAAGGCGCGCTCGGCCGAGGGCTCGAAGCTCATCGTCAGCCAGACGCCGGTCAGCAGCTGGTTGACCAGCACCAGCAGCGACAGCACGCCGAAGAAGTACCAGAAGTTGAAGTTCTTCGGCGCGTAGTACTTGCCCATGTGGGTGTCCCACGCGCGCACGATCGGAAGACGCGCATCGACCCAGTCCCGCAGACCAATCAGCCAGTTCATTACGCGGTCTCCTGATCAACGCCGATTACCAGAACCTTGTCGCCCTCGTACATGTGCGGCGGCACCTCGAGGTTCAGCGGCGCCGGCACGCCCTTGAACACGCGCCCGGCGAGATCGAACTTCGAGCCGTGGCAGGGGCAGAAGAAGCCGCCCAGCCACTGGTCGCCGCCGAGATCGGCCGCGCCGACGTCGGGCCGGTATTTCGGCGCGCAGCCGAGGTGCGTGCACAAGCCCGAGCAGCACCAGGAACTCCGGCTTGATCGAGCGCTCGATGCCCTCGACGTAAGCCGGCTGTGTCGACTCGGCGGATTCCGGGTCACGCAGCATGTCGACCAGCGCGGCCTGTCGACAGCGCATCCAGCGACTCCTGCGTACGGCGCACCACGTAGACCGGCTTGCCGCGCCACTCGACCACGATCATCTGGCCGGGCTCGAGCTTGCTGATGTCCGCCTTGACCGGCGCACCGGCCGCCTTGGCCTTCGCACTCGGGTTCCAGGAGGCCACGAACGGAACGAGCAACGCCAACGACACCAGCCGCACCTACGACCGAGGTGGCAGCGGTCAGGAACTGCCGCCTCCCCTTGTTTACGCCTTGATTACTCACGAGGGAGATTCTCCAATCCTGGATGGACGCGACACCGCGCAACTCGGTGAAATGAGCGGCCGGAATGCTAAAGAAATTCCCTGCCCGTGACAAGGAATTTGGGGATATTGCGCTGTCCTCGCACGGCAGCAGGCGCACGCCCCTTGCGCCAGAAACAAAACGCCCGGACCATTGCTGGATCCGGGCGTTTCGGATTGCCGCTCCCCTGCGCGGGGGGCAGGCAGGGCACTGCAATCAGCGCTTGGAGTACTGCGGACGCTTGCGCGCCTTGCGCAGGCCGACCTTCTTGCGCTCGACCTCGCGCGCGTCGCGGGTCACGTAACCCTGCTGGCGCAGCGCGGATTTCAGCGTTTCGTCGTACTCGATCAGGGCGCGCGTGATGCCGTGACGGATCGCGCCCGCCTGGCCGAAGCTGCCGCCGCCCGCAACCGAGACGTGGATGTCGAATTTCTCGCCCAGCCCGACCAGCTCGAGCGGCTGGCGCACGATCATGCGTGCCACCTGGCGTCCGAAATACTGCTCCAGCGGGCGGTCATTGATCGAGATGGCACCGCGACCCTGTCTCAGAAAGACTCGGGCAGTGGCCGTCTTGCGTCGTCCGGTTCCGTAATACTGCGTAGCCGCCATGTGTGTTTTCCAGTCAGATCTCGAGTGCTTGTGGTTGCTGCGCTGCGTGCGGGTGCTCGCCGCCCGAGTACACCTTCAGCTTGCGCGCCATGGCCCGGCCCAGCGGGTTCTTCGGGAGCATGCCCTTGACCGCCAGTTCGATGGCCTGTTCGGGCGCCTTCTCGATCAGCTTCTCGAAGCTGATCGACTTCAGGCCACCGGGATAGCCCGTGTGGTGGTGGTAGATCTTGGCTTTCGCCTTGTTGCCGGTCACGTGCACCTTTTCGGCATTCACCACGACGATGAAGTCGCCGGTGTCCGTGTGCGGGGTGAACTCGGGCTTGTGCTTGCCGCGCAGGCGCGAGGCAATCTCGCTGGCCATGCGGCCCAGCGTCTTGCCGGTGGCATCAACTACGAACCACGACTGCTCGACGCTGCCGGGTTTGGCGGAAATTGTCTTCATCTGCTCGCCTCAACGGGAAAGGGCCCGGAAAAGGGTGCGAATACTACACCATGGAAATTGGCCCGGACAAGCGCGAAGCCGGGAATTTTCACGGCGCGCGCGATCAGGCACGGTGCGCGCGCGCCAGGTACTCGTGCGACTGCATCTCCATCAGGCGGCTGACGGTGCGCTGGAACTCGAACCCGAGCCGCCCGCCGGCGTAGAGCTCGGCCAGCGGCGCGGCGGCCGACAGCACCAGCTTGACGTTGCGGTCGTAGAACTCGTCGACCAGGTTGATGAAGCGCCGGGCCTGGTCGTCCTTGTCGGCGGTGAACACCGGCACCCCGCCCACCAGCACCGCGTGGAACTCGCGCGCCAGCTCGATGTAGTCGTTCTGGCTGCGCGGGCCGTCACACAGCTCGCCGAAGTCGAACCATACCACGTCGTCGGCACAGAAGCGCGTGCGGATCGGCCGCCCCTCCACCTCGAGCACGCGCTCGCACACCGGCTCTTCCGGCGCCAGACTGGTGAAGCTGCGCATCAGGCTCGCGTCGGCCCGGTCGTCCAGCGGGCAGTGGAAGAGTTCCGCCTGCTCGAGCAGGCGCAGCCGGTGGTCGATGCCGCCGTCGACATTGATGACCTGCGTGTGGCGCTTGATCATCGCGATGGCCGGCAGGAAGCGCGCGCGCTGCAAGCCGTCGCGGTAGAGATCGTCGGGCACCACGTTGGAGGTCGCGACCAGCGTCACGCCGCGCGCGAACAGCTCCTCGAACAGCCCTGCGAGCAGCATGGCATCGGTGATGTCCGCGACGAAGAACTCGTCGAAGCAGAGCAGGCGTGCCTCGCGCGCGATCCTCTTTCCGATCAGCCGGAGCGGGTTCTTCTCCCCGGCGCAGTCGCGCAGCTCGCGATGCACGCGCTGCATGAAACGGTGGAAGTGCGTGCGCAGCTTCTCCTCGAACGGGATGCTCTCGAAGAAGAGATCCATCAGGTGGGTCTTGCCGCGTCCGACCCCGCCCCAGAGGTAGAGCCCCACGACCGGCTCGCGACTGTCGCCCGCGACCCGCGACACCAGCCGGCGCATGCGACCGCGCGCGGGTCGCGCCGTGAGCTCCTCGTAGACGCGCTGCAACTCCTCGACCGCCAGCTCCTGCGCCGGGTCGTGCACGAAGCCGGGTCGCACCAATTCCGCGCGATAGCGTTCTACCGGCCCCATTTCCGTTCGCTCACCCACGATTCACTCCCCCAGGCGGTTGCGCAATGTATAGACGCGCCCCCGCGGTCGCAACCGTTTTGCGCCTACCTCGGCCCCGGCATAGTGGTTATACTCACTTCAATCACGCCGATCACACCCTGGGGAGCCGTCCCGTTGTACAGTTCTGCCACTTTCTGGATCACCGCCATTGCATGCCTGATCGCCGGCGCCGTGGCCGGGTGGGTGATCCGGCGCCAACTCGATCCCGCGGAACAGCGCCAGCGCGACCTGGAGCGGCGGCTGCTCGAGAATGAACTGGCGTTGCGCGACTACAGATCGCAGGTCACCGCGCACTTCAAGGGCACCGCCGAACGGGTGAACCGGCTGACGGAAGATTACCGCGAACTGCACCAGCACCTCGCCGAAGGCGCGCTGGGGCTGTGCGAGCCGCGCCAGCCCGGCGAAGAGCCCCCGCTGCTCACCAGCCTCGGCGGCCCGGGTCATCGCGCGGGCGCTTCGGTGCCGGCCTCCGTGAGTCCGCCGCTCGACTACGCGCCGCGCGGCTCGCCGCAGCAGCCCGGCATGCTCAACGAGGAATACGACCTGGAACGGGTCCATGCCGGCTGAGCGCGCGCCCAGGAGCGGCCCGCGGCGGAACCGCCGGGGTTGAACGGCTGGCGCGCCCTGGGCTGGCCGGTCGCCACCGGACTCATGGCGGCACTGCTGATCCTGCAGACCCTGCACTATCGCGAGCTCGCCGGACGCCCCGCGGCCGTCGCCGAAGCCGCCGGTGCGCCGGTGTCCTACGCTGCGGCCGTGCGCCGCGCCACGCCCGCCGTGGTCAACATCTACACGCGCAAGGTCATCCGCCGCCCCTACAACCCGCTGTTCGACGAGCCGTTCTTCCAGCGGCTGTTCAAGCGCGGCACGGCGCCGCAGCGCGAGCGCATCCAGCGCAGCCTGGGCTCCGGCGTGATCATGTCCGCGGACGGCTACCTGCTCACCAACAACCACGTCATCGCGGGCGCGAGCGAGATCCTGGTGCTGCTCGCGGACGGGCGCGAGGCGATCGCGACGGTGATCGGCACCGATCCCGACACCGACCTCGCGGTGCTCGACATCGACCTGCCGGAACTGCAACCGATCCCGGTCGGCGACCCCGATGCCGCTGAGGTCGGCGACGTGGTGCTGGCGATCGGCAATCCCTACGGCTTCGGCCAAAGTGTGTCGCAGGGGATCATCAGCGCAACCGGCCGCTTCGGCCTGCAGCTGAACACCTACGAGAACTTCATCCAGACCGATGCCGCCATCAACCCGGGCAACTCCGGCGGCGCGCTGCTCGATGCGCGCGGCAACCTGCTGGGCATCAACACGGCGATCTACTCACCCTCGGGCGGATCGCAGGGCATCGGGCTCGCGATCCCGGCGGACTACGCCATCAAGGTGCTGCGCGACATCGTCGCGCACGGCTACGTGGTGCGCGGCTGGCTGGGCGTGGAGGTGCAGCCCCTGCCGGCGCGGATCGTCACCGCGGACGGAGCGCACACGGGCCTGGTCGTGAGCGACGTCGAGCCCGGCAGTCCGGCGCAGACTGCCGGCGTGCTGCCCGGCGACATCCTCCTCGCGCTGAACGGCACGGCGACCAGCCAGGGGCGCAACGCGATGTACCGCATCGCGCTGATGGCGCCCGGGGAAGCCTTTGACCTGGAGATTTACCGCGACGAGCAGCTTGTCCGGCTCGCAGGAAAGCTGGGCCAGCGCCCTCAGGACTGAGCGCCCCGGCGGTCAGCTCGGCAGCGAGCGCCGCGAGCATGCGATCGTTCTCGGCCGGCGCCCCGATCGTGAGACGCAGGCAGTTGGCCAGCAACGGGTGCCCCCCATCGAGACACTTCACCAGCACGCCGCGCCGCGTCATGCCCGCATGCACGGCCCGCGCCGAT
Source organism: uncultured Gammaproteobacteria bacterium (assembly GCA_963819895.1). Classification (GTDB taxonomy): domain Bacteria; phylum Pseudomonadota; class Gammaproteobacteria; order Pseudomonadales; family UBA5518; genus UBA5518. Next base: position 332,655 of record CAWFXU010000007.1, read on the forward strand.
GCCGCGTGCGGGCGCACCAGCAGGAAGTTTGCCTCGCTGTCCCAGCAATGCAGCCTGGCGTCGGCCTGCAGCCGCGCCAGCAGGCGACCGCGCTCGGCCACGATCAGCCGCGTCTGCCCCTCGAGCACGTCGAAATGCTCCAGCGCCACCTCGGCGGCGACCTGGTTCAGCGTACCGATGTTGTACGGCAGGCGGATCTTGTCGAACTCGGCGATCCAGCGCGGATCGCCGATCAGGTAACCCAGGCGCAGCCCCGCGAGCCCCAGCTTCGACAGCGTGCGCATGATCAGCAGGTTCGGGTATTGCGCGAGCAGCGCCGTGTGGTCGCGCGAGGCGAACGCGAGATAGGCCTCGTCGATCACGACCAGCGCATCGGCCGCCTCCAGCACCGCGCGCAGGCTCGCCTCGTCGAACAGGTTGCCGGTGGGATTGTTCGGACAGGCCAGGAAGATCAGCCGCGGCCGGTGCAGCCGTATCGCCGTCGCAGCATCGCGGGCACGTCGAGCTGGAAGTCGGACCGCAGCGTCACTTCCTCGAAGCGCACGTTCAGCCATTGCGAAATCAGGCGGAACATCACGAAGGACGGCGCCGGGGCGAGCACGCAGCACCCGGGCCCCGGAGACGCCGGCGATCAGCATCTGGATGATCTCGTCGCTGCCGTTGCCGAGCAGGATCCCCCAGCGCGGGTCGATGCCGAAGACGCTGCGGATGCGTGCGCTCAGCGCCGTCGCCTGCGGATCGGGGTAGCGGTTCAGCGCCGCGGCGGCGACGCGCCCGGCGAGCAGCGACTGCAGCGCCGCGGGCAGCGCAAACGGGTTCTCCATCGCATCGAGCTTGACCAGGCCGCGCGCGTCGGCGACGTGGTAGGCCGCGGTCGCGCGCACGTCGGCGCGCACCAGGGCACTCACCCAGTCCGCGGCATCGCGTTGCGTCATGCGCCCTCTCCCTCTTTGCGCACCCGCGCCGCGGCCGACAGCGCGTGCGCCTGCAGCGACTCGGATTCCGCGAGCACGCGCGCGAGACCGCCCAGCCGGTCGGCGCCGGCCGCGCGAACAGCCGATCAGCGAGCTGCGCTTCTGGAAATCGTGCACGCCGAGCGGCGAGGCGAATCGCGCCGTGCCCGCGGTCGGCAGCACGTGGCTGGGACCCGGCACAGTAGTCGCCGATGGCCTCCGGCGTGTGGCGTCCGAGGAACACCGCGCCGGCGTGGCGTATCGCCGCGAGCAGCTGCTCGGGCTCGGCGACCGACAGCTCGAGGTGCTCCGGCGCGATGCGGTTGCAGATCTCGGCCGCCTCGGCGAGATCACGCACGCGGATGAACGCGCCGCGCGCGGCGAGCGAGCGCCCGATGATCTGCGCGCGCGCCATGGTCGGCAGCAGGCGCTCGATGCAGCGCGCCACCGCATCGAGGAAGGCGGCGTCCGGGCTGATCAGGATGGACTGCGCGTGCTCGTCGTGCTCGGCCTGCGAGAACAGGTCGAGCGCGATCCACTCGGGATCGGTGCCGCCATCGCAGATCACCGCGATCTCCGACGGGCCGGCGATCATGTCGATGCCCACCTCGCCGAACACCTGGCGCTTGGCCTCGGCGACGTACACGTTGCCGGGACCGACGATCTTGTCGACGCGCGGCACCGTGGCCGTGCCGAAGGCGAGCGCCGCCACCGCCTGCGCGCCGCCGATCGTGAACACGCGATCCACGCCGGCAATTGCGGCAGCCGCCAGCACCACGTCGTTCAGCTCGCCGCGCGGCGCCGGCACGACCATCACCAGCTCGCCGACGCCGGCGACCCGCGCCGGAATGCCGTTCATCAGCACCGACGAGGGATAGCTCGCCTTGCCGCCCGGCACGTACAGGCCCGACACGATCGAGCGCGGTGATGCGCTGGCCGAGCAGCGTGCCGTCGGCATCGCGGTACTGCCAGGACTCCTGGCGCTGGCGCAGGTGATAGGACTCGATGCGCGCGGCGGCCGCCTGCAGCGCCTCGCGCAGCTGCGCGGGAATGCGCGCCGCCGCCTGCGCCAGCGCCGCGGCCGGAATCTCCAGCCCGGCGGCGTCGGCGAGCGCGCGCGCATCGAAACGGTTGGTGTATTCGAGCAGCGCCGCGTCGCCGCGCGCGCGCACGTCGGCGATGATCGCGGCGACCCGCTCCACGACGCCCGCGTCGCGCTGCGCGCTGAAGTCCAGCAGCGCCGCCAGCTCGCCGGCGAAACCGGGTGCCGACGCGTCGAGGCGGCGCATCATGCCGGGCCGCCCGCCGCGCACCGGCGCGCCGCCGCATCGCGCTGCTCGACCGCGGCCGCGAGGCCCTCGATCAGCTCGCCCAGCGGCCCGGGTCGCAGCTTCATCGCCGCCTTGTTGACCACCAGGCGCGAGCTGATCTCGGCGATGGTCTCGATCGGCTCCAGGCCGTTGGCGCGCAGCGTGTTGCCGGTGTCGACGATGTCGACGATGCGCTCGGCGAGCCCCAGCACCGGGGCGAGCTCCATCGCGCCGTAGAGCTTGATGATGTCGGCCTGCAGGCCCTGGGCGGCATAGAAACGGCGCGCCACGTTGACGAACTTGGTGGCCACGCGCACCCGCGAGCGCAGCGGCGCGCGCTCGACCAGGCCGGCCGTCATCAGCCGGCAGCGCGCGATGCCGAGATCGAGCGGCTCGTAGAGTCCCTCGCTGCCGGCCTCGAGCAGCATGTCGCGCCCCACCACGCCGGCATCGGCCGCGCCGTGGCGCACGTACACGGACACGTCGGAGCCGCGCAGCACCAGCAGCCGGACGTCCGGGCGGTTGGTGCCGATCACCAGCTTGCGGCTCGCGCCCGGGTCTTCCTCGGGCACGATGCCGGCGGCCGCCAGCAGCGGCAGGCAGTCCTTGAGGATGCGCCCGCGCGTCAGCGCGAGCGTCAGCGGCGTGCCGGCTGACGCGCTCATGCGCGCACCCGGCGAATGTCGGCGCCCAGCATCTGCAGCTTCTCCTCGATGCATTCGTAGCCGCGATCGATGTGGTAGATCCGCTCGATCACGGTCTCGCCCTCGGCCACGAGCCCGGCGATCACCAGGCTCGCCGAGGCACGCAGGTCCGAGGCCATCACCGGCGCCCCGCGCAGCGCCGGCACGCCCTCGACGATGGCGGTGTGCCCCTCGACGACGATGTGCGCGCCCATGCGGTTCATCTCGTGCACCTGGATCAGGCGGTTCTCGAAGATGGTCTCGGTCATCGTCGAAGTGCCTTCGGCCACCGCGTTCATCGCGGTGAACTGCGCCTGCATGTCGGTGGGGAACGCGGGATAGGGCGCGGTGCGGATGCTGACCGCACGCGGGCGCCGCCCCTGCATGTCGAGCTCGATCCAGTCCTCGCCCTGCTCGATGTGCGCGCCGGTCTCGGCCAGCTTGACCAGCACGGCCTCGAGGATGTCGGCCCGCGTGTCGAGCAGGCGCACCCGGCCGCGCGTCGCCGCGGCGGCGACCAGGAAGGTGCCCGTCTCGATGCGGTCCGGCATCACGGTGTACTCGCAGCCGTGCAGGCGCTCGACGCCGTCGATCACCAGCGTATCGGTGCCGACGCCCGCAATCCGGGCGCCCATGCGCTGCAGGCAGTGCGCCAGGTCGACGATCTCGGGCTCGCGCGCGGCGTTCTCGAGCACCGTGCGCCCTTCGCGCGAGGCAGCGCCGCCATCAGCAGGTTCTCGGTGCCGCCCACGGTGACCTTGTCGAACAGGACGTGCGCGCCGTGCAGCCGCCCGCTGGACGCGGGCGTTGATGTAGCCGCCGTCGATCTCGATCTCGGCGCCCATCGCCTGCAGGCCGTGCAGGTGCAGGTCGATCGGACGGCTGCCGATGGCGCAGCCGCCGGGGAAGGACACCTGCGCCTGGCCGAAACGCGCCAGCATCGGGCCCAGCACCAGGATCGAGGCGCGCATCGTCTTGACGAGCTCGTAGGGCGCGGTGAAGCTGTCCACGCTGCGCCGCGCTCACCTCGAGTTCGAGGCCGCTCGTCGCGCTGCACCGTCGACGCCCATGCTGGCCAGCAGGTCGATCATCGTCGTGATGTCGTGCAGGTGCGGCACGTTGCGGATGCGCAGCGTATCGGCCGTCAGCAGCGTCGCGGCGAGGATCGGCAGGGCCGCGTTCTTGGCCCCGGAGATGCGGATCTCGCCGTCGAGGCGCGTGCCGCCGTGGATCGAGAACTTGTCCATTGCTCCAGCGTCCCGCCTCAATCCGCCGCCTGGTTTTCGGCCACCGTCCGGGCCCGGATGTTCACCGCGTGCAGGGCGCCGGAGCGGATCACGTCGGCGAGTACGCCGTAGACGAGCTGCTGGCGCTTGACGCGGTTGAGCCCCTCGAAGGCGTCGCTGACCACGGTCAGATCGATGTGGTAGCCGTCACCGCCCACCGCGACGTCGGCGCCCGGCATGCCGGCCATCACCAGTGCCCTGATTTCGTCTTCCGTCATTGCGCTTGACCCCGTATCGATGCGGCGAGAGCCGTGCTGCGCGGTCACGGGCCGCGCGGACCCACAGGGTCCGACCCGCCGGAGCACGGCATTGAATCCGGAAACCGGCTATCATACGCGCCCGACAGAACCACAGTGAACACCCGCTTCCGTGACTTTCACCGCCATTTGCGCGAGCCGCACCACGCCCCCCTGCCGGCCCCTTCGCGGCCTGCGGCAGCGGCGTCGCGTCGCGCCCTCGAGTGCCGGGTGAGACCGACCATGACCGCGGATAACGCCTCGCAGTGCTCGCCCTACCTGCAGTCCGCGCAACGCACCGTGGCGATGGAGATCGAGGCCGTGACGCGGCTGCGCGAGCGGCTCGACGAATCCTTCGTGCGCGCCTGCGAGGTCCTGCTCGGCTGCAGCGGACGGGTCGTCGTCACCGGGATGGGCAAGTCCGGACACATCGGCAACAAGATCGCGGCCACGCTGGCGAGCACCGGAACGCCGGCGTTCTACGTGCATCCCGGCGAGGCGAGCCATGGCGACCTCGGCATGATCACCGGCAAGGACGTGGTGCTGGCGCTGTCGAATTCCGGCACCACGCCCGAGATCCTCACGATCCTGCCGCTGATCAAGCGCATGGGCGCGCGGCTGATCGCGATGACCGGCAAGCCCGAATCGACACTGGCGCGCCTGGCCGACGTGAACCTCGATGTCGGCGTGGAAACCGAGGCCTGCCCGCTCGATCTCGCCCCGACCTCCAGCACCACCGTGGCACTGGTGATGGGGGACGCGCTCGCCATCGCGCTGCTCGAGGCGCGCGGCTTCTCGGCCGAGGATTTCGCGTTCTCCCACCCCGGCGGCGCGCTCGGGCGCAAGCTGCTGCTGCGGGTCAACGACATCATGCACCAGGGCCGCGAGGTGCCGCGCGTACCCCCGGAAACGATCATCCGCGAGGCGCTGCTGGAGATGACGGCCAAGGGCTTCGGCATGACCACGGTGACCGACCCCGAGGGACGCCTGCTCGGCATCTTCACCGACGGCGACCTGCGTCGCGCGCTCGACCGCGGCATCGACTTCCAGCACGAGCGCATCGACGACTTCATGACGACGCGCTGCAAGACCGTCAACGGCGAGGCGCTGGCCGCGGAGGCATTGCACCTGATCGAGGAGAGCAAGATCACTTCGCTGGTCGTCCTCGACGACGAGCGGCGCCCCACCGGCGTCATCCACCTGCACGACCTGCTGCGCGCGGGCATCGCCTGAACGCGCCCCCGCCCCGGAGCCACGCATGACCGAGGAACTGAACGCCACCGCCCGGCGCATCCGCCTGCTGGCGCTCGACGTCGACGGCGTGCTGACCGATGGCCGCATCCACTACACGGGCGAGGGCGAGGAGATGAAAAGCTTCTCGATCCTGGACGGACTGGGCATCAAGCTCGTGCGGCGCTGCGGGATCCAGGTGGCGATCATCACCGCGCGTCGCTCGGGCGCGGTGGAGCGCCGGGCGCGCGAACTCGGCATCGACCACTGCGTGCAGGGGCGCGAGGACAAGCTCGAGGCGCTGCGGGAACTGCTCGGCAGCACCGGGCTGACGCTGGAGGAAACGGCGTACATGGGGGACGACCTGCCGGACCTGCGCGCGATCCTGGCGGTGGGACTCGGCATGACGGTGGCCAACGCCAGCAGCGAGGTCGCGCGCCGCGCCGCGTGGCAGAGCCGCGCCCGCGGCGGCGACGGTGCCGTGCGCGAGGCCTGCGAAATGCTGCTGCGCGCCCGCGACCAGTGGACCGGGGCGCTCGCCCCCTATCTCCCCGAGGCGGGCGGCAACGCGGGGCACCGTGGTATATGATCGAATCCACATCAAGCGGAGGACAGGTGAGCGGTGAGACAGAGGTATTGCGCATGAGCCGGCGCAGGTTCCGCACGATCACGACCGGTGCCGCGGCGCTCGCGCTGTGGGGCGCCATGGCGCCGCAGCCGGGCCTCGCATTGCCCGAGGACCGCAACCAGCCCATCTACATCCAGTCCGACCGCGCCGAGCGCGACGAGCGCAAGGGCACCACCGTCTACACCGGCGACGTGGAAATCGACCAGGGCAGCCTGCACATATCGGCCGACCGCGTGACGATCGCGATGGACGGGGACCAGGTCAACCGCATCGACGCGGTCGGCGCGCCCGCCAAGATGCACCAGAAGCCCTCGCCCGAGCGCGAGCCCGTGTACGCGCGCGCGATCACGATCCAGTACGACGTGGTGCGCGAGATCCTCACGCTGATCGAGCAGGCCGCGGTGACCCAGGAAGGCTCGACGGTCAAGGGCGAGCACATCGAGTACTTCGTGCAGGAACAGCGCGTCAAGGCCAGCGCGGGCACCGCGGAATCGGGTGCATCGCGGGTGCAGATGGTCATCCAGCCGCGGCACGCCTCGCCGGCGCCGCCGGCGCAGGACAAGGACGAGCAGGCGCCGGCGCAGCCGCAGCCGCCGCCAGCCGAGGCAAGCACCGATGGCGCGCCTTGAGGCGCTGAACCTTGCGAAGTCCTACCGGGGCCGCAAGGTCATCCGCGACGTCTCGATCTGCATGGACAGCGGCGAGATCGTGGGCCTGCTCGGCCCCAACGGCGCCGGCAAGACCACCTGTTTCTACATGATCCTCGGCATCGTGCCGGCCGCGTCCGGGCGCATCCTGCTCGGCGGCGAGGACATCACCCGCCTGCCGATGTACGCGCGCGCGCGCAAGGGCATCGGCTACCTGCCGCAGGAGGCCTCGGTGTTCCGCCGCCTCACGGTGGCGGAGAACATCCTTGCCATCCTGCAGACGCGCAAGACGCTCAGCCGCCAGCGCATGCAGGAGAATCTCGAGGAGCTGCTGCAGGAATTCAACCTCACCCACCTCAGCGACGCGCGCGGCATGGCGCTCTCGGGCGGCGAGCGGCGGCGGGTGGAGATCGCGCGCGCGCTCGCCAGCGATCCGTCCTTCATCCTGCTCGACGAGCCCTTCGCCGGCGTCGACCCGATATCGGTGAAGGACATCAAGGACATCGTGCGCCACCTGCAGGCGCGCGGCATCGGCGTGCTGATCACCGACCACAACGTGCGCGAGACCCTGGACATCTGCGAACGCGCCTACATCGTGGGCGAGGGCCACATCATCACCGAGGGCAACGCCGCCGCAATCCTCGCCAACGACAAGGTCAGGGAGGTCTATCTGGGCCAGCAGTTCCGCATGTAAAGGCATAAGCTGGCTCGACTGTTGCATGCCCTTGCCGCCCCGACTACACTGAAATTGCCATCCGCCCGTTCCGATGGCCGCCATCTCCGACAGGGTTTCCGTACACCGCTCATGAAGCAGTCGCTCCAGCTCAAACTGGGTCAGCACCTGACCATGACGCCCCAGTTGCAGCAGGCGATACGGCTGCTCCAGCTGTCCACGCTGGACCTGCAGCAGGAAATCCAGGAGGCGCTCGACAGCAACCCGCTGCTGGAACTGGTCGAGAGCACGCCTGCCGACGACATCGTGCCGGGCATGGCGAGCTCGCAGCAGGAACTGCCGGAGGAGATCTCCGGATCCGCCGAACGCGAGGCGCCGGAGCCCGACACCGTCGACGACGTGGCCGCCGAATCGATGCCCGCCGATCTCGCCGTGGACACCAGCTGGGACGACATCTACGAGACCGGCAGCACCGGCCCGGCGGGCAGCGGCGAGGAAGGCCAGGACTTCGAGCAGTACACCGCCGAGGCCTCCACCCTTTCCGACCACCTGCTGTGGCAGCTCAACCTGACCCCGATGTCGGAAACCGACCGCATGATCGCGATGTCGATCATCGACGCCATCGACGCCGACGGCATGCTGAGCGTGAGCGTCGAGGACATTGCCGGGAGCTTCGACCCCGAGAGCGGCATCGAGACCGACGAGATCGTGGCGGTACTGCATCGCATCCAGCATTTCGACCCGGTGGGCGTGGGCTCACGCGACCTGCGCGAGTGCCTGCTGATCCAGCTGCGCCAGCTCGACGCCGACGAGCCCGCCGTGCGCCATGCGCGCACCATCATCGACAAGCACATCCAGCTGCTGGGCGCCAAGGACTACGCAACGCTGATGCGCCGCCTGCACATCAGCGAGCCGGAACTGAAGGCGGCGATCCACTGCATCCAGCAGCTGAACCCGCGTCCGGGCAGCGTGATCAGCGCGAGCGCCGCGGAATACGTGGTCCCGGACGTGATCGTGAGCAAGCGCAACGGCCGCTGGCTGGTGGAGCTCAACCCCGAGATAGCGCCGCGCCTGCGCGTCAATTCCTACTACGCGGCGATGATCCGGCGCGCCGACAATTCCGCCGACAACGTGTTCCTGCGCGACAACCTGCAGGAGGCGAAGTGGTTCATCAAGAGCCTGCAGAGCCGCAACGAGACGCTGCTCAAGGTGGCGCGGTGCATCGTCGAGCGCCAGCAGGGCTTCCTCGAACACGGCCCCGAGGCCATGCGGCCGATGATCCTGCACGACGTGGCGACCGCGGTGAGCATGCACGAGTCCACCATTTCCCGGGTCACGACGCAGAAATACATGTATACGCCCGGCGGGATATTCGAGCTGAAGTACTTCTTCTCCAGCCACGTGAGCACCGCCGCCGGCGGGGAATGCTCATCGGTGGCGATACGGGCTATCATCAAAAAGCTCGTCAGCGCCGAGAACCCGCGCAAGCCGCTGAGCGACAGCAAGATTGCGTCGATACTCGAGGAGCAGGGCATCAACGTGGCGCGGCGGACCATCGCCAAATACCGCGAAGCCCTCGGCATAGCGCCGTCCAACGAAAGGAAACAGCTGGTCTGACGGCGTCGCCGCGAGCGCGGCGGCGCACTGCAGCGACAGCACACCACACCGGGCAGCAGGCCCACAGCAGGAGAAAGCCCATGCAGATCAACATCACCGGCCACCACGTCGAGCTCACGGATCCGCTGCGCGAATACGTCGCCAGCAAGCTGGGCCGGCTGGAACGCCACGAGTCGCGGATCACGCACGCCGACGTGGTGCTGAACGTGGAGAAGCTGCGCCAGAAAGTGGAGGCCACGATCCGCATGGCGGGCGCGGAGCTGTTCGCCGCCGCCGAATCCGACGACATGTACGCGGCCATCGATGCGCTCACCGACAAGCTGGACCGCCAGCTGAACAAGCACAAGGGCAAGAGCCAGGATCACCACCAGGGCGTCGCGCCGCGCTGAGAATCCGGCAACAGACCATGACCACCACGGCGCTGGACGCCTTGCTGGCGCCGCAGAGAGTGCTCTGCGGCGCGGATTGCGGCAGCAAGAAACGGGTGCTCGAGACGATCGCGGGCCTGATCGCGGGCGGACGCGGCAAGGAAATCGAGGACCGGCTCTGCGAGAGCCTCAATGCGCGCGAGCGCCTCGGCAGCACCGGCATCGGCGAGGGCATCGCGATTCCACATTGCCGCCAGGCCGACTGCACCGCACCCATGGCGGCACTGGTCACGCTGGCCAGGCCCGTCGACTTCGCGGCCATCGACGACAACCCGGTGGACCTCGTGTTCGCGCTCGTCGTGCCCGATGGTGCAACCGACGAGCACCTGCGACTGCTGGCCCGCCTCGCGGGCCTGTTCAGCCAGGCCGGGCTGCGCGAACAACTGCGTGCCTGCCGCGACGACGCGTCGCTGCGCGCCACGATGCTGTCGGCCTGGGCACAGGGCGACGAGGCCTGAGGCCGCCGCGATGGACGACACCCCCACCCCCGCGAAGCTCGTGATCGTGAGCGGCCGCTCCGGCTCGGGCAAGAGCACCGCCCTGCACGTGCTGGAGGACGCGGGCTTCTACTGCATCGACAACCTGCCCGCGCTGCTGCTGCCCGAACTGATCGAGCAGGCGCGCGAGAGTGCGGGCAATACGAACAAGCGCATGGCCGTGAGCATCGACGCGCGCAACATGGCCGGGCACCTGTCGCGCTTCGGCGACATCCTGCGCATGCTGCCGCAGGACCTCGTCACCGAGGTGATCTACCTCGACGCCGATGACGCGACGCTGATCAGGCGCTTCAGCGAGACGCGGCGCAAGCACCCGCTGAGCAACAGGAACACCTCGCTGAACGAGGCGATCGCCGCGGAGCGCCCGCTGCTCGCCGCGATCGCCGAACGCGCGGCGCTGACCATCGACACCAGCGCGCTGTCGCCGCACGACCTGCGCGAGCTGGTCGGCCGCACGGTGGCCGTGGAGACCGATGGCAGCATGGTGATCCTGTTCGAGTCCTTCGGCTTCAAGCGCGGCATCCCCATCTACGCCGACATGGTGTTCGACCTGCGCTGCCTGCCGAACCCGCACTGGAACCCGGCACTGCGCCAGCTGACCGGGCTGGACGAGCGCGTGGCGAGCTTCCTCGAGGAGCGTCCCGAGGTAGGGGAAATGCTGGCCGACATCACCGCCTACCTCGGGCGCTGGCTGCCGCGCTTTGCGCGCAGCAGCCGCAGCTACGTCACGGTCGCGCTGGGTTGCACCGGCGGCCAGCACCGCTCCGTCTACATGTGCGAGAAGCTCGAGCGCCACTTCCGGGACCTGTTCCCGGGCGTGCAGGTGCGCCACCGCGACCTCGCCGGCAACAGGCAGAACTGAACATGGTCAGCAGGGAACTCGTCATCATCAACCGCCTCGGACTGCACGCGCGCGCCGCGGCGAAGCTGGTGGCGACCGCCGGGCGTTTCGCCTGCGCGGTGCGCATCGAGCGCGACGGCAAGGGCGCCGACGCCAAGAGCATCATGGCGGTGATGATGCTGGCCGCGGGCAAGGGCACGCCGGTCACCGTGCACGCCGAGGGCGATGACGAGGTCATGGCCCTGGAGGCGGTCGCCGAGCTGATCAACGACCGCTTCGGCGAAGACGAATGACGCTCCCGCCCGGGCGCGGCTACATCCGGCTGCGCCTCGAGGAACTGCTGGCGGCGATCGACGCCGGCACGCTGGCGCCGGTCAAGCGACTGCTGAACCACCGCAGCGCGGTGGACGTCGCGCACCTGCTCGAATCCTCCCCGCCCCGCGCGCGCCACATCATCTGGCAGCTGATCGACGCCGAGCAGGAAGGCGAAGTCCTGCAGGAGCTCGGCGACGACGTCAGGGGCGCGCTGCTCGAACAGATGGATGCCGACGAAGTGCTGGCCCTGATGGAGCACCTCGAGCCGGACGACGTGGCCGACATCCTGCAGCAGCTGCCGGGGCGCATCATGCAGGACGTGCTGCACGGCATGGACGCGCAGGACCGCCGCCGCGTCGAGCGCGTGCTCTCCTTCGAGGAGGACAGCGCCGGCGGCCTGATGAACACCGACACCATCACGGTGCGCCCGCGCCACACCGTCGACGTGGTGCTGCGCTACCTGCGCCGCCTCGGCGAGATCCCGCATACGACCGACGCCCTGTTCGTGGTCAGCCGCAACGACCACTTCCTCGGCCTGCTGCCGGTGGCGAAGCTGCTGGTCTGCGACCCGGAGCTCACGGTGCGCGAGATCATGCAGACCGACGTGGACCCGATAACGGTCGACACGCCGGCGCGCGAGGTGGCGAAACTGTTCCGGCGCCACGACTGGGTGTCGGCGGCGGTGGTCGATGCCGACGGCAAGCTGGCCGGGAGGATCACGATCGACGACGTGGTCGACGTGATCGTCGAGGACGCCGATCACTCGTTCATGGGCATGGCCGGCCTCGGCGAGGACGAGGACACCTTCGCGCCGGTGCTGAAGGCCACGCCGCGACGCGCCATCTGGCTCGGCATCAACCTGCTCACGGCGTTCATCGCCTCCTCGGTGATCAACCTGTTCGAGCAGACCATCGACAAGGTCGTCGCGCTCGCCGTGCTGATGCCCATCGTCGCCAGCATGGGCGGTGTCGCGGGCAGCCAGACGCTGACCGTCGTGGTGCGCGGCATGGCGCTGGGCCACATCGAGCGCAGCAATGCGGGCTGGCTGCTGAACCGGGAACTCATGCTGGCCGGCCTGAACGGCATGCTGTGGGCGCTGGTGTGCGCCGCGGCCGCGATACTGTGGTTCGGCGACTACCTGATCGGGCTGTGCATCGCCGCGGCGATGCTGATCAACCTGCTGGCGGCGGCCGCCGCCGGGGTGCTGCTGCCGATGCTGATGCGCTCGCTCCGGATCGATCCGGCGCTGGCCGGCAGCGTGGTGCTGACGACGATCACCGACGCCGTGGGCTTCCTGTCCTTCCTCGGCCTCGCCACCCTTTTCTACGCCTGAGCAGGTCCGAGCGCATGTCCAGAAAACCGCAAGCCGACGACGAACTCCCGCCGAGCAAATCGCAGCGCAAGCGCGAGCACCGCGCGCTGCAGACGCTGGCCGAAGCGCTGATCGCGCTGCCGGAGAGCCGCTTTCGCAAGCTGCCGCTCGCCGAGCGCACGCGCGATGCACTCGTCGTGGCGCGCGGCATGAGCGCCAGCGGCGCGCGCAATCGCCAGGTACGCCTGATCTCGCACCTGCTCGAGGACGAGGACATCGAGGCGCTGACGCGGCCGGTCACCGAGCTTTCGGCCCAGGCGCGCGCCGAGACCGCGCTGCACCATCGCGCCGAAAGGCTGCGCGACCTGGTGCTGGACCAGGGTGCGCTCGCGCTCGGCTTCCCGCTCGGCGCCGCCGACAGCGCGCGCCTCACCGAACTGCGTACCGAGGCGCTCGCCCCCTGGGATGCCGCCCGCGCGCGCCACGCGCGGCGCGAGATCTACCGCGTCATCCTCGCGCTGCTGCAGGCTCACCCGGGCACGTAGAAACGCTGGTGCGCGCGCACCGGGAGCCGCTCGCGCGCGCCGCGCAGCACCGCGGCATCGACCTCGGCCGCGATCACCGCCTCGCCGCTGGCCGCGCTCGCCAGCACCCGCCCCCAGGGATCGATGATCGCCGAGCCACCCCAGGTCTCGCGCGTGGCCGAATGCCGTCCGCCCTGGTCGGGCGCGATCACGTAGACCTGGTTCTCGATCGCGCGTGCGCGCAACAGCACGTGCCAGTGCGCTTCGCCGGTGACGCGCGTGAACGCCGAGGGCAGCGCGAGCACATCCATGCCGCGCTGGCCCAGCGCGCGAAACATCTCGGGAAAGCGCAGGTCGTAGCACACGCCCAGCCCGAGCATGCCGCACGCGGTCTGCGCGCACACGAGTTGCTCGCCGGGCGCGTAACTGTCCGATTCGCGGTAACGGCGCTGCGCATCCGGCAGCTCGACGTCGAACAGGTGGATCTTGTCGTAGCGCGCGAGTTCGCTGCCGTCCCCGGCATAGAGGAAGCACGCCGCGCGCGGGCGTTCCCCGGGCGCCTCGCCAGCCACCGGGATGGTGCCGCCGACCAGCAGGATGCCGTGCTCGCGCGCCGTTGCCGCGAGAAAGCTGCGCAGCGGACCGGCGGGATCGCGCTCGGCCCGCGCGAGGGCGCCCACGTCGGCGCTGCCGTAGCACGCGAAAGCTTCGGGCAGCACCACCAGGCGCGCGCCGCCGGCCGCCGCGGTGGCGATCAGCGCACGCGCACGCTCCAGGTTCCGCCCGACGTCCTCGCCGCTCACCATCTGCACGGCGGCAACGCGCACACCGCTCATGGCTGGCTCCTGCTGCGCACGGCGCAGCGGCGCGGCACCCGGGGTGGTCGCGGGCGGCACCGCGCCGGGCCCGGGCGCGCCAGCCGCAGGCGCGCCACGCTTGTCGTCCTGCCCGTCCTCGGTGTCGAACACCTTCACGAACTCGACCGCCGGATCGTCGAGCTTGCCGCTCACCTTGTAGATCGCGCTGGAGAACTTGCCGAGCTGATCCTCGAAGATGCGGCTCGCGACGTAGATGCCCGCCGCTGCGGGCAAGCCCCCGGCGAGCGCGGCCACCCACGGCAGGTTGCTGCCTATAGGCAGCGTCACGATGAGGTCGGCGTCGATGGTTTGTGCGCGCAGATCGGATCGGCCCGAGAATTTCATGCGCGCGGACGGCCCTTCCAGCGTGATCGGTTCGCGGGTGTGCGCGAACCCCTGCCCCAGCTCGATCACGCCGTTGAAGCGGTCGAAGGCCAGCCCGCTCTGGTAGAGATCCTTGAAATCGAACCGGATGCGTCGCAGCACCTCGTCGAAATTCATCATGCCGAGCGTACGCATGAACGGATTGTTGCTGCGATCGAGCAGCAGGCGCCCGTCACGCCAGGAGAAATCCACCGTGCCGCTGACCTGCGCCGTCTCGAACTGCGCCGGATTGCCGGGCCAGCTGAAGACGATATCGGCCCTCCCCTTGCGGCCTTCCAGCACGTTCGCATAACCCCAGGCGGCGAAAAACCGCTCGATGTCGGCACTGCGCAATCCCGCGACGAGCTCGCTGCGCGGTTCGCCCGCGATCCAGCGCAGGCGGAAGCTGCCGCCGCTGTCCTTGCCGATGCCGCCGAGCTGCAGGCCGGGCAGCGTGGCGTGCACGTCCGTCATCGCCAGCGCATCGACCTCGGACCCGATGCGGAACGTCCACTCGCCGAGGTCCCTGTCGTCGAGTGCCGCGTGACGTACCTGCACGTCGGTGTCGGGCAGGCGCACGTCCTGCAGGCCGTGCCAGGCCTGCTCGTCGCGGGCCAGCGACGCGCCACCCGCAGCCTCCCCTGCGTCCGGGGTCGCCGCGGCGGGCCCCACGAAAGCGCGCAGCTGCAGCTGCTCGAGCGTCAGCGCCAGCGGCGCGGCGGGGTCGGCGGGCAGGCGGAACTCGCCGCTCAGCGCATCGGAGGCGAAAGCCAGCACGAAATCGCGCTCCGCCCAGCGCGAATCGACCCGCAGCGCATGCAGCTCGGCGCCGAGCAGCGTGGCCGACTCCAGTTCCAGCCCGTCGAGACGCAGCACCGTGCGCGGCCCGTCCTCGCGCGCGGCATTCGCGGCCACGACGTGCTGCACGGCCACGATCCACGCCCCGGCATCGGCCTGCGCCACCCTTCCCCTGATGCGCAGGTCCTCGCCGCCCGCCGCCGGCTCCGCGCCCAGCGCGATCTCGCCGCTGAAGCGCCCCTGCGGGTCGCGGTGCATGAGCCCCCAGATGCCCATGCCGAGCTGCAGGCTGAGGTCCGTGCCCGCGGCAACCGGCGACCAGCGCAGCTCGAGCGGCAGCGGATCGGCGGGCGCCTTCGCGAGCGGCGCCGGCAGCGTGCTGGCCGCGCCCGCGAGCGACGATTGCAGCACGAAGCCAAAGCCGTGCTGCGGCTGCTGGGCAATGTTCACGCTGAAGGGCACCACGCCGGAAAGGTACTCGTCGAGGTCCCAGCCGAGCCACTCGGCGACGCGCGGCAGTTCCGCGGCGCCGTCGACCCGGATCGCGATGCGGTGCTCCGCTCCCTCGGCGGCCGCGATGGTTGCGCGCAGCGGCTGCCCCCACAGCCTGCCGTCCAGGCGCTCGCTGTGCAGGCCGCGCTCCAGGTCGAAACCGAGCCGGCCCTGCACGCCGTCCAACGGCAGCCGCAAGTCGGCGATGACCAGGCGTGCGCCCTCGATGTCGGCCGTGAGATCGAGACGCGAGGTCTCCGGCGTCAGCCGTCCGCCGAGGGGCATGTCGAGGTCGAGCCGCAGCGCCATGGCGCCGCTGGCCTGCCAGCTGCGCAGCGCGCCACCCGTCATCTTCGCCAGCGGCGAGGTATTGATGACCCGCAGGCCGTCGGCGAGATCGCCGCCGAGCTCGGCACCGAGACGCAGGCGGCGCTCGTCGCGTCGCGGCAGCACCTCGACCGTGGCGTTGCGCAGATCGCTCTGCAGCATGCGCCCGGAACCGGCCCACACGCGCACGCGCCGTTCGTCGACGAGCACGCGCCCCGCCGCCCCGCTCACCTCGGGCCAGTCGGGGTGATAGGACACCGCGGCATCGCGCAGGTCGAGCCCGAGCTGCATCGCATACGAGAACGGACGATCCGGGCGACTGAATACCGCGTGATAGGTGAAGGCCGCGCTGTCGACATGGCCGGCCTCGATGCTCGCATCCAGCCACTCGCGCGTGGCGGGCGACACGGTGTACGGCAGATAGGTGCGATACGCCAAGGCATCGGCGTCGCGCAGCCCGAACGCGAGCGACAGGGTGTCGTCCGCCGCCGGATCCTTGCGAAAATCGATGGCGAAACCCGCGCTGATCCCGGTGTCGCCGGTCACGGCCCGCAGCAGCTCGCTGCCGACCCGCAGGCCCCCGGCGTCGCGCTCCCAGTGAACGCGTCCGGCAATCCGCTCGAACTCCAGGTCATCACGGTAAAGCCGCGGGAACTCCAGCGATATCGCACCGCTGTCGATGTCCGCATGGCCCCCGCGCGGCGTGACCTCCAGGTAACCGCGCGCGTTGCGCACGCCCGGCGCCTGCCGCCACGGCGAGGCCGACACGTCGACCATGGCGGCGCGAAAACGGAAATCCGGCGCGGCCGCGGCGGGCAGCGACAGGTCGAGGCGCGCATTGACCAGCCCGCCGTAGGGCGCCAGGTCCGCGAGCGCCTCGCCCCATTGGCCACCGAGCAGGGCCGAGCTCTGCAGCGCGCCGGCCAGCGCCCCGACATCGAGATACTCCGCGCCCACCCGTAGCCGGTTGACGCCCCCGGCCCGCTCGGCGTCGACGCGCACTCGCTCGAGTTCGAGCGGCTGCCCGAACCACTGGCAGCGCAGTTCGTCGAGCCACAGCGAGCCGCGGCTCCCGGCCCACTCCGCGCTGAAGCGCAGGTCGAGCGCGTTCAGCGGCTGCAACTGCCCGCGCGCGGGCCAGAACGCGCGCGGGTCGAGCTCCGGCGCACGCAGCGTGCCGCTCAGGCTCACAACCCCCTCCTCCGACAGGCGCGCCCAGAGCTCGCCGCTCAGCGCCGCGTCGGGCATGCGCAGCGCCGGCGGCAACAGCGGCTGCAGCCGCTTCAGCCGCGCATTGTCCAGCCGCAGGTGGGCGGCGGCGGAGAATTCCTCGCGCTGGCGCGGGTCGCCGTGCGATTCCAGCAGCAGGCTGAACTCCCCGCCGGGCGACTCGTCGCGCGCCGTCACGTGCAGCCGGCGGAAGCGGCGGTAGTTCTGCATCGACAGCTCGGCACCCTCGGTCTCGACCCGGCCGCCCTCGTGGGCACGCAACACCAGCCGCGTGCGCCGCAGGTCGATCTCCTCGATGGCGAGGAAGAAATCGACGATCGCCTCGGGATTGGACGGCGCACGGCCGCCGCCCACGCCGGCGATGTGCCAGCGGCCATCGGCGTCCTCGGTGAAGCCGAGCTGCACGTCCTCGGCAACGATGCGGCGCAGCCGCGGCGCCAGGCTGAACAGCGAGCGCAGCATGTCGATGCGCAGCTCCGAGCGGCTGGAAGAGAGGATGGTCACCTCCGGCTCGTCGCGCGCGAACAGGCGCAGGCCCCGCACGTGCAGCGTGGGCGCGAGACCGGTCCACTCCGTGCCCAGCTCCGCCACCTCCACGCCGAACGGCAGGTCCGCGGCGACGCGTGCCAGCAGTTCGTCCTTGTGCTCGCCGAGGTAGGGGAAATAGTACTGCCCGAGCGTCACCAGCGCGGCGCACAGCACCAGCACGATGGCCGCGAGATACCAGCCCCAGCGCAGGAGCCGGCCCAGCACGCGCTTCATCGCCGCGCCACCCCGGCCGCGGCAAACGTCTCAGAGCAGCACGACGTCATATTGCTCCTGGGTGTACAGCGTCTCGACCTGGAAGCGGATGGTCTTGCCGATGAATTCCTCGAGATCCGCGACGTTGCCCGACTCCTCGTCCAGCAGCCGGTCGACCACCGACTGCGCCGCGAGCACCAGCAGCGTGTCGTTCTCGTAGCTGCGCGCCTCGCGCAGGATCTCGCGGAATATCTCGTAGCACACCGTCTCGGCGGACTTCACCGTGCCGCGGCCCTGGCAGGTCGAACAGGTCTCGCACAGCGTGCGCTCGAGGCTCTCGCGCGTGCGCTTGCGCGTCATCTGCACCAGGCCGAGCTCCGAGACCGTGCTGATCGCCGTGCGCGCGTGATCGCGCTCCAGCGCGCGCTCGAGGTTGCGCAGCACCTGGCGCTTGTGCTCGGGATCCTGCATGTCGATGAAGTCGATGATGATGATGCCGCCGAGGTTGCGCACGCGCAGCTGGCGCGCGAGCGCGGTTGCCGCCTCGAGGTTGGTCTTGAAGATCGTCTCCTCGAGGTTGCGGCTGCCGACGAAGGCGCCCGTGTTGACGTCGATCGTGGTCATCGCCTCGGTCTGGTCCACGATCAGGTAGCCGCCGGACTTCAGCTGCACCCGCCGCCCCAGCGCCTTCTCGATCTCGTCCTCCACGCTGTAGAGATCGAAGATCGGCCGGTCGCCCTGGTACAGCTCGAGCCGCTCGACCGCTTCCGGGACGAACTGGCCCGCGAATTCGCGCAGGCGCTCGAACGTTTCCGTCGAGTCGATGCGGATTTTCTCGAGATCGGGGCGCACGAGGTCGCGCAGCGTGCGCATCGCCAGCGGCAGGTCCTCGTGCACCAGCGCCGGCGCCGTGGCGCGCGCGATGCGCTCGCGCAGCGAGCCCCACAGCCGCACCAGGAAGCGCATGTCGCTCTCGATGCCCTCGCCTGCCACGCCCTCGGCCGCGGTGCGCACGATGAAGCCGCCGGGGGCGGCGTCGCCCCCGGCGACGGCGGTGCTCTCGACCAGCGCGCGCAGGCGCTCGCGCTCGGCCTCGTCCTCGATGCGCTGCGAGATGCCGACATGGCGCGTGTACGGCATGAACACGAGGTAGCGCGAGGACACCGAGAGATGCGTGGTGAGCCGCGCGCCCTTGCTGCCCAGCGGATCCTTCACCACCTGCACCACCACCGACTGGCCCTCGCACACGAGGTCGCGGATGTCGCGCGTCTCGTCGCCGCGCACCTCCACGCCGCTCGCATCCAGCGTGACCAGGTCGCTGGCATGCAGGAAACTCGCACGCTCGAGACCGATGTCGACGAAGGCGGCCTGCATGCCCGGCAGCACGCGCATCACGCGCCCGAGATAGATGTTGCCGACCAGCCCCTTGTGGCTGCTGCGCTCGACGTAGATTTCCTGCAGCACGCCGCTCTCCACGAGCGCGACGCGGGTCTGCACCGGCGTGGAGTTGATCAGGATCTCTTCACTCATGGTCCGGCGCATCCTGTTGCCAGCCGCTGACACCCGAATCCTGCAGCAAGCGCGCGGTCTCGAAAAGGGGCAGACCGACGACGCCGGAATAACTGCCCTCGATTCGCTCCACGAAGGCCGCGGCCAGCCCCTGGATGGCGTAGCCACCGGCCTTGTCGCGCGGCTCGCCGGTATCCCAGTAGCGCTGCATTTCCGCGACCGTGATCGGCCGGAACACCACGGTGGTAGCGCTCTGCACCGTGTCGAGGCTTCCGGCGTGCAGCAGCGCCACGCCGGTCAGCACGTGGTGCTCGCGCCCCGACAGCAGCGACAGCATCGCGACGGCCTCGTCGCGCGTGGCGGGCTTGCCGAGGATCCGCCCGTCGACGCTGACGGCCGTGTCGGCGCCGAGCACGGGGCGCGGATCGGAGAACTCCACCAGGCGCGCGCCCGCCGCGGCCTTCTGCCCCGCCAGGCGCAGCACCAGCCCGGCCGCGGTCTCGCCCGGCTGCGGCGTCTCGTCGATGTCCACCTGCAGCGTGGCGAAGCGGTAGCGCAATTGCGCCAGCAATTCGCGGCGTCGCGGCGAAACCGAGGCGAGATAGAAATCGGGGGCTGGTGTCGTCATGCAGTTGTTCGTTGCGCCCGCGCCGCGGAGTCAGGGCGACAACCTCCAGCTTTCGAGGGAGCGGTGGCGCGGCGTGCCGTACGCGAACAGCGGCCAGCAGAAGGCGCCGGTGAGGCTGCCCATCAGGAACACCAGGCTCGAGGTCGCGTGACCCGTCAGGTTGTGCACCCAGTGACAGAGGATCTGGTGCATTGCGCACAGCGCGAACACCACCAGCATCTGCTGCAGCAGGCTGTAGTGCAGCATCCGTCGCCGCAGCAGGATGCTCGCGTAGGCGACGACGGACAGCGCGAGCGCGTGACGGCCGAGCACGCCGCCCTCGAGCCCGTCCATGAGCAGCCCCAGCAGCCAGGCCGAGCCGATCCCGAAAACCTGCGGCGCGCGCATGACCCAGAAGATCACCACCAGCACGAGCAGATCCGGCCGCGCCGGCAGCAGCCACACCGGCAGCGGATACAGCGAAACCAGCAGCGCGGCCAGCGCGGTCAGCGCCACCGCGAGAGGCAACGGGGTGCCGTGCTCGTCGGCCCTCACGGCCGGCCTTCCTGGCCGCGCGCGGGCGACGCGGCCGCCGGGGCTTGCGGCGCCGGTGCCGGCGCCGGCGCGCTGCCGGAAGACGCGGATTCGGCGGGCACGGCTGCGACTGGCGCCGTTTCGGCAGGCACCGCTTCGACAGGCGCGGTTTCCGGCGAGCGCGTGCAGCCTCGGCCTCGGTGACAACCAGCACGTGGCGGCTGCGGTCGAGCTGCGCGCTGGGGCGCGCCACCACCACGGCGAAGGGCTTGCCGGGGTCGTTGGTCACCGACTCCACCACGCCGACCGGGTAACCGCCCGGAAAGCGCTGCCCCAGCCCGGAGCTGACCAGCAGATCCCCGGGGCGCACATCCATGGTCGAGGCCACGTGGTTGACGTCGAGGACATCGATGCGCCCCTCGCCCTCGACGATCACCCGGGCGCCGTTGCGCACCACCTGCGCCGGCAGCGCGTGCATGGAATCGGTGACCAGCAGCACGCGGCTGCTGAAACGGCTGACCTCGATGATCTGCCCGAACAGGCCGTAGGCATCGATCACCGCCTGTCCCTGCGCCAGCCCGTGGGCACTGCCCTTGTCGATCACCACGGTCTGGCTGGACATGTCGGGCGAGACGCCGATGATCTCGGCGACGAGCACGCGCTCGTCGAGCAGTGCGGTGGAGTTCAGCAGCTCGCGCAGGCGCACGTTCTCCGCCGCGAGCGAGGCGAGGCGCTGGGTGCTGGCGCGCAGCACGAGCGCCTCGGCGCGCAACACGCGGTTTTCCTCGATCAGGGTGTCGCGGGAAACGAACACTTCCTGCGCCCAGCCGAACAGGCGCCCGGGCAGCGTGGTCACCCAGTAAAAGGGCACGGCGACATCGGCGAACGCGACGCGCGCCGGCGCGAGCGCGCCGAAACGCCAGTCCGCCAGCATCAGCAGCACGGAGGCGACCACCATCGCCGCAACACGCGCGCTTATCGACGGTCCGCTGCGGAATATGGGCTTGATCGCGTTTCTCCCCGTCGCCACCGGCAATGCTCAGATCCAGCCCGGCCCGGCCGGTCGCCGGGCCTGCTCACGCCGCGCGGCTCACTCCGACGACAGCAGCTCCAGGCGGTGGCGATCCATCATCTCCAGCGCCTTGCCGCCGCCGCGCGCCACGCAGGTCAGCGGATCGTCGGCGACGATGACCGGCAGGCCGGTTTCGCGTGCGATCAGGCGGTCGATGTCGCGCAGCAGCGCGCCGCCACCGGTCAGCACGATGCCGCTTTCGGCGATGTCCGATGCCAGTTCGGGCGGCGACTGCTCGAGCGCGCCCTTCACGGCCTGCACGATGATGTTCAGCGGCTCCTGCAGCGCCTCGAGGATCTCGTCGCTGGTCAGCGTGAAGGAACGCGGCACGCCCTCGGCGAGGTTGCGCCCGCGCACGTCGATCTCGCGCAGCTCGCCGCCGGCCATGGCGCAGCCGATCTCCTCCTTGATGCGCTCGGCCGTCGCGTCGCCGATCAGGCTGCCGAAGGTGCGCCGCACGTAGGTCACGATGGCCTCGTCGAAGCGGTCGCCGCCGATGCGCACCGAGTCCGAGTAGACCACGCCGTTCAGCGACAGGATCGCGATCTCCGTGGTGCCGCCGCCGATGTCGACGACCATCGAACCGCTGGCCTCCTCGACCGAGAGCCCGGCGCCGATCGCCGCCGCCATCGGCTCCTCGATCAGGCGCACGTCGCGCGCCCCGGCGCCGTAGGCCGACTCGCGGATGGCGCGGCGCTCGACCTGGGTGGACTTGCAGGGCACGCACACCAGCACGCGCGGGCTGGGGCGGATGAAACTGTGCTGGTGCACCTTGGCGATGAAGTGCTGCAGCATCTTCTCGGTGACCTGGAAGTCGGCGATCACGCCGTCCTTCAGCGGGCGGATGGCGGTGATGTTGCCCGGCGTGCGGCCCAGCATGCGCTTGGCCTCGATGCCCACCGCCTCGATGGTCTTCTGGCCGTTGTGGACCCGGATCGCGACTACCGAGGGCTCGTCCAGCACGATGCCCTGGTCGCGCACGTAGATCAGCGTATTGGCGGTACCGAGGTCGATCGACAGGTCATTGGAGAAAAGGCCGCGGATTCTCTTGAACATACTGCGTGTCTAAACCTCGGATGGTGCAACGCCCGTGCGTACCGGGTGCCGGCGGTTGTGCCAGGCCACGGCCCGGGGCGGAACCTGCACACGCGGCACGCTGGAGGCGCCGGCGCAGGCAGGCCCGCTTTCAAACCGGTCAATCTAACAACCGCGCGTATTCAGGGCAAGGCTGGAATGTGCTAAGTTTACGCCCCCTGACGCCCCGACGGCGAATGAATTTTCAGGGTAATCCACCCGGCAACACGCGCCAGCTGCCAGGGCCCGCCGCCCCGGCTGCGGACGCATTTGGACGATTGCAGATGTCGATCAGTGAACAGGACATGGCCCGCGTCGCCGAACTGGCGCGCATCCGCCTCGACGACGCCACCGTGGCCGACGTCACCCGCCGCATCCGGGACATCCTCGCGATGATCGACCAGATGCAGGCCGTGGACACCGACCACGTGCTGCCGATGGCCAATCCGCTGGACGCCACCCAGCGCCTGCGTGATGACGAGGTCACCGAACCCGACCAGCGCGAGCGCTTCCTCGCGATCGCACCGGCGACCGAGGACGGCCTCTACCTCGTGCCGCGGGTCATCGAGTAGCAAACCGGTATCGCGCCGCCAGAACGCCCAGGAACCGCCCCGCATGCACGACCTTTCCCTTCACGCCATCCGCGATGCGCTCGCGCGCCGGGAGTTCTCCGCGGCGGAGATCACCGCGCACTTCCTGGCGCGCATCGAGCGGCTGAACCCGACCCTGAACGCCTACATCACCGTCGACCCCGAGGCGGCGCTGGCCGCGGCGCGGCGCGCCGACGAACGGCGCGCCCGCGGCGAGGGCGGCCCGCTTTGCGGCGTGCCGATCGCGCACAAGGACATCTTCTGCACCCGCGGCATGCGCACCTCCTGCGGCTCGCGCATGCTCGACAACTTCGTGCCGCCCTACGACGCCACGGTGGTCGAGCGCCTCGCCGCCGCCGGCTGCGTCACGCTGGGCAAGACCAACATGGACGAGTTCGCGATGGGCTCGTCGAACGAGACCAGCTACTACGGGCCGGTGCGCAACCCGTGGGACACGGAGCGCGTGCCCGGCGGCTCCTCGGGCGGCTCCGCCGCCGCGGTCGCCGCACGGCTCGCGCCGGTCGCCACCGCCACCGACACCGGCGGCTCGATCCGCCAGCCCGCGGCGCTGTGCGGCCTGACCGGGCTCAAGCCCACCTACGGCCGCGTCTCGCGCCACGGCATGATCGCCTTCGCCTCGAGCCTGGACCAGGGCGGCCCGATGGCCCGTAGCGCCGCCGACGCCGCGCTGCTGCTGAACCACATGGCCGGTTTCGACGCGCGCGACTCCACCAGCATCGACGCCCCGGTGCCCGACTACTGCGCCGGCCTCGACGCGGACCTGCGCGGGCTGCGCATCGGCCTGCCGCGGGAATACTTCGGCGAGGGACTGAACCCCGGCACCGAGCGCGTGGTGCGCGCGGGGCTGGCCGAGCTCGAGCGCCTGGGCGCGACGCTGCACGAGATCAGCCTGCCGCACGCGCCGCTGTCGGTGCCGGCGTATTACGTGATCGCGCCGGCGGAATGCTCGACCAACCTCTCGCGCTACGACGGCGTGCGCTACGGCTACCGCTGCCAGGACCCGCTCGACCTGCAGGACATGTACGCGCGCAGCCGCGCCGAGGCCTTCGGCGACGAGGTCAAGCGGCGCATCCTGGTCGGCACCTACGCGCTGTCGGCGGGCTACTACGACGCCTACTACCGCAAGGCGCAGAAGATCCGGCGCCTGATCGCCGAGGACTTCCGCGCCGCCCTTCGCGAGGTCGACGTGATCGCGAGCCCCGCCTCGCCCTCGCCGGCCTTCCGCTTCGGCGAGAAGAGCGCGGACCCGATCACGATGTACCTCGAGGACATCTACACGATCGCGGCCAACCTGGCCGGCGTGCCGGCGCTGTCGATGCCGGGCGGGCTGCTCGACGGCCTGCCGGTGGGCATCCAGCTGATCGGCAACCACCTGCAGGAAGCGCGGCTGCTGAACGTCGCGCACCGCTTCCAGCAAGCCACCGACTGGCACCTGCGCCAGCCGGCGGGCATCGCCTGAACACGAGCCGGGGAATGCACATGGAATGGGAAACGGTGATCGGGCTGGAGGTGCACGTCCAGCTCGCCACGCGCACGAAGATCTTCTCCGGGGCCTCGACGCGCTTCGGCGCGCCGCCGAACACGCAGGCCTGCGCCGTCGACCTCGCGATGCCCGGCACGCTGCCGGTGCTGAACGGCGAGGCGCTGCGCATGGCGGTGAAATTCGGCCTGGCGATCGGCGCGGAAATCGCGGAAATCTCGGTGTTCGACCGCAAGAACTACTTCTACCCCGACCTGCCGAAGGGCTACCAGATCAGCCAGCTCGACCACCCGATCGTGAGCGGCGGCGCGGTGCACATCGACCTGCCGGACGGCTCGTCGAAGACCATCGCGGTGACGCGCGCGCACCTCGAGGAGGACGCCGGCAAGTCGCTGCACGAGGACTTCCACGGCCTCACCGGCATCGACCTGAACCGCGCCGGCACGCCGCTGCTCGAGATCGTTTCGGAACCCGATATCCGCAGCGCCCAGGAGGCGGTGGCCTACCTGAAGCAGATCCACTCGATCATCCGCTACCTCGGCATCTCCGACGGCAACATGGCCGAGGGCTCGATGCGCTGCGACGTGAACATCTCGCTGCGCCGCCCCGGCGCGACGCAAATGGGCACGCGCACCGAGATCAAGAACGTCAACTCGTTCCGCTTCGTCGAGAAGGCGATCCAGGTCGAGCGCGAGCGCCAGGCCGAGATCCTCGAGTCAGGCGCCAGCGTGGTGCAGGAGACGCGCCTCTACGACGCCAACCGCAACGAGACGCGCGCGATGCGCTCCAAGGAAGTCGCGCACGACTACCGCTACTTTCCGGAGCCCGACCTGCTGCCGGTGCGCGTCGACGCGGACTTCATCGCGCGCGTGCGCGCCGCACTGCCGGAGCTGCCGGCCGCCAAGGCCGCGCGCTTTCGCTCCAGCCACGGCCTGACGGCCTATGACGCCAGCGTGCTCTGCGCCAGCCGCGAGCTCGCCGACTACTTCGAGCAGGTGGTGGCGGGCTGCGGCGACGCCAAGGCCGCCTCCAACTGGGTCACGGTGGAATTGCTCGGGCTGCTGAACCGCGAGAATCTCGAGATCGGCGCGAGCAAGGTCTCGGCCGCGCAGCTCGGCGGCCTGATCCGGCGCATCCTGGACCAGACCATCTCCGGCAAGATCGCCAAGACCGTGTTCGAGGCGATGTGGGCCGGCGAAGGCGATGCGGACGCGATCATCGCCGCGCGCGGCCTGCGCCAGGTGGCCGACAGCGGCGCGATCGAGCAGCTCGTGGACGCGGCGCTCGCGGCGAACGCCGAGCAGGTCGAGCGCTACCGCGCCACGGAGCCCGCAAAACGCGTGAAGATGTTCGGCTTCTTCGTCGGCCAGGTGATGCAGGCGAGCAAGGGCAAGGCCAACCCGCAGCAGGTCAACGAGCTGCTGCGGCGCAAACTGGACGGGGAGTGAGGCTATGCAGCGCAAGGACAAGCAGAAGGTCGTCGACGAGGTCTGGACGCCGGAGCGCATCCGCAGCTTCCTCGACCTGCTGCCGCCGGCGGGCATGGATGCCGACTTCCACCGCCTGCAGCGCGCCTACCAGAGCATGCGCGCCGAGGACTTCGCGGAGTTCGTCGCGATGTTCGTGGCCGCGGGCGGGCGCCTCGACGCGCGCGGCCCGCAACAGCAGACGCTGCTGGAGGAACTGGAGCGGCACCGCCATGGCGCCGCGTTCGCGGAGATCCTGCGCGCGGCCCGCGCGTAGGTCGGCATTCATGCGACTCGGTGCCTGCACCATGTGGGTCGGCATTCATGCCGACAGGTGCCTGCGCGATACGCGGCGGGTTCGGCTGTGCCGAACCCTTGTCGGGCTGAAGCCCGACCTACAGCCCGACCTACGATCGCGGCGCTTCCGGGCGACCAGCATCTCGGGTTCGGGGTGCACGCAGGGCAGTTTCTGCCCGAGCAGTTTCTCGATCTCCGGCAGCAGGAAGGCATCGTCCTCGCAGGCGAAGCTGATCGAGGTGCCGCTGGCGCCGGCGCGACCGGTGCGGCCGATGCGGTGCACGTAGTCGTCCGGATCCTCGGGCAGCGTGAAGTTCACCACGTGCGTGACGCCCTCGACGTGGATGCCGCGGCCGGCCACGTCGGTGGCCACCAGCACGCGGTAATGGCCCTCGCGGAAGGCCTCCAGCGTCTTCACGCGCTTTTGCTGCGGCACTTCGCCCGGAGAGGATGCCGCAGCTGATGCCGGCGCGTTCCAGCCGCTCGTGCAGGCGTCGCACCTGGTCGCGGCGGTTGGCGAAGATCATCACGCTGGCGGCCTCGGGCTGCTTCAGCAGGTTCAGCAGCAGGTCGAGCTTGCGGTCGGCCTCGACCAGGTAGACGATCTGGTCGATGTCCTTCGAGGCCACGCTCTGGGCGTCGATCTCGACGCGCACCGGGTCGTGGGTCCATTCGGCCGACAGGCGCACGACCTCCTCGGTGAAGGTGGCGCTGAAGAACATCGTCTGGCGGTGCGACTTCGGCGGCGTCTGGCGCACGATGCGCCGCACCTGGGGGATGAAGCCCATGTCGAGCATGCGGTCGGCTTCGTCGATCACCAGCATCTCGATGCGGTCGAGGTGGATCTGGCGCTGGCTGTGGAAATCCATCAGGCGTCCGGGCGTGGCGACCAGGATGTCGACCAGCTTGCGCTCGAGCTGCTGGCGCTGGCGGTCGTAGTCGACGCCGCCGATCAGCGTCACGATGTGCAGCCCGGCATGGGCCGCCAGTTCCTCGGCATCCTTGCCGATCTGCAGCACCAGTTCGCGCGTGGGCGCGATCACCAGCGCGCGCGGCTCGCCGATGTAGCGCGGCTCATCCGGCGGATTGCGCAGCAGGTCGGCTCATGATGGTCAGCAGGAAGGCCGCGGTCTTGCCGGTGCCGGTCTGCGCCTTGCCGATGCAATCGTGACCGAGCAGCGTGTAGGGCAGCACTTCCTGCTGGATCGGCGTGCAGCGCTCGAAACCCAGATCGGCCACGGCGCGCAGCAGCGGCTCGGGGAGTCCGAGCTCGCGGAACGTCACGGTGGGGCGAGGCGCTGCCTCGGTGGCGGCGTCGGTCTGGTCCTGCATTCGGCGTGTCCATTGGAAATCAAGCGAGGGAGCTTAACGGCTGGCCGCGGCACCCGCAATTGCAGGCCGGACGCGATCCTCCTTATTACCGCTGGCGGCCTGCGCCGCATGGCAATAGAATCCCGTGCAGCCCGGCCCGCGCCGCGGGCAGCGACGATCACCGGCGGGAGACTGCAAGGCTGCACGACACATGACGCTCGTTCCCGCACGCCACGTGCCGCGCGTACTGCTCGCCTGTGATGATCCGCTGGAATCGCAGCTGCTGCGCAGCCTGCTGCGCGCGCTCCCCGGACCCCGTCCCGAGGTCATCGTCGCCGAGCCCGACACCCCGGCGTGGACGGCCGCGCTGGCCGCGGCCGACTGCTGCTTCCTTTCGCTTCTCCTGCCCCCTGCCGCTTGCGCAACTGCTGGCGCGCCTGCGCGCCGCCGCGCCGCGGCTGCGCGTGATCGGGGTGCTGAGCGCTCAGTCGCGCTTCGGGGACCGCGCGGAGCTGGTGCAGGCGCTGCGCGCCGGGCTGACCGACGCGGTCGTGCTGGAAGAACTGTCGGCAACGACGCTGGCCGCGCTGGTGCAGGGCGCGACCGCGCGCCCGGTGGCCGACACCGCGAGCGCCCGCGCCGCGCCGCCCGCCGCCATGCCGGCAACGCCGGCGCGTCGTGCACGCCGCGCCCGGCCGCAGGCACGGCGCTCGCCGGCAGCTGGCGCATCGCGCTGACCGAGCAGCGGGCGAGCTTCGATGCGGGCACGCTGCAACGGCTGGGCTATGCACCGGCGGAAGTCGGCAGCGGCCTCGGGGACTGGAAATCGCTGATCCACGCCGACGACATCGACCGCCTCGTGGGCGAGGTGCACGGCGTGCTGAACGGCTCGGCACCGCCGCATCCGCTGACCTACCGGCTGCGCGCGCGCGACGGCGAGCTGGCTGCCCGTGGTGTGCGACGACATCGCCGTGGAGCTCGACGAGCTCGGCTCGCCGCGCGCGATCAGCGGTCGCTTCTACCAGAGCGGCGCCGCGGATGCCGCGACGCGAGCCGCGGATACCGCTCCCGCTCGCCGCCGCCGCGCATCGACGCCGCCGCCGCGCCGGCGCCGGCGACGATACCGCGGGCGGGCTGCTCGCGCAGCTCGACACCGCGGTGCTGCGCCTGCAGCGCGACAGCGCCGGCGCATTCCGGGTCGCCTGGTGCAACGCGGCCGCCGGCGCGCTCGAGCACCGCACGCCCGGCGGAACTCATCGGATTGCGCCCGCCCGAGTTCAGCCCGCCGTTCGACGGTTTCGATCTCGAGGAAGCGCTCGGCTCGCGTGCACCAGACCGGCATCGCCGAGGTACGCGAGGTGATGGCGCTGGACCGCGGCGAGCAGCCACACTGGCGCAGCTATCGCATCGGCCGCCTGCCGTCGGCAGAGGTGCTGGTCGAGGCGGCGGA
The DNA here is from genome assembly GCA_963819895.1 of uncultured Gammaproteobacteria bacterium. Taxonomy (GTDB): domain Bacteria; phylum Pseudomonadota; class Gammaproteobacteria; order Pseudomonadales; family UBA5518; genus UBA5518. The sequence continues at coordinate 362,054 of CAWFXU010000007.1, forward strand.
CGTCAGCGAGGCGGTGGGTGCGCGCGTGTCGCGCCGCGTGCAGGACGAGATGGCGCAGTACATCGTGCGGGCATTCCCGCTCACCGCGCTGCTGGTGGACGAGCAGGGACGCGTGGTGCAGGGCATCGCGACGGCGGGCGGCGTGCTCGGCGAGGACGCCGCGAGCCTCGAGGACCGCACGCTCGCCGAGCTGCTCGGCGCCGCAAGCCGGCGCGGAATGCCGGCTGCAGATCCAGAAGACCCTCAATACCGGCCGCATTGCCAGCGCGGTGTATGCCGTGGACGGCGCCGCTGGCAAGCAATGGCTCGAATGCCGTTCGGCGTCGTTGCGCGGTCGGCCGGGGATGCCGCAACGCGCACTGCTGATCGTGCAAGGACGACACCGAGCAGGTGCGCGAGCTCGACGGAGGCGCGCCTCGCCCGCGACCAGGTGCGTGCCGCGATCCACCGCGTGCCGGTGCCGCTGTTCCTGAAGGACGTCGAAGGCCGTTACCTCGCGATCAATCCGGCCTTCGGCGAACTGTTCGGCGTCGAGGAAGGCATGCTGCTCGGCAAGACCGATCTCGAGGTGTTCCCCGACGAGCTCGCGATGGAACTGCACGAGGCCGATCGCCGGCTGATCGCCAGCGGCAGTTCCTCGCTGGAACTGCGCACCGTCGGCCAGGGCGCATCACGCGGCGAACATTACTGCTTCGGCTTCCCGGTGGGTACACCGGGGCGGCCGGCTACCGGCACCGGCGGCATCCTGATCGCAACACGCGACCTGCCGCGGCCGCGCCAGCACGATGCCGCCGCGGCGGCACCGGCCGAAGCCCCGGCCAGCGACGCCGAGGATGGCATCGCGGGTGTCGCGGCCTCGGTGGTCGGGCGCGTCGAGCAGGTGCTGGCCGAGGCCGGCGACTACGCCGGCGTCCTGCGCCGGCTGGAGCAGCTGGCCGAGACCACGATGCACGCGCAGGCGCTGATCCACGAGGTCGCGGGACAGGCCGAGGCGAGCTCGCCGCAGCCGCTGATCGCGCTGACCCCGCTGGCGCAGAACATCATCGAGCTCGAACGCATCCTGATGCCGGCCTCGACACGCCTCGACAACGAGATCGCCGACGCCCTGCCCCCGGCGCACTGCGACCCGGTCGTGTTCCACCAGGTGCTGCTGCGCGGCATCCGTCACGCCCGCCGCGGCCTCGGCCACGACGGCAGGCTCGGCATCCGCCTGCGCCTGGCACGAGACCGGCCGGCGCGCCTGCGTCTCGTGCCGCGAAGGTTTCGAGGGCAACTACATCGAACTGGTGATCGAGGACAGCGGATCGCGGCTGAGCGAACAGCAGATCCGCGGACTCGCCGCAGCGCCGTCGCACGACGCGGCTGCCGGCAGCGCGCTCGACGACCTGACGGAAATCCACGCGCTGGTGCACGGCCAGGGCGGCCACCTGCAGATACGCCAGAGCGAGCCCGCAGGCACCGGCCTGCACATCTATTTCCGCGCAGCGACGCCGGAGCAGATCGATGATCGCGCGGCCCGGGCGCGCTCCACCGTGACGCGCTTCCCGTTCATCCGCCTGCGCGAACCGCGCGAATAGCCGCCCCGTGGGTCCGGATTCATCCGGACATCGGTCCGGCCAGCTATCCGGATAATTGTCCGGATGAATCCGGACCCACGGGGACGGACGCGCAGACCGGGCAGTCCGGCCGCGGCCGGACGCGCAGGCGGTGAAAATCCAGCGCCAGCCCGTCGAAGACCAGCAACTCGCCCGCCGTCACCTCGCCCGCGCCGCTGATCAGCTTCAGCGTCTGCAACGCCTGCAACACGCCCATGGTCCCGACCACCGGCGCCGCGATGCCGTTCTGCGCGCACGAGGTCGCCGCTTCGTCCGCGCCCTGCGGATACAGGCACTCGTAGCAGGCGCTGCCCGGCACGCGCGCGTCGAATACCGCGAGCTGCCCTTCCCAGCCGAGCGCCGCCGCGCTGACCAGCGGCACCCGGTGGCGCCGGCAGGCGGCATTGATCGCGCGCCGCGTGGCGCTGTTGTCGCTGCAGTCGAGCACCACCGAGACGCCGGGCACGAGGCGATCGAGCGCCGCGGCGTCCACGCGTTCCGCCACCACCTCGGCGCGCACGCCGGGATTGAGCGCCTGCAGGCTGGCGGCCGCCGACTCCGCCTTGCCCTGCCCCAGGCGCGCCGTCGCGTGGATCACCTGGCGCTGCAGGTTCGACAGCTCGACGCGGTCGCCATCGGCAAGCACCAGCCGGCCCACGCCGCTGGCGCCGAGGTAGAGCGCCACGGCCGAGCCCAGTCCGCCGAGGCCGACCACGAGCGCGCTGGCATCCAGCAGCTTCTGCTGCCCCGCCACGTCGAGCTCGGGCAGCAGGATGTGGCGGCTGTAGCGCAGCAGTTCCTCATCGTTCATCGGCAGCGGCTCCTGCGTTGCGCCCCAGCGTCGCGCGCTCGCGGCCGGCGAGGTCGCGGTGCGTGGCCACCTCGCGCAGCCCCGCGGCGTGAAACAGCGCGCGCACCGCCTCGCCCTGCTCCGGCGCCGTGTTCGCAGATCAGCCACGCGCCGGCGACGAGGTGCGCGGGCGCGGCGGCCGCGATGCGCCTGAGCGCGTCCAGGCCGTCGGCGCCGCAGGCCAGGGCATGGCGCGGCTCGTGGCGCAGCCCGGCATCCTGCAGGCAGGGATCGTCGTCGCGGATGTAGGGCGGGTTGGACACCACCAGGTCGAAGCGCTCGCCCGCGAGCCCGGCAAACCAGTCCCCGGGTGCGAAGCGTGCGTTCGCCAGACCCAGCCGCGCGGCGTTGGCCGCGGCGACGGCGAGCGCGCGCGGGTCGCTGTCGATGCCGAGCACCTGCCACTGGGGCCGCTCGCTCGCCAGCGCCAGCGCGATCGCGCCGCTGCCGGTGCCGAGATCGAGCACGCGCGCGGGCGCGGCGCCGAGGCGTTCCAGCGCGAGCTCGACCAGGAGCTCGGTCTCGGGCCGCGGCACCAGCGTGCTGCCGTCGAGCGCCAGCTCCAGCGACCAGAACGCCTGGCGGCCGACGAGATAGGCCAGCGGCTCGCCGTCGCGCCGGCGCGCGATCAGCGCGCGATAGGCCGCGCACTGCGCTACTGCGACGCACGCCTCCGGATGGGCGAACAGGTAACTGCGCGCGCGCCCCAGCACATGCGCCAGCAGCAGCTCGCTGTCGATGTGCGCGTCATCCGTATCCAGCATCGCGCGTGCGGCGCGCAGCAGCCCGGCGACGCTGGCCGCGCGCTCCGGACTGGCGACACCGTGGCTCACGCTCAGTCCGCCAGCGCCGCGAGCTGCTCGGCCTGGTATTCGCCGAGCAGCGGCTGCACCACGCAGTCGAGGTCGCCCTCCATGATTTCCGGGAGCCTGTACAGCGTGAGGTTGATGCGGTGATCGGTCACGCGCCCCTGCGGGAAGTTGTAGGTGCGGATGCGCTCGGAGCGGTCGCCGCTGCCGACCTGCAGCTTGCGCTCGCTGGCCTGCGCGTCGGCCTGTTCCTGCTGCGCCTGGCTCAGCAGCTTGCGCCTGCAGCAGCGCCATCGCGCGGGCGCGGTTCTTGTGCTGCGAGCGCTCGTCCTGGCACTCGACCACGATGCCGCTCGGCAGGTGCGTGAGGCGCACCGCCGAGTCGGTGCTGTTCACGTGCTGGCCGCCGGCGCCCGAGGCGCGGTAGGTGTCGACGCGCAGGTCCGCCTTGTTGATCTCGATCTCCTCGATGTCCGCGACCTCGGGCAGGATCGCGACGGTGCAGGCCGAGGTGTGGATGCGGCCCTGCGACTCGGTGGCCGGCACGCGCTGCACACGGTGCGCGCCGGACTCGAACTTGAGGCGCGAGAAAACGTCCTTGCCGGAGATGACGGCGATCACTTCCTTGTAGCCGCCGTGCTCGCCGGGGCGCTCGCTGATCAGCTCGACCTGCCAGCCGAGGCGGTCGGCGTAGCGCGCGTACATGCGGAACAGGTCGCCGGCGAAGATCGCCGCCTCGTCGCCGCCGGTACCCGCGCGGACCTCGAGGAACACGTTGCTGCCGTCGCGCGGATCGCGCGGCAGCAGCAGCTTCTGCAGCTCGAGCTCCAGCCCGTCGCGCAACGCCGCACCGTGGGCGAGCTCCTCCTGCGCCATCTCGCGCATCTCGGGATCCGCGTCGCGTGCCATGGCCTCGGCCGAGGCCATGTCGGCCAGCACCTTGCGATAGCGCGCGTAGCCCTGCACCACGGGCTCGATTTCGGCGTACTCGCGGCTGTAGGCGCGAAAGCGCGTCTGGTCCGCGATCACGTCGGCTTCGCCCAGCAGCGCCGCGAGTTCCTCGTGGCGATCGCTCAGCGCGGCGAGTTTTTCCAGCAGGGATGGCTTGATCATGGTTCGCGCTCGCCTTCTCCCGGCGTTTCGTCGAGGCCGAACAGCCGGCGGCTCCAGTCGAGCATCTCGGAGCGCCCTTCGGCCGCGGCCCGGCGCAGCTGCACGCTCGGATCGTGCAGCAGCTTGTTGGTGAGGTTGCGCGCGAGCTGGCCGAGCAGCTGCTCGGCGTCGGCGCCGCCGCGCAGCTGCCTGAGCACGCGCTCGAGCTCCTGGTCGCGCAGCCGTTCGGCGCGCTCGCGGTAGTCGCGCAGCGTCCCCACGGCGTCCAGGCTGCGACGGTCGCGCAGCCAGGCGTCGACGCCCGCATCCACGATCACTCCCGCGCGCCTCGCCTCACCCTCGCGCGCGCGGCGGTTGTCGTCGATCATCTGCTCCAGGTCATCGACGCTGTAGAGATAGACGTCGGGGAGCTCGGCAACCTGCGGTTCGATGTCGCGCGGCACCGCGATGTCGACCATGAAGATCGGCTTGTGCCGGCGCTGGCGCATGGCCTGCTCCACGGTGCCCTTGCCGAGTATCGGCAGCTGGCTCGCGGTCGAGCTGATCACGATGTCGGCGCGCAGCAGGCAGGCCGGGATCTCGGACAGCAGGATCGCTTCGCCGGCGAAGCGCGCGGCCACCTGCTCGGCACGCGCCAGCGTGCGGTTGGCGACGACGAGCCGCGACACGCCGGCCTCGGAGAGGTGGCGCGCGACCAGCTCGATGGTTTCGCCGGCGCCGATCAGCAGCGCCGTGGTCGAGCCGAGCTCGGTGAAAATGTGACGCGCGAGCTTCACCGCCGCGAAGGCGACCGACACCGGGTTCTCGCCTATCGCGGTCTCGGTGCGCACCTGCTTCGCCACCGCGAAGACGTGGTTCATCACGCGGGCGAGGTCCGGGCCGACGGTGCCGGCATGTCGCGCCGAGGCGAAGGCAGACTTGATCTGGCCGAAGATCTGCGGCTCGCCCATCACCATCGAATCGAGCCCGCTGGCGACCTGGATCAGGTGGCGCAGGGCCTCGGGGCCGCGCAGGCGGTACAGGCAGCCCTCGAGCTCGCCGCGCGCAAGGTGGTGCGAGCCGGCGAACCAGTCGAGCACCCGCTCCTCGGCTTCGGCGCTGCCGCCGGTGACCGCGATGAACTCGGTACGGTTGCAGGTCGAAAGAATCAGCGCTTGCGCGACACCGCCGCTGCCGCAGGCACGGCGCAACGCCTCCGGGACCTGCTCGGGAGCGAATGCCACGCGCTCACGCACCTCGACGGGCGCGGTAGTGTGGTTGAGGCCGACGACCAGCAGGCTCATGAATGAAAAACTACTCCCCCGCGGGGCGCCGCAGGCCGGGAACAGCACTCCAACGGGGCGGGATGGGGATTGGAAAAGCGGCCGAAGTGTATCAATTTACGGGCAAATTGTGCAGAATCCCGCGCTCCCGGCGCTGCCGCCACCGCCCCGCGCGCGGTCCAACCCGCAACCTATGAGCATATTGTCCCCGTCGTTCCGCACCCCGCCGATGCCGCGCCTCGCCCGCACCGCAACGGTCGTGCTCTGCGGCGTGCTGGTCGCTGCCTGCGCGGCCACGCCCGCCAGGGAGCCGCAGGACATCGACGCAGCGGCGACGACACGGGCCAGCGCGCCCGCGCCAGAGCCGGTGTACCGCCCCTTCCCCGAGGACACGCTGTATGCGCTGCTGGTCGCCGAATTCGCGGCGCGCCGCGGCGCCCTCGACGTGGCGCTGCAGAACTACCTGCAGCAGGCGGCGCGCACGCGCGATCCCGGCGTGGCGGCACGCGCCACGCGCATGGCGCGCTACATGGGCGCCGAGCGCGCGACGCTCGATGCCGCGCTGCTGTGGGTCGAGCTGGAACCGCAGAATCCGGAAGCGCGCTTCACGGCCGCCACCGAACTGGCGCGCGCCGGACGCCCCAACGAGGCGTTCGGGCACATGCGCGCGCTCGACGCCGCGAGCGGCCCCACCAACTTCGCGGCGGTCACGGCCAGCGCGCTCGACCTGCCGGCAAACGAACGCGAGGCGATGCTGAAGGCGCTGGAAGGCATCGAGAGTGACAGCCCCGACCTGCTGATCGCCAGGGCCGTGCTGCTGCAGAGCCTGGAGCGCAACGACGAGGCGCTCGAGGCCGTCGCCACCGTGCTGGAGACGGAGCCCGACAACTACCAGGCGCTGCTGCTCGAGGCACAGGTCTACCAGAACATCGGCGACCTGCCGAAAGCCCATGCGCGCATCGAGCACGCGCTGGCGGAAGATCCCGACAACAAGCGCCTGCGCCTGCAGTATGCGCGGCTGCTGGCGAAGTCCGACCTCGCCAGGTCCGAGGAACAGTTCCGCATCCTGGTCGAGCAGAACCCCGCCGACGCCGAACTGCGCCTCGCGCTGGCGCTGGTCTACCGCGAGTCCGGCCAGTTCGACCGCATGAGCGAGGAACTGAACGCGCTGCTCGCCGAGGGCAACCAGTCGAGCGCGGCGCATTTCTACCTGGCGCAGGACGCCGAACGCCGCGGCGACAACGAGGACGCAATCCGGCATTACCTCGAAATCCGCCCGGGCCAGATGTTCATGGCCTCGATCACGCGCGCCGCCGAGCTGATCATCGCCAGCCGCGGCATCGAGGCGCTCGGCGAGCCCCTCGCGGAACTGCGCCGGCGCTGGGTCGCGCAGGCATTGCCGCTGACGCTGCTGGAGTCCGAACTGCGCGTCGAAAAGGGGGACCTGGCCGGTGCGCAGCGCCTCCTCGACGCGGCCCTGGCCGCAACCCCCGCGGAGCCCGGCCTGCTGTATGCGCGTTCCATGGTCAGCGAAAGGCGCGGCGACATCGCGGCGATGGAACGCGACCTGCGTGCGATGCTGCGCCTCGATCCCGACAGCGCGCTGGCCATGAACGCGCTCGGCTACTCCCTCGCCAACCTGACCGAGCGCCACGCCGAAGCGCTGGCGCTGATCGAACGGGCGCTGGCGCTGAAACCGGACGACCCCGCCATCATCGACAGCATGGGCTGGGTGCAATACCGCCTGGGCAACATAGAGGAAGCGCTCACTTACCTGCGCCAGGCCTTCGAAAAATACCCGGACCATGAGGTCGCCGCGCACCTGGGCGAAGTGCTGTGGGTGAGCGGCAAGCGCGACGAGGCCGGCGAGATCTGGCGCAAGGGGCTGGAGAGCAAGCCCGACAGCCGTCTCATCCTCGACACCATGCGCCGCCTCGGCGCCGCTCCCGCGCCGTGAGCCAGCGCCCCTTCGCCCGGCGCGCGCACTGGGCGGCGCTGCTCGGCCTGGGCGCGCTGCTCGTGCTGGCCGGCTGCGCGCCGCAGCCGCGGCGCGCGCAATTGCCCGCGGACTGGGAGGCGCATGCCGCCGCGGTCGGCGCGCTCGAGGCGTGGCAGCTGCAGGGCAAGATCGGCGTGCGCGCGCCGAGCGGCTCCGGCAGCGCCTTCCTCACGTGGAAGCAGGAGGCCGCAAGCTACCGCCTGGTGCTGAGCGGCGCGCTCGGCATGGGCAAGCTGGTGCTCACGGGTGACGCCGACGGTGTCGCCTGGAACGACTCGCGCGGACGCACCGGCCGGCACGCCGACCCCGACGCGCTGGTCGCCGAGATCTGGGGCTGGCAGCTGCCGGTGGCGGCCCTGAAGTACTGGATCCGCGGCATTCCCCAGCCCGGGCGCGCCATCGAGGACGCCGAATTCGCCGGCGCCGAAGTCACGCGCTTTCGCCAGTCGGGCTGGCTGGTCGAACCCGGCGCGTACCGCGAGGTGGACGGCCTCGCGCTGCCGACGCGCCTGCGCCTCGAGGGCGAGGGCGCAGTGCTCACGTTGCTGATCAACCGCTGGGGCCCGCCGGCGCCATGAGCGATACGCTCGCGCTGCGCTCGCCGGCCAAGCTCAACCTGTTCCTGCACGTGACCGGCCGGCGCGCCGACGGCTACCACCTGCTGCAGACGGTGTTCCAGCTGCTCGATTTCTGCGACGGGATGCGCTTCACGGCGACCGCGACCCCGGAACTGGTGCTGGACGGTGGCGTGCCGGGCGTGGCAGCCGAAGACAACCTGGCCCTGAAGGCCGCGCGCGCGCTCGCCGCGCGCTGCGCGCCGCGCCAGGGCGCGATCATCACGGCTCGACAAGCGCATACCGCACGGCGGCGGGCTGGGCGGCGGGAGCTCGGATGCCGCCACCACGCTGCTGGCGCTGAACCGGCTGTGGGGCTGCGGGCTCACGAGCGCGGAGCTCGCCGGCATCGGCCTTGCGCTCGGCGCCGACGTGCCCGTGTTCGTGCACGGTCGCAGCGCCTGGGCCGAGGGCATCGGCGAGCAATTGCAGCCGCTCGACCTGCCCGCGCGCTGGTACCTGGTGATCCGTCCCGGGTGCGCGGTGAATACTGCCGCGATTTTCAATGACCGGGAATTGACACGTGACACCCCGATCACGACAATGGCCGCCTTTTTGACCGACGGACATCGCAACGACTGCGAGGCCGTGGTCAGGAAACGGTATCCCGAGGTCGATCGCGCGCTGACATGGCTCGCGGCGCACGGGGAGGCAAGGATGAGCGGCACCGGCAGTTGCGTGTTCGCCCCCTTCGCCACGGAGCAGGCGGCGCGCGAGGCCGCCGCGCGGGTACCGGCAGAGTGGGAACGGTTCGTTGCCCGCGGCATCAACCGCTCTCCCGTGCACGAGGCACTGTACGACTGAATCAATTGGGGCGTCGCCAAGTGGCTAAGGCAGCGGGTTTTGATCCCGCCATTCGTAGGTTCGAGTCCTACCGCCCCAGCCAATTCGTTCATTCGGGAAACACCTAACGGGGCAGTCGAGCGCCATGAACCGCCAGCCCTCCCCCGCGAGTTGCGCCCGGCGCCGAAGTCCAGCCCTTGACTAGCCTTGCCAACACGAAGGATCCCGACGTGTCAGAGATGATGCTCTTCACCGGCAGCGCCAACCCTGAACTGGCGCAGATGATCGTGCAGCGCCTGGGACTGCGCCTGGGCTGCGCCACCGTGAGCCGCTTCAGCGACGGCGAGATCAGCATCGAGATCGACGAGAACGTGCGCGGCAAGGACGTGTTCGTGATCCAGTCGACCTGCGCGCCGACCAACGACAACCTGATGGAACTGATCCTGATGATCGACGCGCTGCGCCGCTCCTCGGCCTCGCGCATCACCGCGGTCGTTCCCTACTTCGGCTACTGCGCGCCAGGACCGCCGCGTGCGCTCGAGCCGCGTGCCGATCAGCGCCAAGGTCGTGGCCGACATGATGGCCAAGGCCGGCGTCGAACCGCGTGCTCACCGTCGACCTGCACGCCGAGCAGATCCAGGGCTTCTTCGACGTGCCGGTGGACAACGTCTACGGCTCGCCGGTCCTGATCGACGACATCGAGCGCCAGCGCTACGAGAACCTGATCGTGGTCTCGCCCGACATCGGCGGCGTGGTGCGCGCCCGCGCCATCGCCAAGCAGACTGAACGACCTCGACCTCGCGATCATCGACAAGCGCCGCCCCAAGGCCAACGAGGCGCAGGTGATGCACATCATCGGCGACGTCGCGGGCCGCACCTGCCTGGTGGTCGACGACATGGTCGATACCGCCGGCACGCTGTGCAAGGCCGCGCAGGCGCTGAAGGAACACGGCGCCGCGAAAGTGGTCGCCTACTGCACGCACGCGGTGCTCTCGGGCAACGCGATCGACAACATCAACGCTTCCGTGCTGGACGAGCTGGTCGTGACCGACACGATCCCGCTGTCCGCAGGAAGCGAAGCGCTGCACGCGCATCCGCCAGCTGAGCAGCGCACCGCTGCTCGCCGAGGCGGTGCGCCGCGTCAGCAACGAGGAATCCATCAGCGCGATGTTCGCCTGATGCATCGAGCGGAAAGGCAACCGCCTTTCCTTTTCAAGAACCGCGGCACCCATCCCGGTCGCAGGGAGGCTGTCCGCTCAACAAAGGAGTACAGACCATGTCTGGCGAATTTGTACTGAATGCCGTTGTACGCGGCGACGTGGGGAAAGGTGCGAGCCGCCGCCTGCGTAACGACGAACTGGTTCCCGCGATCGTCTACGGCGGCACGCAGCAGCCGCGCAACATGTCGCTGTCGCACCGCGAGCTGGTGAAGGCGCTGGAGAACGAGGCGTTCTTCTCGCACCTGATCACGCTGAAGCTCGAGGGCGGCGCCGAGGAAGTGATCCTGAAGGACCTGCAGCGCCACCCGGCGCGCCCGCGCATCCTGCACGCCGACTTCCAGCGCGTGAGCCGCGATCGCAAGCTCCACGTCCACATCCCGCTGCACTTCATCAACCAGGAGAAGTGCCACGGCGTGAAGAACCAGGGCGGCATCATCCAGCACAACGCGAACGAAGTGCACGTGACCTGCCTGCCGCAGGACCTGCCGGAGTTCATCGAGGTCGACATGACCGCGTACCACGTCGGCCAGGCGGTGCACCTCTCCGACCTCAAGCTGCCCGCGGGCGTCGAGAGCGTCGAGCTGTCGCACGGCCCCGAGCACGACATCCCGGTCGCGACGGTGCTGGCACCGAAGGGCGGCGCTGTCGAGGAGACCGCGGAGTCCTGATCCGCCCGGCGAGGCCGCCCGCACGGGCGGCCTCGCAACCTCCTGCAACACGGTGACCACACCACTCGCCCTTATCGTCGGCCTGGGCAATCCCGGACCCGAATACCACCGCACCCGCCACAACGCGGGAGCCGATTTCGTGAGCGCGCTGGCAGCCGGGTACGGCGCCACGCTGAAGCCCGAGGCCCGCTTCCACGGCCTGACTGCGCGCGTGCAGATCGCCGGCCAGGACGTGCGCCTGCTGATTCCGCAGACGTGGATGAACCGCAGCGGACAGGCGGTGGGACCGGCGGCGAACTTCTTCAAGCTGGCGCCCGGAACAGATCCTGGTCGCCTACGACGAGCTCGACCTGCCGCCCGGCGAGGTGCGCTTCAAGTTCGACGGCGGCCACGGCGGGCACAACGGCCTGCGCGACATCATCGCCGCGCTCGGCAACAACCGCGGCTTCCACCGGCTGCGGATCGGCATCGGCCACCCGGGCGCGCGCGAGCAGGTCTCGCCGCACGTGCTGTCGCGGCCCTCGCCCGCGGACCGGCGCCTGATCGATCTGTGCATCGAGGAAGCGCTGCACGTACTGCCGGATGCCGTCAGCGGCAACTGGCCCATTGCAATGAACCGACTCAACAGTTTCAGGGCCGAATAATCATGGGTTTCAACTGCGGCATCGTCGGACTTCCCAACGTCGGCAAGTCCACACTGTTCAACGCGCTGACGCGCGCCGGCATCGCGGCCTCGAACTTCCCGTTCTGCACCATCGAGCCGAACACCGGCATCGTGCCGGTACCCGACCCGCGCCAGGACCGCATCGCGGAGATCGTGAAGCCGCAGCGCATCGTGCCGACCACGATGGAGTTCGTGGACATCGCGGGCCTGGTGGCCGGCGCCTCGAAGGGCGAGGGCCTCGGCAACCAGTTCCTCGCCAACATCCGCGAGACCGACGCCATCGCGCACGTGGTGCGCTGCTTCGCCGACGACAACGTGATCCACGTCGCCAGCCGCATCGATCCGGTGAACGACATCGAGGTGATCAACACCGAGCTCGCACTCGCCGACCTCGACAGCGCCGAGCGCCAGCTGCAGCGCGTCACCCGCTTCGCCAAGGGCGGCGACAAGGACGCGATCCGCCAGAAGGACCTGCTGGAAAAGCTGGTCCCGCACCTGGACGAGGGGCTCCCGGCGCGCGCGCTGGCGCTCTCCGACGACGAGAAGGCGACGCTGCGCGAGCTTCAACCTGCTCACCGCCAAGCCCACGATGTACATCGCCAACGTGGCCGAGGACGGCTTCGAGAACAACCCGCACCTCGACGCGGTGCAGACGTTCGCCGCCGCCGAGGGCGCGATGGTCGTGCCGATCTGCAACAAGCTCGAGTCCGAGATCGCCGAGCTCGAGGAAGACGAACGCGCCGAGTTCCTCGCCGAGCTCGGCTTCGAGGAACCCGGCCTGAACCGCGTGATCCGCGCCGGCTACCGCCTGCTGAACCTGCAGACCTACTTCACCGCCGGCGTGCAGGAAGTGCGCGCCTGGACCGTGCGCGTCGGCGCCAAGGCGCCCGAGGCGGCCGGCGTGATCCACACCGACTTCGAGAAGGGCTTCATCCGCGCCGAGGTGATCGCCTACGCGGATTTCGTGCAGTACAAGGGCGAACAGGGCGCGAAGGACGCCGGCAAGTGGCGCCTCGAAGGCAAGGAATACGTGGTGCAGGACGGCGACGTGATCCACTTCCGCTTCAACGTCTAGGCACGCGGCGAGCGCGCGAAACGGTAATTTCCCGCGCTCGCGGACCCGCACCGGGCATTGACACGATCGGGGCCAGTGCGGAAAATTCGCGGCCCGTGGCGACGTAGCTCAGTCGGTTAGAGCACAGCATTCATAATGCTGGGGTCGGTGGTTCGAGCCCACCCGTCGCTACCATTATCCGAAAGGCCCGGCCGCGATGCGATCGGGCTTTTTTTTCGCTGCGGGTTTCACGCCGGGCATTTGCTACGATGCCCACGCCCCAGCCAATCGACAGCGCTACCATCGATGCAGCTCTCCATCCTCGACCAGTCCATCGTGCGCCCCGGCAGCGACGCGCGCGCGGCCTTCGCCGAAACCCTCGCGCTCGCGCGCCACGCCGAGGCGCTGGGCTACGCGCGCTTCTGGGTCTCCGAGCACCACGACTCGCCGGTGATCGCGGGCAGCTCGCCCGAGGTGCTGCTGGCGGCGATCGGCGCTGCCACGACGACGATCCGCATCGGCTCGGGCGGCGTGATGCTGCCGCACTACAGCGCCTACAAGGTCGCGGAAAATTTCGCGGTGCTCTCGAACCTGTACCCGGGCCGCGTGGACCTCGGCGTTGGCCGGGCACCGGGCGCCGACATGAACGCGGCCATCGCGCTCGCCGCCGACGGTCGCCCGAAGTTCGAGCGCTTCCCGCAACTGCTGCATACGCTCACCGAGGCGCTGTGGAACCCGGGCTTCCGCCCGCGCGTGGGCCCCGTGCCGGCCGGGCGCATCCCGGTGTGGGTGCTGGGCACCAGCCCCGACAGCGCGCTGCTGGCGGCCGAACTGGGGCTGCCCTACGCCGTGGCGCTGTTCATCAACCCGCAGTTCGACCCGCGCATCGTCGAGGCCTACCGCAGCCGTTTCCGTCCCTCGCCGCTGCAGCCCGAACCGCGCGTGATGATCGCGATGAACGTGTTCTGCGCCGACGACGAGGAGCACGCCGCAACGATGACGCGCGCGGCCGACATCACCTACATCCGCTTCCTGACGCAGCGCGGGGAGATCGCGATGTGCTCGCCCGAGGAGGCCGCGCGGCACGTGTTCAGCCCCGAGGAGCGCGCCTTCGTGCAGGGCGTCTCGCAGCGTGCGCGCGGTGGGCACGCCGCAGACGATCCGCGCGCGCGTGGAGCGCCTTGCCGCGCAATTCCACGCCGACGAGGTGATGGCGGTGTGCAACACCTTCCACTTCGGCGACCGGCTGCGTTCTTTCGAGCTGCTGGCGCAGGCGTTTGGTGTGGGTCGGGCTTCAGCCTGACAATTGTCCGAATGAATTCGGACCCACATAGATGTCGGGCTGAAGCCGGACCTACGAATCGGATTGTCCGGATAAATCCGGACCCACAGGCGCGAACGGCACCACCTGCGGGTGGCGACTGCGCATCAGGTGCTTCACCAGCAGCTTGTAGGTGTCCATGTCGAAGGCAGGGCGGCGCGCGAAGGGCTCGCGCGCGTGCAGCTCGTCCTCGCTGCGAAACGTGCCGAGGTAGCACCAGCGATCGACCACGTGCAGCTCCTCGAGTCCGCCGTCCGGGCTGCCGCTCGCGGATGCCGATCGCGCCGCTCCAGGGCCAGCTCACCAGCTTCAGCTTCGCCAGCGCCGCGGCGAGCCGCGCCTGGTGCGCGAGCAGCGGCTCGTGCCCGGCACAGGCGCCGCCGCACTTGCCCACCTGGTGGCGAAAGCACGCCCCCGGCGCGGGCTTTTCCAGCCCGGCGAGGCGCAGGCACAGCCGGTATTCGTCGGCGAGCCCCAGCAGCGCCTTCTTCGCCTGCGCCTTCGAGCGGAACAGGCCGTGGAGATGCGCGAGCCCGTCCCCGGCGATGTCGCTGCCGCCGACGATCTCCGGGATGCCGTCGGCCGCGCCGCTCCAGCGGATCGAGACCAGCGTGGCGTGGCGGCGCAGCTGGCGGTTGTAGACCGGCGCGAGATCCTTCACCAGCTGCGCCTCGCGCAGCAGCGCGCCGAGCTCGCCCGCCGACTCCCGCCATTCCACGCGCGCGGTCTGCTGCGCCATCTGCATCTCGCGGTGGCTGCTGTGGTCGGCGGCGAAATGCGCCAGCACGCGCGAGCGCAGCCTGACGCTCTTGCCCACGTACAGCGGCGTGTCGCGCTCGTCGTAGAAGAGGTAGACGCCGGGCGTGTCGGGGATCGCGTCGAGCGCCTCCCACGACAGCCGCGCCGGCAGCGAGGGGCGCTGCGTCAGCGTGTCGATATGCTGCGCGAGATCCGCGATGCCCGACGCCGCAACCTGCGCCACGAACTGCCACGTGGCCTCGGCATCGCCCAGCGCGCGGTGGCGCGCCGCACACGTGAGGCCGTGGCGCGCGATGATCGCGTCGAGGTTGTGGCGCGCGTGCTGCGGGAACAGCCGGCGCGAGAGCTTCACGGTGCACAGCACCGGCCCGCGCAGCGTCAGGTTGCAGCGCTTCAGCGCGTTGCGCAGGAAACCGTGGTCGAAGCGCGCGTTGTGCGCGACGAAGGTCACGCCGTCGAGGCGCCGCTGCACTTCGTCGGCCACGTCCTCGAAGGCCGGCTGCCCCGCGACCATCGCGTTCGTGATGCCGGTGAGCGACTGGATCGCCTCGGGAATCGACATGCCGGGATCGAGCAGCTGCTGCCAGCGCTCGGTGACCGCGCCGTCGCGCACGCTGACGATCGCGATCTCGGTGATGCGGTCGTAGACCGGGTTGCAGCCGGTGGTCTCGAGGTCAACGAATGCGTATGCGCCCGCCAGCATGCGATCTCCGCCGGAAACTGTACTGATGTACAGCATTCTGGCACGCCTGCGCGCGCCGCGGCAACGCTCAGGCGTAGAACTGCGCGTACCAGCGACGGTAGCGCGCGAACGGCCCGTCCACCTCGGCCAGCGCCGGCGTGGCGCGGAAGACCTTGTGCTCCCACACCGGGATGTCGTCGGCGTAGTCGCGCAGGAAGCCTTCGGCCCAGCCCTGCGCCAGCGCCTCGTCGATGTCCGGCGCGACCCAGAACGATTGCGGGTTGTAGACCACGCCCGCCGCGGTCGGCGTCATGATGTTCAGCGATATCGCGCGCAGCCGGCCCGTGAAGCGCGTGTAGCTGAAACCCGGCCCCACGTTGTACGAGACCACGTCGTCGGCGTTGGCGGCGGTCGCCGACTGGTAGCCCTCGCCGCTGTTGTCGACGCGTGATGCGCATCTGGTAGCGCGGACCGTCGGGGATCCAGTCGATCGAGTGCGCCTTCCAGCGGTGCATGGCCTCGAAGTGCGTGATGTCGACCGCGTTCTCCATCATCTCCTGCGGGTGCGAGCGCACGGTCCACACATGGCGGCGCACCTCGCGGTAGCCGCCGCTCTCGATCTCGGGGATGTGGTCGATCTCGTAGGCGGGCGCGCGTCCCGCGGCATCGTGCCAGGCGAACACCAGCCGGTTGCGCTCGAGCGCGGGCAGCAGCTGCAGCTTCGCGTTGGCCGGCAGGCGCTTCGCGCCGGCCGCGAACACGCAGGCGCCGCTGCCGTCGTAGCGCCAGTGGTGAAACGGACAGCGCAGCTCGCCGTCGATCACCGTGCCGCCGTGCCCGAGGTGCGCGCCGAGGTGCGGACAGTAGGCATCGGCCACGCGCACCGCGCCGTCGCCGTCGCGCCAGGCCACCAGGTCGCGACCGAAGCGGTGCAGCGCCAGCACCTCGCCGGGGACCACCTCGTCGGCGAAGCACAGCGGGAACCAGCCGTTGGGGAAGGCCGGGAACGGGAAGCGGTAGACCTCGGGGTGGGCCGTGCTGAAGGCACGCGGCGGCTGGTCCTGCGATGGCATGGGACAGGGCTCCGTTGTTGTATGCCGGCCGCCGGCTTGATCCGCCGGTGGCGCTGCGGGCGTATTATGCGGCCTGACCCCGGCGCACGCCTCGTCCGTTTCGGGCGGGGCGCCGAGGAGTACCGGCCACACACGCGGGAGCGCGAGCACCATGACATCGATTTACGACTTCACCTGCAAGACCTCGAAGGGCCAGCCAAAGACGCTGAAGGACTACGCCGGCAAGGTGCTGCTGATCGTGAACACGGCGAGCAAGTGCGGGCTCACGCCGCAGTTCGAGGGGCTGGAGGCGCTGCACGACAAGTACGCCGCCAAGGGTCTCGCGATTCTCGGCTTCCCCTGCAACCAGTTCGGCCACCAGGACCCCGGCAGCGACGCCGAGATCCTCGAGTTCTGCCAGCTGAAGTACGACGTGAAGTTCCCGATGTTCGCGAAGATCGAGGTGAACGGCGCGGGCGCCGACCCGCTGTACCGGTACCTGAAAAAGGAGGCGCCCGGGCTGCTCGGCTCGGAAGCCATCAAGTGGAATTTCACGAAGTTCCTGGTCGACCGCGAGGGCAACGTGGTCGAACGCTTCGCACCCACCGACACCCCGGAGTCGATCGAGAAGAAGATCGTGGCGTTGCTCTGATCGGACCCCGATGTCGGTACCGCGGGTCGCCATTCATGGCGACAGCAGCATCGGGAAGGCATGTCCGGCATGAATGCCGGACCCACGAGGCATCAGTGTTCGCGCGTGGCGCGGAAGCGGATGTCGGGCCAGCGTTCCTCGGTCAGGCCCAGGTTCACGCGCGTCGGCGCCAGGTAGGCAAGGTGTCCGCCGCCGTCGAGCGCGAGGTTGTCGTGCGCCTTGGCGCGGAAATCCTCGAGCTTGCGCGCGTCGTCGCACTCGACCCAGCGCGCGGTGTAGACGTTGATCGGCTCGTAGACGCAGTCGACCTTGTACTCGTCGCGCAGCCGGAAGGCCACCACCTCGAACTGCAGCGTGCCCACGGCGCCCACGATCAGGTCGTTGTTCCTGAGCGGCATGAAGACCTGCGTCGAGCCTTCCTCCGAGAGCTGCTGCAGGCCCTTCTGCAGGTGCTTCATCTTCAGCGGGTCCTTGAGGCGGATGCGCTGGAACAGTTCCGGCGCGAAGTGCGGGATGCCGGTGAACTTCAGCGCCTCGCCCTCGGTGAAGGTGTCGCCGATCTGGATCGTGCCGTGGTTGTGCAGGCCGATGATGTCGCCGGCCACGGCGAACTCCGCGGCCGAGCGCTCGCCGGCAAGGAAGGTCACGGCGTCGGCGACGCGCACGTCCTTGCCGATGCGCACGTGGCGCATCTTCATGCCCTGCTCGTAGGCGCCGGAGCACACGCGCAGGAAGGCGATGCGGTCGCGGTGGCGCGGGTCCATGTTCGCCTGGATCTTGAACACGAAGCCGCTGAAGGGCTGCTCGCCGGCCGCGACGCGGCGCGTCTCCGTGGCATGCGCCGCCGGGCGCCGGCGCCCATTCGACGAAGCAATCGAGCATTTCGCGCACGCCGAAATTGCCCAGCGCCGTGCCGAAGAACACCGGCGTCATCCTGCCGGCGAGGTACTCGGCGTGATCGAATTCGTGGCTGGCGCCGCGCACCAGCTCGATCTGCATCTTCAGCTCGTCGAGCAGGTCGCCGAGCAGCGCCGCCGCTTCCGGGCTGTCGATGCCCTTGATGCGCACGTCGTCCGGGATGCGGTGGCCCTGCCCCTGCTGATAGACGTGGATGGTGTCGCTCAGCAGGTCGTAGAGGCCCTTGAAGCGCTTGCCCGAGCCGATCGGCCAGTTGACCGGCGCGGCCTTGATGCTGCAGCACGGACTCGATCTCGTCGAGCACATCGATCGGGTCGCGCGTCTCGCGGTCCATCTTGTTGATGAAGCTCAGGATCGGCGTGTCGCGCAGGCGGCACACTTCCATCAGCTTGATGGTGCGGTCCTCCACGCCCTTGGCGGCGTCGATCACCATCAGCACCGAGTCGACCGCGGTGAGCGTGCGGTAGGTGTCCTCGGAGAAGTCCTCGTGGCCCGGGCGTGTCGAGCAGGTTCACCACGCGCTCGCGGTACGGGAACTGCATCACCGAGGAGGTCACCGAGATGCCGCGCTCCTGCTCCATCGTCATCCAGTCGGAGGTGGCATGACGGCCGCTCTTGCGCGCCTTGATCGTGCCGGCCATCTGGATCGCGTTGCCGAACAGCAGCAGCTTCTCGGTGATCGTGGTCTTGCCCGCGTCCGGGTGCGAGATGATCGCGAAGGTGCGCCGCTGCGCGACCTCGCGTTGCAGCGCGGCCTCGTCCATCAGCCGAGCTTGCGTCCGGCCTTGGCCGCGATGCGCATGCGCAGCGCATTCAGGCGGATGAAGCCTTCGGCATCCTTCTGGTTGTAGGCGCCGCGGTCGTCCTCGAAGGTCGCGATATGCGGGTCGAACAGGCTGTCGTCGGACTTGCGGCCCACCACCTGCACCGAACCCTTGTAGAGCTTCAGGCGCACGCTGCCGTTCACGTACTGCTGCGACTGGTCGATGGCGGCCTGCAGCATGTGGCGCTCGGGCGACCACCAGTAGCCGGTGTAGACCAGGCTCGCGTAGCGCGGCATCAGTTCGTCCTTCAGGTGCGCGACCTCGCGGTCCAGCGTCAGCGACTCGATGGCGCGGTGCGCCTTCAGCATGACGGTGCCGGCCGGCGTCTCGTAGCAGCCGCGCGACTTCATGCCGACGTAGCGGTTCTCGACGAGATCGAGGCGGCCCACGCCGTTGTCGCCCGCCACCTTGTTCAGGTGGATCATCACGCTGGCCGGGCTCATGGCCTGGCCGTCGACGCTGACCACGTCGCCGCCGCGAAAACCGAGCTCGATGTAGGTCGGCTTGTCGGGCGCCGCCTCGGGCGCCACGGACCAGCGCCACATGTCCTCCTCCGGCTCCCAGTACGGGTCCTCGAGGCCGCCGCCCTCGTAGGAGATGTGCAGCAGGTTGGCGTCCATCGAGTACGGGCGACTTCTTGCCGCGCTTCATCTCGACCGGGATGTCGTGCTTCTCGCAGTAGGCCAGCAGCGTCTCGCGCGAGGTGAGATCCCACTCGCGCCACGGCGCGATCACGCGCACGCCCGGCATCAGCGCGTAGGCGCCGAGCTCGAAGCGCACCTGGTCGTTGCCCTTGCCGGTGGCGCCGTGCGAGATGGCGTCGGCGCCGCAGGCCTGGGCGATCTCCACCAGGCGCTTGGCGATCAGCGGCCGCGCGATCGAGGTGCCGAGCAGGTATTCGCCTTCATAGATCGCGTTGGCGCGGAACATCGGGAACACGTAGTCGCGCGCGAATTCCTCGCGCAGGTCCTCGATGTGGATCTCGTCGACGCCGAGCAGCTTCGCCTTCTCGCGCGCGGGCTCGACTTCCTCGCCCTGGCCGATGTCGGCGGTGAAGGTCACCACCTCGCACTGATAGTTCTCCTGCAGCCAGCGCACGATCACCGAGGTGTCGAGGCCGCCGGAATAGGCCAGGACCACTTTCTTGACTGAACTCATGAGGAACCTCCACTCGAAGGGACTGCGCGAAAAACGGGCCGGCCATTCTAGCCGCGCCGCCGCCGCGATCCCATCGCCGCCAGCGGCAAAAATAAAGCGAACAGCCCACGCTGCAGCCGGGCGGGCGCGGCGGCGGTACCTCTGCCGCGGTTTTTCCGCTAGCATCGCGGCCTCCGAACGCACAGTGCCGCTCCGATGCAAGAGTTCCAGATACTGCAACCCGACGACTGGCACCTGCACCTGCGCGACGGCGCGGCACTCGCGCTCACGGTCAACGCCACCGCGCGGGTGTTCCGGCGCGCCATCGTGATGCCGAACCTGAAGCCCCCGGTCACCACGCACCGCCGAGGCACTCGCCTACCGCGCGCGCATCCTCGCGGCGCTCGACCCCGCCGTCAGCCGCGACTTCGAACCGCTGATGACGCTGTACCTCACCGACAACACGCCCCCCGCCGAGATCGCCCGCGCCCGCGACAGCGGCTGCGTGCACGCGGTGAAGCTGTACCCGGCGGGCGCCACCACCAACAGCGACGCCGGCGTCACCGACCTCGGCCGCTGCCGCCCGGTGCTGGCCGCGATGGAGCGGCTCGGCATGCCGCTGCTCGTGCACGGCGAGGTCACCGGCCCGGACACCGACGTGTTCGATCGCGAGAAGGTGTTCATCGATACCGTGCTCGCGCCGCTGCTCGGCGACTTCCCGGCGCTCAAGGTGGTGTTCGAGCACATCACCACCGCCGAGGCGGTGGCCTTCGTCGAGGCCGGACCGGCCACTCTCGCGGCCACGATCACGCCGCACCACCTGCTCTACAACCGCAACCATATGCTGGCCGGCGCGATCCGCCCGCACTTCTTCTGCCTGCCCGTGCTCAAGCGCAACACCCACCAGCGGGCACTGATCCGCGCCGCCACCGGCGGCTCGCCGCGCTTCTTCCTCGGCACCGATTCCGCGCCGCACGCGCGCGGCACCAAGGAGTGCGCCAGCGGCTGCGCCGGCATCTACAGCGCGCACGCGGCGCTGGAGAGCTACGCGGCGGTGTTCGAGGCCGAGGGCGCGCTGGCGCGGCTGGAAGGCGTTCGCGAGCCTTTACGGGGCCGATTTCTACGGCCTGCCGCGCAATACGCGGCGCATCCGGCTGCGCCGCGAGCCGTGGCAGGCGCCGCAGGGCTTCGGGTTCGGCGAGGACACGCTGGTCCCCATGTGCGCGGGCGAAACCATCGCCTGGCGCGTCAGCGCGGCGGAGGCCTGAAATGAAGCGCGAGCGCAACGACTGGCTGCTGGAAGCGGAAGCGGGCGGCAATGGCGAAACGCTGATGGCGGCGCGTTTCCGCGGCTACCTGCCGGTGGTGCTGGACGTGGAGACCGGCGGCTTCAATGCACGCACCGATGCGCTGCTGGAGGTGGCGGCGACGCCGCTGGAGATGAACGAAGCGGGCGACCTGCTCTGCGGGCCGACCTTCAGCCACGCGGTGGTGCCGTTCGCCGATGCGAACATCGAGCAGGCCTCGCTGGATTTCACCGGCATCGACCCCTTCGACCCCGATCGCGGCGCGATCGACGAGGGCGAGGCGCTCAGGAGCCTGTTCTCGGACATCCGCCAGGCGGTGCGGGCCGCCGGCTGCAAGCGCGCGATCCTGGTGGGCCACAACGCCTTCTTCGACCACGGCTTCCTGTTCGCCGCCGCCGAGCGCCAGCAGATCAAGCGCAACCCCTTCCACCCGTTCAGCACCTTCGACACCGTGACGCTGGCGGGCATGGCCTTTGGCCAGACCGTGCTGGCCAAGGCGTGCGCCATGGCCGGCATCGAGTTCAGCTCGCGCAAGGCGCACCGCGCCAGCTACGACTGCGAGAAGACGGCGGAGCTGTTCTGCGTGATCGTGAACCGCTGGCAGCAGGCGCTGGGCTGGCCGCCGGCGGATCCCAGCGGCTAGCCGTGGGTCCGCATTCATGCGGACTGAGAGCTGTGGGTCCGCTTTCATGCGGACTGATGCCCGGCGCAAAGCCGCTGTCCGACTGAAGTCGGACCCACAGGCTGCTAGGCGCTTTTGGCCGCCGCTTCCTTGACCAGCGGCAGGAGCTCACCCTTCTCGTACATCTCGGCGATGATGTCGGATCCGCCGATCAGTTCGCCGTTGATCCACAGCTGCGGGAAGGTCGGCCAGTTGCCGTAGGCGGGCAGGTTGGCGCGGATCTCGGGGTTGGCGAGGATGTCGACGTAGGCGAAGCGCTCGCCGCAGGCCATCAGCACCTGCGTGGCACGCGCCGAGAAGCCGCACTGCGGCTGGTTGGGCGAACCCTTCATGTACAGGATGATCGGGTTGCCCTCGATCTGCTGCTTGATGATTTCCATGATGTCCTCGGACATGTGCTGCATCCACCTCTGCGCAAAGTTGAACCGGCCCGGAAGTTTACACGACTCCCCCGCTATAACCCAGTAAAGCAATCGGGAATTACCCCGCACCCGGGATGCCGTGCCGCTTCTGCGGATTTGTACGCATATCGCGCCTTGCGCGCATGGCGCGGCACCGGTAGCATCGGCCGCTTTTCACGGGGGCAGCAAGGGCTGCCTCTTTGCGTTTTGGCCACCCGGAAACGAGGCGCACCATGGATCCGACGTCGATCATGCCCACCTACAAGCGGCTCGAGGTCTGCTTCGAGCGCGGCGAAGGCGTGTGGCTCTACGACACCGAAGGCCGGCGCTACCTCGACGCCCTGGCGGGCATCGCGGTCTGCGGGCTCGGGCATGCGCACCCTGCGGTCACGCGCGCCATCCAGGAGCAGGCCGCGCGCCTGCTGCACACCTCGAACGTCTACGGCATCACGCGCCAGCGCGAGCTCGCCGACCGCCTCGTCGCGCTGAGCGGCATGGACAACGTGTTCTTCGGCAACTCCGGCGCCGAAGCCAACGAGTGCGCGATCAAGATCGCGCGCATGTACGGCCACGGCAAGAACATCGAGAAGCCCGCCATCATCGTGATGGAAAATTCCTTCCACGGCCGCACGCTGGCCACGCTCTCGGCCACCGGCAGCCGCAAGGTGCAGGCGGGCTTCGAGCCGCTGGTGAGCGGCTTCGTGCGCGCGCGCTTCGGCGACCTCGACGAACTCGCCAGCATCGCGCGCAACAACAACAGCATCGTCGCGGTGCTGGTGGAGCCGATCCAGGGCGAGTCGGCATCCGTGTCGCGCCCGAGGGTTACCTCGAAGGCGTGCGCGCGCTGTGCGACCAGCACGGCTGGCTGCTGATGCTGGACGAGGTGCAGACCGGCAACGGCCGCACCGGCACGATGTTCGCGTTCCAGCACACGGCGATCCTGCCCGACGTGCTGACCACCGCGAAGGGTCTCGGCAATGGCGTGCCGATCGGCGCCTGCCTGGCACGCGGCAAGGCCGCCGCGCGTGTTCCACGCCGGCAACCACGGCTCCACCTTCGGCGGCAATCCGCTCGCCTGCGCCGCGGCGCTCAGCGTGCTCGACACCCTCGTCGCCGACGATCTCTGCGCCAACGCCGAGCGCATGGGCGAGCGCCTGGTGCAGGGGCTGCGCGCGCGCCTCGCGGGAACGCCGGGCGTGGTCGAGGTGCGCGGTCGCGGGCTGATGGTCGGCATCGAGCTGCGCGAACCCTGCGGCCACCTGGTGCAGGCGGCGCTGGAGCAGGGCCTGCTGATCAACGTCACCGCGGACAACGTGATCCGCCTGCTGCCGCCGCTGGTCATCCAGGCGGCCGAGGTCGACCAGATCATCGATACGCTGGCCGCGCTGATCGCCGCCCAGGCCGGCGGCGCCCAGAGCGCCGCCTGATCCCCCGCACCCTTCACCGGAAGTACGCGCCATGACGGCCAGACATTTCCTGACCCTGCTGGACCTGAGCCCGCGGGAACTCGAGACCGTGATCGCGCGCGCCATCGCGATGAAGGCCGACCCGCAGGGCGCCGGCCGCGGCACGATTGCGCCGAACCGCGTGATGGGCATGATCTTCGAGAAGTCCTCGACCCGCACCCGCGTCTCCTTCGAAGCCGGCATGACGCAGCTCGGTGGCCACGCGCTGTTCCTGTCGCCGCGCGACACGCAGCTCGGGCGCGGCGAGCCGGTGGAGGACACGGCGCGCGTGCTGTCCTCGATGGTCGACATCGTGATGATCCGCACCTTCGCGCACGCGATGGTGCAGCGCTTCGCCGCGCATTCGCGGGTGCCGGTGATCAACGGCCTGACCGACGACTTCCACCCCTGCCAGCTGCTGGCGGACGTGCAGACCTTCGTCGAGCACCGCGGCAGCATCCGCGGCAAGCAGGTGGCCTGGATCGGCGACGGCAACAACATGTGCCAGTCCTACATCAACGCGGCACGGCAGTTCGACTTCGAGCTGCGCATCGCCTGCCCCGAGGGCTACGAGCCGCGCGAGGACCTGGTGCGCGCCAATGCCGGACGCGTCACCATCGTGCGTGATCCGCTGGAGGCTGTCGCGCGGCGCGCATCTGCTCGCCACCGACGTGTGGGCCTCGATGGGCCAGGAAGCCGAGCAGGAGAAGCGCGCTCGGGCCTTCGCCAATTACCAGCTCGACCGCCGCCTGCTCGATGTGGCCGCGCCCGACGCGATCTACCTGCACTGCCTGCCCGCGCACCGCGGCGAGGAAATCAGCGCCGAGCTGATGGACGCGCCCGACACCGTGATCTGGGACGAGGCCGAGAACCGCCTGCACGCGCAGAAGGCGCTGATCGAGTTCCTGCTGAATTCCTGAGCGGCTGGACGCTCGCGTTGCATCCAGGCTGATTAGCGCGGGTGCGTCGCTGGCTGCGCTGGCCGCCGTGCCCTGCGGGGGACGCGCAAGTACGTCCCTGTAGCTCGAGCGCCGCATCCATGCGACGCACGCCCCCGCACGTCACACGCGGCCAGCACAGCCGCTCGGCGAACGCCGTGCCAAACCCTCGAAATCACGGCGCTGCTGTGAATCCGCTTGGGCCACCCGGAGGAGTTCAGGCTCCCAGTTCCGGTCGAAACTGCACACGGACGATGAACCACCAACGGAGGCGCGCCGAGGGGCGGGCCCGTGCCGCGAGCGGACATGTGGATGCCGAAATCGCCGGGAGCGATTTCGGCAACACGCGTAGCCGCGCACATGGACGTGCCAGGCGGCGGCCGCGCGCGGCACGGGCCCGTCGCTCGGCGCGCCGGGTCGGAGCCGTGTCCGTGTTCGGCCTGGCCATAAACCAAGTGCAGTGTTCGGCTGAAGCCGAACCTACGCCGGAACCTACGTGGTGCGTACCCGCGCCACCGCGTCCAGCCAGCCGGCGTAGAGACGCGCGCGCTCGGGCTCGGGCATCGCGGGCAGGAAGCGGCGCTCCTCGCCGCATTGCGCGCTCAGGTGGTCGCAGGGTCGGCAGCACGCCGAGCCGGTAGCCCGCCAGGCTCGCCGCGCCCAGCGCGGTGGCCTCGGTGACGCGCGGGCGGCTGACCGGGATGCCGAGCATGTCGGCCATGAATTGCAGCATCCAGCTGTTGGCGGCCATGCCGCCATCCACGCGCAGCGCGTCCAGCGTCGTGCCGTCGCGCGCCATCGCATCGAGCAGGTCGCGGGTCTGGTAGGCCACCGACTGCAGCGCCGCGGTGACGATCGCGTCGGCGCCGCTGTCGCGCGTGAGCCCGAGGATCGCGCCGCGGGCTCCGGGATCCCAGTGCGGCGCGCCGAGACCGGTGAACGCCGGCACCAGGTAGACGCCGCCGGGATCGGGCGCGCGCAACGCCACCTGCTCGCTTTCGCCCGCGCTCGCGATCAGCCCGAGCGCGTCGCGCAGCCACTTGATCGCCGCACCGGCCACGAAAATGCTGCCTTCCAGCGCATACGTGGGCTTGCCGTCGAGCCGGTAGGCCACCGTCGTCAGCAGGCGGTTTTGCGAGCGGACCGGCGTCGCGCCCGTGTTCAGCACCAGGAAGCAACCGGTGCCGTAGGTGCTCTTGGCCTGCCCGGGCGCGAGGCACCCCTGCCCGATCAGCGCCGCCTGCTGGTCACCCGCGATGCCGGCGATCGGCACGCCCGCCGCGGGCAGTCCCGCCTGCACGGTCCCGAAATCCGCGGCCGAGTCCAGCACCTCGGGCAGCACCGCGCGCGGCACGCCAAAGCGCGCCAGCAGTTCCTCGTCCCAGCGCTGCGCGTGGATGTCGAACAGCATGGTGCGCGAGGCGTTGGTGGCGTCGGTGCAATGGCGCCGGCCGCCGGTGAGCCGCCACAGCAGGAAGGTGTCGATGGTGCCGAAGGCGAGCTCGCCGGCCTCGGCGCGCGCCCGGGCTCCCGCGACGTTGTCGAGGATCCACGCCAGCTTGGTGGCGGAAAAATAGGGATCGAGCAACAGCCCGGTGCGCGTCGCGACGCACTCGCCAAGACCTTCCTGCTGCAGCCGCGCGCAGGCGTCCGCGGTGCGCCGGTCCTGCCACACGATGGCCCGATGCACCGCCTCTCCGGTGCGCCGGTCCCACAGCAGCGTGGTCTCGCGCTGGTTGCTGATGCCGATGCCGACGATGGCATGGCCCGCGGCGAGCAGCTCGCGCACCACCGCGTCGAAGCTCTCCAGCGTGCTGCGCCAGATGTCCTCGGGCTCATGCTCGACCCAGCCGTCGCGCGGGAAGTGCTGCGCGAACTCGCGCTGCGCGAGCGCGACCACGTTGCCGCCGGCATCGAAGCCGAGGCAACGCGAGCTCGTGGTTCCCTGGTCCAGCGCGATCAGTACGTCCATGGCGTACCCGCCCTGCCCGGCCGGGCTTGATCCCCGGCACGCACATCAATAATATTTTTCATTCGATGCAATTCCGGCATGCATTTCATTCAACTCGTCGCCCCGGCGTCGATCCCCGACGGACCCTTTCGCCATGGCCAAGATCGAACTGCGCCATCTTCGCACGCTGGTCGCCCTGCGCGACACCGGCACCCTCGTCGAGGCCGCCGATCGGCTGTGCCTGACGCAGTCGGCGCTGTCGCACCAGGTCAAGGATGTCGAGGACCGGCTGCAGTGCTCGCTGTTCATGCGCAAGACCCGCCCGGTGCGCTTCACCAGCGCCGGGCAGCGCCTGCTCGCGCTGGCCGACGAGATCCTGCCGCAGATCCGTGCCGCCGAGATCGACCTCGACCGGCTCGCGGGCGGCGAGACCGGGCGGCTGTTCCTCGCGCTCGAGTGCCACAGCTGCTTCCAGTGGCTGATGCCCACGATCAACAAGTTCCGCCATCACTGGCCCGACGTCGAGCTGGACCTCTCCAGCAGCTTCAGTTTCGCGCCGCTGCAGGCGCTCGCGCGCGGCGACCTCGACCTCGTGATCAGCTCCGATCCGCTGGAGCTGCCGGGCGTGCACTACGAGGCGCTGTTCCGCTACGAGGTCCGCCTCGCGCTGTCGCCGCGCCACCCGCTGGCCGCGAAAGCGGTGATCGAACCGGCCGACATCGCCGACGAGGTGCTGATCTGCTACCCCGTCGAGCGGGCGCGCCTCGACGTGTTCCGCCACTTCCTGGAGCCCGCCGGCATCGAGCCCGCCAGCGTGCGCACGGCCGAGCTCACGATGATGATCATCCAGCTGGTGGCCAGCAACCGCGGCGTCGCCGCGCTGCCGAACTGGGCCATCAGCGAGTACGAGAACAAGGACTTCCTGGTCTCGCGCCCGCTCGGCGCGCAGGGGCTGTGGAGCACGCTGCACGCGGCCATCCGCGAGGAACAGCGCGAGCACCCGTACATGCGCGACTTCATGGCCTTCGCGCGCCAGACCTGTTTCAGCGACCTGCCCGGCATCCTGCCGCTCACGCCCGCGCGCTGAGGCATACAAGGCGAGGCGCGAGCGCCTTGCACGCCGGGCGGGCGCCCAGTATCTTGTGTGCGTGTCCCTGCCCGACACCAGATCTGGTGTTGCCAGGGGCCGCAACCACCCGCGGGGCAGGCCCCGCGTCGGGATCCGCCGCGACGAACGGAGGCTCGTTGATGAGTGCAAAGAAGATTCGTCCGATGGACCCCGAGTCGATCCTCAACACGCTGGAACACATCAGCCAGGCCATAGACGCGATGACAGCCGTGGTCGGGGAATTGCGGGACTATCTCGACGAGCACTGGGACGTGGTCGAGGTCCCGGCCGTTGCGCTGGAGCCCGAAGAGCTCGAGCTCGCGGAACTCGCGGGCGAAGAGCGCACGGTCCACTGAGCGCGCGCCCCCTCGCTGTAGCAGCGCGCGGCTCCCGGTAAAAGTTGTCACAAAGCCGCGCCATCATGGCCGCGGCAAAGCACGTCGATTGCCGCCCGCGCGCGCGGGCTCTATAGTTTGCGCAGCCTCGAACCCCAGCGGAATTTCACCCGGAATGATGAGCAGGAACCGTTGCGTCGCCGCGCTGTGCGTATCACTTGCACTCCTGCTGCAGGGCTGCGACACGACGCCCGTGAAACCCGAGTCGCCCCCGGCTGCGCAAACACCCTCGCCGGCTGCGCGAACCCCCGCCGCAGCCGCCGGCAGAAGCGGTCCCTCCCGTGGCGCAGACACCGCCCGCCGGACCGGCGCTGCCGGTCGAGGAACCGCAACCCGCGCCGGAACCCGAGCCGCCCGTGGCGTGCGCACCCCCGCCGGCGCCGACACCCGCCCCCGTGCAGCGCGCGCGACCGAAAACGGCGCTGGCCGTGCTCGGCGCGATCGAGCACGTGCGCATCGAGCCCCCGGGGCTGCAGCTCACCGCGCGGCTCGACACCGGCGCGCCCGGCTCCTCGCTGCACGCCCTCGACGTGCGCGAGTTCGAGCGCGACGGCAAGACCTGGGTGAAGTTCCAGCTCGTCGATGCCAAGACCGGCCAGAACGTCGAGGTCTCGCGCCCGGTCGTGCGCTCCGCGGCAGCGAAGGATGCCTCCGGTCCGAAGCGTTACGTCGTGAGCCTCAAGGCCACGATCGCGGGCGTGGCGCAGTTCACCGAGTTCGCGCTCACCGACCGCTCGTCCTACTCCTACCCCGTGCTGATCGGGAGGAACTTCCTGCGCGACCAGGCCGTGGTCGACGTGGGCCACCGCTTCACCAAGCCGGACTAGCCGCGCCAACTGGATCCGCCGGGGCGGAGCTCGCATGAAAGAAAAACTGAAGGTATACATCGTCGCGTTCCTGCTCGCCCTGCTGGGGCTGAGCATGGCGCTGTACAAGCACTTCGCGCTCGGATTCCCGCTGCTGCCCTCCGAGAAGGTGGCGGTATGGACGGTCGAATCCAAGGTCGAGTTCGAGGCGAACGGCGCGCCGGTGGTGGTGTCGCTGGCCCTGCCCGATTCGCAGCAGGGCATCGAGATCGTCAACGAGAACTTCACGACCTCGGGCTACGGCTTCGCGGAGATAGAGCAGCCCGACGGCAGCCGCCGCGCGCAATGGACGCGCCGCGAGGCCGATGGCAAGCAGCTCCTCTATTACCGCCTGCAGGTCTATCCGGGGGCGCTGGACCAGGCCGCCGAGGTGATCACGCCGACCTCGCCGGTGCCGCCCGAGTTCGACAGCGCCAAGGCCGCCTCCGCCTCCGCGCTGCTCGACGAGATCCACGCGGTTTCGGCCAACACCGAAACCTTCGCGACCCAGCTGTTGCGCGCCCTGACCGTCGAGCCGCTGTCGCAGAACGCGGCCTTCCTGCTGGGCGAGAACCGCGATCCCGCCTTCATCGCCGAGACCGCGCTGCAGCTGCTGTCGCTGGCCGGCATCCCGAACCGCATCGTGCGCGGACTGGTGCTCGAGGACGACCGTCGGCGCCAGAAGCTGGTGGACCTGATCGAAGTCTGGGACGAGGACGAGTGGACGATCTTCGATCCGCGCACCGCGCGCGCCGGCAAGCCCGCCGACTTCATGATCTGGCGTCGCGGCGACGTGTCGCTGCTGGATGTCGAGGGCGGCCGCGAGTCGCAGGTGACCTTCTCGATTCTGCGCAGCTACCGCCCCGCGCGCGACATCGCGCTGGCCAACGCCGTCGACAACCGCGCGGCGCTGATCGACTTCTCGATCTACTCGCTGCCGATCGAGGAGCAGAACGCCTTCAAGACCATCCTGCTGGTGCCGATCGGCACGCTGGTGGTGGCGATCTTCCGCATCCTGATCGGCCTGCGCACCTCGGGCACCTTCATGCCGATCCTGATCGCGCTGGCCTTCATCCAGACCACGCTGCTGTGGGGCCTGCTGCTGTTCCTCATCGTGGTCGGCGCCGGCCTGTTCATCCGCTTCCACCTGGCACGGCTGAACCTGCTGCTGATAGGGCGGATATCGTCCGTGGTCACGGTGGTCATCGGCCTGATGTCGGCCATCAGCATCCTCAGCTACAAGCTCGGGCTGCACCAGATCCTCACGATCACCTTCTTCCCGATGATCATCCTGTCGTGGACCATCGAGCGCATGTCGATCCTCTGGGAAGAGGAAGGCCCGAAGGAAGTCGCGATCCAGGGCGGCGGCAGCCTGCTGGTGGCCACGGCCGCGTACCTGCTCATGAGCAACGCGCTGGTCGCGCACCTCACCTTCAACTTCCCCGAGCTGCTGCTGGTGCAGCTGGCGCTGATCATGCTGATCGGCCAGTACACGGGCTACCGCCTGACCGAGCTGAAGCGCTTCACGCCGCTGGTGGAGAACCGCTGAGATGCGTTTCGCCAACCCGTTCGCCAACCCGGTGCGCCTGCGCGAGATCGGGCTGCTCGGGATGAACGAGCGCAACTGGTTCATCGCGCGCTACAACGAGCGCAGGCTCTACCCGCTGGTCGACGACAAGCTGAAGACCAAGCTGCTCGCCGAGCAGCGCGGACTGGCGGTGCCCAAGCTCTACGGCGTGGTGCGCGAGCAGCACGAAGTGGAAACCATGGGCGAACTGCTCGACAAGTACGACAGCTTCGTGATCAAGCCGAGCCGCGGCAGCGGCGGCAAGGGTATCAAGGTCATCGTCGGCAAGCGCGACGACGTGTTCATCAAGTCGAGCGGCGAAGAGGTCACGCACCTCGACGTCACGCGGCATGTCTCCAACATCCTCAGCGGCCTCTACAGTCTCGGCGGCAAGCCCGACGTGGCGATGGTCGAGGCGCTGGTCGAGATGGACCCGCAGTTCAACGGGCTGAGCTACGAAGGCATCCCCGATATCCGCATCATCGTGTTCATGGGCTACCCGGTGATGTCGATGATGCGCCTGGCGACGCATGCCTCGGACGGCAAGGCCAACCTGCACCAGGGCGCGGTCGGCGTGGGGCTCGACCTCGCGACGGGGCGCTCGCTGTTCGCGGTGCAGTACAACCGCCCGCTCAAGCTGCACCCGGACACCGGCCTGCCGCTGAACACGCTGACGATTCCGCACTGGCACGAGCTGATGTGCCTGGGCGCGAGCTGCTACGAGATCACCGGCCTCGGCTATCTCGGTGCCGACATCGTGATGGACCGCAACCGCGGCCCGCTGATCATGGAACTGAACGCCCGCCCGGGGCTCGCGATCCAGATCGCCAACAACACCGGGCTGTCGCCACGCATCCGCCGCGTCGCGCGCGAGGCGGCGACGAACCCGCAGCGCCCGGTCGAGGAGCGCGTGCAATTCAGCATGAGCGCCTTCGGCACGGAACCCGCCCTGCAAAAGGCGGTCTGAGCGGTCAGACGGTGCGCGCTTGCGCCACCGCAGCGCTCATCATCACCCGCGCCGCCTGGAGGCCTTCGGTATGAACCGCCATCTGTGCACTGCACTGGCCGTGGCGTGTCTGCAACTGCCCGCAGCCACGCTGCTCGCCGAGGAGGCTGCGCCGGCGGCAACCGGACAGCTTGCCGGGAGCGGTGGCCTGAACTGCGTTCCCCTGCAGCGCATCCGCAACACCCGGGTGCTCGACGATCGGACGATCCTGTTCGAAATGACCGGCAACGAAACCCTCGTCAATCGGCTGCCGCACCGCTGTCCCGGGCTGGGATTCGAGAAGAGTTTCGGCTACAAGACCAGCATCAGTCAGCTGTGCAGCCAGGACATCATCTGGGTGGTCACGCATATCGGCTCGGGGCTGGATCGCGGCGCGAGCTGCGGACTCGGCAGGTTCGAAACCTACGTCGCGCCGGAAACCGACGAAGCGGCCAAGGGCAAGCTGGAGCCGATGTAGGTCCGAATTCATTCGGACATTGTCCGGATGAATCCGGACCTACAGGGGCATTGTCCGGATGAATCCGGACCTACGGGCAATGTCGGCATGAATGCCGACCCACATCAGCGCCCGTCGCCGACAAACGGATTGGTGCGCCGCTCCTGCCCGAAGGTCGAACGCGGCCCGTGGCCCGGGATGAAGGTCACGTCGTCACCAAGCGGCCACAGCCGGTTGCGGATCGAATCGATCAGTTGCTGATGATCCCCCCCGGGCAGATCCGTGCGACCCACCGACCCGGCAAACAGCACGTCGCCCACGATCGCGAGGCGCTGCTCGACGCTGTAGAACACCACGTGCCCCGGCGTGTGGCCCGGGCAGTGCAGCACCTGCAGCTCGCATTCACCCACCTGCACCGTGTCGCCCTGCTCCAGCCAGCGGTCGGGCGTGAAGCGCTCGGCGGCGGCGAAGCCGAACATCCGGCCCTGCTCGGGCAGCCCCTCGATCCAGAACTCGTCGCCGCGCTGCGGCCCCTCGATCGGCACGCCGCTCTCGCGCGCGAGCTCGGCGGTCGCACCCGCATGGTCGATGTGCGCATGCGTGAGCAGTATCTTGCCCAGGCGCGCGCCGGCCTTCTGCAGCACGCTGCGGATGCGATGCAGGTCGCCGCCCGGATCCACCACCGCCGCGATGCGCGTGTTCTCGCACACGATGACCGAGCAGTTCTGCTCGAACGGCGTGACCGGCGTGACGTAGACCTTGAGCGGCATGGCGGCGTGGTTCCCTCGTTGCACGACGGCGCAGCATAGCAGCAAGCGCCCCGGCCGCCCACGCGCGCCGCGCGCATTGACGCCGCCCATGCAGGGTTCCTATATTCAGCCTGCACGTGCCGGCAGGCAGTACGGGCGGCACCCGATCCCGATTCGCACGACAACGCAAAACGACAAGGGGAATCTGCATGTCGCATCCTGCGCTCCGTCGCACGTTCATTGCCGTCTCCGCCTTCCTGCTTCCAGACGCCGCCCTGGCACAACTCGAGGAAATCATCGTCACGGCGCAGAAGCGCGCGGAATCGGTGCAGGACGTGCCGATCGCGGTCACCGCGTTCGACGCCAGTGCGCTGAAATCGCAGCAGATCACCACCTTCGGCGACCTGCGTTTCGCGGCGCCGAACGTGTCCTACGCCAAGGGCAACTTCACCAGCAACAACTTCGCGATCCGTGGCATCGGCACCGCGCTGGTCGCCGCAGGCTCCGACGATGGCGTGGGCATCCACGTGAACGAGGTGCCCATACTGTTTCCGCGCCTGTTCGAGACCGAGTACTACGACGTCGAGCAGGTCGCGATACTGCGCGGTCCCCAGGGCACGCTCTACGGGCGCAACTCCACCGGCGGCGCGGTGAACATGATCACGAAGACCGCGGAAACCGGCGTGCCCGGCGGCTACGTCGAGGGGCAGTACGGCAACTACGAGCACACGCAGCTCGAGGGCGCGCTGAACGTGCCACTGGGCGAACAGTTCGCGGCGCGCATCGCCGGTATCAGCCTGCAGCGCGACGGCTACACCGAGAACATCCACACCGGCGACGACGTGGACGACCGCGACCAGTACTCGGTGCGCGGCTCGCTGCGCTGGGCGCCGACCGACGAGACCACCGTCGACCTGATGGCCTCGTATTTCGAGGAGGACAGTTCGCGCACGCGCAGCCAGAAACAGATGTGCCACAACGATCCCAGCGCGGTGCTGGGCTGCCTGCCCGACCGGCTTGCCTTCGAAACCGTGAACCCGCTGGCGCAGCTGACCGGCATGCTGCCCAGCCGGCTCAGCGCGTTCGCCCCGACGCCGGCGCTGACCAACGCGCCGAGCGAGAACCCGCGCGACATGCGCAAGGTCAACATGGACTTCGAGCCCGTCTACGAGGCCGACGAGACGCTGCTCACGCTGCGCCTGGAGCACGAGTTCGAGCGCTACAGCTTCGTCGCGCTGGCGGGCTACCAGGACACCGCAGTGCTGTCGCAGCAGGACTACAACAACAACGTCGGTGCCACGGTGTCTCCCTCTCCCCTGCTGCGCAGCGTATTCCCGGTCACCTGGGCGACGTATTTCGCCGACGGCTGCCTGCCGATCTCCGCGCCCTCGGCCAGTGGCAACGGCATCATCGGCGGCCACTCGGGCGGCTGCAACAATTCGCTGGACGGCTACGACCAGTCCAACCAGGAAACCGACCAGGCGAGCTTCGAAGCGCACATCGCGTCGAACTACGACGGAGCGCTCAACTTCTTCGCGGGCGCCTTCTACATGGAGGCCGACAACTTCAACGAGTACTACGTGATCGCCTCCGGGCTCGACTACTTCAGCGTGGTCTACCCGGCCGTGGCGGGCACCTTCCTCGGCACGCCGGGGCTGCGCGACGGGCTCGCGTACACCGCCCCGAGCTACATCAACCGCGTCAATTCCTACGAGCTCGAGTCCAGCGCGGTGTTCGGCGAGGTCTACTACCAGCTGCGCAACGACATCAAGCTGACACTGGGCCTGCGCTACACCGTCGACGAGAAGGACATCGACGACGTGCAGTACCTGTACAACTCCTTCGTGCCCTTCGGCTTCGACGGCACGATCACCGGGCCGGGCGGGGAGCCGCTCGGGCGCGTCGACAACGAGAAGTGGGAGGAAACCACGGGCCGCGCGGTGCTGGACTGGAGCCCGGACGTGAGTTTCACCGACGCCACGCTGCTCTACGCCTCGTACTCGCGCGGCTACAAGGGCGGCGGCTTCAATCCGCCCTTCGATCGCGCGCTGTTCCCCGACACCGCGGCGACGTACGAACCGGAATACATCAACGCCTTCGAGATCGGCAGCAAGAACACGCTGCTGGGCAGCACCCTGCAGGCGAACATCACGGCGTTCTTCTACGACTACGAGGGGCTGCAGATCTCGAAGATCGTCAACCGCACCTCGTTCAACGAGAACGCCGACGCGGAGATCTACGGGCTGGAATCGGAGTTCCTGTTCGCGCCCGACGCGCACTGGCGCTTCAACGCCAACATCGCCTACCTGCACACCGAGGTGAAGGACTTCGCCTCGGTGGACACGCGCGACCCCACCGCCGGGCGCAGCGACGTCACGCTGATCAAGGACAATCTCAACGCGTCGAACTGCGTGATCGAGCACAACGGCGCCCCCGCGCCCGGCGTGCCGCAGCTCAACAGTTGCAGCGGACTGCAGTCGTCCCTGCCCGCGCCCTACACCGTCTCCGACGGCGTGGCGGTGGACCTCTCCGGCAACCAGCTGATCAACTCCCCGGAGCTGACGGTGAGCCTGGGCGGGCAGTACGAGTTCAGCGCTGGCCGGCGACTACAGCCTCCTCGCGCGGCTCGACTACTACTGGCAGGACGAGATGTACGGGCGCATCTTCAACCGCGACCCGATCGACGCGATCGATTCCTGGGACGTCTGGAACGCGCAGGCGACGCTGCTCGCGCCGAACGAGACCTGGTTCGTGCGCGCCTTCGTCAGGAACATCATGGACGACGACAACGTGGTCGGCATTTTCGTCACCGACCCCTCCTCGGGCGTGTTCACCAACGTGTTCACGATCGAGCCGCGCACCTACGGGCTGGCGGTGGGCTACAACTTCTAGCGTTCCCCGTGGGGCCGGCTGCAGCCGGACAATCTGGGTCCGGCTTCGCGAGCCTGGCAGCATGCGGAATCCGGACCTACGGCGAGACGGCCACGACGGCGAGGTCGATCTCGCGCAGCAGCGCGATCACCGTCGACGCGCGTCGCCGGCGCCAAAGTGCATTTCCGCCATCTCGGCGATGGCGCACTGCGCGGGCAGCGGCAGGTCCGCGTCGAGCAGTGCGCGCATGCGCGGCAGGAACATGAACTGCAGCCACTGCGGGAAGCTCAGCGTGTCGATGCAGAACGGCTGGGTGCTGGCGAGCGCTTCGGGCGCGGGCTC
Organism: uncultured Gammaproteobacteria bacterium; assembly: GCA_963819895.1. Lineage (GTDB taxonomy): Bacteria > Pseudomonadota > Gammaproteobacteria > Pseudomonadales > UBA5518 > UBA5518. The sequence goes on from CAWFXU010000007.1 coordinate 398,073, forward strand.
GCCGGCGTCCCAGAGCAGGCGATTGCGCAGCAGCGCCTCGAGGTCGATCAGCAGCGCGGCGACACGGATGCGCGCCGTTCATCTCAGGCGACCTCGCGGCGGAACGGCGGCAGCGAATCGAGGATCCTGCGCCCGTACTGGCGCGTGACCACGCGGCGGTCGAGCAGCGTGATGCGCCCGGTGTCCTCCTCGGTGCGCAGCAGCCGTCCGCTCGCCTGCACCAGGCGCAGCGCCGCGTCGGGCACCGAGATCTCCATGAACGGGTTGCCGCCGCGCGACTCGACCCATTCGGCGAGCGCCGCCTCGACCGGGTCGTCGGGCACCGCGAACGGCAGCTTCGCGATCACCACGTGCATGCAGTAGCCGCCGGGCAGGTCGATGCCCTCGGCGAAGCTGGCGAGACCGAATATCACCGAGCCCTCGCCGGCGTCGACGCGCTCGCGGTGCAGCCGCAGCAGTTCCTGCTTGGCGAAGTGGTCCTGCAGCAGGATGCGGTCGCGCAGCCCCAGGCTCACGCGGTCGTAGACCTCGCGCATCTGCTTGCGCGAGGCGAACAGCACCAGGCTCGCCTCGCGTGCGATCGAGGTTGGCGTCGAGCCAGTCGGCGACTTCGCGCGTGTGCGCCACCGGATCGCCCGGGTCGGCGGCGAGCCGGGGCACCGCGAGGCAGGCGCGGCCGCGGTAGTCGAAGGGACTCGGCACGGTGGCGAACACGCAGTCCTCGGGCAGACCCGCGCGCAGCACGATGCGGTCGAACGTGCCGAGCGCGGTCAGCGTGGCCGAGGTCAGCACCGCGCCCGCCGCGCGCGTCCAGATGTTGTCGCGCAGCACGTTCGCGGCCAGCACCGGCGCGGCGCAGACCTCGAGATCCTCGGCCGACTGCTGCTCGCTGGCGCGGATCCAGCGCGCCTGGGGCGCCTCGCCGGCGCGATCGGGCTCGGCCCAGGACTTCCACAGGCCCGCCAGGCGCTGCACGCGCCCGATCGAGAGCCCCATCACGGCATAGCGATCCTGCGCCGCCGCACCGCCGGTGTCGAGCTGGCGCGACAGCTCGTCCTCGCCGCCTTCCAGCGCGTCGCCGAGCTTGCGCAGCGCGTGGTGCAGCGTGCGCGGCCGCCGCGGCGACTCGGCCGGCACCACGCCGTGCGGCAGGCGGTATTCGATGGCGGTCTCGCCCTTGCGGCCGGCGCCCTGCCAGCAGCGCGCCGAGCAGCCTGCCGGCCGCGCCGAGCCCGTGGTCGATCTCCTCGCACAGCGCCGGCACTTCCGCCAGGCGCCGACGCAGCGCGTCGCTGGAGCGCGGCTCGGCCATCAGCTCCGACTGCCAGCCGGCGGCAATCCTCGATGTGCTCGCGCGCCAGCCCCACGCGGGCGCGGAACGACAGGTGATTGCAGGCCTTGTCGGGCAGGTGGTGCGCCTCGTCGAACACGTAGATCGTGTCCTCCGGCGCCGGCAGCACCGCGCCGCCGCCGAGCGCGAGATCCGCCAGCACGAGGTCGTGGTTGGCCACGATGCAGTCGACGCTGTCGAGGCCCTCGCGCGCGATGAAGAACGGGCACTGGCTCACGTAGGAACAGCGCCGGCCGCTGCACTGGTGATGGTCCGTGGTCACCATGGCCCAGCGCGAGTCGGCGAGCGCCACCGGCCAGGAGTCGCGATCGCCGGCCCAGCTGCCCTCGGTGACCGCGGTGTGGAGCTCGCGCAACAGCTCGCGCGTCTCCGTGGTTCACGCTCGGGCACGGTCTGCTCGACCAGGGCGAGTTGCGCGCCGTCGCCATCGCGCGCGCCGCGCAGCAGCGAATCCAGCCGCGCCGGGCACACGTAGCGACCGCGCCCCTTGGCGAGCGCGTAGCTGAAGTCGAGCGCGCCGGCGGTCTTCAGGTCGGGCAGGTCGCGGTAGAACAGCTGCTCCTGCAGCGCCACGGTGGCGGTGGAGATCACGAGCTTCTTGCCGAGCGCGCGCGCGATCGGTATGGCGGCCACCGCGTAGGCTATGGTCTTGCCGGTACCGGTGCCGGCCTCGACCACGCAGATCGGGCTGGCGCCGGCGTCGGGATCGTTCGAGCGCGCCAGCGCATTCGCCACCTGCGCGATCATCGCGCGCTGGCCGCTGCGCGGCCTGAGGCCGCGCGCGTTCGAGCCAGTTGCGATACGCGCCCTGGATGGCATTCTTGACATCGTCGGTCAGCACGCGAGATCCCCGCACGAGAGGAAGCGGACTATAGCAGGGCGGCGCGGCGCGGCCCCTCGGCGGCCGCCATTCACCCGGAAGACACAAGCGATGATCGAGACCCTGGAGCACGGCATCAGCTGCATCGACACGGGCTATCACCGCGCCGGCCTCGCCGCCTGCTACCTGGTGGAGGACGCCGGCGAGGCGGCGATCATCGAGACCGGCACCGCGCTGAACACCGCCACGATACTGCGCGCGCTCGCGGCGCGCGGCGTCGCGCCGGAGCAGGTCCGCTACATCATGCCGACGCACGTGCACCTCGATCACGCCGGCGGCGCCGGCGCGCTGCTCGCGCGCTGCCCGCAGGCGACACTGGTGGCCCATCCGCGCGGCGCCCGCCACCTGGTCGACCCGGAGCGACTCATCGCCGGGGCCAAGGCGGTGTACGGCGAGGCATGCTTCGCGCGCATGTACGGCGAGATCGTGCCGGCGCCGGCGCAGCGCGTGCAGGAAGCGCGCCGATGGCAGCCGCTGGACGCTGGGACGGCGCGAGCTGCTGGTGCGCGACACGCCCGGGCACGCGCGGCACCACTTCTGCGTGTGGGACGAAACGAGCCGCGGCTGGTTCACCGGGGACACCTTCGGCATCGGTTACCGGGAGCTCTACTGCGGCGGCGAGCCCTACCTGATCCCCACCACCACGCCGGTGCAGTTCGAGCCCGAGGCGCTGCTCGCTTCGATCGAGCTGCTGATGGCGGCCGAGCCGAGCTACTGCTATCTCACGCATTTCGGCCGCATCGCGGCGAGCCGCGCATCACGCCGGATCGCTGCGCCGCCAGGTCCTCGACTACGTGCGCCTCGCCGAGGGCATCGATATCACCGACCCCGGCGCCCAAGCCGCGCTCACCGAGGCGCTGACGACGTACACCATCGACGGCCTGCACGCGGCGGGCAGCACGCTGCCCGTCACCACGCTGCGCGCACTGCTCGCGCTCGACATGGAGCTGAGCGCGCAGGGCCTGGCGCACTGGATGCGCCACCCGTAGGTCGGCATTCATGGCGGCAGCCCTGTGGGTCGGCATTCATGCCGACTGGTGCAGCGGGTGGAGGCAGTAGTCGCCATGAAATGGCGACCCACGGCGCGTCGGCATTCATGCCGACTGATGTATCTGACGGAGGCAGTAGTCGCCATGAATGGCGACCTACGGTGCGTCGAGGGCCGCGCGGTTCAGCAGCGGGATTGGCGTACATCGCGAGCAGGTAGGGGCGGTGCGGCGCGGGCAACGCTTCGAGCCGCGCGCGCAGCTCGACGTCCGCCGCCGCGACCGCGGCATCGTCGGCGAATCCCTCCGGCAACCGGCCCTGCAGCATGCGGAAAGCCGCCAGATTGCTGGGGTGGACGCGGTACAGCGCCAGCACCTGGCGGTCGATCTCGGCGGCGACCTCGTCGGGCCCCGCGAAGTCGGCATCGAGCGGTTCGCCGAAGCTCACGTGCACCGCGCCTTTCGGCGACGTGATGCTGTGCGCGATGCTGGCCACGTCCTCGTGCTCCTCCTTCGCGTAATCGCCTTCGCTCGCGCGCAGGTGCAGCTCGCGCGCCTTGGCGCCGTCGCAGGGATCCCATTCATACGATATCGAGACCGGCACGATGTTCAGCGCGCGCACGTGCCCGGCAATCGGCGTCTCGCGCGCCTTGCTGATGCTCAGCATCTTGATGATCGCCGGCTCGGTGCGGTCCCAGCCGTCCTTGGCGCGGCCCTCGCGCTGCGCGATCCAGATCGAGCTGCGCTCCTCGAGCAGCGAATGACGGATATAGCGCCGACAGTTCCTGCAGGGCCGCCGAGCATCTGTCGCGGCCCCTTTGCCGAGCGACGCACGATGAAGCTCTTGTTGAGCCGCATCAGGTCCGCGACGTAGTCCTTGGTCAGCAGGTTGTCGCCGATGGCGATGCGCACGGTGTCCCAGCCGCTGGCGTACAGCGCATAGTTCACGAAGGCCGGATCCAGCGCGATGTCGCGATGGTTGCCGATGAACAGGCAGGGCCGGGCGGGATCCAGGCGCTCGAGTCCGCTCACCGTGAACTCCGTGGTGCTGGCCTCGATCATCGCGGTCATGTACTTCTCGACGACCTGCTGGAAGCCGGCCACGCTGGCCACGCCCGCGAGCTGGCGCCCGAGGTAGAGGCGCACGATCGGGCGCAGCAGCGCACCCAGCGCGCCGCCGGCACGCGGGAAGCGAAGGCGCGTGAGCGCCGCTATGAACTCGGCATTGCGCAGCAGCCGGTCCAGCACGCCGCGCACCTCGTCGTCGTTGTAAGGTCTGATCTGCGCGAACCGGTCCTGGCTCATTGAGTTCTCCGGGCCTGTGGCTGATCGCCCGCCGCCGGGCTTTTCGGCGCGCGATTATACGCTACCATTCCGCGTCTCCCCTGCCATGAATGCCGCCATGTCCGCCGACCCGATCCTGTTCTCGCGCGACGGCCACGTCGCCCGCATCACGCTGAACAACCCGGCGCAGCACAATGCGCTGGGCGCCGCCGAGATAGGCCGCTTGCGCGATTGCCTCGCCGCGGTCGAGGCCGACCGCTCGCTGCGGGTGCTGCTGCTCACCGGCAACGGCGAGCGCACCTTCTGCGCGGGCGCCTCGCTGAAGCAGTTCCAGAGCGGGGACATGAGCGGCGAACTGTTCAGCACGCTGACCGACCAGCTGGCGGCGCTGCCGATCCCCTCCGTGTGCGCGCTGAACGGGAACGTGTTCGGCGGCGGAGCGGAAATCGCCCTGTGCTGCGATTACCGCATCGGCGTGGACGCACTGCGGCTGCTGGTGCCGGCGGCGCGCATCGGCATCTGCTATCCGCTGAACGGCCTGCAGCGCTACGTCGACAAGCTCGGGCTCGGCGCGGCGAAACGCATCCTCGTGGCCAGCGAGGAACTGGCGGCAGAAACGCTGCTCGCCATCGGCTTCCTGCACCGCGTGGTGCCGCGCGAGCGACTCGGAGCCGAGAGCGACGCCTTCGCGCGCCACCTCGCCGGGCTTGCGCCACTCGCGGTTCGCGCGATGAAGCAGATCCTCGGCGGCATCGCGCGCGGTGACATGGACACCGCCACCGCGTCGCGCCTGGCGCAGGAGTGCGCGCAGTCGCGCGACCTGCAGGAAGGCCTCGCGGCGCAACGCGAAAAGCGCGCGCCGCATTTCATCGGGGAATGAGCGTCGCACTGCCGCGCATGCCACGGCGGTACGTCGCCGGCGAGCGGCCGGTCCAGCTGACGAAGGCGCGGCGGAAATTCGACACGTCGTTGTAGCCCAGCATGTCGGCGATCTCCGCGATCGAGAGCATGCTGTCGCGCAGGTAGGTCTCGGCGAGCCGGCGCCGCAGCTCGTGCACGATGCGCTGGTAGTTCGTGCCTTCCTCGTCGAGCCGGCGGCGCAGCGTGCGCGGGCTCACGTGCAGGTGGTCGGCCGCCTCCTCGAACGGGGGGAAGCGCCCCGGCGTCGCCAGCAGGTAATTGCGGATCTCGGCGGTGAAGCCGGCGCTGCGGTTCAGCGCGGCCAGCAGCTCGTCGCATTGCTGGCGGTAGAGCTTCAGCAGCGTGGGATTGGCGAACTGCAGCGGCACGTCGAGATAGCGCCGGTCCACCGCGAGCCGGCTGTCGGGTGCCGCGAAGCGCACGTCGCGGCAGATCAGCCGGTGATACTCCTCCCCATACCCCGGATCGGGATACGCGAGCGTGACGCTGAGCGCATCGTCGGACAGCGCGCACAGCTGGCGCAGCGACGCGGCCGCCGCGGCGAAGAAGATCTCGCAGTCGGCCGGCTCCGCCTCGTCGTGCAGCATGCCGCCGACCAGGCGGATCGAGACCGCGTCGCGCCCGGATTCGACCTCGATGCGGAAGCTGCCGCTGATCAGCCGGTGGTAATGCCCCATCACCTCCATCAGTTCCTGCACGTTGCGGCAGCACATCAGCGCGTAGCCGAGCTCGCCGAGCGCGGACGACCGAGATGCGACTGCCGAAATGCAGCGCGAAACCGGGATCACCGGGACGGCGAGGCAGTTCTCCAGCATGCGCGTCTGGTCGCGCATGGATACGCGCGTGTCGGGGCCGCGAGCGCCGCCTCGTCGATCGAGGTGCCCTCCAGCACCTCGCGCCGGCGTGATGCCGAAATCCGCGGCGACCTCGACCATGATCGCGCCAGATGCGGCGCGGGCAGGTCGCGGCGCGGAACCCGCAGGCGGTGCGCCATGTTTGGCCTCGATTGACCATTTTATGGCACAAGATAACCTTGTTCGACAACGCGGGCAACCAAGAATGGCTCTGCTCCGACCCCGGCCGGACCGCAGGACAGACAACAGCAATCACGGAGGACAGCCCATGGGCGTTCAATTCGTCATCGATACCCCGAGCGAAGTCCGTTACTTCGACCAGGAAGCCGCGCGCATGGACGCGGGCACCGCGCAGCAGGTCGCCGAGATCTTCCAGACGCCGCTGACCGGCTGCTACAACTGGGACTACCGCGTGCAGGACGACCGCATCAAGAAGCTCTACGAGCTGGGCAAGCAGCTCAACTGGAACGTCGAGACCGACATCGACTGGAGCAAGCCGCGCACGCGGCTGACTGCCCGAGCAGCGCGACGCGGTGCGTGCCGTTCAAGGGCTACGCCCCCTACGACGCGCTGACCGAGGAGCAGAAGCAGGAGTTCGCCGAGCACGATGAACGCCTGGACGCTGTCGCAGTTCCTGCACGGCGAGCAGGGCGCGCTGCTGGTGGCCTCGCAGCTCACCAGCTGCGCGCCGACGCTGAACGCCAAGCTCTACGCCGCGTCGCAGACCTTCGACGAGGCGCGCCACGTCGAGGTGTTCAACAAGTACCTGCAGACCAAGGCCGGTTACATGTACCCGGTGGACCCGGCGCTGAAGAGCCTGCTCGACAAGATCCTCACCGATCCGCGCTGGGACCTGAAGTTCATCGGCATGCAGCTGATCATCGAGGGCACTGGCGCTGTCGGCGTTCACCACGCATGAAGGCCACCACGCCGCAAGGGCGAGCTGCTGAACGACGTGATCGAGCTGGTGCTGCGCGACGAGGCGCGCCACGTGACGTTCGGCATCAACTACCTCGAGGAGCATCTGAAGAACCTGAGCGAGGCCGAGCGCGAGGAGCGCGCGCGCTTCGCCTACGAGGCCTGCGTGGTGGCGCGCGAGCGCATGATCCCGAAGGACGTGTTCCACCACTGGGGCTGGAACGTCGAGGAGGCGCGGCGCATCTACCTGGACGGCGAGTTCCGCCAGATGTTCCGCAACCTGATGTTCATGCGCGTGATGCCGAACCTGCGCCGCATCGGCCTGCTGACCGACTCGGTGCGCCCGCTGTTCGAGCAGCTCGGCATGCTCGAGTACGAGAACCTGAAGGACGACGGCGACATCGACTGGGCCGAGCTGTCGCGCCCGCTGTTCGACACGGCCGCCTGAGCCTTCACTGCGGCGCACCGCCGATGCGGAACGCATCCGCATCGAGGTGCACCGGGAATTTCTCGCGACACTCCGCGAGCGTTGCCGCCGCGAGCGTCACGCGGTGCACGCCCGCGGCACTGCCGGCATCCAGCACCACCCTGCCCCACGGGTCGATCACCAGGCTGTCACCGGCGTACTCGATGCCCTTGCCGTCGACGCCGGTGCGGTTCACGCCGATCACCCAGGCACTGGTTCTCGATCGCGCGCGCGACGAGCAGCGCGCGCCAGTGCTCGCGCCGGCGCGCCGGCCAGTTCGCCACGTACAGCAGCGCGTCGTAGTCGCCGCGGTTGCGGCTCCACACCGGGAAGCGCAGGTCGTAGCAGACCTGCGGGCACAGCCGCCAGCCCTGCCAGTTCGATCACGCGCCGCTCGCTGCCCGCGACAGTAGCCGTGATGCTCGCCGGCCATGCGGAACAGGTGGCGCTTGTCGTAGTGCGCGAGCGCGCCGTCCGGGCGCGCGAACAGGAAGCGGTTGCGAAACGCCCCGCCCTCGGCGATCGCGAGGCTGCCGGCGATCGCGCATCCGTGCAGCGCCGCCTGCTCGCGCAGCCAGCCGCACGTGGGGCCATCGCATGCCCTCGGCGCAGGCCGCCGGCTCCATCGTGAAGCCGGTGGCGAACATCTCCGGCAGCAGCACCAGCGCGCCGCCGCGCGGCTGCCGGCAGCAGCGCGCGAATTGCGCGCGATTGGCCGGCGCGTCCTGCCACGCGAGATCCTGCTGGAAGATGGTGACGCTCAGATCCTGCATAGCAACTGCCGCCGCGCGCACCAGCGTCTCGTCCTGCTTGGCGAAGCAGAAGCGCAGCAGCCGCATGGCGCGGCGGGCGCTCGTAGAACACCGACACCGGGATCGCGGCCACGCCGTGGCGCGCTGACCAGTTCCTCGGCCATCGCCACGTCGTCCGACGTCGCCGATGGCGCTGTAGTCGAGCAGCTGGAAATAGGTGCCCGCGGCAGGGCAGCGCGCGCCAGCGCGAGCCGGCGAGCAGCGCGCAGAACAGGTCGCGCTTGGCCTGGTAGAACGCCGGGCAACGCGTCCACGTGAGCCCGGGTCGCCTCGGCCATGAAATCCGCCAGCGCGTGCTGGATCGGCGTGACCGCCACGAAGGTCACGAACTGGTGCACGCGGCGGAACTCCGCGCGTCAGCGCCGGCGGCGCCACGCAGTAGCCGGTCTTCCAGCCGGTGGCGTGGTAGGTCTTGCCGAAGGAGAACACCGCGAAGGCGCGCGCGGCCAGCGCCGGGCGCGCCAGCACGCTCGTGGTGCGCGCGCGCCGTCGTAGACCAGGTGCTCGTAGACCTCGTCGGACAGCACCAGCAGGCCGTGCCGCTGCACCAGCTCCTCGAGCCGGTCGAGGTCCGCCGCGCCGAGCACGCTGCCGGTGGGATTGTGCGGCGAGTTGATCACGATCATCCGCGTGCGCGGCGTGATCGCCGTCGGCGACGCGCTGCCAGTCGATCGCGAAGGCCGGCGGCGCCAGCGGGATGCGCACCGCGCGACCGCCCGCGAGGCGCACCGAGGGTTCGTAGCTGTCGTAGCAGGGGTCGAACAGGATCACCTCGTCGCCCGCGCGCACCGTCGCCATGATCGCGCAGAAGATGCGCCTCGGTGGCGCCCGGCACCACGGTCACCTCCGTCCTCCGGGTCGACGCGGCAGCCGTAGCAGCGCGTCGATCTTCAGCGCGATCTGCTCGCGCAGCGCGCAGCACGCCCGCCATCGGCGCGTACTGGTTGTGCCCCGCCGCGACGTGGCGCGCCAGCGCCTCGCCGAGGCCGGCGGGCAGCGCGAAATCGGGAAATCCCTGCGACAGGTTGATCGCGCCGTGCTCCTCGGCCTTGCGCGACATCACCGTGAAGATCGTGGTGCCCACGTCGGGCAGCTTGGACTGATCACGGGCATCACGTCAGCTGCGGCCGCGCGCGGCAGGTCGTGCAGGTGCAAGTTCATCGGCCTGGTACTCCTCGATCCGGATGCCGCGGGAAGGCGCCAGACGCTACCACGCCGCCGCGCGGCGGGGAACATCCGGCGCGCCGCGGCGCGGGTTGACGCCGCCGCGGCCGGCCGCGACAGTGCCGTCACCACGCCGGCACGATCGTCGGCCACCATGCCGCCGCCGCACGCGATCCGGAGGACACGCCATGATCCATGCCCGCCACTGCGCCGCCCTGCTGCTCGCCCTCGCCGGCTCCGGCATGGCCTGCGCCAACGCTGCGCCGCCGCCGGGCGCGCCAGCCGAGGACTGGGCCGCCAGGGGAGCCGTTGCACTCGCCGAGTCACGCGCCCTCTTCCCCGGCATGCCGGAGCGCGCGCGCAACGTGATCCTGTTCGTCGGCGACGGCATGGGCATCACCACGATCACCGCGGCGCGCATCCTCGAGGGACAGCAGCAGGGCGGCAGCGGCGAGGAGAACTCGCTCGCCTTCGAGCGGCTGCCGTTTGTCGCGCTGTCGAAGACCTACTCGGCCAACCAGCAGACGCCGGATTCCGCGCCGACCATGAGCGCGATGATGACCGGCATCAAGACCAACGACGGCGTGATCAGCATCGCCGCCACGGTGGCGCACGGCGAGCCCGCGCGCGAGGCGGTCGCGGCGGCCGCGCAACCCACGCTGCTGGAACTGGCCGAGGGCGCCGGGCTCGCCACGGGCGTGGTCAGCACCGCGCGGCTCACGCACGCCACGCCCGCGGCCTGCTACGCGCACACCTCCGCGCGCGACTGGGAGGCCGACAGCGACCGCCCCGCCGGCGCGACGGTGCCGGACATCGCCGCGCAGCTGATCGAGCGCTTCGGCGCCGGCGGCATCGGCAACGGGCTGGAGGTGGCGCTCGGCGGCGGGCGCGAGAAGTTCCTCCCGGCCGGCACGCGCGACCCCGAAGACCACGACGCGCGCGGCGTGCGCCGTGACGGGCGCGACCTCACGCGCGAATGGAAGCGCAAGTTCGGCGGACAGTTCGTGTACGACCGTGCCGGCTTCGAGGCGATCGATCCCGCGCGCAGCACGCACCTGCTCGGGCTGTTCGAGCGCTCGCACATGGAATACGAGGCCGACCGCGCGCGCGACGCCGGCGGCGAGCCCTCGCTGGCGGAGATGACCGCCAAGGCGATCGACATCCTGGCGCGCAAGCCGCGCGGCTACTTCCTGATGGTCGAGGGCGGACGCATCGACCACGGCCACCACGCCGGCAACGCCTACCGCGCGCTCACCGACACCATCGCGCTGTCGGATGCCGTGCGCGCGGCGCTGGCGAAGGTGGATCTGCGCGAGACGCTGGTGATCGTCACCGCCGACCACAGCCACGTGTTCACGATGGCCGGCTACCCGGCGCGCGGCAACCCGATCCTCGGCAAGGTCGTGCAGCCCGGCGCGAGCGCGCCCGCGCTCGCCGCCGACGGCAAGCCCTACACCACGCTCGGCTATGCCAACGGCGCCGGCTTCCATGACGGCGCGCAGGGAATCCCGCCCTACCCGCGCGGGCCGCGCGGCGGGCCGCACGCAGGACCTGGCGGCGGTCGATACCACGCACGCGGATTTTCACCAGGAGGCGCTGGTGCCACTGGAGTCCGAGACCCACGGCGGCGAGGACGTCGCGATCTTCGCCGGCGGCCCCTCGGCGCAGCTCTTCCACGGCGTGCAGGAGCAGAGCTACGTGTTCCACGTGATGCGCGCCGCGCTGGGGCTGTGACGCGATGCTGCGCGAGTCGCCCCGCATTCTCTGCCTCGCCACGCTGGGCGCCGCGCCACTCGCGGCGCTCGTCGGCGCGGCGGCGCAGGCGGGCTTTGCCGGCGTCACACTGCGCCGCCATCACATCGACCAGGCACGCGCAGCGGGTCTCGGCGACGACGCGATCCGTGAACTGCTGCAACAACTCCCCCTCGGCGCGGTGATGATCGAGGCGCTGACGCGCTGGCCGGCGGACGTGGCGCGCGACAGCGTGGCGGCGGCGCAGGCGCGCGCGCTGTTCGAATGCGCCGTTGCGCTGGGCACCCGGGACACCTGCGCGGTGCTGCTGGACGGCACGCCGTGGCCACGCGAGGAACTGGTGCGCGCGTTTCGCTCGCTGTGCCGGATGGCAGCGGACTACGGCCTGCGCGTGGCGCTGGAATTCGTGCCGTGGTCGGTGATCGGCAACCTCGAGGCGGCCATCGACGTCGTCGGGCGCGCCGGCTGCGCCAACGGCGGCCTGCTGCTCGACAGCTGGCACTGGGCGCGCGGCGACAGCACGCTGCGACGGGCTCGACGCGATCGACCCCGCGCGCGTCTTCATGCTGCAGCTGAGCGATGCGCCCGCCGTCACCGGCCGCGGACCTCTGGCACGAGACCCTGCACGAGCGGCTGCTGCCGGGCGCCGGGAGCATCGATTTCGCGCGCCTTCTCGCCGCGCTCGAACGTCGCGGCGTCGCCTGCCCGCTCGCGGCCGAGGTCTTCAGCGACCGCCTCGCCGCCCTGGATCCCGCGCTGGCTGCACGCGAACTCGCCGCGAGCCTGGAGCGCCTACTTTCACCAAAACCCGCCCGTGAGCCGGACGCCCCCAGCCCTTAGAATGCGCTCGCCCGCAGCGGGCACATCATCACACCGTGACACTGGAGGATACCGGCAGTGCGTATCGACGAAGCCGACCGCGCCACCCTGGCCGCCTGGGAAAGCGAACTCGCGGCGCGCCATGCCGCGCTGGCCGCGGCGGGATTGAAGCTCGACGTGACGCGCGGCAAGCCCAACAGCGCGCAGCTGGACCTCTCGGACCGGCTCGATGGCGTGCTGGGCGCGAACTACCGCGGCGACGACGGCACGGACCTGCGCAACTACGGCGGCCTCGACGGCATCCCGGAAGCCAAGCAGCTGTTCGCGCCGGTGCTGCAGGTGCCCGTCGACAACATGCTGGTCGGGGGCAACAGCAGCCTCACGCTGATGTGGCAATGCGCGCTCTACGGCATGCATTTCGGCTTCGAGGGTCCGGACTCGGCCTGGCGCAACGGCGGGCCGGTGAAGTTCATCTGCCCGGTGCCCGGCTACGACCGCCACTTCGGCATCTGCGAGCATCTCGGCATCGAGATGGTCACGGTGCCGATGACGGACAACGGCCCGGACATGGACGCGGTCGAGGCCCTGATCGACAGCGACCCCGCGATCCGCGGCATGTGGGTGGTGCCGCGTTTCTCGAACCCGACCGGCGCGGTCTGCGACGAGGCCACGGTGGCGACGCTGCGCGGCGCTCGGCAAGCGTGCAGCGCCGGGCTTCCGCCTCTTCTGGGACGACGCCTACGCGGTGCACGCGCTGGAGCGCGACGCGCCGAAACTCGCGCCGATCTTCGACGCCTGCCGAGCGCGCCGGCACCGAGAACAGCGTGCTGCTGTTCGGCTCGACCTCCAAGATCACGCACGCCGGCGCCGGCGTGGCCTTCCTGGCGGCATCGGCGGCGAACCTCGCGGCGATCCGCCAGCACATGGGCTTCAGCAGCATCGGCCCGGACAAGGTGAACCAGAAGCGCCACGTCGCCTTCCTGAAGGATTACGCCGGCGTGCTCGATCACATGGACGGCCATGCGGCGCTGCTGCGCCCGCGCTTCGCCGCGGTGCTCGACACGCTGGAGCGCGAACTCGCGGGCACCGGCATGGGCTCGTGGAGCCGGCCACGCGGCGGCTATTTCGTGTCCTTCGACACGCGCCCCGGACTGGCGAAGGAAGTGGTGCGCCTCGCGGCCGAGGCCGGCGTCAAGCTGACCCCGGCCGGCGCCACCTTCCCCTACGGCAAGGATCCGGCGGACAGCAACATCCGCATCGCCCCGAGCTTCCCGACGCAGGCCGAAATCGAGCGCGCGATGGAGGTGTTCGTGGTGTGCGTGAAACTGGCGAGCGTGCGGCAGCGGCTGGCGCGTGACCGGCCCGGGCGCGTCGCGCCCGTGGGGTCCGGATTTATCCGGACATTGTCCGGCTGAAGCCGGACCTACGTGAAACGCGGGTCCGGATAAATCCGGACCCGCGGGAGATCAGCCGTCGCCGGGCGGCTCGCCGCCGAACTGCGGGCGCATGCCGGGCAGCGGGAAGGCCATGACCTTGCCGTCGCTGCCCTTGGATTCGCGGATCTTCACCGAGCCTTCCTTCTCGACCTCGTCGATGCGGATGATCGCGTGCATCGGGATGTAGCTGCGCTTCACACCGGCGAACTCGTTCTTCAGCTTTTCCTCGGCCGGATCGACCACGATCTGGCTGCGTTCGCCGAACACGTATTCCTCGACCTCGATGAAACCGTACAGGTCGCTCTGGTAGATCTGCCTGGCATATAACTCGAACACCTGGTTCTGGTTCAGAAATATGACTTTGTAGATCGGTTCGGCCGCCATGCGCGTATCGCTCGTCGGTGGGTAAATGCAAGGGGGCGCGAAGGATACCACAGCCCCCGCCTGTGCATCGCCCGCCGCGGCCGCTATAATTTCCGCCCTTTTTTCGTGCCCCTCCCCACGCCAATGAACGACCGTCCCGTCCGGAAAGTCTTCGTGCAGACCCACGGCTGCCAGATGAACGAGTACGACTCCGCGCGCATGCTCGACCTGCTGCGCGAGAGCCACGGCCTGCAGGCGACCGACAACGCGGACGAAGCCGACGTGCTGCTGCTGAACACCTGCTCGATCCGCGAGAAGGCGCAGGAGAAGGTGTTCCACCAGCTCGGCCGCTGGCGCAAGCTGAAAGAGGAGCGCCCGGGCCTGGTGATCGGCGTGGGCGGCTGCGTGGCCAGCCAGGAAGGCGGCGACGATCGGCCGCCGCGCGCCCGTACGTGGACCTGGTGTTCGGCCCGCAGACCCTGCACCGGCTGCCCGAGATGCTCGACACCGCGCTCGCCGGCGAACGCCGCGGCCCGGTGGTCGACATCAGCTTCCCGGAGATCGAGAAGTTCGACCGCCTGCCGGAGCCCTCGGTGAGCGGGCCGAGCGCCTTCGTCTCGGTGATGGAAGGCTGCAGCAAGTACTGCAGCTTCTGCGTGGTGCCCTACACGCGCGGCGAGGAAGTCAGCCGCCCGCTCGACGACGTGCTCGCCGAGATCGCGCACCTCGCCGCCCAGGGCGTGCGCGAGGTGAACCTGCTCGGGCAGAACGTCAACGCCTACCGCGGCCGCAACCACCTGGGCGAGATCACCGACTTCGCCGAGCTGCTGCACCTGGTGGCGGCGATCGAGGGCATCGGGCGCATCCGCTACACCACCTCGCATCCGCTGGAGTTCAGCGATGCGCTGGTGCAGGCCTACGCGGACATCCCGCAGCTGGTGAGCCACGTGCACCTGCCGGTGCAGAGCGGCTCGGACCGCATCCTCGCGGCGATGAAGCGCAACCACACCGCGCTCGAGTACAAGTCGACCATCCGCAAGCTGCGCCGCGTGCGCCCGGACATCAGCATCTCCTCGGATTTCATCGTCGGCTTCCCCGGCGAGACGGAAAAGGACTTCGAGGACACCATGCGCCTGATCGCGGACGTCGGCTTCGACCACTCGTTCAGCTTCGTCTACAGCGCGCGCCCCGGCACGCCGGCCGCCGAGCTGCCCGACGACACGCCCGAGGAGCTCAAGAAGCAGCGCCTGGCGCTGCTGCAGGCGCGCATCAACCAGCAGGCCTTCGAGATCAGCCGGCGCATGGTCGGCAGCATCGCAGCGCGTGCTGGTCACCGAGGTGTCCAAGCGCGACCCGGGCCGCCTGCAGGGGCGCACGGAGAACAACCGGCTCACGCATTTCAGCAGCGACGACACGGGCCTGATCGGGCAGTTCGTCGACGTGGAGATCACCGAGGCGCTGCCGAACTCGCTGCGCGCGGAGCTGGCCTGTAGGTCGGCATTCATGCCGACGGCGTTCATGCCGACTGCGTGCCATGTCGCCAGAATGCTGCGTCGCCATGCATGGCGACCCACGATGGCGACCCACAGGGAGGGGCCGCGCTTTCGCAGGTCTGCGATTGACGTTATCCTTGGCCCGTCCCCCTGGCCGCAAGAGGCCCCAGAAACCCCTTTGAACGACCCGCAGACACTACAGTTCGTCCTCGAACCCAGCGACTCGCGCCGCCTGGCGCGGCTGTGCGGCCAGTTCGACCAGCACCTGCACCTCATCGAGGAACGCCTCGGCGTCAGCATCCGCAACCGCGGCAACCACTTCGTGGTGGACGGCCCGGAACAGGCCCGGATGGCCGCGCGCGCGGTGATCATCCACCTCTACGACGAGACCGCCCGCCACCTCGAACTGACCCCGGACCAGGTGCACCTGCGCCTGCAGCAGTCCGGCGTCGAGGAACTGACCGCGGCCGAAGCCGCCGGCGAGGGCGACGTCGCCTCGCTCGGCGTGCGTGCGCATGCGCCGCGCCGTCATCAAGCCGCGCGGCAAGAGCCAGCAGCACTACGTGCGCTCGATCCAGCAGCACGACATCAACTTCGGCATCGGCCCCGCCGGCACCGGCAAGACCTACCTCGCGGTGGCCTGCGCGGTGGCGGCGCTGGAGAGCGAGCAGGTGCGCCGCATCCTGCTGGTGCGCCCGGCGGTGGAGGCCGGCGAGAAGCTCGGCTTCCTGCCCGGCGACCTCGCGCAGAAGATCGATCCGTACCTGCGCCCGCTCTACGACGCGCTCTACGAGATGCTCGGCTTCGAGAACGTGAACAAGCTGATCGAGCGCCACGTCATCGAGGTCTGCCCGCTCGCCTACATGCGCGGACGCACGCTGAACCACGCCTTCGTGATCCTCGACGAGAGCCAGAACACCACGCCGGAGCAGATGAAGATGTTCCTGACCCGCATCGGCTTCGGCTCCAAGGCGGTGATCACCGGCGACGTCACGCAGGTCGACCTGCCGCGCGGCACGCAATCGGGCCTGGCGCAGGTCATGACATTCCTCGAGGGCGTCGAGGGCATCGGCTTCACCTGGTTCACCCCGCGCGACGTGGTGCGCCACCCGCTGGTGCAGCGCATCGTCGAAGCCTACGAGGCCTTCGAGAAGCAGGTTGCCTCCGAGCCCGCGGCACCGCGCCGCGGCCGCACACCCCACGTAGATGCCAGGGCGCGTCGACGTGGACTGCGCATCGGCGGATTCCGGCATACCCGGGGCGCCGAGCATGCGCCGCTGGGTGCGCGCGGCGCTCGGCGCGGCGCATGCCGGCGCGGAGCTGTCGGTGCGCATCGTCGACGAGCCCGAGATGCGCGAACTGAACGCGCGCTACCGCCACAAGGACTATCCCACCAACGTGCTGTCGTTCCCGGCCGAGCTGCCGCCGGGCGTGGACGTGCCGCTGCTCGGCGACATCGTGATCTGCGCCCCGGTCGTGAACCGCGAGGCCACCGAGCAGCACAAGGCGCCG